>NZ_JBJNMO010000023.1:0-505 GCF_052168495.1 Serratia sp. CY52157 | reverse complement strand
TTCACCAGCGCCGACGCGATATCCGCATGGATTTGCCCCGACAGCTGACGGAACGCCTGCCGCGCCTCGCCCGCCGTGCCGCTGTTAAGAACGCTTTCGTACACCGGGTTGCCCGCCGCCAGCGCATCCGCCGCCGCCGCCACCGCCCGCTCGTTCGGCGTCTGCGCCACGCTGGCGAAGCTCGTGCCGTTGCGCCCGACGCTCAGCGTCACCCCGGCCGGCTGGTAGCTCAGCCCGGTGCCGAGGAACAGGTAGTTCGGCGCCACCGCGTCAAACTGCCCGCTCACCCCCTGCTGCGCGCTCAGGATGGTGTACTGCTGGCCCAGCAGGCTGCGCACCTCGCTTTGCGTCAGCAGGTTGGCGCTGTTCTCCAGCGTCACCGCCACCTCGCCGCCGCCGATCGTCGCCGATCCGCTGCTCTGGATCCGATCGCTCTGGCCGTTCGGCCCCACTTCCACCGCGTAGCGCGAACCCGGCTCGAAGCTGACGTTGCCCGCCACGTTCA
>NZ_JBJNMO010000022.1:0-509 GCF_052168495.1 Serratia sp. CY52157 | reverse complement strand
CGCTCTGGCTCTGGGATGTAGCTGTCCAGGGCTTCGGCCAGTTCGATGATTTTCGCTTCCCACTCAGCTTCGCCTTCCAGCGCTTTCAGCGCGGAACCGCGGATCACTGGCAGGTCGTCGCCTGGGAAGTCGTACGCGGACAGCAGTTCGCGAACTTCCATTTCTACCAGTTCCAGCAGCTCTTCATCATCAACCATGTCGCATTTGTTCATGAATACGATGATGAAAGGAACGCCAACCTGACGACCCAGCAGGATGTGCTCACGGGTCTGAGGCATTGGGCCGTCAGTCGCAGCAACTACCAGGATCGCGCCGTCCATCTGAGCAGCACCGGTGATCATGTTTTTCACGTAGTCGGCGTGCCCTGGGCAGTCAACGTGCGCGTAGTGACGAGTCGGGGTGTCATACTCAACGTGAGAGGTGTTGATGGTGATACCACGAGCTTTTTCTTCTGGCGCGTTATCGATCTGGTCGAAAGCACGTGCAGAACCGCCGTAGGTTTTAGCCAG
>NZ_JBJNMO010000021.1:0-547 GCF_052168495.1 Serratia sp. CY52157 | reverse complement strand
CTGACTGCCTAGGCATCCACCGTGTACGCTTAGTCACTTAACCTCACAACCCGAAGATGTTTCCATCGTTCGCGCTGCAAACATTTGAGAGACTCTATGACAGGTTACTCTTCATCCCAGTACATCTACGGAGGGATAAATTTCAGCCGTCATGTTTCAATTTTCAGCTTGTTCCAGATTGTTAAAGAGCAATATCTTAAACATGACTCGGAAGTCATCTTTAAGATATGGTGTATCGTCAGATACTTGAGACCGCCGCTTTCACCGGGTGGGTCGGAAGCTTGGCGTCCCCTAGGGGATTCGAACCCCTGTTACCGCCGTGAAAGGGCGGTGTCCTAGGCCTCTAGACGAAGGGGACACGACACCGTACTTTTATGACGCTTTTGCTCGTTACTTTTTCATCAGACAATCTGTGTGAGCACGCCACTCGAACTAATATCTTTAGGTAAGGAGGTGATCCAACCGCAGGTTCCCCTACGGTTACCTTGTTACGACTTCACCCCAGTCATGAATCACAAAGTGGTAAGCGCCCTCCCGAAGGTTAAGC
>NZ_JBJNMO010000020.1:0-573 GCF_052168495.1 Serratia sp. CY52157 | reverse complement strand
ATCGCCTCTGACTGCCTAGGCATCCACCGTGTACGCTTAGTCACTTAACCTCACAACCCGAAGATGTTTCCATCGTTCGCGCTGCAAACATTTGAGAGACTCTATGACAGGTTACTCTTCATCCCAATACATCTACGGAGGGATAAATTTCAGCCGTCATGTTTCAATTTTCAGCTTGTTCCAGATTGTTAAAGAGCAAAATCTTAAACATGACTCGGAAGTCATCTTTAAGATTTTTTCGGTCTGTTGTGACCGGTGATAATGTCTTTCACTCATTATCGGAATGGCGTCCCCAAGGGGATTCGAACCCCTGTTACAGCCGTGAAAGGGCAGTGTCCTAGGCCTCTAGACGATGGGGACACGAAAATCCGATTAAACTGAATAACTTAATCGGTTCGTATCAGCATGAATGACTCATGGCATCAACAGGTAGCGCTTTGCTCGTTACTTTTTCATCAGACAATCTGTGTGAGCACGCCACGCGAACTAATATCTTTAGGTAAGGAGGTGATCCAACCGCAGGTTCCCCTACGGTTACCTTGTTACGACTTCACCCCAGTCATGAATCACAAA
>NZ_JBJNMO010000019.1:0-574 GCF_052168495.1 Serratia sp. CY52157 | reverse complement strand
GCGATTAAGCGATAACTTTAGCAACAACACCAGCGCCTACAGTACGGCCGCCTTCACGGATTGCGAAACGCAGACCGTCATCCATCGCGATTGGGTGAATCAGGGTTACAACCATGTTCACGTTGTCGCCTGGCATTACCATCTCTACGCCTTCTGGCAGTTCGATGGTACCGGTCACGTCAGTAGTACGGAAGTAGAACTGTGGACGGTAGCCTTTGAAGAATGGCGTGTGACGACCACCTTCATCTTTGCTCAGGATGTACACTTCAGATTCGAACTGGGTGTGCGGCTTGATGGAGCCTGGTTTAGCCAGTACCTGACCACGTTCGATTTCTTCACGTTTGATACCACGCAGCAGAACACCTACGTTCTCACCAGCACGGCCTTCGTCCAGCAGTTTGCGGAACATTTCAACGCCAGTACAGGTAGACTTAACGGTGTCTTTGATACCAACGATTTCAACTTCTTCGCCAACTTTGATGATACCGCGCTCAACACGACCGGTAACAACGGTACCACGACCGGAGATGGAGAATACGTCTTCGATTGGCAGCAGGAACGGCTTGTCGATAGC
>NZ_JBJNMO010000018.1:0-800 GCF_052168495.1 Serratia sp. CY52157 | reverse complement strand
TCTTTTCCTCGGGGTACTTAGATGTTTCAGTTCCCCCGGTTCGCCTCATGCCACTATGTATTCATGACATGATAGTGTGTCGAAACACACTGGGTTTCCCCATTCGGGTATCGCCGGTTGTAACGGTTCATATCACCTTACCGACGCTTTTCGCAGATTAGCACGCCCTTCATCGCCTCTGACTGCCTAGGCATCCACCGTGTACGCTTAGTCACTTAACCTCACAACCCGAAGATGTTTCCATCGTTCGCGCTGCAAACATTTGAGAGACTCTATGACAGGTTACTCTTTATCCCAGTACATCTACGGAGGGATAAATTTCAGCCGTCATGTTTCAATTTTCAGCTTGTTCCAGATTGTTAAAGAGCAAAATACTTCGCAGCATACTGTCGCCAATATACTCTGAAGTATTGAAATACCGGACTATATGGTGGAGCTAAGCGGGATCGAACCGCTGACCTCCTGCGTGCAAGGCAGGCGCTCTCCCAGCTGAGCTATAGCCCCATACAGTCACGTGCAGTACCTTTTCCACTTACAAGAAGTGGTAGGCCTGAGTGGACTTGAACCACCGACCTCACCCTTATCAGGGGTGCGCTCTAACCACCTGAGCTACAAGCCTATAAAGGTATTTCTGCTCGTTACTTTCTATCAGACAATCTGTGTGAGCACGCCACTCGAAGCAATATCTTTAGGTAAGGAGGTGATCCAACCGCAGGTTCCCCTACGGTTACCTTGTTACGACTTCACCCCAGTCATGAATCACAAAGTGGTAAGCGCCCTCCCGAAGGTTAAGCTACCTA
>NZ_JBJNMO010000017.1:0-1950 GCF_052168495.1 Serratia sp. CY52157 | reverse complement strand
TTGCCCGGCGCCACGGTGCCGCCGCGGCGGGCGGTCAGCGAACCGACCGTGCCGCTGCCGCCGACGATGCCGCCGCTCTGCACGCTGACGTCCGAGGTGACCGAGCCGTTGATCGCCAGTCGGCCCTGATTGACCAGCGTCGGGCCGGAATAGGTGTTGGCGCCGGTCATGACCAGCGTGCCCATCCCTTCCTTGGTCAGGCCGCCGTGGCCGGAGATGTTATTGGAGTAAACGTCCAACTCACAGCTGATATCGTCACACTTCCTGGCATGCAACGTACCGGCATCCACCTCGGCGCCCAGTCCCGGAATATTGACGACAAACTGGGTCGGGCCGTAGGCCACGCCCGTCGGATCCGGGATGCGGAACTCTGCGGGAATATCCTCGACGGTATAGAACATGCCCGGGCCGTTGATGGCCTTGCCCAGGTTGATCATCCCCCAGCCGTAGAGCGCGTCGATGCCCGGCGCGCCCATGTCGGTGGCGGTGGTTTTCAGCACGTCGGCAATCTGCGCCGAGTTCATGTACGGGAAACGCTGCAGCAACACCGCCACTGCGCCGGTGACGTGCGGGGTCGCCATCGAGGTGCCGTTTTTATTGCCGTAGTCCGACACCAGATTGGCCGGATCGGAACCGTTGGCCACGGTGCTGTAGATTTTGCTGCCCGGCGACGAGACGCAGAAGCTGGCGGTATAGCCGCAGCGGGACGAGAAACTGCTGATGGTGTAAGGCACGCTGTTGGCGGATGCCGCATCCTGCGCCACGCTGGCGACCGACAGCCAGTTCGGCGCGATGTCCGGCACGAAGTAGGCCAGCCCGCTGATCACATCCGGTTGGTTGTAATTGCCGTCGTTACCGGCGGCGAACAGCACCAGAATATTTTTGCGCGCCGCGTCGATGGCGCCCTGATAACCTGCGCCGGCCAGGCTACCGAGCAGCGGCTTGACCTGATCGAATTGCTCCTGCGCATCCTTCAGCTCGAAGTGCAGCGCGTTAGGATCGCGGCCGCCGTCGGACAGGAAATCGGGAATGCTGACGCCCCAGCTGTTGTTGATCACCCGCACGCCGCTCTTGATCATCGCCTGCCAGCCGGCATTGGTGACGGCGCCGTCCAGGCCGAGGAATTCGCCGTACGCCGGGCCGTCGTTGTCATTATCGACGCTGATCACCTGCGAATCGAAGGCCACGCCGTGCATGCCGACGCCGTCGCGATTCGCCGCGCTGATCCCCGCGACGTGCACCCCGTGATTGCTCAACATGCCCTGCGAACCGCTGTAGAAGTGGAAGGTGCCGTCGAAGTAAAAGCGATCGCCGGCGTTAATTCCCGGCCGGTGCGGATCGGTATAGGCGCGGTAGCCTTCGGTGACGACGTTGATCAGTTTGCCGTCGCCGGCGAATTCGGGATGGCGGTTAACCGGAGTGTCGAAAATGCCCACCTTTTGCCCTTTGCCGGTGTAGCCGGCGGCGTAGGCCTCATCGGCGTGGATCGCCCCCAACCCCCAGTTGGCGTTGAATTCGGCGCTGCGCCAGCTGGCCGGATCGCCGGGTTGGCCATTCACCTCGTGCGGCGCCGCCTGCGCATACCCTGCCAGCGCCATGCAGCAGACCAGCGCGTTCAGCCGCCACGGCGAGCGACGAACGTTTCCTTTGCTATCAAAACCCATTGTTGTTGTCATTTCCTTACCTTTTGCTTGTTATTGGCCGACGCCCCAGGTGCGCCGGGTTCTCATTAGCAGGATGTGAAAAAGGAACCGCCCGCAGGCGGTTCCCGTACAAGGATTGAGTCGATGTTGCTTAGAAGCGCCAGGTGAAGCCGGCGTTGACGCTGTTGTCCTGATGGTGCTGCGACAGCAGCCCGCCGTAGCCCAGCGACAGCGAGGCGTTTTCGTTCACCGCCACTTCCGCCCCCGCCTTCAGCACCATGCCGTCACGCGACACCGGCACGCTGTC
>NZ_JBJNMO010000016.1:0-2834 GCF_052168495.1 Serratia sp. CY52157 | reverse complement strand
TCTCTCTAAAAACACCTTCGGTGTTGTAAGGTTAAGCCTCACGGATCATTAGTACTGGTTAGCTCAATGCATCGCTGCACTTACACACCCAGCCTATCAACGTCTTAGTCTTAAACGTTCCTTCAGGGGCCTTAAAGGCCCAGGGAAGACTCATCTTGAGGCAAGTTTCGCGCTTAGATGCTTTCAGCGCTTATCTTTTCCGCACTTAGCTACCGGGCAATGCCATTGGCATGACAACCCGAACACCAGTGGTGCGTTCACTCCGGTCCTCTCGTACTAGGAGCAACCCCTCTCAATCTTCCAACGCCCACGGCAGATAGGGACCGAACTGTCTCACGACGTTCTAAACCCAGCTCGCGTACCACTTTAAATGGCGAACAGCCATACCCTTGGGACCTACTTCAGCCCCAGGATGTGATGAGCCGACATCGAGGTGCCAAACACCGCCGTCGATATGAACTCTTGGGCGGTATCAGCCTGTTATCCCCGGAGTACCTTTTATCCGTTGAGCGATGGCCCTTCCATTCAGAACCACCGGATCACTAAGACCTACTTTCGTACCTGCTCGAGCCGTCACTCTCGCAGTCAAGCTAGCTTATGCCTTTGCACTAACCTCACGATGTCCGACCGTGATTAGCTAACCTTCGTGCTCCTCCGTTACTCTTTGGGAGGAGACCGCCCCAGTCAAACTACCCACCAGACACTGTCCTCACCCCAGATTATGGGGCCGAGTTAGAACATCAAACATTAAAGGGTGGTATTTCAAGGATGGCTCCACGCAGACTGGCGTCCACGCTTCAAAGCCTCCCACCTATCCTACACATCAAGGCTCAATGTTCAGTGTCAAGCTATAGTAAAGGTTCACGGGGTCTTTCCGTCTTGCCGCGGGTACACTGCATCTTCACAGCGAGTTCAATTTCACTGAGTCTCGGGTGGAGACAGCCTGGCCATCATTACGCCATTCGTGCAGGTCGGAACTTACCCGACAAGGAATTTCGCTACCTTAGGACCGTTATAGTTACGGCCGCCGTTTACTGGGGCTTCGATCAAGAGCTTCGCCTTGCGGCTGACCCCATCAATTAACCTTCCAGCACCGGGCAGGCGTCACACCGTATACGTCCACTTTCGTGTTTGCACAGTGCTGTGTTTTTATTAAACAGTTGCAGCCAGCTGGTATCTTCGACTGGCTTCAGCTCCATCCGCGAGGGACTTCACCTACATGCCAGCGTGCCTTCTCCCGAAGTTACGGCACCATTTTGCCTAGTTCCTTCACCCGAGTTCTCTCAAGCGCCTTGGTATTCTCTACCTGACCACCTGTGTCGGTTTGGGGTACGATTTAATGTTACCTGGAGCTTAGAGGATTTTCCTGGAAGCAGGGCATCAACTACTTCTGCACCGTAGTGCATCGTCATCACGCCTCAGGGTTAGTATGCAACCGGATTTACCAGGTCACACCCCCTACACGCTTAAACCGGGACAACCGTCGCCCGGCTAGCCTAGCCTTCTCCGTCCCCCCTTCGCAGTAACACCAAGTACAGGAATATTAACCTGTTTCCCATCGACTACGCTTTTCAGCCTCGCCTTAGGGGTCGACTCACCCTGCCCCGATTAACGTTGGACAGGAACCCTTGGTCTTCCGGCGAGCGGGCTTTTCACCCGCTTTATCGTTACTTATGTCAGCATTCGCACTTCTGATACCTCCAGCAACCCTCACAGGCCACCTTCAACGGCTTACAGAACGCTCCCCTACCCAACAACGCCTAAGCGTCGCTGCCGCAGCTTCGGTGCATGGTTTAGCCCCGTTACATCTTCCGCGCAGGCCGACTCGACCAGTGAGCTATTACGCTTTCTTTAAATGATGGCTGCTTCTAAGCCAACATCCTGGCTGTCTATGCCTTCCCACATCGTTTCCCACTTAACCATGACTTTGGGACCTTAGCTGGCGGTCTGGGTTGTTTCCCTCTTCACGACGGACGTTAGCACCCGCCGTGTGTCTCCCGTGATAACATTCTTCGGTATTCGGAGTTTGCATCGGTTTGGTAAGCCGGGATGGCCCCCTAGCCGAAACAGTGCTCTACCCCCGAAGATGAGTTCACGAGGCGCTACCTAAATAGCTTTCGGGGAGAACCAGCTATCTCCCGGTTTGATTGGCCTTTCACCCCCAGCCACAAGTCATCCGCTAATTTTTCAACATTAGTCGGTTCGGTCCTCCAGTTAGTGTTACCCAACCTTCAACCTGCCCATGGCTAGATCACCGGGTTTCGGGTCTATACCTTGCAACTAATCGCCCAGTTAAGACTCGGTTTCCCTACGGCTCCCCTATACGGTTAACCTTGCTACAAAATATAAGTCGCTGACCCATTATACAAAAGGTACGCAGTCACACCACGAAGGTGCTCCCACTGCTTGTACGTACACGGTTTCAGGTTCTATTTCACTCCCCTCGCCGGGGTTCTTTTCGCCTTTCCCTCACGGTACTGGTTCACTATCGGTCAGTCAGGAGTATTTAGCCTTGGAGGATGGTCCCCCCATATTCAGACAGGATGTCACGTGTCCCGCCCTACTCATCGAACTCACGACCTGTGCATTTTAGTGTACGGGGCTATCACCCTTTGCTGCGCGACTTTCCAGACGCTTCCACTAACACACAAGCCGATTCAGGTTCTGGGCTCCTCCCCGTTCGCTCGCCGCTACTGGGGGAATCTCGGTTGATTTCTTTTCCTCGGGGTACTTAGATGTTTCAGTTCCCCCGGTTCGCCTCATGCCACTATGTATTCATGACATGATAGTGTGTCGAAACACACTGGGTTTCCCCATTCGGGTATCGCCGGTTG
>NZ_JBJNMO010000014.1:0-5473 GCF_052168495.1 Serratia sp. CY52157 | reverse complement strand
CGAGTCGGGGTGTCATACTCAACGTGAGAGGTGTTGATGGTGATACCACGAGCTTTTTCTTCTGGCGCGTTATCGATCTGGTCGAAAGCACGTGCAGAACCGCCGTAGGTTTTAGCCAGTACGGTAGTGATCGCTGCAGTCAGGGTAGTTTTACCGTGGTCAACGTGGCCGATAGTACCGACGTTAACGTGCGGTTTTGTACGTTCAAACTTTTCTTTAGACATCGATTGTCCCTCTAAGACACGGATAAATCGGTGGTATCACCACATCAACCAAGCATTTGCTCGTTGAATCCAGAACAGAAAGAAAATCAGGGGGCGAGAAATTAAGAAGTGGTGCTGATAGGCAGATTCGAACTGCCGACCTCACCCTTACCAAGGGTGCGCTCTACCAACTGAGCTATATCAGCACATCTTGGAGCGGGCAGTGGGAATCGAACCCACATCATCAGCTTGGAAGGCTGAGGTAATAGCCATTATACGATGCCCGCATCCTGGAACTCGGCTACCTGATTTTTCTGTAGAATTTTGGGGATAGAGCAGGATTGTTCATCACTCGGCTCGTATCCTTCGGGCCGGCTGCGCCTCGCGCTGCACAACTCGAACCTTGCCGAAGGCTTTCGCCCTCTCCTCCCGCCATCAACCGTTGCGGTGTTTATCGCATCTCAGTTAATCGCCGAAGGCAAGATTTGGTGGTGGGGGAAGGATTCGAACCTTCGAAGTCTGTGACGGCAGATTTACAGTCTGCTCCCTTTGGCCGCTCGGGAACCCCACCAGATTTTAACTACTTGTGACTTGAATGGTGCCGGCTACCGGAATCGAACTGGTGACCTACTGATTACAAGTCAGTTGCTCTACCTACTGAGCTAAGCCGGCATCAAGTGCAGCGCATTCTAGGTAGAGCGGGCGACCTATGCAACAAAAAAATTGCTTTACGCGCACTTTCGCTCATAAATCAGTCAATTTTGCATGCTGTCATGCAATTCGCAGCCTGTGGCGTGCAAACATTCATCACTTGCGGCAATCATTCTCTACAATTTTATCCACTTTTTGCAAGCTTTGAACGCCCCTTTCTCCGTGTCGGGCTTCTCAAAACACGTAACCCACGGCGGTAAACCGTGAGCGGGATCGATGCACCAAAAAGAGGATGGCTGCCCTGGTTCGTGGCGTGAACTACACTTATTCCTTGCTCTTTCGCCGTGGCTATGCCTTTTATCGCTCTGGCGCAGTTATTGCTTATCTTCATTACCCCCATATCTGGAGGAATGACCGATGAAAATAGTGCCTATCAACGCCGCTACGCTCCCGATTTATCGCGATGAATTGGCTCGCCTGTTGACCGATGCGGTCACCCACGGCGCTTCAGTGGGCTACGACACCTTAATCCCGCATGAAGACGCCGAGAGTTACTTCCACAGCCTGCGTCCGGCCTTGGCCAAGGGTGAGCTGCTATTGTGGATTGCCCGCGACGAACGCGGCGTCGTTGGCACCGTTCAACTCGAGCTCTGCCAGAAACCGAATGGCCGTAATCGTGCGGAAGTAGTGAAACTGCTGGTTCATAGCCGCGCTCGTCGCAACGGCGTAGGCCTGGCGCTAATGAAGACGTTGGAGCAAGCGGCACTGCAACAACAGCGCGGGCTACTGTATCTGGATACACAGGCCGGTTCGGCGGCAGAAGCACTTTATCGCAGTCTGGGCTATCGCTGCCTGGGTGAAATGCCTGACTATGCGGCCGGACCCGATGGCTATTACCACTCAACCGTCATTTATTACAAACGTCTGTTCACCGTGACCCCGTCTTCACGCGCTATCGCCAGCTAACCTTCAGGCGGTATCCTGACGCCATGATACCGCCTTGCAACCCCGCTTTATCAACTGCGCGCCGCTTCGCACAATTGACATAAACTGCTGCCTATCGACAACTTTTGCGAAAAAAGTCTACGCCAAAAACGAAGCTGTCTATAATATGCAGCTTGTTTATTCTCTGGAGTTGGCGTCCGGCGCCTTTCCCAACCTGCGTTAACAGGCAGAATTTGGCTTATGATAAAAAGAGATCAATCTTTAGCAACGCCTTACCTACAGTTCGATCGTACCCAGTGGGCTGCGTTGCGAGATTCGGTGCCGCTGACGTTGTCGGAAGAAGAGATCGTTAAACTGAAAGGGATTAACGAAGATCTCTCGTTGGAAGAAGTTGCGCAGATTTATCTGCCGCTGTCACGACTGTTGAACTTCTATATCAGTTCCAACCTGCGCCGGCAGGCGGTACTGGAACAATTCCTCGGCACCGACGGGCAAAAGATTCCCTATGTCATCGGCATCGCCGGCAGCGTAGCCGTCGGCAAGAGCACGACCGCACGTCTGTTGCAGGCGCTGCTGAGCCGCTGGCCGGAACACCGCAGCGTTGAGCTGATCACGACCGACGGCTTCTTGCATCCAAACAAGGTGCTGAACGAACGCGGTTTGATGAAGAAAAAAGGCTTCCCGCAGTCTTACGATATGCATAGCCTGGTGAAGTTCGTGTCGGAAGTGAAATCCGGCGCCAAACGTGTCACCGCCCCGGTTTATTCCCATTTGATCTATGACGTTGTGCCCGAAGGTAATAAAGTCATCGAACAGCCGGACATTCTTATCCTGGAAGGGCTTAACGTATTGCAAAGCGGTATGGATTATCCTCACGATCCGCATCGCGTATTCGTTTCCGACTTCGTCGACTTCTCTATATATGTCGATGCGCCGGAGACGCTATTGCAAAGCTGGTATATCAACCGTTTCCTGAAATTCCGTCAGGGCGCATTTTCCAATCCTGATTCTTATTTCCATAATTATTCAAAATTGCCGGAACCGGAGGCGATTAATATCGCCACGCAATTATGGAATGAAATCAATGGATTGAATTTGCAGCAGAACATACTGCCTACCCGCGAACGCGCGAGCCTGATTATGACCAAAAGCGCCAACCATGCCGTTGAAAGCGTGCGTTTAAGAAAATAAGCCTACCGAACGATCAAGGGGACGCTGCCGTCCCCTTGTCTTTTCTCACTATTCCGCGCTGCGCAGCGATATCTCTCCGCCGATAAAGGGTTTGATTTCCCCTTCTTGTTCCAGCAGGAGTGCACCTTGCGCGTCGATACCCCGGGCGATACCCACAATCTGTCGCTCGCCAATCAGCAGTTTGACCGGTCTGTCGATAAAATTATCCAGCGTGCGCCAACGGCCAATGAATGGCGCCAGCCCATCTATCTCGAATTGTTTTAATGACTGCCGCAATTCATTAAGCAGAGTGGCGGTCAGCTCATTACGATCGATGTTAATACCGGCTTCTTGCAGGTTGATCCAACCTTGATTGATCCCACTCGCATTGGTATCCCGCATCGCCAAATTAATGCCAGCGCCGATGACCAACTGAGCCGCATCGCCGGTTTTCCCCGTCAACTCGACCAAGATCCCTGCCAATTTACGATCGTTCAGGTAAAGATCGTTGGGCCATTTGACTCGCACATCTTTAGCGCCAAGACGCTGCAAGACCTCCGCCATCACCATGCCGATCACCAGGCTCAGCCCCATCGCCGCAGCCGGCCCCTGTTCCAATCGCCAAAACATCGACAGGTATAAATTGGCGCCAAACGGCGAAATCCACTGACGCCCACGACGACCGCGGCCGGCCAGTTGGTACTCAGCGATGCAGGCGTCGCCAGATTGCAGCGTTTCGATACGATCCAGCAAATATTGATTGGTAGAGTCTACGACCGGCAGCACGGTAACTCGCTTGTCGTCCAGCCCTCTAAGAATGCGTTCCGCCTCCAATAGCTGCATGGGAGCAGGCAAGCTGTATCCTTTCCCCGGTACAGTAAAGACATCCAGCCCCCACTCGCGAACGGTTTGAATATGCTTATTGATCGCGGCGCGGCTCATGCCCAATGACTCACCGAGCTGTTCCCCGGAATGGAATTCACCGTCGGCCAATAGCGCGATCAGTTTTAACGGGACCTTGGTATCTCTCATGACAGCACCACCACAGCGTTCAATTCGCCAGTTGCGCCAATGAAACGCACCTCAGGTTCCAGCCATACGCCAAATTTATCGGCCACAGTCTTACGGACATGGCGCGCCAGAGCCACCACATCCTGACTATGCGCATTATCGATATTCACCAGCACCAGCGCCTGCTGGCGGTGTACGGCTGCGCCACCGATGCGATACCCCTTCAGTTCGCACTGATCGATCAGCCAGCCAGCGGCCAGCTTCACCTGACCATCCTGCTGCGGATAATGCGGCATGCCGGGATATTGTGTGATGAGTTCTGCGGCTTTCCCCGCGTTCACCAGCGGATTCTTGAAGAAACTGCCGGCATTACCGGTTTCGCGCGGGTCCGGCAGCTTGCTGCGGCGCATGGCACATACGGACTCGAATACCTGAAGTGGCGTCACCGTGGCGGGATCCAGCTTGGCCAGATCGCCATAGCTCAACTTGGGTTGCCACTGCTTGCTCAGACGCAGACCCAGCCCGACAATGGCATGCCCAGTTTGGAAGCGATGTTTGAAAATGCTTTCCCGATAGCCGAAACCACAATCGGCTGCCGGAATGCGATCGATGGCACCCGTAGAGAAGTCCAGCAGGTCGACATACTCACAGACATCTTTCAATTCGACGCCATAGGCACCGATATTCTGGATAGGCGCGGAGCCGGCCAATCCAGGAATCAACGCCAGGTTCTCCAACCCGCAGATCCCGGCCTGCAGCGTATATTGCACCAGATCGTGCCAATTCTCACCGGCGCTGACATGGAGATACCAGGCATCGTTATCTTCTCGAACATCGATGCCCTTCAGTTGGTTAACCATGACCGTACCCGAAAAGTCTTCCAGGAACAGTACGTTGCTACCTTCACCGAGAATCAGCAGCGGCTCCTGACGCTTGCGCGTTTGTTGCCAGACTTTGAGCATCAACTCAATTCTATCGGCGATGACCAGGTGCGCTGCGTTGACCGGGAGCGCAAAAGTATTGTGGTTTTTTAAAGACGCGCTTTCAGTAGACATAACGTTCAGTACCCATGCGGAAATAATCTTTTGCTTAGTCTACTCGATTCGAAGCGTCTGGCTAATATTTGTTTTAATTAACGTGAAATTTATCGAGTAATGCACTGAAGAATTAGGATTTATCTTTGATATAACAGGATAATTCTTATCAACATGTTCATAAATAGGCATTTTTATTATTTAAATAATAATCTGAATCTATCAATTATATATTGAGCTGGTTATTCTCCTGCTCAAAAGTATTATACGTGCTTATGTAAATAAGCAACGCCGCTGAAATAGGTATTTTTCTAAGCAATAGATACGATCAGGGGATTTATTTTACGCATAGCAAAAAGCCCTGAACGTCAGTTCAGGGCTTTCAGCTTTGTTTGATGCCTGGCAGTGTCCTACTCTCGCATGGGGAGACCCCACACTACCATCGGCGCTACGGCGTTT
>NZ_JBJNMO010000013.1:0-25825 GCF_052168495.1 Serratia sp. CY52157 | reverse complement strand
GAACATGGTTGTAACCCTGATTCACCCAATCGCGATGGATGACGGTCTGCGTTTCGCAATCCGTGAAGGCGGCCGTACTGTAGGCGCTGGTGTTGTTGCTAAAGTTATCGCTTAATCGCGAATAATTTTTCGACACAAAAAAGGGCACTTCGGTGCCCTTTTTTTATGCAATTTGTACAAATCTTAATTGAAATAAAAACCATTCCTATTTAGACTCAATGCATTGGTTAAGAAGTGAGTCTCTCTATGTATGTATGTCTGTGTAATGCGGTGACTGACAAAGCGATCCGTAATGCGGTGCGTCAGCACAATCCCCATACCATGAAGCAACTGCGTGAACTTGTGCCGATTGGTACCGATTGTGGAAAGTGCATTCGTCAGGCAAGACAGATTATGGTGGAGGAACGCGGAACTATCATCCCAATGCATGAAGTTGCCTAACAAAGGGTAAGGTTATTTTTGACTCTTGGCTTACAGGTTCTACACTTTTAGGACTGGCCAGGAGGAGTTACCTATGAAAGGCGATAAAAAGATCATTGCTCACCTCAATAAACTGCTTGGCAACGAGCTGGTTGCCATCAATCAATATTTCCTGCACGCCCGAATGTTCAAGAATTGGGGCTTAATGCGCCTCAACGACAAGGAATATCACGAGTCGATCGACGAAATGAAACATGCCGATCGCTACATCGAGCGTATCCTGTTCCTGGAAGGGATACCGAATCTGCAAGATCTCGGCAAGCTGAATATCGGCGAAGACATTGAAGAGATGCTGCGTTCCGATCTGGCGCTGGAGCTGGCGGGCGCCAAGAACCTGCGCGAAGGCATCGCCTATGCCGATTCGATCCACGATTACGTTAGCCGCGATTTGATGATTGATATCCTGGCCGATGAAGAAGAGCATATCGACTGGCTGGAAACGGAGCTGGATCTGATTGCCCGTCTCGGTATTCAGAACTATGCCCAGGCCCAGATTTTAGAGCGCAAAGAGTAAACCTTCCGTCCATTCGTCATCGTCTCTCCTGCCGGCGGCCGTTTTCTCGGCGGGGCAGGGGAGAGTGTTCCCGCCAAGCCTAATTCATTCCCTGTTTACCGTGTTAACACGCCAACTGCCACTGAACGCGCAAAAATGACGATTTCCTGAGCATATTTCCAACTGCGGCTTGCTTCCTGGGCCATTTTGCGTATAATGCGCGGGCTTACCTAATCTTGGTAAGCCTGATTTTAGCGAATCAGTCGATTGGCAGGCCTTTTTTGCCTTTCGAACAATACTCCCGATATGGGGGTTATATGTTGACGATTACACTCCCCCATCAATCGAAATGGGTGTGAGGAGTAATTATTTACGTTTATAAATAATTGGAGCTCTGGTCTCATGCAGAACCAAAGAATCCGTATCCGCCTGAAAGCGTTTGATCATCGTCTGATCGATCAATCAACCGCGGAAATCGTCGAGACTGCAAAGCGCACTGGTGCGCAAGTCCGTGGTCCGATCCCGCTGCCAACTCGCAAAGAGCGCTTTACCGTTCTGATCTCTCCGCACGTCAACAAAGACGCGCGTGATCAGTACGAGATTCGCACTCACAAGCGTCTGGTTGACATCGTTGAGCCAACCGAGAAAACCGTTGATGCTCTGATGCGTCTGGATCTGGCTGCCGGTGTAGACGTGCAGATCAGCCTGGGTTAATCAGGTCATTGAGCGATTGAGAGGTTGAAACAATGATTGGTTTAGTCGGTAAAAAAGTGGGTATGACCCGTATCTTCACTGAAGATGGCGTTTCTATCCCAGTAACCGTAATTGAAATTGAAGCGAACCGCGTGACTCAGGTTAAAAGCCTGGACACCGACGGTTACCGTGCCGTTCAGGTTACCACTGGTAGCAAAAAAGCTAACCGTGTAACCAAGCCGGAAGCGGGCCATTTCGCTAAAGCTGGCGTTGAAGCTGGCCGTGGTCTGTGGGAATTCCGCCTGGAAGAAGGTCAAGAATTCGCTGCAGGTCAGGAAATTAGCGTAGAAATCTTCGCTGACGTTAAAAAAGTCGATGTTACCGGTACTTCTAAAGGTAAAGGTTTTGCTGGCACTGTTAAGCGCTGGAACTTCCGTACCCAAGACGCTACCCACGGTAACTCCTTGTCTCACCGCGTTCCGGGTTCTATCGGTCAGAACCAGACTCCGGGCAAAGTGTTCAAAGGCAAGAAAATGGCTGGCCACCTGGGTGATGAGCGCGTAACCGTTCAGAGCCTGGACGTAGTACGTGTTGACGCTGAGCGCAACCTGCTGCTGGTTAAGGGTGCTGTACCGGGCGCAACCGGTGGCAACCTGATCGTTAAACCAGCTGTGAAGGCGTAAGGGGATAGCAATGGAATTAGTATTGAAAGACGCGCAAAGCGCGCTGACTGTTTCCGAAACTACCTTCGGTCGTGATTTCAACGAAGCGCTGGTACACCAGGTTGTTGTTGCTTATGCAGCAGGTGCCCGTCAAGGTACCCGTGCTCAGAAGACCCGTGCTGAAGTAACTGGTTCCGGCAAAAAGCCATGGCGTCAGAAAGGCACCGGCCGTGCGCGTTCAGGTTCTGTAAAGAGCCCGATCTGGCGTTCAGGCGGCGTGACCTTTGCTGCTAAGCCACAGGACCACAGTCAGAAAGTAAACAAAAAGATGTACCGCGGCGCGCTGAAAAGCATCCTGTCCGAACTGGTACGTCAAGATCGTCTGATCGTTGTCGAGAAGTTCTCTGTAGAAGCGCCTAAAACTAAGCTGCTGGCACAGAAACTGAAAGATATGGCTCTGGAAGACGTGCTGATCGTGACCGGTGAACTGGATGAGAATCTGTTCCTGGCAGCTCGCAACCTGTACAAGGTTGACGTGCGCGATGTAGCAGGTATCGATCCGGTTAGCCTGATCGCCTTCGACAAAGTGGTTATGACTGCTGATGCTGTGAAGCAAGTTGAGGAGATGCTGGCATGATCCGTGAAGAACGTTTGCTGAAAGTGCTGCGTGCACCGCACGTATCTGAAAAAGCATCCGCTGCGATGGAAAAAAGCAACACCATCGTTCTCAAAGTTGCCAAAGACGCGACCAAAGCAGAAATCAAAGCTGCAGTGCAGAAACTGTTTGAAGTCGAAGTCGAAGACGTGAACACCCTGGTTGTTAAAGGGAAAGTGAAACGTCACGGTCAGCGTGTTGGTCGTCGTAGCGACTGGAAAAAAGCTTACGTCACCCTGAAAGAAGGCCAGAATCTGGACTTCATCGGCGGCGCAGAGTAAGTCGGAGGAGTAAGAACAATGGCAATTGTTAAATGTAAACCTACATCTCCGGGTCGTCGCCACGTTGTTAAAGTGGTTAACCCTGAGCTGCACAAGGGTAAACCTTATGCCCCGCTGCTGGAAAAACTGAGCAAAAGCGGTGGTCGTAACAACAATGGCCGTATCACCACCCGTCATATCGGTGGTGGCCACAAGCAACATTATCGTCTGGTTGACTTCAAGCGCAACAAAGACGGTATCCCTGCTGTGGTTGAGCGTCTGGAGTACGATCCGAACCGTTCCGCGAACATCGCGCTGGTTCTGTACAAAGACGGCGAACGCCGTTACATCCTGGCGCCGAAAGGCCTGAAAGCTGGTGACCAGATTCAATCTGGCGTTGATGCTGCAATTAAAGCGGGTAACACCCTGCCGATGCGCAACATTCCAGTTGGTTCAACGGTTCACAACGTAGAAATGAAACCAGGCAAAGGCGGCCAGATGGCTCGCTCCGCTGGTGCCTACGTTCAGATCGTTGCTCGTGATGGTTCCTACGTAACTCTGCGTCTGCGCTCCGGCGAAATGCGTAAAGTTCCAGCTGATTGCCGCGCCACCCTGGGTGAAGTCGGTAACGCTGAACACATGCTTCGCGTTCTGGGTAAAGCAGGTGCTGCACGTTGGCGTGGTGTTCGTCCTACCGTTCGCGGTACGGCGATGAACCCGGTAGATCACCCGCACGGTGGTGGTGAAGGTCGTAACTTTGGTAAGCACCCGGTAACTCCGTGGGGCGTTCAGACCAAAGGTAAGAAGACCCGTAGCAACAAGCGTACTGATAAGTTCATCGTACGTCGCCGTAGCAAAAAATAATTAGAGGATAAGCCATGCCACGTTCTCTCAAGAAAGGTCCTTTTATTGACCTGCACTTGCTGAAGAAGGTAGAGAAAGCGGTGGAAAGCGGTGACAAGAAGCCTTTGCGCACTTGGTCCCGTCGTTCAACGATCTTTCCTAACATGATCGGTTTGACCATCGCTGTCCATAATGGTCGTCAGCACGTACCAGTGTTCGTTTCCGATGAAATGGTCGGTCACAAACTGGGTGAATTCGCGCCGACTCGTACTTATCGCGGCCATGCGGCTGATAAAAAAGCTAAAAAGCGCTAAGGTAGGAGGAAGAGATGGAAACTATCGCTAAACATCGCCACGCTCGTTCTTCTGCTCAGAAGGTTCGCCTTGTTGCTGACCTGATTCGCGGTAAGAAAGTGTCGCAAGCTCTGGAAACTCTGACCTACACCAACAAGAAAGCTGCTGGTCTGGTTAAGAAAGTGCTGGAGTCTGCCATTGCTAACGCAGAACACAACGATGGCGCTGACATCGATGATCTGAAAGTTACGAAAATCTTCGTAGACGAAGGCCCAAGCATGAAGCGCATTATGCCGCGTGCAAAAGGTCGTGCAGATCGCATCCTGAAGCGCACCAGCCACATTACTGTGGTTGTGTCCGATCGCTGAGACTCTGGAGACTAGCAATGGGTCAGAAAGTACATCCTAATGGTATTCGCCTGGGTATTGTCAAACCTTGGAACTCTACTTGGTATGCGAATACCAAAGAATTCGCTGACAACCTGGACAGCGACTTTAAAGTTCGTCAATTCCTGACTAAGGAACTGTCGAAAGCTTCCGTTTCTCGCATCGTTATCGAGCGTCCTGCGAAGAGCATCCGTGTGACCATTCACACTGCTCGCCCAGGCATCGTTATCGGCAAGAAAGGTGAAGACGTCGAAAAACTGCGCAAGGTCGTAGCGGACATCGCTGGCGTTCCTGCACAGATCAACATCGCCGAAGTCCGTAAACCGGAACTCGACGCTAAATTGGTTGCTGACAGCATCACTTCTCAGCTGGAACGTCGCGTTATGTTCCGTCGTGCTATGAAGCGTGCAGTACAGAACGCAATGCGTCTTGGCGCTAAAGGTATCAAAGTTGAAGTAAGCGGCCGTCTTGGCGGCGCTGAAATCGCACGTACCGAATGGTACCGCGAAGGTCGTGTTCCATTGCACACTCTGCGTGCGGACATCGACTACAACACATCTGAAGCGCACACCACTTATGGTGTAATCGGCGTTAAGGTATGGATCTTCAAAGGTGAGATCCTGGGTGGTATGGCTGCAGTTGAACAACCGGAACCGGCTGCTCAACCTAAAAAGCAGCAGCGTAAAGGCCGCAAGTAAGGAGAGTCGCTGATGTTACAACCAAAGCGTACAAAATTCCGTAAGGTGCACAAGGGCCGCAACCGTGGTCTGGCGCAAGGTACGGATGTTAGCTTCGGCACTTTCGGTCTGAAAGCTGTTGGCCGTGGCCGTCTGACTGCTCGTCAAATCGAAGCAGCTCGTCGTGCAATGACTCGTGCAGTTAAGCGTCAAGGCAAGATCTGGATCCGTGTATTCCCGGACAAACCGATCACCGAGAAGCCGCTGGAAGTGCGTATGGGTAAAGGTAAGGGTAACGTGGAGTATTGGGTTGCCCTGATCCAGCCTGGTAAGGTCCTGTACGAAATGGACGGCGTGCCAGAAGAGGTTGCCCGCGAGGCATTCAAACTGGCAGCAGCGAAACTGCCGATCAAAACCACCTTTGTAACTAAGACGGTGATGTAATGAAAGCACAAGAGCTGCGTGAAAAAAGCGTTGAAGAGCTGAATGCCGAGCTGCTCAACCTGCTGCGTGAGCAATTCAACTTGCGCATGCAGGCGGCCAGTGGCCAGCTGCAACAAACTCACCTGTTGAAACAAGTGCGTCGTGACGTCGCACGCGTTAAGACTTTACTGACTCAAAAGGCGGGTGTGTAAATGACTGAAGTTATCCGTACCCTGCAGGGTCGTGTTGTTAGCGATAAAATGGAGAAATCCATCGTTGTTGCTATCGAGCGTACTGTGAAGCACCCAATCTACGGGAAATTCATCAAACGTACGACCAAGCTGCACGTACATGACGAGAACAACGAATGTGGTACCGGCGACGTGGTTGAAATCCGCGAATGCCGCCCACTGTCCAAGACCAAGTCCTGGACGTTGGTTCGCGTTGTAGAGAAAGCGATTCTGTAATAGAGTAGCTGGCTCTCACTTAATAAACGGCTCAGAAAATGAGCCGTTTATTTTTTCTACCCATACCAAGTAAGCGGTGTTATAATGCTGCGCCCTCGGTTATGGGGCTTTTCAACGGCCTAATTTTTACTTGGGTCTTTAAAGTAGTAGTTGACATTAGCGGAGCACTAAAATGATCCAAGAACAGACTATGCTGAACGTCGCCGACAACTCCGGTGCACGTCGCGTAATGTGTATCAAGGTTCTAGGTGGCTCGCACCGTCGCTACGCAGGCGTCGGCGACATCATCAAAATTACCATCAAGGAAGCAATTCCTCGCGGTAAGGTGAAGAAAGGCGATGTTCTGAAGGCGGTAGTGGTGCGCACCAAGAAGGGTGTACGTCGCCCGGACGGTTCTGTCATTCGCTTCGATGGCAATGCATGCGTTATTTTGAACAATAACAGCGAGCAGCCAATCGGTACGCGTATTTTTGGGCCGGTAACTCGTGAACTGCGTAATGAGAAGTTCATGAAAATTATCTCTCTGGCACCAGAAGTACTCTAAGGAGCGAACATGGCAGCGAAGATCCGTCGTGATGACGAAGTTATCGTGATTACCGGGAAAGACAAAGGTAAGCGCGGTAAAGTAAAAAATGTCCTGTCTGCTGGCAAGGTCATTGTTGAAGGCATCAACCTGGTTAAGAAACACCAGAAGCCGGTTCCGGCTCTGAACCAACCAGGCGGCATTGTTGAGAAAGAAGCTGCAATTCAGGTTTCTAACATTGCTATCTTCAACGCGGCTACCGGCAAGGCTGACCGTGTAGGCTTTAGATTCGAAGACGGCAAAAAAGTCCGTTTCTTCAAATCTAACAGCGAAACTATCAAGTAATTTGGAGTAATACGATGGCGAAACTGCATGATTACTACAAAGACGAGGTAGTCAAACAACTGATGTCTCAGTTTGATTACAACTCTGTCATGCAAGTCCCTCGGGTCGAGAAGATCACCCTGAACATGGGTGTTGGTGAAGCGATTGCTGACAAGAAACTGCTGGATAACGCAGCAGCGGACCTGGCAGCTATCTCCGGTCAAAAACCGTTGATCACCAAAGCCCGCAAATCCGTTGCAGGCTTCAAAATCCGTCAGGGCTATCCGATCGGCTGTAAAGTAACTCTGCGTGGCGAACGCATGTGGGAGTTCTTTGAGCGTCTGATCTCCATTGCTGTTCCACGTATCCGTGACTTCCGTGGCCTGTCCGCCAAGTCATTCGATGGCCGTGGCAACTACAGCATGGGCGTGCGTGAGCAAATCATCTTCCCAGAAATCGACTACGACAAAGTCGATCGCGTTCGTGGTTTGGATATTACCATTACCACTACTGCGAAATCTGATGATGAAGGCCGCGCGCTGCTGGCTGCTTTTAACTTCCCGTTCCGCAAGTAAGGCAGGGTTACTGATGGCTAAGCAATCAATGAAAGCACGCGAAGTCAAGCGCGTGAAATTAGCTGACAAGTTCTTTGCAAAACGCGCTGAACTGAAAGCTATTATCTCTGATGTGAACGCATCCGATGAAGATCGTTGGAATGCCGTTCTCAAGCTGCAAACTCTGCCGCGTGATTCCAGCCCGTCTCGTCAGCGTAAACGCTGCCGCCAAACTGGCCGTCCACATGGTTATGTGGGCAAATTCGGGTTGAGCCGTATTAAGCTTCGTGAAGCCGCTATGCGCGGTGAAGTACCAGGCTTGAAAAAGGCTAGCTGGTAATTACCAATTGAATCACGGGAGTAAAGACAGATGAGCATGCAAGATCCGATCGCGGATATGCTGACCCGTATCCGTAACGGTCAAGCCGCGAACAAAGTTGCGGTCACCATGCCTTCCTCCAAGCTGAAAGTGGCAATTGCCAACGTGCTGAAGGAAGAAGGTTTTATTGAAGATTTCAAAATCGAAGGCGACGCCAAGCCTGTTCTGGAACTGGTACTGAAGTACTTCCAGGGCAAAGCTGTGGTAGAAAGCATTCAACGTATCAGCCGTCCAGGTCTGCGCATCTATAAGAAAAAAGATGAGCTGCCAAAAGTTATGGCCGGTTTGGGTATCGCTGTTGTTTCTACCTCTAAAGGTGTTATGACCGATCGTGCAGCTCGCCAGGCTGGTCTTGGTGGCGAGATTATCTGCTACGTAGCTTAATTCGGGAGGAAAGAATGTCTCGTGTTGCAAAAGCACCCGTCGTCATTCCTGCCGGCGTAGAGGTAAAACTCAACGGTCAGGTTATTTCGATTAAGGGTAAAAACGGCGAGTTGACTCGTACTATCCACGACGCCGTTGAAGTGAAGCAAGAAGCTAACGCACTGACTTTCGCTCCGCGCGAAGGTTTTGCTAACGCATGGGCCCAAGCGGGTACCACGCGCGCTCTGCTGAACGCAATGGTTGTTGGTGTTACCGAAGGCTTCACCAAGAAGCTTCAACTGGTAGGTGTTGGTTATCGTGCTGCCGTTAAAGGCAACGTGGTGAATTTGGCCCTGGGCTTCTCTCACCCTATCGATCACCAGCTGCCGGCAGGTATCACTGCTGAATGCCCAAGCCAAACTGAAATCGTGCTGAAAGGCGCTGATAAGCAGGTAATTGGCCAGGTAGCAGCAGATCTGCGCGCTTACCGTCGTCCTGAGCCTTACAAAGGCAAGGGTGTTCGTTACGCCGACGAAGTCGTGCGTACCAAAGAGGCTAAGAAGAAGTAAGGTAACACTATGGATAAGAAATCTGCTCGTATCCGTCGTGCGACCCGCGCACGCCGCAAGCTCCAAGAGCTGGGTGCAACCCGCCTGGTGGTACATCGTACCCCGCGTCACATTTACGCACAGGTGATTGCTCCAAACGGTTCTGAAGTACTGGTAGCCGCTTCTACTTTAGAAAAAGCTATCGCGGAGCAACTGAAGTATTCCGGTAACAAAGACGCAGCAGCAGCCGTAGGTAAAGCTCTGGCTGAGCGCGCGTTGGAAAAAGGGATTGCGAAAGTATCCTTTGACCGTTCCGGTTTCCAATATCATGGTCGAGTCCAGGCACTGGCAGATGCTGCCCGTGAAGCTGGCCTTCAGTTCTAAGGAAGAGGTTTAAGATGGCTCACATCGAAAAACAAGCTGGCGAACTGCAGGAAAAGCTGATCGCGGTAAACCGCGTATCTAAAACCGTAAAAGGTGGCCGTATTTTCAGCTTTACCGCACTGACTGTAGTTGGTGATGGTAACGGTCGCGTTGGTTTTGGCTACGGCAAAGCACGCGAAGTTCCAGCAGCGATCCAGAAAGCGATGGAAAAAGCCCGTCGCAACATGATGAACGTCGCGCTGAACAGCGGCACCCTGCAGCACCCTGTTAAGGGCGCTCACACGGGTTCTCGCGTGTTCATGCAGCCTGCTCATGAAGGTACCGGTATCATCGCGGGCGGTGCAATGCGCGCCGTTCTCGAAGTTGCTGGGGTGCACAACGTATTGGCTAAAGCTTATGGTTCCACCAACCCGATCAACGTGGTTCGTGCGACTATCGACGCTCTGGCGAATATGAAGTCTCCTGAAATGGTCGCTGCTAAGCGTGGTAAATCCGTTGCCGACATTCTGGGGTAATTGACCATGGCTAAGACTATTAAAGTTACACAAACTCGCAGCTCAATTGGCCGTCTGCCGAAGCATAAAGCTACTCTGCTCGGTCTGGGTCTGCGTCGTATTGGTCACACCGTAGAGCGCGAGGATACTCCTGCTGTTCGCGGTATGGTCAACCTGGTTTCCTACATGGTTAAAGTTGAGGAGTAACAGATGCGTTTAAATACTCTGTCTCCGGCTGAAGGTGCCAAGCATGCGCCTAAGCGTGTAGGTCGTGGTATTGGTTCTGGCCTGGGTAAAACCGGCGGCCGTGGTCACAAAGGTCAGAAGTCTCGTTCTGGCGGTGGCGTACGTCGTGGTTTCGAAGGTGGTCAGATGCCTCTGTACCGTCGTCTGCCGAAATTCGGCTTCACTTCACGCAAAGCGATGATCACGGCAGAAGTTCGTCTGTCTGAACTGGCTCTGGTTGAAGGCGATGTTATCGACCTGAACGCGCTGAAAGCCGCTAACGTAGTTGGTGTCCAGATCGAATTCGCGAAAGTTGTACTTTCTGGCGAAGTCGCTCGTCCGGTAACCCTGCGTGGTCTGCGTGTCACCAAAGGCGCTCGTGCTGCTATCGAGGCTGCTGGCGGTAAAATTGAGGAATAAGTAGCAGATGGCTAAGCAACCAGGATTAGATTTTCAAAGTGCTAAAGGCGGGCTCGGCGAGCTGAAGCGCAGACTTTTGTTTGTCATCGGCGCGCTGATTGTCTTCCGCATCGGCTCTTTCATTCCGATTCCTGGTATCGATGCCACTGTGCTTGCCAAATTGCTTGAGCAGCAGAGAGGCACTATCATTGAAATGTTTAACATGTTCTCTGGTGGTGCCCTCAGCCGTGCTTCTATCTTTGCTCTGGGGATCATGCCGTATATTTCGGCGTCGATCATTATCCAGCTGCTGACGGTGGTTCATCCGGCGTTGGCGGAAATCAAGAAAGAAGGGGAGGCTGGCCGTCGCAAGATTAGTCAGTACACCCGTTACGGTACGCTGGTATTGGCCATATTCCAGTCGATCGGTATTGCTACCGGTCTGCCGAATATGCCTGGTATGCAGGGCCTGGTGTTAAACCCAGGCTTTGCATTCTACTTTACTGCGGTTGTGAGCTTGGTCACCGGGACAATGTTCCTGATGTGGCTGGGTGAGCAGATTACTGAGCGCGGTATCGGCAACGGTATCTCGATCATTATCTTCGCGGGTATTGTAGCGGGGCTCCCGCCGGCAGTGGCCCATACTATCGAGCAAGCGCGGCAAGGCGACCTGCACTTCCTCCTGCTGCTGTTGGTTGCAGTATTGGTGTTTGCAGTAACCTTCTTCGTTGTTTTCATCGAGCGTGGTCAACGTCGTATCGTCGTTAACTATGCGAAGCGTCAACAAGGTCGTCGTGTTTATGCAGCACAGAGTACACACTTACCGTTGAAAGTGAACATGGCGGGTGTTATCCCGGCGATTTTCGCTTCCAGCATTATTCTGTTCCCGGCCACGATTGCATCATGGTTTGGGGGCGGTACCGGTTGGAACTGGCTGACTACGATTTCGCTGTATTTGCAGCCAGGGCAACCGCTTTATGTGTTACTCTATGCGTCTGCAATCATCTTCTTCTGTTTCTTCTACACGGCGTTGGTATTCAACCCGCGTGAGACAGCAGATAACCTGAAGAAGTCCGGTGCCTTCGTACCAGGAATTCGTCCGGGAGAGCAAACGGCGAAGTATATCGATAAAGTAATGACGCGTTTAACCCTGGTGGGCGCGATGTACATTACTTTCATCTGCCTGATCCCGGAGTTCATGCGTGATGCAATGAAAGTACCATTCTACTTTGGTGGTACCTCGCTACTGATCGTGGTTGTCGTCATCATGGACTTTATGGCTCAAGTGCAAACTCTGATGATGTCAAGTCAGTACGAGTCTGCATTGAAGAAAGCAAATCTGAAAGGCTATAACCGCTAGTCAGATTCGTTTGAGAAGTTACGGAGAGTAAAAATGAAAGTTCGTGCTTCCGTCAAGAAATTATGTCGTAACTGCAAAATCGTTAAGCGTAACGGTGTCGTTCGTGTGATTTGCAGCGCCGAGCCGAAGCATAAACAGCGTCAAGGCTGATTATCTCGCATATTTTTCTTGCAAAGTTGGGTTGAGCTGGCTAGATTAGCCAGCCAATCTTTTGTATGTCGCACTGCAACATTATTTGAGTATCCTGAAAACGGGCTTTTCAGAATGGTGTTGCTGTATAAAATAGTAGGAGTGCATAGTGGCCCGTATAGCAGGCATTAACATTCCTGATCATAAACATACCGTTATCGCCTTAACGTCGATCTTCGGTATCGGTAAAACCCGTTCACAGGCTATCTGTGCATCCACGGGTATTGCTGAAAATGTTAAGATCAGTGAGCTGTCTGAAGAGCAAATCGAAAAGCTTCGTGATGCAGTTGCCAAATACACCGTTGAGGGTGATTTGCGTCGTGAAATTACCCTGAGCATCAAGCGTCTTATGGACCTTGGTTGCTATCGTGGTTTGCGTCATCGTCGTGGTCTGCCGGTACGCGGTCAGCGCACCAAGACCAACGCTCGTACCCGTAAGGGTCCGCGCAAGCCGATCAAGAAATAATCGGGGTTATTGAATAATGGCAAAGGCACCTGTTCGTACACGTAAGCGTGTAAGAAAGCAAGTCTCTGACGGCGTGGCTCATATCCATGCTTCTTTCAACAACACCATCGTTACCATCACTGATCGTCAGGGTAATGCTTTGGGTTGGGCAACAGCCGGTGGTTCCGGTTTCCGTGGTTCTCGTAAGTCCACTCCGTTCGCAGCACAGGTTGCAGCAGAACGTTGTGCTGACGCAGTAAAAGAATACGGTATCAAGAACCTGGAAGTTATGGTTAAAGGACCTGGTCCTGGTCGTGAGTCTACTATCCGCGCTCTGAACGCGGCTGGTTTCCGCATCACTAATATTACTGATGTGACTCCGATCCCTCATAACGGTTGTCGTCCGCCGAAAAAGCGCCGCGTGTAACGCAGCTTTTAGGATTGTTGGAGAAAGAAAATGGCAAGATATTTGGGTCCTAAGCTCAAGCTGAGCCGTCGTGAGGGCACAGACCTGTTCCTTAAGTCTGGCGTTCGCGCGATCGATTCCAAGTGTAAAATTGAACAAGCACCTGGTCAGCACGGTGCGCGTAAACCGCGTCTGTCTGATTACGGTGTTCAGTTGCGTGAGAAGCAGAAAGTTCGCCGTATGTACGGCATTCTGGAGCGTCAATTCCGTAACTATTACAAAGAAGCAACCCGCCTGAAGGGCAACACCGGTGAAAACCTGTTGCAGCTGCTGGAAGGTCGTCTGGACAACGTTGTTTACCGTATGGGCTTCGGCGCTACTCGTGCAGAGTCACGTCAGCTGGTTAGCCACAAAGCAGTTATGGTAAACGGTCGCGTTGTTAACATCGCTTCTTATCAGGTATCTCCGAATGACGTAGTCAGCATCCGCGAGAAAGCTAAAAAGCAGTCTCGTGTTAAAGCTTCTCTGGAGCTGGCTGAGCAGCGTGAAAAGCCGACTTGGCTGGAAGTTGATGCTGCTAAGATGGAAGGCGTGTTCAAGCGTATGCCTGAACGTACCGATCTGTCTGCGGACATTAACGAACACCTGATCGTCGAGCTTTACTCCAAGTAAAGCTTAGTACCAAAGAGAGGACACAATGCAGGGTTCTGTGACAGAGTTTCTAAAACCGCGCCTGGTAGATATCGAGCAAGTCAGTTCGACGCACGCCAAGGTGACCCTTGAGCCTTTAGAGCGTGGCTTTGGCCATACTCTTGGCAACGCACTGCGCCGTATTCTGCTTTCATCTATGCCGGGTTGCGCGGTGACCGAGGTTGAGATTGATGGTGTACTGCATGAGTACAGCACCAAAGAAGGCGTACAGGAAGATATCCTGGAGATCCTGCTCAACCTGAAAGGGCTGGCGGTGAGAGTTCAAGGCAAAGACGAAGTTATTCTTACCCTGAATAAATCTGGCATTGGCCCTGTGACCGCTGCCGACATCACCCATGATGGTGATGTCGAAATCGTCAAGCCTCAGCACGTGATCTGCCACCTGACTGATGAGAACGCGGCTATCAGCATGCGTATCAAAGTTCAGCGCGGTCGCGGTTATGTGCCGGCTTCTGCCCGAATTCATTCGGAAGAAGATGAGCGCCCAATCGGTCGTCTGTTGGTTGACGCCTGCTACAGCCCTGTAGAGCGTATCGCCTACAATGTTGAAGCTGCGCGTGTAGAACAGCGTACTGACTTGGATAAGCTGGTCATCGAGATGGAGACCAATGGCACGATCGATCCTGAAGAGGCGATCCGCCGTGCGGCCACCATTCTGGCTGAACAACTTGAAGCTTTCGTTGACCTGCGTGATGTACGTCAGCCGGAAGTTAAAGAAGAGAAACCGGAATTCGATCCGATCTTGCTGCGCCCTGTTGACGATCTGGAATTGACTGTCCGCTCTGCTAACTGCCTCAAGGCAGAAGCTATCCACTACATCGGTGATCTGGTACAGCGTACCGAGGTTGAGTTGCTGAAAACGCCAAACCTGGGTAAAAAATCTCTTACCGAGATTAAAGACGTGCTGGCCTCACGTGGTCTGTCTCTGGGCATGCGCCTGGAAAACTGGCCGCCGGCAAGCATTGCTGACGAGTAACCGGATCACAGGTTAAGGTTTTACTGAGAAGGATAAGGTCATGCGCCATCGTAAGAGTGGTCGTCAACTGAACCGTAACAGCAGCCATCGCCAGGCTATGTTCCGTAACATGGCCGGCTCTTTGGTTCGTCATGAGATCATCAAGACGACCCTGCCAAAAGCAAAAGAGCTGCGTCGCGTTGTTGAGCCGCTGATTACTCTTGCCAAGACCGACAGCGTAGCTAATCGTCGTCTGGCATTCGCCCGTACTCGTGATAACGAGATCGTGGCAAAACTGTTTAACGAGCTGGGCCCGCGTTTCGCGAGCCGTGCCGGTGGTTACACTCGCATTCTGAAGTGTGGCTTCCGCGCAGGCGACAACGCGCCGATGGCATACATCGAGCTGGTTGATCGTGCTGAGTCTCAAGCAGAAGTAGCAACTGCAGAGTAATCTGTAGACGCGTAAAAAAACCGGGCTTGCCCGGTTTTTTTACGTCCAAATCCAGCCAAATGTGCTCAATTCCCCCGTCGTGCTTAAGATCCCCGCTCCTATCCGTTATGCTTAGACTCATTCAATAAGCTCACTGAGGCTGTCTGTTATGGGGTTGCTCGACCAATGGGCGGAACGTCATATCCTTGATGCCCAGGATAAAGGCGAGTTCGACAATCTGCCCGGCCAGGGACAACCGCTCGTGCTGGACGATGACAGCGCGGTGCCTGCTGAGCTACGCGCCGGTTACCGCCTGCTGAAAAATGCCGGTTATCTGCCGCCGGCGCTGGAAGATCGCAAAGAGGCATTAACCGTTGCTCACTTACTGCAAGGGATCAACAGTGAGCATCCGGACTATGTCGATCTCAGCAAGCGCATGGCGCTGCTGGAACATCGGTTACGTCACGCTGGAATGAGCACGGACTTCTTGCATGGCGAATATCAGCGTGCGCTGGACGGTAAACTCACCCGAGAGGAGAAGTAATGTTCAAGATAGGTCAGTTGGCCAAGCTTGCCGAAGTGACGCCGGATACCGTGCGTTATTATGAAAAGCAGGGCATGATGGATCACAATGTCCGTACTGAAGGCGGTTATCGGCTGTACACCGAGCAGGATCTGCAGCGGCTGCGTTTTATCCGCTATGCCAAGCAGTTAGGCTTTACTCTGGAAACGATCGCCGAGCTGCTGTCGATCCGGGTCGATCCGGAACATCACACCTGCCAGGAATCGAAGTCTATCGTTGATGCGCGCCTGAGCGAAGTGGAAAGCAAGTTGGCGGAGCTGACCCGGATGCGTGAATCGTTGAAACGGCTGAGCGACGCCTGCTGCGGTACCGCCCATACCAGCAACTACTGTTCGATCCTGGAAGCTTTGGAACAGGGCGCCAGCGATGACAAAGGCAAAAAAGGTTGCTGACGGCACTTTAATTTTTATATCGCCGGCAGTATTATCGCCCCGTTTTATCCCTCATATTTTACAGGAGCATTATCATGACGAAATATCGTCACACCAAAGGCCATATTCAAGATAACGCCATTGAGGCGCTGCTGCATGACCCGCTATTCCGTCAGCGGGTAGAAAAGAATGTGAAAGGCAAAGGCAGCTATCGACGTAAAGAAAAACACAACAAAGGCGGTAACTGGGAGGCCAGTGGCAAACTATCAAACGATAATTTACCACTGGCCTTCTGGTTTTAAGGCATTAAAAAAGCCACCTTCATCCGGTGGCTTTTTATTGGCATAACCAAATGCTGTCTTACAGTTTTGGCTGCTGTTGATGGCTCAGCAAATCACGGATTTCCGTCAGCAGTTTCTCTTCTGCAGTAGGTTCTGGCGGCGCTGCCGGAGCTTCTTCTTGTTTGCGGCGCATTTTGTTCATCAATTTAATCGCCAGGAAGATGGCGAAGGCGACAATCACGAAGTCAAATACGGTTTGGATGAATGAACCGTAGTTCATTACCACCGCCGGTACGGCGCCCTGAGCTTCACGTAATACCAGATGGAACTGTTTAAAGTCGACACCGCCGATCAGTAAGCCCAGCGGAGGCATGATGATATCAGCGACGAAGGATGAAACAATCTTGCCGAACGCGGCGCCGATAATCACACCGACGGCCAGATCGACCACGTTGCCGCGCATGGCAAATTCGCGAAACTCTTTCAACATACTCATAGAACGCACCCCTTGCAGAATTAATAACTCAAGTTTAACAAAGCAATTTCCCTTTGCCACAAAAGGAGAGAAGTTTTATCTCCTCTCAAGGCAGAGAACAACTACGCGATTATAGACCATCGCCAAATAAATTCGTTCTACAAGAAGAACGGGCTCGGTTGGAACAGGCGTTCAACGTCCGGCACGAATTTCTTGTCGGTAATAAACATGATGACATGATCGCCCTGTTCGATTTTGCTGTTGCCGTTAGCGATGATGACGTCGTCGCCACGAACGATAGCGCCGATGGTGGTACCCGGTGGCAGCTTGATATCTTCAACGATGCGGCCAACCACTTTGGACGTGCTTTCATCGCCGTGGGCAATCGCCTCGATCGCTTCCGCCACGCCGCGGCGCAGCGATGAAACGCTGACGATATCCGCTTTGCGCACATGCCCAAGCAGCGCGGAGATGGTTGCCTGCTGCGGTGAAATGGCAATATCGATCACGCTGCCTTGCACCAGATCGACATAGGCGCGCCGCTGGATCAAGACCATCACTTTCTTGGCGCCCATGCGCTTGGCCAGCATGGCCGACATGATGTTGGCCTCATCGTCGTTGGTGATGGCGATGAAGACATCCACCTGCTCGACGTGCTCTTCGGCCAGCAGTTCCTGGTCGGAGGCATCGCCATAGAACACGATGGTATCGTGCAACTGCTCGGCCAGTTCGGCGGCACGTTGCTGATTGCGCTCAATGAGTTTGACGTTATAGTCTTTCTCCAGCTTGGCGGCCAGGCCGGCGCCGACGTTGCCGCCGCCGACGATCATGATGCGCTTATAAGGTTTTTCCAGCCGTTGCAGTTCGCTCATCACCGCGCGAATGTGCTGTGAGGCGGCAACGAAGAACACTTCATCACCGGCTTCGATAATGGTCGAGCCTTGCGGACGAATCGGCCGATCCTGGCGGAAAATGGCGGCGACGCGAGTGTCGATATGCGGCATGTGTTCGCGCATCGAAGAGAGCGCATTGCCGACCAGCGGGCCGCCGTAATAGGCTTTAACCGCGGCGATGCTGACCTTGCCTTCGGCGAAGTTGACCACCTGCAGCGCGCCGGGGTATTCAATCAGCTTGTAGATATAGTCGATGACCAGCTGCTCCGGCGAAATCAGATGGTCGATCGGCACCGCTTCCGGCAGGAACAGTTTCTCCGACTCGCGGATATATTCCGGCGCGCGGATACGGGCGATACGGTTGGGGGTATTAAACAGAGAATAGGCGATCTGGCAGGCGATCATGTTGGTTTCGTCGGAGTTGGTGACGGCGACCAGCATGTCGGCATCTTCTGCGCCGGCTTCGCGCAGCACCCGGGGGTGAGAACCATGTCCCTGAACCACTCGTAGATCGAATTTATCCTGCAGCTGACGCAACCGGCCGGAGTCGGTATCGACGACGGTGATATCGTTGTTTTCACCTACCAGGTTTTCCGCCAGCGTCCCGCCAACCTGCCCGGCACCAAGAATAATTATTTTCATCGTGTTCTCTGCTTCACACTGAAAGACTTAGGGCGCGTGGGCACCCTGAAGAATTACATTTTAATCAGCTTAGCGTAAAAGAAGCCATCGCCGTCCTCGGGATGCGGGATATTCTGCCGTCCCGGCCGCTGCGCATCGCCGGTTTCAACCAGCTTGGCATCGGCATGGCGCTGCAAGAACGCGGCGATCTGACTACTGTTTTCATCCGGCAGAATAGAGCAGGTTGCGTAAACCATCACGCCGCCTGATTTCAGATGCGGCCAGACGGCCTCCAGGATATCGGCCTGCAGGGCGGCGAGTTCGGCGATGTCGCGATCGCGGCGCAGCCATTTGATGTCGGGATGACGGCGTATCACGCCGGTGGCCGAACAAGGCGCGTCCAGCAGGATACGGTCGAACTGCTTGTCACCGCACCATTGCTGCGGTGTGCGGCCATCGCCCAGTTTAACCTCTGCGTGCAAACGCAGACGCTGCAGGTTTTCTTTCACCCGCGCCAGACGCTGTTCGTCGATATCGACGGCCATAACCTGTGCTTTCGGCGCCGCTTCCAGAATATGCGTAGTTTTGCCGCCGGGCGCGGCGCACAAATCGAGGATCTGTTCACCGTCTTGTGGATCCAACAGATCAACACAGCCTTGGGCTGAGGCATCTTGCACGGTGACCCAGCCGTCGGCGAACCCTGGCAGATCGGTCACGGCGCAAGGTGCCAGCAACCGTACGGCGTCGGCATAGTCTGCATGAGGCTCTGCGGCGATGCCGGCGTCGGTCAGCAGCTGCAGGTAAGCCTCACGGGTGTGATGCAGGCGGTTGACGCGCAGCCACATCGGCGGCTTCTGGTTATTGGCGTCGACGATCTGTTGCCAGTTGGCGGGATAAGCCTGTTGGATGCGTTTCAGCAACCAGCTCGGGTGCAGGTAGCGGCTGTCATTGTTGGCGGCGCGCTGCAGAAGTTCTTCCTGCTGGCGCTGGAATTGCCGCAAGACGCCGTTAATCAAACCTTTTAACTGTGGGCGTTTCAGCGCCACCGCACCTTCCACGGTTTCTGCGAGTACGGCGTGCGCCGGGATACGGGTATACAGCAGCTGATACAAGCCGACCATCAGCAAATAGTGAAGTGTACGTTGCTTGCCGGTCAGCGGTTTGGCCATTAATTGCTGAATGCACCATTCGAGCTGCGGCAGTACGCGTAACGTGCCGAAGCACAGTTCCTGCAGCAACCCGCGGTCTTTATCGCTGATGGAGGTTTGCAGCGCCGGCAGAACAGTACTCAGTGACTGCCCTTGATCCAGCACCTGGCCGATGGCTTTGGCAGCGATGCTGCGGAGATTGTAATTATTTTTCATAGGCTGAAGCTGATAACGATCGGCATTAAGAAAATAACGGCCCGGCGATGAACGGCCGGGCAGTGGGGTGACTTACAGCCGGTTACCCGGGGTAAACCATTCACGACGTGAATTTAAAAGGTCTTGCGCCGACATCGGTTTCTTGCCGGCGGGCTGCAGTTGGATCAGATTGAGGATACCGTCGGCGGTCGCCACCTGAATGCCGTGCTTGTCGGCATGGACAACGGTGCCCGGCTCCGCGTTGGCGCTTTCCGCCATTACGCTGGCCTGCCACACTTTCACCGGTTGCTCATCGATGGTGAAGTAGCTTATCGGCCAAGGGTTGAAGGCGCGGATGCAACGCTCCAGCTGTGCGGCGGACAGTGTCCAATCCAGGCGAGCTTCTTCTTTGCTCAGCTTCTCGGCGTAGGTGACCAGCGACTCGTCCTGCACTTCGCGGGTGGCGCTGCCGTCGGCCATTTTGCGCAGCGTCGTCAGCATGCCCTGCGGGCCGAGCTGCGCCAGCTTGTCGTAGAGGCTGGCGCTGGTATCGCTGCTCTCAATCGGGCAGGCGATCTTGTGCATCATGTCACCGGTATCGAGACCGACATCCATCTGCATGATAGTCACGCCGGTTTCGCTGTCACCGGCCCAGAGCGAACGCTGGATCGGCGCCGCGCCGCGCCAGCGAGGCAGCAGCGAACCATGTACGTTGATGCAGCCAAGACGCGGCATATCCAGCACCGCTTGCGGCAGAATCAACCCGTAGGCAACCACCACCATCACGTCGGCGTTGAGATCCGCCACCAGACGCTGGTTCTCTTCGGGGCGCAGCGATTTAGGCTGAAATACCGGCAATTGGTGTTGTTCGGCCAGCATTTTGACCGGGCTGGGCGTTAGCTTGTTGCCGCGGCCTGCCGGACGGTCGGGTTGAGTGAATACGCCGACAATCTGGTGCTCAGATGACAACAGCGCGTCAAGATGACGCGCTGCGAAGTCTGGTGTTCCGGCGAAAATAATCCGTAAAGAGTCAGACACGTTGATTTCCTGATCGGTTAGGCGCGGGCTTGAAGCTTGGCCATTTTTTCCAGTTTCTGACGAATGCGCTGACGCTTGAGCGGCGACAGGTAATCGACGAACAGTTTACCCATCAGGTGATCCATCTCGTGCTGGATGCAGATCGCCAGCAGATCGTCCGCTTCCAGCTCGAAAGGTTTGCCTTCGCGATCCAGCGCGCGGATCTTCACCTGCGCGGCGCGCGGCACCAGCGCACGCTGCTCGGGAATGGAAAGACAGCCTTCCTCGATGCCGGTTTCGCCGCTTTTTTCCAGCAGCTCCGGGTTGATCAGCACCAGGCGCTGATCGCGATTCTCGGAGACGTCGATCACGATAATGCGCTGATGGATATCCACCTGAGTCGCAGCCAGGCCAATGCCTTCCTCTGCGTACATGGTTTCAAACATATCATCCACGATGCGCTGGATATCTGCATTGACTTCTTTTACCGGCGCTGCGACTTTGCGCAGACGCTCGTCTGGGAAATGTAATACCTGCAAGACTGACATATATCTTTAGATCTGTATCCGAGTAATGAACGAGGTTTAACCTCTATTCTAGACATTTCCCGACCTGATTGACAGCATTGCGCACCAATTGCTCAGATTGGCAATACCACCGTTTTTGCTGAGGGAACAGACGATGCGGCCGGAAGAGATCGCTTTACGGATGCGGGGAGTCACGGGGCTACAGACCGTCGTGGCCAGTCGGCTCGTGCGACAGTTATCGCAAATGAGTGGCGAGCCTCGCCGCGTGTTGCATGAGCTGGGATTGAACGAACGGCAGCAGGCACAGTTCAACCGGGTGGATCCCGTCTATCTGGCGGCCACCCTGCGTTGGCTGGAGGAGCCGGCGCACCGTATGCTGAACTATGGGGCGCCCGGCTATCCTGAAAACCTGGCTCAGATCGACGACGCGCCGCTGTTTCTGCTGATCGAGGGCGATCCTCGGGTGCTGTTGCAACCTCAGCTCGCTATGGTCGGCAGCCGGCAGTTCAGCCATTACGGCGAGCGTTGGGCGAACCATTTCGCCGAGGAGTTGGCGCGTTGCGGTTTCACCATCACCAGCGGTTTGGCGATCGGCATCGACGGCATTTGCCATCGTGCGGCGCTGGCGGCCGATGGCTGCACGATTGCGGTGTTGGGCAGCGGGCTGGGCAATATCTATCCGCGCCGGCACCGCCGGCTCGCGGAGCAGATAGTCGAGCAGGGCGGCGCCGTGATTTCAGATCATTTAGTCACCGATTTGCCGCTGGCCGACCATTTCCCACGCCGTAATCGCATTATCAGCGGGCTCAGCCTGGGGGTTCTGGTCATAGAAGCTTCGCTGCGCAGCGGTACCCTGGTGACGGCTCGCTACGCGTTGGAGCAGGGGCGTGAGGTGTTCGCCTTGCCTGGGCCATTAGGAAACCCGATGAGTGAGGGGACGCATTGGTTAATCCAGCAGGGCGCGCATCTGGTCACCGGGCCGAAAGATATCGCCGAATTGCTGGGAAGCGGCCTTCAATGGCTGTCACTGAACGAAAATACAACTATTTGTGCGTCGCAGGCTGAAGTTGAATTGCCATTTGGCGATGTGTTGGCTAACGTAGGAGATGAGGTGACACCTGTTGACGTCGTCGCTGAACGTGCCGGCCAACCTGTGCCAGTGGTGGTAATCAAGTTACTCGAGCTGGAGTTAGCAGGGTGGATCGCAGCTGTACCCGGCGGCTATGTCCGAATAAGGAGGGCAAGCCATGTTCGACGTACTCATGTACTTGTTTGAAACTTATATCCACAATGAACCAGAGATGCGCGTCGATCAGGATCAACTGACCGATGATCTCGCTCAGGCGGGGTTTCATCGGGATGATATCTACAACGCGTTGAATTGGCTTGAGAAGTTGGCTGACCTGCAAGAGGGTCAAAATGCCCCTTACTTTATGGATGCCGATCCGCTGGCAATGCGGATCTACACCGAAGAAGAAGGCGCACGTCTGGACGCCGGCTGCCGTGGTTTTCTCCTGTTCCTGGAACAGATTCAGGTATTGAACCTCGAAACCCGTGAAATGGTTATCGACCGCGTTATGGCTTTGGATAATGCGGAATTCGATCTCGAAGATCTGAAATGGGTCGTGTTGATGGTGCTGTTTAATATCCCCGGATATGAAAGCGCCTATCAGCAAATGGAAGAACTGTTGTTTGAAGTGAACGAAGGTTATCTGCATTGAGCCGATAACGCGCATAGAAGACGTTATGACAAAAAACGCGATTTTTGCCGCCAGGCAAAATGAACCCTGTCCGGAATGCGGGGCCGAACTGGTGATCCGTAGCGGTCGCCACGGCCCCTTCCTCGGCTGTTCCCAGTACCCTGAATGCCAATATATTCGGCCGCTGAAAGCGCAGGCCGATGGACATATCGTTAAGGTCTTGGATGGGCAACAGTGCCCGAAATGTCAGGCGACGTTGGTGCTGCGCCAGGGGCGCTATGGCATGTTTATCGGCTGCAGCGATTATCCGCAGTGTGATCACACTGAAGTGATCGATAAGCCTGACGAAACCGCCATTACCTGTCCGCAGTGCGGCCAAGGCAAACTGCTGCAGCGCAAGTCGCGTTACGGCAAAGTTTTTCATTCCTGCGATCGTTACCCGGAATGCCAGTTTGCCCTCAATGTTAAACCTGTCGCCGGTGAGTGCGCTTATTGCCATTATCCGCTGCTGATGGAAAAGCGCACGGCAAAAGGCCCCGTCCTGTGCTGTGCCAGCAAGCTGTGCGGAAAACCCGTCGCGACTACAGAATAATCACATCATGAACTCAGAATTAAGCCCGAACCTTTTATCTATCATCGATGCTTTGCATCAACAGCAGGTGATTGCGTATCCCACCGAAGCCGTATTCGGCCTGGGTTGCGATCCCGACAGCGAGCAGGCGGTCAATGCATTGCTGGCGCTGAAACAGCGGCCGTGGGAAAAGGGGCTGATTTTGATCGCCGCAGACTATGCACAGCTTAAGCCTTATATCGACGACAGTGCGCTCAGCGAACAGCAGCGCACGACGATGTTTGCCAGCTGGCCAGGGCCGGTAACCTGGGTTTTGCCCGCTAGGCCGGAGACGCCGCGTTTGCTGACCGGACGCTTCAGCTCGCTGGCGGTGCGCGTCAGCGATCATCCGTTGGTGCAGCAGCTGTGTCGGCAGTACGGCAAGCCGCTGGTGTCGACCAGCGCCAATCTCAGTGGGCTGGAGCCATGCCGCAGTGCGGATGAGGTCACGCGGCAGTTCGGCGAAGCTTTCCCGGTATTGCGCGGCAAGGTGGGTGGCCGTCTTAATCCTTCCGAAATCAGAGACGTTCTGACCGGCGAACAGATCCGTCAGGGCTAGAGGTAATGGGCATGGAGAAGTTTGCGGTATTTGGCAACCCTATCGGCCACAGCAAGTCGCCGCGAATTCATGCGCTGTTTGCTGCCCAGACCGGCATTGAGCATCCTTATGGGACGGTGTTGGCGCCGTTAGACGGTTTTGAAACCAGCCTGCAGGCGTTTATCCGCGCCGGAGGGCTGGGGGCGAACGTCACGGTGCCTTTCAAGGAGCGTGCTTATTCGGCCGCTTCTGAGCTGAGCGAGCGCGCAGCGATGGCCGGTGCGGTCAACACCCTGAAGGTATTGCCGAATGGCGAGCTGTTGGGGGATAACACCGACGGCATCGGGTTGCTGACCGATCTACAGCGTCAGCAATTGATCCTGCCGCAGGATCGCATCCTGCTGGTGGGCGCCGGCGGCGCAGCGCGCGGCGTGATCCTGCCGCTGCTGTCTTTCGGCTGTCGGCTAACGATCACCAACCGCACCTTCAGCCGAGCCCAGGCGTTGGCAGACGCTTTTCGGCATCTGGGGGAGATCTCGGCGGCGCCGATGGATCAATTGGATCAGCAAGCGTTCGAACTGGTGATCAATGCGACGGCGTCCGGCATCAGCGGAGAGATCCCGGCGTTGCCGGCGGGCGTAGTTAATGCGCACACTCGTTGCTATGACATGTTCTATCAGCAGGGCGCTACGCCATTCCTGGCCTGGGCGCAGCAGCAGGGGGCAACGGAATATGCCGATGGGTTGGGCATGCTGGTGGGGCAGGCGGCGCATGCTTTCCTGCTTTGGCATGGAGTGATGCCAGAGATTGAGCCGGTATTGCGCCAGTTGCGCAGCGAACTGGCGGCATAAATCCTGCCCCGTTCTCTTTATTTATAGAGAACGGGGTTCCCGTCAGATGTCTTCCGACAGGTATTCATCTTTCCAGCGTACATAGTTGTTCGAAGAATAAAGCAATCCTTCCAACTCGGCGGCGGTCAACGGCCTAACTTGGCGTGCCGGGCTGCCCATATAGAGATAGCCGCTGACCAGGCGTTTGCCCGGCGGCACTAAACTGCCGGCGCCAATCATCACGTCGTCTTCTACTACTACACCGTCCAGCAGGATCGATCCCATACCGACCAGCACCCGGTTGCCGATGGCGCAGCCGTGCAGCATCGCTTTATGGCCTACGGTCACGTCTTCTCCAATCAACAGGGGATAACCGTCGGGGTTATGTTCGGAGCGGTGAGTCACATGCAGTACGCTGCCGTCCTGTATATTGCTGCGTGCGCCGATCTTTACCGCATTGACGTCGCCCCGAATGGCGACCAGCGGCCAGATGCTGACGTCATCCGCCAGATCGACGTCGCCGATGACGACGCTGGAAGGATCGATCAAGACGCGCTGACCGAGTTTGGGGGTGTATTGAAGATAAGAACGTACTGCATCGGACATGGTGCTTGCCTCACGTCGGGATCATATTTACCGGCAATACTAGACTCTGACGATGGAATTACAACCAATCGCAGCCCCGGATCCTGCGGAAAATGGCCCTGATCGCACAAGATCCACTCGGAAGGGCTGAAAAGTGTGCAAACAGAAAGAAAAGATCAAAAAAGGGGTTGTGCAAAAAACTCGGATCCCTATAATGCGCCTCCATCGACACGGCGCAAGTGATTCACTTCACACAGCGGCCGGGAAGAAAGAGAAAAAATCCTGAAAATTAGGGTTGACTCTGAAAGAGGAAAGCGTAATATACGCCACCTCGAGTTAGCAAGCGAAAGCGCCTAACTCACTGCTCTTTAACAATTTATCAGACAATCTGTGTGGGCACTCCACAAGACGATATCCAGCATCTTCGGAT
>NZ_JBJNMO010000012.1:0-30529 GCF_052168495.1 Serratia sp. CY52157 | reverse complement strand
ATATTACGCTTTCCTCTTTCAGAGTCAACCCTAATTTTCAGGATTTTTTCTCTGCGACCCCCGGATACTCTGTGAAGTTGTTCACATGTTCCGTGTCGATGGAGGCGCATTATAGGGAGTTCCTCGCAGGCCGCAACAGGTATTTTCAGCAAAAACGATCGTTAGCTGCATTCCACAGCAAAACCCCGCTTTATACCCACTTGCACACAGTGTTATCCACAGATGCGATTTGTACGGAAAATTTACGAGCGCCACGCAAACGTTTTCGCTACAATTCCCCGCGACGAAACGATCCCCCTTTTTACGGGGGCGTTACCTGAATTTGTGCCTGTCCCTCCCTTTATAAGGCAGAAAACCGCGCTTTATAGAGAGAACGAGGTGGACATTCACGTAACGCTCTTTAATTGCGACTCAAAGCCAAGGGATAAAACCATGCAACAACCTCGTCCAATCCGCCGGGCTCTGCTCAGCGTGTCTGACAAAGCCGGTATCGTTGAATTCGCCGAAGCGCTTTCCCAGCGCGGCGTTGAACTGCTCTCCACCGGCGGCACCGCCCGCCTGCTGGCAGACGCCGGTCTGCCCGTTACCGAAGTTTCCGACTACACCGGCTTCCCGGAGATGATGGACGGACGAGTTAAGACCCTGCACCCGAAAGTTCACGGCGGTATCCTCGGCCGCCGCGGCCAGGACGACGCGGTCATGAATCAGCATGACATCCAGCCTATCGACATGGTGGTCGTCAATCTGTACCCGTTCGCCCAAACCGTGGCGCGCCCAGATTGCTCGCTGGAAGACGCGGTCGAAAATATCGATATCGGCGGCCCGACCATGGTGCGCTCCGCCGCCAAGAATCATAAAGACGTCGCCATCGTGGTGAAGAGCAGCGACTACGCCGCCATCATTACCGAGATGGACAACAACGACGGCTCGCTGCGCTATGCCACCCGCTTCGATCTCGCCATCAAGGCCTTCGAACACACCGCCGCCTACGACAGCATGATCGCCAACTACTTCGGCGCGCTGGTGCCGGCGTACCACGGCGAGACCGAACAGCCGTCCGGCCGCTTCCCTCGTACTCTGAACCTCAACTACATCAAGAAGCAGGATATGCGTTACGGTGAGAACAGCCACCAGCAGGCCGCCTTCTATATAGAAGAAGAGGTAAAGGAAGCGTCCGTCGCGACCGCCGAGCAGCTGCAGGGCAAAGCGTTGTCCTATAACAACATCGCCGATACCGACGCCGCGCTGGAATGCGTGAAAGAGTTCGCCGAACCGGCCTGCGTGATCGTCAAGCACGCCAACCCTTGCGGCGTGGCGATCGGCGACGACATCCTCGCCGCCTATGAGCGCGCTTACCAAACCGACCCGACTTCCGCCTTCGGCGGCATCATCGCCTTTAACCGCGAGCTGGACGCCGCCACCGCGCAGGCGATCATCAGCCGCCAGTTCGTGGAAGTGATCATCGCGCCAAACGTCACTCAGGAAGCGCGCTCCCTGCTGGCCGCCAAACAGAACGTGCGCGTGCTGGCCTGCGGCCAGTGGCAGCAACGCGTGGCGGGGCTGGACTTCAAGCGCGTCAACGGCGGGCTGCTGGTACAGGATCGCGATCTCGGCATGGTGACCGCCGCCGATCTGCGCGTGGTATCCGAGCGCCAGCCGACCGAACAGGAACTGCGTGACGCGCTGTTCTGCTGGAAAGTGGCCAAGTTCGTGAAATCCAACGCCATCGTTTATGCGCGTGACAACATGACCATCGGCATAGGCGCCGGCCAGATGAGCCGCGTTTATTCCGCCAAGATCGCCGGCATCAAAGCGAGCGACGAAGGGCTGGAAGTGAAAGGATCCGCCATGGCCTCCGACGCCTTCTTCCCGTTCCGTGACGGCATCGATGCCGCAGCTGCAGTCGGCATCACCTGCGTGATCCAGCCTGGCGGCTCGATCCGCGACGACGAAGTGATCGCCGCCGCCAACGAACACGGCATCGCGATGATCTTCACCGACATGCGTCATTTCCGCCATTAATTCCTTTTGCCGCGTGCGCTTCGGCGCACGCCATTCGTGGAGCCCCTGATGAACATTTTGATTATCGGCAACGGCGGGCGCGAGCACGCGCTGGCCTGGAAAGCCGCCCAGTCTCCGCTGGCGGATAAAGTCTACGTTGCGCCGGGTAATGCCGGCACCGCGCTGGAAGCCAATCTGGAGAACGTGGCGATCGCCGCCACCGATATCCCCGCCCTGGTCGCTTTCGCCCAGAGCCATGACATCGGTCTGACCATCGTTGGGCCGGAAGCCCCGCTGGTGATTGGCGTGGTCGACGCCTTCCAGGCCGCCGGTCTGAAAATCTTCGGCCCGACGCAGGCCGCCGCGCAGCTCGAAGGCTCCAAAGCTTTCACTAAGGATTTCCTGGCGCGCCACCGCATCCCGACCGCCGAATACGAAAACTTCACCGACGTGGAGCCGGCGCTGGCCTACGTGCGCAGCAAAGGCGCGCCGATCGTCATCAAGGCCGATGGCCTGGCGGCCGGTAAAGGCGTGATCGTCGCGATGACGCTGCAGGAAGCGGAAGAGGCGGTGCGCGACATGTTGGCCGGCAACGCCTTCGGCGACGCCGGTCATCGCATCGTGGTGGAAGAGTTCCTTGACGGTGAAGAGGCCAGCTTCATTGTGATGGTCGACGGCGAGAACGTGGTGCCGATGGCCACCAGCCAGGACCACAAGCGCGTCGGCGACGGCGACACCGGCCCGAACACCGGTGGCATGGGCGCCTATTCTCCCGCACCGGTAGTGACCGACGAAATCCACCGGCGCGCCATGGACCAGGTGATCTGGCCGACGGTGCGCGGCATGGCGGCGGAAGGCAACACCTACGTCGGCTTCCTTTACGCCGGCCTGATGATCGCCGCCGACGGCCAGCCGAAGGTGATCGAATTCAACTGTCGTTTCGGCGATCCGGAAACCCAGCCGATCATGCTGCGCCTGCGTTCCGATCTGGTGGAACTGTGCCTGGCGGGAGCCGAAGGCCGCCTGAACGAGAAAACCTCCGACTGGGACGAGCGCCCTGCGCTCGGCGTGGTGCTGGCGGCCGGCGGTTATCCGGGTGACTATCGCAACGGCGAGGTGATCCAGGGGCTGCCGCAACAGGAAAGCGCCGACGGTAAGGTCTTCCATGCCGGCACGCGCCTGCAGGGCGATGACGTCGTCACCAGCGGCGGCCGCGTTCTGTGCGTGACGGCGCTGGGCGACACCGTGGCGCAGGCGCAACAACGCGCCTATCAGCTGGCGGAAGGCATCCAGTGGCCGGGCAGCTTCTGCCGCAAAGATATCGGTTATCGCGCGATTGCGCGCGGCAAGTGATTTGACCTGATAAGGTCATGACAAGAGGCTCCGCAGCGCGGGGCCTTTTTTATAGCTGGTCTTCTTTCGGTTCCCAGCTGCAGAAGTCGTCGTTCGCCACCAGCAGCAGCTCGCTGCCTTCCGGCGCTTCCAACCAGGCGACGCTCACCGGCCGGCTGCTGCTGCGGGCGCGTTTTTCGATCCAGGCGATGGCGGAAGCATCCAACCCGGGTTTTAAGCGCTGCCCGTCGCAGGTTTGCACTTCGCCCTGCAACCAACGCCCCTGCAGCAATTTAACCTTGCCGGCGCGCAGCGCATTGCTGACTTCGAGGATACGTCGCGCCTGATATTGATACAGGGCGATTTCATCGCGGGTCAGCGGTTCGCGGCGTGTCGCCAGCTGGCGCTGCATAAAGCTCACCGTGCCGTCGTCGGCAAAGCGCAGTTGAATGGAATCTCGATCGCCGTCGGCGTCGTTGCGTTTGATTTGGCGCAGCACGTCGCCCTGATAGGTGTACAGCGTGGTGATGGTACCCGGTCCGCGGTAGGGACTATAGACGCTGACCAGCACCTGCGGGCGATGTTGCTCATCGTCTTTACGCCACAGGCGTATCACGCCTTGATCGGCCACAAAGCCGCTGGCGGTAAAGCTGGGAATATCGGAATGGAAACTGCAGGCGCTCAGACCGAGGGCGATGCCGGCGGCCATGAGCACCCGACGAGTAAACAAAAGGGGCGCCATCGCCCCTCTGTTTAATCTTTTCACCGAGGCGCGGTCTTATTTAACAGCGTCTTTCAGTGCTTTGCCAGAAACGAACGCAGGCACGTTGGCTGCTGCGATTTTGATTTCTTTGCCAGTCTGTGGGTTGCGGCCAGTGCGCTCGCTACGATGGTTTACTTTGAAAGTACCGAAGCCAACCAATTGTACTGCATCACCTTCTTTCAGAGACTCAGTAATAGCAGCCAGGGTGGATTCCAGAGCCAGTTTAGCTTGTGCTTTGGAAAGGTCAGCCTTGTCCGCGATTACATCAATCAGTTGAGTCTTGTTCATAAGTTATCCTTACAGTGTGTTTATCGTTTGCAAAGCATCGAGTGCGACGGATATGCCGATTGACAGCACTCTCCTGCATACACGCACCGATAGCCACTTTTTTTACGCCCCCCAAATGTAGACCAGACAGGGTGCGGATGTGAAGCCTTAAGGCATGACAAATCAGGCGTTAAATCACGTTTTGTTGCCTTATTGCGCTAAATTTATCCCGATGTTGCTGACACCGGCCTCTCGCAGGTCGGATCGCAGCCCCTTGATCAGGTCTATATCGCGCTCTTCACAGGCGTCCAACAGGCGGAAAATTTCCCATTGAATGTCCCATTCTTCCTCTACCGCAGGCAAACTTCCCAACTCTTCGTCGGTCATTTCCCTACCGGCTTGAGTCATTTCCAACATCGCCACGGTGCGAATCGATGTTTCGCTGATGGCGATGGCGTGCTCCAGCGTCTCCCCGCCGAGCCGCGAATGGATCAGTTCCCCTAATGCGATACAGGCATCAATTGCCGGGTAAACGCCGTAAAGATCGTAATCTTCCGCCGACGGAATCGCCTCTTCCAACTTCTCGAGCTGGCTGTCGAAGTTGACCTTGGCGTCCTTCACCACCAGCGTTTCCCACACCAAATCCAGAATGCGGCGATAAATCGCCGGATCGCCGAACTCGGTCTGTTTGCAGAACATCTGGTAATTCGGGTACATACGCTCGCACAAACTGGCCATAAAGGTCAAATGTTGCCAAGCCTCGTGCCGTTCCAGACGTAAATGAATCGGGTTACGTAGCATGCTTTACTCTCTTACGCGTTATCTGCGGCGCAGTGTACCCGAAATCGCTCATGGCGACACCTCCGGATGCTGCTGCAACCAACGCTGAAACGCCGGACGGCGCGAAGCGATGGCGTCGGCCCAGCGGGTCGGCTCCGGCAAACGGTAGCCCGCCATACAGCGCTGCACCCACACCAGCGCGCTGTCGGCGCCCACGCGGTGACCGGTAGAGATGAATAGCGGGTTGCAGCGCGCCTTGCTGCGCCATACCCAGCCCAGCTGTTCCCCCTTATCTTCCAACGGCGCCAGCGCGCCGACGGCGGCCTCCAGCGGCGCGAATTTGCCGCACAGGCGCTTCTTGGCCACGCCGATGGTCGGTACATCGACCAGCAGGCCGAAATGGCTGGCGACGCCGAGGCGCCGCGGATGTGAAATACCATGCCCATCGACGAAGATCAGCCCCGGCTTTTGCCGCAGTTGTGCCCAGGCGGCCAACAGCGCCGGATATTCGCGAAACGACAGGAAGCCCGGGATATAAGGCATGACGGTGGCGATGCGCGCCACCTGATATTCCACCAGCTCCAGCGACGGATAGCGCAGTATGGCGATGGCGGCACGCGTCACCGCCCCCTCCTGCTCGAAGCCCACGTCAGCGCCGGCGATGAAGGCCGGCGGTTCGGCCGGCAGATCGTCGTAGCGAATGATTTCAGCAGCGCGCCGCAGCTGTTCGGCGCGCAGGGCCTGCATATCGGTCACATCGAATCCTTAACGGTGGTATTTCGCCGACTGCGCGTGCACCGCCTCGACGAAGGCGCCAGCGTGCTCAGGCGGCACATCCTGATGGATGCCGTGGCCCAGGTTGAACACATGACCGTTGCCGTGGCCAAAACCGGCCAGAATGGTCTCCACCTCTTCCGCGATGCGCGCCGGAGAAGCATAGAGCATCGACGGATCCATATTGCCCTGCAGCGCCACTGTGTCGCCCACGCGACGACGCGCGTCGGCGATATCGGTGGTCCAGTCCAGCCCCAGCGCATCGCAGCCGGTGGCGGCCATCGCCTCCAGCCACTGCCCGCCGCCTTTGGTAAACAGCGTCACCGGCACGCGGCGGCCGTCATTTTCACGCAGCAGGCCATCGACGATCTTGTGCATGTAGTGCAACGAGAACTCGCGGTAATCGCGCCCGGTCAGCACCCCGCCCCAGGTGTCGAACACCATCACCGACTGCGCGCCGGCCTTGATTTGGGCGTTGAGGTACAGGATCACGCTGTCCGCCAGCTTGTCCAGCAACAGGTGCAGCGTGGCCGGTTCGGCATACATCATTTTTTTCAGCTTGGTGAAGGCCTTGCTGCTCCCGCCTTCAACCATATAGGTAGCCAGCGTCCACGGGCTGCCGGAGAAGCCGATCAGAGGCACTTCGCCCTTCAGCTCGCGGCGGATGGTGCGCACCGCGTTCATCACATAGCCCAGCTCCACTTCCGGATCGAACGCCGGCAGTTTGTCGACGTCGGCACGGCAGGTGATAGGTGAGCTGAAACGCGGGCCTTCGCCGGCTTCAAAGTACAGGCCAAGCCCCATGGCGTCGGGAATGGTGAGAATGTCGGAGAACAGAATGGCGGCGTCCAGCGCATAGCGGCGCAGCGGCTGCAGCGTAACCTCACAGGCCAGCTCCGCGTTCTTGCACAGCGACATGAAATCACCGGCCTGGGCGCGGGTCGCCTTGTACTCCGGCAAATAACGACCGGCCTGGCGCATCATCCATACGGGGGTCACATCCACCGGCTGGCGCAACAGCGCGCGCAGGTAGCGATCGTTCTTCAACTCAGTCATTTATGGGGCTCCCTTAATAATCTGCCGGCCATTGTACATTATTCTTCCCGGCACAGCGCCACGGTGTCCTCAATCAACCGGCGCGCCACGGTGCCGGGCGGCGGCAACAGCGGCAGTTGGTCGTAGCGATACCAGCCGGCGTTGAGCAGCTCCTTGGGATCGTGACGAAGGTCGCCCTGATGGTAATCGGCCATAAAGGCCATCATCAGCGAGTGTGGGAACGGCCAGGGTTGTGAAGTGACGTAGCGCAGGTTCTTGATTTCGATATTGCTCTCTTCCATCACTTCGCGCGCCACCGCCTGCTCCAGCGTTTCGCCCACTTCGACGAAACCGGCCAGCACCGTGTGGATACCGCCGCGATGGCGCACGTGCTGCGCCAGCAGGATCTGATCGTCGCGCCGAATGGCGACGATCACGCAGGGCGCAATCTGCGGGTAGTACCGTTCTTTGCAGTGGCCGCAGAGGCAGGCGCTTTCGGTGCGGCTGAGATGCATCTCATGGCCGCAGTAGCCGCAATAGCGATGGGAGCGGTAGAAATCCGCCAGCTGCACGCCGCGCCCGGCAAGCTGGAACAGACCGCGATCCTGATCCAACAGCTGACGCACCGATCCCATCTCCCGCGGCATCGCCTGGCGCACCAGCCAGACCGGCGCGCCCTCCCACTCACCGATGACGCGCGCCATGTGGCCCTGCAGCCCGAGGGCGGCGGCCGTCCCCGACGGCAATTCACCGTTCGGTAACCAAAGTTTGCTTTCATGGCTGACGATCCACCAGCCGTTTTCATTGCCCGTTAATGCAAGTTCCATATCGTTGTTGCACAACCTCAGCTTCACTGGCACTCTACAAATCGGCTTTGTTACATTTTAATAACTTACCGGTTACTTTTGTTACTTACACGGAGTCAAACATGCTCAACCGTTTGGAAAGGCTGACTCAGCGCGTTGGCGGTAGTAATGAATTAGTTGATCAATGGCTTCAGGCCCGCAAGCAGTTGCTGGTCGCCTACTGCACGCTGGTAGGCCTCAAACCGAATAAAGAAAAGCATACGCCGCTGAATGAAAAAGCGCTGGAGAACTTTTGCCATAACCTGGTGGATTACCTCTCAGCAGGGCATTTTCATATCTATGACAGAATTATCAAACAAGTGGAAGGCGCAGCCAGTCCGAAAATGTCGCTGGCGGTGAACATCTACCCCAAGCTATGGGCCAATACCGAACAGATCATGGCGTTCCACGATCGCTATACCGAAGTGGATATCGATCAGGAGGTCTGTCTGGAATTCCATCAGGCCTTGTCGGATATCGGCGAAACGCTGGCGGCGCGCTTTGCGCTGGAAGATAAGCTGATCCTGTTGGAAGCGGAGGCCGCGCAGCAACCGCTGCCGGACCAGGCGCTGGATCCGGCGCGTTAAAATTTTATAGTTTTTTTTCTTATCCCTCCTATACTGGGGGGCATCTTGTCGGAGTGCCTAGCGCCTGATTTGTTCATCGAATCAGCCAGGCTGAGACCGTTAATTCGGGATCCGCGGAACCTGATCGGGTTAATACCCGCGAAGGGAACAAGAGTAATCTATCGCCACAGGCACGGCCTTCCCCTTGCGGGCGCCCAGCCTTATCGGCCACCATCATTACTCCCTCCGAGCTCCAGACAAGCAACTTTCCCAACCCAACACACTGGTAGGAACTTGCTATGTCTAACGTTAATCCACCGCGCGCCCGTAAAGCGCAACGCGAAGCCGCCCAGCAGTTTATCGACACGCTGCAAGGCATGGCTTTCCCAAACTCACGCCGCATCTACCTGCAGGGCTCGCGCCGCGATATCCAGGTGCCGATGCGCGAAATTCAGCTCAGCCCGACCCTGGTCGGCGGCAGCAAAGATAGCCCGCAGTATGAACAGAACGAGGCGATCCCGGTATATGACACCGCGGGCCCATACGGCGATCCGCAGGCCGAGCTCGATGTGCACGCCGGCCTGGCCAAGCTGCGCGCCGGCTGGATCGACGCGCGCGGCGATACTGCGACCCTGAGCGGCGCCAGTTCCGGCTTCACCCAACAGCGTCTGGCGGACGAGGGGCTGGATCACCTGCGCTTCGAACATCTGCCGCTGCCGCGCAAGGCGTTGCCGGGCAAGTGCGTGACCCAACTGCACTATGCCCGCGCCGGCATCGTCACCCCGGAGATGGAGTTCATCGCCATCCGTGAAAACATGGGGCGCGAACGCATTCGCGGCGAGGTGCTGCGCCACCAGCATCCGGGCCAGGGCTGGGGCGCCAACCTGCCGGACAACATCACGCCGGAGTTCGTGCGCCAGGAAGTGGCCGCCGGCCGCGCCATCATTCCCGCCAACATCAATCACCCGGAGGCGGAGCCGATGATCATCGGCCGCAATTTCCTGGTGAAGGTGAACGCCAATATCGGCAACTCGGCGGTCACGTCGTCGATCGAAGAAGAGGTGGAGAAGCTGGTGTGGGCCACCCGCTGGGGCGCAGACACCGTGATGGATCTCTCCACCGGCCGCTACATTCACGAAACCCGCGAGTGGATCCTGCGCAACAGCCCGGTGCCCATCGGCACCGTGCCTATCTACCAGGCGCTGGAGAAGGTCAACGGCGTGGCGGAAAACCTCACCTGGGAGATGTTCCGCGATACGCTGCTGGAACAGGCTGAACAAGGGGTCGATTACTTCACCATCCACGCCGGCGTGCTGCTGCGCTACGTGCCGATGACCGCCAAACGCCTGACCGGCATCGTGTCGCGCGGCGGCTCGATCATGGCCAAATGGTGTCTGTCGCACCATCAGGAAAACTTCCTCTATCAGCACTTCCGTGAAATCTGCGAGATCTGCGCCGCCTACGACGTTTCGCTGTCGCTCGGCGACGGCCTGCGCCCCGGCTCGATTCAGGACGCCAACGACGAGGCCCAGTTCGCCGAGCTGCATACGCTGGGCGAGCTGACCAAAATCGCCTGGGAATACGACGTACAGGTGATGATTGAAGGCCCGGGCCACGTGCCGATGCAGATGATCCGCCGCAACATGACCGAAGAGCTGGAACATTGCCACGAAGCGCCGTTCTACACCCTTGGCCCGCTGACCACCGATATCGCCCCGGGCTATGACCATTTCACCTCCGGCATCGGCGCGGCGATGATTGGCTGGTTCGGCTGCGCCATGCTGTGTTACGTCACGCCGAAAGAGCACCTCGGCCTGCCGAATAAAGAGGACGTCAAACAGGGCCTGATCACCTACAAGATCGCCGCCCACGCCGCCGATCTGGCCAAAGGCCATCCGGGCGCGCAAATTCGCGATAACGCCATGTCCAAGGCGCGTTTCGAATTCCGCTGGGAAGATCAGTTCAATCTGGCGCTCGATCCGGCCACCGCGCGCGCCTATCACGACGAAACCCTGCCGCAGGAGTCCGGCAAGATCGCTCACTTCTGCTCGATGTGCGGACCGAAATTCTGCTCGATGAAGATTTCACAAGAGGTGCGCGACTATGCCGCCGCCCAAGAGGCCGCCAAACCGATCGAGGTGCAGCTGACCGGCATGGAGAAAATGTCCGCCGAGTTCCGCGCCCGCGGCAGCGAGCTGTATCACAGCGCCGGCAATCTGCAGGAGGAGACGAGCAATGACTGATATCACGACGCCCTTCCCGGCGACGCCCCACAAACTGGGGCTTTACCCGGTTGTCGACAGCGTGGCGTGGATCGCTCGCCTGCTGGAGGCCGGCGTTACCACGATCCAGCTGCGCATCAAGGATCTGCCGGACGAGCAGGTCGAAGAGGATATCGCCGCCGCCATCGCGCTGGGCCGGCGTTATCAGGCGCGGCTGTTCATCAACGATTACTGGCGGCTGGCGATCAAGCACGGCGCCTACGGCGTGCATCTGGGCCAGGAAGATCTCGATACCACCGATCTGGCGGCTATTCACCGCGCCGGGCTGCGGCTCGGCGTTTCCACCCATGACGATGCCGAGCTGGCGCGCGCGCTGGCGGTGAAACCCTCCTACATCGCGCTGGGGCACATCTTCCCCACCCAGACCAAAGACATGCCTTCTGCGCCGCAGGGGCTAGCGGAGTTAAAACGCCACATCGCCGGTTTGGCGGATTACCCGACGGTGGCGATCGGCGGGATCAGTATCGATCGCGTACCGGCGGTGCTGGCGTGCGGCGTCGGCAGCGTGGCGGTGGTCAGCGCCATCACCCAGGCGCCGGACTGGCGCGCGGCGACGGCCGAACTGCTGCGGCTGATCGAAGGTAAGGAGCCGAACGATGCTTAACGATCGGGAGTTCCTGCGCTACAGCCGCCAGCTGCTGCTGGAGGATGTCGGCCCGGAAGGTCAGGAAAAACTCAAGCGCGCCACGGTGCTGATCGTCGGCCTGGGGGGGCTGGGGTCCCCGGCTTCGCTGTATCTGGCCGCCGCCGGGGTCGGCACGCTGCTGCTGGCCGACGACGACACGCTGCACGTCACCAACCTGCAGCGGCAAATCCTGTACCGCAGCGCCGATACCGCCACCGGCAAGGCGGCGCTGGCGCAACGCCATCTGCAGGCGTTGAACCCGTTGGTGGAGTCCATCCCGCTGGCCCAGCGGCTGCAAGGGCAAGCGCTGCGCGACGCGGTCGCCCGCGCCGATCTGGTGCTGGACTGCTGCGACAACATGGCGACCCGCCATGAGGTCAACGCCGCCTGCATCGCCGCCGCCAAGCCGCTGATCAGCGGCAGCGCAGTGGGTTTCAGCGGCCAGCTGCTGGTGCTCGAGCCGCCCTATGCGCACGGCTGCTACGCCTGCCTGTACCCGGAGCAGGAAGAACCGCAGCGCAACTGCCGCACCGCCGGGGTGCTCGGCCCGGTGGTCGGCGTGATCGGCACTCTGCAAGCGCTGGAGGCCATCAAGATGCTGGCCGGCCTGCCTGCCTCCCTCAGCGGCAAGCTGCGGCTGTTCGACGGCAAGCAGCAGAGCTGGAGCACGCTGCAGCTGAGCCGGGCCCGCGCCTGCCCGGTCTGCGGAGGCGCCGCATGAAGATCCGTCTGAACGACCAACCGCTGGAGCTGGCACAGCCGCTCAGCGTCGCCGCCCTGCTGACCCAGTTGGAACGCCACCAGCCGGGCACCGCGCTGGCGATCAACCAAACCATCATCCCACGCGCCGACTGGGCCGACCATCAGGTGCAGGACGGTGACGACATTTTGCTGTTTCAAGCGATCGCCGGAGGCTGACATGCTGAAAATCGCCGATACCACTTTTACCTCGCGCCTGTTCACCGGCACCGGCAAGTTCGCCACCCCGGCGCTGATGTTGGAGGCGCTGGCGGCCTCCGGCTCACAGCTGGTGACCATGGCCATGAAGCGCGTCGATCTGCGCGGCGGCAACGACGCCATTTTGGCGCCACTGCAACAGTTGGGCGTCAGGCTGTTGCCCAATACCTCCGGCGCCAAAACGGCCGCCGAAGCGGTGTTCGCCGCCCGACTGGCGCGCGAAGCGCTCGGCACCCACTGGGTGAAGCTGGAGATCCATCCCGATGTGAAATACCTGCTGCCGGATCCGATAGAAACGCTGAAGGCGGCGGAAACGCTGGTGAAAGACGGTTTTGTGGTGCTGCCCTACTGCGGCGCCGATCCGGTGCTGTGCAAACGGCTGGAAGAAGTGGGATGCGCGGCGGTGATGCCGCTCGGCGCCCCTATCGGCTCCAACCGCGGTCTGCGCACCCGTGACTTCCTCGAAATCATCATCGAGCAAGCCAAGGTGCCGGTGGTGGTAGACGCCGGCATCGGCGCGCCAAGCCACGCGCTGGAGGCGATGGAGCTGGGCGCCGACGCGGTGCTGGTGAATACCGCCATCGCCGTGGCGCGCGATCCGGTGCAGATGGCGCGGGCATTTCGCCTGGCGCTGGAGGCCGGCGAGCTGGCACGCAGCGCCGGATTAGGCTCCAGCCAGCGCGGCGCGGTCGCGTCCAGCCCGCTGACCGCTTTCCTCAGCCAGCCAGAGGAGGCGCAGTGATGACCGAAGATTTCAGTAGCCGCTGGCAACAGCTGGACTGGGACGACATTACGCTGCGCATCAACGGCAAAACGGCGCGCGACGTGGAACGCGCATTGAACGCCGACAAGCTGACGCGCGACGACTTTATGGCGCTGATCTCCCCCGCGGCCGCGCCGTATCTGGAACCGTTGGCGCAACGCGCGCAGTTGCTGACCCGTCAGCGGTTCGGCAACGTCGTTAGCTTCTATGTGCCGCTGTACCTGTCCAACCTGTGCGCCAACGACTGCACCTACTGCGGCTTTTCGATGAGCAACCGCATCAAGCGCAAAACGCTGGATGCGGCGGAGATTGCACGCGAGTGCGAAGCCATCAAGGCGCTGGGGTTCGAACATCTGTTGCTGGTCACCGGCGAACATCAGACCAAGGTCGGCATGGACTATTTCCGCCAGCACATTCCGGCGATCCGCCGCCACTTCAGCTCGCTGATGATGGAAGTGCAGCCACTGGCACAGGAGGAATACGCCGAACTGAAAACGCTGGGCCTGGACGGCGTGCTGGTGTATCAGGAAACCTACCATCCGGCCACCTATCTGCAGCACCACCTGCGCGGCCAGAAACAGGATTTCCATTGGCGCCTGGCCACGCCGGATCGCCTGGGGCGCGCCGGGATCGACAAGATCGGCCTCGGCGCGTTAATCGGCCTGTCCCACAGCTGGCGAACCGACTGCTATCTGCTGGCGGAACACCTGTTCTACCTGCAGCAAACCTATTGGCAGAGCCGCTACTCGATCTCGTTCCCACGCCTGCGCCCCTGCGCCGGCGGCATTGAGCCCGCGTCTATCATGAGTGAGCCTCAGCTGGTGCAGCTAATCTGCGCCTTCCGGCTGTTCGCGCCGGACGTTGAGCTGTCGCTGTCTACCCGGGAGTCGCCGTACTTCCGCGATCATATGATCCCGGTGGCGATCAATAGCGTCAGCGCCGGATCCAAGACGCAACCCGGCGGCTATGCCGACGACGTACCGCCTGAGCTGGAACAGTTTGAGCCGCACGACGGCCGCACGCCGCAGCAGGTCGCCGAGGCCATCAGCAACGCCGGGCTGCAGCCGGTGTGGAAAGACTGGGACGATTATCTGGGACGCAGCGCGCAATAAGCGGCAACGTTTGCCGCCGTGCGAAGAAAACGCTGGAGCGGCCGCGCAATGCCGAACGGTGGCGCTGGCGCCGGCAAACGCGCCGATTATAGTGACGTTGCCGACCGCCAAACCCGGTGTCGGCCGGGGCCGTTACCCTCTCGATGGCCCCGCCTTATCCAACCCCGGATCGCGCACAGACGCTCTTGCGCGACTCCGGTTCCTCACCAACGGCCATCCTGGAACCTGCGCCTGAGGGCACGCACGAACAGGCGGTTTTATCGGCTCAGGTGACGGGCATGATGAGGGAATAGCGGTGTTCAGCACTCACGCAGAGTGTTTTTCAATGGAGCCCGTTGCGGCAGAGAACGGCAGAACGAGGAAAAAGTCGATGCGGAGACGAAAAGTGACTCGAGGGGTAATCCCCGATACTGCCAATGGCCCTGGTGTTGGCCGTCGCGTTTTTTTGCCGCCTGCTCCCTGCTTACAGACAAGAGCAGGCGGTTTATTTTGTGAGACTGGCAACCCCCCCAGGACGCGAATCACACAGTATGTGCGCTAATTAACCATACAAACGATTAAATGTGAATGTCTTTTGAGTGTTTTTTTATTTGATATCGAGTGTATTCTGAGTTTGCCAAGGAAAATCAAACTGATATCACCGCAACCTCCGGGGCATCATCTATAATCCAGCACGGGTCCTCGCGCAGATTTACCACGCTCGCGGTCAACATCAAAAAAGCCAAGGTTGTCATGAAGAAAACGCCAAATTACATCGATGCAATCAGCGCGTTGCTCACTCTGAAAGGGGTTGGCGACAGAAAACATGCCTCCACGATGGCCAACATACTGAACCTTCAGTACAACAGCGCCAAGCAGAAGCTGGATGGTAAAAGGGGCATCACCCTCGACGAAGTCAGAAAGGTGTTTCAGTACTTCAACGAGCCATTCGCCGGCCAAAGAACGCATAACGGCGTTTTTATCATGAACAGCATTCACAAACGCTGTAAGGTTGAAGTCGACGAACACCCGGTGACACAGCTGGACGACGACGAAACCTACGCCTACAAAAAAGATGACCTTTTCATCATCAATACCAGCCGGGATACGCAGGCCGACGTACCGCTGTACAGAGTCAACAAGATAGACTTTCTGCCGGCGCCGCGCATCGCGATCCTGGACAACGACAGCGATATCCTCGAGCTGTTGAAGAAAATCGCCTGCCGCTACGGCATTGAGACCGAGACCTTTCAAACGGCGGATGCCATGCTGGCCGCACTTGAGCAACAGTCCTTTGAGGCGTTTATTCTGGACTGGCTGTTGGACTTCGGCGAAACCTCAGAACGCGTCGTGAAGAAAATAAAGGACACTCTCGATCCGCACGCGCGCATCATCATTCTGACCGGCCAGCTGAATCACTATGAGAAGAATATCGGCGATATGATCCTGCACTATGACGTGCACCTGGTGGAAAAACCGACCAAACCGCTGATTATCTCCTCACTGCTGTTGTCGAATTTATTCTTTAATTAGTTTGACCGGAATGCGGATGAAAAACGATGAACCAACGCCTTCGGTGGATTTGACCCTGATGGCGCCTTTCAGCGTCGTCACATAATTCTTGATAATGGTCAGCCCCAGCCCCAGCCCCTGCCGCGTTTCCCTTTCTACTCCCTGATTGAACGCCTTGTACAACCGTTCCAGATTATTAACGTTAAATCCGATGCCGTTGTCTTTGACCCATAAATACAGATTGCCATGGCACACCTTCACGTTGAGGATGATCGCGCCGTGGTGAGTAAATTTGTCCGCGTTGCTGAGCAGATTGGCCAATATTCGGTAGAGCTTGTATTTGTCGGAGCAAATCAAACCAACATAGGATGAACGACGCACCACGATGCGATTACCGCGCCCGGCGCTGATACTGGTCATGGCATCGTCCACCACCTCATCCAGCCGAAAGGTGGAAATATTGACGTTAACCTCCCCCATTTCAAACCGCGAATAATCCATCACCTCGCGCGTTTGTTCGGCGATCTTGTTGCCGTGGTAGGAGATCAGGCGGGCCTCCTTTTTGAGCTCTTCCTGCGCCAGCTCGTGCTCCATGATATCCGCGGCGATGACGATGGCCTGCGTCGAACCGGCGATTTCATGGTAGATGGATGAGATAAAGATGTTCTTATTCTTGATGATCTCTTTTAACGAGAAGGCGTTTCTCACCACCAGGAACATCATCAGGAACACCAAAATCAGCGATAAGACGGCGAACATCTCGGCTTTTCTCGAATTATCCTGGATGATGCCTTTAACCTCGGTGAAGTTTTTAATTTGTATCCGATAAATAATCTCCTGGATATCGACCAACGTGCCCTCGATGTCATCCATATAAGCGAGGATATCCGCCTTGCTTTTCCGCCCTGCCAGCAAACCGACGGAAAGATCGCCCAGCGTTCGGTACTGTTGCTTCAGCAGAGCGACGTTCTTGATAAATTCGTCGTCGTAATAGAAAGAGTCGCTGAAGGTGGAGCGGCTCTCCAGGATTTGGATCTTCGAGTAAAATATTTTCTTTTTGATCAGGAAAGCGTCGTAGTCGTCGTTTTCACTGAGCAGCAGCGCAGTTTTGGTTCTTTCAAACGCCAGAAACAGGATCTCGGCCACCGAGTAGTTATCCAGATTGGGTTCGATCTGCTTATAGCGCTCTTTTACGCCACCGAAGTTAATGGCAATCAGCAAAATTAATAAGGAGAAGATGGCAACCAACGCGATAAGAGTACCGATCAGTTTCTTGCTCATCTCATTTAATCTCCAGCCGTTTGACTTGCCAGACGGTTTTCGCGTTCACGTCCAGGTTATTCAGCTCGGGGTATTGATCGCGCGGATAGATAATGGCGAACGGCCCCAGCTCCCCCACGTCGATCGGCTTACCGCCGCGCAGATAGGCGACAATCACGCGATATTTAATCATCTCGTCAATCGGCATCGAATAGGAATAGTCGTCCCACGCGAAGGCACGCACCGACTTCCCTTGCAGATGGTACGCTTTCACCAGCTCCGAAAACTCAACGCCGGTGAACGCCTCTTCCGGGGTGAAATTGGTCGAGGTTTTAATCGTGTGCGACGGCATCGCCTCCAGCATCTGTCGGGTGACCTTGATCTTCTCGCCGTCCGCCGGCTTCAGGTAAAAAGAGTCAACGGCCGCATACAACGGTGCGCTGAACAGCGAAAGCAGCAGTAACGTCATCAATCCTTTGATTTTCATTATTCACCCTCTTTGCGTTTCACCAGCTCCGCCTGACCGAACTCATCCCGCCCGATCACATCCCAACCGTGATGTTGATAAAAACCTTCGGCTTTAGAGCCGGGATCGGTGGTTAAGTGAATGGCTTCGGCGCCGTGCTCAAACATCCAGGCAGTGACGCGCGCCAGCAAGGCAGAACCCATTCCCATTGATTGGTATTCCGGCTTCACGAACAGTCCGCCGATCAACGGTTCGGGGATGAACAACCCGAATCCAACGCCGGCATAGTCCTCGCCATACTTGCAGATCCAGCCACCGCCCTGGTTGATGTCTTCCAGCGCCTGCTTGCGCTGCAGATACTGGATCTGATGCGGATGCAGCAGGTTCTCTTCGACGGAAAAGCGGATCTCATACAGGTAAGGCAGGTGTTTCGCCGTCAGTTTTTCGAAGGTAATGAGGCTGTCCATGTTTCGTACTGTCCTTGGTTGTCAGGTAAAAAGCGCCGGTCAATTTCTGCTGTAACCATAGTAGCAAAGTTTGTCATAACCCGGCGCGAGGCGAAAAAAAACCGCCCCCGAGGGAGCGGTTTATCTGGCGATAGGCCCGGCGTAGCGGGCCCACGGCGCGGATGACGATTACTCGTCGTCGCTGCCGCCCAGACCTGCGTTGAGCAGTTCGGCCAGGTTCGCGGTCGCTTCTTCCGCGCTGACTTGCGGAACAACCGGCGCTTCGCCCTGAGCACGACGACGCATGCGATCCTGATGATAAGCGTAACCGGTACCGGCTGGGATCAGACGGCCCACGATGACGTTCTCTTTCAGGCCACGCAGTTCGTCGCGCTTGCCGGCTACGGCAGCTTCGGTCAGAACGCGCGTCGTTTCCTGGAACGATGCGGCGGAGATGAAGGACTCGGTCGCCAAGGAAGCCTTGGTGATACCCAGCAGATCGCGCGAGAAGGTTGCCGGGATCTTACCTTCAGCTTCCAGCTGACGGTTGGCAATCTTGACGCGAGACACTTCAGCCTGCTCGCCTTCCAGGAACTCGGAACCACCAGCGCTAACGATAGTGCCTTTACGCAGCATCTGACGAACGATAACTTCGATGTGCTTATCGTTAATCTTAACGCCTTGCAGACGGTAAACTTCCTGCACTTCGTTGGTGATGTAGCGGGTAACCGCATGCACGCCACGCAGACGCAGAATGTCGTGCGGAGACTCTGGGCCGTCGGAGACGACGTCGCCACGTTCCACCACTTCGCCTTCGAACACGTTGAGCTGACGCCATTTCGGAATCATCTCTTCGTAAGCGTCGCTGCCGTCCAGCGGAGAAATCACCAGGCGACGTTTGCCTTTGGTCTCTTTACCGAACGAGATAATCCCGCTGATTTCAGCCAGGATTGCCGGCTCTTTCGGACGACGCGCTTCGAATAGGTCGGCAACGCGCGGCAGACCACCGGTAATATCCTTGGTACCGCCGGATTCCTGAGGAATACGCGCCAGGGTATCACCCGCACCGATCTGAATGCCGTCTTCCAGCTGAACGATCGCTTTGCCCGGCAGGAAGTATTGAGCAGGCATATCAGTACCTGGGATCAATACGTCTTCGCCCTTAGCGTCAACGATTTTCAGTGCCGGACGCAGGTCTTTACCGCTACCGGTACGCTCTGCGCTGTCCAGGACAACCAGAGAAGACAAACCGGTCAGTTCGTCGGTCTGACGAGTAATCGTCTGGCCGTCGACCATGTCGGCGAAGCGAATGAAGCCGCTGACTTCACTGATGACCGGCATGGTGTGCGGATCCCAGTTAGCAACGGTTTCGCCGCCGTTAACTTCTTCACCGTCGCCTTTGCCCATCACGGCGCCGTAAGGCACCTTGTAGCTTTCTTTGGTACGGCCGAATTCGTCGATCAGTTTCAGTTCGGTGTTACGCGAGGTGATCACCAGCTTGCCTGCGGCGTTCATAACGAACTTCGCGTTGCTCAGCTTGATGCTACCCTTGTTTTTCACCTGAATGCTGGATTCAGCAGCCGCACGAGATGCCGCACCACCGATGTGGAACGTACGCATCGTCAGCTGTGTACCCGGCTCACCGATGGACTGTGCCGCGATAACGCCGATGGCTTCACCTTTGTTGATGATGTGGCCACGTGCCAGGTCGCGACCGTAGCAGTTTGCACACACACCGAAGTCGGTTTCACAGCTCACCACGGAACGGACTTTAACGCTGTCGACAGAGTTCTCTTCCAACAGGTCACACGCCTTCTCGTTCAGCAGGGTGTTGCGCGGCACCAGAATGTCCGCCGTACCCGGCTTGAGGACGTCTTCTGCCGTCACACGGCCCAGAACGCGTTCACGCAGCGGCTCTTTCACGTCGCCACCTTCGATAACCGGAGTCATCAGGATGCCGTCGTGGGTGCCACAGTCGTCTTCGGTCACCACCAGGTCCTGCGCCACGTCAACCAGACGACGGGTCAGATAACCGGAGTTCGCGGTTTTCAGTGCGGTATCCGCCAGACCTTTACGAGCACCGTGAGTGGAGATGAAGTACTGGAGTACGTTCAGACCTTCACGGAAGTTCGCGGTGATTGGCGTTTCGATGATGGAGCCGTCCGGCTTCGCCATCAGACCACGCATACCGGCCAGCTGACGAATCTGAGCGGCGGAACCACGCGCACCGGAGTCGGCCATCATAAAGATGCTGTTGAAGGAAACTTGCTGTTCCACTTCGCCGTCACGGTTAACCACGTCTTCTACCGACAGGTTTTCCATCATCGCTTTCGCAACGCGTTCGTTCGCGGCAGCCCAGATATCGATCACTTTGTTGTAGCGTTCGCCGGCGGTCACCAGACCAGACTGGAACTGCTCCTGGATCTCGGCAACTTCGGTTTCCGCTTCTTCGATGATCTCAGCCTTCTTGGCCGGGATAACCATGTCGTCGATACCTACGGAAGCGCCGGAACGGGCTGCGTAAGCAAAGCCGGTGTACATGATCTGGTCAGCAAAGATAACGGTCGGCTTCAGGCCCAGGATGCGGTAACAGGTGTTCAGCATCTTGGAGATCGCTTTCTTGCCCAAAGGCTGGTTAACGATCGCGTACGGCAGACCTTTCGGTACGATCATCCACAGGATGGCGCGGCCGATGGTGGTGTCGATGATGCTGGTCTGAGAGGTCCACTCGCCTTCGGCGTTCTTGACGTCTTCGGTGATACGCACTTTAACGCGCGCATGCAGCGACGCCAGGCCGGCGCGGTAAACACGCTCAGCTTCTTTGGAACCGTTCAGCACCATGCCTTCGCCTTTGGCGTTAACACAGTCGCGGGTCATGTAGTACAGACCCAGTACAACGTCCTGAGAAGGAACGATGATTGGCTCGCCGTTCGCTGGGGACAGGATGTTGTTGGTGGACATCATCAGCGCACGCGCTTCCAGCTGGGCTTCCAGCGTCAGCGGTACGTGAACGGCCATCTGGTCACCATCGAAGTCGGCGTTATATGCCGCACAAACCAGCGGGTGCAGCTGGATCGCTTTACCTTCGATCAGAACCGGTTCAAACGCCTGGATACCCAAACGGTGCAGGGTTGGTGCACGGTTCAGCAGTACCGGGTGTTCGCGAATCACTTCGTCCAGGATATCCCAAACGACGGCTTCTTCACGCTCAACCATTTTCTTGGCGGCTTTGATGGTGGTGGCCAGGCCACGCAGCTCCAATTTGCCGTAGATGAACGGTTTGAACAGCTCCAACGCCATCTTCTTAGGCAGACCGCACTGATGCAGACGCAGGTATGGACCTACGGTGATAACGGAACGGCCTGAGTAGTCAACGCGTTTACCGAGCAGGTTCTGACGGAAACGACCCTGCTTACCTTTGATCATGTCGGCCAAAGATTTCAGAGGGCGTTTGTTGGAACCGGTGATCGCACGACCGCGACGGCCGTTATCCAGCAGGGCGTCTACCGCTTCTTGCAGCATACGCTTTTCGTTGCGCACGATGATGTCCGGCGCAGCCAGATCCAGCAGGCGTTTCAGACGGTTGTTACGGTTGATCACGCGGCGATACAGATCGTTCAGATCCGACGTCGCGAAACGACCGCCATCCAGCGGAACCAGCGGGCGCAGATCCGGCGGCAGTACCGGCAGCACGGTCAGGATCATCCACTCCGGCTTGTTACCGGACTGTACGAACGCTTCCAGCAGCTTGATACGCTTGGTCAGTTTCTTGCGCTTGGTTTCGGAGTTGGTTTCGTTCAACTCTTCACGCAGCTGCTCGCACTCGGCTTCCAGATCCATGTTTTTCAACAGGGCCTGAATGGCTTCCGCACCCATCTTGGCGTCGAATTCGTCACCGAACTCTTCCAGCGCGTCCAGATACTGCTCTTCGGTCAGGATCTGACGACGCTCGAGGTTGGTCATACCGCCTTCGACCACCACATAGGATTCGAAGTACAGTACGCGTTCGATATCACGCAGCGGCATATCCAGCAGCAAACCGATGCGGGATGGCAGCGATTTCAGGAACCAGATGTGCGCAGTCGGGGAAGCCAGCTCGATGTGGCCCATGCGCTCACGACGCACTTTGGTCTGGGTCACTTCAACGCCGCACTTCTCACAGATCACGCCGCGGTGTTTCAAGCGCTTGTACTTACCGCACAGGCACTCGTAATCTTTTACCGGCCCGAAGATACGGGCGCAGAAAAGGCCGTCACGCTCTGGTTTGAACGTACGGTAGTTAATGGTTTCCGGCTTCTTAACTTCACCGAACGACCACGAACGGATCATGTCTGGCGAGGCCAGAGCAATCTTGATCGCATCAAACTCTTCGGTCTTAGTTTGCGCTTTCAGAAACTTCAATAAGTCTTTCACGGATTGGCTCCTGTCGGAGTTAAACCTGTTGGGCACCCACAACCGCAGTAGGTACCCGTGTGACCTGAACAACCACCCTCAGGCTCCCTTAGGCGGGGAGCCTGAGCCGGAATGACGATTACTCGTCTTCCAGTTCGATGTTGATGCCGAGCGAGCGGATTTCTTTCAACAGTACGTTGAAGGATTCCGGCATGCCTGGCTCCATCCGGTGATCGCCATCCACGATGTTTTTGTACATCTTGGTACGGCCGTTAACGTCATCCGACTTAACGGTGAGCATTTCCTGCAGGGTATAAGCCGCGCCGTATGCTTCCAGTGCCCACACTTCCATCTCACCGAAGCGTTGACCACCGAACTGCGCTTTACCACCCAGAGGCTGCTGAGTAACCAAGCTGTAAGAACCGGTTGAACGGGCGTGCATTTTATCGTCAACCAAGTGGTTCAGTTTCAGCATGTACATATAGCCGACAGTAACCTGGCGCTCGAATTGCTCACCGGTACGGCCATCGAACAGCGTGATCTGACCGGAGGTCGGGATACCGCCCATTTCCAGCAGCTTCTTGATTTCAGTCTCTTTCGCACCGTCAAACACCGGCGTTGCGATCGGCATACCTTTTTTCAGGTTCTCTGCCAGACGCAGCACTTCGTCGTCGCTGAAGGTGTTCAGGTCAACTTTCTGGCAAACGTCGTCGCCCAGATCGTAGGCCTTCTGGATGAACTCACGCAGCTTGGCCACTTCCTGCTGCTGCTTCAGCATCTGGTTGATCTTCTCACCGATGCCTTTCGCAGCCATACCCAGGTGGGTTTCCAGGATCTGACCGATGTTCATACGTGATGGTACGCCCAGCGGGTTCAGTACGATGTCTACCGGCGTGCCGTTTTCATCGTAAGGCATATCTTCGATCGGGTTGATCTTGGAGATAACACCCTTGTTACCGTGGCGGCCCGCCATCTTGTCACCCGGTTGGATCTGACGTTTAACGGCCAGATAAACCTTGACGATTTTCAGTACGCCCGGCGCCAGATCGTCGCCCTGAGTGATCTTACGACGCTTGGCTTCCAGCTTCTTCTCGAAGTCGGATTTCAGTTCGTCGTACTGCTCAGCCAGCTGCTCCAGCTGGTTTTGCTTCTCTTCGTCGGTCAGGCCCAGTTCCAGCCAGCGATCACGCGGCAGCTTGCTCAGCTTGTCGGCTTCGATGCCACCGGCAACCAGTACCGCGTGGATACGCGCAAACAGGCCGGCTTCCAGGATCTGCAGTTCTTCAGTCAGGTCTTTCTTCGCCTGCTTCAGCTGCATCTCTTCGATTTCCAACGCGCGCTTGTCTTTTTCCACGCCATCGCGGGTGAAGACCTGCACGTCGATAACCGTACCGGAAACACCGTTCGGCACACGCAGAGAAGAGTCTTTAACGTCAGACGCTTTCTCACCGAAGATCGCACGCAGCAGTTTCTCTTCCGGCGTCAGCTGGGTTTCGCCTTTAGGCGTTACCTTACCGACCAGGATGTCGCCGCCGGTCACTTCAGCACCGATATACACGATACCGGACTCATCCAGCTTGGAGAGCGCCGCTTCACCCACGTTAGGGATGTCGGCGGTGATCTCTTCAGGCCCCAGCTTGGTGTCGCGAGACACGCACGCCAGTTCCTGGATGTGGATGGTGGTGAAGCGATCTTCCTGCACCACGCGCTCGGAGACCAAGATGGAGTCTTCGAAGTTGTAGCCGTTCCAAGGCATGAACGCTACGCGCATGTTCTGGCCCAGCGCCAGTTCGCCCAGGTCTGTCGATGGGCCATCCGCCAGCACGTCGCCGCGCTCGATTGGCTCACCCAGATTCACACACGGCATCTGGTTGATGCAGGTGTTCTGGTTAGAACGGGTGTACTTGGTCAGGTTGTAAATATCGATACCTGCTTCGCCCGGGTACATCTCGTCTTCGTTAACTTTGATAACGATACGGGAAGCATCCACGTACTGGATCACACCGCCGCGTTTGGCAACGGCAGTTACGCCGGAGTCAACCGCTACAGCGCGTTCCATACCGGTACCGACCAGCGGCTTATCGGCGCGCAGGGTTGGTACGGCCTGACGTTGCATGTTCGCACCCATCAATGCACGGTTGGCGTCATCGTGTTCCAGGAATGGAATCAGTGAGGCACCAACGGAAACGACCTGTTGGGTGGATACGTCCATGTAGTCAACCTGGTCGCGGCTGAACAGGCTTGATTCGCCTTTGCTGCGGCAGGTGACCAGGTCTTCTACGAAGCGGCCTTCGTCATCCAGGTTGGAGTTCGCCTGGGCGATAACGAAGTTGCCTTCTTCAATAGCAGACAGGTAGTTGATTTCATCGGTCACCACGCCGTCACGCACGCGGCGGTACGGGGTTTCCAGGAAGCCATACTCGTTAGTCTGTGCGTACACGGACAGGGAGTTGATCAGACCGATGTTTGGACCTTCCGGCGTTTCGATTGGGCACACGCGGCCGTAGTGGGTCGGGTGTACGTCTCGAACTTCAAAGCCGGCGCGCTCACGGGTCAGACCGCCCGGGCCCAGTGCGGAGATACGACGCTTGTGCGTGATCTCGGACAACGGGTTGTTCTGGTCCATGAACTGGGACAGCTGGCTGGAGCCGAAGAACTCTTTCACCGCCGCCGAAATCGGTTTGGCGTTGATCATGTCCTGAGGCATCAGGGTATCCAGATCGCCCAGAGACAGACGCTCTTTCACCGCACGCTCAACACGCACCAGACCTACGCGGAACTGGTTCTCGGCCATTTCGCCGACGGAGCGGATACGACGGTTGCCCAAGTGGTCGATATCGTCCACTTCGCCCTTGCCGTTACGGATATCGATGAGCTTCTTCATCACTTCGATGATGTCGTCTTTGCTCAGGATGCCCGAACCTTCGATCTCGTCGCGCAGCAGAGAACGGTTGAACTTCATACGGCCAACCGCGGACAGATCGTAGCGGTCTTCGGAGAAGAACAGGTTCTCGAACAGGCTTTCGGCAGCTTCGCGCGTTGGCGGCTCACCAGGGCGCATCATGCGGTAGATTTCTACCAGCGAGCTCAGACGATCGTTGGTCGGATCGACACGCAGCGTTTCAGAGATGTACGCGCCGTGGTCCAGATCGTTGGTGAACAGCGTTTCGATGCGCTTGTGGCCGGACTGGCTCAGCTTGGCCAGCAGATCCAGCGACAGCTCCATGTTGGCTGCGCAGATCAGTTCGCCGGTATTGGTATCGATATAGTCTTTCGCGACCACTTTGCCCGCGATGTACTCTACCGGTACTTCAATGCTCTGAATGTCGTCTTTTTCCAGCTGACGGATATGACGAGCGGTGATGCGACGGCCTTTCTCTACGTAGATCTTGCCGTTGGCTTCGATATCGAACGAAGCGGTCTCACCACGCAGGCGCTCTGGCACCAGCTCCATCTGCAGCTTGTTGTCGCGGATTTCGAAGACGATCTTGTCAAAGAACAGGTCGAGGATCTGTTCAGTGGTGTAGTTCAGCGCGCGCAGAATGATGGTCGCAGGCAGTTTGCGGCGACGGTCAATACGCACGAACAGGTTGTCTTTCGGATCGAACTCGAAGTCCAACCATGAACCGCGGTAAGGGATGATGCGTGCGTTGTACAGCACTTTACCCGAGGAGTGGGTTTTGCCCTTATCGCTGTCAAAGAATACGCCAGGACTACGGTGCAACTGAGATACGATAACCCTCTCAGTACCGTTGATCACAAAGGTGCCGTTTTCGGTCATGAGCGGAATTTCGCCCATGTAGACTTCTTGTTCCTTGATGTCTTTGACCGTACCTTCAGGCGCTTCGCGCTCATAGATAACCAGGCGCAGTTTTACGCGCAGCGGTGCAGAGAACGTCACACCACGGATCTGGCACTCTTTGACGTCGAAGACCGGCTCACCAAGACGGTAGCTAACGTATTGCAGCTCCGAATTGCCACTGTAGCTCTGGATAGGGAAAACAGAACGGAATGCGGCTTCAAGGCCGTACTGCCCTTCTGGATCTTGCTCGATAAACTTCTGGAACGAGTCAAGCTGGATAGAAAGGAGATATGGTATGTCCAGCACTTGTGGACGTTTACCAAAATCCTTACGAATACGTTTTTTCTCGGTATAGGAGTAAACCATAGGGTTCCTCAGCTCGCTGATCAGTGACCCAATCTGTCCGTCCGATTAGGGACAGTTCATGCAACACCGTTTTGTCGACCGGAAAGCGGGAACACTTTCCGCAATATCTCTTGCTATCACGCTTAAACCATTTCATCGCGCCTTCCCCCAGAACTCCTGGTAGTGCAAAGACCGCGGTATATTAAGTCGTCGATAGAAACAAACATTGGGAGGCGAAACCAGCAGCCAAACAGTGTGAAACGCTACTGGCGCCCTACAGCGCAAAAAGGCTGGTGACTAAAAAGTCACCAGCCATCAGCCTAAAAGACTAGGCTGCAACCGGAAGGGTTGGCTTATTTAACTTCAACTTCTGCGCCAGCTTCTTCCAGAGATTTTTTCAGAGCTTCTGCGTCATCTTTGCTCACGCCTTCTTTCAGAGCGGCTGGAGCAGATTCAACCAGGTCTTTAGCTTCTTTCAGACCCAGGCCGGTAGCGCCACGTACTGCTTTGATAACAGCAACTTTGTTAGCGCCTGCAGCTTTCAGGATAACGTCGAATTCAGTTTTCTCTTCAGCAGCTTCAGCTGGGCCAGCAGCTACAGCTACAGCAGCAGCAGCAGAAACGCCGAATTTTTCTTCCATAGCGGAAACCAGTTCAACAACGTCCATTACGGACATAGCGGCAACTGCTTCCAGGATTTGGTCTTTAGTGATAGACATAACAATTGTTCCTAAAATTCAGAAATAGTTTAAATACGTTAGCAAAGGCTAAGAAAGAGTGGCTTACGCCGCTTCTTTCTGATCGCGTACTGCAGCCAGAGTGCGAACCAGTTTGCCGGCAGCGGCTTCTTTCATGGTTGCCATCAGGCGTGCGATCGCTTCTTCGTAAGTTGGCAGCGTCGCCAGGCGGTCGATTTGCGCCGCTGGGATCAGCTCACCTTCAAAGGCCGCAGCTTTAACCTCGAATTTTGCATTCGCTTTCGCGAACTCTTTGAACAGACGAGCAGCAGCGCCCGGGTGTTCGTGAGAGAATGCAATCAAGGTTGGACCGACAAACGTGTCTTTCAGGCATTCGAATGGAGTGCCTTCAACTACGCGACGCATCAGGGTGTTGCGAACAACACGCATGTAAACGCCAGCTTCACGACCTGCTTTACGCAGTTCAGTCATTTTATCTACGGTAACGCCGCGGGAATCCGCAACAACCGCAGACAGCGCGCCTTTGGCTACTTCGCTGACTTCAGCAACAATCGCTTGTTTGTCTTGAAGATTTAATGCCATTAGCTTTTTGCTCCTGGATTAGCCGGGGAAAATCCCCCGGAACTCACTTCACTCGGCGCTTTGTAAAACGCCACGCCGAGCGGCTTAACACGGTGAGCAGAATCCAGCAAAGACATTCTTTTATAAAAAAGAAAAATTTTCTTAGGCTCTGTCACCGTCTACGCAGGAAGGATTAAGTATCTTGCGATACACCTGCGGTCTTGGACGGAGGCCTGGATAGGCCAGGCTCCAACCGAAAAATCTTTGTTTTGCCTACGGCATAGCCAATAGCAAAACCTTGGGGCATAAGATTCTAGACAAATCTCGGCCCCAAGTCAAAGCGATAATCGCAAGTGCGATTAGTTCGCTGCGGCAGACAGACCGCTTTGATCGATAGCAACGCCAGCACCCATGGTGGTGGAGAGGCTAACTTTCTTGATGTACATGCCTTTCGCCTGAGAAGGTTTTGCTTTTTTCAGCGCAACCAGCAGGGCTTCCAGGTTTTCTTTCAGTTTGTCTGCGTCGAAATCAACCTTACCGATAGTGGTATGGATGATGCCGTTTTTGTCGTTACGGTAGCGAACCTGACCTGCTTTAGCGTTTTTCACTGCTTCAGCAACGTTCGGAGTAACGGTACCCACTTTCGGGTTTGGCATCAGGCCGCGTGGACCCAGGATCTGGCCCAGTTGACCTACAACGCGCATTGCATCCGGAGAAGCAATAACAACGTCGAAGTTCATTTCGCCTTTCTTGATCTGCTCAGCCAGATCGTCCATACCTACCAGCTCTGCGCCGGCAGCTTTCGCTGCTTCAGCGTTAGCGCCTTGGGTAAATACGGCAACGCGAACGGAACGACCGGTGCCGTGTGGCAGAACGGTAGCGCCACGAACGTTTTGGTCAGATTTACGAGCGTCGATGCCGAGGTTAACGGCAACGTCAACGCTTTCTACGAATTTAGCGGTGGCCAGCTCTTTCAGCAGAGCAACAGCTTCAGTGATGTCATACTGTTTAGTAGCATCAACTTTGTCACGGATCACGCGCATGCGCTTGGTCAGCTTAGCCATCTCTTAATCCTCCACTACCAGGCCCATGGAACGAGCGGTACCTTCGATGGAGCGAGTCATCGCTTCAACGTCAGAACCAGTCATGTCCGCAGCTTTGGTTTCTGCGATTTCACGTACCTGAGCACGGGTCACTTTACCTACTTTGTCTTTGTTCGGCTTACCGGAACCAGACTTGATACCAGCCGCTTTTTTCAGCAGAACTGCTGCTGGCGGGGTTTTGGTAACGAAAGTGAAGGAGCGATCAGAATAAACGGTGATAACAACCGGAATCGGCAGACCTTTCTCAACGCTGTCAGTTTTAGCGTTGAATGCCTTACAGAATTCCATGATGTTAACGCCCTGCTGACCCAGAGCTGGACCCACTGGTGGGCTCGGGTTAGCCATACCAGCTGCAACTTGCAGCTTAACGTAGGCTTGTACTTTCTTAGCCATTTAAATTTCCTCGGTTTGGGTAGTATCGCCTCGTGAGAGGCTCCCCGTGTTTAACCTCGCCGGACAAACATCAGGCAAGGCATCTAAAAACAAAAGGCGCGAAATTGTAGTTCAATTTCGCGCCTTTGACAAGCGGCAACGGACCGCTTATTGCTGATTATTCGATCAACCTTTTTCAACCTGGCTGAAGTCCAGTTCCACCGGCGTTGCACGACCGAAGATGGAAACGGAAACTTTCAGGCGGCTCTTCTCGTAATCGACTTCTTCGACCACGCCGTTGAAATCGGCAAACGGGCCGTCGTTGACGCGCACCAGCTCGCCCGGTTCGAACAGCGTTTTCGGACGCGGTTTGTCACCGACCTGCTGCAGGCGGTTCATGATCGCATCAACTTCTTTATCGCTGATCGGCGCAGGACGGTCAGACGTACCGCCGATGAACCCCATGACACGCGGTACGCTGCGCACCAGGTGCCAGCTGGCGTCATTCATCACCATCTGCACCAGCACGTAGCCAGGGAAGAATTTACGCTCGCTCTTGCGACGCTGGCCACCACGGATTTCAACCACTTCTTCCGTAGGCACCATCACTTCGCCGAACAGCTCTTCCATATCGTGCAGTTTGATGTGTTCACGCAGCGATTGCGCTACGCGACCTTCAAAACCGGAAAACGCCTGAACGACGTACCAACGTTTTTTTGGAGCTTCAGACATTTTAGAACCTCAGGCCAGTAATAAACGACACCAGACGGACCAGAATACCATCCAGCCCCCACAGAATCAGTGACATCACGGCGGTTACCGCGGCAACGATCAACGTGGTGTGTAGCGTTTCCTGACGAGTTGGCCAAATCACTTTACGTACTTCGGTACGCGCTTCGCGGGCAAACGCAACGGTAGCTTTGCCTTTGGTGGTCATCAGAGCCACTGCACCTGCAACGGCGATGATCAGCACAACTGCCAGCGCGCGCAATGGCAGGCTTAAATCACGGTAGTAATAGTTACCGACAATAGCCACAACCAACAGAACGGCGACGATCAGCCACTTTGCCGCTTCCAGGCCGCGTCCGCTCCCTTGAGCCTCGGTATTCGCACTCATAAACCAACCTGTCACAATGATGATTCAGAACAAACAACTTTGCCTCGCATTGCGAGGCAAACCAAACCGATCGGATACCGCACTAGCGATATCCCGGTGTTTTACGCCATGACGTATTCAGTCAATACGGTTTAAGAGCCCATCTCACCAATGATTATGACTGCAAAATCGCTGATGAGATAGGTTCTAGTTCACAGCGTAGAAAAAGGGCATCAAATGATGCCCTTTTACCGCGTGTCGCGTCAAACTTTATCAGCGATTAAGCGATAACTTTAGCAACAACACCAGCGCCTACAGTACGGCCGCCTTCACGGATTGCGAAACGCAGACCGTCATCCATCGCGATTGGGTGAATCAGGGTTACAACCATGTTC
>NZ_JBJNMO010000011.1:0-31894 GCF_052168495.1 Serratia sp. CY52157 | reverse complement strand
ATTGCCGGTATCGAAAGATACAACGTAAAAGAATCGGTGGAGCGGTAGTTCAGTTGGTTAGAATACCTGCCTGTCACGCAGGGGGTCGCGGGTTCGAGCCCCGTCCGTTCCGCCACTTATTTAATTGTGCCTGCTTTTTTAGCAGGCATAATGTTAAGCGAGATTTAGGGGCGTAGCTCAGTTGGTAGAGCACCGGTCTCCAAAACCGGGTGTCGCGAGTTCGAGTCTCTCCGCCCCTGCCATATTAAGAACCCTTTGCGAAAGCAAAGGGTTTTTTTTTACCTATTATCCCTTCCCTTAGAGCATTCCCGCTTTGGAAAAGAGCGCATTGGCTGCTCTATGCTGATGTCTATCTGATCCGAGTTGCCTTATGATCTTTCGATCTTTACCTCCGCCGACCTCCTGATTCTCCTACCATTTTGCATTTTCTTCTCTCAGAAGGCGATGGGCGGTTTTTGGCATGATAGACAGCCATGACCACGGCGGCGGCTTTTAAGGCCGCCATAGCGCTTTAGGCTGCGGTATTTAAAGGTATTTTAAGTAATTGCCGAATCAAAGGCTGTTGATCGCTGTTTTGCAACCAGACGGCATACAGTGGGCGGACAATCGGCGGGATCTCGGCGGCGGCAAGCAACTGCGGATACTCTTTTTCCCACTGGCTGGGCAGGAAAGCGCATCCGCCTGTGGTTTCCAGCAACTGACGCGTCAGGTGTGCCGAGGTGGTCGTGAGTACCGGCACGTTATCACCTTCCAACATGCGGTTTTCCTGTTGGTGGAAGTCGGCCCCCCATTCCAGCTTGATGTACGGCATGGGGGATTGCTTGTCACGACGCGCGGATGAGAACAGGCGTAATGAGAAATTGCCCAGTTGCTGGCTGGCCAGTTCGTCCATCTTTGGCGGCTCAGTGGTGATCAGTAAATCGAGCTGCCTTTCATGCAGTTGCTTTACCAAAGAGTGCCTTAAGGCCACCCTGGCTTCGAGCTGCAGCGCCTCTCTTTGTTGATAGAGAGACTGCAACCAGGGGGTCAAATAAGCCTCCCACAACGAGGCAGTCGCGCCGATCGACAGCTCGGTATGTTGCAGTGAACGCACGACCTCTTTCTTCGCCAACTGCCAGGTGTTCATCAGGCTTTCGGCATAGGGCAGAAGCCGCTCGCCGGCAGGCGTCAGGCGGATGTTATTGCGATGACGGGTAAATAAATTTGCGCCCAACTGGTTTTCTAACTGACGGATGCGGAAACTGACCGCGGACTGCGTTAAGTACAAAGATTCTGCGGCTCTGCCAAAGTGACGCGTTCTACTGACCTCCAAAAAGGTTTTCAGTAATTCGGTATCCACACCTATCTCCAAAAAAATTTGTCGTTAAGATTTAAATGTTTTGTTTTACACGCTGTCAAGCCTATCTAATACTCCGCGCCATAAACAGCACGGCCATAAGAGAATTAGGAGCGTGTCAGATGGCGGATAGCTTCACCACGACCAATCGTTTTTTTGATAATAAACATTACCCTCGCGGGTTCTCCCGTCACGGCGATTTCACCATTAAAGAGGCGCAATTGCTAGAGCGCTTCGGCTACGCGTTTAACGAGCTGGACTCGGGCAAACGCCAGCCGGCCACTGAAGAAGAACAGCTGTTCGTCGCAGTGTGCCGCGGTGAGCGCGAAGCGGCTACCGAGCAGGAAAAAGTATGGGCTAAATATCTGGCGCGCACACGTCGCCCGAAGAAATTCCATACGCTGTCCGGCGGTAAGCCGCAGGCTGACGCAGTAGAAGATTACAGCGACAGCGAAGACTAAAGACGATGGGGCCTTCGGGCTCCATTTTCTATTCCAGACTACGATGCAGTTGTAACAGCAGACGGTCCATACTGCGATAGCTCAGCGCTTCGCTGAGGTGGTGCCTGCCGATCTCGGCATCCCCCGCCAAATCCGCCAGCGTGCGCGCCACTTTCAAGATGCGCTGCCAGGCGCGGACCGATAACCCCAACGCGTTTAATGTCGCTTCCAAAAACTCGGCGTCTGCCGCCTGCAACACGCAATCCCGTTCCACTTCACGGTTGTTTAACAGCGCGTTGATTTTACCGGCGCGTTCGAGCTGCCGGGTGCGTGCCTGTCGCACTCTTTCCCGCACCTGCTCGCTGCTTTCTCCCTGAGTTTGCCGCTTACTGAGCGTGCCTGGAGGTAACAGCGGCACTTCGATAGACAGATCGAAACGATCGAGAAAAGGCCCTGACAGCCGGGCCAGGTAGCGCAGCACCTGCTGCGGCGAGGCGCGATTATGCATGCCCTGGTAATGCCCGGTTGGGCTGGGATTCATCGCCGCGATCAATTGCACCTTGGCCGGGAAGCAGACCTTGGCGTTGGCACGTGAAATCACGATCTCGCCGGATTCCAGCGGTTCACGCAGCGCATCCAGCACCTTACGCTCGAATTCCGGCAGCTCATCCAGAAACAGCACGCCGTTATGCGCCATAGATATCTCACCCGGGCGCGGCAGTGAGCCGCCGCCGACCAACGCCGCCATCGATGCGCTGTGATGCGGTGCGCGAAATGGCCTCTGGCGCCATGGCAAAGCGGTGAGAACAGGATGCTGCAAGCTGGCGACCGCCAGGCTTTCCAGAGCCTCAGGTTCCGTTAGCGGCGGCAGTAAGCCCGTCAGTCGGCTGGCCAGCATGGTTTTACCGGTGCCCGGCGGCCCAATCAGCAGCAGGTTATGCCCGCCGGCGGCGGCGATCTCTAATGCCCGCTTGGCCTGCTCTTGGCCGATGATGTCGCGCAGATCGGCGTTTTCATGCGGGTTGTCTGCCGCGGGAGGCGTGATGGCTACCGGCAGCTCGCCCTGACCGAGCAAAAAGGCACAGACCTCCAACAGGTGTTGGGCAGTATGGGATTGTGACTGCGCAATCAGGCCGACCTCGGCGGCGTTGTCCGTGGAGAGGACCAATTGTCGTCCGGCGTCAGCCGCCGCCAGCGCCGCCGGGATGGCGCCTCTGACCGCGCGCAGCGCGCCGGACAGCGCCAGTTCGCCAAGAAACTCGTAGCGTGCCAACGGGGCGAGGGGTAGTTGCTCGGAGGCGGCGAGGATCGCCAGCGCAATCGGCAGATCGTAGCGCCCGCCTTCTTTCGGCAGATCGGCCGGTGCCAAATTGACGGTGATGCGGCGGGCGGGAAAGGTGAAACCGTTGTTGATCAGGGCGCTGCGCACCCGATCGCGCGCCTCTTTTACCGTGGTTTCCGGCAGGCCAACCAGCGTCAGGCCGGGCAGGCCATTGCTGATATGCACCTCTACCGTTACGGAAGGGGCCTGAACGCCGATGATGGCGCGGCTATAGATTACCGCCAGTGACATATCGCTCTCCTTGCTGAGGGCGGCATGATGCGCGATTTATCCAGGTGCCGCGCGGCGTTCTTGGCATTTTTTCCATGAAACTCGCAGCATAATCACTGATTTTCATCGAATTGAACGAAATTGTGCGAACCGCCTCGCAGCCTATGGCAATACCCATTAACAATTCGCTGAAGCCTGCAACACATTAGCGGCCTGTACGCATTGCAGCCATAGGCTTGATGGGTGTATTTAACAATTGATTAAAAGAAAAATCACTTCTTTAACACACTCCGACCGCCGCCGCAGTCTGCCCGGCAGCCGCTAAATCTCCTGACTTCGTACTCTACGGTAGGGATAACACTATGTTTGGTTGGACCCCGCTGCAACGCAATGCGGCAATCGCCAGTTTTTCAAGCTGGACGCTCGACGCTTTCGATTTTTTCGTGCTGGTATTCTTACTCAGCGACATCGCACAATCCTTTCACGTCGGCCTGGAACAGGTCACGTTGGCGATTCTGCTCACGCTGGCGGTGCGGCCGATCGGCGCGCTGATCTTCGGGCGCGCTGCGGAAAAATATGGCCGCAAACCGATCCTGATGCTGAATATCGTCTTCTTCTCGGTGTTTGAGCTGCTCTCCGCCGCCGCGCCCTCGCTGACGGTCTTCTTGCTGTTACGAGTGTTGTACGGCGTTGCGATGGGCGGTATCTGGGGCGTGGCGTCATCATTGGCGATGGAAACCATACCGGACCGCTCGCGCGGCTTGATGTCGGGCATTTTCCAGGCCGGCTATCCGTTCGGTTATCTGCTGGCGGCGGTGGTGTACGGCCTGCTGTTCGAAACGGTCGGCTGGCGCGGCATGTTCGTCATCGGCGCGGCGCCGATCCTGCTGCTGCCGTTTATTTATTATTGCGTGCAGGAGTCGCCGGTGTGGCTGGCGGCGCGTGAACGTAAAGAAAGCAGCGCCTTGCTGCCGGTGTTGAAGAGCCACTGGAAGCTGTGCTGCTATCTGGTGCTGCTGATGGCGGCGTTCAATTTCTTCTCTCACGGCACGCAGGATCTGTATCCGGTATTTCTGAAAGTTCAGCACGGTTTCGATCCGAAAACCGTCAGTATCATCGCCATTAGCTACAATATCGCGTCAATTATCGGCGGCGTTTTCTTCGGTTCGTTATCGGAAAAAATCGGCCGCAAAAAAGCGATTATCATCGCCGCATTGTTGGCGTTACCGGTGATCCCGCTGTGGGCGTTTTCCAGCGGTTCGCTGATGCTCGGGATCGGCGCTTTCCTGATGCAATTCATGGTGCAGGGCGCCTGGGGCGTGGTGCCGACCTACCTGACCGAGCTGGTACCGGCCAATACCCGCGCGGTGCTGCCGGGGTTCGTGTATCAGCTGGGCAACCTGATCGCTTCGGTCAACGCCACGCTGCAAGCCACCCTCGCCGAGCATCATGGGCATAATTACGGCCTGGCGATGGCCATGGTTGCCGGGACGGTGGCGGTGGCGATCGCTCTGTTGGTGTTCTTCGGCAAGGATACGCGCGGCAAGGCCATCACCGGCGCGGTGAAAAATCCAGGTATGCGCGCCAACGTGTGAAATCCGGGCGATTCGCGTGAGGTATGACCAGATTGCGCCGAATAATAACGCAAAAAAAGTGTTGTCATGTCGCGCGCGGCTGTGGTACCTCTGTAAGCATTAGTTCTGAATGAGCACAGTGAACAAACCCATTATGAAAGCCTTTGCCCAAGTGATTAGCCTAGTCGTGATTAGCGTGGTGGTGATTATTATCCCACCGTGCGGGGCTGCACTTGGACGAAGAAAGGCTTAGCAAACAAGCCGGAATCGCAAGAGAACCCCCGCACCGTCAGGTCCGGGGGTTTTTTATTGGCAAGAGAAAAGTGGAGCAAGGGGCAGAGCATGAAAAACAGAACAAAATCCTGCGGTTGTCGAAGTAAGGCGAGGAAATAACTATGAATGGCGCTCAGTGGGTAGTTCAAGCGTTGCGTGCGCAGGGTGTGGATACCGTATTCGGCTATCCGGGCGGGGCAATCATGCCGGTGTACGATGCGCTGTACGACGGCGGCGTGGAACACCTGCTGTGCCGCCATGAACAGGGCGCCGCCATGGCCGCCATCGGTTACGCCCGCGCCACCGGCAAAGTCGGTGTCTGTATCGCCACTTCCGGTCCCGGCGCCACCAACCTGATCACCGGGCTGGCGGATGCGCTGCTCGATTCCGTTCCCGTTGTCGCCATCACCGGTCAGGTGGGATCCGCGCTGATCGGCACCGATGCCTTTCAGGAGATCGATGTTCTCGGCCTGTCTCTGGCCTGCACCAAGCACAGCTTCCTGGTGGAATCGCTGGATGCCTTGCCGGGCATCATGGCGGAAGCTTTCGCCATCGCCGCCGGCGGCCGTCCTGGCCCGGTGCTGATCGATATCCCGAAAGACATCCAGCTGGCGCAAGGCGACCTGCATCCGCATTTGATGCCGGTCGATGAAGCGCCGGCGTTACCGACGGCGGCGTTGGCCGAGGCGGCTGAGCTGCTGGCGCAGGCGCATAAACCGATGCTGTACGTTGGCGGCGGCGTGGGCATGGCGCAGGCGGTGCCGGCGCTGCGCGAGTTCATCGCCGTGACCCGCATGCCGAACGTCGCCACCCTGAAGGGGCTGGGCGCGCCGGATGCGCAAGATCCGCTGTACCTTGGCATGTTGGGCATGCACGGCACCAAGGCCGCTAACCTGGCGGTGCAGGAGTGCGATCTGCTGATCGCCGTCGGCGCGCGTTTCGATGACCGCGTGACCGGCAAGCTGAATGCCTTCGCGCCGCACGCCAAAGTGATCCACATGGACATCGACCCGGCGGAGATGAGCAAGCTGCGCCAGGCGCATGTGGCCCTGCAGGGCGATCTGAAAGCGTTGCTGCCGGCGTTGCAGCGCCCGCTGAACATCGCCGCCTGGCGGCAACGGGTGACGGCGCTGAAAGCCGATCACGCCTGCCGCTACGATCATCCCGGCCAGCCGATTTACGCGCCGCTGTTCTTGCGCCAGCTGTCCGCCCGCAAGCCGGTCAACAGCGTGGTGACCACCGACGTCGGTCAGCACCAGATGTGGAGCGCGCAGCACATGACGTTCGAGCGCCCGGAGAATTTCATCACCTCCAGCGGCCTCGGCACCATGGGGTTCGGCGTGCCGGCGGCGGTCGGGGCCCAGATCGCGCGTCCGCAAGATACGGTGATCTGCGTCTCGGGCGATGGCTCCTTCATGATGAACGTGCAAGAACTGGGCACCATTAAGCGCAAACAGCTGCCGCTGAAGATCGTGCTGCTGGACAACCAGCGCCTCGGAATGGTGCGCCAATGGCAGCAGCTGTTCTTCGACGGCCGCTACAGCGAAACCAACCTGTCCGATAACCCCGACTTCCTGATGCTGGCCGCCGCCTTCGGTATTCCCGGCCAGCGCATCAGCCGCAAGGATCAGGTGGAGGGCGCGCTCGAGGCGCTGTTCAACACCGAAGGCCCTTATCTGCTGCAGGTCTCTATCGACGAACTCGAAAACGTCTGGCCGCTGGTGCCGCCGGGCGCCGGCAACGAAACCATGTTGGAGGAAATATCATGATGCAGCATCAACTCTCGATCCAGGCGCGTTTTCGCCCCGAAATGTTAGAGCGCGTATTGCGGGTCGTGCGTCATCGCGGCTTTCAGGTTTGTGCTATGAATATGGTTTCCCCGGCCAACGCCGACAGCATCAATATCGAATTGACCGTTGCCAGCCCGCGTCCGGTCGCCCTGTTGTCATCTCAATTAAGCAAACTGATGGACGTCTCCTGCGTCGAGATCCAGCAGCCAACATCACAACAAATACGCGCCTGAGGCGCCGAGAAGGATAAATAACAATGACAAAGAAAGCCGATTACATTTGGTTCAATGGTGAGATGGTTCCTTGGGCCGAGGCCAAAGTGCACGTGATGTCGCACGCGTTGCATTACGGCACGTCGGTGTTTGAAGGCGTACGCTGCTATGACTCGCACTTGGGGCCGGTGGTATTCCGTCATCGCGAGCATATGCAGCGCTTGCACGATTCGGCGAAAATCTACCGCATGCCGGTGTCGCAAAGCGTCGACGAGCTGATGGAAGCCTGCCGCGCTACGCTGCGCAAGAATAACCTGGTCAGCGCGTACATTCGTCCGCTGGTGTTCGTCGGCGATGTCGGCATGGGCGTCAACCCACCGGCCGGTTATAAAACGGACGTGATTATCGCGGCGTTTCCTTGGGGCGCTTATTTGGGTGAAGAAGCGCTGGATCAAGGCATCGATGCGATGGTCTCCTCCTGGCACCGCGTCGCACCAAACACGATCCCCACTGCGGCCAAGGCCGGCGGCAACTATCTTTCCTCCCTGCTGGTGGGCAGCGAAGCGCGCCGCCACGGCTATCAGGAAGGCATCGCGCTCGACGTGCACGGCTACATTTCCGAAGGGGCGGGCGAGAACCTGTTTGAAGTGAAAGACGGCGTGCTCTATACCCCGCCGTTCACCTCGTCGGCGCTGCCGGGCATCACGCGCGACGCGATCATCAAGCTGGCGAAAGACATGGGCTTCGACGTGCGCGAGCAGGTGCTGTCGCGCGAATCGCTGTACCTGGCCGACGAAGTGTTCATGTCCGGCACCGCGGCGGAAATCACGCCGGTGCGCAGCGTGGACGGCATTCAGGTCGGCATCGGCAAATGCGGCCCGGTGACCAAACAGATCCAACAGGCGTTCTTCGGCCTGTTCAGCGGCAAGACCGAAGACAAATACGGGTGGCTGGATCCGGTAAACCCGTAACGACAAGGCTCGCCGCGCAGCGTGGCGGACGACAAGACAGACAAGATAAGAAATATCCAGGCGGTTCGTTCGCCGCCTGCCATAAATACATTTGGAGTGAAAAGAGCATGCCTAAGTACCGTTCCGCCACCACCACCCACGGCCGCAATATGGCGGGTGCCCGCGCATTGTGGCGCGCGACCGGGATGACCGACGCCGATTTCGGCAAGCCGATCATCGCCGTGGTCAACTCCTTTACCCAGTTCGTGCCGGGCCACGTGCATCTGCGCGATCTGGGCAAACTGGTCGCCGAACAGATCGAAGCTTCAGGCGGCGTGGCCAAAGAGTTCAACACCATCGCGGTGGATGACGGCATCGCCATGGGCCACGGCGGCATGCTCTATTCCCTGCCGTCGCGCGAGCTGATCGCCGACTCGGTCGAATACATGGTGAACGCCCACTGCGCCGACGCGATGGTGTGCATCTCCAACTGCGACAAAATCACCCCGGGCATGCTGATGGCGGCGTTGCGCCTGAACATTCCGGTGATCTTCGTTTCCGGCGGCCCGATGGAAGCCGGCAAAACCAAACTCTCCAACCAGATCATCAAGCTGGATCTGGTGGACGCGATGATCCAGGGCGCGAACCCGAACGTCAGCGACGCCGACAGCGAGCAGATCGAGCGTTCCGCCTGCCCGACCTGCGGTTCCTGCTCCGGCATGTTCACCGCCAACTCGATGAATTGCCTGACCGAAGCGCTGGGCCTGTCGCAGCCGGGCAACGGTTCGCTGCTGGCCACCCACGCCGATCGCAAGGAACTGTTCCTCAACGCCGGCAAGCGCATCGTCGAGCTGACCAAACGTTATTACGAGCAGGATGACGAAAGCGCGCTGCCGCGCAATATCGCCAACAAGGCGGCGTTCGAAAACGCCATGACGCTGGATATCGCCATGGGCGGTTCGACCAACACCGTGCTGCACCTGCTGGCTTCGGCGCAGGAAGGCGAGGTGGACTTCACCATGGAAGACATCGATCGTCTGTCGCGCAAAGTGCCGCACCTGTGCAAGGTGGCACCGAGCACGCAGAAATATCACATGGAAGACGTGCACCGCGCCGGCGGCGTGATCGGCATCCTCGGCGAGCTGGATCGCGCCGGCTTGCTGAACCGCGAGGTGAACAACGTATTGGGACTGACCCTGCCGCAGACGCTGGAAGCTTACGACGTGATGCTGACCCGCGACGAAAGCGTCAAGAAAATGTACTCCGCCGGGCCGGCCGGTATCCGCACCACGCAGGCATTCTCCCAGGATTGCCGTTGGGATTCGCTGGACACCGACCGCAAGGAAGGCTGCATCCGCACCCGTGAGCACGCTTACAGTCAGGACGGCGGGTTGGCGGTGCTGTACGGCAACCTGGCGGAAAACGGCTGCATCGTCAAAACCGCCGGCGTCGACAAGGAAATCCTCACCTTCCGCGGCCCGGCCAAAGTGTATGAAAGCCAGGACGACGCGGTAGAAGCGATCCTCGGCGGCAAAGTGGTAGCGGGCGACGTAGTGGTGATTCGCTACGAAGGGCCGAAAGGCGGGCCGGGCATGCAGGAAATGCTTTACCCAACCACCTACCTGAAATCGATGGGGCTGGGCAAGGCGTGCGCGCTGATCACCGACGGGCGTTTCTCCGGCGGCACCTCCGGGTTGTCCATCGGCCACGCTTCGCCGGAAGCGGCTAACGGCGGCCTGATCGCCCTGGTGCAGGACGGCGACATGATTGCGATCGACATTCCTCATCGCGGCATCCAGCTGGATGTCAGCGAGCAGGAGTTGGCGGCGCGGCATGAGGCGGAACTGGCGCGCGGCGACGCTGCCTGGACGCCGAAAAATCGTGAACGTCAGGTGTCCTTCGCGCTGCGCGCCTACGCCTCGTTGGCCACCAGCGCCGACAAAGGCGCGGTGCGCGACAAGAGCAAACTGGGGGGATAAGCAGCATGGCGGTCTCTCAACCCCTACCCAGCGCCCCCTGCGGCGCGGAATATCTGCGAGCGGTACTGCGCTCGCCGGTTTACGAGGTGGCGCAAGTCACCCCGTTGCAGGCCATGAGCAAAATCTCTTCGCGCCTCGGCAACACCATTTTGGTGAAGCGCGAAGATCGCCAGCCGGTGCACAGCTTCAAGCTGCGCGGGGCCTATGCGATGATCGCCGGGCTGGACGAAGAGCAGAAGGCGCGCGGCGTCGTGACGGCTTCGGCCGGCAACCACGCGCAGGGCGTCGCCTTCTCCGGTAAACGGCTGGGGATCAAAACGCTGATCGTGATGCCGGTGTCCACCGCGGACATCAAGGTGGATGCGGTGCGCGGCTTCGGCGGTGAAGTGCTGCTGCACGGCGCCAATTTCGACGAGGCCAAAGCGAAGGCGATCGAGCTTTCCCAACAGCAGGGCATGACCTTTGTGCCGCCGTTCGATCACCCGATGGTGATCGCCGGGCAGGGCACGCTGGCGATGGAGCTGCTGCAGCAAGACGCGCATCTGGATCGGGTTTTCGTGCCGGTCGGCGGCGGCGGCCTGGCCGCCGGGGTGGCGGTGTTGATCAAACAGCTGATGCCGCAGATCAAAGTGATCGGCGTCGAAGCGGAAGACTCCGCCTGCCTGCGCGCGGCGCTGGATGCCGGCCATCCGGTGGATCTGGCGCGCGTCGGGCTGTTCGCCGAAGGCGTGGCGGTGAAGCGCATCGGCGACGAAACCTTCCGCCTGTGCCGTGAGTATCTGGACGACGTGATCACCGTGGACAGCGACGCCATCTGCGCGGCGGTCAAAGATCTGTTCGAGGACGTGCGCGCCATTGCCGAGCCTTCCGGCGCGCTGGCTTTGGCGGGGCTGAAAAAGTACGTCCAGCAGCACAACATTCAGGGCGAGCGTCTCGCGCACGTGCTGTCCGGCGCCAATCTCAACTTCCACGGGCTGCGCTATGTTTCCGAGCGTTGCGAACTGGGCGAACAGCGCGAAGCGCTGCTGGCGGTGACCATTCCGGAACAGCAGGGCAGCTTCCTCAAGTTCTGCCAACTGCTGGGCGGGCGCTCGGTGACCGAATTCAACTACCGCTACGCCGATGCTGACAACGCCTGCATTTTCGTCGGCGTGCGGCTGACGCGCGGCCACGCCGAACGGCGGGAGATCATCGACGAACTCAACGCCGACGGTTATCAGGTGGTGGATCTGTCGGACGACGAGATGGCTAAACTGCACGTGCGCTACATGGTGGGCGGGCGTCCGTCGAAGCCGCTGCGCGAACGGCTGTACAGCTTTGAGTTTCCGGAGTCGCCGGGCGCGCTGCTGAAGTTCCTGCAGACGCTGGGCACGCACTGGAACATCTCGCTGTTCCACTATCGCAGCCACGGCACCGACTTCGGCCGGGTGCTGGCGGCCTTCGAGCTGGCGCAAAGCGAGCCGGAATTCGAGCGGCACCTGCAGGCGCTGGGCTACGATTGCCACGACGAAACCGACAACCCGGCGTTCCGCTTCTTTTTGCAGGGGTGAGTCCGGTGGGTTTATCCGACCGGTTGTCCCGTTTAGCGGCAGAAGGCCAGGAGATGGAAAGCCAAATCGCGGCGCGCGATCGCGCGCTTTTCGCCGGCGTGGATGCGCAGCTCGAGCAGCATTTCCTGACGCCGGGCCAGCGGCTGTCACCGCCGGGCCAGCGGCTGTCACCGCCGGGCGTCGGCAACGTCATGCTGCTGATGGTGTGCCTGATGCTGGGCCTGGCGGGCGTGATGGGTCTGGTCACGGATGTGGCGGCCGCCTGGAGCGGCAAGACCTCCGCCGCCGTGTTGATGGGCAGCGGCGCGATCGTGGCGGTGTGGATGACGCTGATCCTGTTCCAACTGGTGCAGGGTAAAAACAGTGGGGTGGTATTGCTGCAATATTACCTTGGCATACTCGGTCTGTGTTGCCTCGGCGCCGCGGCGGCGTGGGCGGCGGGCATGACCGGCATCGCCACCGGCGCCCTGCTGCTGGGGGGCGCGGTTGGCGGGGCGCTGTTCAGCAACCGGGCGGCGTTCTACCTGTATGTCGCCTATTTCCGCACGCGTCGGCGCGTGTTTATCAAACGCCGTTGGCAGAGGGAAGATCTGCGCAATACCCGATAAACCGTCAGAACGGAAAAACTTATGACGCAACCTTTCTCCGGCTTTAGCCAGCAGGGCCTGAATTTCCTGCAGCAGGTGCGGATCGAGAACGATAAGGCGTGGTTCGACGGCAACCGCGACATCTACGATCGCGAGCTGCTGGCGCCGTTTCGCGCGCTGGTGGAGCAGCTTGCTCCCAGCATGCTGGCGATCGATCCGCAGTTCGAGACTCGCCCGGCGATCGGCAAAACGCTGTCGCGCATTCATCGCGATACGCGGTTTTCTCACGACAAGTCGCGCTACCGCAGCCGCATGTGGCTCACGTTTAAGCGCCCGAGCAAAGACTGGAAAGATGCGCCGGTCTACTTTTTCGAACTGGGGCCGGACATGCTGCGCTATGGGCTCGGTTACTACAGCGCCAACAAGCCGACCATGGATCTGTTCCGCCATACGCTGAAACAGCGGCCGCAGCTTTTCCTGGAGGTGGCCGCCTGTTGCCGCCCGCCGTTCGAGCTGGTGGGCGAGAGCTACAAGCGTCCGCTGGTCAAGGAGCAGGCGGCGGAGATCGCCACCTGGTACAACCGCAAATCGTTCGCGGTGATGGTGACGGACAGCGAAGTGGAAAAGCTGTTCAACGCCGATCTGGCGCCGCTGCTGGCCGGGGCATTTTTGCAGCTTGAGCCGCTCTATCACTGGCTGATGCAGGTGGAGGCGATGAAGCAGGTCGATCCGGCCGACCTGTAAAAACCCCGCGTCAGCGGGGATGCAGCAATCGCCAAAAGGCGTCGATCAGCGGATCGCTGAGGCGTTTTTTCTGGACGCAGACCCCCAACTCGAACGGTTCGACCATCGAGATGTTATCCAACTGCGAGATGCGGTTGCGCACCGGTTCCGGGCTGTTGTCCACCACTACGCTCGGGATCAGCGCGATGCCGCAGCCCAGGGCCACCATCGACACGATGGCTTCGTGGCCGCCGACGGTGGCGTAAATCAGCGGATTGCTGATGCGGTGACGGCGGAACCACAGTTCGATGCGTTTTCGCGAAGGGCCGTGCTCCGGCAAGATGAAGGGGATCTCGGCCCAGTCGGGCTTGTCGGCGAACGCCTGGCTGCGCACCGCGCAGGGCAGCGCCGGCGCGATCAGCACCAGCGGAATTTCGCCGATTTTGGTGAACGCCACGCTGGCGGGCAGCGTTTCCGGCCGGCCGGCGATGCCGAGATCGGCCTCGTTGGACTGCACCTTGTCGACCGCGTCGGCGGCGTCGCCGGTGGTCAGCTTGATCTCTACCAGCGGGTGCTGCGCGCGGAAGCGGTCGAGGATCGGCGGCAGGTGGCTATACGCGGCGGTCACCGAGCAGAACAGCCGCAGTTCGCCGCTCAGCGAAGGGCCGTGCTGGCCGAGCGAGTGCTTCAGCTGCTGATATTGCAGCAGCGTTTGCTGGGCGAATTCTTTCAGCTGTTCGCCGGCGTCGGTGAGCTGCACGGTGCGGTTATCGCGCAGGAACAGCGGCTGCCCGAGGATCTCTTCCAGCCGCTGGATCTGGCGGGAGAGCGTCGACGGGCTGACGTGCATCGCCTTGGCGGTGCGCCCGAAGTGATGGCTTTCGGCCAGATGCAGGAACAGCTTTAAATCACGTAAATCCATATCGATACGCTCGCAGTGAGAGTGTTGCAAAAATTGCAATATCACGTTCTCAATATATCAATTTAAGCAACGCATTTCCTGTTATACATTGAGTTTAACGAATCTCCGCACAGACAGGGCGGGGAATGAAAATAACAATGCAAGACAACATCAAACCGGAGTACCACCATGGCTAACTATTTCAACACATTGAACCTGCGTCAGCAGTTGGCGCAATTGGGTAAATGCCGCTTTATGGCGCGCGACGAATTTGCTGACGAAGCCGGCTACCTGAAAGGTAAAAAAGTGGTGATTGTCGGCTGTGGCGCCCAGGGGTTGAACCAGGGTTTGAACATGCGCGATTCCGGTCTGGATGTCGCCTATGCCCTGCGCAAAGAAGCGATCGACGAGAAGCGCGCTTCCTGGCGCAAGGCGACCGAAAACGGCTTCAAGGTCGGCACCTACGAAGACCTGATCCCGCAGGCGGATCTGGTGGTCAACCTGACGCCGGACAAGCAGCACTCTTCCGTAGTGCGTGCGGTGCAGCCGCTGATGAAAGACGGCGCGGCGCTGGGTTACTCCCACGGCTTCAACATCGTTGAAGTGGGTGAGCAGGTGCGTAAAGACATCACCGTGGTGATGGTCGCACCGAAATGCCCGGGCACCGAAGTGCGTGAAGAGTACAAGCGCGGCTTCGGCGTGCCGACCCTGATTGCGGTTCACCCGGAAAACGATCCGAAAGGCGAAGGCATGGCGATCGCCAAGGCCTGGGCGGCGGCGACCGGCGGCCACCGCGCCGGCGTGCTGGAGTCTTCCTTCGTCGCCGAAGTGAAATCCGATTTGATGGGCGAGCAGACCATTCTGTGCGGCATGCTGCAGGCGGGTTCGCTGCTGTGCTTCGACAAGCTGGTTGCTGAGGGCACCGATCCGGCTTACGCCGAGAAACTGATTCAGTTCGGCTGGGAAACCATCACCGAAGCGCTGAAGCAGGGCGGCATCACCCTGATGATGGATCGCCTGTCCAACCCGGCCAAGCTGCGCGCCTATGCGCTGTCCGAACAGCTGAAAACCATCATGGCGCCGCTGTTCCAGAAGCACATGGACGACATCATCTCTGGCGCGTTCTCCAGCGGCATGATGGCCGACTGGGCGGAAGACGACGTGAAACTGCTGACCTGGCGCGAAGAGACCGGCAAAACCGCGTTCGAGAATGCGCCGCAGTTTGAAGGCAAGATCAGCGAGCAAGAGTACTTCGATCACGGCGTGCTGATGGTGGCGATGGTGAAAGCGGGCGTTGAGCTGGCGTTCGAAACCATGGTCGATGCCGGCATCATCGAAGAGTCGGCTTACTACGAGTCGCTGCACGAGCTGCCGCTGATCGCCAACACCATTGCGCGCAAACGTCTGTATGAAATGAACGTGGTTATCTCCGATACCGCAGAGTACGGCAACTACCTGTTCGCCAACGCGGCGGTGCCGCTGCTGAAGGACTTCATGACCACCCTGCAGGCGGGCGATTTGGGCAAAGCCGTGGCGGGTACGGCGGTGGACAATGCGCAGCTGCGCGACGTGAACGAAGCGGTGCGCAGCCACCCTATCGAAACCGTCGGCCGTAAACTGCGCGGCTACATGACCGATATGAAACGCATCGCCGTCGCGGGCTGATTTTCCGCAAGGCAAAGCACAAAGAGAAAGAGCCGGCAGCGATGCCGGCTTTTTTTATGCCTCCGGCATCATTGCGGCGGGAATGATGGCGCCGCGATGCTGGATCACCGTAGCGGCCAGCAGATGGCCGCGCTGCGCCGCCCGTTGGGCGCTGCCGCCGTTCAGGCGGGCCGCCAGGTAACCGGCGCTGAAAGAATCGCCCGCTGCGGTGGTGTCGACGACACGCTCTGGCGGCAGCGCGATCGCCGGCACCTCAAGCTTCTCCCCTGCCATACTGAACACCAGACAGGCGTGCGCGCCGCGTTTGATGACGATCTCGCCGACGCCGAGCGCCTGTGTGCGAGCTACCGCCTGTTCGATAGGCTGCGCTCCCCACAGCAACTCTTCGTCATCCAGCGTCAGAAAAGCGATGTCGGTACAGGCCAGCACCTCGCGGTAGGCCTGCTGCGTTTCCTCACGGCTTTGCCACAGACGCGGACGGTAATTGTTGTCGAAGATCACCTTGCCGCCGTTGGCGCGACAGCGGCGCAGCAGCGCCAGCAGTTTCATGCGATCGGCAGGCGCGAGGATCGCCAGGCTAATGCCGCTGAGGTACAAGTAATCGAACTGCGCCAGCCGTTCGCACAGTGCGTCGGCCTGCGGTCCCGCAAGCCAATACCGGGCGGCGGCGTCATTGCGCCAGTAGTAGAAAGTACGTTCGCCGGCGGCGTCGGTTTCGATGAGGTACAGGCCCGGCAGCTTGTTGTCGAATTGCTGAATCAACCCGGTCTCGATCTTCTCCTGCCGCCAGGCCTGCAGCATGTCGCCGCTGAAACTGTCGGTGCCGAGTGCGGTGACATAATGCACCCGTAGCGTCTGTTCCGGCATTTGGCGGGCGAGGTAGACGGCGGTGTTGAGGGTATCGCCGCCAAAGCCGCGCGTCAGCTGTGCGCCCTGCTGCGACAGCTCGATCATGCATTCGCCGATCACGGCGAGATTTCGGATAGTCATCGTCAATAAGCCCTGGCTAAAGAAGAAGCAATAGCCGCCAGTCTCCACGCAAGGCGGTCAGAGAGTCAATAAATTAAAACGGCGTTTTAATTTTTTATGATCGCGATCGGCGAACGCGGGCAGGACGGAGGAGAAACGGGCGGCAATTCGGCTTAAAGTTTTACGCCGCGTTGCCGATAAGCTGGGTAAAGAAACAGCGGCAGCGCTCTCATTTCCCCGCCACGGCGATAGTACCGATGATAACCAATCTGATCTCTGGTCTGCTGGCGCCTTGTTTTGCCCTCTATGCCTGCGCCAAATCGCGGCGCTACTGGCGGCAATGCCGGCGCTTGTATACCTTCCAGCCGATTTATCGCACCAGCGGCGCGCTGCTGGCGGTGGAACTGCTGACGGCGGTGTATCACCCGAATGAGCCGGACAAGCGGCAATCCCCGGAGCATTATTTTTCCTCGCTCGGCGTCGCCCAGCGTTTGCAGGTGATCCAGGAACAGCTGGCGCTGTTGCAGCGCTGGCAGGCATTGTTCATTCGTCACGCGGTGATGGTGTCGGTCAATATCGACGGCATCGCGCTGCAAGCGTTGCAGCGCCATAGCGCGTTGCAACGGCAGATCGCCGAGATGCCCTATCTGCGCTTCGAGCTGGTGGAGCACGCCGAAACGGCGTCAAACCGCCCGCTGCAGCAGATCGTCGGCGGCGAGCGGCTGTGGCTGGACGATTTCGGCAGCGGGCTGGCCAACTTCTCCGCCGTCGGCGCCTGGCGTTATCAATACATCAAGGTGGCGCGCGAATTGTTTACCTTGCTCAAACAGTCGGAAGAGGGCGTCCAGCTGCTCGGCACCCTGATCAAGATGATGAACCAGCACAGCGACGGGGTGATCGTCGAGGGCGTGGAAACCGAACAAGAGTGGCGGCTGGTGCAGCGTTCCGGCGCGCTGGCCGCTCAGGGCTACTACCTTTCCCGCCCGGCGTGCTTTGAAACTCTGCACAGCGTGCCGACGCTGTTCGCCGCGCCCGGCGCGCCGGCGTGAACTCCGGCCTATCCTCAGCTAGGCTTAAACGGGGCTGCTAACTCCTTTTCCTTTCATTCGGCAGCCCGATTTATGCGCTGAGGGAGCCGCTATGACAAGAACAGGAAAGGTTTTCAGCTGGCTGGGCGGCATTGTGCTGCTGCTGATCGTCGCGCTGGCGATCTTCATTGCTACCTTCGACTGGAATCGACTCAAGCCCACCATCAACGACAAAGTGTCGGCCGAACTGCGGCGACCGTTCGCCATTCGCGGCGATCTGGGCGTCGACTGGTCGCGCAATCCGGATGAGGGCGGCTGGCGCGCCTGGGTGCCCTGGCCGCATATTCACGCCGAAGACGTGTGGCTGGGTAACCCGAAAAACATGCCCGGCGACAGCATGGTGACGCTGCAGCGCGTCGACGCCAGCATTGCGCCGCTGGCGCTGCTGGGTAAAGAGCTGCTGATCCCGCGCATCTGGCTGAAGCAGCCGAATGCTTCGTTGCAACGTCTGGCCAACGGCGACAACAACTGGACGTTTGACCTGGCCGCCGGCCAGGATCCCAAACAGCCGCCTTCCGACTGGTCGTTCACCGTTCACGACATCGTATTCGACAAGGGGCAGATCGCCTTTAAAGACGCCACGCTGAAGGCGGATTTCCGCGCCGTCATCGATCCGCTCGGCAAGCCGTTGCCGTTCAGTGAAGTGACCGGCAAACAGGGCGGCGACAAGGCCGCGACCCCCGATTACGTTTTCGGCTGGCAGGTGAAGGGCAAATATAACGGTGAACCGTTGAGCGGCAGCGGCAAGATTGGCGGCATGCTGTCGCTGCAGAGCGCCGATTTGCCGTTCCCGCTGCAGGCAGATGTGCGCTCCGGCAGCACCCGGGTGGTGGTCGCGGGCACCTTGTCCGATCCGCTGAACCTCGGCGGCCTGGATGTACAGCTGAAATTTTCCGGTGAAAGCCTGAGCAACCTCTATGGCCTGACCGGCGTGTTGTTGCCGAATACCCCGCCGTATGCGACCGATGGCCATCTGACCGCCCGTCTGCATCAGCCGGGCGGCGCGGTGTTTGAGTACCAGAAATTCGACGGAAAAATCGGCGACAGCGACATTCACGGCAGCTTGAAGTACGTTGCCGGTAAACCGCGGCCCACGCTGAGCGGCGCGGTGAACGCCCGGCAGCTGAGGTTGGCGGATCTGGCGCCGCTGATCGGCGCCGACTCCAACGCCGCCAAAGCCGGGCGCGGCGAGAAAAGCCGTCAGCCTGCGGATAAGGTGCTGCCGGTCGAACAGTTCGATACGCAAAGCTGGAGCAAGATGGATGCGGACGTGAAGTTTGCCGCCGCGCGCATTGAACGCGGCAGCGATTTGCCGCTGAGCGATCTGGCCACGCACCTGAAGCTGAACAATGGCGAACTGCGCCTGGATCCGCTGCGCTTCGGCATGGCGGGCGGCAGCCTGAACGCCGTCGTGCGCCTCGACGGCGGCAAAAAGCCGATGCGCGGGCAGGTGGATATGCATGCACGCAAACTTCAGCTTAAACAGCTGTTGCCGAACGTGGAGGCGATGAAGCGCAGCCTCGGGCAGATGAACGGCGACGCCAGGCTGACGGGCAGCGGCAATTCGGTGGCCGAGCTGCTGGCGACCAGCAACGGCGATCTGCGCCTACTGATCAATAACGGGGTGATCAGCCGTAGCCTGATGGAGATCCTCGGTCTGAACGTCGGTAACTATCTGGTGGCACAGCTGTTCGGTGACGACGTGGTGGGCATCAACTGCGCGGCGGCGGACGTCGGCATTCGCAGCGGCGTCGCCGCACCGCGACTGTTCGTGTTCGACACCGAAAACGCGGTGATCAACATCACCGGCAACACCAACCTCGCCACCGAACGGCTGGATTTGTCCATCGATCCGGAAAGCAAGGGCATGCGCGTGCTGACCCTGCGATCGCCGCTGTACGTGAAAGGCACCTTCAAGCATCCGGACGCCGGGGTCAAAGCCGGGCCGCTGATCGCGCGCGGCGCGGCGGCGGTGGCGTTGGGGGCGGTGCTGACGCCGGCGGCGGCGCTGCTGGCGCTGGTCTCGCCCAGTGAAGGCGGCGAGGAGAACCAGTGCGGGCAGATCCTGCGGGAGATGAAAGGCAAAAAATAGTCAGGCGCGCGGCGGCGGCGTGAGCAGCCGGCAGTCGTGATCCTGGATCTCTTCCGCCGAGGCCAGGGTGAACGGCAGCAGGCTGCGCTCGGTTGCCAGCAGCAGGAAATCCCCGTCCGGCAGCGCGGTCATCGCCAGGCCGAAGCTGCCCATGCGCCCGTCGGCGCGCGGCAGGCCGGAGGCCAGCAGGTGGAAGGCGCCCTGTTGTTCCAGTTCGGCGGGGGTCACCCGCCGCCCCAGATAGTCATGCCCCAACAGGCCGCCGGGCAGCGGTTGCCATTGCTCGATGAAATGGGGGCCGATCTGCGCCAGCCGCTGTTTTACCGCCGGCAGCAGGCAGGAGATATGAATGTGCAGCTGGTTTTGCGTGCGGCCATATTCCGAATTGATCGCCAGTGAAATATCGCCGTCGTCGATCGGTTTGCCATAGCGTTCCGCCATCACGTGGCGCGCGCGCCAGGCCTGGGCGAAGAAATTCGGCGTGGCGGCGTCCAGCACTGCCGGGCTTTCGATACCGGTGATTTTGGCGCTGGGCATCAGCAGGTATTGCAGCGGCCCGTTGCGATCTTTAAACACCACGAAACCGGCCTGCACATCCACCTGCGCGCAGGGCGCCGGGTTGTCATGCGCCTGCTGATTGGGCAGACATTGCTGGCTGACGATGCGCCACAGCGCATCGGGATGGTCGGGTTTCAACCCGTAATAGAGCGCGATGGCGAGAGCCGCCAGCAGCGCCACGCAGACAAATACCCCACGACGCAGAGACATCGGCCGATCCTGTTACCGAGAGAAACGTCCAGCATAGCCCGGTTTTATGACAGGAAACGAACAACGCGTGCGGCCCCCCGCAGTGAGGGGGCCGCAGAGGATCACAGCGACTGGTGGCGGGTTTCTTTCATCAGCAGGAGGGCCAGCAGCGTCAGCCCGGCCATCGCCGCCAGGTACATGCCGACGTAAAACAGCCCGTAGTGGGCCGCCAGCCAGGTGGCGATGTAAGGCGCCACGGACGCGCCGAGAATCGACGCGACGTTGTAGGAGAACGATGCGCCGGTGTAGCGCACTTCGGTGGGGAACAGCTCCGGCAGCAGCGCGCCCATCGGGCCAAAGGTCAGCCCCATGATGCTCAGGCCGCACAGCAGGAAGCCCATCACCAGCGCCTGGTTGCCGGAACCCAGCAGGGTCGGGAACAGGAACGCGAAGCCGATCATCAGCAGGGTAATGGCGATCATGGTCTTGCGACGGCCGAACGCGTCCGCCAGCAGGCCGGCGATGGGCACCATCACGCCGAAACCGATCACCGCCACCATCAGCATCCACAGGAAGCTGTTACGGGAGTAACCGAGCCCCAGCGGCTGCGGCGCAGTGCCGTAGGTCATCGAATAGACCGTCATCAGATAAAACAGCGTGTAGGTCGCCAGCATGATGAAGGTGCCGAGGATGGTGGCTTTCAGATGCTTGCTCAGCAGCGTGCCGAGCGGCACTTTCACCTGTTTGCCGGCCTTGGCCGCTTTGGCGAACACCGGCGTTTCATGCAATGACACCCGGACGTACAGGCCAATCAGCACCAATGCGGCGGAGAGGATGAACGGCACGCGCCAGCCCCATTCCATAAATTGCTGGTCGCTCAGCAGCCACGAGAGCAGCAGGAAGGTGCCGTTGGCGAAGAAGAAGCCGATCGGGGCGCCCAACTGGGGGAAGGAGCCGTACAGCGCACGTTTTTTGGCCGGCGCGTTCTCCGTCGCCAGCAAGGCGGCGCCGCCCCATTCGCCACCCAGCCCCAGCCCCTGGCCAAAGCGCGCCAGCGCCAGCAGGATAGGGGCGAAGATGCCGATGGTTTCATAGCTCGGCAGCAGGCCGATCAGCACGGTGGAAATCCCCATGGTCAGCAGCGAGGCGACCAGCGTCACCTTGCGCCCCACGCGATCGCCGAAGTGGCCGAACAGCGCAGAGCCGATAGGGCGCGCGACAAAGGCGACGGCGAAGGTGGCCAGCGACTGCAGCGTCGCGGTGGTCGGGTCGCCCTGCGGGAAGAAGATGTGCGGGAACACGATCACCGCGGCGGTGGCGTAGATGTAAAAGTCGAAGAACTCGATGGCGGTGCCGACCAGCGAGGCGACGATGACTTTCCCGCGGGAATTCACCGGTGTAGACGCGTCGTCGGCGTCGAGTGGGGGTGCGATGGTGGCTTGCATATCTATTTCTTATTGTTGGAGGGGGTAAAAATCCATCTTAGTGACAGCATTCCGCCTTTTCAACGCTGGAACTCTGGGCTGCGCCGCCGCTAACCGGTTAAAAAGACTAATGTTTTACCTGACTTCTTTTCTGTAGCGTTAAACGTTGAGAAATGGGGTTCATACAGTGTGAATGGCTGTAAAAACGGGAAAGAAAAGTGACTGGGTAGTTTGTTATGCTGGTTTTTCGAATGCCATGCCGCATGATTTAGAGAGATTGACTGGTTTTTTGCTCATTAACCAGAGGAAAGTGCCGGCGCGTGCGATAACACCGGCACGATTGCATGGCTTCAGCGTGCCGGCGGCTCGCGTTCCGGCAAGGCTTTGTCGCCTTTGTAGTCGGCCGTTGCGATCCAGGCGGCGCAAAACAGCGTCAGGCGGGCGAAGAAGTAGAAGAACGCCATCAGCCCGATCACCGAGCCGAAGGCCGCGCCGGAAGGCGATTTCGCCACCTGCGGCAGCGTCATCGTCATCACGAACTTGATCACCTCAAAGCCGATAGCCGCAAGCAAGGTGCCGCGCAGCAGCGCTTTTTTCTTCGGTTTGTGGCGCGGCAGCATCCAGAAAATCCACAGGAACAGCAGATAGTTGGCGAAAATCGAGATCGACAGCGCGATCGTCGTCAACGCCGGCCGCAGCCATTCGATGCCGTCCAGCCCCAGCGCGTTGACGATCGCCGCCTGCGCCGAGCCGGCGACCGAGGTCAGCGACAGCGTGATAATCAGCGCGACCACCAGGCCGGTCAGCGAGATGAAGTCGCGGGTGTACTTGAAATAGATTTTCTCCTGATCCTGCGGATTGCGTTCCCAGACGTCACGCGATTGCGCGCGGATCGCTTCGCGCAGGTTGCCCATCCAACTGATGCCGGAATAGAGCGCCAGCGCCAGGCCGGTCAATCCCACGGTGGTGCGCTGCTGAATGGCGGTGTTGACGGTGTTCTTCAGCGTGCTGGCCAGCGTCGGATCGCTGATGCTGCCGACGATCCGGTTGATCAAACGGGCCAGCAGATCCGGGTTGGAAGCCAGCACGAAACCAGCTGCGGCGAACGACACCATCAGGATCGGGATCAGCGAGAGGAATGAAAAATAGGTGATGGCGGCGCCGAACTGGCTGCCCAGCCGATCGTTAAAGCGTTCGGCGGCGCGCAGCAGGTGCGCAACGCTCGGCCAGGCTTTGATGCGTTCAATCAGACGTGAAAAACCGCTGATGCGGCGGTCGAGCGTTTCATGGCCGGTCTTGATGGCGATAAGCGGCTTCGGCGGCGTGTCTTGTGCGGGCTGGCGGCGTTCCTGGTCTGGTCCTGTAGGCATTACTTCACGATTTCCTTAACGTTAAACGGCATGTATCCGCGTTGATTATAGCCAAAGCCCCGCGGCGTTTTGAGCGCCGGGGCGGCAAACGGTCATTTTCCGAGCTTAACGCGTTAGCGCCCGGCATGAAATGCCAGGAGGCGGCCGATAGGTAAAATTCCTATGAAAACCCCGCCGCGCCTCGGTTTTTTTCACTTCCCTACCTCCAATTTTTATCTGTTTCGTCGGCGAGAAAGCGTTTACTCATGATGTGGCGCCACGCGTTGCCGAGCGCCGCTCCGCTGCAGCCGTAGGGGCTGGAACGGTCTCACCCGTCATCAACAGAAAAACTGGAAGGTCTTATGAAATTGCTTAATCACCCCACCTGCCGTCCGTTTACCGAAGCGGGCAATCTGTCGCAGCTTTCCGCCTACTATGAAGAGGAGAGGCATATCATGTGGATGCTGCTGCGCGCTGCGCCGCGTCCTTGCTTTAATCAGGCGCTGATCGAAGACATCATGACGCTGGCGCAGGCGGCGAAAGAGTCTTCGCTGCGGTTCGATTTCTGGGTCACCGGCTCGCTGGTGCCGAACATGTTTAACGTCGGCGGCGATCTGCAGTTCTTCGCCGAAGCCATCAAGAACCGCAAACGCGAGGCGATGATGGCCTACGCGCGTGCCTGCATCGACTGCGTGCATGCGGCGGCGCGCGGTTTCGATACCGGCGCGGTCAGCATTGCGATGGTCGAAGGCAGCGCGCTGGGCGGCGGTTTTGAAGCGGCGCTGGCGCACCATTTCGTGTTGGCGCAGAACAATGCGCGCATGGGGTTCCCGGAGATTGCGTTCAACCTGTTTCCCGGCATGGGCGGTTACTCGCTGGTGGCGCGCAAGGCGGGCATGCGCTTGGCCGAAGAACTGATTTGGGGCGGCGAGTCGCACACCGCAGAGTGGTTCGAGAGCCGTGGGCTGGTGGATCAGCTGTTCCAGCCCGGCGACGCCTACATGGCGACGCGCACTTTCATCGATACCATCCGGCCGAAGCTCAACGGCATGCGCGCCATGTTGCGGGCGCGTCAGCGCGTGCTGCAGCTGACGCGTTCCGAGCTGATGGACATTACCGAGGATTGGGTGCACTCGGCCTTCACCATTGAGGAAAAAGATCGCGCCTACATCGAGCGGCTGGTGATGTTGCAGGATCGCCACACCCTGAACCTGCGTCGTGCCGGCTAACGTTAACGCGCCCGCCTCACGCGGAAGGTGAGCGCGGGCGATAGGACTGCAGCCAATGCTCCAGCTGTTCCGGGAGCATTGGCCGCGCAAACAGAAAGCCCTGCTTTTCGTCCACGCCGACCTCGTCGAGGAACTGATTTTCGCTCTCGGTCTCCACCCCTTCGGCGATCACGCGGAAGGCCAGCGCCTCCGCCGCCGCGACGATCGCGCGCACCAGCGATTGCGAAACCGGGTTGAAATTCACCCCGCGCACGAAGCTTTTATCCAGCTTGATGGCGTCCAGCGGAATACGCGCCAGCTGCGCCAGCGACGAATAGCCGGTGCCGAAGTCGTCGAGATGCACCTGCGCGCCCAGCTCGCGCAGCCGGGTGATCAGCACGCGCGCGCGGTTTTCGTCTTCAATCAGGCTGCTTTCAGTCAACTCGAAGTCCAGCAGACAAGGGGCCATGCGGTGACGGCGCAGCACCCCGAGCAGATCGTTGACGATGCCGTCGTCGGCCAGCTGCCGGGCGGAGAGGTTGACCGCCACCCGCAGATTCAATCCCCGCTCTCGCCACTGCGCCGCCTGGCAGGCGGCGGTCTGCAACACCCATTGGCCCAGCGGGCCGATCAGGCCGGACTCCTCGGCGTAGGAGATGAACTGCAGCGGCGGGATCAGGCCGCGCTCCGGCGAATCCCAGCGCACCAGCGCTTCCACGCTGTGCACTTCACCGCTGCGCGCGTCGATTTTAGGCTGGTAATACAATACCAGCTGATTTTGCTCCAGCCCTTTACGCAGGTTGGTGTCCAGCCACATGTATTCGGCGACGCGCTTGTTCATCTCCGGCGAGAAGACGGTATAGGTGCGCTTGCCGTGCTCCTTGGCGACGTACATGGCGGTATCGGCGCTGCGGATCAGGCTGTCGAGATCGTTGCCGTGCTCCGGGCACAGCGCGATGCCGATCGAACAGCCGGTATACACTTCGATCAGGCCGATGCGGAAAGGGGTCTTCAGCCGATCGATGATGCGCTGCGCCAGCGTTTGCAAACGTTCGCGATCGGTCTGAGGCGCCAGCACCAAAAATTCGTCGCCGCCGAGGCGGGCGAGCACCTGATCCGGGCTCAGGCAGCCAAGGATCGCCAGCGAGACCTCAACCAGCAGCCGATCGCCGAACATATGGCCGTAGGCGTCGTTGACCTTTTTGAAGTTGTCGAGATCGAGGTACACCAGGCCGAAACTCTCTTCGCCGCGCGTGGCGATGGCGTGGTTGATCTTGTCCTGGATGGCGTTACGGTTCGGCAGGCCGGTGATGATATCGGTGTTGGCCAGCACCCGCAGCCGTTCCTGAGCGCGACGCTCTTCGGTGATGTCGGTTCCGGAGCAGATCAGAAACACCTCGTTCTTGCCGCTGCCGCTGTGCACGAACTTATTGCGAAACAGGAACAGCCGCTCGCCCTTGACCGTCTTTACCCAGCGTTCCACCTCATACGAAGAGCCGTTGCGGAAGAAGCCGGCGATGTTGCGCCGCGAGGCGGCGGCTTCTTCCGGGCTCATAAACAGCTGGAAAACGTTCTTGCCGATCACCTCGTGTTCGTGCAGCCCGGTGTACTCCTCGCTCAGCCGATTGAAGCGCTGGATGCGGCCGTGCTGGTCGACGATCACGATCACCGAGTTGGCTTCGGACACCACCTGCTCGGCGAAGGAGAGCCCATGCACCAGATCGCGCGCCACGGATTGGGTATCGCTGAACGCGGACGCGGTGCCCGCCCATTCGAGGTTATTGACGCGGCGCCCGACCAGATGCAGATGCAGCGGTTCGCCGGCCAGCGTGATGGTGAGTTCAAGGCTGGCGGTCACGCCGGTCAAACGGCGAATTTTCGCCGCGTCCATGGCGCTCAGCGCCACCGCGACGTGGGCTTTGCCCTTAACGGCGGACAGCTCCAGGGCATTGCTGTCAAACGCCAGCCGCCAGTGGGGGCTCTGGGTGCCGAAGTGGGCGTTAAGAAGCTCAGGGCCTTGGTCTGCGGACATGATGATTCCTCAAAAGAGCACGGGCGGCCGGTCAGCACGAAGAACCGCTGGCGGCCTGTGGGCCCGAAAGTGGTCGCCGTGCGCGTCTGTGCATCATATAACAGGTTTTCACAGGCGGGGCGGGTAATGGAAACTATTCTATAAGCAATGATTAGTTTTGCGGTGTACGCGCCACCCGGCGACCGGTTGCCTTAAAGTGTAGGAGGAGAACATCGGGTCGTGCGAAGTTTGTACCGGCTTCCCCGCTAACGAAAAACGGTTGATGCAAGGTTGCCTTGTGGGCGAGTAAATTATAGCGGTGAGAGGGCGGCTGAAAAATAACCCTGTCGGGGAGATTTTTGCCGGGAAATTAAAATTTCCATCAAATAAACGCCTTCTTCATAGTTTTCTCATAATTGGTGAATAAACCCGTGACGGGTTTTAAAAAGTTTACACACCCTCGCATTACTTGAATTTTATCAGCCTATTATTATCTTCGACGAACGAATGAGCCTGTTAACGTACAGCGCTCCTGATGAAGAAAAATTTTTAAGGAAATGATTATGCGTAAATTGACGGCTTTATTTATTGCTTCCACGCTGGCTCTGGGTTCTGCTTCTGCGGCGTTCGCCGCTGATACGACGGCGGCCCCGGCTGCGGATGCGGCGCCGATGAAAATGATGCATCACAAGGGTGAAGGTAAAGGCGGCCCGTTCGCCGGGCTGAACCTGACCGAGCAGCAGCGCCAGCAAATGCGCGATATCATGAAAGAGTCGCACTCGAAACGCGGTCCGGGCATGAAAGAGGAACGCCAGGCGCTGCATAATCTGGTGGCTTCCGACAGCTTCGATGAAGCGAAGGCGAAGGCGCAAATTGACGCGATCGGCAAAGCGCAATCCGAACGCATGCTGGAACGCGCCAAGGCGGAAAATAAAATGTATAACCTGCTGACCCCTGAGCAGAAAAAACAATACAATGAGAATTATCAGAAACGTGAGCAAAAGATGATGGACCATATGAATAAAATGAAGGAGCAGATGTCCTCCGGTCAGTAATATACGCTCGCGGTAAATAAAAAAGGGCCAGACTATTTGTCTGGCTTTTTTTTCGGCGTTATCTCCGGCAGGCCCGGCAGCGAGTGATTATCATTCCCCAGCGGCAATATGTCGGAACTGTTCGGCAACGGCCTGCGCAAAGCGCGGATCGTTAATATGGTAAGGCGTTTTTATTAACCGGCGCTTATGGGTGGCGTGCACCGTCTCCTCCAGCGTTTGCGTAAAGGCGGCCAGCGCTGCGGGATCCCAGAACGGTTGCCCAGGGGCATCCAGCGCCGACACGCCGCCCGCCGGGATCACGAAGCGCACTTCGCCCGCGCAGGCGTTGATTTTCTCGCCAATCCAATGACCGATTAGCGCATTTTCCCGCGGGCTGGTGCGCACCAGCGTCACTTGCGGATTGTGATGATGGCGCAGGCGGTTCGCGTAGCGAGCCGGCACCGTATTCAGCGCGCCGAAGTTGATCATGTCGATCGCGCCGCAGGAGAGTACGCACGGGATGCCGGTACGCGCGATAGCACCGAAACGATCTGCATTGCAGGGCAGCACACCGCCAAACAGGTAATCGGTCACTTCGGTGGTGGTCAAATCGATGGCGCCGTGCAGTTGCCGGCTATCGATCAGTTTTTCCAGTGCTCTGCCACCGCTGCCGGTCGCGTGAAACGTCAGGCAGTCCCATTGCGGCTCAAGATCGGCAACCAGCGCTTGAATGCAGGGGGTGGTGACGCCAAACATCGTCAGGCCGATTGCGGGCTTGTCGTCGTGATGATCGACGGCGGCGAAGCGGACTGCGCCGGCTATCTGGCGCGCCGCATTGCCCAGCACCCGGCGCGAGATACGGTTCAGGCCGGCGAGATCGGTGACCGAATACAACATGCTGATATCACTGGCGCCGACATAGGCGGAAACGTCTCCCGCCGCCATGCTCGAGACCATCAATTTCGGCAGGCCAATCGGCAACTGCTGCATTGCCGGCGTGATGATGGCGGTGCCGCCGGAGCCGCCCAGGCCAAGCAGGCCGGCGATATCGCGGCGCGTCAGGATAAAACGTTCGAAAGCGGTCGCCATGGCGGCGATTGCCTGGCCGCGGCTGGCTAGAAAGACCGCGCCTGCGCCCGCCGGATGGTGGCGAGCGACCTCTTCTGGGCCGATATCGGCCGGGGAGTCAAATGGCAAGCTTCGGGTGGAGAGATCGACGGTTCGCGTGGGTAAATTCAGGCTGGCAATCAGCCGCCGCACATACTCCAACTCTTGTCCTTTCGTATCTGCTGTGGTAGCAATATAGACAAAATTTGAAGTATCTTTCATGGATTTTTCCGGGGTGTTTCTAATTTTTAATTAAAAATTAATGTATTATATTTTTTTTAGGTGCCCTGGTGTTGGCATTTAAATTAAATTGATTAATGTATTTATATAATGAGACGGCAGTATCATTTTTGCAAGGGCAGCTCAGTGCAAAATGGGACTCCTGTCTCATTTTTGAGCTTTTTGCGCGGCCAACCCTTTGTCGTCAACCTGTCGGCAGTGGCGTCTCGCCTGTCGCGCAAGCGTGTACAGATGTATGAGGTTTAAGTGCCGATAAATGCTTTTCCCACCCCGTCCGACCTTTCTCTGACCTCCGCCCGGGCGAAAACACATCGTTTGTTGCTGGCCAGCGCAATGACGCTGTATGGCGAGGGCGCGTTTCCATCGATCACCGATCTGGCGGCGCATGCGCAGGTATCGCGCGCGACCGCCTACCGCTATTTCCCGACCCAAAGCGCATTAATTACTGCGGTGGTGGCGGAAAGTCTGGGGCCTATTCTGGCGTGGCGCCCGCAGGACGATGATGCCCTGAAGCGCATCCAGCAGTTGCTGACGTTGGCCTATCCTCAGATGGAGCTACACGAAGGGGCGCTGCGCGCCGCATTGCAGCTCTCTTTGCAGCAGTGGGCGCACGCCACGCCGGGCGAAAAGTTCGTGCGCGGCAACCGCAAGCGGCTGCTGGCGCTGGCGGTAGAGCCGTTGCAGGGTAAACTGCCGCCAGATTCTTTACAGAGAGTGATTCATGCTTTCTCGCTGATTTACGGTTCTGAGGTGTTCCTGGTGCTGAAAGATATCTGGGGGCTGGAGCTTGAGGGTATCCAGGATGTCACGCAATGGATGGCCAAAGCCATCCTGCGTCAGGCGGAAGAGGATGCGATGAACAGCAAAAAAACATCAGCAGGATAATCCAATTTTTGCCGCTGCCTGAGTGAAAAATCAGCATAATTCACTGAGTAAATATTGGAAAAAGTTATAATTAAAAGTGATAAAAAGCGCCTGTTAAGCACTTTTCAGGCGACGCTTTCTTTGGCTGTCTTTTAATTAAATATCATTATTTATCATTGTATTAATTTAATTATCCCCCGCGAATAAATGCCGCCTCAGCGCTGAGCGAGATCATTCTCTTTCCTTATCGTCCCCCGTCTGATTCATCCCTGAAACGTTCTCTCCGCCCACCGAACTGCCGAGTGACACATTAAGCGCACTTGAGATTGTTGTGCTTTATTTATTTGGTGTTACCAAACTGTTACACAAAAAATCTTATAAAACATTTGCAAACAACAACGGACGGTATCTGGGATGGAGAAGAAACTTAGAGGAGTTAAATCCGCTCGGGCGGCCTTCGGCTGGCCTGAAATCGGAGTTCATCGCGCACAATGGAGCGCGATGCTGATCTGCCTGACGGCGATCGGCGGCGCGCAGGCCTCCAGCTATATAGAGAACGGCAAAGCGGGCGATCCGGCCAGCTGGCGCAGCAGTGAGTTCAACGCGGAATGGGGGCTGGGGGCGATCCACGCCGACCAGGCCTACGCCGCCGGTTATACCGGAAAAGGCATCAAACTTGGCATTTTCGATCAGCCGGTCTACGCCAAGCACCCGGAGTTTGCCGATGAGAATAAGGTGATCAATCTGGTTACCGAAGGCATCCGCGAATACACCGATCCCTATATTCCGGTGAAAAAAGGCGACACTTTCCGCTATGACGGTACGCCGAGCGTGGACTCCGATGGCACGCTCGGTTCGCACGGCACCCACGTGGGCGGCATCGCCGCCGGCAGCCGCGACGGCGGCGCCATGCACGGCGTGGCGTTCAATGCGCAGATCATCAGCGCCGAAAACGGCGATCCCGGCCCGGAGGACGGCATCATCCTCGGCAACGACGGCGCAGTGTACCAGGCCGGCTGGGATGCGCTGGTGGCCAGCGGCGCGCGCATCATCAACAACAGCTGGGGTATCGGCATTACCGATAAATTCGCCAAGGGGGGCAAGAATCCCGCTTACCCTCATTTCACCGTCGACGATGCGCAAAAGCAGTTCGATCAGATCAAACAGATCCTCGGCACCAAGCCCGGCGGCGCCTATCAGGGCGCGATCGACGCGGCGCGCAGCGGCGTGGTCACCATCTTCGCTGCCGGTAACGATTACAACCTCAACAACCCGGACGCCATGGCCGGCCTGGCCTATTTCGTGCCGGAGATTGCACCGAACTGGCTGTCGGTCGCCAGTTTGCAGGATCCCACCAATACCGGCGATTACAGCATCAGCACCTTCTCTTCTCGCTGCGGCTACACCGCCAGCTTCTGCGTTTCGGCGCCGGGCACCCGGGTATACAGCTCGGTGATTGAAGGCACCAGCGTGGAGAATCTGACGACCGGCTACGCCAAATACAGCGGCACCTCGATGGCGGCGCCGCACGTGGCCGGCAGCGTTGCGGTGCTGATGGAGCGTTTCCCGTATCTGAATGGCGCGCAGGTGGCGGAAGTGCTGAAAACCACCGCCACCGACATGGGCGCGCCGGGCATCGACGCGCTCTACGGCTGGGGGATGATCAACCTGGGCAAGGCCATCAACGGTCCGGGCATGTTGGTGACCGCCGAGGATATTCCGGCGGAGTTCCGTATTCCGGATCCGGCGGGCGTGGCCTACGGCCCGACCCAGTTCGTGGTGGATTTGCCGGGCGTCGGCGCGGTGCTGGATAAGGGCAAACCGACCGAGCGCGTCTGCAGCGATGTGCTGTGCGGGCTGGACGTCTGGAGCAACGATATCTCCGGCCACGGCGGCCTGACCAAGCAGGGCATCGGCACCCTGGTGCTGACCGGTAACAACACCTATGCCGGCCCGACGCTGGTCAATCAGGGGCGGCTGGCGATCAACGGCTCGGTCACCTCGGACGTCAGCGTGCAGAGCGGCGGCATCGTCGGCGGCAGCGGCACGGTCGGTTCGCTGACCGCCCGCCGCGGCGGCACCGTGGCGCCGGGCAACTCGATCGGCACCTTGAACGTGGCGGGCAACGTCAGCTTCGAGCCGGGTTCGCGCTACGCGGTGGAAGTGGGGCCGAACGGCCAGAGCGATCGGATCCAGAGCAGCGGATCGGCGACGATCGGCGGCGGCGAG
>NZ_JBJNMO010000010.1:0-120184 GCF_052168495.1 Serratia sp. CY52157 | reverse complement strand
TCACCCGGAGAGTCAAGCGTTTATTTCGCTTTCTTCTCGCTGACCCGGCGGCTTGTCAGTCGTTGTTCCCGGTCAGTGGAGGCGCATTATAGGGAGTTCTCGGCAGGCCGCAACCCCTATTTTCAATATTTTTTCCGACCGTTGAATGTTTAACCAAAACACCGTTAAAGCGGCAGTTTTTTCAACGATTTAAAGCCATAGCCCTGCAAAACGGGCAATAAAGCGTCAGTATCTTCATTTAACGCCATGCAATACGCCAGATTCTCTTCCTGGCTCGAGACCAGGTTTTCCTGCGTAGAGATGAGCCAGGCGGTGCGACGGGCAATCGCCGCGCCGGAATCCACCAATCGGGTGCCTTCCGGCAACACCTGCATCAGCTCTTCAGCTAAAAGAGGGAAATGGGTGCAGCCCAGAACGACCGTATCCGGCGGCTCGCGCATGCTCAGCCACGGATGCAGGATCTTCTTCAGCACCGGTAGCGGCACGGCTTCGCCATGCAGCTTGGCTTCCGCCAGCTCCACCAGTTCTGAAGAGCCCAGCAGTTCAATCTTGCAGTCGGTGGCGAAACGGGAAATCAGCTCATGGGTGTAGCTGCGCTGTACGGTGCCGCGGGTCGCCAACAGGCCGACAATGCCGTTGACGGTAAGACGGGCCGCCGGTTTGATGGCGGGCACCACGCCCACGACAGGGAAACTGAAACGCTCGCGCAGGGCCGGCAAGGAAACGGTGCTGGCGGTGTTGCAGGCAATGACGACAATCGCCAGAGGATGACGCTGCTGCACCGCGCCGACAATCTCCAGCACGCGCTCAACGATAAACTCTTCTGACTTCTCGCCGTAGGGAAACGCCACGTTGTCGAACGCGTATATATAGTGGAGATCCGGCAGCAACTGCCGAATCTCCTGATACACCGACAGCCCGCCGACGCCGGAATCGAAAACCAGCACCGTCGGGCGAGGTGTGGCGGTGCTGTTAGAAGGTATAGCTTCCAGTGAGGTAGTATTCTCTTCCTGGAGTAGCGTAGCCATAGGCCGTCTCATAATCTTTATCAAACAGGTTGGCAATTCTACCACGAACTGTCAGATGAGATGTGACCGGATACGAAACTGCGAGATCCCACAGACTCACGCCGCCAAGTTTAACGCTTTGTTCCGGATAGGTACTGTAATCCTTGTCATAACGTTGACCCAGATATTGATAAGTCACCGCCCAGTCAAAGTCATACAGCTGCCAGTCCAGCTCATATTTCACCTGCTGCTTGGCGCGCCGCAGCAGCACTTCATTGGTCTTGGCGTTGCGAGGATCGACATAGTCATAACCAATCTGATGCGTCAACGGGCCGGTATCAAACGAGGCCGTAGCTTCAATCCCTTTGATGGTCGCCTTACCCACGTTGTAATAGACGTAGTTGGTTTCCCCCGTGGAATCGATCAAATTGTCGATGTCGTTGCGATAACCGGAGATGCGCCAGGTCACCGGGCCGGTCAGCCCTTCAAAGCCACCTTCCCACTGCTTGCTTTCTTCCGGTTTCAGATCGGTGTTGTTACCGAAGTTGCCGTATAGCTGGCTCATATTCGGTGCTTTGAACGCCGTGCCATACGATGCGATAAAACGGTATCCCTCGACGAATTCCCAGGCCGCGCTGGTTTGCCAGGTGCCATGCCAGCCAAACTCGGAATGATCGTCACCTCGAACCGCACCTTCCAACGTTACCGGGCCAACCAGTTGCTGCGCAGTCAGATAGATGCCTGCATCACGTTGGCTTTTTTCACCCTTCACGGTGGTGGAATCCGGTTTGATTTTCTGTTGCTGCCAGTCGACGCCAGAGCTTACGGTACCCTGTCCAACCTGCAGCGTATTGCCCCACTGCAGGTTGTACTGTTCGGAATCCACCAGGCTGGCCGAGCTGTCATGCATGCCGAGGCGAGGATCGTAATCGTAATCCTTGCTATGGCTGTAGCTGCCAATCACTTGTGTTGCGTAAATGCCTTCTTTATAGCGCAATCCGGTATCCCAGGTTTGGCTATACAGTTTGCGCGTATCCAGCAGAGGGCTGGTCGGTGAGGAATAATAACTATCATACGCCGTGCGGTTGTCGTAACCATACCCGCGCACAAAACCGCTGACCGATTCGCTGAACTGGTGCTCAAGCGCACCATACAGCGACTTACTCATAAAGCCATCGCGATCCTGTTGGCTTTGCATGCCGGTGCTGCCGTAGGCCACCACGTCATACCCTTTGGTGTAGGTGTAGTCACCCGCCACCGTCGCCACGGTGCTGTCGCCCAACTGCTGTTGAGTCGACGCGTCATAGGATTGATAGCCGTTGGAGCCGACGCCGGCTGAGAGCGTAGTACCGTTCTTTTCACGCGTGGTAATAATGTTGACCACGCCGCCGATGGCATCGGAGCCGTACACCGCCGAGCGCGGGCCGCGGATGTATTCGACTTTCTGCACCAACGAAATCGGGATTTGGCTAAGGTCAGAAGAGCCGCTGACGCCCGCCTGATTAAGGCGAATGCCGTCAATTAGCACCAGCACGTGGCTGGAGTTGGCGCCGCGAATAAACAGCGAGCTCTTTTGCCCCAACCCGCCGTTTTGGCCAACGTCCACGCCCGGCAAACGGCGCATCACGTCGGTCAGGCTCTTGGCCTGCCAGCGATCGATATCGTTGCGGGTGACGATGGTGGTCGGCGCCAGCACGGAAGAAACCGGCTGCGGGAAACGGTTGGCGGTAACCACCAGGTTATCGCCATTCGTGGCTGTGGTGTTGTCTTGCGCCCATCCAGAAAAAGCCGTGACGGAAGAGACCACCGCCAGCAGCGTATTTTTTGTAATTGTCATGAGAAAAGCATCCAAACTTAATTGGCGGATGCCGCAGGATCATGGCCGGTAGTTCGCGACGGCCACGGACATTGCGACGTAACACCGGCAGGTCTTCGGGCTTGGGATTTGCGGGCCGCAAGGCGCGACCGGCAACGGGCGATGACTTCCCATCCTGCAGTGGACAGTGTCTGCGTCGAAACGCTATCGCCGTGACTTCCCCTTACCGCTGCGCGTCAGCTCCGGATTCACACCGGATTCCCTTTTCACTCGCTGCTTGAGGCCGGACGGCAATGCTACGATCAATGCAAATAGATGTCTAGACTGCCATTAATGTTACAAATAATAAACGCGACAAAACTGGACTTCACGGGCTGATTCCCTACAATCCCCGCTGATCAAATTTGCCTGACGAGAAGAAACACATGACGCCCGAGAATTTGCCTATTGAACGTTACGATGACCAACTGGCGGAGAAAGTCGCCCGCCTGAAGACGTTGATGTCACCGTTCGCGGCGCCCGAGCCGGAAGTGTTCCGCTCGCCAGTCGACCACTACCGCATGCGCGCCGAATTCCGCATCTGGCACGACGCAGACGACATGTATCACATCATGTTCGATCAGCAGACCAAGCAGCGTATTCGCGTCGATCAGTTCCCGGCGGCCAGCGAGCTGATCAACCGCCTGATGACCGCCCTGATCGCCGCGCTGAAACCGGAGCCGATCCTGCGCCACAAGCTGTTCCAGATAGATTATCTGTCGACGCGAAGCGGCAAAATCATCGCTTCGCTGCTGTATCACCGCAAGCTGGATGACGTTTGGCAACAGCGCGCCGAGCAGTTGCGCGACGAGCTGCGCGCGCAGGGTTTCGACCTGCAGCTGATCGGCCGAGCGTCGAAGACCAAGATCATGCTCGACCAGGATTATGTTGACGAAGTGCTGCCGGTCGCCGGCCGCGACATGATTTATCGCCAGGTGGAAAACAGCTTCACTCAGCCCAACGCGGCCATGAACGTGCAGATGCTGGAGTGGGCGTTGGCGGTCACCGCCGGTTCCAAAGGCGATTTGCTGGAGCTGTACTGCGGCAATGGCAACTTCTCGCTGGCGCTGGCGCGCAATTTCGAGCGCGTGCTGGCGACCGAGATCGCCAAACCGTCGGTGGCGGCGGCGCAGTACAACATCGCCGCCAACCATATCGACAACGTGCAGATCATCCGCATGGCGGCGGAAGACTTCACTCAGGCGATGAATGGAGTACGCGAATTCAACCGGTTGAAAGGCATCGATCTGAGCGGCTACAACTGCGAGACGATTTTCGTCGATCCGCCGCGCAGCGGGTTGGACGATGAAACGGTGAAGATGGTGCAGGCTTACCCGCGCATTCTGTATATTTCATGCAATCCGGAAACGTTGTGCGCCAACCTGGAAACGCTGCAGGCCACCCACCGGGTCAGCCGTCTGGCGCTGTTCGATCAGTTCCCTTATACCCATCACATGGAATGCGGCGTGTTGCTGGAAAAGCACCGCTGATATGACAGGGGCGCCATGATGGCGCCCCGTTTCATTACGATTCTTGAGTCGGCGCATCCGGCGCCTTGCGCGCCTTCAGTTTCATGCCGATCCACAGCACCAGCGCCACGCAGATCACCGACGGCAGGAAGTTGGAGCCGATCTGCGGATACTCGGCGCGCACGATGGCGCTGTACAGCAGCAGCCCCAGCAGGAAACAGGCCGCCGCCAGCTTCGGCATGCCGTCCGGCATGGCGCGGTTCAGGTAACGCTGATGCAGGCAGTACACCGCCAGCACCAACGCGATCAGCGGGAAGATCGAAAACGGCACCACCGAGCTGAACAGCGCGGCAAAGGAACCGTTGATCGAAAGGCCGGCAATCAACGCCAGCAGTAAGGTGCCATTTTCACGGCCTGGTTTTTCCATCATTTTTTACCTTTTTTATACGTGGGACACAGAAGCTTTTTCTTGTTCGCGACGATACCAGTAATACGCCCCTTTGGAGATCATCCGCAGTTGCAGCACCAGCCGTTCTTCCAGCTGCTGCCGCTGCTCGACGTCGATATCCAGCGCTTCCGCGCCGGCGCTGAACACGATGGTGACCATCGCTTCGGCCTGCGCTTCGGTAAAGCTGCGCGGCATGTGATTTTCCAACTCGAGGTAGTCCGCCAGTTCGGCGATGAAATGCTGGATCTCGCGCGCCACCGCCGCACGGAATGCCGCCGACGTGCCGGAGCGCTCGCGCAGCAGCAGGCGGAAGGCGTTCGGGTTGTTACCGATAAACTCCATAAAGGTGGACACCGAGGTGCGGATCACGCTGCCGCCCTTGGCGATGCGTTGGCGCGCCTGGCGCATCAACTGACGCAGCATCAGGCCGCTTTCGTCCACCATGGTCAGCCCCAACTCGTCCACATCGCGGAAATGGCGATAAAACGACGTGGGCGCGATGCCCGCCTCGCGTGAAACTTCCCGCAGGCTCAGACTGGCGAAGCTGCGTTCGGCGCTCAGCTGGCTGAAAGCGGCTTCGATCAGGGAACGACGAGTCCGTTCTTTTTGTTGTGCTCTGACGCCCATATGCATATCCGGATAGGTTCCATTTTCTCAGTCTAACGCCCTAGACTCGGCAATATAGCAAATTTTATTGCAACAGCATTTATACTAACGCGCTCTATCACACTTCCGCCCTGAGCCGATTGTGCTTTGACTCAAAAAGCCTAATGGTGATTGGGTGAGCAGCGCTATGATGTTAAGATACCGTTGTAATCTTGTATAAAAAACAGGTCTCTCCTACATGCAACAGCACTATCAATTTGATGCCATTGTGATTGGCTCGGGCCCTGGTGGTGAAGGTGCCGCCATGGGGCTGGTGAAACAAGGCGCCCGCGTGGCCGTTATCGAACGGTACAATAACGTAGGCGGCGGATGTACCCATTGGGGCACCATCCCCTCCAAAGCCCTCCGCCACGCCGTCAGCCGCATTATCGAATTCAACCAGAACCCGCTTTACAACAACTCGCGCACGCTCAGCGCGACCTTCCCTGACATTTTACGCCACGCCGATAACGTCATCAGCCAGCAAACCCGAATGCGCCAAGGGTTCTATGAGCGGAACCAGTGCAAACTGTTCGCCGGCGACGCGCGCTTCATCGACGCCAACACCGTCAGCGTCAGCTACATGGACGGCACCCAGGACACCATCCGCGCCGATCACATCGTGATCGCCTGCGGTTCGCGTCCTTACCATCCGGCCAGCGTCGATTTCAATCACCCGCGCATCTACGACAGCGACTCCATTCTCGAGCTGAGCCACGAACCGCGCCACGTGATCATTTACGGCGCCGGGGTGATCGGCTGCGAGTATGCGTCTATCTTCCGCGGCCTGAACGTCAAGGTCGATCTGATCAACACCCGCGATCGCCTGCTGGCGTTCCTCGATCAGGAGATGTCGGATTCGCTCTCTTACCACTTCTGGAACAACGGCGTGGTGATCCGCCACAACGAAGAGTTCGAGAAGATCGAAGGCACCGAAGACGGCGTGATCGTGCACCTGAAGTCCGGCAAGAAGGTGAAAGCGGACTGCCTGCTGTACGCCAACGGCCGTACCGGTAACACCGATTCGTTAGGGTTGGAGAACGTCGGCCTGGAGTCGGACAGCCGCGGGCTGCTGAAAGTGAACAGCATGTATCAAACCGCGCTGTCGCACATTTATGCGGTCGGTGACGTGATCGGCTATCCGAGCCTGGCTTCCGCCGCCTACGATCAAGGCCGCATCGCCGCGCAGGCGATCGCCTCCGGCGAAGCCAGCGGTCACTTAATCGAAGATATCCCGACCGGCATCTACACCATTCCGGAAATCAGCTCCGTCGGCAAAACCGAGCAGGAACTGACGGCGATGAAGGTGCCGTATGAAGTGGGCCGCGCCCAGTTCAAACATCTGGCGCGCGCGCAGATCGCCGGGATGAACGTCGGCAGCCTGAAGATCCTGTTCCATCGCGACACCCTGCAGATCCTCGGGATCCACTGCTTCGGCGAACGTGCGGCGGAGATCATCCACATCGGTCAGGCGATCATGGAACAGAAAGGTGAAGGCAATACTATCGAGTATTTCGTTAATACGACCTTCAACTATCCGACCATGGCCGAAGCCTACCGGGTGGCGGCGCTTAACGGCTTAAACCGCCTGTTTTAACGCGTTGTCGATGTAGCCCTGCATGTGCTCGCGGATCGCCTCGGCCAACTGCTCATAACGGCTGCGCAGTGGGGAACCGGGGCGATACACCAACGCGATGGTGCGCTTCGGTTCCGGCTTGTAGCAATCCAGATAGCAAACGCCGTCGCGTTCGCGCTGCGGCGGCACCGCCAGTGACGGCAGCAGGGTAATGCCGCTGCCGGCCGCGACCATATTGCGCAGCGTTTCCAGACTGGTGGCGCGGAAGTGGGTATCCTCGTCCGCGCCCGCCTGGAAGCAGAAGCCCATCGCCTGATCGCGCAGGCAGTGGCCATCTTCCAGCATCAGCAGCTTCTCTCCCGCCAAATCCGGCATCGCTACGCGCTCGCGCTGCGCCCACGGGTGATCGGAATACACCGCCAGCTTCATCGGTTCATCGAACAGAGGCACTTCGATAAACGCCTCGGTTTCCTTCACCAGCGCCAGAATGGCGCAGTCCAGCTTGCCGCTGTCGAGTTGCGCCAGCAGTTGGTGGGTTTGCGCTTCGTGCAGGTACATTTCCAGTTTCGGGAAAGTTTTGTGCAGCGTCGGGATGATCTGCGGCAGCAGATAAGGCCCCACGGTCGGGATCAGACCGATGTGCAGCGGCCCGGACATGGCTTCGCCCTGCTGGCTGGCCATCTCCTTCAATACTTTCACTTCTCGCAGCACAGTACGCGCCTGCTCCACCAGCAACAGACCCGCCTGGGTGAACAGCACCTTGCGGCTGGTACGCTCGAGCAGCATGACGCCCAACTCGTCTTCCAGCTTGCGGATCTGCCCGCTCAGCGTGGGCTGGCTCACATGGCATGAATCGGCCGCACGGCGGAAGTGCCGGTGCTCGGCCAAGGCGACCAGATACTCTAAATCACGAATATTCATTGTTTCCCTCCATTCCATGATAGCTCATGGCGATAGATAAGATAGCAATGAGCGATTAGATCTATCAAGCCCCAGCGACAATAATGTGTCCCAACGAAGCGATATCGCGCTAAATGCTAAAAATTACTTTTCCTAATTAAGGGGTTAATCAATGTTTACCAGTCAAGAAGGCAAGAAAGTTCCTCAGGTTACTTTCCACACCCGTCAGGGCGACCAATGGATTGATGTGACCACTGATGACCTGTTCAAAAACAAAACCGTTATCGTGTTCTCGCTGCCGGGCGCGTTTACGCCGACCTGCTCTTCGAGCCATCTGCCTCGCTACAACGAGCTGTCCAGCGTATTCAAGCAGCACGGCGTCGACGGCATTCTGTGCGTCTCGGTGAACGACACCTTCGTGATGAACGCCTGGAAAGCCGATCAGCATGCGGAAAACATCACCTTCGTGCCGGACGGCAACGGTGAATTCACCAAAGGCATGAACATGCTGGTCGAGAAAGCGGATCTGGGCTTTGGCCCGCGTTCATGGCGCTACTCGATGCTGGTGCGCGACGGCGTGGTCGAGAAAATGTTCGTCGAACCAAACAAGCCGGGCGACCCGTTTGAAGTGTCCGACGCCGACACCATGCTGAAATACCTGGCGCCGGAATTCAAAGTGCAGGAATCGGTCTCCCTGTTCACCAAACCGGGCTGCCCATTCTGCGCCAAAGCCAAGCAGATGCTGCAAGAGCGCGGCATTCAGTATGAAGAGATTGTGCTGGGCAAAGACGCCACCACCGTCAGCCTGCGCGCCGTCAGCGGCCGCGCCACGGTGCCGCAGGTCTTCATCGGCGGCCGTCACATCGGCGGCAGCGACGATCTGGAAACATTCCTGTCAGCTTAATAAGTAATAACAAAGCCAACGTGAACTTTGGCGGGCTACGGCCCGCCTTTTTTTTACCTTTCAGGAGCGGATATGAAACTGTTGAACGTTGATGTCGCGGTCATCGGCGGCGGCACCGCAGGGCTCGGCGCCTATCGCGCGGCCAAACTGTCTACCCCCAGCGTGGTGATGATTGAAGGCGGGCCGTACGGCACCACCTGTGCGCGCGTTGGCTGCATGCCATCCAAATTACTGATCGCCGCCGCCGAAGCGGTGCATCAAATCGAACGTGCGCCGGGCTTTGGCGTGCACCCAACCGGCAAAACGCGTATCGACGGACGCGAGGTGATGGCGCGCGTCAAACGCGAACGCGATCGTTTCGTCGGCTTCGTGCTGGAAGGCGTGGACGAAATCCCGGCCGCCGACAAAATTCAGGGCTATGCCCGCTTTATCGACGACAACACGCTGCAGGTCGATGACCATACGCGCATCGTGGCGCAGCGCATCGTGATCGCCACCGGCTCTCGCCCCAGTTGGCCGGCGCCGTGGAATGAACTGGGCGATCGCCTGATCGTCAACGACGATCTGTTCAACTGGGATGACTTGCCGCAGTCCGTGGCGGTATTCGGCCCTGGCGTGATCGGGCTGGAGCTGGGGCAAGCGCTGCACCGCCTCGGCGTCGACACCAAAGTCTTCGGCATCGGCGGCGCCGTCGGGCCGCTGACCGACAGCGCCGTACGCGATTACGCTGCGAAGGCGCTGGGGGAAGAGTTCTACCTCGACGCCGACGTGAAAGTGGAGATGATGCAGCGCGAAGGCGACCGCGTATTTATCCGCTATCAGGATCTGCAGGGCCAGTCGCAGGAGATCCTGGTGGACTACGTGCTGGCCGCCACCGGCCGCCGCCCCAACGTCGATCGGCTGGGCCTCGAAAATACCGGCCTGCAGCTCGACGCTCGAGGCGTGCCGCTGGCCGACCGCCTGACGATGCAAACCAGCGTGCCGCATATCTTTATCGCCGGCGACGCCAGCAACCAACTGCCGCTGTTGCATGAGGCCAGCGATCAGGCACGCATCGCCGGCGCCAATGCCGGCAGCTTCCCGGAGATCAATCCGGGTCTGCGCCGCAGCGCGATTTCGGTGGTGTTCTCCGATCCGCAGATCGCCATGGTCGGCTCGACCTTCCGCGAGCTGAGCGAGAAGTTCAGCGCCTGCGGATGTTTTGAAGTGGGCAAGGTCTCGTTTGAGAATCAGGGCCGCTCGCGGGTGATGCTGCGCAACAAGGGCGTTCTGCACGTTTACGGCGAGCAAGGCACCGGCCGTTTCCTCGGCGCGGAAATGATCGGCCCGGACGCCGAACACATTGCGCACCTGTTAGCCTGGGCGCACCAACAGCAGATGACCGTCGATCAGATGCTGGACATGCCGTTCTATCATCCGGTGATCGAAGAAGGCTTGCGCACTGCGCTGCGCGACCTGCAGGCGAAGCTCAAACTCGGCACGGCCGAAATCGAGCGCTGTCAGCGCTGTCCGGGCGAATAACGCCTCCTTCTCCGTTCACACCTACCGGGCCTTCAGGCCCGGTTTTTTTGCGCAGCGCTTTCCAGATTTTCCTCCCTCCTCTTGCCTCACGGCCCTCCTGCGCTCATTTTTTATGCTTTGATATTGAAGTGATATCAATAATAATACTAAAATGGAGGCAACATGAACGAGATCAGGGATGACATCGCTGATTTGCAACAGCGGCAGAACAGCATCAAATTCGCCGAGTTAGCGAAAATCTGCGTGCGATGGTTTGGGCCACCGCGCATAAACGGTAGCAGCCATCACGTTTATCGCATGCCCTGGCCAGGCGATCCGCGCATCAATATCCAACGCGGCAACAACGGCGCGGCCAAGGCATATCAGGTTAAGCAGGTCATCGCCGCACTGGCCAGAATGGAGGAAGAACATGGAAAAGCATGAACACTATACCTATCGCATCACCTGGTCAGCGCAAGACCGTGAATATGTCGGGCTGTGCGCCGAATTCCCCTCGTTGTCCTGGCTGGCCGCCACGCGTACCGGCGCATTGGAGGGTATCGAGAAAGTGGTGAGCGAAACGATCGCCGACATGCTGGCACAAGGCGAAACGCCGCCGCAGGCGTTGGCGGAGAAAAATTTCAGCGGCAAACTGGTGCTGCGCATGACGCCGGAACAGCATCGCCGGCTGGCGATCGGCGCGATGGAAGAAGGCGTGAGCCTGAACCGTTATCTCTGCGCACGCCTGGCGGGGTAAAGGTTCAAGGGCGGCGCCAGGCCGCCCTCGTCGTCAAGCCAAACGCTGTTTCACTGCGGCGATTGCCGCGGCCACCTGCTGCGGCGCGACGCCGCCTTTGGCCGCACGTTTGTCCAGGCAGGATTGCAACGCCAGGATCGGATAGACATCGTCGCCGATCGTCGCGCTGAACTGCTGCAAATCCGCCAGCGGCAGCGCTTCCAGCGGTTTGCCCTGGCGAATGGCTTCTACCACCGCCTCACCGACGATATGGTGCGCTTCGCGGAACGGCACGCCTTTGGCGACCAGGTAGTCCGCCAGCTCGGTGGCATTCGCATAACCCTGCTCCGCCGCTTCCCGGCAGCGCGGGCGCTTCACCTGAATGCCGTCCAGCACCAGCGCCGCCATCTGCAGGCAGTCCATCCAGGTGTCGAGCGCGTCGAACAACCCTTCTTTGTCTTCCTGCATGTCTTTGTTGTACGCCAGCGGCAGGCCTTTCAGCGTCATCATCATGCCGGTCAGCGCGCCCTGTACGCGGCCGCACTTGCCGCGGATCAGCTCCAGCGCGTCCGGGTTTTTCTTCTGCGGCATCAGCGAAGAGCCGGAGGTCACGCGGTCAGACAGCTCGACAAACGCCGCCTCGCCGCTGTTGAAGAAGATCAGATCTTCGGCGAAGCGCGACAGGTGCACCATGCTGATGGCGGCGTTGGACAGCAGCTCCAGCACGTGATCGCGATCGGATACGCTGTCCAGGCTGTTGCGGGTCGCCGAGGCGAAGCCCAGCCAGCCGGCCAGCTGCTCGCGATCGATAGGATACGCGGTGCCGGCCAGCGCGCCGCTGCCCAGCGGGCTGACGTCCAGCCGTTTCAGGGTATCCTGCAGGCGGCTTTCATCGCGCGCCAGCATCTCGACATAGGCCAGGCACCAGTGCGCGAAAGTCACCGGCTGCGCGCGTTGCAGATGGGTATACCCCGGCATCACCGCATCCTGGTTGGCTTCGGCGGTCTCCACCAGCGCCTGCTGCAGCTGGACGATCGCCTGATGCAGATCGCCGATCTGCTGTTTGCACCACAGCTTCAGATCGGTCGCGACCTGATCGTTGCGGCTGCGGCCGGTGTGCAGCTTCTTGCCCAAATCACCGACCTTCTCGATCAGCTTCTGCTCCACCCAGCTGTGGATGTCTTCGGCATCGCTTTGGACGATCGCCAAAGGATCGGCCTGGACTTCCGTCAGCAAGGCATTCAGCGCCTGCTCCAGCTGCTGTTGCTCCGTTGCCGTCAACACGTTAACGGTCACCAGCGCCTTCGACCAGGCCACCGAGCCCACGATATCTTGCTCCGCCAGGCGATAATCGAACCGCAGCGAATCGTTGAGTTGCTTGAACCGCTGATCCGCCGCCTGAGTGAACCGTCCGCCCCAAAGTGCCATACCTTTACTCCTGAATTTTTATGCGAAAGGGCGCAGCATGCTGCGCCCTTGCAGAGTCACGCCAATCGGTTATTTATTCTTTTTCTCGTTCAACGCGCGGATGCGTGAAGACAGAGAGAACAGGCGGATAAAGCCGCCCGCGTGGCTGTGATCGTAAACTTCGTCTTCGCCGAAGGTGGCGAACTCTTCGGAGTACAGGCTGTTGGCGGATTTTTTCTGGGTCGCCGTCACCTGGCCTTTGTACAGCTGCAGCACCACTTCACCGTTCACCTCTTCAGCCAATGCTTCGGCAGAGGCCTGCAGCGAGCGGCGCAGCGGCGCGAACCAGCGGCCGTCGTACACCACATAGGACATCTCCAGGCCCAGCTGCTCGCGCCATTTGAAGCTGTCGCGATCCAGCACCAGCTGCTCGATGGCACGCAGCGCCGCCACCATGATGGTGCCCCCCGGGGTCTCATAGCAGCCGCGGGATTTGATGCCCACCAGACGGTTTTCCACGATGTCGATACGGCCGACGCCGTGCTTGGCGCCCAGCGCGTTCAGGGTTTCCAGGCACTGGTACGGCGACAGCGCTTTACCGTTAACCGCCACGACGCGGCCTTTCTCGACGGTAACGGTCACCTGCTCAGGCTGGTCCGGCGCTTCCTGCGGATCGACGGTCCATACCCAGCAATCCTTGTTTGGCGCGTTCCACGGGCTTTCCAACACGCCGCCTTCGGTGGAGATGTGCCAGGCGTTCTCATCGCGGCTGTAGATTTTCTCCAGCGATGCGGTGGTCGGGATATTGCGCTCTTTCAGGTAATCCAGCAGCGCTTCACGGGAACGCAGGTTCCACTCGCGCCACGGCGCTACCACTTTCAGCTGCGGCGCCAGCGCGGTGTAGGTGGTTTCGAAACGCACCTGATCGTTGCCTTTGCCGGTCGCGCCGTGGCACAGCGCGTCTGCGCCCACTTTCAACGCCAGCTCGACCTGCGCCTTGGCGATGATCGGCCGCGCCATCGAGGTGCCCAGCAGGTAGCTGCCCTCGTACAGGGCGCCGGTCTGCAGCACCGGATAAACGTAATCGCGGATAAATTCTTCACGCAGATCGACCACGTGACATTCAGAGGCACCGGACTGCAGGGCTTTTTGCTCCACGCCTTCCAGATCGCTGCGCTCCTGGCCGATGTCCGCCACGAACGCCACCACTTCACAGCCGCCGTAGTTCTCTTTCAGCCATGGAATGATGGCCGAGGTATCCAGGCCGCCGGAGTACGCCAGAACGATTTTTTTGATGCCTTGGTTTTGCATGATCTATTCCTTTCTAATTCTAAAATTAAGCGAGGATCCGGGTGCCAATCGACACGCCGTTAAACAAAGCAGGAAGCTGATCGGCATGGCGCCAGCTGGCGATATCCACCGGGCGGCCGAGGGTGCGGGCAGCGTCGAGCGCCGCATTCACCTTCACCACCATACCATCGGTGATGATGCCTTGCGCGATCAGTTGTTCCGCTTTTTGCGCCGTCATTTCCGCAATGCGTTGGCCCTTGCCGTCGAGGATGCCGCTGACGTCCGACAGCAGGATAAGGTCCGCCCCCAGCGTCGCCGCCAGCGCCGTCGCCGCCTGATCGGCGTTCACATTCATTAACTGCCCTTCGGCGGTGATGCCGATGGAGCTGACAACCGGCAGGTAGCCAGCACCCAGCAGGGTATTGAGCAGCGCGGGCGAACCGGGCTGCGCGTTGCCGACGTGGCCCAATGCCGGATCGAGCGGGGTCACGACCGCGCTGCCGCCGTCCGCCAGGCTCAGGCCGACGGCGTTGATTTGGTGTTTAATCGCCCACGCCAGCAGCGTTTTGTTGGCGGTGCCGGCCAGCGCCCCGGTGATGATGTCGATCTGATCGGCCGGCGTGACCCGCAGGCCGTTCTTTTTCACCACCGGCAAAGCGAGCTGCTTCATCAGTTCGTCCACCACGCAGCCGCCGCCGTGCACGATCACCAGCGGGCGCTGGTGCTGCTGCCGATAGCTGTCCAACGCGGTAAACAGACGCTCCAGCGCTTCTTCACTGTCTAATAACACGCCACCTAACTTGATAATTAACGGGTTCATTGCTGTTTACTCACGCTGGTTTAAAGGAGTGATTGGGTTTCCGGGAAGCCGAAACGGATATTCAGGCATTGCACCGCCTGCGCCGCCGCGCCTTTCAGCAGATTGTCTTCCACCGCCACGGCGATCAGATGCTCGCCCTGCACCGCAAAACCGATGTCGCAGAACGGCAGCCCCACCACCGATTTCAGCGCCGGCACGCCCTGGTCGTACAGCCGCACCAGCGGCTTGTCGTCATAGGCGGCATGATAGGCGGCCGCGACGTCCTGCGCGGTCACGCCGGCTTTCAGACGGCAGGTGATGGTTTCAAGGATGCCGCGCGGGAAATTGCCCAGATGCGGCGTAAAGATGACCGGCACGCCCAGGTGTGCGGCGATCTCCGGCTGGTGCCGATGAGTGAAAATACCGTACGGCTGCAGGCTCACTTCGCAGAAGCTGGTGGTCATGCTGGCCTTGCGCCCGGCGCCGCTAACGCCGCTGGTGGCGTTGATCACCGGCCACTGATCCAGATTCAGCAGCTGTTTTTCGATCAACGGTTTCAGCGCCAGCTGCGCCGCCGTCGGGTAACAGCCCGGCACCGCGATCAGCTGCGCCTGTTTAATCTTGTCGCTCTGCCACTCCGCCAGGCCGTACACCGCCTGCTCCAGCAGAGCGCCATGCTGATGCTCGAAACCGTAGTACTGGCTATAAAAACCGGCGTCCTGCACGCGGAAGGCGCCGGACAGATCGAACACCACGCAGCCCGCCGCCAGGAAAGCCGGTGCGATATCGTGGCTGACTTCATGGGCGGTGGCGAGGAACACTACATCGATGCCCTGCGCCGCCTTGGCGACGTCGGTCAACGGCTGCAGCGGCAGATCGACGATGCCTTTCAACTGGGGATGGAGATCGGAAAGCAACTTTCCTGCATCTGCACTTTGCGCTGAAACCGCTAAAGCGGTTATGTTCATGTGTGGGTGGCGATTCAGGTAAGCCGTGAGCTCCGCTCCGGCGTAACCGCTGGCACCAACGATCAGCGTATTCAACATGTGGCCTTTCACCTTCTAAACTGACGTGCGGTCGCTTGCGACCCAGGTAACAGGGCTAGCCAGCGTTGTTGCGCCGTTCACCCACGGAGCCAGGCGTTGATGCTTTTATAAACATCCGGGCATCGGGTTCCCTTACGCTTCGGCTTACTGTATTTTTATTCAAAATAAATGCATGAATATTGATACTATCCTAACCTAAGGCTGTCAACAGTGAAGATGAAATTACCTCCATTTATTGAGCTGTACCGGGCGTTGATCGCCACTCCGTCAATCAGCGCCACCGATGCCGGCCTCGATCAGAGCAATGAGGCGTTAATCAACTTGCTGGCCGGATGGTTTGCCGACCTGGGCTTTCGCGTCGACGTACAGCCGGTGCCGGAGTCGCGCCACAAATTCAACCTGCTGGCCAGCATCGGCGAAGGCAGCGGCGGCCTGCTGCTGGCCGGCCACACCGATACGGTGCCTTACGACGAAGGCCGCTGGACGCGCGATCCCTTCACCCTGACCGAGCACGACAACAAGCTCTACGGGCTGGGCACCGCCGACATGAAAGGCTTCTTCGCCTTTATTCTGGATGCGGTGCGCGATATCGACGCGAGCAAGCTGACCAAGCCGTTGTACATTTTAGCCACCGCAGATGAAGAAACGACGATGGCCGGCGCGCGTTACTTCGCCGCCTCTACCGCCATTCGTCCGGATTTCGCCATCATCGGCGAGCCGACCTCGCTGCAGCCGGTGCGCGCGCACAAGGGCCACATGGCCAACGCCATTCGCATCGTCGGCCAGTCCGGCCACTCCAGCGATCCGGCGCGCGGCGTCAACGCCATCGATCTGATGCACGAGTCCATTGGCCGCCTGATGGAGCTGCGCAAGACCCTGCAGGAGCGCTACAACAATCCGGCGTTCGCCGTGCCTTATCCCACCATGAACTTCGGCCATATCAGCGGCGGCGACGCGGCCAACCGCATCTGCGCCTGTTGCGAACTGCACCTGGATATCCGCCCGCTGCCCGGCATGACGCTCGACAACATCAACGAACTGATGCATCAGGCGCTGGAGCCGGTGAGCCAACGCTGGCCGGGCCGCCTGACCATCGAAGAGCTGCACGCGTCGGTGCCGGGCTACGAGTGCCCGACCGACCACCGCATGGTGGCGGTGATCGAGGAGCTGCTGGGCACCCGCACGCAGGTGGTCAACTACTGCACCGAAGCGCCGTTCGTGCAACAGGTATGCCCGACCCTGGTGCTCGGCCCCGGTTCCATCGATCAGGCCCACCAGCCGGACGAATACATCGACACCGCGTTTATCGAACCGACGCGCAAACTGTTGGGCCAGCTGGTCAATCACTTTTGCCGGCAATAAACCCGACATTTAGCAGGGGAAATGCTTTATGCTTCCCCTAACTCAAAATAAGTAGAAAGCAGCGAAATAAGCCACGCTGATAACCCACGCGGCGTAATTAAATTTCAGAAAATGCGCCGATTTTGATGTTTTTTTGCTAAAAATAGTGTCAATTGACGATTGGACAGGAACGCGATGTGATCAGGCAGGCGGTCTGCGCCTGACGCGTGAAATTTATTTACAAGATAAAAATCATACATACAGAACTGGGTCAGGGGTTATATGAACGAACAATATTCGGCAATGCGCAGTAATGTCAGTATGCTCGGCAAATTGCTCGGCGATACCATCAAAGAAGCGCTGGGCGAGCATATTCTCGATCGCGTTGAGACCATCCGTAAGCTTTCCAAATCCTCACGCGCCGGCAACGAAGCGCATCGCCAGGAGCTGCTCTCCACCCTGCAGAACCTGTCCAACGACGAGCTGCTGCCGGTGGCGCGCGCCTTCAGCCAGTTCCTCAACCTGACCAACGTCGCCGAGCAGTACCACAGCATTTCGCCCAACGGCGAAGCCGCCAGCAACCCGGAAGCGCTGGCCCAACTGTTCAGCCGTCTCAAAGACAAAAAGCTCAGCGACAAAGAGCTGCAGCACGCGGTGTCGCAACTCTCCATCGAGCTGGTGCTGACGGCGCACCCGACGGAGATCACCCGCCGCACCCTGATCCACAAGCTGGTGGAGGTCAACACCTGCCTCAGCCAGCTCGATCACAACGATCTGGCCGACTACGAGCGCAACAAGATCATGCGCCGCCTGCGCCAGCTGGTGGCTCAGTCGTGGCACACCGATGAAATTCGCAAACACCGCCCTTCCCCGATCGACGAAGCCAAATGGGGTTTTGCCGTCGTGGAAAACAGCCTGTGGGAAGGCGTGCCGGCGTTCCTGCGCGAATTCAACGAACAGCTGGAAAACTCCATCGATTACAGCCTGCCGGTGGAAGCGGTGCCGGTGCGCTTCACCTCCTGGATGGGCGGCGACCGCGACGGCAACCCGAACGTCACCGCCGAAATTACCCGCCATGTGCTGCTGCTCAGCCGCTGGAAAGCCTGCGACCTGTTTATCCGCGACATCCAGGTGCTGGTCTCCGAGCTGTCGATGACCGAGTGCACCCCGGAGCTGCGCGCCCGCGCCGGCGGCGATGAGGTGCAGGAGCCTTACCGCGAAATCATGAAGCAGCTGCGCAGCCAGCTGATGAGTTCCCAGGCTTATCTTGAAGGTCGCCTGAAGGGCGAGCGCGTGCTGAAACCGCACGACCTGCTGGTGAACAACGAGCAGCTGTGGGAGCCGCTGTATGCCTGCTACCAGTCGCTGCAGGCCTGCGGCATGGGCATCATCGCCAATGGTCAACTGCTGGATACCCTGCGCCGCGTGCGCTGCTTCGGCGTGCCGCTGGTGCGCATCGACGTGCGTCAGGAGAGCACCCGCCATACCGAAGCCATCGCCGAGCTGACCCGCTATCTGGGGCTGGGCGACTATGAAAGCTGGTCGGAAGCCGATAAACAGGCGTTCCTGATCCGCGAACTGAACTCCAAACGCCCGCTGGTGCCGCTGAAATGGCAACCGAGCGCCGACACGCAGGAAGTGCTGGAAACCTGCCGGGTGATTGCCGAAGCGCCGCAGGGCTCGATCGCCGCCTATGTGATTTCGATGGCGCGCACGCCTTCCGACGTGCTGGCGGTGCACCTGCTGCTGAAAGAGGCCGGCTGCCCGTTCGCGCTGCCGGTCGCCCCGCTGTTCGAAACCCTCGACGACCTGAACAACGCCGACGACGTAATGACCCAGTTGCTGAACATCGACTGGTATCGCGGCTTCATCCAGGGCAAACAGATGGTGATGATCGGCTATTCCGACTCGGCGAAAGACGCCGGCGTGATGGCCGCTTCCTGGGCGCAGTACCGCGCGCAGGACGCGCTGATCAAAACCTGTGAAAAGGCCGGCGTGGCGCTGACGCTGTTCCACGGCCGCGGCGGTTCCATCGGCCGCGGCGGCGCTCCGGCGCATGCGGCGCTGCTGTCGCAGCCGCCGGGCAGCCTGAAGGGCGGCCTGCGCGTCACCGAACAGGGCGAGATGATCCGCTTCAAGTTCGGCCTGCCGGAAGTCACCATCAGCAGCCTGGCGCTGTATGCCGGCGCGATCCTCGAGGCCAACCTGCTGCCGCCGCCGGAACCGAAGAAAGAATGGCGGGCGCTGATGGACGACCTGTCCGAGACCTCCTGCCGAATGTATCGCGGCTACGTGCGTGAAAACCCGGACTTCGTGCCTTACTTCCGCGCGGCCACGCCGGAGCTGGAGCTGGGCAAACTGCCGCTGGGCTCGCGCCCGGCCAAGCGCAAGCCGAACGGCGGCGTAGAGAGCCTGCGCGCCATTCCGTGGATCTTCGCCTGGACGCAGAACCGCCTGATGCTGCCGGCCTGGCTCGGCGCCGGCGCCGGATTGCAGGAAGCGGTGAAAGCCGGCAAACAGGCGGAGCTGGAGGCGATGTGTCGCGACTGGCCGTTCTTCTCCACCCGCATCGCCATGCTGGAAATGGTGTTCGCCAAAGCCGACCTGTGGCTGGCGGAATACTACGATCAGCGCCTGGTGGATAAATCGCTGTGGCCGCTGGGCCAACAGCTGCGCGATCAGCTGGAAAGCGACATCAAGGTGGTGCTGACCATCGCCAACGATGCGCACCTGATGGAAGACCTGCCGTGGATCGCCGAATCCATCGCGCTGCGCAACGTCTATACCGACCCGTTGAACGTCTTGCAGGCCGAATTGCTGCACCGTTCGCGCCAGCAGGAACAGCCGGACGCCCGCGTGGAGCAGGCGCTGATGGTCACCATCGCCGGCGTCGCCGCCGGGATGCGCAACACCGGCTAGTGAGCCTCATCGCGGCCCCGTTTATCGGGGCCGTTTTTTTATGTCTCCCCCACAAAAAAAGGGCGCCGCGGTAAAGCGGCGCCCTTTTCAATGGAGCAAGCCCGTCAGGCGGCGGCCACCGGTCGCACGCCCAGCGTGTGGCAGATGGCATAGCTCATCTCGGCGCGGTTCAGCGTATAGAAGTGGAAATCTTTCACCCCTTCGCGGCTCAGGATCTTCACCATGTCCATGGCGATGTTGGCGCCGACCATTTTGCGGGTCTCCGCATCGTCGTCCAGCCCTTCGAACATGCTGGTCATCCAGCTTGGCACCCGCACGTTGGTCATGGTGGCGAAGCGCTGCAGCTGCTTGAAGTTGGACACCGGCAGAATGCCCGGCACGATTTCCACGTCGATACCGGCGGCGACGCAGCGGTCGCGAAAGCGCAGGTAGCTCTCAACGTCGAAGAAGAACTGGGTAATCGCGCGACTGGCGCCGGCATCGATCTTGCGTTTCAGGTTAATCAAATCGGCCTGGGCGCTCTTCGCCTCCGGGTGCACTTCCGGGTAAGCGGCGACGGAAATGTCGAAGTCACCCACGTCTTTCAGCAGCGCCACCAGATCGGTCGCGTACATTTCCGGCTTGCCGCCGCCCGGCGGCAGATCGCCGCGCAGCGCCACGATATGGCGGATGCCGCTGTTCCAGTAATCGGTCGCGATGTCGCGCAGCTGCGCCGGGCTGGCATCGATGCAGGTCAGGTGCGGCGCCGCCTCCAGGCCGGTGCGTTCTTTGATCCCTTTGATGATGCTGTGGGTGCGATCGCGCTCGCCGGAATTGGCGCCGTAGGTGACGGAAACGAATTTAGGTTTGAGGATGCTCAGACGATCGATCGACTGCCACAGGGTCTCTTCCATCTCGCTGGTGCGTGGCGGGAAGAACTCGAATGATACGTTAATCTGGCCGTTCAACTCCGCCAGACTCTGATTCAGCGCTTCCCGCTGGTTTGCGTGGAAAAAACTCATACCCTGCTCACCTCTTATCGATCACTGTTTTTATTTCATCTTGATGAGCGTCTATACGTTTAGACGTCTAGATAGAAAATGCCGCATGTTGGCTAAAGAGTCAACAGGAAAATGAGGGGAATAAGATGATTAATCCTCACCCGCTCAACGAGGGAATTTCATGATCGCGGCAAAGATAAGTATGGCAGGAAAAGCCAAGGGGCGCGGTGAGCCCGCGCCCGCAGAGGATTAAAGCAGCTGCGCCAATCGGTTAAGGTCTGACTGGATCGCGCCGGCGGTCACATCGCGGCCGGCGCCCGGCCCGCGGATCACCAGCGGATTATCGCGATACCAGCGGCTTTCGATGGCGAACACGTTGTCGCACGGCAGCAGCGAGGCCAGAGGATGCTCAGGGCGCACCGCCTCTACGCCGACCCGCGCCTTGCCGTTGGCGTCGAAACGCGCCACATGGCGCAGCACCAGGCCCATTTCGCTGGCGGCCTCAAAGCGCTGTTGCATCTGCTGATTCAGCGCCTCACCGTTCTCGAAGAACTGATCGACGGAGCCCAGCTCGCACCCCGCCGGCACCAGCGACTCGACCCGCACCTGGTTCGGTTCGATGTCGTAGCCCGCCTCGCGCGCCAGGATCACCAGCTTGCGCATCACGTCCTGGCCGGAGAGATCGACCCGCGGATCCGGTTCGGTCAGCCCCTGCTGCCAGGCCTGATCCACCAGCTCGGTGAACGGCACCGTGCCGTCATACTGCAGGAACAGCCAGGAGAGCGTGCCGGAGAAGATGCCGCTGATCGCCAGAATGCTGTCGCCGCTGTCGCGCAGATCGCGCACCGTGTGGTTGACCGGCAGGCCGGCGCCGACGGTGGCGTTATACAGCCAGTGGCGGCCGGTTTTGGCGAAGGCGTCGCGTATTTGGCGATAGCTGTCGCTGCACGAGGCCCCCGCCAACTTGTTGGCGCTGATCACGTGGAAACCGTAGCTGGCGAAATCCAGATACTGCCCGGCCAGCTCTTCGCTGGCGGTCACGTCGAGCACCACCAGATCGTCGAACGGGTGCGCGCGCATCCACAGGAACAGCGATTCTTCATCCAGCTCCTGCGCTTCGTCCTCAAAGAATGCCAGCGCGCGGCTGGCGTCCAGCCCGTCATAGTTCAGCAGGCTGCGGCGGCTGTCCACCACCCCCGCCAGGATAAATTCGAAGCCGCTGCGCGCGGAGATATTGGTCTGCTCACGGGCGAACAGCTCCAGCCAGCGCGACCCGATATTGCCCTTGCCGAACAGCACCAGACCGATGCGCTTCTCGGCGCGGAACAGGCTTTGGTGCAGCCCCTGGATCAGCAGCGCGGTCGGCCCCTGGCGCAATACCGCCACCAGGCTGATGCCATCTTCCGCCTGCCAGATAAACTCGACCGGCTGATCTTTCAGCTGCTGATAGAAACGGTGGCTGTGCAGCGGGTTCTTGCACACCCCGGCGCCGACCATCGCCACCAGCGCCAACCCTTCGCGCAGGCGCAGCTCGCCTGGCAGCACCGCGGCCTGCAGCGTCGCCAGCGCGCTGTTGACCACCTCGGAGGTGTAGCACAGCTGCACCAGGTTGCGGTCTGGGTGGATGCCCACCGCCAGCGGTTTGATCTGCGCGCGCTTGAGCACCAGATCCAACTCTTTCTGCGCCAGTTTGAAGTCATGCTGAGCGGCAACGTGCAGTTCAATCAGGCACACATCGTCGTGGCTGGTGACAATCTTGGCGCCGGTGCCGGAAGCCAATACGCGCTCAATGCGCGTCGAGCCCTGCTCCGGCTGATAGCTGCAGCGCAGCTGAAGATCGATATCGCTACCGGAGACCGGCTGCAGGGTACGGGTGTGCAACACCGGCGCAGCCAGACGCGCCAGCTCGCTGGCTTCGTCCAGACGCAGCAGCGGCAGCAGGCAGGCGTCTTTCACCTTGCGCGGATCGGCGCTGTAAACCCCGGCCACGTCGCTCCAGATGGTGACGCGCGCAGCGCCGGCCAGCGCGCCGACCTGAGTAGCGGAGTAGTCGCTGCCGTTACGCCCCAACAGCACGGTTTCCCCGGCGTCGTTGCGCGAAATGAACCCGGTCACCACCAGGCGTTTACCCGGGTGTTGGGCCATCAATTGTTGCAACAGCGGGTAAGAACGGCCTTCATCCACCTGCGGCTGCGCGGCGCGCTCGGCGCGCAGGAAGTCACGCGCATCCAGCCAGGCCGCCTGCATGTCCAGGTGGTTGAGCACCGCCGCCATCAGGCGCGCCGACCAAATCTCGCCGTGCCCGACCACTTCGGCGTAGCACACCTCGTCGACATTGCCGTCCAGCAGCGCCGCCAGGCGTTCCAGATCCTGAATGAACTCGGCGATCAGCGGCTCGGCGCTTTCCGGCGGCAACAGGCCGCTGATAAGATCGCTGTGATAACGACGCAACGTCTGCTGCACCTGGTGCGCAGACAGGCGATCGCTCTGGCTGAGCTTCAGCCAGTTGATCAACTGGTTGGTGGTACTGCCGGCGGCCGATACCACCATCATGTCGCCCGGCTGGCTGTATTCCGCCATAATCCCGGCCACACGCAGATAACACTTCACATCCGCCAGACTGCTGCCGCCAAACTTGTGCAGTTGACGCCCGCTCACCGGCCCTGCTACAGCAATTGCATTCATGCTTACCTCGTTGCCGCCGCCTGGAAAGCGCGTTCCAGATCGGCAATCAAATCTTCACTGTCTTCAATACCCACGGAAATGCGCAGCAGGCTCTCGGAGATGCCGGCCGCTGCCCGCGCCTCCGCCGCCATGCCGGCGTGAGTCATGGTCGCTGCATGCGAGATCAGGCTTTCTACGCCGCCCAACGATTCTGCCAGAGTAAACAGCTCAAGGGCAGAGAGAAAACGGCGCAGTACCGCTTCATCGCCGTCCAGCTCAAAACTCAGCATCGCACCGAAACCGCGCTGCTGACGACGGGCGATCTCATGCCCCGGATTCTCCGGCAGGGAGGGATGATACAGCTTTTTCACCAGCGGTTGCTGCTGTAAATAGTCAACAATCGCTTCAGCGTTTTGTTGCGCCGCCTTGATGCGTGGCAACAACGTGCGCATGCCGCGCAGCAACAGATAGCTGTCGAACGCGCCGCCGGTCACGCCGATGTTGTTCGCCCACCAGGCCAGCTCGACCGCCAGCTCAGGATCTTTGGCGATCACCGCGCCGGCCACCACGTCCGAATGCCCGTTCAGGTATTTGGTGCAAGAATGGACCACCAGATCGGCACCGAGTTCGATCGGCTGTTGCAGGGCCGGGCTGAGGAACGTGTTGTCCACCACCGTCAACGCGCCCGCCGCGTGCGCGGCAGCGCAGATCGCCGCGATGTCCACCACCCGCAGCAGCGGATTGCTGGGGCTTTCTATCAACACCAGCTTCGGCTTTTGCGCCAGCGCCTGTTGCAGGGCGGCCTCATTGCCTTGATCGACGAACAGCACGCGATAAGCGCCGCGCTTGCTCAGGCTGTCGAATAACCGATAGCTGCCGCCGTAACAGTCGTGCGGCGCCACCAGCAGATCACCGGGCTTCAGCAGTACGGTGGTCACCAGATGGATCGCCGACATCCCGCTGCCGGTCATCACCGCACCGGCGCCGCCTTCCAGCTCCGCCAACGCGCGCTGCACCACGTCGCGCGTCGGGTTGCCGCGGCGCGAGTAGTCATGAGCTCGGGGTTGATTGAAGTCGGTAAAGTTATAGGTGCTGGACAGATGAATCGGCGGGACAACGCAGCCGTACTGTTCGTCGTCGTTCAGGCCGCTGCGTACGGCAATCGTGGCTGGTTTACGCGTCATGGGCTCGCTCGGCTCTCGGTTCGGTGAATGAGGCCTAAAGAGTAATCGCAGGATTGATAGACGTCAATACATCTGGACATCTAAACTTCTTTGCGTATAGATTGAGCAATGACACAATACCCGCTAAAATTATGCCGATATGACATGACGATAAGATGTTAAGCGGCAATGCCTGGCCGAAGCGGGGCATTCAGTGACCCTGGTCGCGTAAAATTGACATTTATTTAGTGAGAACAGTGAAGATCGGGCATAATTGGCCGGTTTTTAGAATTTTGTAATTTTTCTGACAAAGTTAAGGTGTCCCATGGCTGAGTGGAACGGCGAGTATGTCAGCCCTTACGCTGAACACGGTAAAAAAAGCGAGCAAGTCAAAAAGATCACGGTATCCATTCCGCTGAAGGTCCTGAAAATCCTCACCGACGAACGGACCCGTCGCCAGGTGAACAACCTGCGCCACGCCACCAACAGCGAACTTCTGTGCGAAGCGTTTCTGCATGCCTTTACCGGCCAGCCGCTGCCGAACGATGAAGACCTGCGCAAAGAGCGCAGCGATGAAATCCCGGAAGCCGCAAAAGCGTTGATGCGCGAACTGGGTGTCGATCCCGATACCTGGGAATATTGAGAACCGCCCGGCGAACGCCGGCGGCAGAAAAGAAAAAAGGCGCCCAGGGCGCCTTTTTCATCGGTCGATAAGAAATCTTATTTCTTAGCGCCTGGTACGCTGAAACGCTTGTTGAAGCGGTCAACGCGGCCACCGGTAGCAACGTCACGCTGCTTGCCAGTGTAGAACGGGTGGCATGCGCCACAAACGTCCAGGTTCAGATCGTGGCCCACGGTGGAGCGGATCTTCATCACGTTACCGCAAGAGCAGTTAGCAGTAACTTCTTCGTATTTTGGGTGGATACCTTGTTTCATGGGAAACCTCAGTTAAGGCCGTGTCGCTATCCAGCCCTGTTTCGCCAGACACCACACGTGGTTGATAATAGAATTTTGGTATCGAATTATACCAAAGGCGGCAAATTATACAGCATTAGTCGGGGCGCGCAATCGGAACCGTACATTTGACGATGCGCCGTGTAAACTGATGCCCACTTTTTTTCAATTTGGATGAGATCATGCCCGTCGTACACGTTGCTTTGCCGGTCCCCCTCGCCCGCACCTTCGACTATCTGCTGCCGCCCGGCATGCAGCCGGTGGCCGGCGCGCGCGTGGGCGTGCCCTGGGGCAGGCAGCATGCAATCGGCATCGTCACCGGCTGCAGCGACACCAGCGAACTGCCGTTGGACAAGCTCAAACCGATCGACAGCGTGATCGACACGGAATCGCTGTTCTCCCCCAGCCTGTGGCGCATCCTGCGCTGGGCCAGCGATTACTACCACTATCCCATCGGCGAAGTGCTGTTCCACGCGCTGCCGATCCTGCTGCGCCAAGGCAAACCGGCCGAGGCCGCGCCGCTGTGGCAGTGGTTCGCCACCGAAGAGGGGCGCGCCACGCCGCCCGAAAGCCTGAAACGCGCGCCGAAACAGCAGCAGGCGCTGGCGGCGCTGTTGCAACGCCCGGTCTATCGCCATCAGGTCAGCCAGCTTGAGCTGACGGAAAGCGCCCTGCAGGCGCTGCGCGCCAAAGGGCTGATCGATCTGCGCGCTCAGGTCGCGGCCACGCAGGACTGGCGCCCCAACTTTGCGGTGCTCGGCGAGCGGCTGCGGCTGAATACCGAACAGGCCACCGCCGTCGGGGCGATCCGAAGCGAAGATGAGCAGTTTGCCGCCTGGCTGCTGGCCGGGGTCACCGGCTCCGGCAAGACCGAGGTGTATCTCAGCGTGCTGGAAAACGTGTTGGCCAAAGGCCGGCAGGCGCTGGTGCTGGTGCCGGAAATCGGCCTGACGCCGCAAACCATCGCCCGCTTTCGCGAGCGCTTCAACGCGCCGGTGGACGTGCTGCACTCCGGGCTGAACGACAGCGAACGGCTGGCGGTTTGGCTGCGCGCGCGCAGCGGCGAAGCCGCTATCGTCATCGGCACCCGCTCGGCGCTGTTCACGCCGTTCCGGCAACTGGGCGTTATCATCATCGACGAAGAGCACGACAGCTCTTATAAACAGCAGGAAGGCTGGCGCTACCACGCCCGCGATCTGGCGGTGTTCCGCGCCCGGGAAGAAGATATCCCGATGGTGATGGGCTCCGCCACGCCGGCACTGGAAACGCTGCACAACGTGCAGCTGGGCAAATATCGCCAGTTGAAGCTCACCCAGCGCGCGGGCAACGCCAAACCGGCGGCGCAGCATCTGATCGATCTGAAAGGGTTGCCGCTGAAGGTCGGCCTGTCGCAGCCGCTTTTGAAAAGCATGCAGCACCATTTAAAAGCCGGCAATCAGGTGATGCTGTTCCTCAACCGCCGCGGTTACGCCCCGGCGCTGCTGTGCCACGAGTGCGGCTGGATCGCCGAGTGCCAGCGCTGCGATCACTATTACACCTTCCACCAGCATCAGCGCCAGCTGCGCTGTCACCACTGCGACAGCCAGCGACCGGTGCCGCACCAATGCCCGCAGTGCGGCTCCACCCACCTGGTATCGGTCGGCGTCGGCACCGAACAGCTGGAACATGAGCTGGCGCCGCTGTTCCCCGACACGCCGATCACCCGCATCGATCGCGACACCACCAGCCGCAAAGGGTCGCTGGAGCAGCATCTGGCGGATATTCATCGCGGCGAAGCGCGCATTCTGATCGGCACGCAAATGCTGGCCAAGGGCCACCATTTTCCCGACGTCACGCTGGTGGCGTTGCTGGACGTGGACGGCGCGCTGTTCTCTGCCGACTTCCGCTCCGCCGAGCGTTTTGCTCAGCTCTATACCCAGGTCTCCGGGCGCGCGGGGCGAGCGGGCAAACAGGGTGAAGTGCTGCTGCAAACCCACCACCCGGAGCACCCGTTATTGCAGGTGCTACTGCAACAAGGTTACGACGCCTTCGCCAAACAGACGCTAGCGGAGCGCAACAGCGTGTTTCTACCGCCCTACACCAGCCACATCATCGTGCGCGCCGAAGATCACGATAACCAACAGGCCCCGCTGTTCCTGCAGCAGCTGCGCAATCTGTTGGAAGCCAGTCCGCTTAAGGACGATTCGCTGTGGGTGATGGGCCCGGTGCCGGCGCTGCAGTCCAAACGCGGCGGCCGTTTCCGCTGGCAGCTGCTGCTGCAGCATCCGACACGGCGCGTCCTGCAACAGCTGATGAAAAGCTCGCTGCCGCTGATCGGCACCCTGCCGCAAACGCGCAAGGTGAAATGGACGCTGGATGTCGATCCGATCGACAGCTGATCCCGGAAAAGTCCGATTTAGCTGCCGTCATGCAAACGTTTACCCTTTAAATTGCGAGTGAACGCTAAAAAACCTTCTCAGGTCACATTTTTTATGCAAATTAGGTAACAAAGGCGGGGCGTATTCTGTTTAGAATGTCTGCGAGGGCAAATTTTGTCGCCACATCGCAGCGCGACGGAGTGCTCGAACGCGAGTGGCGCTCAATGACAACAATCCCGCCACCGCATGCCGGACATTGTGAGCAAACAGCAGTAGTGGCGTCGGCATGGGGCTGACGCAAGGAGAAAGGCGTTGGAACACAAGAAAGAGTTATCCATGGCGACCATGAAAGACGTCGCCGAAATGGCGGGCGTTTCAACGGCTACCGTATCGCGTGCGCTGATGAATCCGGAAAAGGTGTCAACGCCAACGCGTCAGAAAGTGGAACAGGCCGTGCTGGCCGTGGGTTATTCTCCTCATGCTCTGTCACGCAATATCAAACGCAACGAATCTCGCACCATCCTGGTGATCGTGCCCGACATCTGCGATCCGTTTTTCGCGGATGTGATCCAGGGGATCGAACAGACCGCCGCCCAACAAGGCTATCTGGTGCTGATCGGCGACTGCGCGCAGCAGAACCAGCAAGAACGCACCTTCGTCAATCTGATCATCACCAAACAGATCGACGGCATGCTGCTGCTGGGCTCTAATCTACCGTTCGACGCCAGCAAGGAAGAGCAGCGCAACCTGCCGCCGATGGTGATGGCCAATGAGTTCGCGCCCGAGCTGGAACTGCCGACGGTGCATATCGACAACCTGACCGCCGCCTTTGAAGCCGTGCATTATTTGCATCAATTGGGGCACCGGCAGATCGCCTGCGTCGCCGGGCCGGAACAGATGCCGCTGAGCCATTATCGGCTGCAAGGTTATGTTCAAGCGCTACGCCGTAATGGCATTACCGTCGAAAGCAGCTATATTACCCGGGGTGATTTTACCTACGAAGCCGGCGCGCAAGCGCTGACCCAGTTGATGGCTCAGCCGAAACCGCCGACGGCGGTGTTCTGCCACAGCGACGTCATGGCGATCGGCGTGCTGTCCCAGGCGAAGAAAATGGGGCTGCGGGTACCGCAGGATCTGTCGATCGTCGGCTTTGACGACCTCAAGCTGGCGCAGTATTGCGATCCGCCGCTGACCACGGTGGCGCAGCCGCGCTTCCAGATCGGCCAGCAGGCGATGTTGTTGCTGTTGGAGCAGTTGAACGGCCAGACGGTGGCCAGCGGCTCCCGACTCTTGGACAGTGAATTGATTATCAGAGGCAGCACCGCTGCTCCGAAACGCTAGTCAAATATTTTAGGGTTCAGTAACATGACGGACTTATCCTCTCATCAGGACACAGCGGAATAATAGTGGCACAAAAAGACTATGTAAGCCGTGGGCGCGCAGCAGGAGCTAAGCGCAAAACCCCCAGCCGTAAAAAACGCAGTTCTCCGAAGGTTTCCAAAACCGTGCTGGCGTTAGCCGTCGCGTTGCTGGTTGTCTTTGTCGGTGGCCTCTATTTCATTACGCACAACAAGCCGGAAGACGCGCCGTTGTTGCCTGCGCACACCACTCGCCCAGGCAACGGCCTGCCGCCGAAGCCGGAAGAGCGCTGGCGCTATATCAAAGAGCTGGAAAACCGACAGATCGGCGTGCAAACCCCGACCGAACCGACGGCCGGCGGCGAGCTCAATTCCAAAACTCAGCTGACCGCCGAACAACGGCAACTGCTGGAGCAGATGCAGGCCGACATGCAACAGCGCCCGACGCAGCTGAATGAAGTGCCGTATAACGATCCGGGCCAGGCCAACGCGCGCGGCAACCGCCAGCAGCAGATGCAACAACCGCAAATGCAGCAGCAGCCGGTACAGCAACAGCAGCAGGTCACTCAGGCGCCGCGCAACCCGTTCAACAACGGGGCCGCCACCGCGCCGGTGCAGCAGCACCAGCAGCCGAAGCAAGTCACCCCGCCGCCGGCGCAGGTGAAACAGCCTGAGCCGAAGCCGCAACCGAAGCCGGAGCCCAAACCGGAAGTGAAACAGGAAACGGCCAAGCAGGACACCAAACCGGAATCGAAACAGAAGTGGATGGTGCAATGCGGTTCGTTCCGCGCCACCGATCAGGCTGAATCCGTACGTGCGCGCCTGGCGTTCGAGGGCATCGAGAGCCGCATCACCGCCGGTGGCGGTTGGAATCGCGTGGTGCTCGGCCCCTACAGCAGCCGCGCCGCAGCGGACAAAACCCTTTCGCGCCTGAAGGGCGTCGGCATGTCGAGTTGCATTCCCCTCTCCGTTGGGGGTTGAAAAGCGTCAATCCCCCCCCATCTATACTCTCAATATGCCTCGTAGCGTCTGCGAAAGCAGGCGCTGCGGGGACTTCTTTCCGTCTTTAACGAGGGTCTGCTCGTGACAACAATTGTAAGCGTACGCCGCAACGGCCAGGTCGTCATCGGTGGTGATGGCCAGGCAACCCTGGGTAATACGGTGATGAAGGGTAACGTCAAGAAAGTGCGTCGCCTGTATAACGACAAAGTGATCGCCGGTTTCGCCGGTGGCACCGCTGACGCCTTCACGCTGTTTGAACTGTTTGAACGCAAACTGGAAATGCATCAGGGCCACCTGGTGAAAGCCGCCGTCGAGCTGGCGAAAGACTGGCGCACCGACCGCATGCTGCGCAAGCTCGAAGCGCTGCTGGCGGTCGCCGATGAAACCGCCTCGCTGATCATCACCGGCAACGGCGATGTGGTGCAGCCGGAAAACGATCTGATCGCCATCGGCTCCGGCGGCCCGTACGCCCAGGCCGCCGCCCGCGCCATGTTGGAAAATACCGAGCTGAGCGCCCGCGACATCGTTGAGAAATCCCTCAACATCGCCGGCGACATCTGTATTTACACCAACCATTTCCACACCATTGAAGAATTGCCTTCCAAAGCGTAAGGATCGAATACCATGTCTGAAATGACCCCGCGCGAGATCGTCAGCGAACTGGACAGCTATATCATTGGCCAAAACAAGGCCAAACGCGCTGTCGCCATTGCCCTGCGCAACCGCTGGCGCCGGATGCAGCTCAACGAGATGCTGCGTCACGAAGTGACCCCGAAAAACATTCTGATGATCGGCCCGACCGGCGTCGGTAAAACCGAAATCGCCCGCCGTCTGGCGAAGCTGGCCAACGCGCCATTCATCAAGGTTGAAGCCACCAAGTTCACCGAAGTGGGCTATGTGGGCAAAGAAGTGGACTCCATCATCCGCGATCTGACCGATGCCGCCATCAAAATGGTGCGCATGCAGTCGATCGAGAAAAATCGCACCCGTGCCGAAGAGTTGGCCGAAGAGCGCATTCTCGACGTGCTGATCCCGCCGGCCAAAAACAACTGGGGCCAGCCGGAAGAAGGCCAGGAACCGTCCGCCGCCCGCCAGGCATTCCGCAAGAAACTGCGCGAAGGCCAGCTGGATGACAAAGAGATCGAAATCGATCTGGCCGCCGCGCCGATGGGCGTGGAAATCATGGCGCCTCCGGGCATGGAGGAGATGACCAACCAGCTGCAGTCGATGTTCCAGAACCTCGGCGGCCAAAAGCAAAAACCGCGCAAACTGAAGATCAAAGAAGCCTTCAAGCTGCTGGTGGAAGAAGAAGCCGCCAAGCTGGTGAACCCGGAAGAGCTGAAAGAGCAGGCGATCGAAGCGGTTGAGCAGCACGGCATCGTGTTTATCGATGAGATCGACAAAATCTGTAAGCGCGGCGGCCAAAGCTCCGGCCCGGACGTTTCCCGCGAAGGCGTGCAGCGCGATCTGCTGCCGCTGGTGGAAGGGTGCACCGTGTCCACCAAGCACGGCATGGTGAAAACCGACCACATTCTGTTCATCGCTTCCGGCGCGTTCCAGACCGCCAATCCGTCGGATCTGATCCCGGAACTGCAGGGCCGTCTGCCGATCCGCGTTGAGCTGCAGGCGCTGACCACCGAAGACTTCGAGCGCATCCTGACCGAGCCGAGCGCGTCGCTGACCGAACAGTACAAAGCGCTGATGGGCACCGAAGGCGTCAATATCGAGTTCACCGCCGACGGCATCCGCCGCATCGCCGAAGCCGCGTGGCAGGTCAACGAAAGCACCGAGAACATCGGCGCGCGTCGTCTGCACACCGTGCTGGAGCGTCTGATGGAAGATATTTCCTACGATGCGAGTGAAATTAATGGCCAATCCATTACAATTGATGCGGATTACGTGCGCAGTCATCTGGATGAACTGGTGGCGGATGAAGATTTGAGTCGTTTTATCCTATAATCGCTCAATCATTGTCTTGTCAGTCATCTGTGTGGGAGGCATTGCCTCCCACAATTATTTCTAACGGACACCGCAACTTACTGACAGAAGCGAAACATGAGCTCATCAACCTCCACCACCCCGATTTCCGCCTGGCTCGAAAGTCTACGCCCCCGCACCCTGCCGTTGGCCTTTGCCTCCATCGTGGTCGGCTCGGCGATCGCCGCCTGGCACGGCAGCCTGAAACCTGAAGTGGCGCTGCTGGCGCTGGTGACCGCCGGTCTGCTGCAGATCCTCTCCAACCTGGCGAATGACTACGGCGATGCGGTCAAAGGCAGCGACAAAGAAGATCGCATCGGGCCGTTGCGCGGCATGCAAAAGGGCATGATCACCCAGGCGCAGATGAAACGGGCGCTGGTGGTGACGGTAGTGCTGATCGCCCTCGCCGGCTGTTCGCTGATCGCCGTCGCCTGCGAGCAACCCAGCGACGTGGTGGGCTTCCTGGTGCTGGGCGGGCTGTCTATCGTGGCGGCCATCACCTACACCGTCGGCAACAAACCCTACGGGTATTTGGGGCTGGGCGACATCTCGGTGCTGGTGTTCTTCGGCTGGCTGAGCGTGGCCGGCACCTACTATTTGCAGACGCACACCTTCGACAGCGTCGTGATGCTACCGGCTACCGCCTGCGGCCTGCTGGCGACGGCGGTACTCAACATCAACAATCTGCGCGATATCGAAAGCGATCGCGAAAACGGCAAGAATACGCTGGCGGTGCGTCTCGGCCCGCACAAGGCGCGCATTTACCACGCCCTGCTGCTCGGCGGCGCGGTGCTGTGTTTCGCGCTGTTCACGCTGTTCAACCTCCACAGCCCGTGGGGTTGGCTGTTCGTGCTGGCGATCCCGCTGCTGGTGCGCCACGGCCTGCGCGTGCTGCGCGATCCGACGCCGGTCGGCATGCGGCCGATGCTGGAGCATATGGTCAAGGCGGCGTTGCTGGCCAACCTGCTGTTCGCCATCGGCGTGGCGCTCAGTTAAAAACTGATGATTTTGCCAACAGGGCGAATAAAGGGATATACTGAACATTCCTGCGGCAAACAGACGTAAAATCCTATGAAATACGATACTTCCGAACTTTGCGACATCTATCATGAAGAGGTGAACGTTGTTGAACCTCTGTTCTCCAATTTTGGCGGGCGTACTTCATTTGGCGGGCAGATCACCACGGTGAAATGCTTTGAGGATAACGGCCTGTTATTCGATCTGCTTGAAGAAAACGGTCGCGGCCGCGTGCTGTTGGTCGATGGCGGCGGTTCGGTACGCCGGGCGCTGATCAACGCCGAACTGGCGCGCCTGGCCGCCCAGAACGAATGGGAAGGCATCGTGGTGTACGGCGCGGTGCGCCAGGTGGACGATCTGGAAGAGCTCGACATCGGCATTCAGGCGATGGCGGCGATCCCGGCGGGTGCCGTAAGCGAAGGCGTGGGCGAAAGCGATATCCGCGTCAACTTCGGTGGCGTCACCTTCTTCTCCGGCGACCACCTGTATGCCGACAACACCGGCATCATCCTCTCCGAAGACCCGCTCGACATCGAGTGATTTTCGGACATGAAAAAGGGCGCCTCAGGCGCCCTTTTCGTTGCTGCATGGCGTAAGGAATCAAACCTCTTCCATTTTGCCCAGCAGCGCGCGCAGGCGATCTTGCCATACGTGCTGTTCTTCTTTCAGCTGTTGGTTTTCGCGCACCAGCGCTTCGTGGTTGCCGGAGGCAGCCTGAACTTCCTGCGACAGAGAGTTGTTTTTGTCTTTCAGCTCTTCAATTTCCATCTGCAACAAGGTGATGGTATCAATCGCCTGCTGTACTTTTGCTTCCAGTTTCTCAAATACTTCAAATGACATGCTTCAGTCCCCTCATGATAGCAAGGCGTACATCTATAAGTAGCGGCCGCAACGTCGGCTGCAGCTACTGCGAATATTGCATCGCGCTCAGTGACGCGCGCCGTTACGGAAGGCGCGCCAGTCTCGATTCGTTAAAAACGATTGTAAGTAGCCAGTCTCCGCCTGTCTAGCAACATACCGGATCATCGCGCAGTCTGTTGCAATTTTCCTGCCCTCGCCATCAGTAAAAACTGAAAATCCCCGCCGCCGCCGCCGCGAGTTGTTAACGCCCCTCGCCAAACCACTGGTCAGATCACACTTTTATGGCTCAGAAAGAACACTGAACGACGCGAAATCGCTCAATTTTATGACGCGCCACACACATTTTGATTTCGCTATTTCTCGTTTATGTTCGTTAACGATAAATTTACATCACGTCCTCATTCAATAATTGGACGAGATGAAAAAAACTGTGCCCATAGGTCAGATGTATACCTGGCTGAGCCTATAAACCAACAACCGCCGTTTTGCAGGACACCAACATTATGAGCCAAACCACCAGTCCGACATTAAAAGGCCAGTGCATCGCCGAGTTCCTCGGCACGGCGCTGCTGATCTTCTTTGGCGTAGGCTGCGTTGCCGCACTGAAACTAGCGGGCGCCAGCTTCGGCCAGTGGGAAATCAGCATCATTTGGGGCCTCGGCGTCGCCATGGCCATCTATCTGACCGCCGCCATTTCCGGCGCGCATCTCAACCCGGCGGTCACCCTCGCCCTGTGGCTGTTCGCCTGCTTCGACGGGCGCAAAGTGGTGCCTTACATCATTGCGCAGATCGCCGGCGCCTTCTGCGCCGCCGCCCTGGTCTACGGGCTGTACTACAACCTGTTCTTCGACTTCGAAGCGGCTCACCATATGGTGCGCGGCAGCAACGAAAGCCTTGAACTGGCCGGCATCTTCTCGACTTACCCTAACGCGCACATCTCCGTCGGCCAGGCATTCCTGGTAGAAATGGTGATCGCTGCGATCCTGATGTGCCTGATCCTGGCGCTGACCGACGACGGCAACGGCATTCCGCGCGGCCCGCTGGCGCCGCTGCTGATCGGTATTCTGATTGCCGTGATCGGCGCCTCCATGGGACCATTGACCGGCTTTGCGTTGAACCCGGCGCGTGACTTCGGGCCGAAACTGTTCGCCTACCTGGCCGGCTGGGGCAAAGTCGCCTTCACCGGCGCGCGCGACATCCCGTACTTCCTGGTGCCGATCTTCGCCCCTATCGTCGGCTGTGGCCTGGGCGCTTTCGGTTACCGCGCGCTGATTGGCCGCCACCTGCCGTGCGACGTCTGCGTGACGGAAGAAGAGCCCGACGCCAAGACCCAGCAGCGTAAAGCGTGATGGGTGCAGTTTTAAACGGTTAACAACAGCAGGATAATTACCATGACTGTAGAAAAAAAATACATTGTCGCACTCGACCAAGGGACCACCAGCTCACGCGCCGTCGTGCTCGATCACGACGCCAACATCGTTGCGGTATCGCAACGCGAATTCCCGCAGATCTATCCAAAGGCCGGCTGGGTTGAGCATGACCCGATGGAGATCTGGGCGTCGCAAAGCTCGACGCTGGTAGAAGTGCTGGCGAAGGCCGACATCAATTCCGATCAGATCGCCGGCATCGGCATCACCAACCAGCGCGAAACCACCATCGTCTGGGAAAAAGAGACCGGCAAGCCGGTCTACAACGCCATCGTCTGGCAGTGCCGCCGCACCGCCGACATCTGCGAGAAGCTCAAGCGCGACGGCCTGGAAGAGTACATCCGTCACAACACCGGCCTGGTGGTTGACCCCTACTTCTCCGGCACCAAGGTGAAATGGATCCTGGACAACGTCGAAGGCGCCCGCGAGCGCGCCAAGCGCGGCGAACTGCTGTTCGGCACCGTCGATACCTGGCTGGTGTGGAAGATGACCCAGGGGCGCGTACACGTCACCGATTACACCAATGCCTCACGCACCATGATGTTCAACATCCACGAGCTGGACTGGGACGAACGCATGCTGGAAGTGCTGGACATTCCGCGCGCCATGCTGCCGAAAGTCCGTCCTTCCTCCGAGGTATACGGCCAGACCAACATCGGCGGCAAGGGCGGCACGCGTATTCCTATCGCCGGTATCGCCGGCGACCAGCAAGCGGCATTGTACGGCCAGCTGTGCGTTCAACCGGGCATGGCGAAGAACACCTACGGCACCGGCTGCTTCCTGCTGATGAACACCGGCAAAGAAGCGGTGCGCTCGAAAAACGGTTTGCTGACCACCATCGCCTGCGGCCCGCGCGGCGAAGTGAACTATGCGCTGGAAGGCGCGGTGTTCATCGGCGGTGCGTCTATCCAGTGGCTGCGCGACGAGCTGAAACTGATCAGCGACGCCGCCGACTCCGAATATTTCGCCACCAAGGTGAAAGACAGCAACGGCGTCTATGTGGTGCCGGCCTTCACCGGCCTGGGCGCGCCCTACTGGGATCCGTATGCCCGCGGCGCCATCTTCGGCCTGACCCGCGGCGCCAACAGCAACCACATCATCCGCGCCACGCTGGAATCCATCGCCTTCCAGACGCGCGACGTGCTGGACGCCATGCAGGCCGACGCCAACACCCGCCTGCAATCGCTGCGCGTGGACGGCGGCGCGGTCGCCAACAACTTCCTGATGCAGTTCCAGTCCGATATCCTCGGCACCCGCGTAGAGCGCCCTGAAGTGCGTGAATCGACGGCGTTGGGCGCCGCGTTCCTGGCGGGCCTGGCCATCGGCTACTGGAACGATCTGGATGAAGTGAAGAGCAAAGCGGTGATTGAGCGTGAATTCCGCCCAAGCATCGAAACCACCGAACGCAACTACCGCTACAGCGGCTGGAAAAAAGCGGTGGCTCGCGCGCAGGCATGGGAAGATCACGATTAAACCCAGCCTTGCCGTTACCCCCAAATTGCGCTGCCTGCGGGCGGCGCTTTTTTTTGCCCCGCCCCGCCGCCGCCGCGCTGTGATAGACTTTGCCGATATTTTCTTCCCTTTCTCACAGACAGGTTTGCCATGAAACGTGAATTAGCCATCGAATTTTCCCGCGTTACCGAAGCCGCCGCGCTGGCGGGCTACAAATGGCTGGGACGCGGCGACAAGAACGCCGCCGACGGCGCGGCGGTCCACGCCATGCGCATCATGCTCAACAAGGTGGATATCGATGGCCGCATCGTGATTGGCGAAGGCGAGATCGACGAAGCGCCGATGCTGTATATCGGCGAGCAGGTCGGCAGCGGCCAGGGCGACGCGGTCGACATCGCGGTCGATCCGATCGAGGGCACCCGCATGACCGCCATGGGCCAGTCCAACGCGCTGGCGGTCTTGGCGGTGGGCGATCGCGGCACCTTCCTGCACGCGCCGGACATGTACATGGAGAAGCTGGTGGTCGGCCCGGCGGCGCGCGGCGCCATCGATCTCAATCTGCCGCTGGCGGAGAACCTGCGGAACGTCGCCGAACGACTGGGCAAACCGCTGTCGCAGCTGACGGTCATCGTGTTGGCCAAACCGCGCCACGACGGCGTCATCGCGCAGATGCAGCAGTTGGGCGTGCGGGTGTTCGCCATTCCTGACGGCGATGTGGCGGCCTCCATTCTCACCTGCATGCCGGAAAGCGAGGTCGATGTGATGTATGGCATCGGCGGCGCGCCGGAAGGGGTGATCTCCGCCGCGGTGATCCGCGCGCTGGACGGCGACATGCAGGCGCGTTTGCTGGCGCGCCATGAAGTGAAAGGCGACAGCCCCGAGAACCGCCGCCTCGGCGAGCAGGAGCTGGCGCGCTGCCGTGAGATGGGCATCGAGGCCGGTCAGGTCTTGCGCCTGGACCAGATGGCGCGCAACGACAACGTCATCTTCTCCGCCACCGGCATCACCAAGGGCGATTTGCTGGAGGGCATCAGCCGCAAGGGCAACATGGCCACGACCGAAACGTTACTGATCCGCGGCAAGTCGCGCACCCTTCGCCGTATCCGTTCGACCCACTATCTGGATCGCAAAGACCCGGCGCTGCACGAGTTTCTGCTGTAACGAAACAGGGCGCCGAATGGCGCCCTGATGATTGATGACAAACCTCATGCCCTTGCCGGGTTGACAGAGAGCAGCAAATAGAAAACAAGGAAAATCAATTCATTGATTTTCGGCTGATCCCCGCAAAGGGGGGAAAAACCACGCTTTTTCTCCCCTTTGTCAACGGTATGAGGGCGCCGAATGGCGCCCTGTCGTTATGCGGTGTGTCCCTGATGCTGCATCCGGTTGGACAGCGGCCACCAGCACAGCAGGATCAGCACCGCCATCGCGAACATCAGCAAGCCGAGGCTGAACTGCCCGGTTTGCGGCAGCATGGCGGAAAGCCAGGTCGCCAGACCGGAGCCCATGTTCTGCATGCCGCCCACCAACGCGCCCGCCGCGCCGGCCAGGTAAGGGAACGGCTCCATCGCCCCGGTGGTCGCCAGCGGGAACAGCATGCCGGCGCCGAAGAAGAACAATGCAGCCGGCACGATCAGCGTCCAGATGTTCATTACGCCGAACCAGCCCGGGATCCACATCATCGCTCCCGCCAGCAGACAGCTCAGCACCGAATGCCACATCAGCGTATGGAAGGTCTTGCCGTCGCGCCCGGCGTACCAGGCGCCGAAAAACGCCGCCGGGATCGGCAGAATGAACAGGATGCTGACGGTCAGGCCGCTCAGCCCCAACACACCGCCCATCAACACGCCGCAGCTGGCTTCAAATACCGCAATCCCCGCCAGCGCGCCGATCAGCATCACCAGATAGCAACTGAAGGTGCTGTCGCTCAGCAGCTGGCGGAAACTGGCCAGCATGCGGCGTTTTTCTGTCTGGACCGGACGGGTCTCCGGCAGCCAGCGGAACATCGCGAAGGCGACGCAGGCGCACAGCGCCAGCAGGAAGGCGTAACAGGCTCGCCAGCCGAACACCATCGCCAGCGCGCCGCCGATCACCGGCGCCAACAGCGGGCTGACCAAAATCCCCATATTCAGCAGGCTGTTGGCATAGCGCAGCGCGGTGCCGGCATACAGATCGCGCGGCATGGTGCGCGCCATCACGCCCGCCACGCCGGTGCCCATGCCCTGGATGGCGCTGGCGGCGACCAGCATCGTCAGGTTGGTGGACAGCAGCGCGCCCAGCGCCCCCACCAGGAAGATCATCATGCCGGTCAGGATCACCGGACGACGCCCGATACGATCCGATATCGGCCCGTAAATCAGCTGGGAGAAACCGTAGGTCAGCAAATACGCCGCCATCACCCGCTGCACGGCGCCGGTGCGCACCGACAGATCGTGAGCGATGTCAGCAATAACGGGAACATAAATGGTTTGCGCCATCTGGCCGACGGCGACCAACAGGATAAGCATCACCAGCAGGTGAAAGTTCTCTAGTTTTCTCATTATCTTCGTTAACGTTTCAACTCGTCACAGCGTCCCGGTATGGCCGTTGCAGCAGCCAGAACGGCGAGCAGCCCTCTATGGCGGCATAAGCTAATCAAATCTGATTTTTTTAGCGAGTTTCAGACAAATATTGATCCAGGTCACACTGGCAGCAAACCCGACCAGGCTCGTAAATTAAACTGTACGTCTAACGCTTTGGGGGTAAAAATTAGCGCGTTTGCAGTAGCTGCGCTTTAGCATTTAATCGATAATTATTTTCATCAACTTGAAATAAAATAACACCATAGGGATTTGGTTCATGAAAACACCTGAGCTGATTTTATTGCAGTTAAAGGCTCTCGGCCCGCACTCCGCCAAAATGCTGGCGGAGCGTCTGGACATCACGCCGATGGGCATCCGACAACATCTGCAATCCCTGGAAAAACGTGAGCTGGTTTGTTACGAAGAAGCGCGCAGCAAGGTCGGCCGCCCGACGCGCTACTGGTCGCTGACCGAGCGGGGGCACGCCTACACGGCCGACGATCAGGAGCGACTGCGGGAATCCGCGCTGCAGCTGTTTGGCGGCGCCGGCGTGGAACCGTTGCTCATCGCGCGCGAAGAGCAGCTTTATCTGCGCTATGCCGAAGAGCTGTCCGCCGAGCGCAGCCATCAGGATCGGCTAACCCGCCTGGTTCGCCTGCGGCAACACGACGGTTACATGGCCGAATTGCTCGATCATCCGCACGGTGCGCTGCTGGTGGAAAACCACTGTCCGATCGGCGTGGCCGGTTCCAACTGCAGCAGCCTGTGCAATTCCGAGCTGCAGCTGTTTCACCGGCTGTTCGGCAACGACTACCGGGTAGAGCGCACCGCGCACGCCATTTCCGGCTCACGACATTGTGCTTATTTGATTCGACCACGGGAGCTTTAGAGTATGGCTGAATGGGTAAACGGCAAGGTTACGCAGGTAAAACAATGGACCGACGGGCTGTTCAGCCTGGTGGTCAATGCCCCCATCGATCCTTTCACCGCCGGGCAATTCGCCAAGCTGGCGCTGGAGATCGACGGTGAACGGGTGCAGCGCGCCTACTCCTACGTCAATGCCCCCGATGACGCCAACCTGGAGTTCTATCTGGTCACGGTGCCGGAAGGCAAACTGAGCCCACGCCTCAATCAGCTGCGGCCGGGATCGGACCTGATGGTGACCAAAGAAGCCGCCGGCTTCTTCGTGCTGGACGAGGTGCCCGACTGCGACACTCTGTGGATGCTGGCGACCGGCACCGCCATTGGCCCCTATTTATCGATTCTGCAGCAAGGCACCGGCCTCGAGCGCTTTAACAACCTGGTGCTGGTGCACGCCGCGCGTTTTGCGCGCGACCTGAGCTACCTGCCGCTGATGCAGCAACTGCAGCAACGCTACAACGGCAAGCTGCGCATCCAGACCGTCGTCAGCCGTGAAGAGACGCCCGGCTCACTGACCGGCCGCGTGCCGGCGCTGATCGAGGACGGCCGACTGGAAGCGGCGATCGGCTTGACCATCGACGCCGAAACCAGCCACGTGATGCTGTGCGGCAACCCGCAAATGGTGCGAGATACGCAGCAAACGCTGAAAGACCAACGCCAGATGCGCAAGCACCTGCGCCGCAAGCCGGGCCATATCACCAGCGAACACTACTGGTAACCCGGCGGGGATCAGCGGAACTTCACCGGTTCGGCTTCCGGGCCGAACCGATTGTCTCCCGGCGTGCCGACGAAGGCGCCCAAATCGATCATCATCATCACGATAATCAGCGTCGGAATGAAACGCCCGACGCCCCATTGCCAGATCGGTGCCAGCATCTGCCAGTTCCCCGCCGCCAGCATCCACGCCAGGATCAGCAGCAGCGCCCACCAGCCGGCCTTGTTGCGATCGTGCAGGCGCTTGACCAGCACCGCCGCCGTCGGCCACAGCAGCGCCACGATAAAGAAAGCGATGGATTGGATGGCGATCAGCTGATAGTTGGCCAGCGTAAACGCCGCCGCCATCAGCACCAGCCACAGCCCCATCCAGATCCAGAAGTCGCGCCGCCCGATGCGGCCCTTAAAAGAAAAACACCACTGTTGTAACGTCATCGATTCCTGCGCTCTAAGCCTGCCCATATTCTGCGCCGCAGTGTAACATAGGCGCTGCCGGGCCGAGTTTTCCGCCTCGCATAACGCGGCGCGCCGCACAGCTTTCTCGTCAGCGAACCGATAATGGCGTGGGATCTTTGACAAGGCCTGCGGGTTATCGCTTTAATCGGAGCCATCTTTGTCCTTGATGCCATACGCCATGCTGAGAAAAACCCTCGCCATCGCCTGCCTGCTGCAGGCCGCCGCCAGCGCCTGGGCCGAACCGCCCGCCGCCGAAGCGAAACCGACCGCGCCTTACCTGCTGGCCGGCGCGCCGACGTTCGACCTGACGGTGATTAAATTCCGTGAAAAGTACAACCGCGATAACCCGAAGCTGCCGATTGGCGAATTCCGCGCCATTCCCGCCGCCGAAGACGATTCGCCGCTGCTGACACGCGCCGCCAGTAAACTCAACGAAAACCTGTACGCCTCCACCGCACTGGAGAAAGGTACCGGTAAAATCAAAACGTTGCAGATCACACATCTGCCGCTGCAGCAGGCCAATGAAGAAAAAGCCGCGCGCACCATCGCCATCAACTACATGGCGGCGCTGATGCGTCAGTTCGAACCGGCGCTGACGGTGGAACAGAGTCAGAACAAGGTGAACAGCCTGCTGGAAAAAGGCAAAGGATCGCGTTTTTACCAACAGCAGGTCGGCGCCATTCGCTATGTCGTCTCGGACAACGGCGATAAAGGGGTCACCTTCGCGGTTGAACCGATTAAGCTGGCGCTTTCCGAGCCGTAACGGCGCGGCATTTAATGACGAAAAGCAAAGCCTTCGCGCTTAATGATCTCTATACTGTTGGGCAGGTAAACTGCCGGTCCGGCAGTTGTCATTTCGACTCTCGCGTTCCCTAGTTGGAGGAAAAAACATGCGTCATCCATTAGTTATGGGTAACTGGAAGCTTAACGGCAGCACCCACATGGTCAACGAACTGATCGCCGGTCTGCGCAGTGAGCTGAGCAGCGTTGACGGCTGTGGCGTCGCCATCGCCCCGCCGGTGATGTATCTGGATCAGGCCAAGCACGCGCTGGCCGGCAGCCGCATCGCGCTGGGCGCGCAGAACGTGGACGTTAACCTGTCCGGCGCCTTCACCGGTGAAGTTTCCGCCAACATGCTGAAAGACGTCGGCGCTCAGTACATCATCATCGGCCACTCCGAGCGTCGCACCTACCACAAAGAAAGCGACGAAGTGATCGCCGAGAAATTCGCCGTGCTGAAAGAAGCCGGTCTGATCCCGGTGCTGTGCATCGGTGAAACCGAAGCGGAAAACGCAGCGGGCAAAACCGAAGAAGTGTGCGCGCGCCAGATCGACGCCGTACTGAAAACGCTGGGCGCACCGGCGATGAAAGGCACCGTGATCGCCTATGAGCCGGTCTGGGCCATCGGTACCGGCAAATCCGCCACCCCTGCGCAAGCGCAGGCCGTGCACAAATTTATCCGCGATCACATCGCCAAACACGATGCCGCGGTCGCCGCTGAAATCATCATCCAGTACGGCGGTTCGGTGAACGACAAGAACGCCGCAGAGCTGTTCTCCCAGCCGGATATCGACGGCGCGCTGGTGGGCGGCGCCTCGCTGAAAGCCGACGCTTTCGCCGTGATCGTCAAGGCCGCTGCCGCAGCGAAAAAAGCCTGATTGTCTTAGGCTTGTCATAAAAAAACCCCGGCTTGCCGGGGTTTTTTATTGCCGCTCGAACGGGATCAGCGTTTGCTTATCTCGTCGAAGACGCCGCCGGTGGCGAAATGCACCTTCTGCGCTTCGGTCCAACCGCCGAAGGTGTCATCCACGGTGAACAGCTTCAGCTGCGGGAACTGGCCGGCGAACTTGGCCGCCACCGCCGCATCGCGCGGGCGATAATAGTGCTGCGCCGCGATAGTCTGCCCTTCCGGCGAATACAGATACTTCAGGTAGGCGGTCGCCACGTCGCGGGTGCCGCGTTTATCGACCACCTTATCCACCACCGACACCGTCGGTTCGGCCAGAATCGATTCGCTCGGGGTGATTATCTCGAACTTGTCTTTGCCCAGCTCTTTCTCCGCCAGCAGCGCTTCGTTTTCCCAGGCGATCAGCACGTCGCCGATGCCGCGCTCAACGAAGGTGTTGGTCGAGCCGCGCGCGCCGGAATCCAGCACTTCTACGTTCTTGTACAGGTCTTTGACGAACGCCTGCGCCTTGGCCTTATCGTTGTTGTTGTGATGCAACGCGTAGCCCCAGGCGGCGAGGTAGTTCCAGCGGGCGCCGCCGGAGGTTTTCGGATTCGGGGTGATCACCGACACGCCCGGCTTGATCAAGTCAGGCCAGTCATGAATTTGTTTCGGGTTGCCTTTGCGCACCAGGAAGACGATGGTCGACGTGTAAGGCGCCGAGTTGTCCGGCAGGCGTTTTATCCAGTCTTTCTCAATGCGCCCGCGTTCGGCGATGGCGTCGACGTCATAGGCCAACGCCAGCGTCACCACGTCGGCCTCGATGCCGTTGATCACCGAAGTCGCCTGTTTGCCGGAGCCGCCGTGCGACTGACGCACCGTCACCTTGTCGCCGGTTTCCGCCTGGTAGTGCTTGCTGAATGCCGTGTTGTAAGCCTGATAGAACTCACGCGTCGGATCGTATGACACGTTCAGCAACTGAATATCCTTCGCCATGGCGCCGGACGCCAACAGCACCAATGTCAGACCTACACCCCATTTACGCATCGACAGGCTCTCCCAGAAAATTAACGCAACCTCAATCGGTTGATTTAGCATCAGAGCCTGCCAGAAACTTTCCCGGCAATTAAAGAATAAAAAATTTTGGGCTAGATGATTCTGGAATATGTCACCGGCGAGCATAAAAAAGCCCCCGCAAGCGGAGGCTTTCGGCGCGCGGTGAGCGGCGAATCAGTACAGCTTTTTCGCCGTTTCCAGCCAGTCGCCCTTGAACGGACGCTTCATGTTTTCGATCGCGTCGATGATGTCGTGATGCACCATCTTTTCGTTCTGGATACCGACGCAGCGGCCGCCGTAACCCTGCAGCAGCAGTTCGATGGCGTAGGCGCCCATGCGCGAGGCCAGGATGCGGTCATAGGCGACCGGTGAACCGCCGCGTTGAATGTGGCCCAGCACGGTAGCGCGGGTTTCACGCTTGGTTTCCTGCTCGATGTGGCGCGCCAACTCATCGATGTCGCAGATGTGCTCGGTGATCGCTACGATGGCGTGCTTTTTGCCCTTGGCGATACCGGCCTTGATTTCGCACACCAGATCTTCGCGATTGAATTCGATTTCAGGCAGCACGATGAATTCGCAGCCGCCGGCAATCGCCGCCGCCAGCGTCAGATCGCCGCAGTAACGGCCCATCACTTCCACGATAGAGATGCGCTGGTGCGACGAGGAGGTATCGCGCAGGCGGTCGATCGCTTCCACCACGGTTTCCAGCGCGGTGAAGTAACCGATGGTGTAGTCGGTACCGGCGACATCGTTATCGATGGTGCCTGGCAGGCCGATGCACGGGAAGCCTTCTTCCGTCAGGCGTTTGGCGCCCATGTAGGAACCGTCGCCGCCGATCACCACCAGCGCGTCGATACCGCGATTCTTCAGGTTTTCAATCGCCTTGGCGCGCACGTTTTCATCCCTGAATTCCGGGAAGCGGGCAGAGCCGAGGAAGGTGCCGCCGCGATTGATCATGTCGGACACGCTATAGCGGTCCAGCTGCTCCATGCGATCTTCGTACAAGCCAAGGTAGCCATCGTAAATACCAAAAACTTCCAGACCTTCTGAAAGCGCAGAACGCACAACGCCGCGGATTGCAGCGTTCATACCCGGCGAATCACCGCCGCTCGTCAGTACACCGATTTTCTTGATCATGACTACCTCTGAACTGTGTAGATGCAATTTCTTAAGAATTCTGTCTCCGCCGATCGTCTTGAAACCTCTCCGGCTGCAGAAAACCAGCTTTACGGCTTATTGCTGGATATTATATCAAAAACACCCAGCTGAATTGATTCAAGTCACGCAATATAACGGTTAAAACACCGCATGGCACGCTGAGCTAACTCAGATATTCATGATAATACGTTGCGCTATGCCTCTATATGATTATAGCTCCCAATGCCCCTGCCTACCCGGCGGCACCACGGAGCACGGATCCAGGTGAATGATGACGTCCGCCCCTGCAAAACGTTGCCGCAGGGCTTGTTCCACCTGATCGGCCAACCGGTGCGCCTCGCGCAGCGGCAGCGTGTCCTCCATCTCCAGATGCAGCTGGATGAAACGCGTCGGCCCCGACTGACGCGTGCGCAGATCGTGTGCGCCTTTCACGCCGGGCCAGGAGGAAACCACGGCGATAATCGCCTGGCGCTCGTCATCCGGCAACGCCCGATCCAACAGCGACTGCACCGCTTCATAGCCCATGCGCAACGCGCTATAGAGGATGTAAACGCCGATGCCCAGCGCGAACAACGCATCCGCCCGTTGGAAGCCGTACCAGCTTAGCCCAAGAGCGATAAGAATAGCACCATTCATCATGACATCTGACTGATAATGCAGCATATCTGCGCGTACGGCCTGACTGCGCGTTTTTCTGACCACCCAGCGTTGATAGGTGACCAGAATCAGCGTGCTGACCAACGCGATCACCGTCACCACGACCCCGACGCCGGGATCGCGCAGCGTTTGCGGCGCATACAAGTGCTGGAAGCCGGTGAGGAACAAAAACAGGGCGGAGCCGGAAATAAACATGCTCTGCGCCAGCGCCGCCAGCGATTCCGCTTTACCGTGGCCGAAGGTGTGCTCGGCATCGGCCGGCTGTAGCGAATAGCGCACCACCAGAAGGTTGGTCAGCGAGGCGGCGATATCGACCAACGAATCCACCAGCGCCGCCAACAGGCTGACCGAACCGGTGTGGTACCAGGCGACGATTTTGATCAACAGCAGCGGCGACGCCAGCGCGGTTGCGGCCAACGCGGCGGACTTTACCAGGCGTGCATAGCGCTGTTCCATAAGGGGCCCCGGCCAAAAGGTGTGGCGCTCAATATAGCGAAATGTCGGATAAAAAAAACCCCGCCATCATGGCGGGGAAGACAGGGATGGTGTCTATGGCAAGGAAAAACAGGGGACTACTCAGTCGTACTTCACTTCTGGGCAGAAGCTTGCTGCAAACCAGAAATTTGTTGCTCCATCTGCTGCATGCGCTGCTGATGTTTCTGGTCTAAAACACTTTTTTGCTCTGGCGTCAGCAGGTTATACATTTGGTTGCGCACCCGGGCCATTTCGACCTGGCGCTTGACCTGCTGTTGGGCCATCTTTTCCGCCTGGGCGTACACGGCGGCTTCGTCAAATTTCTCTGCGGTCACCAGTTTATGCATGGCTTCCATTTCAGCTACATTGACACCAGGCAGATCGTGCCGGGCCTGGCGCATCAAATCGCGCATTTGCTGGCGCTGCTGTTCGCTGAGGCTGACACCGTCGAACATATGGTGCTGGCCGGGTATTCGGGTCATCGCGTCGTTGCCGGGAGGTTGGGCTGTGTCCGGTATAGTGTCGGCAGCGAAGGCAGCGGTCGAACCAATTGCCAGCAGTGATGCCATAACTAATGCGGTCACCTTACGCATTTCAACTCCTCAAGCTTTCTCACTTTGCGAATCAACGAGGAGCAGTGTACCGCCACACCTGAAAACCTGCGTCAGTGCATGTAAAACTACGTAAAGTCATGGAATGGCAACAGTTGATGACGTATTTTGCGTCTGGAGGTAAATCATAATGAACAAGATTCTGTTAGTTGACGACGACCGCGAGTTGACCTCGCTGTTAAAAGAACTGCTTGAAATGGAAGGTTTTAATATCGTCGTCGCGCACGATGGCGAGCAGGCGTTGTCGCTGCTGGACAGCTCCGTCGATCTGCTGCTGCTCGACATCATGATGCCGAAGAAAAACGGCATCGATACGCTGAAAGAACTGCGCCAACATCACCAAACGCCGGTCATCATGCTGACCGCGCGCGGCAGCGAGCTGGACCGCGTGCTGGGCCTGGAGCTGGGCGCCGATGATTACCTGCCGAAACCCTTCAACGATCGCGAGCTGGTCGCGCGCATTCGCGCCATTCTGCGCCGTTCTAACTGGAGCGAACAGCAGCAACAGGTCGACAGCGGCGCCCCGACGCTGGATGTCGATGGCCTGCAGCTGAACCCCGGCCGCCAGGAGGCCAGCTTCGACGGCCAGGTGCTGGATCTGACCGGCACCGAGTTCACCCTGCTGTATCTGCTGGCGCAGCATCTCGGCCAGGTGGTGTCGCGCGAACTGCTGAGCCAGGAAGTGCTGGGCAAACGCCTGACTCCGTTCGATCGCGCTATCGACATGCACATCTCCAACCTGCGGCGTAAGCTGCCGGATCGCAAAGACGGGCATCCGTGGTTCAAAACCCTGCGCGGGCGTGGTTATTTGATGGTATCTGCAACATGATCAACAGTTTGACGGCACGCATCTTCGCCATTTTCTGGTTCACGTTAGCCCTGGTGCTAATGCTGGTGCTGATGGTGCCCAAGCTCGACTCCCGCCAAATGACCTCGCTGCTCGACAGCGAGCAGCGGCAGGGGTTGATGCTGGAACAGCACGTCGAGGCCGAGCTGCAAAACGATCCGGCCAACGATCTGATGTGGTGGCGCCGCCTGTTCCGCGCCATCGACAAATGGGCACCGCCGGGCCAACGCCTGCTGCTGGTCACCAGCGAAGGCCGGGTGATCGGCGCGCAGCGCAACGAAATGCAGATAGTCCGCAACTTCATCGGCCAATCCGATAACTCGGATCATCCGAAGAAGAAAAAATACGGCCGCGTCGAGCTGGTCGGGCCGTTCGCGGTGCGCGACGGCGAAGACAACTACCAGCTGTACCTGATCCGTCCCGCCAACAGCCCGCAATCCGATTTCATCAACCTGATGTTCGACCGGCCGCTGCTGCTGCTGATCGTCACCATGCTGATCAGCGCCCCGCTGCTGCTGTGGCTGGCCTGGAGCCTGGCGAAGCCGGCGCGCAAGCTGAAGAACGCCGCCGATGACGTGGCGCGCGGCAACCTGAAGCAGCATCCGGAGCTGGAGGCCGGTCCGCAGGAGTTCCTGGCTACCGGTGCCAGCTTCAACCAAATGGTCAGCGCGCTGGAGCGCATGATGAACGCGCAGCAGCGGCTGATCTCGGACATCTCGCACGAGCTGCGCACGCCGCTGACTCGCCTGCAGTTGGCCACCGCGCTGATGCGCCGCCGCCACGGCGAAGGCCACGAACTGGCGCGCATCGAAACCGAAGCGCAGCGGCTGGATTCGATGATCAACGATCTGCTGGCGCTGTCGCGCGGGCAGCAGAAGGGCGAGCTGGCGCGCGAGCAGCTGAAGGCCAACGAACTGTGGGCCGACGTGCTGGACAACGCCCGTTTCGAAGCGGAACAGATGGGCAAGCAGCTGGAGATCGCTGCGCCGCCCGGTCCGTGGACGCTGTTCGGCAACGCGAGCGCGCTGGACAGCGCGTTGGAAAACATCGTGCGAAACGCCCTGCGTTATTCGCACACCCGCATCGCCGTGGCGTTCAGCGCCGACAATCAGGGCGTGACCATCCAGGTTGACGACGACGGCCCCGGCGTCAGCGCCGAAGATCGCGAGCAGATTTTCCGCCCGTTCTACCGCACCGATGAGGCGCGCGACCGTGAGTCCGGCGGCACCGGCCTTGGTCTGGCGATCGTCGAGGCGGCGGTCAATCAGCATCGCGGCTGGGTGAAGGCCGAAGACAGCCCGCTTGGCGGTCTGCGGCTGGTGCTGTGGCTGCCGCTGCATCATCAACGCCTATCGTCTAAGACAGAACAGTAAGAGTTTGCTATCCTGCGCCCCTCGTTCACGAGGGGCCTGCAACATGCTGAACATCGTTTTATTTGAACCCGAGATTCCACCCAATACCGGCAATATCATCCGCCTGTGCGCCAATACCGGCTTTAATCTGCATCTGATCGAACCGCTGGGTTTTCCGTGGGACGACAAGCGTCTGCGCCGCGCCGGGCTGGATTACCATGAGTTCACCCGCGTCCACCGTCATGCCGACTACGCCGCTTTTCTCGCCGCCGAGGATCCGCAACGGCTGTTTGCTCTCACGACCAAAGGCACGCCGGCGCACAGCGCCGTCAGCTATCAGGCCGGCGACTACCTGCTGTTCGGCCCGGAAACGCGCGGGTTGCCCGCCGACATCCTCGATGCGCTGCCCGCGCAGCAAAAAATCCGCATCCCGATGCAGGCGCAAAGCCGCAGCATGAACCTGTCGAATGCCGTCGCGGTGGTGGTTTATGAAGCCTGGCGGCAGCTGGACTATGCCGGCGCGCTGATCAAGGCGTAATCCGCAACGACGCGCCATACTGAAGGAGGCATCGTTGCGATGCTCTCTCCAGGAACGGCACATGGCTTTCGTCGAGGATATTGTCACCCCGCTTCGCCGGCTCGAGTCGGCGCTGAACGAGGCGCTACAGCGGCTGCAACAGGCGCCGGACAGCGAAGCGCTGCACGATTTGCGCGTCAGTCTGCGCCGTATCCGCAGCCTGCTGCGCCCGTTGCACGGTTGCCCCGGCGCAACGCGGCTCGATCGGGCCGCCGCCCAGTTGGGCAGGCTCACGACGCCGCTGCGCGATCTCGAGGTGCTGATCGCTGAACTGGCGCACCATCATCTGGATTGGCAGGCCAACGTGCGCCAGAGCGATTTTCAGGCCCGCTGCCGCCAACTGCTCGCCAACCCGCAGCTCATCAGCTTCCCTTCGCTATTGCACGCCTGGCCGCACCGCTTTCGCCGCACCGCGCAACGCGCCGCCAAACACCGTGTGAACCGACGCCTGCAGCGCCAGCAGCGGCAATTGCGCCGAGCGTTGGCTGATACCGGCTACGATCGCCACCGTCTGCGGCTGCTGGTTAAACGCCTGCGTTACGCGGCCGAAGCCTACCCGCAACGCCTTTCCCTTTCTCCCGCCGCGATAGAGAGCCTGAAAGCGGCGCAAAATGCCCTCGGTGATTGGCACGATCGGGAGGTTTGGTGCCTGCAAGCCGAACATCAGGCGGATCTCTGGCCATTGTTGCCACAGTGGCAAGCTGAGCTACGCCTGACGCGGGCCAGAGCGGATGCCTCACTCGCCGCCTTATCACCGGCGCTGGCGACAAAAACCGGCGGCGCATCACGATCCTGAAAAAAGGCCGCGACAGGGCACGCCCGGCCCCGAAAATGCCCGCTACGCCGCAGATAATGCGCTATGTTTTGTAAGGGTAATCACCACTCATCATAGGAAACCACATGAAAAAACAACGCTTGAGCGTTGCCATGGCCGTTCTGGCAGCGGGCCTGTTGCTGGCGGGCTGTTCGTCCAAAGTCACCCAAACGTCGCAATATTCGGGCTTCTTGTCCGATTACAGCAAACTGCAGGAAACCACCTCGCCCAGCGGTCATAAAACGCTGCGCTGGGTAGATCCGAGTTACAAGGAATCCAACTATCGCGGCATCTATTTCCAACCGGTGGTCTATTTCCCGGCGGAGAAACCCACGGCGCGCGTCAGCCAGGACACGTTGAACAAGATTAAGGCCTACGCGACCCAGCGGATCAAAACCGCGCTGCAGAACCGCTTTACCATTCTGCCAAGCCCGGCGGGCTCGCGCGTGCTGGTGGCCAAACTCGCCATCACCGCCGTTTCGGCCGAAAACGAAGACATGAAGTTCTATGAGGTGGTGCCGGTCGCTGCGGTGGTAGCCAGCACCATGGCGGCTACCGGGCACCGGACGCAAAATACCGCGCTGTATATCGAAGGCGAGTTGATCGACCAGGATACCGGTAAAACGGTGATGGAAGTGGTGCGCAAGGCCTACGGTAAAACCGTCAACAACGACAGCACGCCGGTCACGGCGGATGACGTCAAGGCGGCGATCGACGATATCGTTACCGATATCACCCAGTTCCCGAAACAGGGCTGACCGCCGCTTGAAAAACACAGGGGGAGCCGAAGCTCCCCCTGAATGGCCCCGCAGGCACGGCTTAGATGCCGTCGCCGTACTCGAATCCGTGGTTGGTGCCGTTGAAGTATTGATCCATATCCATCGACGGCGTATCGCTCTCCGGGCGCCCGACGATACGCGCCGGTACGCCGGCGGCGGTGGTGTGCGGCGGCACCGCCTGCAAGACCACCGAGCCTGCGCCAATCTTGGCGCCCTTGCCCACTTCGATATTGCCGAGAATTTTGGCGCCGGCGCCAATCATCACCCCTTCGCGAATTTTCGGGTGACGGTCGCCGCTGGTTTTACCGGTACCGCCCAGGGTGACCGACTGCAGAATAGAAACGTTGTTTTCCACCACCGCCGTTTCACCAATCACGATGCCGGTGGCGTGGTCGAGCATGATGCCGCAGCCGATGGTCGCCGCCGGGTGGATGTCTACGCCGAAGGCGACGGAAATTTGATTTTGCAGGTAGATCGCCAGCGCTTGCCGCCCTTGCTGCCACAGCCAGTGGCCGATGCGGTAAGCCTGCAGCGCGTGGAACCCTTTCAGGTAAAGCAGCGGCGTGGAGTATTTATCGACCGCCGGATCGCGCAGCCGCACCGCGAGAATATCGCGCGCCGCCGAAACGATCATCTGATTGTCGGACTTGTAGGCCTCTTCCACCACCTCGCGCACCGCGATGGCGGGCATGATCGGCGTCGCCAGCTTGTTGGCCAACATATAGCTGAGCGCGCTGCCCAGGTTCTCATGCTTGAGCAACGTCGCATGGAAAAAGCTGGCCAGCATCGGTTCACAATCAGCCAGTGCTCGCGCTTCTGATTTAATGCTGTTCCAGACCTGTTCCAACTCTTCTGACGACATCACATACCCCTTTGCCTTGCCAAACGGGCCGCTTCACACAGTGGCGCGGAGCGGCCCAGGTCATTTGCGGGGTCAGCATTCCGCTGCCCCGACATATCGTTTTATGTCACGCGCTGGGCTTTTCGTCCTTTCGGGCTCGCCCCAGCAGGCTCAGCGCCGCTTCGCGGGCGTCCTTGTGGCAGTAAAGCACCTGATAGATCTGTTCGGTGATCGGCATTTCCACGCCGTGCCGCTGCGCCAACGCCAACACCTCTTTGGTATTGCGATAGCCCTCGACCACCTGACCGATGCTGTCCTGCGCTTCCTGCACGCCTTTGCCCTGCCCCAGCATAATGCCGAAGCGGCGGTTACGCGACTGGTTGTCCGTGCAGGTTAGCACCAGATCCCCCAGCCCCGCCATGCCCATGAACGTCGAAGGGTCGGCGCCCAGCGCAGAACCCAGACGGCTCATTTCCGCCAGCCCGCGCGTAATCAACGCGGTGCGGGCGTTGGCGCCGAAACCGATGCCGTCGGACATGCCGGCGCCGATGGCGATCACGTTCTTCACCGCGCCGCCAAGCTGAACGCCAATGAAGTCGGGATTGCTGTAGACGCGGAAGCTCTTGCCGCAGTGCAGCAGCTGTTGCAGATCGTCGGCGAACTGCGCATCGGTCGCCGCCAGCGCAATCGCCGTCGGCAGGCCGGCGGCCAGCTCTTTGGCGAACGTCGGCCCGGAGAGCACCGCCAGCGGGATCGCCTCGCCCAACGCCTCACGCGCCACGTCCTGCAGCAACCGGCCGGTTTCAGCCTCCAGCCCCTTGGTGGCCCACACGATGCGGGCGTCAGGGCGCAGATGCGGCTTCAGCTGGCGCAACACGTCGCCGAACACATGGCTCGGCACCACCACCAGCACGTCGCGGCTGGCAGCCAGCGCACGCGCCAAATCGGCTTCAAGCAGCAGGGTATCGGGGAAAGGAACGTCGGGCAGAAATGCCTGATTGCAGCGATCGCGCTGCAACGTTTGAATTTGCGCGGGGTTATGCCCCCACAACACCACGGTGTGGCCGTTACGCGCCAGCGTGATGGCCAATGCGGTGCCGTACGAGCCGGCACCGATGACAGTCATTGAAGCATTGACGGTGTTCATCAGGCATCCTGATGTGGTGCGGCACCTTCGCCTTCCGCCTGCTGCTGCAGATAGTTCATGAACAGCGCGTCAAAGTTGACCGGTGCCAGGTTCAGCTGCGGGAATGTGCCGCGGGAAACCAGGCTGGTGATGCACTCGCGCGCATACGGGAACAGGATGTTCGGGCAGTATGCGCCCAGGCAATGCGCCAGCTGCGTGCCTTCGATGCCTGCTACCGAGAAGATGCCCGCCTGTTGCACTTCGCACAGGAACGCCGTCTCTTCGCCCAGGGTCGCCGTCACGGTTACGCGCAGTACCACTTCATACACTTCGTCAGCCAGTTGGCTGGACGCGGTATCCAGATCAAGTTTAACTTCCGGCTGCCATTCCTGCTGGAAAACCTGCGGCGCGTTCGGCGCTTCGAAGGAGATGTCCTTGGTATAAATACGTTGGATCTGGAAAGCCATTTCAGTGCTGTTTTGTTCTGACATGTGAGTAATACCCTTGGTTAAACGTCCTTATTGACACTCGGTGAACCGGCAAGCTGCTTAAAGCAGCGGATCCAGGCCGCCGCGAGCATCGAGTTCATATAAATCATCACAGCCGCCGATATGCCGGCCGTCGATGAAAATCTGCGGCACGGTGGTGCGCCCGCTGCGCTCGATCATCACTTCGCGCTTGGCGTTATCGCCGTCGATGGCGATCTCGTTAAACGCCGCGCCCTTGCTGTTCAACAGCGCCTTGGCGCGATGGCAGAACGGGCAAGTCGCTTTGGTGTAGATATCAATGTTAGCCATGGATTGCCACCTCAAATAGGTTTAACGGTTACTTGCCGCGCACCAGCGGCAGGTTTTCTCCGCTCCAGCCGGCGATGCCGTCTTTCAGCATCGTCACCTTTTCAAAACCGGCCTTGCTCAGGTTCTCCGCCGGTTCGCGGGAGGCGGTGCCGTTGGCGCACACGACGATGATCGGCTGCGCTTTGTGTTTTTCCAGCTCGCCCAGGCTGCCGCTTTTGATTTCGCTGGCGGTCAGGTTGATGGCGCTGGCCAGGTGACCACGGCGAAAATCGTCGCGGCTGCGGGTGTCAACCACCACGGCATCTTCTTTGTTGATCAGGCGGATAGCTTCACCGCGAGCGATCTCTTTGACCTTGGAGAAACGGCTTTTGAAGGTCATGACGATCACGGCGACCAGCAGAGCGATCCAAGCCAGGCTCAGAATAGGGTGTCTGCTTACGAATGGCATAATTTCTTGCAGCATGGGGTGTAACAACTCCCGTCAGTTAAGGGATAAATAAGTCAAGGTTCCAGAGTATACCTGCCGAGTGCGGCAAATACAGCCAATAAGCAAGCGCGATTGTAGAAACTGCGGGCTGCGCTGAGAAATTCCCGAGGTCAGAGCATAAAAGCCCGCGCGATTCGCCGCAACCTTGATCTCTTTGGGCTATTTATCGCCGGCGGCGGTGTAAAATCAGCCGGTTTTTCGAGGGCGAACAGCCATGCTTCCGGCGGGCGCATGGCTATTCGCAGCTTAAAAAGTTCATAAGAGGTCAATGCAATGTCGAGCAACAAAAAACCGATGGTACTGGTGATCCTGGACGGTTACGGCCACCGTGAAGAGCGGCAGGACAACGCGATCCTGAACGCCGGCACCCCGGTGATGGATCGCCTGTGGCGGGAGCAGCCGCATACGCTGATCGCCGCTTCAGGGCTGGATGTCGGCCTGCCCGACGGCCAAATGGGCAACTCCGAAGTCGGCCACGTCAACCTGGGCGCCGGGCGCATCGTATACCAGGATCTGACCCGGCTGGACAAAGCGATCGCCGACGGCGACTTCTTCGCCAATCCGGTCCTGACCGCCGCCGTCGATAAGGCCGTGGCGGCCGGCAAAGCGGTGCATATCATGGGCCTGCTGTCGCCGGGCGGCGTGCACAGCCACGACGAGCACATCCTGGCCATGATTAAACTGGCCGCCCGGCGCGGCGCCAAAGCCGTCTATCTGCATGCCTTCCTCGACGGACGCGACACGCCGCCGCGCAGCGCCGAAGCCCCGTTGCAGCGCTGCCGCGAGGCCTTCGCCACGCTGGGCGTCGGGCGCATCGCTTCACTCATTGGGCGCTACTACGCCATGGATCGCGACAACCGTTGGGATCGCGTGCAGCTGGCCTATGACCTGTTGACCGCGGCCAAAGGCGACTACGTGGCCGACGATGCGGTAGCCGGTTTGCAGGCCGCCTACCAGCGCGGTGAAAACGACGAGTTCGTCAAACCGACCGTCATTCGCGCCGCCGGCGAGGCCGATGCCGCGATGCAGGACGGCGATGCGTTGATCTTCATGAACTTCCGCGCTGACCGCGCGCGCCAGATCACCCGCGCCTTCGTGAACGCGGATTTCGACGGTTTCCCACGCGCCAAACAGGTGCAGTTCGGCGATTTCGTGATGCTGACCGAATACGCCGCCGACATCGACACCGCCTGCGCCTATCCGCCGGCGTCGCTGGCCAACACCTTCGGCGAATGGCTGATGAAGCACGACAAAACCCAGCTGCGCATCTCGGAAACCGAAAAATACGCCCACGTCACCTTCTTCTATAACGGCGGCGTGGAAGCACCGTTCAAAGGGGAAGACCGCGTGCTGGTCAATTCGCCGAAGGTCGCCACCTACGATCTGCAGCCTGAGATGAGCGCCGCCGAACTGACCGACAAACTGTTGACCGCCATCCGCAGCGGCAAATACGACGCCATTATCTGCAACTACCCGAACGGCGACATGGTGGGGCATACCGGCGTGTATGAAGCGGCGGTCAAAGCGGTGGAAACGCTGGACGCCTGCATCGCCCAGGTGGTTGACGCGGTGCGCGACGTCGACGGTCAGTTGCTGATCACCGCCGATCACGGCAACGCCGAGCAGATGCGCGATCCGGCCACCGGCCAGGCGCATACCGCCCACACCAGCCTGCCGGTGCCGCTGATTTACGTCGGCAAACCGGCGCAGGCGGTCGAAGGCGGCAAGCTTTCGGACATCGCGCCAACTCTGTTAACGCTCATGGGAATGGAAATCCCGCAAGAGATGACTGGTAAGCCGCTGTTCATCGTGGAATAATCCTTCTCCATGAGGGAGAAGGCGTTTTTTGCACTATCAAGGGTAACCCGAAGCGCAAACGCAGGCAGCCGGCCGCTGCCTGAACGCACCGCGCCAAGGACGTTCACCGCCATGTGCGCCAGCGTATTTTGCGCTGGCGTCTTGCTGTTGCCGCTCGCCGGCCAGGCGGCGGAAGACAATAAATCCCAGCTGAAAGACATTCAGCAGAGCATCGCCGAGAAAGAAAAAGCGGTGAAGCAGCAGCAACAGCAGCGCAGCTCGCTGCAGGATCAGCTGCGGCAGCAGGAAAAAACCATCGCCCAGGCCAGCCGCCAGTTGCGCGACACCCAGGGCACGCTCACCCAGTTGGGCAAGGACATTTCCGGCCTGAACGCCTCGATCGCCAAGCTGCAAAAGCAGCAATCGACCCAGCAAAACCTCCTCGCCAAACAGCTTGACGCCGCCTTCCGGCAAGGGCAGCACAGCGCCGTGCAGCTGATCCTCAGCGGTGAAGAAAGCCAGCGCAGCGAACGTATTCTGGCCTATTTCGGTTATCTGAACGAAGCGCGCCAGAAAACCATCGAAGAGCTGAAACAGACCCGCGCCGAGCTGGCGAAGCAAAAAACCACGCTGGTGGCCAAACAGGGCCAGCAAAAATCCTTACTGAGCGAACAACAAACGCAGCAGCAGAAGCTGGAGCAGGCGCGCGGCGCCCGCAAGAAAACGCTGACCGCGCTGGAAGCCTCGCTGGAAAAAGACCAACAACGCCTGGTGGAACTGCGCCAAAACGAAGCCCGCATGCGCGACAAGATCGCCCGGGCGGAGCGCGAAGCCCGCGCGCGCGCCGAACGCGAAGCGCGCGAAGCGGCCAAGGTGCGCGAACAGGTGCGCATCAAGGAACAGCAGGCGAAGAAAACCGGCACCACCTACAAACCTAGCGAAGCCGATCGCTCGCTGATGGCGCGAACCGGCGGCCTCGGCCGTCCGGCCGGCCAGCTGATGTGGCCGGTGCGCGGCCGCACGCTGCACGGCTTTGGCGAGCAGCAGCAGGGCGAGCTACGCTGGAAAGGCATGGTGATCGAAGCCCGCGAAGGCAGCGAAGTGAAAGCCGTCGCCGATGGCCGCGTGCTGCTGGCCGACTGGCTGCAAGGCTATGGCCTGATGGTGGTGGTCGAACACGGTAAAGGCGACATGAGCGTGTACGGCTATAACCAAAGCGCGTTGGTCAACGTCGGGGCGCAGGTGCGCGCCGGCCAGCCGATCGCTCTGGTCGGCACCAGCGGCGGCCAGGGAACGCCGTCGCTCTATTTCGAAATCCGTCGTCAGGGACAGGCGGTTAACCCACTGCCGTGGTTGGGAAGATAGATTTGCGCTATGTCAAAACCCGTACAGCTCTGTTAATGGGCTGTCTGCTGCAGGCTTACGCTGCGCAGGCAGGAAAACTCTCCATCGTCATCGATGACGTGGGCTACCGCCCCCACGAAGAAAACGCGGTGCTGCAAATGCCGACGGCGATCTCGGTCGCAGTCTTGCCCAACGCGCCGCACGCCCGCCTGATGGCCACCCGCGCCCACAGCCAGGGCCGCGAAGTGCTGATCCACATGCCGATGGCGCCGCTCAGCAAGCAGCCGCTGGAGCGCGATACCCTGCAGCCCGCCATGAGCAGCGACGAGATCCAGCGCATCATCCGCAACGCGGTGAACAACGTGCCTTACGCGGTCGGCATGAACAACCACATGGGCAGCGCCATGACCTCCAGCCTGCCGGGCATGCAGAAAGTGATGCAGGCGCTCGAAAGCTACCGTCTGTACTTCCTCGACAGCATGACCATCGGCAACAGCCAGGCGACCCGCGCCGCGGCCGGCACCGGCGTGAAGGTGATCAAACGCAAGGTGTTCCTCGACGATACCGCGAACGAAGCCGATATCCGCCGTCAGTTCAACCGCGCGGTTGAACTGGCGCGGCGCAACGGTTCCGCCATCGCCATCGGCCACCCGCGCCCGGCAACGGTGAAAGTGCTGCAGCAGATGCTGCCGTCGCTGCCCGCCGATATCGTGCTGGTCAAACCGAGCGCGCTGCTGAACGAACCGCAGGGCAACGGTGGCGGCAGCTACGTCCCGCCGCCGTTCAAACCGCAAAAACCGCAGCCGAAGAACCCGTTCAGCGGCGGCATCAAACAGTGCAAGGTCAAACCGCCGAAGGAAAAAACCAACGCCGGCACCGCGCTGGGCGTTATCGCCGACAGCATTGCCACCTCGCCGCCGGTGACCTTCATCAAGCGTCATTGGCAGCACTGGACGCAAACCAAACCGCAAGCATAAAAAAAGGGCCGGAATTCCGGCCCTTTTCACGCCTGCCGAGATCAATCCCAGCTCAGCACCACTTTGCCCGACTTGCCGGAGCGCATGGCGTCGAAGCCCTGCTGGAACTCGTCGATCGAGAAACGGTGGGTGATGATCGGGGTCAAATCCAGACCGGACTGGATTAGCGCCGCCATCTTGTACCAGGTCTCAAACATTTCGCGGCCGTAAATCCCTTTGATAAACAGCCCTTTGAAAATCACCTGGTTCCAGTCGATCGACATATCCGAAGGCGGAATGCCCAGCATGGCGATGCGCCCGCCGTGGTTCATGGCGTTCAGCAGCGTGCGGAACGCCGGCGGCGCGCCGGACATTTCCAGACCGACGTCGAATCCTTCGGTCATGCCCAGCTCGGCCATCACGTCGTTGAGGTTTTCCTTGCTGACGTTCACCGCGCGGGTCACGCCCATCTTGCGCGCCAGTTCCAGACGATATTCGTTAACGTCGGTGATCACCACATGACGGGCGCCGACGTGCTTGCAAACCGCCGCCGCCATGATGCCGATCGGGCCGGCGCCGGACACCAGCACGTCTTCCCCGACCAGATCGAACGACAGCGCAGTATGCACCGCGTTGCCGAACGGATCGAAGATCGAAGCCAGTTCGTCGGAGATGTTATCCGGGATCTTGAAGGCATTGAACGCCGGGATCACCAGATATTCCGCGAAGCTGCCCGGACGGTTCACGCCCACGCCGATGGTGTTGCGGCACAGGTGCGTGCGGCCGCCGCGGCAGTTGCGGCAGTGGCCGCAGGTGATGTGGCCTTCGCCGGACACGCGATCGCCGATGCTGAAGCCTTTGACTTCCTGACCGATCGCCACCACTTCGCCCACGTATTCATGGCCGACCACCATCGGAACCGGAATGGTTTTTTGCGACCACTCGTCCCAGTTGTAGATATGCACATCGGTGCCGCAGATCGCGGTTTTGCGGATTTTAATCATGATGTCGTTGTGGCCCAGCTCCGGCTGAGGCACGTCGGTCATCCAAATCCCTTCTTCCGCTTTCAGTTTTGACAGTGCTTTCATGGTTTTACCTTATGCAATAACGCCAAGATCCTTACCGATACGTGTAAACGCCGCCACTGCGCGTTCGATTTGCTCCGGGGTGTGGTCGGCGGACATCTGGGTGCGGATGCGCGCCTGGCCTTTCGGCACCACCGGATAGAAGAAACCGGTCACATAGATGCCTTCCTTGAGCAACGCATTGGCGAATTCCTGCGCCAGCTTCGCCTCCCCCAGCATGACCGGGATGATGGCGTGATCGGCGCCGGCCAGGGTGAAGCCGGCGGCGGTCATTTTTTCGCGGAACAGACGCGCGTTGGCCCACAGGCGATCGCGCAGCGCATCGCCCTCTTCCAACAGTTCCAGCACTTTGATCGACGCGGCGACGATCGCCGGCGCCAGCGAGTTGGAGAACAGGTACGGGCGCGAACGCTGGCGCAGCCACTCCACCACTTCTTTCTTGGCGGCGGTGTAGCCGCCGGACGCGCCGCCCAGCGCCTTGCCTAACGTACCGGTAATGATATCGACGCGGCCCATCACTTCGCAGTATTCATGGGTGCCGCGCCCGTTGGCGCCGACAAAGCCCACCGCGTGGGAGTCATCCACCATCACCAGCGCCTGATACTCGTCCGCCAGATCGCAAACCCCTTTCAGGTTGGCGATCACGCCGTCCATCGAGAACACGCCGTCGGTGGCGATCAGAATGTGGCGCGCGCCGTCGGCTTTGGCCTGTTTCAGCTGCGCGGCCAGCTCGGCCATGTCGTTATTGGCGTAGCGATAGCGCTTGGCCTTGCACAGCCGCACGCCGTCGATGATCGACGCATGGTTCAACGCATCGGAGATAATGGCGTCTTCCGGACCGAGCAGGGTTTCGAACAGCCCGCCGTTGGCGTCGAAGCAAGAGGAGTACAGGATCGCGTCTTCCATGCCCAAAAAGGCCGCCAGTTTCTGTTCGAGCTGCTTGTGGCTGTCCTGGGTGCCGCAGATGAAGCGCACCGACGCCATGCCGAAACCGTGGCTGTCCATCCCCGATTTGGCGGCGGCGATCAGCGCCGGATGGTTGGCCAGGCCCAGGTAGTTATTGGCGCAGAAGTTGATCACATGGCTGCCGTCGGCGACGGCGATGTCCGCTTGTTGCGCGGAGGTAATGATGCGTTCTTCCTTGAACAGCCCTTCACTGCGCGTGGCGGCAAGCTGTTGTTCCAACTGCTGATAAAAAGACGCTGACATTCGGTTATCTCCAGGATTGGGCTAATTGCGGCATATTTTACTGATTTGTAACCAAACTGACGAGAATGCGCGGGAGAGAATATTAAAATTGCAGCAGATATCACGGCAAACGGCGGACTTCAATGGCAATGCGGGATATTCGGAGCCCTTCCGCTGTTTGCCGCGGCATGAAATGCTATGATAACCGCCATTGAGCGTGGGGCATTGTGCCCCACCAGGCAGCTTAGCAGGGGTAACCCAATGATTATCGTTACTGGCGGCGCCGGCATGATCGGCAGCAACATCATTAAGGCACTGAACGACAAGGGATATCGCGATATCCTGGTGGTGGACAACCTGAAAGACGGCACCAAGTTCGTCAACCTGGTCGATCTGGACATCGCCGACTATATCGATAAAGAAGACTTTATCGCCAGCATCGTGGCCGGCGACGATCTGGGCGAGATCGAAGCGGTGTTCCACGAAGGCGCCTGCTCTGCGACCACCGAGTGGGACGGCAAGTACATGATGGACAACAACTATCAGTACTCCAAAGACCTGCTGCACTACTGCCTGGATCGCGAGATTCCGTTCCTGTATGCCTCCTCCGCCGCCACTTACGGCGGCCGCGAAGAGTTTATCGAAGAGCGTCAGTATGAAGCGCCGCTCAACGTGTACGGCTATTCCAAATTCCTGTTCGATCAGTACGTGCGTGAGATCCTGCCGGAAGCGGACTCGCAGATCTGCGGCTTCCGCTACTTCAACGTTTACGGCCCGCGCGAAGGCCACAAAGGCAGCATGGCCAGCGTCGCCTTCCACCTGAACACCCAGATCAACCGCGGCGAAAACCCGAAACTGTTCGCCGGCAGCGAAAACTTCAAGCGTGACTTCATCTACGTCGGCGACGTGGCGGCGGTCAACCTGTGGTTCTGGGAAACCGGCAAATCCGGCATCTTCAACTGCGGCACCGGCCGGGCGGAAACCTTCCAGGCGGTGGCTGACGCGGTGGTGGACTTCCATCAGCAAGGCGCGGTGGAATACATCGAGTTCCCGGAGAAGCTGAAGGGCCGCTATCAGGCGTACACCCAGGCCGATCTGACCAAGCTGCGCGCTGCCGGCTACGACGCACCGTTCAAAACGGTCGCCGAAGGCGTGAAAGAGTACATGGCCTGGTTGAACCGCACCGCATAAGCTGAAGGAATTAACGCTGGGTATGAAAATACTGGTTATCGGCCCTTCTTGGGTTGGCGACATGATGATGTCGCAAAGTCTCTATCGCACCCTGAAGGCCGAATACCCGTCGGCGGAGATCGATGTGATGGCGCCGGCCTGGTGCCGCCCGTTGCTGGCGCGCATGCCGGAAGTCAATCAGGCGCTGGCGATGCCGCTGGGCCACGGCGCGCTGGGGCTCGGCGAACGCCGCCGCCTGGGGCGCGCTCTGCGCGCCAACCGTTACGATCGCGCTTACGTTCTGCCCAACTCGTTCAAATCCGCGCTGGTGCCTTTCTTCGCCGATATCCCGCAACGCACCGGCTGGCGGGGCGAAATGCGCTACGGCCTGCTGAACGACGTGCGCGTGCTCGACAAGGCCGCTTTCCCGCTGATGGTGCAGCGCTATGTGGCGCTGGCCTATGACAAAGGCCGCGTTCAGCGCGCCGGCGATCTGCCGCAGCCGCTGCTGTGGCCGCAGCTGCGGGTGAGCGACGAAGAGATCGCCGAAACCACCTCAGCTTTCAACCTGACCGACAGCCGCCCGATCGTCGGCTTCTGCCCAGGCGCGGAGTTCGGCCCCGCCAAGCGCTGGCCGCACTATCACTACGCGGCGCTGGCTCAACGGCTGATCGAGAGCGGCTATCAAATCGCGCTGTTCGGTTCGGCAAAAGACCATGAGGCCGGCGAACAGATCCGCGCCGCGTTGCAGGACGACGCGCGCGATTTCTGCCTTAATCTGGCCGGAAAAACCCAGCTGGAGCAGGCGGTGATCCTGATCGCGGCCTGCCGGGCGGTGGTCAGCAACGACTCCGGTTTAATGCACGTTGCCGCAGCGTTGAACAAACCGCTGATAGCCTTGTACGGCCCAAGCAGCCCCGACTTCACGCCGCCGCTCTCCGACAAGGCGCGGGTTATCCGCTTGATCAGCGGCTACCACAAGGTGCGTAAGGGCGATGCCGAACAGGGGTATCACCAAAGTTTGATCGATATTCAGCCGCAGCAAGTGTTGGATGCGCTGACGCCGTTGCTTGTCGCCAGCGAGGAATAGTCATGCAGGTGTTAATCGTAAAAACGTCCTCGATGGGAGACGTGCTGCATACGCTGCCCGCCCTGACCGATGCGCTGCAGGCCATTCCCGATATCCGCTTCGACTGGGTAGTGGAAGAAGGTTTCAGCCAAATCCCCACCTGGCACCCGGCGGTGGATCGCGTGATCCCGGTGGCCATTCGCCGCTGGCGCAAAAACTGGTTCGGCAGCGACACCCGACAGCAGCGCTGCGACTTCAAGCGCGCGCTGCAAGAACGCCGTTACGACGTGGTGATCGACGCGCAGGGCCTGATTAAAAGCGCCGCGCTGATCACGCGCGTCGCCAAGGGCAACAAACATGGCCCGGACTGCAAAAGCGCGCGCGAACCGTTCGCCAGCTGGTTCTACAACGTGCGCCATGAGATAGACAAACGGCAGCACGCAGTGGAACGCACGCGCGAGCTGTTCGCCAAAAGCCTCGGCTACGATAAACCGGGCAGCTACGGCGACTATGCCATCGCCGCGCGCTTTCTCAGCCAGCCGCCGGCCGATGCCGGTCAATATCTGGTGTTTTTGCACGCTACGACCCGCGACGACAAGCATTGGCCGGAGCAGAACTGGCGCGAGCTGATCGCGCTGACGGTCGACAGCGGGCTGAAGATCAAACTGCCCTGGGGGGCGGAGCATGAACATCAGCGCGCGCTGCGGTTGGCGGAAGGTTTCCCACATGTCGAGGTGCTGCCGAAGCTCAGCCTGCAGCAGGTGGCTGACGTGCTGGCGGGCGCCAGGGGCGTGGTCTCGGTCGACACCGGGCTCAGCCATTTGACCGCCGCGCTCGATAAACCGAACATCACGCTGTTTGGGCCGACCGATCCCGGCCTGATCGGCGGCTACGGGCAAAATCAGCACTCGCTGATTTCGCCGGAAAAAAGCATGGCGACAATCGACGCCGATACGGCATGGCAGGCGTTGCAAAAGGTTATAGCATGAAAAAACTGCACATTATCAACCTGGGTAAAATGGGCGGCGTCGAGCGCCTGTTCCTGCAGTACATCAACGATACCACCGACGGCAGCAACCAGGTCCTGTGCATCAGCGGCGACATCGGCGAGGAGATCCGCCGCCAGTTGCCGGCGCACCAGCCCGTCACCTTCGCCAACCGCCTGATCAATGCGCTGCCGCTGCGCTGCCCGCAGTTCCTGCGAAAATTTCTGTTGAAGTGGAAAATCGAGCGGGCCAACGCCGACGTGGTGATCGTCTGGGACCTGGTGCCGGGGCTGGCGGCCAAACCCAAGCGCGGCAAGCTGGTTTACTACGATCACGGCTGCTCCTGGCGCTACCCGAAAAATCAAAAGACGCTGCGTTTCTTCGCCATGCTGGACGGCGTGATTTCCGCCTCACACGCCTCGAAACGGGTGATGGAGCTGCGCTTTAATCTGCCTTGCCCAAACCACGTGGTGATCAACCGCATCAAGACGCCGGCGGGGATCGACAACACGCCGAAAACGCTGTCACAGCCGATCAGAATCGGCACCGCCTCGCGTCTGGTCAGCCTGAAAGGCATCAGCGTTTCATTATTGATGATGCAGGAACTGCTGCGACGCGGGCATGACGTCACGCTGGAAGTGGCCGGCAAAGGGCCGGATCGCGCGGCGTTCGAGACGCTGGCGGCCCGGCTCCAGCTCGGCGATCGCGTCACCTTCAGCGGTTACCAGGATGACGTCGCCGGCTTCTTCAATCGCACGCACATCTACATGAGCACGCCGATCACCGAGCCGTTCGGCTTGTCCTGCATGGAATCGCTCTATTTCGGCGTGCCGGTCATCTTCCCGCAGGTTGACGGCCAGCCGGAAGCGGTGAAAGACGGCATCTGCGGCATTGGCCTGGTTCCGTCGGTCACCATCGAACAACACCGGCAGCTCACCGATATCGAGGTCGACTTCCCGCATGAAGTCTACGATCCGTTAACCGACAGCCTGGTGTCGCCCAAGCTGTTGTCGCATATCGACTGCGCGGATGCCGTTGAGACATTGCTGGCGGGCGAAACCTACCAGACGTTGAGCCGAAACGCGCAGCGCTATCCTGCTGAACATTTCAACTATGCTCAGTTCAAAGCTGAGTTTGACGACACGCTGCGATCCTTCATCGTTTAATCAACACGTGAGCCGGAAAACACGCCCGATGCTAAAACAAAAAACGCCGCACCCTGCCTTCAGTTATCTGATTTATCTGGGATGTGCCATCGCTTTTTGCACCATTCCTTTCGGTTCCGCGACCGGACGCAATCTGTTTTACGTTTCCAGCTACATCGCCTTTATCGCCGTTTGCCTGTATCCGCGCTACTACTTCAGCAACGTTAAAAATCTGCTGTTGCCCGCGCTGATGTTCTGCGTCGGCATGGGCACCATCCTGTGGATGCATCATTTCAAACAGCCGGGCGAATATATCAATGTTTATCGTTCCTATATGTCGACCGGCAAACTGCAGCTCGCGACCGCTTTCATTTTGCTGATTGCGCTCAATGAACGGCTGTGCGTGCAGCGCCTGCTGATCGTCGTGGCCCTCGTTACCGGTTTGGCGGTCAACGGCTATTCCCTCTATCAAGGATTGCGGCTGGATATTCCTCGTGTGGAGCTCAACTTCGATCGCGCCACGGTCGTTGCCTACCTGATGACGGCCATCGATCTGGTGATGATGCAAGCCATCCTGATGCTGCGCACCCGCTACCGTCTGATGCTGTACATTGCGGCGTTCCTGCTTTCCTTCTCCGCGCTGGTGCTGACCGGCACGCGTGCGGCGATGCTGGTTTACCCGGTGGCGGTTTGTCTGTCGCTGCTGGCGACCAAACATCTGGTATCCAGAAAACACAAGTTTGTGCTGGTCTCCTCGGTACCGTTGTTGCTGCTCATCTGCGGATTCGTCTTTAAGACGCAGATTGAACAACGCATTGCCGACTTCAAAACCAACATGCAACTGATCGATAAACCCGAGATAGATAACTCCATCATTTCCCGTCTATCGATGCAGGTGATTGCATGGCGTACAGGAACGGATGCCCCATGGGGTCAATCCGCCGAGCAGCGCGGTGAAGAGATCCGCGCCATCGTTGCGCAGCAACCGCACCTGTCTGGCGTCATGCCTTACATCAACGTGCATCTGCATAACGAGCTGCTGGAGACCTATTCGCTCAAGGGGGTCTGGGGGGCGTTGCTGTTGCTGGCGCTGTATATCGGCCTGTTCTTCTCTTCATTCCGGCCGCAGCGCAACGCGCTGCTGCTGAGCGTGAGCGCCAGCCTCTTCGTTTACGGTCTTAGCGACGTCATCTTCTTCAGCACGGAAGGCACCGTCATATTCTGTCTGGCGCTGATCGCCGCCGTGCTCTCCGTGGCGAAACCGCCTTTCGCCCAGGAGCAGACCGCGTGAAAACTCATCAGCCACCGCTGCTCAGCGTTATCGTGCCGTTTTACAATAACGAAGCGTTTGTCATCGCTGCGCTGGATTCGTTATTTACGCAGATTTCTGATGAGATTGAGGTGGTCATCATCGACGATGGCTCTACCGATGCGTCAGGGGCGCTGGTCAGCCGGTATCTGGCGCAGCGGCAGCATCCGCACGTGGCTTTTATTTCACAGGCCAACGGCGGCATTGCGCACGCCCGCAATGTCGGCCTGCAGCTAGCCACCGGGCGCTACGTCACCTTTCTCGACGGCGACGATCTGCTGAGCGACGACTATCTGGCGATCCTGCGGCCCCTGCTGATCGCCGATGAATATGACCTGATCGATTTTAATTATCAGAAGTTCACCGAACAACCGCCGAAACCCGAGAACCGCGCGACACAGCCCGCAGCCTACGACTTTTCCTCGTTGGGGCTGGGCAGCCTGCAACCGCTGTTCGCACGCTCGATGTGGCATCTCTGGAGCCGGGTATATAAGCGCACGCTGCTGGCAGGGGAAACGTTCGAAGACGGCAGGCGTTATGAAGACGTGATTTTCACGCCTTTTCAGTATTTCAAAACTCGCCGCATCGCCCATCTTGACTGCGAACTCTATTTCTACCGGGATAACAGCCAGGGCATCACCCGCAATATCAAACCCAAAGATATTGAAGATTTGCTGTTCGCCATGGAGAAGATGCTGCGCTTTGTGGCGCAGCATCTTGGGGATGAGCCGCTGCGCCGGTTGGCCGCCCTGATGCTGGCCAACTGCTTTTCCGAGGTGAAAAGCATGTCGAAGGCGGTGTACGGTTATTATCATTACGCGCCGGCAACGCTGCAAATTCTGCGCCGCGCCGCCGCTGTCTGCCGCAACAGCGACGTGCCGGGCAAAAAAGTCCGCCAGATGCGCTATGCGCGAGTGGATACCTTTCTTTCGAAGCTGCGCGGGCGCAAACCACGCTAACCGCATCGGCCTGGCGGCCGATGCGTCGCCGCACCTCTAGCGCGCTAAAGGCACGTGCGCGACCAGTTCGTCATAAATCCGCTGCGGCTGAATGACCCCCATCGGGCTTTCCGCCTCCAGCGGCATCGTATAGCCGGTGCGCGACACCTGAATGATGCGGTGCAGTTCAGGATCCTGAATCGGCCCGGTGGAGCGTGAATCGGCGGTCACGAACAGGCTGATGGTTTTCACCTTCAACGCCACCGCCAGATGCAGCGGCCCGGTGTCGCCGGTGACCAGAACATGGAAACTGTCGAGCAACGTCAGCAAGCCTTGCAGCCCCGTTTTACCGATCTGATTATCCACGCAGGGCTGCGTTTGCGGGCCGATCAGGCTCATAAACTGCTGGGCCTTGCCGTCGTCAAGCGGTGCGCCAATCAGCACGATGCGCACATTGGGGTGCTTCGCCACCAGCTCATCGGCCAGGCGCGCATAGTGCGACACCGGCCAGCAACGCGACTCCGTCGATGCCCCCAGTTGAAAACCGATGGTGGGATGGTCGCTGCTTTTGACGCCGCGCTGATAGTCCACGGGAATTTCCATCGTCGGATCGTCGCTGCGGCAGCCCAAAATGGAAATCAGCTCCAGTTTGCGGCGCACGAAATGGCCGTAATAATGGAAGATATAGTTGGTTAACCAAGGTTCCAGCCCGCAAATGCCCGAGCTGTAGTTATCCCTGATGATGTACTTTGCCCCCGCCATGATGGCGCTGATGATGTCATAAGGCAGGTGAGAGTGCAGGATCAGCGCCAAATCCGGCTGATGTTCGCGCAGCGATTTCAGCAATGGGCGTATCGTCTTGATCTTGCTGTCCCAATACACCACGCGATCGTAATAGCGGCCGTTTTCCACCAGTTCGCGGTTTTTCTTGTGCACCACCAGCGTGATGTGCGCGTTGGGATAGCGTTCCCTCATCGCCCTCAATGCCGGCGTGTTGAACATGAAGTCGCCCAACGCCGTGGTGGAATAGATGACGATATTGTCAAACTGCTGGGCGCCGTCGAACGTCGCCTTGTCCTGAAAACGGCCGTACTTCGCCGTATAGCGCCGCAAGAACCAGTCGGCAACCTTAATTTTCCATTTCTTCGACATGTGCGTGCTTAGTTCGCTTTAAGTTGATAATACTCGGCCAGCGTCATGCCCACCGTGCGCTGCTGCAGCCAGTCAAACAGCTGCTCCAGATCGCGGTACAGCACTTCGATATCCTGCTCGGTTTTGAACGTCGGGCTGCCGCCCGGCATAAACTCGGAGGAGTGCAGCATAAACTCGACGTAGTCATGCCCCTGCGCCAACGACGTCTCGGCCACGCTTATCATCTTGGCCACGTTGCCGCCACTCGGCCGCAGCCAGTTGACGGACGGCGAACGCCGCTTGCCGCGCAGCCGATCATAGCCCTGCTTGAACGCATTCATCAGCGCCGAATGCTTGTACTGGATGCTCATCGGCACTTCCAGCAGCGACGAAGCGCCCGGCTTGGCGATGTTCTGCGGATCGATGAAATAGGCGTGCGACGGGAACCGGCTGTAATCGGTACCGCCGTTGCCCTGCGGGTTGCCCGGCGAAAACTGCCAGTTGACCCGCGGCGTAACCGAACAATCCACCTGATAGCCGTATTCCAGCAGCAGTGAGGCATAGTATTCGTTGAACGCCCAACGGCCGGCGCGATGGCTGAGCATTTTGGTCTGGAAGGCGTCCTCCAGCAGTTTGGTCATGTGGTCGACTTTGGCGCGTATCTGATCGGCGGGATACTCGATCAAATAAGGCTTGTGGCGCCAGTCGTCATCGGTGAGCGGCGTCAGCGGCGGGCTGTTCCAGGCGTGCAGATGCATGCCGACTTCACCGGCGCCGCGGGCGATCACGTCACGCGCGAACTCGACGTAAGCCGGATCCATCGCCATTTCATAGTTGGTGAGATAAACCGGCTTGAAGGCATATTTCTCGCACAGCGCCTGAAAGCGCGGCAAGAAACGCGTGTTTTCGGTCGCGATGCGATCGTGGTTTTGCCACAGATTATCGCCTTCGGTATCAATGGTGATGAGAAACGCCGGTTTAGTCATGAATATCGAACCTGATATCAACAGAATACGCTATGTTACGCAGGCCGTTTCGCCAGGGCAAACGACTTTGCTGCCTGGTTTGGACAACGTTGAAGCGCATTCGTCCCTGCTCCGGCGATTTTTTTGCGGCTCGGCAAGAAAACCGAGCAACAGTAGCCACATGCGATCGGGTCATTTAGAATCAAAGATTGGTTTCCCAGAAAGCGACTCATGATGAACGACGCGCCAACCCTAACTTCCGCCCCATCCGTACAGCGTATTCTGATCATAAAACTGCGCCACCACGGCGATATGCTGCTGGTCACGCCGGTCATCAGCAGCCTGCGGCAAAACTACCCGCAGGCCCGGATCGATGTGCTGCTGTATCAGGAAACGCAGGAGATGCTGGCCAGTAATCCGGAACTGTCGACCCTGTTCGCCATCGATCGCCAATGGAAAAAACAGGGCGCCCGCGCTCACCTCGGACATGAGCTGGCGCTGCTGCGCCGCCTGAAGGCGCAGCGCTACGATCTGGTGGTCAATCTGGCCGATCAGTGGCGCAGCGCCATCATCACACGCCTGACCGGCGCGCGCATCCGTTTGGGCTTCGATTTCCCCAAACGCCGCGGCTTCCTGTGGCGCCACTGCCACACGCAGCTGGTGCCGGTAGACAATCACGCCCACTTGCATACCGTCGAACAAAATCTCTCGTTGCTGGCGCCGCTGAACCTGCCCGCGCTCAATGAGCATGTCACCATGAGTTATGATCCGCAGGATTGGCAGACCTGTGAGCAACTGTTGCAGAAACAGGGCGTCGCCGGCAGTTATATTGTGGTGCAGCCCACCTCGCGCTGGTTCTTCAAATGCTGGAGCGAAGAGAAAATGGCCGCCACCCTCACCGCCTTGCAGGCCGACGGCCACCAGTTGGTGATCACCTCCGGCCCCGACGCCAGAGAAAAAGCCATGGTCGAGCGCATTTTGGCGCTCTGCCCGCCGCAGGGCGTAATCTCGCTGGCCGGCCAGCTGACGCTGCGCCAACTGGCCGCCCTGATTGACCACGCCAAGCTGTTTATCGGCGTGGACTCGGTGCCGATGCATATGGCCGCCGCGCTGCAAACGCCGTGCGTGGCGTTATTCGGCCCTTCCAAGCTGACTTTCTGGCGGCCATGGCAGGCTACCGGCGCCGTGATCTGGGCCGGCGACTTTGGCGAACTGCCCGACCCGGACGCCATCGATACCGGCACCGATGAACGATATCTCGACCTCATTCCTACAGACGCGGTGATTGCAGCCGCGCGGAGCACGCTGGCATGAAAGCATTTCGTTTGGCGATCGTTCGCCAAAAATACCGCCCGGACGGCGGAGCCGAACGTTTCGTTTCCCGCGCCCTGGAGGCGCTGGAGCAACAGGATCTCGATCTGAACGTCATCACTCGCGAATGGCAGGGTGACGCCAATCCAAACTGGCATATTCACCTGTGTAACCCGTTGAAACTCGGCCGCATCAGCCGCGAACGGGGCTTCGCCGTGGCGGCCAGGGCGCTGTGGCAGAAAGAGCGCTTCGATCTGGTGCAAAGCCATGAGCGCATTCCCGGCTGCGATATCTACCGCGCCGGCGACGGCGTACACCGCCGCTGGCTGCTGCAACGCGCGCGGCTGCTGCCGGAGTGGCGCCGCAAATGGCTGTTTTCCAACCGTTATCATCGCTATGTGATGTGCGCTGAGCGCGCCATGTACGCCGCACCGGAGTTGAAAGCCGTCATCTGCAACGCCGAGATGATCAAACGGGAAATCATCGCCGACTTTGGCGTGCCCGCCGACAAAATCACGGTGATCTATAACGCCATCGACAATCAAAAGTTCCCGCCCGCCGACGAGGCCCAGCGCCGACGCCTGCGTGAACAATATCAGATCCCGCAACAGGCGCACTGCCTGATCTTCGTCGGCTCCGGTTTCGAGCGCAAAGGGCTGGCCGCCGCCATCCGCGCCGTGGCGGCGACCGACAGCCACCTCTTGGTGATCGGTAAAGACAAAGCCGAAAAGCGTTACCGGGCGCTGGCGCAGTCGCTGGGCTGCGGCGATCGCATTCACTTTATGGGCGTGCAGAAGCAGACTCTGCCGTTCTATCAGGCCGCGGATGCGCTGCTGCTGCCGACGCTGTACGATCCGTTCCCGAATGTGATTCTGGAAGCGATGTCCTGCGGCCTGCCGGTTGTCACCAGCACCACCTGCGGCGGCGCCGAGTTTATCACCCCGGGCCAGAACGGCTTTGTGACCGACGCGCTCGACGTGCCGGCCATCACAGAAGCCATTCGGGCGCTGCCGCGCCAGGCGCTGGGATCCTCCATGGGCGAAGCGGCAAGATTGCGCATTATGACGGCTACGCCGGCGCATCTCTCCGAACAGCTCATTTCCCTCTATAACCGGTTACTGGATTAGCTATGCGTATTCTGATGATCATCGATGGCCTGCCGGGAGGCGGCGCGGAAAAAGTGGTGCTGACCCTGTGTCAGGGCATGCAGCAACAGGGGCATGACGTCAGTCTGATCTCGCTGCGTGACGTCTGCAATTACCCTATCCCGTCAGGCATTGATTATCAGGTGGTGGCCGATCGCAGCCGTGCCCCCTGGCGCAAGCTGACCGAGCTGTCGCGCCGCGCCGCCGCGCTGGATCGGGCGATAGCCGAACACGAGCGCCAACACGGCGCGTTCGATCTGGTGTTCTCCAACCTGCACAAAACCGATCGCATCGTCAGCCGCAGTAAGCGGCTGGCTTCGGATCGCCTGTGGTTCTGCATTCACGGCATTCTCTCCACCTCCTACCTCGGCCACCGCAAAGGCCTGGATCGCTGGCTCAAGCAACGTAAAATCGCCAACGTTTACCAGGGGAGAAATATCGTCGCCGTTTCACAGGCGGTCGGTGGCGATCTGCAGCAGAATTTGCCGATCCGCCCGCGTCGGCTGGCGGTCATCAATAACCCGTTCGACATCGACGCCATCCGGCAACAGGCAGCGGCGCCTTGCGAACTGGCCGGTCAGGACTATCTGGTGCACGTCGGCCGCTTTCACGCCACCAAGCGGCATGACCGCCTGCTGAAAGCCTATGCGCAATCCGGCATTCAGGCGCCGCTGGCTTTGATCGGCACCGGGGATGACGCCCGCGTCGCCGAGGTCAAGCGTCTGGCGGCAGACTTGGGTATCGCAGAGCGCGTGCTGTTCCTCGGCTTCCAGGCCAATCCCTATCCGTTTATCCGTCATGCCTCGCTGTTGGTGCTCAGCTCCGATAGCGAAGGGTTTGGCAATGTGCTGGTAGAATCGCTGTTGTGCGGCACGCCGGTGGTCAGCACCCGCTGTCCGGGCGGCCCTGCGGAAATTCTGGAAAAAGCCGGCATGGCTAACGCGTTGGCGGAATTAAACGAAGCGTCGCTGGCAGAAAAAATGGCGGAAATTTACGCCAATCCGCCGCAGATAAATCAACAGCAATTGCTGAGCTATGGGCTGGAGCCTATTTGCCGTCAATATATTGAGCTAAAAGAAAAATAATAAAGTAATAAATAAGGCAGGTGATACCTGCCTTATTTTCTTCGCTAGCTTAGCGCCTGCATTTTCTGCCAAACCTCATCGACAGAAACATCTTCACAGTGCCCCGACTCACTCTGCAAAATATGATGACGGCCGGTCCATGGATGCCAGGACGTTTTATCGGTATCGCCAAAGAACACCACCATATCCTTATTCAGCGCGGCGGCAAGATGCATCTGCCCGCCGTCGCTGCACAGCACCCGGTCGCATAAATCGAACCCGCCTAACAGCTCGCGCACCGAGGCCGTCGGATAAAGCGCGACGCGTTCGTTTTGGCACAGCGCCAACAGCTGTTCTGCGCGCTGCTGATCGCCGATGTCGTCCGGCGCCAGCGTGCCCTGCGGCGACCAGAAGATCAGCACGCCGGTGCGGGGATCGGCGGTCAGGCGGTTGATGATTTCGGCATAGCGTTCAACCGGCCAGCGCCTTTTCGGGCTGCGGCTGCTGATATGCACGGCGCAAACCCGTTCGACCGACGGCAGGCGTTCCTGCAGCCGCTGCGCCGCCAGCTGCCGCTCTTCCGGCGTCAGGAATACCCGCACCGGCGGGATCGGAATGGCTTGATCGGTTATCGCCGATAAATAGCTGTAGGTGTGTTCGACCTGATGTAGACCGCGGAAATCGTCCTTGCGGAACGGGCGCTGAATATCTTTCGTGCCCAAATCGGCGCCGATGATATGGGTGGCGCCAGCCATTTTCGCTAAACGCAGGCTGTATTTGCAAGGCACCGGGTTGGCCAGAATGACCGCATCGAACTTTATTTTGCGCAGCTTCAGGAAGATCATCAGACGTTCGAAATAAACGCCCAACGTCGTTTCATTTTTCGCCTTGTGCTTGGCCTTTTTATAGACAAAGACTTTCTCGAGATGAGGGTTGTTTTTAACAACGTCCTGGCTGACTTTATTGATCAGCAGATAAACTTTTGCGTCTGGATAGGCAATTTTCACCCCTTCAATCAGAGGCGTGGTGCAAACAAGATCGCCGATGTTGTCGCGGCGAATAATTAAAATATTCTTCATTCCGAGCCTATCGGCGAAATCGCTCGCCGGTTGTCTGAAACTGACACCCAAGGTTACCAAATTAGCGCCTTTCCCTTCCAGTTATGGTACTATTCCGAATAACCCATATAAATGAAATTGATAGAATGTTGCTGCGTTTATATCAGGTACTACTCTACCTCATCCAACCCCTGATCTGGCTCCGCTTACTGCTGCGCAGCCGCAAAGCTCCAGCCTACCGTAAACGCTGGGCGGAACGCTATGGCTTCTGCGCCGGGAAAGTCGTGCCGGGCGGCATTATGCTGCATTCCGTCTCCGTCGGCGAAACGCTGGCGGCCATCCCGCTGGTGCGGGCGCTGCGCCATCGTTACCCCGCTTTGCCGATAACTGTGACCACAATGACCCCGACAGGTTCAGAACGCGTCCAGTCCGCTTTCGGCAAAGACGTGCATCATGTCTATCTGCCCTACGATCTGCCCGGTTCCATGAACCGCTTCCTCGACCAGGTGAATCCCAAGCTGGTGATCATCATGGAAACCGAGCTATGGCCTAACCTGATCAACGCACTGCATCAGCGGCAAATCCCCCTGGTGATCGCCAATGCGCGCCTGTCGGCGCGATCCGCCGCCGGCTATAAGAAAATTGGCGGATTCATGCGCGATATGCTGCGCCGCATTACGCTGATCGCCGCACAGAACCAGGAAGACGGCGATCGTTTTATCGAACTGGGCCTGAAACGCTCGCAGCTGGCCGTTACCGGCAGCCTGAAATTCGATATCTCCGTCACCCCGGAACTGGCCGCCCGCGCCGTTACGCTGCGCCGCCAATGGGCGCCGCGTCGCCCGGTGTGGATCGCCACCAGCACCCATGAAGGCGAAGAAACCATCCTGCTCGAAGCGCACCGCAAGCTGCTGGAAAAACACCCCGACCTGCTGCTGATCCTGGTGCCGCGTCACCCGGAACGCTTCCCGACCGCCAAGGAACTGGTACAGAAGGCCGGTTTCAGCTACACCCTGCGCAGCAGCGGCGAAATCCCGTCCGGCAGCACCCAGGTGGTGATCGGCGATACCATGGGCGAACTCATGCTGCTGTACGGCATCGCCGATCTGGCCTTTGTCGGCGGCAGCCTGGTGGAACGTGGCGGCCATAACCCGCTGGAAGCCGCCGCCCACGCCATCCCGGTGCTGATGGGCCCGCACACCTTCAACTTTAAAGACATCTGCGCCAAGCTTTCGCAGGCCGAAGGCCTGATCACCGTGACCGACGTGGATTCGCTGGTAAAGGAAGTGGAAACCCTGTTGACCGACGAAGACTACCGCCGTTACTACGGCCGCCATGCGGTGGAAGTGTTGTATCAGAATCAGGGAGCGTTGCAGCGCCTGCTGCAGCTGCTGGAACCGCACCTGCCGCCCCGGAGTCACTGAATGAGCAGCCGCAAAAGCCTGTCGGTGGTGATGATCGCCAAAAACGAAGCCGGGCTGTTGCCGGACTGCCTGCGCTCGGTCGCCTGGGCCGATGAAATCATCGTGCTGGACTCCGGCAGCGAGGACGACAGCGTCGCCGTCGCCGAAAGTCTGGGCGCCAAAGTCTTCACGCACACCGACTGGCAAGGATTCGGCAAGCAGCGCCAGCTGGCGCAAAGCTACGCCAGCCATGACTACGTATTGATGATCGACGCCGACGAACGCGTCACCCCCGAACTGCGGCAATCCATCGAGCGGGTGTTGAACGCGCCGGACGACGGCGCCGTTTACAGCTGCGCGCGGCGCAACCTGTTCCTTGGCCGCTTCATGCGCCACAGCGGCTGGTATCCCGACCGCGTCAACCGCCTGTACGCCAATTCACGCTATCGCTATAACGACGATCTGGTGCACGAGTCGCTGAACATCGGCGACGCCAAAGTGATCCCCCTCAGCGGCGATATGCTGCACCTGACCTGCCGCGACTTCTTCGCCTTTCAGCGCAAACAGCTGCGCTATGCCGAAGAGTGGGCCACACAGCGCCACCGGGCCGGCAAGCGTTGCGGCTATCTGTCCATCCTGACCCACACGCTCGGCGCCTTCGTCAAAACCTGGCTGCTGCGGGCCGGCTTCCTCGACGGTAAACAGGGGTTGCTGTTAGCGGTGGTCAACGCGCAATATACCTTCAATAAATATGCCGCATTATGGGCATTGGGCCGCAACTACTCAGAGAAGTGAATCATGACCAGCAAAGCCATCTATCCCGGGACGTTCGATCCCATGACCAACGGCCACCTGGATTTAGTGACGCGCGCGTCGCTGATGTTCGATCACGTGATTCTGGCCATCGCCGCCAGCCCGAGCAAAAAGCCGCTGTTCAGCCTGGATGAGCGTGTGGCGCTGGCGACGCAGGTCACCTCGCATCTGGACAATGTGGAGGTACTGGGCTTCAGCGAGCTGATGGCGCATTTCGCCGCTCACCAGAATGCCAATATCCTGGTGCGCGGCCTGCGGGCGGTGTCTGACTTTGAGTACGAACTGCAGCTGGCGAACATGAACCGCCATTTGATGCCGACGCTGGAAAGCGTGTTCCTGATGCCTTCCGAAGAGTGGTCGTTCATCTCCTCATCACTGGTGAAGGAGGTCGCCCGCCACGGCGGCGATATCGCGCCTTTCCTGCCCGATGTGGTCACTCAGGCGCTGATGGCGAAGCTCGCCGCCGCGTGATGCTCAGCGCTGGCAGCGTCGGCAAAAGAAGGTGCTGCGCTGCCCGTGCTTGGCGGATTCAATCGGCGTGCCGCATGTGCGGCACGGTTCTCCCGCCCGTCCGTAAACCTGCAGCTCCTGCGCGAAGTACCCCGGTTTCCCGTCCGACTGCAAAAAGTCGCGCAATGTGGTGCCGCCCTGCTCGATGGAGCGTTGCAACACCGCCTTGATGGTCTTCGCCAACAGCGCCGCTTCGGCTTTGGTCAAGGATCCCGCCGGACGATCGGGCAGGATCCCGGCGCTGAACAGCGATTCACTGGCGTAAATGTTACCGACCCCGACCACCAGCTTATTATCCATCAGCCACGGTTTGATCAGCGTGCGCTTATTACGTGATTTTTCATACAGGTAGTCGCCGTTGAACGCCTCACTCAGCGGTTCCGGCCCCAGATGCGCCAACACGCTGCTGGTCGCCAGGTCTTCGCACCACAGCCAGGCGCCGAAGCGGCGCGGATCGGTATAACGCAGGATCATACCGTTGTTGATCACCAGATCGACGTGGTCGTGTTTGCCGGCTTCGTCTTCGTTTTCCTCACGCAGCATGCGCAGGCTGCCCGACATGCCCAGATGCACGATAATCCAACCGCGCTCCAGCTCAATCAGCAGGTATTTGGCCCGACGCTGCACGCTGAGCACCGGCTGATCGCTCAGCGTCAGGATCTGCTCGGAAACCGGCCAGCGCAGGCGCGCGTTGCGCACCACCGCATACTGAATGCTGTGGCCGACAAGATAAGGCTCTATACCACGTCTGCTCGTCTCAACTTCCGGTAATTCAGGCATCTGGCTTCCCCTCCGATGTTTTCTACCCTTTATAAAACAAAAAACCCGGCCAAGGCCGGGTTTTTCATTAATCCACTAAAATTATTTAATTTTAGCTTCTTTGTATACTACGTGCTGACGGACAACTGGATCGAATTTCTTCAGTTCCAATTTTTCCGGCTTAGTACGCTTGTTCTTCGTGGTGGTATAGAAGTGACCAGTACCAGCAGAAGAAACCAGCTTGATCTTCTCGCGAACACCTTTAGCCATGATTCAGTTCCTTAATACTTCTCACCACGGGCACGCAGATCGGCCAGAACCGTCTCAATACCCTTCTTATCGATAACACGCATACCTTTAGCAGATACACGCAGAGTTACAAAGCGCTTCTCAGCCTCAACCCAAAAACGGTGTGAGTGCAGGTTAGGCAGAAAACGGCGTTTGGTCGCGTTCATTGCGTGGGAACGGTTGTTACCGCTCACCGGGCGCTTGCCAGTAACTTGGCAGACTCGGGACATGTCTATTCTCCAAAAATCAAATCAGCTCGAGCTTCGTATAGGGTATGGCCGCCTCGTCAGGCTTTTAGAGCCCATCTCAGCAAACTTCATACTGAGGAGACTCTCGTCATCAGGTAGAAACCACACATCAGGTCAGAAACCTGCTGAGATAGGCTCTTGCGCCAAACCCAAGATTCTCAAAGGTGGCGTAGTATACGCTCTGAAGCGTAAGTGCTCAAGTCCCGAACAGCTAAAGATCCCACAAGGATCGCGAAAAAATCGCTTAAAGCCATCCGCGCTCGGCAAAAGAGACGCATTCACCCCGACCGATCACCAAATGATCGAGCACTCGGATCTCCAATAACTGGCAGGCTTTCACTACCTGTTCAGTTATCAAACGGTCGGCATGACTGGGTTCAGCCTTACCCGAGGGGTGATTATGCGCGAGAATCAGCGCGGCGGCATTAGCCTTCAACGCTTCACGCACAATTTCTCTCGGGTAGACGACGACGCTGCTGATGGTACCAGCAAACATCTCCTGATGGCGAATAACCCGATGCTGATTGTCTAAAAACAATACCAAAAAGACCTCTCGCTCACGATGTGCCAGCAGGCTTTGCAGATAATGCTGGGTGACGCGCGGGTTAAGCATGGCGTTTTCCTGCGAGAGATGGCTGGAAAAGAAGCGAAGCGCCAGCTCGGCAATCGCCTGCAGCTGCGTATAGCTGGCGTCGCCCAAGCCTTTTTGACTGCAAAACGCCTGATGATCGGCCGACATCAGATGGTAAAGCGAGCCGAATCGGCGCAGTAGCTGCTCCGCCAGCTGCATTACGTGCACGCCGGGCAACCCGGTGCGCAAGAAAATGGCCAACAGCTCTGCGTCGGACAGCGCCGCGGCCCCCTGCATCAACAACTTTTCACGCGGCGCCAGCGCGCCCGGCCAGCACGCCACAGTCGGGTTGCTCATCGTGTTCCTCCCTGAAAGGGCTACAGCATGCCATGCGCCCCCCGGCGCGTTCGACAGGTGTTTGATAACATTGCGAAGTGTTTCGCAAAGCACAATGTAACGCCCTGCAGCCATTGCGGAATCGCTCACCTGAACGGCGGATATGCTAAAATGGCGCATCTTTCGGCTTTCAATCGGACAATGATGATGACGGGACTTTCCGGCAAACATATTGTGCTTGGCATCAGCGGCGGCATCGCCGCCTACAAATGCCCAGAGCTGGTGCGCCGCCTGCGCGACAGGGGCGCGGAAGTGCGCGTGGTGATGACCCACGCCGCCAAGGCGTTCATTACGCCGCTGACGCTGCAGGCCGTTTCCGGCCACCCGGTGTCCGACGATCTGTTGGATCCCGCCGCCGAAGCCGCCATGGGCCACATCGAACTCGGCAAATGGGCGGATCTGGTGATTCTGGCGCCGGCGACCGCCGATCTGCTGGCGCGCGTCGCCGCCGGCATGGCCAACGATCTGCTGACTACCGTCTGCCTGGCGACCGACGCCCCTATCGCCGCCGCCCCCGCCATGAACCAGCAGATGTATCGCGCCGCCGCCACGCAGGCCAACCTGCAAACGCTGCAGGCGCGCGGCATGCTGCTCTGGGGGCCGGACAGCGGCAGCCAGGCCTGCGGCGACGTCGGCCCGGGCCGCATGCTGGATCCGCTGGACATCGTCGAGCTGGCGAACGGTCATTTCTCCGCCCCGCAGGATCTGCAACATTTGCAGGTTATGATCACCGCCGGCCCGACGCGCGAAGCGCTGGATCCGGTACGCTTCATCAGCAATCACAGCTCCGGCAAAATGGGCTTCGCCATCGCCCGCGCCGCCGCCGCCCGCGGCGCGCAGGTGACGCTGATCGCCGGGCCGGTGAGCCTGCCGACGCCGCCGAAGGTCACACGCGTGGACGTCACCAGCGCGCTGGAGATGGAGCAGGCGGTGCAACAGCGCGCCGCTCAGCAGCAGATTTTCATCTCCTGCGCCGCCGTAGCCGACTACCGTCCCGAGCGGATCGCCGATGAAAAAATAAAAAAACAGGGTGATGAAATCGTCCTCAAGATGGTAAAAAACCCCGATATCGTCGCCGGCGTGGCGGCGATGACCAAAAATCGACCGTTTGTCGTGGGGTTTGCCGCCGAAACCCAGAATGTGGAAGAATACGCGCGGCAAAAACTGGCGCGTAAGAAGCTGGATTTGATTTGCGCTAACGATGTATCGCTTGCAGAGCACGGGTTCAACAGCGACACCAATGCCCTGCACCTTTTTTGGCAGGATGGAGAGAAACGCCTGGCGCTGAGCGACAAGGCACTCCTTGGCCAACGTTTAATAGACGAGATAGTCAGCCGTTATGATGAAAAAAATCGACGTTAAGATCCTCGACCCGCGCATCGGTCAGGATTTCCCGCTACCGACCTACGCCACTCCGGGCTCCGCCGGTCTCGACCTGCGCGCCTGCCTGGACAGCGCGGTGGAGCTGGCACCGGGTGAAACCACGCTGCTGCCTACCGGTCTCGCGATCCATATCGCCGACGCCGGCCTGGCGGCGGTGATCCTGCCGCGCTCAGGCCTGGGCCATAAGCACGGCGTCGTGCTGGGCAATCTGGTCGGCCTGATCGACTCCGATTATCAGGGCCAGCTGATGGTGTCCGTCTGGAACCGCGGCCAGAAGTCATTCACTATCGAACCGGGCGAACGCATCGCGCAGATGGTCTTCGTGCCGGTGGTGCAGGCCGAGTTCAACCTGGTGGAAGAGTTCGACAGCAGCGAGCGCGGCGAAGGCGGCTTCGGCCACTCGGGGCGCCACTAAGCGCCACTCAATGCACGATGGCCGGCAGGGAAACGTCGCCTGAACCTTGCCTTTCCGGGGAGAAGGATGTCTCTGCGGCAAGGTTTTACCGCGACAATTGCAGCGCACACCAGGCAGCGCGGAAAAAGGCCGTTAAGGCCGCTGACCCCAGCATCGTAAAAAAGCTATCACATAAGCCGCACAGAGCCTGCTCTGCAGCGGCCGGTGCCCGGGTTTCCGTCAGTTAAGTTTTAGCAAGGGTCTAATCAGACATGGCAGAAAAAGAAAATACGAAAAGGAATCGGCGCGAGGAAATATTGCAGGCGTTAGCCCAGATGCTGGAATCCAGCGACGGCAGCCAGCGCATTACCACCGCCAAGCTCGCCGCGAACGTGGGTGTTTCTGAAGCTGCGCTGTACCGGCATTTCCCCAGCAAGACACGGATGTTCGACAGTCTGATCGAGTTTATCGAAGACAGCCTGATCACCCGCATCAACCTGATCTTGCAGGACGAGAAAGAGACGTTTAATCGTCTGCGCCTGATTTTACTGCTGATTCTGGGCTTTGCGGAACGCAACCCGGGGCTGACGCGCATCATGACCGGCCACGCGCTGATGTTTGAACAGGATCGCCTGCAGGGCCGCATCAACCAGCTGTTCGAACGCATCGAGGCGCAGCTGCGTCAGGTGTTGAAAGAGCGCAAATTGCGCGAAGGCAAAGGCTTTATCGTCGATGAAACGCTGCTGGCCAGCCAGCTGCTGGCCTTCTGCGAAGGCATGTTGTCGCGCTATGTGCGTTCGGAATTCCGCTATCGCCCAACGCAGGAATTCGACGCCCGCTGGCCGCTGTTGGCGGCACAGCTGCAATAACGAAAACGCCGGGCATGCCCGGCGTTATTATTTATACCCCGTACTGCTCGCGGTAAGCGCGCACCGCCGCCAGGTGGTCCGCCATTTCCGGTTTCTCTTCCAGATAGGCGATCAGGTCCTTCAGCGTCACGATCGAGATCACCTTGCAGTGATAATCACGTTCCACTTCCTGAATGGCGGAGATATCCGCACGGCCGCGTTCCTGACGGTCGAGGGAGATCAGCACGCCCGCCAATGAAGCGCCGCTGGCGCCGATGATTTCCATCGACTCACGGATCGCCGTGCCGGCGGTGATCACATCATCCACCAGCATCACGCGCCCCTGCAGCGGGCTGCCCACCAGCGAACCGCCTTCGCCGTGGGTCTTGGCTTCCTTGCGGTTAAAGCAGTAAGGCACGTCGCGCTCATGATGTTCCGCCAGCGCCACCGCCGTGGTGGTGGCAATAGGAATGCCTTTATAGGCCGGGCCAAACAGCAAGTCGAAATCGATGCCGGAGTCCATCAGGGCTTCGGCGTAGAAGCGCCCCAACAGCGCAAGATCGCGCCCGGTATTAAACAGGCCGGCATTGAAGAAATACGGGCTGGTGCGGCCGGACTTCAGGGTGAACTCGCCGAATTTCAATACCTGCTTGTTAAGCGCGAACTCGATAAACTGGCGCTGATAGGCTTTCATTACTGCTTCTCCTCGTCTGAATCTGCTTGGGTCTTGTCATTACTGCCGCCCGATCGTCGGGCATAAAAAAGGCGACTTCTCAGTCGCCTTGAAAAATCAGTCCGCCAGCGCCGCTTTCTGCGCCTGGAAGATGGTTTCGATGCCCCCTCGGGCCAGCGCCAATAGCGCCAACAGCTCATCGTGGCTGAATGGCTCGCCTTCGGCGGTGCCCTGCACTTCAATCATGCGGCCGTCTTCCATCATCACCACGTTCATGTCGGTTTCCGCCGCGGAATCTTCCACATACTCCAGATCGCACAGCGCTTCGCCATTGACGATGCCGACGGAAACCGCCGCCACCATCCCCTTCATCGGGTTGGCTTTCAGCTTGCCGTTGGCCACCAGGGTGTTCAGCGCATCGGCCAGCGCCACGCAGGCGCCGGAGATGGAGGCGGTGCGGGTACCGCCGTCGGCCTGCAGTACGTCGCAGTCGAGAGTGATGGTGAATTCACCGAGCTTTTTCAGATCCACCGCGGCGCGCAACGAGCGGGCGATCAGGCGCTGGATCTCCAGCGTGCGGCCACCCTGTTTGCCTTTGGCGGCTTCACGGGCGTTGCGGCTGTGGGTCGAGCGCGGCAGCATGCCGTACTCGGCGGTGATCCAACCTTGCCCCTGGCCTTTCAGGAAGCGCGGAACGCCCTCTTCTACCGTGGCGGTGCACAAGACTTTGGTATCGCCAAACTCAACCAGCACTGAACCTTCAGCGTGTTTGGTATAGTGACGGGTCAGTGTCAGGGGGCGAACTTGCTGTGGTGCTCTGCCTGCAGGACGCATGGGCTCTCTCCGGCTTCAAATCAACTATTGGCTGCGCATTATACGGGCTTCGTGACGTAATGCCTATCCTGCCCGCGGTCGCGACGCTATAATCGCCCCATCTTTTCCTATTACGGGTACGCATCAATGATCCGCAGCATGACCGCCTACGCCCGGCGTGAAATCAAGGGTGAATGGGGCAGCGCAGCCTGGGAGCTGCGTTCCGTTAACCAGCGCTACTTAGAAACCTACATTCGCCTGCCGGAACAATTCCGCAGCCTGGAGCCGGTGATCCGTGAACGTATCCGTGGCCGCCTGACCCGCGGCAAAGTCGAATGCAACCTGCGTTTCGAACTGGATCCAAGCGCGCAAAGCTCGCTGATCCTGAACGAAAAACTGGCCAAACAGCTGGTCGAAGCCGCCAACTGGGTGAAAATGCAGAGCGACGAAGGGGAAATCAACCCGATCGACGTGCTGCGCTGGCCGGGCGTGATGTCCGCGCAGGAGCAGGATCTGGACGCCATCAGCGCCGAGCTGATGAAGGCGCTGGACGGCGCGCTGGATGACTTTATCGTCGCACGCGAAAGCGAAGGCGCCGCGCTGAAAACGCTGATCGAACAGCGCCTCGACGGCGTCAGCGCCGAAGTGGTCAAAGTGCGCGCCCAGATGCCGAACATCCTGCAATGGCAGCGCGAGCGCCTGGTCAGCAAGCTGGAAGAGGCGCAGGTGCAGCTGGAAAACACTCGCCTGGAGCAAGAGCTGGTGCTGATGGCGCAGCGCATCGATGTCGCCGAAGAGCTGGACCGCCTGGAAGCGCACGTGAAAGAGACGCACAACATCCTGAAGAAGAAAGAAGCCGTCGGCCGCCGCCTCGACTTTATGATGCAGGAATTCAACCGCGAATCGAACACCCTGGCCTCCAAGTCAATCAATGCCGACGTCACCGCCTCCGCCATCGAGCTGAAGGTGTTGATCGAGCAAATGCGCGAGCAGATCCAGAACATCGAGTGATCCGCTCCGCACGCCATCAAGCCCGCGCCACGCGGGCTTTTTTATGGCTATAGATCAGCGATAGGCGGCCGCCTGTTCCTCACCGATCAACCCCATTTTCTGCAGTTGCACCGCAATGCTCCAGGTTGAACGCTCGAACTCATCGCTCAGCGCCTCCAGCGTCGCCCCGGCCGCATGGCTCTCGCGCAGCCGCAGTTTTTCTTCTTCCGGCCAAGGGAAGTAGGCATTGGCCGGCCGGCCCTCGGCCAGATTCTTCTGCCGCTTTTCTTCCGGCGTCAGCCTGGATTTTTTCTGCAGTTCAGATTCACCGTCAAACTCGTCGGCCAACGCGAACAGCAGGCGGATAGCCTCCGGCGCGCAGGCCGCTGAAGCCGGTCTCAATAGCTCGCCGGTGTCGGGATTAACGCCGTTGGCCAGCGCCCTGAGCAACGTGCCGATATTCATCGTTCGCCTCCTTGTTCGATAAAATGCGCACCGATCGCGACCGGCGCCTTGTCCAAACATGTTTCTCTTCCTCAGCCAAGAAAGCCACACTTTGCGCCATGAAAAATCGCCCATTGCGAGCCAGATTCCAGGTGCCTGAACGTGCGGGACGGTGGTTGCATCAGGCTGCGAGCCGACAGGCATCATGGAAGACAGCCCACTAAGGAACGTCGGGGGCTTATGAAAAACTGCCGAGCAGCGCGTGCGGATGACAATCGGCAAGATATCCCGCACGCCATAAGTATTTTGTTCTAATTATCACGCAAGGTAATGAAAGGACGGCGATGCTGTGGCTAAATGTATTTTTTTCCTGCCCGTGAACCGTACGGACCGTTTATGCCACAAATTCTGCAATTTATTATGGCCCTGGTGGTGATCATCGCCCTGGCGCTGCTGGTCAGCAATAATCGCAAGAAAATCCGCCTGCGCTATATCATCCAGCTGTTGGTGATCGAAGGCGCGCTGGCCTATTTCTTCCTGCACTCCGCCAGCGGGCTCAGCGTGATCAAACACGTCGCCGGCTTCTTCGACACTCTGCTCGCCTACGCCGCCCAAGGGTCGGAGTTCGTGTTCGGCGGCATGAGCAAAGATGGCCTGGCGTTTATCTTCCTGGGCGTTTTGTGCCCTATCATCTTTATTTCCGCCCTGATCGGCATTTTGCAGCATTTCCGCATCCTGCCGCTGATCATCCGCCTGGTGGGCACCCTGCTGTCCAAGGTCAACGGCATGGGCAAGCTGGAATCGTTCAACGCCGTCAGCACGCTGGTGCTGGGGCAGTCGGAGAACTTCATCGCCTACAAGGGCATCATCGGCGACATCTCGCCGCGCCGCATGTACACCATGGCCGCGACCGCCATGTCGACGGTATCGCTCTCCATCGTCGGCGCCTACATGTCGATGATCGACGCGCAGTACGTGGTGGCGGCGTTGATCCTTAATATGTTCAGCACCTTCATCATCCTGTCGATCATCAACCCGTATCAGGTCGAAGACGAGCCGGAGCTGAAGCTGAACAAGCTGCACGAAGATCAGAGCTTCTTCGAAATGTTGGGCGAGTACATTCTGGCCGGCTTCAAAATTGCGATGATCATCGCGGCGATGCTGATCGGCTTTATCGCGCTGATCTCCGCCGTCAATGCGCTGTTCTCGGCGGTGCTCGGCATCAGCTTCCAGCAAATCCTCGGCTACGTGTTCTATCCGCTGGCCTGGCTGATCGGCATCCCGGCGGAAGAGGCCCTGAAGGCGGGCAGCATCATGGCGACCAAACTGGTGGCCAACGAATTCGTGGCGATGATTGAGCTGAAGAAAATCGCGGCGGAGCTGTCGCCGCGCGGGCTGGGCATTCTGTCGGTGTTCCTGGTGTCGTTCGCCAACTTCGCCTCCATCGGCATCGTCGCCGGCGCCATCAAGGGGCTGAACGAGCAGCAAGGCAACGTGGTTTCCCGTTTTGGCCTGAAGCTGGTTTACGGCTCGACGCTGGTGAGCCTGTTGTCGGCGGCCATCGCCGGCCTGGTGCTGTAATCCCCACTCCCGGCCGCAGGGCCGGGAGTTTGCTTTAAAACGCCACGCACACCGGCGCATCCACCCGCATTACCGAATCCTGCGCAAACTGCTGCTTATAGCCGCTGCGCAGCGCCTCGATATTCGCCTCGCTCTCTTTGCCCGGCGCATGGATCAACAGCAGCGCCTTGCTGTTCTCGCGCGCCAGCTTGCCGTCGTGACCCAGCCACTGCCCTTTGGCATCAAACACCGTCAGCCCGTCTTTAAAACGCGGCGTCACCTGGCTATCGACGAAGGTTTGCCACTCGGCGGCGGTGATCGCCGGCCCCGCCGGCCGGTTCAGGCCGAAGTAGAGCGTTGTCTGTACCAGCGGATCGCCGGTGCGACAAGTCGGGGCGGGGGGGGAAACAGCCTGGTGGCCTGGCGCCACGCAGCCGCTCAGCAGCAGGGCGGCCACCATGGCGCCGGCGGCCAGTCTCGGGGAGTTTTTCATCTGCAGTCTCGATTTTTCGGTTGAAGGATTCGCTGCAAAAGTCATAGTCAGCGATGGAAATTAGCTCGAAATTTCTAATGCTTTCATTAACAGCCAGATGTTAAAAAAGGCTGGTTATCGGCAATAAAAATGGAGTTTGGATTAGCTATATTAATCCGAAACACCATCGGTGAAAAAAACTCAGTGGCGCGCGTCCTCGGCGGCGATTACCCTGCCGGCCATCATTCTGACGCAATTACGCTGTGAACCCCTTATGTTACTGAGCATCCTTTATATCATCGGCATCACCGCCGAAGCCATGACCGGCGCGCTGGCGGCCGGCCGCCGCCAAATGGACATGTTCGGCGTGATCATCATCGCCTCTGTCACCGCAATCGGCGGCGGGTCGGTGCGCGATATGTTGCTCGGGCATTTTCCGTTGGGCTGGGTCAAACACCCGGAATACATCGTCATCGTCGCGATAGCGGCGATCGTCACCACCTGGGTGGCTCCTCTGATGCGCCATCTGCGCCGCCTGTTCCTGGTGCTCGACGCCGTCGGCCTGATCGTCTTCTCCATCATCGGCGCGCAGGTGGCCCTGGATATGGGGCACAGCGCCATTATCGCCGCCATCGCCGCGGTGATCACCGGCGTCTTCGGCGGGGTGCTGCGCGATATGTTCTGCAACCGCATCCCGCTGGTTTTCCAGAAGGAGATCTACGCCGGCATCTCCTTCAGCGCCGCCTGGCTGTATATCGGCCTGCAGCACCTCAGCCTGCCGCACAATCTGGTGGTGATCCTCACCTTGGTCGCCGGCCTGAGCGCGCGTCTTATCGCCCTGCGCTTCCGCCTCGGCCTGCCGGTGTTCAACTACCAGCATCCGGATCACTGATCTCGGGGCGGCAACGCGCCGCCGCCGAGGCCAAAACTGCAAAAATGTCGCCCTTCGACGCGCAAATTCGCCCTTTCGGCGCTTTTTCCACGCAAAGCCGCGGGCAAAATGCGAGCTAACGCTGCACCCGGCGCGTTAGCCGTGTATACTGTGCGGAGAAAATACACATCCGCTGTTTTTGGCATATCAACCGTTATCAACGAACATCATCATGGCTCAAGGCACGCTTTATATTGTCTCTGCTCCCAGTGGCGCAGGTAAATCAAGTCTGATTCAGGCTTTGTTAAAGACGCAACCGCTGTACGACACGCAGGTTTCGGTTTCGCACACCACGCGCGACAGTCGCCCGGGTGAAAATCACGGCGAGCACTATTTCTTCGTCTCGAAAGACGAATTCCGCCGGATGATCGAGCAGGACGCGTTTCTTGAGCACGCCGAAGTGTTCGGCAACTATTACGGCACCTCGCGCGCCGCCATCGAACAAGTCTTGTCGACCGGCGTGGATGTGTTTCTGGATATCGACTGGCAGGGCGCGCAGCAAATCCGCGCCAAAATGCCGCAGGCGCGCAGCATCTTCATTCTGCCGCCGTCGAAGGAAGAACTGGGCCGCCGCCTGCGTGGGCGCGGGCAGGATTCCGAAGAGGTGATCGCCAAACGCATGGCTCAGGCCGTGGCGGAAATGACGCATTACGCGGAGTACGATTACCTGATCGTGAACGATGATTTCGATCTGGCGCTGTCCGATCTGAAGACCATCATTCGCGCCGAACGCCTGCGTTTGGGCCGCCAGTTGCTGCGGCATGACGCTTTAATCAGCAAACTATTGGCAGACTGAAGGCAGTTTCAGTATCATGCCCAGTCTTTTCGTCACCTGTGGAGTAGCACAAATATGGCACGCGTAACTGTTCAAGACGCTGTAGAGAAAATTGGTAACCGTTTTGACCTGGTGTTGGTCGCTGCTCGTCGGGCGCGTCAGATCCAGACCGGCGGCAAAGATGCACTGGTTCCGGAAGAGAACGACAAGTACACCGTTATCGCCCTGCGCGAAATCGAAGAAGGCCTGATCACCAGCCAGATCCTCGACGTGCGTGAGCGCCAGGAACAGCAAGAGCAGGAAGCCGCAGAGATTCAAGCGGTTACCGCGATTGCTGAAGGTCGTCGTTAATTAGACTGCGAGTCCGCCTTGTACCTGTTTGAAAGCCTGAATCTGCTGATTCAACGTTACCTGCCCGAGGAGCAGATTAAGCGCCTCAAACAGGCATACCTCGTCGCGCGCGACGCGCACGAGGGCCAGACACGCTCCAGCGGTGAGCCCTACATTACTCACCCGGTCGCCGTGGCCTGCATCCTGGCGGAAATGCGTCTCGATCACGAGACGCTGATGGCGGCGTTGCTGCACGACGTCATCGAAGACACCCCAGCCACCTATCAAGATATGGAACAGCTGTTCGGCAAGAGCGTCGCCGAACTGGTTGAGGGCGTCTCCAAGCTCGACAAGCTGAAGTTCCAGGACAAGAAAGAAGCGCAGGCGGAAAACTTCCGCAAGATGATCATGGCGATGGTGCAGGATATCCGCGTCGTGCTGATCAAGCTGGCCGACCGTACGCACAACATGCGCACCCTCGGTTCGCTGCGCCCCGACAAACGCCGGCGCATCGCGCGTGAAACCCTGGAAATCTACAGCCCCCTCGCCCACCGTCTGGGTATTCATCACCTGAAAACCGAGCTGGAAGAGCTGGGCTTCGAGGCGCTGTACCCAAACCGTTATCGCGTGATCAAGGAAGTGGTGAAAGCCGCGCGCGGCAACCGCAAAGAGATGATTCAAAAAATCCTCTCCGAGATCGAAGGGCGGCTGACCGAGGCCGGCATCGCCTGCCGTGTCAGCGGGCGGGAAAAACACCTCTACTCCATCTACCTCAAGATGCACCTGAAAGAACAGCGTTTTCATTCCATCATGGATATCTACGCGTTCCGGGTGATCGTAAAAGAGGTCGATACCTGCTACCGCGTGCTCGGCCAGGTGCACAGCCTGTATAAACCGCGCCCGGGGCGGGTCAAAGATTACATCGCCATTCCCAAGGCCAACGGCTATCAATCGCTCCATACCTCGCTGATCGGCCCGCACGGCGTGCCGGTCGAAGTGCAGATCCGCACCGAAGACATGGATCAGATGGCTGAGATGGGGGTGGCCGCGCACTGGGCTTACAAGGAAAGAGAACAGGGCGAAACCGGCACCACGGCGCAGATCCGCGCCCAACGCTGGATGCAAAGCCTGCTGGAGCTGCAGCAAAGCGCCGGCAGTTCGTTTGAATTTATCGAGAGCGTCAAATCCGATCTGTTCCCGGATGAGATTTACGTTTTCACCCCGGAAGGCCGCATCGTCGAGCTGCCCGCCGGCGCCACGCCTGTCGACTTCGCCTATGCGGTGCATACCGATATCGGCCATGCCTGCGTCGGCGCACGCGTCGATCGTCAGCCATACCCGCTGTCGCAGTCGCTGACCAGCGGCCAGACCGTCGAGATCATCACCGCGCCGGGCGCACGGCCCAACGCCGCCTGGCTGAACTTCGTGGTCAGCTCGAAAGCGCGCGCCAAGATTCGCCAGATGCTGAAGAACCTCAAGCGCGACGACTCCGTCGGCCTCGGCCGCCGTCTGCTCAACCATGCGTTGGGCGGCAGCCGCAAGCTGGCCGAAATCCCGCAGGAAAACATTCAGCACGAGCTGGACCGCATGAAGCTGGCGACGCTGGACGATCTGCTGGCGGAAATCGGCCTCGGCAACGCCATGAGCGTAGTGGTGGCGAAGAACCTGCAGGGCGATCAGTCCAGCCTGGGCACCACCTCCGGCGTGCGCAACCTGGCCATCAAGGGCGCCGACGGCGTGTTGATCACCTTCGCCAAGTGCTGCCGTCCGATTCCGGGCGACCCGATTATCGCTCACGTCAGCCCGGGCAAAGGGCTGGTGATCCACCATGAATCCTGCCGCAATATTCGCGGCTATCAGAAAGAGCCTGAGAAGTTCATGGCGGTCGAGTGGGATAAAGAGACCGAGCAGGAGTTCATCGCCGAGATCAAGGTGGATATGTTTAACCACCAGGGCGCGCTGGCCAACCTGACGGCGGCGATCAACGCGGCCGAATCCAATATTCAGAGCCTGAACACCGAAGAGAAAGACGGTCGGGTTTATAGCGCCTTTATCCGCTTGACCACCCGCGATCGCATCCATTTGGCAAACATTATGCGTAAAATCCGTATCATGCCGGATGTGATCAAAGTTAACCGCAACCGAAACTAGCGCTTATGAGTCCTGAACGCTATGCGCGGATTTGTGAAATGCTCGCGACCCGGCAGCCGGATCTGACGGTCTGCCTGGAGCAGGTGCACAAGCCGCATAACGTCTCCGCCATTATCCGTACCGCCGACGCCGTCGGCGTGCATCAGGTCCACGCCGTGTGGCCCACCACCCGCATGCGCACCCTGGTCTCCTCCGCCGCCGGCAGCAACAGCTGGGTCAGCGTCAAGACCCATCGCACCATCGGCGACGCGGTCGGCCACCTGAAAGCGCAGGGCATGCAAATTCTGGCCACCAACCTGTCTGCGCGCGCGGTCGATTTCCGCGAGGTGGACTACACCCGGCCAACCTGCGTGCTGCTCGGCCAGGAAAAAACCGGCATCACCGAAGAAGCGCTGGCGCTCGCCGATCAAGACATCGTCATTCCGATGATCGGCATGGTGCAATCGCTCAACGTCTCCGTGGCTTCGGCGCTGATCCTGTATGAGGCGCAGCGCCAGCGGCAAAACGCCGGCCTGTATCGCCGCGACAACAGCATGCTGGACGAAGAAGAGCAGCAGCGTCTGCTGTTCGAAGGCGGCTATCCGGTGCTGGCCAACGTGGCCAAGCGCAAGGGGCTGCCGCGTCCACAGATCGACGAACAGGGCCAGGTGGTCGCCAGCGCCGAATGGTGGGCGGCCATGCAGGCGACGGTGCGCAAATGAAAGGCCGCCTGCTGGATGCTGTCCCACTCACCACGCTTTCCGGGGTTGGCGCCAGCCAGGCGGGCAAACTGGCCAAGCTTGGCCTCGACACCATTCAGGATCTGCTGCTGCACCTGCCGCTGCGCTACGAAGACCGCACCCGCCTCTACCCGATCAACGATCTGCTGCCGGGCATCTACGCCACGGTAGAAGGGGAAGTGCTGCGCAGCGACATCAGCTTTGGCCGCCGCCGCATGCTGACCTGCCAGATCAGCGACGGCACCGGCATCCTCACCATGCGGTTCTTCAACTTCAACGCCGCAATGAAGAACAGCCTGGCCACCGGCCGCCGCGTGACCGCCTACGGCGAGATCAAACGCGGCAACCACGGCGCGGAGATCATCCATCCGGAATACCGTATTCAGGGCGAAACCAGCGAGGTTGAGCTGCAGGAGTCGCTGACGCCGGTCTACCCCACCACCGAGGGGGTGCGGCAGGCCACGCTGCGCAAGCTGACCGACCAGGCGCTGGAGCTGCTGGATACCTGCGCCATCGCCGAACTGCTGCCGCCGGAGCTGAGCGGCGGCCTGATGAGCCTGCCGCAGGCGCTGCACACCCTGCATCGCCCGCCGCCGGACATCCAGCTGGCGGATCTGGAGCTGGGCAAACACCCGGCGCAAAAGCGTCTGATCCTCGAAGAGCTGCTGGCGCATAACCTCAGCATGCTGGCGGTGCGCGCCGGCGCGCAGAGTTATCAGGCGCAGCCGCTGCTGCCGGACGATCGGCTGAAAAACCGTTTTCTCGCCCAGTTGCCGTTCTCGCCAACCGGCGCGCAAACGCGCGTGGTGGCCGACATCGAAGCCGATATGCAAAAAGACTTCCCGATGATGCGGCTGGTGCAGGGCGACGTCGGCTCCGGCAAAACGCTGGTGGCGGCGTTGGCGGCGCTGCGCGCCATCGCGCACGGTAAGCAGGTGGCGCTGATGGCGCCGACCGAGCTGCTGGCCGAACAGCATGCCAACAACTTCCGCCAGTGGTTCGAGCCGCTGGGGCTGGAGGTCGGCTGGCTGGCGGGCAAACAGAAAGGCAAGGCGCGCATCGCGCAGCAGGAAGCCATCGCCAGCGGCCAGGTGTCGATGGTGGTCGGCACCCACGCCATCTTCCAGGAGCAGGTTCAGTTCAACGGCCTGGCGCTGGTGATCATTGATGAGCAGCACCGCTTCGGGGTGCATCAGCGGCTGGCGCTGTGGGAGAAAGGCGAAGAACAGGGCTTCCACGCCCATCAGCTGATCATGACGGCCACGCCAATCCCGCGCACGCTGGCGATGACCGCCTATGCCGATCTCGATACCTCGGTCATCGACGAGCTGCCGCCGGGCCGTACGCCGGTGACCACCGTCGCCATTCCCGATACCCGCCGCGCCGACATCATTCAACGGGTGAAAAGCGCCTGTCTGGAAGAAGGACGGCAGGCTTACTGGGTGTGTACGCTGATCGAAGAGTCCGAGCTGCTGGAAGCGCAGGCGGCGGAAGCCACCTGGGAAGAATTGAAAGCCGCGCTGCCGGAGCTGAAGGTGGCGCTGGTGCACGGCCGCATGAAAGCGCAGGAAAAGCAGGCGGTGATGCAGGCGTTTAAACAGGGCGAGCTGCAGCTGTTGGTCGCCACCACGGTGATCGAAGTCGGCGTCGACGTGCCGAACGCCAGCCTGATGATCATCGAAAACCCGGAACGGCTGGGCCTGGCGCAGCTGCACCAGCTGCGCGGCCGCGTAGGGCGCGGCGCGGTGGCTTCACACTGCGTGCTGCTGTACAAAACGCCGCTTAGCAAAACCGCGCAAACGCGCCTGCAGGTGCTACGCGACAGCAACGACGGCTTTGTCATCGCGCAGCGCGATCTGGAGATCCGCGGCCCGGGCGAGCTGCTCGGCACCCGCCAGACCGGCAGCGCCGAATTCAAGGTGGCGGACCTGTTGCGCGACCAGGCGATGATCCCCGAAGTGCAGCGCGTCGCTCGCCATCTCCATCAGCACTACCCGGAACACGCCCAGGCGCTGATCGAACGCTGGCTGCCAGAGAAGGCGCGCTACTCCAACGCATAAAAAAGGGCGCCGCAGGCGCCCTTCTCATGATGACTCGCGATATCACCCCACCGCCGGGAACACCGGCAACAGCAGATACAGCTTGATGACGATGGCGTTGGCGATATCGATAAAGAACGCCCCCACCATCGGCACCACCAGAAACGCCAGGTGCGACGGGCCGAAGCGATCGGTGATCGCTTGCATGTTGGCGATCGCCGTCGGCGTGGCGCCCATGCCGAAGCCGCAGTGGCCGGCGGCCAGCACCGCCGCATCGTAGTTCTTGCCCATTACCCGGTAGGTGACGAAGATCGCGTACAGCGCCATCACCAGCGTCTGTACGGCCAGGATCGCCAGCATCGGCAGCGCCAGCGAAGCCAGCTCCCACAGGCGCAGGCTCATCAACGCCATCGCCAGGAACAGCGACAGGCTGACGTTGCCCAGCACCGATACCGCCCGCTCGAACACGGTATAGAAACCGGTGAAGGCCAGCGTGTTGCTGAGGATCACCCCGACGAACAGCACGCAAACGAAGTTAGGCAGTTCAAACACCGTACCGCTCAGCAGACCGGCAATCAGTTGCCCCAGGCTCAAACAAATGGCGATCATGGCGATGGTTTCAATCATCACCAGCGAGGTGATCAGGCGGCCACTTTCCGGCTTCTCGAAGCCGCTCGGCTGCACGCTGTCTTCCGGCGTGCCTTCCGGCGTAGAGGAGTGTTTAACCAGATAGCGCGCCACCGGGCCACCGATCAGGCCGCCCAGCACCAGGCCGAAGGTGGCGCAGGCCATGGCGACTTCCGTCGCGTTTTCAAAGCCGTAGCGCTCGATGAACAGCTTGCTCCAGGCCGCCCCGGTGCCGTGGCCGCCCGACAGGGTGATCGAACCGGCGATCAGGCCCATCAACGGATCCAGTCCCAGCATTTTCGCCATGCCGATGCCGATGGCGTTCTGCACCAGCAGCAGCCCCAACACCACGAACAGGAATACCATCAGCGCTTTGCCGCCGGCGCGCAACCGCGCCAGGTTGGCGTTCAGGCCGATAGTGGCGAAGAAGGCCAGCATCAGCGGATCCTTCAACGACATGTCAAAGCTGATTTCCCAGTTGGCGAATTTTTTCAGGACTAACAGCAGGAGGGCCACCAGCAAACCGCCGGCGACGGGAGCGGGAATGGTATATTTTCGCAGCAGAGGAATGCTTCTGACGCACTTGCCCCCAAGGAGCAAAACCAGCGTCGCCGCGACTAACGTGCCATAAGTATCAAGATGAAACATCCAGGTACTCCATGTAAGGGAAAAGATCCAAATAAAAATAATAAGTTATAGAAAACCACGTAGTTTTTAAACTTGATGAGTGCAGGATTAGAAGTAAAAAACGCTGAGATGACAAGAAAAAATGAATGAAAATGCGACATAAACGGGAAAGTCGGCAACATAATATTTAGGCGCAACCGTTTGCTTTTGCGGGGCGGCGCATTAAAATGCCTGCTTTGCCGTATCTGGAAACGCCACACCATGAGCATGTCATCCTCCGAGCTTGATGCCGCACGCCAAACCGCCTCTGAACCCCGCGCCAGCGAACTGATTTATCGCCTCGAAGACCGCCCGCCGCTGCCACAAACGCTGTTTGCCGCCGGCCAGCACCTGTTGGCGATGTTCGTTGCGGTGATCACTCCGGCGCTGTTGATCTGCCAGGCGCTGGGTCTGCCGGCGCAGGATACCCAACACATCATCAGCATGTCGCTGTTCGCTTCCGGTCTGGCTTCCATTCTGCAAATCAAAACCTGGGGGCCGGTGGGCTCCGGGCTGCTGTCGATTCAGGGCACCAGCTTCAACTTCGTTTCGCCATTGATCATGGGCGGCCTGGCGCTGAAAAACGGCGGCGCCGACGTGCCGACCATGATGGCCGCGCTGTTCGGCACCCTGATGGTCGCCTCCTGCACCGAAATTTTGCTGTCGCGCGTGCTGCATCTGGCGCGCCGCATCATCACCCCGCTGGTTTCCGGCATCGTGGTGATGATCATCGGCCTGTCGCTGATTCAGGTCGGCCTGACCTCGATCGGCGGCGGCTATGCCGCGATGAACGACCACAGCTTTGGCTCGCCGAAAAACCTGCTGCTGGCCGGCGCGGTGCTGGCGGTCATCATCCTGCTGAACCGCCAGCGCAACCCTTACCTGCGCGTCGCTTCGCTGGTGATCGCCATGGCGGTCGGCTACCTGCTGGCCTGGGCGATGGACATGCTGCCCGCCGACGCTCCGGCGGCGCCGACGGCGGCGATTACCATTCCAACGCCGCTCTATTACGGCCTGGGCTTCGACTGGAACCTGTTGCTGCCGCTGATGCTGATCTTTATGGTCACCTCGCTGGAAACCATCGGCGACATCACCGCCACCTCTGACGTCTCCGAACAACCAGTTAGCGGGCCGCTGTACATGAAGCGTCTGAAAGGTGGCGTACTGGCCAACGGCCTGAACTCGATGCTGTCGGCGGTGTTCAACACCTTCCCCAACTCCTGCTTCGGCCAGAACAACGGCGTGATCCAGCTGACCGGCGTCGCCAGCCGCTACGTCGGCTTCGTGGTGGCGCTGATGCTGATCGCGCTGGGGCTGTTCCCGGCGGTGGCCGGCTTCGTGCAGCACATCCCCGAGCCGGTACTGGGCGGCGCGACCATCGTGATGTTCGGCACCATCGCCGCCTCCGGCGTGCGCATCGTGTCGCGCGAACGCCTGAACCGGCGCGCCATCATGATCATGGCGCTGTCGCTGGCCGTCGGCATGGGCGTCTCCCAGCAGCCGCTGATCCTGCAGTTCGCGCCGGACTGGCTGAAAACCCTGCTCTCTTCCGGTATCGCCGCCGGCGGCATTACCGCCATCGTGCTGAACCTGGTGTTCCCGCAGGAACACGAGAAAAAGTAACCCGCCCATTGGCGTTCAAACGGCCGCTTGCGGCCGTTTTTTATTGTCTATCAGACCATTGCCCTTGAGATGCCCGGCCAATTGCGGCATAAACAGGGTATCTTTTTTGACCGATGCGGATGTAGACGATGAAATTTATCGGAAAGCTGTTGCTGACGTTGCTGCTGCTGATCGTGCTGGCGGTGGTGGTGCTGTATCTGGTGGGGCAAACCCGCTGGGCGGCAGGCCGTCTGAGCGCCTGGATCAGCGACAACAGCGAATACCGCCTGTCGATAGGAAAAATCACCCACTCGTGGAATCAGCCGGGCCAGATCGGTCTGGAAGACGTGCAGCTGGCGCGCAGCGGCCAACCTCAGGCGCTGGTCGCCAAACGCGTCGATCTCGGCCTCAGCCTGCGCCAAATCACCGAACCGCGCTATTTTTACAGCGTCACGCTGCGCGACGGTACGCTGAACGTGCAGCCACAGGCTGTTGCGCTGCCCGTACAGGCCGACGTGCTGCAACTGAGCAACATGGCGCTGCAGTCCAACGATAGCGAGTGGCAGCTCAACGCACAGCAGGTCAATGCCGGCATCACGCCGTGGCGCCCGCTGGCCGGCCATCTGCTGGGGGACAACAACCAGTTCCAGTTCAGCGCCGGTTCGATGACGCTGAACGGCATCCCCGCCTCGAAGGTGTTGGTGCAGGGGGAGCAAAAACAGGGCCAGTTGCTGTTGAACAACTTCGGCGCCGATCTGGCGCAGGGCGACCTGACCGGCGTGGCCAGCCGCGCCACCGACGGCAGCTGGCAGGTGGATCGCCTGCGGCTGAGCGGCGTGCGCATGCAGACCCCGATGACGTTGGCGGAATTCATGCGGCGCTTCACCGCTCTACCGCCGGTCACCCTCAAGCGTTTCGATCTGATCGATGCGCGCCTGGAAGGCAAGGCGTGGGCGGTTAACGATCTCGACCTGTCGCTGCAAAACGTCAGCGTCGAAAAAGGCGACTGGCGCAGTGAAGACGGCTCGCTCAACTTCAACGCCGGCGACGTGGTCAACGGCGGTTTCCACCTGATCGATCCGATCGCCACCCTGCGGCTCTCTTCCGCCGGCATCGCCATTCAGCAGTTCACCACCCGCTGGGAAGGCGGGCTGCTACGCACCTCCGGCAACTGGCTGCGCGCCGGCAAACGCCTGCAGCTGGATGAAGTGGCCATGGCGGCGCTGGAGTACACCCTGCCTATCGACTGGCGCGAGCTGTGGCTGAAACCGCTGCCGGACTGGCTGGCGGAGGTGTACGTCACCAAGCTGACCACCAACCGCAATCTGATTATCGATATCAACCCGGCATTCCCGTTCCAGATCACCGCGCTGGACGGTTACGGCAGCAACCTGCTGCTGGCGCGCGACCACCAGTGGGGCATTTGGTCCGGTTCGCTGAACCTGAACGGCAGCGAGGCCACCTTCAACAAAATCGACGTGCGGCGCCCTTCGCTGGCGCTGAACGCCGACGCCAACCAGATCGCCGTCACCGAGCTCAGCGCCTTTATGCCCAATGGGTTGCTTGAGGCCAAAGCGACCGTCGATCAGCTGCCGGGCAAGCCGTTCCAGCTGACGCTGCACGGCCGTTCGGTACCGATCAACACCTTGCAGCAATGGGGATGGCAGCCGGTGCCGCTGACGGGTGACGGCAACCTTGAGCTGCAGTTGAAAGGGCTGCTGAACAGCGATGGGCCGTTCAAGGCCTCATTGAAAGGCAATCTGCAGGCCACCGCCGGCGACGGCCAAGCGGTGAACCAACAACTGCCGTAGTGCACTGCGCGGCCCGCCCTCAGGGCAGGGCCGCCGCCTTACTCCTCCAGCGCTTCAGAGCCGCCCTGATCCAACGGCACATCCGGCTCGGCCGGCAACACCATATAGGTGCCTTCGAACACTGCGCCTTTGTCCTCGTCACCGAACAGATGCACTTCGGCGTGTACGCGCGCGCGGCGGCCGCGCGCCAGACGCGCCAAATCGCCGCTCAGCGAGCCGAGATCCGCCACCGCCCGCGGCCTGCCGGTAATCGGTTTGCTGTAGCGAATGTGCGCATCCGCCAGAATGATGGTGCCGCCCAGATGTCGCTCGCGCAGCAGCAGCCAAATCAGCCCCCAGGCGGTCAGCGTCGCCAGTGAGAACAGGCTGCCGGCAAACAGCGTATGGTGCGGATTCTGGTTGCCGATCTCCGGCATGGTGGTGACGAAGCGCTGGCCGGTGTATTGGCTGATGCGCACGCCCATCTTTTCGCTCAGCGGGATGTGTTCATACCAGGCCTGCTGCAATTGGCCGCACCAGTCGGGGCGATGCAGGATATCGTCCAGCGTCGCCACCGGTTTGATCATCAAAAAATGACGGATCGGGGTGGTCTGCGGCGCGGTGATCTCGCCCTGATTGACGAAGCCCAGTTTGGCGAAGAAATCCACCGCGTCTTCACGGGCGCTGCACACCACCCGCTTCACGCCTTCCTGCCGCGCGACCGACTCCAGCGTCATCGCCACCAGCGTCCCCAGCCCTTTATCCTGCAGCGTCGGATCTACCGCCAGAAAACGGATCGCCGCCTCGTTGTCGGCATTGATGTACAGCCGCCCGATGGCGACGATTTTACCGGCCTCGTCCACCACCATTTGGTGATGGGCCATGGCGTCATAGGCATCCTTTTCCGAACCCACCGGCTGGTGCAGCGGCTTGCGCAGCATTTCCCAGCGAAACTGGTAATACTCCTTCAGTTCTTGCTCTGTTACGGGTACTCGTAGGTGATACATAGACGCCTGTTCTCCGAATGCTTAGACCTGTAGCCAGAATGTCACCGGACCATCGTTGACCAGCGCCACCTGCATGTCGGCGGCGAACTCGCCGGTCTGGGTCTCTACGCCGCGTTCGCGGCACTGGCCAACAAAATATTGATACAACCGATCGGCGACCAAAGGCGCGGCGCCGCGCGAGAAGCTGGGCCGCATGCCCTTCTGGGTGTCCGCCGCCAGGGTGAACTGCGAGACGACCAGCACGCTGCCCCCGGCCTGCTGGACGTTGAGATTCATCTTGTCGTTCTCGTCGCCGAAAATGCGGTATCCCAACACGCGTTCGCACAGGCGCTGCGCTTTTTGCTCGTTATCGCCCTGCTCCACGCCCAATAACACTAACAAACCGGGGCCAATCTTGCCTACCGTCTCGCCACCTACCGTGACGCTGGCGTTTAACACCCGTTGAATCAACGCAATCATTCCTGCTGCCCTTCTGGTTTTTGTTCCTGTTGCTCCGCCTTCTGCCGGCGGTAGTCGCGGTATTCGCCGATGGTCACGGTGATTTCCGCGCCGAGTAACACGATACACCAGCTCCAGTAGACCCACAGGAATAAAATCGGGATCACCGCCAGCACGCCGTAAATCAGCTGATAGGAGGGGAACATGGTGACGTACAGCGCGAATCCCTTCTTACCCAGCTCGAACAGCAATCCGGCCACCACCGCGCCAATCAGCGCGTCTTTGGGCGGCACGCGCACCGTCGGCACGATGCAATACAGCAGCCAGAAGGAGATGCACGACAAAATCAGCGGAAAGATGCGCAGCACCTGATCCACCAGGCCGTTGACGCCGGTCTGCGCCAGCCAGTTGAGCGACAGCAGGTAGGAACTGATGGCCATGCTGGCGCCCACCAGCAGCGGCCCCAGCGTCAGCACCATCCAGTACACGGCGAAGGAGAAGACGATCGGCCGTTTGTTCTTGCTGCGCCAGATGGTGTTCAGCACGCTGTCCACCGAGGAGATCAACAGCAACGCGGTAACGATCAGCCCGCAGGTGCCGACGGCGGTCATCTTGTTGGAATTGGCGACGAACTGTTCCAGGTAGTTCTGGATCACGTTGCCGGCGGCTGGCACGAAATTGGAAAAGATGAAGCTCTTCAGCTGTTCGCTGATGTCGGAAAACATCGGGAAAGCGGCGAACAGCGCGAACACCACGGTGACCAGCGGCACCAGCGACAGCAGGGAAACGTAGGCGAGATGGCCCGCCAACATCGTCAGGCCATCGTGGTCGATGCGTTGGTACAGCAGCCGTCCGAAGGTGACGCTTGGCTTAATCGCAGAAGGCAGCTTCTTGCGGCGGAAAAACGACATGGTCACTCCTTGATGTCCGTTGATACGCCTTAAGCTTAACGCGCCCTGCGCTCATTGAGCAAAATAGGCCGGCACCACGTCGCGATCGGTGACGTGCACCGTCTTGATCCCCAGCGCCTGCGCGGCGAGGACGTTCGCCGGGTGATCGTCAAAGAACACCACGTCGGCGGCGGCGGTGTTTTCCGCAGCCAGCACATGCCGGTAGATGTCAGCTTCAGGTTTGCGCATGCCGAGATCTTGCGACAAATAGAGATGATCGGCGGCGGCGGCCACTTCAGGATAGTGCTGCGGCCAGTAATTGCAGTGCAGACGGTTGGTGTTCGACAGCACCACCACCCGGTGACCTTCGTTGCGCAGGCGCTGCATGATGTCGATCACCTCCGGGCGCAGCGCGACGAATACCGCCTGCCAACCGGTGGCGAACTGCTCAAAGCTGAGCGCGATGCCCATTTCATCGCACAGTTTGCCGGCGAAGTCTTCATCGCTGATTTCACCGCGCTCATGCTGCTGGAACACCTCACCCATGGTGAAACGATCGGACAACACCGCCAACGGCGTGCCGCTCAAATTGCTCCACACGCCCAGCACACGCTTGAAATCGATATCGACGATCACATTACCTAAATCAAAGATATACAGCATAGTCCTCTCCTGATGGGCCGGTGAGATTTCACTGTAGCGGGAAAAGGAACAGCTGAACAGGGAGCGAACGGAAAAGCGCATAGCGCGCCGCACAAACGGGGAACAACAGAGGAAAAAACTCAGGGCGCGAGAGCCGCGCCCTAAGCATGAGACACTCAATCAGCGATTAAGCGTCTTTTGGACCGCGGCTGGCACGCTTACGATCGTTTTCCGTCAGGTGACGCTTACGGATACGGATCGAGGTTGGCGTCACTTCTACCAGTTCGTCGTCATCGATGAACTCCAGAGCTTGCTCCAGGGTCATTTTGATGGCCGGAACCAGGGTAGTCGCTTCGTCGGTACCGGAAGCACGCATGTTGGTCAGCTTCTTACCGGTCAGGCAGTTTACGGTCAGGTCGTTGGAACGTGAGTGAATACCGATGATCTGGCCTTCATACACTTCCGCACCGTGGCCCAGGAACAGCTTGCCGCGATCCTGCAGGCCGAACAGCGCGAACGCGACCGCTTTGCCCTGGCCGTTGGAGATCAGCACGCCGTTCTGACGCTGGCCCACTTCGCCCGGACGCACGTCGTCGTAGTGGCTGAAGGTGGAGTACAGCAGACCGGTACCCGAAGTCATGGTCATGAATTCGTTACGGAAGCCGATCAGACCGCGGCTTGGGATCACGTAGTCGAGACGTACGCGGCCCTTACCGTCCGGATCCATGTTTTTCAGGTCGGCTTTACGCTCACCCATCGCCTGCATCACGGAACCCTGATGCTGCTCTTCGATATCCAGCGTCACGTTCTCGAATGGCTCCTGCTTACGGCCATCGATTTCGCGGAAGATAACTTTCGGACGGGAAACCGCCAGCTCGAAACCTTCACGGCGCATGTTTTCGATCAGCACCGACAGGTGCAGCTCGCCACGACCGGATACGCGGAAGGCGTCAGCATCGTCGGTTTCTTCAACGCGCAGCGCCACGTTGTGCACCAGTTCTTTGTTCAGACGGTCAAGGATCTGACGCGACGTCACGTACTTACCTTCTTTACCGCAGAACGGCGAGGTGTTGACGTTGAAGAACATGGTTACGGTCGGTTCGTCGACGGACAGCGCCGGCAGCGCTTCTACGGCGTTGGTGTCGCAGATGGTGTCGGAGATGTTCAGCTCGCCCAGGCCGGTGATGGCGATGATGTCGCCCGCTTCCGCCAGGGTGCTGTCGATACGCTCCAGACCCAGGTGACCCAGCACTTTACCCACTTTACCGTTGCGAGTTTTACCTTCGCTGTCGATGATGGTGACCTGCTGGTTCGGCTTCACTTTACCGCGCTTGATGCGGCCGATGCCGATAACGCCCAGGTAGTTGTTGTAGTCCAACTGGGAGATCTGCATCTGGAATGGCGCTTCCAGCTCAACCTGCGGCGCAGACACGTGGTCGACGATCGCCTGATACAGCGGGGTCATGTCTTCCGCCATGTCGGTGTGGTCGACGCCGGCGATGCCGTTCAGCGCAGAAGCGTAGATGATCGGGAAGTCGAGCTGCTCGTCGGTCGCGTCGAGGTTCACGAACAGGTCGAACACCTGATCCACAACCCAGTCAGGGCGCGCGCCAGGGCGGTCAACCTTGTTGATTACCACGATCGGCTTCAGACCGTTGGCGAACGCCTTTTTGGTCACGAAGCGGGTTTGCGGCATAGGGCCATCCATTGCATCCACAACCAGCAGCACCGAGTCAACCATCGACATCACGCGCTCTACCTCACCGCCGAAGTCGGCGTGTCCTGGGGTATCCACGATGTTGATGCGGTAACCATTCCAATTAATGGCGGTGTTTTTTGCGAGGATGGTAATCCCACGCTCTTTCTCCAAATCGTTGGAGTCCATTACGCGTTCGGTGGCTTCCGCACGCTCTCCGAAAGTACCGGATTGTTGCAGCAGCTTGTCAACCAGGGTGGTTTTACCATGGTCAACGTGGGCAATAATGGCGATGTTACGCAAATTTTCGATCACAGCTTTGCCTCGGGCATTAGAAATAGCGCGCTATTGTACACGTATTAAGCGAGGGACTAAACAAGATCACAACCATCTCTTATAAACAACCGCGTACCGGTCAGTTTGTGATCCCTTTCACGGTGCAAAAAGCCGCAATCGTTGCACTTTTGCACCATTTCAGTGCCCACCCCCACGCTTATTGCACCATAACAGTGCAAACTATCGCTGATGGTGCATACTGTGTCTGGGTAAAACCCGCGCAGAAAGGCGATGAAAGCCTTTTTAAAAAGTTGGCACGCTTTTCGCTTTAGTCTTTTCAAGGCGAAAAAAAGCCAGTTCCACAGATTCGTTCCACGACGACGACAATGATAAACCGGGAGAGTTAAGTATGTCCGCTGAACACGTTTTGACGATGCTGAATGAGCATGAAGTGAAATTCGTAGACCTGCGTTTCACTGACACCAAGGGTAAGGAACAGCACGTGACTATCCCGGCTCATCAGGTAAACGCCGACTTCTTCGAAGAAGGCAAAATGTTTGACGGCTCCTCTATCGGTGGTTGGAAGGGCATCAACGAATCTGACATGGTACTGATGCCGGATGCCAGCACGGCGGTTCTGGATCCGTTCTTCGAAGAACCTACGCTGATCATTCGCTGCGACATTCTCGAGCCGGGCACCATGCAAGGCTACGATCGCGACCCGCGCTCCATCTCCAAACGCGCCGAAGACTTCCTGCGCTCCTCCGGCATCGCGGACACCGTGCTGTTCGGGCCAGAGCCTGAGTTCTTCCTGTTCGACGACATCCGCTTCGGCAGCAGCATCCGCGGTTCCCACGTGGCCATCGACGACATCGAAGGCGCCTGGAACTCCGGCACCCAATACGACGGCGGCAACAAAGGCCACCGTCCGGCGGTGAAAGGCGGTTATTTCCCGGTTCCACCGGTCGACTCTTCGCAGGATCTGCGTTCCACCATGTGTCTGACCATGGAAGAGATGGGCCTGGTGGTTGAAGCGCACCACCACGAAGTGGCGACCGCCGGTCAGAACGAAGTGGCGACCCGCTTCAACACCATGACCAAGAAAGCCGACGAAATTCAGATCTACAAGTACGTGGTGCACAACGTGGCGCACGCCTTCGGTAAAACCGCGACCTTCATGCCGAAACCCATGTTCGGCGACAACGGTTCCGGCATGCACTGCCACATGTCGCTGTCCAAGAACGGCACCAACCTGTTCGCCGGCGACAAATACGGCGGCCTGTCTGAAACCGCGCTGTTCTACATCGGCGGCATCATCAAGCACGCCAAGGCGATCAACGCGTTGGCAAACCCGACCACCAACTCGTACAAACGTCTGGTGCCGGGCTACGAAGCGCCGGTGATGCTGGCCTACTCCGCCCGTAACCGCTCCGCGTCCATCCGCATCCCGGTGGTCGCCAGCCCGAAAGCGCGCCGCATCGAAGCCCGCTTCCCGGATCCGGCGGCTAACCCATACCTGTGCTTCGCCGCACTGCTGATGGCCGGCCTGGACGGCATCATCAACAAGATCCACCCTGGCGACGCCATGGACAAAAACCTGTACGACCTGCCGCCGGAAGAAGAAGCCGAGATCCCAAAAGTGGCCGGCTCGCTGGACGAGGCGATGGCCGCGCTGAACGAAGACCGCGAGTTCCTGACCCGCGGCGGCGTGTTCACCGACGATGCGATCGATGCCTACATCGAACTGCGCAAAGAAGAAATGGACCGCGTTCGCATGACGCCACACCCGGTCGAGTTCGAACTGTACTACAGCGTCTAAGCCCTACCCGCGCCGTCTGCAAAGGCGGACGGCGCCCACAATTTTTGTTATCGCTTTTTTGTTGCCGTGGAAACTTTCAGCCCATCTTCGGATGGGTTTTTTTCTCCACCGTATTTTCTGCAAAACTATTCCATACCGCGCCGATCCCGGATGGAGTAGGATAGATGCACTAAAAAGGTGCAGGAGTCTGCTGTATGGCAACTGGCAAGCTGCCCGATGCTGGGCAGATCCTCAATTCACTCATCAACAGCATCCTGCTGTTGGATGACTCACTGGCGGTTCACTACGCCAACCCTGCGGCACAGCAGCTGCTGGCGCAAAGCTCCCGCAAGCTGTTCGGCACGCCGCTGCCCGACCTGCTCGGCTATTTTTCGCTGAACGTCTCTCTGATGCGTGAAAGCCTGCGCGCTGGTCAGGGCTTCACCGACAACGAAGTGACCCTGGTGGTCGATGGCCGCGCGCATATTCTTTCCCTGACCGCTCAGGCGCTGCCGGAAGGCTATATCCTGGTCGAGCTGGCACCGATGGACAATCAGCGCCGCCTGAGCCAGGAACAGCTGCAGCATGCCCAACAGGTGGCCGCCCGCGATCTGGTACGCGGTTTGGCGCACGAGATTAAAAACCCGCTGGGCGGCCTGCGCGGCGCGGCACAGCTGCTGGCCAAAGCGCTGCCCGATCCGGCGCTGACCGAATACACCAAGGTGATCATTGAGCAGGCCGATCGGCTGCGCAATCTGGTGGATCGTCTGCTCGGGCCGCAGCGCCCCGGTCAGCACATCACCCAGAGCATCCATCAGGTCGCGGAGCGCGTCTGCCAGCTGGTGTCGCTGGAAATGCCGGATAACGTCACGCTGGTGCGCGACTACGATCCCAGCCTGCCGGAAATGGCCCACGACCCGGATCAGATAGAACAGGTGCTGCTGAACATCACCCGCAATGCGCTGCAGGCCTTGGGCGAGGCGGGCGGCACCATCACGCTGCGCACCCGCACCGCGTTTCAGATTACGTTGCACGGCACCCGCTACCGCCTGGCGGCGCGTATCGACGTCGAAGACGACGGCCCCGGCGTGCCGGCGCAGCTGCAGGACACGCTGTTCTACCCGATGGTCAGCGGCCGTGAAGGCGGTACCGGCCTGGGATTATCCATCGCCCGCAATCTGATCGATCAGCATTGCGGAAAAATTGAATTCAACAGTTGGCCAGGTCATACCGAATTCTCGGTCTACCTGCCCATTCGTCAGTGAGGTTTGCTATGCAACGAGGGATAGTCTGGATCGTCGATGACGATAGCTCCATCCGCTGGGTGCTTGAGCGCGCGCTCACCGGCGCGGGCCTGAGCTGCGCCACCTTCGAAGGCGGCAATGACGTGCTGGAAGCCTTGGCCACGCAAACTCCCGACGTGTTGCTGTCCGATATCCGCATGCCGGGCATCGATGGTCTGGCGCTGCTCAAGCAGATCAAACAGCGCCACCCGATGCTGCCGGTGATCATCATGACCGCGCATTCGGATTTGGACGCGGCCGTCAGCGCCTATCAGCAAGGGGCCTTCGACTACCTGCCGAAACCGTTCGACATCGACGAAGCGGTGGCGCTGGTCGAGCGCGCCATCAGCCATTATCAAGAGCAGCAGCAGCCGGTGCGCAGCCAGCCGGCCAGCGATCCGGCGGCGGACATCATCGGCGAAGCGCCGGCGATGCAGGACGTGTTTCGCATCATCGGCCGGCTGTCACGTTCGTCGATCAGCGTGCTGATCAACGGCGAATCCGGCACTGGCAAAGAGCTGGTGGCGCATGCGCTGCACCGCCACAGCCCGCGCGCCAAGTCGCCGTTCATCGCCCTGAACATGGCCGCTATTCCCAAGGATCTGATCGAGTCCGAGCTGTTCGGCCACGAGAAAGGCGCCTTCACCGGCGCGAACCAAATCCGTCAGGGACGCTTTGAACAGGCCGACGGCGGCACGCTGTTCCTCGACGAGATCGGCGATATGCCGCTCGACGTGCAAACGCGCCTGCTGCGGGTGCTGGCGGACGGCCAGTTTTACCGGGTCGGCGGCTATGCGCCGGTGAAGGTCGACGTGCGCATCATCGCCGCCACGCACCAGAACCTGGAATTGCGGGTACAGGAAGGCAAGTTCCGCGAGGATCTGTTCCACCGCCTGAACGTGATCCGCGTACACCTGCCGCCGCTGCGCGAGCGTCGGGAAGACATCCCGCGGCTGGCGCGCCACTTCCTGCAGATCGCCGCCAAGGAGCTGGGCGTAGAGGCCAAGAACCTGCATCCGGAAACCGAAACCGCGCTGACCCGCCTGCCTTGGCCGGGGAACGTGCGCCAGCTGGAGAATACCTGCCGCTGGCTGACGGTGATGGCCGCCGGGCAAGAGGTGCTGATTCAGGATCTGCCGAGCGAACTGTTCGAAACCGCCGCACCGGAGAGCCCCAGCCACAGCCTGCCGGACAGCTGGGCCACGCTGCTGGCGCAGTGGGCCGATCGCGCGCTGCGTTCCGGTCATCAAAATCTGCTGTCGGAAGCGCAGCCGGAGATGGAGCGTACACTGCTCACCACCGCCTTGCGTCACACCCAGGGGCACAAACAGGAAGCCGCACGCCTGCTGGGCTGGGGCCGCAATACCCTGACCCGCAAGCTCAAAGAACTGGGCATGGAATAGGCGCTGAGGTTGATGATAAAAAACGCAGCCCAGCGCACAAAAAAACGCCAACCGCAGACTTTACAGCCGGTGCGGGCGCAGTATGATCGTGTCGCACACTCTGGAGGTTGACGATGCTGGACTCATTCATCGTGTTCATTTCTCAGGGCGCGGAGCTGGGCTCCGCCGCCAGCCACACCCCGCAGGCGGCGGTCGCCGCGGTGTTGTGCGCCGCGCTGATTAACTTCTTCAGTTAAAAAAACAGCCGCATCAGCGGCTGTTTTTTCATCCTCAGATCACCCGAGAGAACTGCTGGCTGCGCGCCTGTTGCCGCAGATAGCGGTCGAAGCACATGCAGATATTGCGGATCAGCAACCGCCCGCGCGGCGTGACGCGAATGCCTTGCTCGTCGCGCTCCACCAGCCCATCGCGTTCAAACGGTGCCAGCAGCTGCAGGTCTTCGGCAAAGTAAGCGGTGAAATCGATGCCGTATTGCCGTTCAAGTGGCTGATACGCCAACCGGAAGTTGCAGATCAACGTTTTGATCAGATCGCGCCGCAGGCAATCGTCGTCCGTCAGCGCCAACCCGCGCCACAGGGCGTTGCCCTGAGCCGGTACACTCTCATAGTAACGCTTCAGCTCTTTCTGGTTCTGCGCATAGCTGTCGCCGAGCATGCTGATGGCCGACACGCCCAACCCCAGCAGATCGCTGTCGCCCTGGGTGGTGTAGCCCTGGAAATTGCGGTGCAGCTTGCCTTCGCGTTGCGCAATCGCCAGCTCATCGTCCGGGCGTGCAAAGTGATCCATGCCGATAAACTGATAGCCGGCGTCAGTCAGGAACGCGATGCTCTGCTGCAGGATATCCAGCTTCTGCTGCGCGCTGGGCAGATCGGCGTCTTTGATTTTGCGCTGGGCGGCGAATAAATTCGGCATATGCGCGTAGTTGAACACGCTGAGGCGATCGGGATTCAGTTCAGCCACCCGCTGCAGCGTGAAGGCGAAGCTTTCCGGCGTCTGTTTCGGCAGGCCGTAGATCAGATCGATATTGGTCGAGCGAAAGCCCAACACTTTGGCCCGCTCGATCAGGGCGAAGATAAAGGCTTCATCCTGCTCGCGGTTGACCAACGCCTGCACCTGCTTGTTGAAATCCTGCACCCCCATGCTCAGGCGGTTAAAGCCTTCGGCGCGTAAATGATCGAGCACATCCAGCGCTATCTCGCGCGGATCGACTTCGATCGACATCTCCGCATCGGGCAGAAAATCAAAATGTTCGCGCAGCAGCGCCACCAGCCGGCTGATTTGCGCTTTGTCCAGATAGGTTGGCGTACCGCCGCCCCAATGCATCTGACCGACATTGCGGCCGGCGAACAGTGGCGCACGGCTGGCGATCTCTTGCGCCAGGACATTCAGGTATTCATCGGCCTTGTGCGTCTGACGCGTCACCAGTTTGTTGCAGCCGCAGAAGTAGCACAGCTTATGGCAGAAAGGGATATGCACGTACAGCGACAGCGGGCGCTCAGGGTAGCGCGCCGCGGCGCGTTGAAACGCCGCTTCGTCGTAGCGCTGGTTAAACTCCAGCGCCGTGGGGTATGAGGTATAACGCGGCCCTGAGTAGTTATATTTTTGGATCAGGGCCAAATCCCAGACAATCGTCTGCTCTGACATGCTCACTCCTTCCGATATCTTTTTCTACCGGGCCGGGAGAGAGGCGGTTGTCTGCGCTGTCTGGCCACGGAAGCGCTGCGAAAACGCGCTTTGCGCTTAGACAGCCGCCATAGTTTACCGAATAACCACAGCAGATAACACATCAAGAGTAGGGCTATTGTCGGGATCAGCCACATGGCGCGTTAAAAAGCGTCCTTCGGGTTGCCGCCTTTCAGCAGCTTCAGAATATCTTCCTGCTTCTCTTCTTCTTCCTCGTCGTCTTCATCGCCCAGCTCGATGCCCAGCACGTCCATCAGCACATCGATGCGATCCAGCGTCTTGTCAACATACGCCTGCTCTTGCGCGTTCAGCGTTTCGCCATCGTCGATGCGATCCAGCAGCGCGTTCAGACGTTCGTCATTTTCCAGCTTCGCCAGCTCTTCTTCCGGCGACAGGCGCGGTTTTGCTTCAGCCTTTGGCTTCGGCTGCGGTTTGGCCTTCACTTTGGTTTCGTCGACCACCAGCGCAACCGGCACTTTACTGCCGATACGCGGATCTTTGGCTTCCGCCGCCGATTTGTTTTTCTGGCTGCCGGACTCGACCTGAGTGCGTGAACCGGAAGCGTGACCGCGGCGTTTTTTCAGGCGTTTGCGCTCACGCGCTTCCTGATCGAGCTCCATACGGCTTTTCTTTTTCGTTTTTGACTTCGCCGCGCTGCCGCGAGGTGCTTTTGATGGCTGGTTCATAGCGTGTGCTCTTAGGTATGTAGATTCAGTATAGAATTGCGGCGGAATCTAGCAGAAAGCGGACAAAGAAAAAAGGCGGCAGGTTAAACCTGCCGCCTATTTCGCACCTTCTTGCGAAGGGTATTCCTGTTACGCGCTCCTTGCGTACATGCAACATCCCGGTTTTTCCTTCTGCTATAACCGCATTCCCTGCCACTACGTCCTTCATCCTGAAAGGAAAATCGTCCGTGGCGCAATCCATTCGCATCCGCTCTTCCCGAGCGCGCTTCCTGCGGGCATCCAAACTGCCGATACTTCACCATCCGATGTGCCTGCCGCCTATTCCGGTGCGAAAGGGTCACTTCCTTTTGCGTTCATCCTGGCACTCATTGCACGCCCTGTGCATTCCCTGAGATTTGTCATCCTTCCCGGATGTTCCCTAATCCTGCGCAACCCTGCGTTAACGAGTACTTTACGTTATTGTTGCGAAGGCTCAAGGCACCGGAGGCCGATTTGACTGACATTTCCACACAACGAAAAAACAACACATTGTTTTTAAAAAAGAAACAGAAATGTCGCTTTCGAATAAAGCGACATTACCCGCGATTCGAATGGCAAATGTCTCACAACGTACGAGCAGCTTAACCGTCGTTTTATCGCGCCCCGCCGCTTAAAAACGGAGAAACACGCCATTTTTACCGCTGATGCAGTTATAATCGCCAACCAGTTAGCCATCCTCACGGAGACGAAAAATTTTGACCAGCAAGAACTACAACTATCATGTGACCCATTTCGTCACCAGCGCACCCGATATTCGCCATCTTCCGGGGGATGCAGGAATTGAAGTCGCCTTTGCCGGCCGTTCCAACGCCGGTAAATCCAGCGCGCTGAATACGCTGACCAACCAAAAAAGCCTGGCGCGCACCAGTAAGACACCGGGGCGCACCCAGCTGATTAACCTGTTCGAAGTGGAAGACGGCATTCGTCTGGTTGACCTGCCGGGTTATGGCTACGCCGAAGTGCCGGAAGAAATGAAGCGCAAATGGCAACGCGCGCTGGGCGAATACCTGCAGATGCGCAACAGCCTGAAAGGGCTGGTGGTGCTGATGGATATCCGCCATCCGCTGAAAGATCTCGACCAACAGATGATCCAGTGGGCGGTCGACGTCGGCACGCCGGTGCTGGTGTTGCTGACCAAGGCCGACAAGCTGGCCTCCGGCGCACGCAAGGCGCAGCTCAACATGGTGCGTGAAGCGGTGCTGCCGTTTATGGGGGATATCCAGGTCGAAGCCTTCTCATCGCTGAAAAAGATCGGCGTCGACAAGCTGCGCCAGAAGCTGGACACCTGGTTTAACGAGATCCCGCCGGAAGTGCTGCCGGAAGAAGACATCGGCGAATAAGCCCTGATCGCACGTTTGAGCCGATGCCTCGCCGCATCGGCTTTTTTATGCCCGCAGATCGGCCGCAGGCGGGATTTTTCGTTATCTAATTACATTTTTGAAATAAAGCCATCATAAAGACTTATCGCCAAAACGGGCTTGTTTCGCCGAATTACGCGGATTGAGGGAGCGGAAGTTGAAATGAAAGTCGGGGCCGAGCGATAGGAAAAACGTATGGTTTGCTGCTGTTTTTACAATAAAAAACGCCCCAGTCAATACTGACTGGGGCGGCTAAATATTCAGCCAAATCCGATTACGTGAAGTAAAAGGTCTGAAAGATAGAACATCTTACCTCTGTACCCTACGCCTGTAACTCTACATCATTTTTTCGCAGGGCAAAAGAATTTTTTGTAGTTTACTTACACAACTTGAGACGCAAGAACGGCGAAGTTGGGGAAACTATCACCGCATCTTGTAGCTTAATTACGAAAAGTGCTTAGCTTCTCGCCAGTTAGCGCATACGGCGATAACCCGACGATCAGTGCGCCTCATCCCAGTTCATGCCGACGCCCACATCGACCTTCAGCGGCACCGCCAGCGTCATGCTGCCTTCCATCAGTTGGCGGATACGTTGGCTGGCTTCGTCGATCACCGACTCGTGCACCTCGAACACCAATTCATCGTGCACCTGCATGATCGCGCGCACCAACGGCTTCTCCTGCCCCTGCAGCCAGGCGTCGACCTCGATCATCGCACGCTTGATGATATCGGCCGCCGTGCCCTGCATCGGGGCGTTGATGGCGGCGCGCTCGGCCGCCTTGCGGCGCATGGCGTTGCTGGAGCGGACGTCCGGCAGATACAGACGGCGGCCGTCCAGCGTGCTGACATAGCCCTGCTCGGAAGCCTGCTGACGGGTGCGCTCCATGTAATCCAGCACGCCCGGGTAACGTTCGAAGTAGAGATCCATATAGCGCTGGGCTTCCCCACGCGGGATCCCCAGCTGACGCGCCAGGCCGAAGGCGCTCATGCCGTAAATCAAACCAAAGTTAATCGCCTTGGCGCTGCGGCGCTGCTCGCCGGTCACTTTATCCAACGGCACGCCGAAAACTTCCGACGCCGTGGCGCGGTGAATGTCTTTCCCTTCGGCGAAGGCCTTCAGCAGCCCTTCATCCTGAGACAGATGCGCCATGATGCGCAGCTCGATCTGCGAGTAGTCGGCCGCGACAATGCGGTAGCCTTCCGGCGCAATAAAGGCCTGGCGAATGCGCCGCCCTTCTTCGTTGCGCACCGGGATGTTCTGCAGGTTCGGATCGCTCGAGGAGAGACGGCCGGTGGCGGTCACCGCCTGATGATACGAGGTATGCACCCGCCCGCTGACCGGATTGATCATCAGCGGCAGCTTGTCGGTATAGGTGGTCTTCAGCTTCGCCAAACCGCGGTATTCCAGAATCACCTTCGGCAGCGGGTAGTCGAGCGCCAGCTCGGCCAGCACTTCTTCGTTGGTGGATGGCGCCCCGCCCGGAGTTTTCTTCAGCACCGGCAGCTTTTGTTTTTCGTACAAGATAGCCTGCAGCTGCTTGGTCGACGCCAGGTTGAACGGCTCTTCCGCCAGCTCGTGGGCCTGCGCCTCCAGCTCAGCCAGACGCTTGGCCAGCTCCTGGGAGTGGGCCGATAAAATGGCCGGATCGATCAGCACCCCGGTGCGTTCAATATGCGACAGCACCGGCAGCAGCGGCATTTCAATCTCGTTGAACACCGTCAGCAGTTCCGCGCTCTGTTTCAGCTGCGGCCACATCGCCAGATGCAGCTGCAGCGTGACATCGGCGTCTTCGGCAGCGTATGGCGCCGCCTGCTCAAGCGCGATCTGATTGAACGTCAGCTGGTTCTTGCCCTTGCCGGCGATCTCTTCGAAGGTGATGGTTTTGTGGCCAAGATAACGATCGGCCAGGCTGTCCATATCATGACGGCCGCCGACGCTGTCCAGCACATAGGACTCCAGCATGGTGTCGTAGGCGATGCCGCGCATCTCGATGCCGTAACGCGCCAGCAGGCTCATGTCGAACTTCAGATTTTGCCCGACCTTGAGCGCTTTCTCGTCTTCCAGCAGCGGCTTGAGCGCCTCCAGCACGTAAGCGCGATCCAGCTGCGCCGGCGCATCCAGATAATCGTGTGCCACCGGCAAATAAGCCGCTTCGCCCGGCGCGATCGCAAAGGACAGGCCGATCAGATTGGCGGTCAGGGTATCCAGGCCATCGGTTTCGGTATCGAAGGCAAACACGTCGGCTTTTTTCAACCGCGCCAGCCAGTCGGTAAAGGTCGCTTCGTCCAGGATGGTGACATAACCGTCCTGAGACAGCTTGGCCTCCGCCAGCGCTTTCGGCGCTTCCGCGGCTACGGCTGGTTTGGCGGCGCCGGCAGCTTTCGCACCCGCGCCTTTCTTGTTTTCCAACCAGACGCCGGCTTCTACGTCCGCCAGCCAGCGTTTGAACTCGTACTGTTTGAACAGCTGTTGCAGCGTGTCGACATCCGGCGCGGAGACCGTCAGGTCCGCACAGGTCAGATCCAGCTCGACGTCGGTTTTGATCGTCGCCAGCTTATAGGAGAGGTACGCGACCTCTTTATTCTGTTCCAGCTTGGCCGCCATGGTTTTGGCACCGCGGAAGCTCAGCGTGGCGATGTTATCCAGATTGCCGTACAGCGCATCCAGGCCGCCGATACCCTGCAGCAACGCCTGGGCGGTTTTCTCGCCCACGCCCGGCACGCCGGGAATGTTGTCCGATGAATCGCCCATCAGCGCCAGGAAGTCGATGATCAGCTCCGGCGGAATGCCGTATTTGTCGCACACTTCCTGCGGGCCGAGGATCGTGTTGTTCATGGTGTTGATCAGGGTGACGTTCGGCGTCACCAGCTGCGCCATGTCTTTGTCGCCGGTGCTGATCAGCACCGCGTGGCCGGCCTTTTCAGCCTCCAGCGCCAGCGTACCGATGACGTCATCCGCCTCTACGCCGGGCGTCACCAACAGCGGCAGGCCCATCGCCTTGACCATGTTGTGCAGCGGCTCGATCTGCGCGCGCAGATCGTCCGGCATCGGCGGCCGGTGCGACTTGTATTCAGCGAACAGATCATCGCGGAAGGTCTTCCCTTTGGCATCAAACACCACGGCAACGTGGCTCGGTTGATACTGCAACAGCAGACTGCGCAGCATATTCAGCACGCCGTACATCGCGCCGGTCGGCTCGCCCGCCGAATTGGTCAGCGGCGGGAAGGCGTGATAAGCGCGGTAGAGGTAAGAGGAACCGTCAACCAGGATTAGTGGGTTTTCTGCAATCTGGGCCATAGCGTTTCTTTATCGTGATCGGACATAGGGGTAAGCATGCCATAGCTGGCCGCCGGAGACGAACCTTAGCGTGCATTGCGGACGAAAATGATGTGATTGTGCGCGAGGATCCGCAAGATCTTACCTGTGGATAACTTTGTGCATAGAAAAGAGACCGAATTATAACGCTGCGATTATCGTTATAACGGCGAATAAAATTCCTATTTAAATCACCGCGTTAAAAGAACGAATTCCGGCGACGCTTAATTATTGGCTTTCATTGGATTTGTGGATATAACTTTCGCCGGATTTTAATCGCACTATTAATCAAATTCGGCGCCTCAATTACCATAGCACAAGCTGGACAAGTTGCACGAAAACTCAGCAAATGGTTATCCGATGAGACGAAAAACAGTGATTTTAAGCGGCGCTTTACCCCGGCGATTTCTGTTAAAATGCGTTTTTGTTCATGCGCTTTGGCATGCAACGATGTTCCCACCAACCGTCAGCCCATAATCATGCCAAGATTGTTAACGCCTGTTATCTTTATCATTTCCGTCATACTTACCATTCTGGTGACGGTGTTATGCTCCATCCCCATCACGCTGGCCGGCATCGTGAAACTCGTGGTGCCCATTCCCGCCGTTTGGCGATATATCTCGGCTTTCGCCGATTTCATGATGTGGTGTTGGTGCCAAGGGCTGGCGCTGTTATTGCGCATTAACGGGCAATTGCGTTGGGATATTGAAGGTCTGGAAGGGTTGGATCGCAAAAACTGGTATCTGCTGATCAGCAACCACGAAAGTTGGTCAGACATTGTCGTGTTATGCGTGCTGTTCAGAAATCATATTCCAATGAATAAGTATTTCCTCAAACAGCAGCTCGCCTGGGTGCCGTTTGTCGGCCTGGCCTGCTGGGCGCTGGACATGCCATTCATGAAGCGTTACTCCCGCGCCTATTTGCTCAAGCACCCGGAAAAACGCGGCAAGGATATCGAAACGACGCGCCGTTCCTGCGAAAAATTCCGCCAGCGCCCAACCACCATCGTCAATTTCGTCGAAGGCTCACGCTTCACCGAAGCCAAGAAAATTAAAAGCAATTCACCTTATCGCAATTTGCTGGCGCCCAAAGCTGCCGGCATCGCGTTTACCCTTAGCGCGCTGGGCAATCAGTTCGACAAAGTGTTGAACGTCACCCTGCTTTATCCGGAAAATAACCAGCGGCCCTTTCTGGATATGCTGTGCGGCCGCCTGACGCGTATCGTGGTGAGAATAGAGACGCTACCGATCGATGAAACCCTGCACGGTGATTATTTCAACGATAAACAGTTCAAGCGGCGCTTCCAGCTGTGGCTGAATACGCTGTGGCAGGAAAAAGACCGGTTGCTGGATAAATTGAAGCGGCAATACGGATAAAAAAACGCCGGCGATGCCGGCGTTTTTCATGTTGAATCAGGCTTATTTCTGCTGGCTGAGGAATTTAACCACATCGGCGAACTGCTTCACGTAAGCGTCCATCGAGCTGGTGTCCAGGCCATCGTTTTTAACCATGTATTTGCCGTTGACGAATACCGCCGGCACGCCGCGCAGCTGCAGATCTTCTGCGGCTTTCTCCTGTTGAACCACCAGAGATTTCACCACGAAGCTGTTCCAGGCCGCGTCATAATCTGCGGCGGTTACGCCCGCTTTCACGAAGACGTTACGGATATCGTCCGGCGTTTGCACGGTCTGGGTTTTCTGCACCGCTTCAAACATCAGCGGGCTTACTTTGTCTTCCACGCCCAGCGCCATCGCGACCGCCCACGCCTGAGTCAGCTGTTTGCCCAACGGCCCCAGGAACTCCACGTGGTACTTGGTCATTTTGGTGCCGGCAGGCAACGCTTTTTTTACGTTCTCGGACACGTGATAGACCTGCTCAAACTGGTAGCAGTGTGGGCAGTAAAAGGAGAAGAACTCCAGCACCTGCGGCTCACCGGTCACCGGCTTGTCCAGGGTCACGTACTGAGTGCCATCGCTAAACTGTGCCGCCGAGGCGCTGAATGCCATCACCATGCCAACGAGCGCCAACCATATTTTTTTCATAAGACTAAACTCTCCATTGTGTTAAAGCTTCAATACATTGGCGTCAGCTGCAGAGGAGGCTCCTGCAACAGCTTAACCTGTTCATTAAACGCCGCAGTCTGAGATAACCAGAAATCAGACTCCGCCATCCACGGAAAACTCTTAGGGAAGGCCGGATCCTGCCAACGGCGAGCGACCCAGGCCAGGTAATACACCATACGCATCGCCCGCAGTGGCTCAATTAACGCCAGCTCGCGCTGATCGAACTCGGCAAATTCGCCGTACGCCTCCAGCAAAACGTCCAGCTGCATCAGTTGGTCGCGACGTTCGCCGTGCAACAGCATCCACAGATCCTGAACCGCAGGGCCGTTGCGCGCGTCATCAAGATCGACGAACAGCGGGCCATCGCGCCACAGAATATTGCCCGGATGGCAATCGCCGTGCAAACGCCGCGGCTGCCAGTTCAGATTCCAGTGTGGCTTGATCGCCGCAATCAGGTTATCCGTCGCCTGCAGAAAGGCATCACGCTGAGCCGCCGGCAACAGCTCGCAATTGGCCAGCGCCTGACGCGGGGCAACAAGATACTCTTCAATCCCCATGGTTGGACGCTCGGCAAACAAACGCTCGCCGCCGACCTGATGGATACGCCCCAGAAAACGGCCTACCCATTCCAACTGCTCCAGATTGTCTATCTCGTATTGCCGGCCCCCCACGCTGGGGAACAGGGCAAAGAAAAAACCGCCGTGCGTATGCAGCGTAGCACCTTGCAGCGCCAACGGCGCCACCGCCGGGATCTCCGCGCCGGCCAGATCCAGAGCGAACTGATGTTCCTCACCGATTTGTGCGGCGCTCCAGCGCTCCGGTCGGTAAAACTTCACCACGTAGCGTCGACGATCCTCGTCCATAAACTGATAGACGCGGTTCTCATAGCTGTTCAGCGCCGTCAGGCCGGAATCGACGCGCACGCCAATCCCTTCTAGCGCGTCCATGATCAAATCGGGCGACAGGGTGTCGAAATTAAAAGCTGAGTTATTCATAACGTTCGTTTGATCGCTGACAGCACGGTGCCGGGAATGAGAAATAGTAGCATTAATGGCGCATTTCACGCGCTATGCTTTCTCGCACCGCACGAGGATCAATCCTTGATAACGCCGCGAGCACGCAGCAACGCCGTTTTAAAATCTTCTTCGTAATCTTTCTTCAGGCCCGGGATCTGATCTGTGCCGGCGCTGCCGCGCATTTTCAGATGGTAAATAAGAATATCGTCGCTCAACTCGGACAACTCGCCCTGGAAGCCCGCTTCCTTCGCCAGCTTTTGCAAAAACTGCATCAAATTGAGATCGGGATCTTCCTGCCAGGCCGGGTGCAACAGCTCGATCAACTCGTTTACGCGATGCGTTTTCATCTCAATATCGTCCAATAGCATGAATAAACTCACAAAGTAACAGGCTTACCCACGCAGTGAAAGAACCGGCTTGTCAATAAAGGTAAATCCTGATGTCGCGCCGGCTTTAGCGCTACAATCAGCGCATCGACAAGGCGGGATAAACGAGATGCATAAAGAAATCAGCGGCGTCATTTTGGCCGGCGGACGGGCCACGCGCATGGGCGGTGAAGACAAAGGCCTGGTGTCGATTGGCGGGATCGCACTCTATCAACACGTATTGGCTCGGTTACGCCCGCAGGTGGCTTCCGTCGCCATCAGCGCCAATCGCAATCAGGCACGTTACCAGGCGAGCGGTTTGCCGGTGATTGGCGATCTGACGCCCGATTTCGCCGGGCCGCTGGCAGGCATGCTGGCCGGGCTCAAACAGGCTCCCAGCGAATGGGTGGTCTTCGTCCCTTGTGATGTCCCCGACTTTCCCGCCGACTTAGTCGCTCAGCTATGGCAGCAAAAAGGCGCGGCGCAGGCGGCCTTTGCCAGCGATGGTGAACGAGATCACCCCACGCTGGCGTTACTGCATAGCCAAATAGCGCCGCAGCTGGCCGACTATCTGGCGCGCGGTGAACGCAAGCTGATGCTGTTCTTGCATCAAATTGGCGCACAACGCGTAGTGTTCAACGGGCAGCAAGCGGCATTTCATAACCTGAATACGCCGGCTGACTGCCTGAATTGGCAACAAACGCGAGAGCTCAAAAAATGAATCGTTCATTGCCTCCCTTGCTGGCCATCGGCGCCTACAGCGGAACGGGGAAAACGACCCTGCTCAAACAGCTGATCCCGTTGCTGAAACAACGCCAGGTAAGGATTGGACTGATCAAACATACGCATCACGACATGGATGTGGATACGCCGGGTAAAGACAGCTATGAGCTGCGTAAAGCAGGCGCCGAGCAAACGCTGGTCGCCAGCGATCGTCGCTGGGCATTAATGACCGAAACGCCGGAGCAACAACCTTTGGATCTGCGCTATCTGGCTGGGCGCTTTGACGCCGATAAGGTCGACTTGATTCTGGTGGAAGGGTTCAAACATGAGCCGGTCAGCAAGATCCTGCTTTATCGGGCCGAGATCGGCAGGCCGTTGGAAGACATGCTGGATCAGTTTGTCGTCGCGGTAGCCAGCGATCGACCGCTATCCATTTCGGCTAAGCAGCTGGATCTCAATCAACCGGAAAGCATCGCCGACTTTATTGTCGAGTGGTTGAAAGGCGCAGCGTAGCTGCGCTTTTTTGCGTTTTACGCATAGCAAAAAGCCCTGAACGTCAGTTCAGGGCTTTCAGCTTTGTTTGATGCCTGGCAGTGTCCTACTCTCGCATGGGGAGACCCCACACTACCATCGGCGCTACGGCGTTTCACTTCTGAGTTCGGCATGGGGTCAGGTGGGACCACCGCGCTATTGCCGCC
>NZ_JBJNMO010000009.1:0-183075 GCF_052168495.1 Serratia sp. CY52157 | reverse complement strand
CGAGTCGGGGTGTCATACTCAACGTGAGAGGTGTTGATGGTGATACCACGAGCTTTTTCTTCTGGCGCGTTATCGATCTGGTCGAAAGCACGTGCAGAACCGCCGTAGGTTTTAGCCAGAACGGTGGTGATCGCTGCAGTCAGGGTAGTTTTACCGTGGTCAACGTGGCCGATAGTACCAACGTTAACGTGCGGTTTTGTACGTTCAAATTTTTCTTTAGACACGGCTATATTCCTTACTATAGCGCTCTCCCCTTCTGGAGAGAGCACGGGACTTTGGTTTTAACCCTGCGGCTTATTTGCCACGGGCTTCGATTACGGCCTGAGCGACGTTGTTCGGTGCATCATCATACTTCAGGAATTCCATGGTGTATGATGCGCGACCTTTAGTCAGAGAACGCAGCTGAGTTGCGTAGCCGAACATTTCGGACAACGGTACTTCAGCGTGGATCTTAACGCCAGTCACTTCAGATTCCTGACCGCGCAGCATGCCGCGACGACGGCTCAAGTCACCGATAACGTCACCGGTGTTCTCTTCTGGAGTCTCAACTTCAACCTTCATGATAGGCTCAAGCAGAACTGGTTTCGCTTTCTTAAAGCCTTCTTTAAAGGCGATAGATGCGGCCAGTTTAAACGCCAGTTCAGAGGAGTCAACGTCGTGGTAAGAACCGAAGTGCAGACGAATACCCATATCTACTACCGGGTAACCAGCCAACGGACCAGACTTCAACTGCTCCTGGATGCCTTTATCAACGGCAGGGATGTATTCGCCAGGAATTACGCCGCCTTTGATGTCGTTGATGAACTCGTAACCTTTCGGGTTAGAGCCCGGCTCCAGTGGGTACATGTCGATCACAACGTGACCGTACTGACCGCGACCACCAGACTGCTTGGCGTGCTTACCTTCAACATCGGTAATCTTCGCGCGAATCGCTTCGCGGTAAGCTACCTGAGGTTTGCCCACGTTAGCTTCAACGTTGAATTCACGCTTCATGCGGTCAACGATGATGTCGAGGTGCAGTTCACCCATACCGGCGATGATGGTCTGGTTAGACTCTTCGTCAGTCCATACGCGGAATGACGGGTCTTCTTTAGCCAGACGGCCCAGAGCCAGACCCATTTTCTCTTGGTCAGCTTTGGTTTTTGGTTCAACGGCGATAGAGATTACCGGCTCAGGGAATTCCATACGCTCCAGGATGATTGGAGAGTCTGGATCACACAGGGTGTCCCCGGTGGTCACGTCTTTCAGACCGATCGCAGCGGCGATGTCGCCTGCGCGAACTTCTTTGATCTCTTCACGCTTGTTGGCGTGCATCTGAACGATACGGCCGAAACGCTCGCGCGCAGCCTTAACGGAGTTCAGCACGGTGTCGCCGGAGTTAACAACGCCGGAGTACACGCGGAAGAAGGTCAGGTTACCTACGAACGGGTCGGTAGCGATTTTGAACGCCAGAGCAGAGAACGGCTCGTCATCACTTGCGTGACGCTCAGCCGGGGTGTCTTTACCGTCGTCCAGGATACCGTTGATCGCAGGAACGTCAGTTGGCGCCGGCAGGTATTCGATTACCGCATCCAGCATCGCCTGTACGCCCTTGTTCTTGAACGCAGAACCACAGGTAACCAGGATGATTTCGTTGTTCAGCACGCGCTGACGCAGAGCGGACTTGATTTCTGCCTCGGTCAGCTCTTCGCCGCCCAGGTATTTTTCCATCAGCTCTTCGGAAGCTTCCGCAGCGGATTCGATCAGGTTCTGGCGCCATTCTTCAGCCAGTTCCATCATGTCAGCCGGGACGTCTTCGTATTCGAAGGTAACGCCTGCGTCTTCTTCGTTCCAGTTGATCGCCTTCATCTTCACCAGGTCGATAACGCCGGTGAATTTGTCTTCTGCGCCGATAGCCAGCTGCAGAGGAACAGGGTTAGCGCCCAGACGAGTTTTGATCTGGCCAACAACTTTCAGGAAGTTAGCGCCCATACGGTCCATTTTGTTAACGAACGCGATACGTGGCACTTTGTATTTGTTAGCCTGACGCCATACGGTTTCAGACTGTGGCTGAACACCACCAACAGCACAGTAAACCATTACCGCGCCATCCAGCACACGCATGGAACGTTCTACTTCGATGGTGAAGTCAACGTGCCCTGGGGTGTCGATGATGTTTACGCGATGCGGTTCGAACTGCTTGGCCATACCAGACCAGAAGGCAGTCGTCGCTGCAGAAGTGATGGTAATACCACGCTCCTGCTCCTGTTCCATCCAGTCCATGGTGGCAGCGCCGTCATGAACTTCACCGATTTTGTGGTTTACACCGGTGTAGAACAGAATACGTTCGGTAGTGGTGGTTTTACCGGCGTCGATGTGAGCACTGATACCGATGTTACGGTAGCGTGCAATGGGTGTTGTACGAGCCATTTGATTCCTCTATTCCTAGGGCGTTCAAGTTCAGTTAACCCAAGCGGGCCGATTTGACGCGCCCGCTTGGTTAGCATGACTACAGCCAGATGATTACCAGCGGTAGTGGGCGAACGCCTTGTTGGCTTCGGCCATACGGTGAACGTCTTCACGCTTCTTAACAGCAGAACCTTTGTTCTCTGCTGCGTCAGACAGCTCGTTCGCCAGGCGCAGAGCCATGGATTTATCACCGCGTTTACGTGCAGCATCAACGATCCAACGCATTGCCAGAGCATTACGACGAACCGGGCGGACTTCAACTGGTACCTGATAAGTAGAACCGCCAACGCGACGCGACTTAACTTCTACAGTCGGGCGAACGTTGTCGAGAGCGACTTCGAAAGCTTCCAGGTGATCTTTACCAGAACGCTGAGCCAGGGTCTCCAGCGCGGTATAGACGATTGCTTCTGCAGTAGATTTTTTACCGTCTACCATCAGGATATTTACAAATTTGGCCAGCAGCTCAGATCCGAACTTAGGATCTGGCAGGATTTTACGTTGGCCGATTACGCGACGACGTGGCATGGAAATACTCCGTTGTTAATTCAGGATTGTCCAAAACTCTACGAGTTTATTTTGACATTAAAGTTAAAACGTTTGGCCTTACTTAACGGAGAACCATTAAGCCTTTGGCTTCTTCACGCCGTACTTGGAACGAGCTTGCTTACGGTCTTTAACACCGGAGCAGTCAAGTGCACCACGGACGGTGTGGTAACGCACACCTGGCAGGTCTTTTACACGACCGCCACGGATCAGGATTACGGAGTGTTCCTGCAGGTTGTGGCCTTCGCCACCGATGTAGGAAGTCACTTCGAAACCGTTGGTCAAACGCACACGGCAAACTTTACGCAGTGCGGAGTTTGGTTTTTTCGGGGTAGTGGTATATACGCGGGTGCATACGCCACGTTTCTGCGGGCAGGCTTCCAGCGCTGGAACGTTGCTTTTAGCAGCCTTCACAGAGCGTGGTTTGCGAACCAGCTGGTTAATTGTTGCCATTAAAAAAGCTCCTGGTTTTTGCTTCGTACTAGCTTCGTAAACATGTGATAAATCCCCTCGTATGCACTACTGGCAAAGTACGAGGACGCAGAATTTTAGGGCTGACCAGTATGGGTGTCAAGAAATATACAACATCACTCTCATTACCAGGCCATTTGGCTGCGGTGTTGTTCGGTTAATTCAACGAAGTGATTATAGCCGACGACAGTGATTTTGTGCGAAAAATGACCAATCAACCCCCTGGCTTCCAGGTCGTCCTGCAGCGCATAAAGGGATATGGGGGCGGCGAGCAGCGATTCAAGATGGGCGCTGCCAACAAGGCCTGCGAGCACGCCATCCTGCAGCAGCAGCAGCGCGTCGCCCTCCGCGGTCAGGCGCAACAGCGCGGGCAGGTCACATTGGTTTGGCGAATGGCTCAGGGTATACAACATCAGAAGTTCCTAAAACGTCATTACGGCGTCGTAGCCGGCCAATTCACGGCGCAGTTCGTCCGGCGCCAGCACCTCGGCATCCAGCACCCAATCGGTCACCTGACTCAGCCCGCGTTCCTGCAGCGAAGCCTGGCACAGATAACACCGCTCCACGTCATACAGCGGCAGTACGCCGAAAGTGGCGATATAATTGCGCGCCAAAATCTTTTCCGGTTGCTGGCCCGGCAACAGCTGCAACACGCCATCACCGATAAAAAACACCCCCAAATCTTCACTGAGCGCCGACGTGGCGAGCAGCGCATCCAGCCCTTCCCTGCCGCCGGCGCCGCCATGCGGCCCGTGGGTGAAAACAAAAGCGACTCGTTTCATCATTTCCTCAGAACTGCACCAGACGGTCGCAACTCAGCGACGCTTCGGCCAGGGAACCCAGCCCGCTCAGGGTAAAACCGGGCTGCAGGTTGGCACCGGCCAGCCCCTGCTGCTGCGCCTCGTGTTCGTCGGTGACGCCCCGACGCAGCGCGGCGGCCACGCAGACGTTGAGCGCTACGCCGTGTTGCTGCGCGAGCTGCGTCCAGCCGCGCACCAGATCGAATTCGTCGCTGGCGGGCGCGGTTAACCGGTTGGCGTTCAACACCCCTTCACGGTAGAAAAAGACGCTGGAAAGACGATGCCCTTTCGCCAGTAAAGCCTGAGCGAATTGATAGGCGCTGCTGGCCTGCTGCGTGCCATAAGCCGGGCCGGTAACCAACAGACAATAGTCGAGCATCAGCGGTCGCTTCCCACCAGATCGCCGCTTTTAAACTGGCGAATGTACAGATAGACGGTGTGTTTGGAGATATTCAGACGATCCGCCACCTGGTTGATCGCATCCTTGATGTCGAAGATGCCTTTCTCATAGAGATTGAGCACCACCTGTCGATTCTTGGCGTTATTGGACACCGAGCGGTCGGCGTTCACCTCTTCGATGGTGAACTCCAGCGTCTGCGCCACCAGATCGTCGACGGAAGAGGCGAAGTTAACCGACGACGGCACGTCCTGCGCTGTCGGCGGCATAAAGGTTTGCATGATCTGCGAGAACGGCACGTCGAGGTTCATGTTGATGCACAACAAACCAATCACCCGCTGCTCGCGATTGCGAATGGCGATAGTCACCGATTTCATCAATACGCCGCTCTTGGCGCGGGTAAAGTAGGCTTTCGACACGCTGCTGTCGTCGCCGGCCATGTCGTGCAGCATGCGCAGCGCCAGGTCGGTGATCGGCGAGCCGATTTTGCGCCCGGTGTGTTCCCCGTTGGCGATGCGCACCGCCGAGCTGTTCAAGTCTTCCAGCGCGTGCAATACGATTTCGCAGTGGCCGCCGATCAACATCGCCAGCCCGTCGACCACCGCTTCATAGGATTTCAGGATTTCATGATCCGTTTGAGTAAACGGACGTTCATTCAGCAAATCAAGTTCGCTGGCTTCGCTGGATAAAAGCGAATTCGACATCGAAGATACCACCCTCATAGATCGCCTGTGCCAGGGGGCGCAGCTAAAACCGCTCGGGCCGGATCGCTGCCGTCGTCGGCGCGCTGCAGCGCGGCTGGCTGAGAGCGGCATAAAACGGCGCGATGACATCCGCGGGCGAGGCGGCCGGGAACAATTTTAGGTACACGCCCTAAGGGGCAGACGCATGACTGATAAGTCAGAATTATTAGTCTAGCAAAGCGGCCGGAGCAAAGTCCTTGCGTTTGCGCGTGGTATTGACGTTAAGCCCGATGCCCGGCAGGCGTCAAGCGTTCAATGGAGAGAGCGGTAGCGGCTGCCGAAATGAAAACCGCCGCGGAGGGCATCCGCGGCGGTGGCAAACAGAGCGACGAGATTATTTCGCTTTGGCGTCGGCTTTGGCGTCGGCCGGTTTTTCGGCTTTAGCGTCAGCTTTCGGCACCGCTTTCACATCCAGCAGCTCGACGTCAAAGACCAGCGTGGAGTTAGCCGGGATGCCCGGAACGCCGGTTTTACCGTAGGCCAGCGCCGGTGGAATCACCAGCTTGATTTTGCCGCCTTTCTTGATGTGCTTCAGGCCTTCGGTCCAGCCAGGGATCACACCATCCAGACGGAATGACAGCGGCTCACCGCGGGTGTAGGAGTTATCGAACTCGGTACCGTCGGTCAGGGTGCCTTTGTAGTTCACCACCACGGTGTCGCTGTCTTTCGGCGCTTCACCCGCGCCCGGTTTCTCTACCTGATACAGCAGGCCGGATTCGGTTTTCTTCACGCCTTTTTCTTTAGCGAAGCTGTCGCGATACTTGGCGCCTTTGGTTTCGTTGTCCTTGGCGTCCTGCTCCATCTTCGCCTGAGCGGAAGCCTTCACGCGCGCTTCAAAGCCCTGCAGGGTCTTTTCGATGTCGGCGTCGTTCAGCTTGCTCTTGTTAGCGAAAGCGTCCTGAACGCCGGCGATCAGCTGATCTTTGTCCAGCTTGATGCCCAGCTTCTCTTGCTCTTTCAGAGAGTTGTCCATGTAACGGCCAAGAGAGGCGCCCAGTGCGTAAGCCGCTTGCTCGTCGTCGTTTTTGAACTTGCCGGTGCTTGGCGCTGCTGCCGCGTCTGCCGCCGGTTTAGCGGCATCGGCTGCCATGACCTGGGTCGCATTCAGAGCAAAAGCCATGGTGGTTGCCAGAAGCGTGACTTTAAACAAAGATTTCATCCATTTCTCCAGTGTCTGAAGCAATGCCCCAAACAATCATTAGGTAAGATAACCGGGCTACTATAGCTGCCTGAAAAAAAACAAAACAGTCGCACAGGTAACCAATCGAGTCAAAGTGTGACTCCCGCTTTGCCAAGAAGTTTCCCGCTGCGTGCTACTCACATGATAAATCAGATTTTTCTTGCAGAACATTCGGCGAGGTTAGCAAAAAACGGCGAATCAGGCGTGCAGCTTTTCAGCACTTTACACTGCCGATCGCAACGTTGCGCGCCGCCCAAAGAAATAGCGCGGGTAAACCCGACGCCAGCTGTTACCATAGCGCCGAATCAGGATTTTATCGCGTCAGAGGTAGCCTCATGCACAACGCCGACATTCAAAGCCTGCTACAGCGGCTTGAAGAACTGGAAAGCCGTCAGGCTTTTCAAGAGCTCACTATCGAAGAGCTCAACCAGACCGTCACCCAGCATCAGATGGAAATGCTGAAGATGCGCGAGCACCTGCGCATGTTGACCGACAAACTGCGCTCGACCCAAACCTCGATGATCGCCTCGCAATCGGAAGAAACCCCTCCGCCGCACTATTGAGGGGCGCCGCGCATAAAAAAGGGCAGCCAATGGCTGCCCTCTCGTCTCGGGATTGCGTTCTGCTTAGTGGCAGCCGCAACCGCCGTTGCCGCAACCGCCTTTACCGTGGTCGTGACCATGGTCGTGATCGTGGCTATGGCCGTGACCGCCGCAGCAGCCTTCACCGTGCTCGTGGTGATGATCGTGCTCGCCGTGTACGTGACCGTGCGCCAGTTCTTCTGCGGTCGCTTCGCGGATCGCGACAACTTCCACGTTGAAGTTCAGGTTTTGGCCGGCCAGCATGTGGTTGCCGTCAACCACAACGTGGTCGCCGTCAACTTCAGTGATTTCAACCGGTACCGGGCCCTGATCGGTGTCAGCCAGGAAACGCATGCCGACCTGCAGTTCGTCAACGCCCATAAAGACGTCTTTCGGTACGCGCTGCACCAGGTTTTCGTCGTAGTTGCCGTACGCGTCGTTCGCGCCGACGTGAACGTCAAAACGATCGCCAACGTCGTGGCCTTCGAGCGCTTTTTCCAGACCTGCGATCAGAGAACCATGCCCGTGCAGATAGTCCAGCGGTGCGCTCACCGGAGACTCATCAACCAAAACACCGTCTTCTGTACGTACTTGGTAAGCCAGGCTGACCACCAAGTCTTTTGCTACTTTCATGATATCTCCTACCGTTGGCTACTAGGACGCGCACCGTTATCGGGATGCGCGCCTTTTCCGGACAGATTGTAACGGAAATCTGCCTCGCTGTACCCTCCGGGATAAAAAAACGCTACTTCGGCTGAAAAATGCCGATCACCTGCTCTTGCGGTCGAACGTGTTTTTCCACCTGTTGTTCGGTCTGGCGCTGGTGATGGCCGCACTTGACGCACTCCACCACTTCCACCTGATCCTCCCGCCATACCGCCAGCGTATCCATGGCGCTACAGCTCGGGCACACCGCTCCGGCGATAAATCTCTTACGTGTTGCAGACATCGTTATGCTCCCGCTTATTCGTATTCATCCCAGCCGTCAAACTGGCGACTTTCTTTTTGCATTTCGCGATGGAAGAGCTCTTCCAGCTCGCGCCGCGCCTCTTTCACGCGAGAAATTTGCGCCACGTCGCCCTGATGCGGCGGCATCAGCTCACGCAGCATGCGCATATCCAGACGACGGAAATGCTGCTGGGCGCGAAAGGCCTGATGCGGGTGCATGCCCAATTCCATCAGCGCCTTGCGCCCCAGTTCCAGCGCGCTGGAGAAGGTCTCGCGGCTGAACTGTTTTACGCCCGCCTGCAGCAGCTCATGCGCCTCCACGCGGCCGCGCGCGCGCGCCAGGATGCTCAGGTTCGGGAAGTGCTGCTGGCACAGCCGCACGATCGCCATGGTGTCTTCCGGCTCATTGCTGGTGATCACGATCGACTTGGCCTTCTCTGCGCCTGCCGCGCGCAGCAGCTCCAGCTCGGTGGCGTCGCCGTAATAGACCTTGTAACCGTAACGCCGCAGCACGCCGACGGCGCTGACGTCGCGTTCCAGTACGGTAATGCGCATTTTGTTGGCCATCAGCAGGCGGCCGATCACCTGGCCAAAACGCCCGAAGCCGACGATGATCACCTGCGGATCGTCATCTTCCACGTACGGCGTCTCCTCGTCTTCGTCTTTGGCGTTATAGCGGCGCGCCAAAATGCGATCGATGGCCTGCATCAACAGCGGCGTGGTCATCATCGACAGCGTCACCACCACCAGCAGCAAAGAGAGTTGATCCGGCTGCAGCACCTTTTGGGCGCCCGCCGCCGAAAACAGCACGAAGGCGAACTCACCGCCCTGGCTGAGCACGCCGGCGAACTGCAGGCGTACCGAACTGCGCAGGCCGAACAGGCGCGACACGCCGTAGAGCACGCCGGATTTCACCGCCACCAACGCCAACACGCCGATCAACACCTCGGCCAGATGGGTGTAGAGCACGCCGATATTCAACACCATGCCCACCGAGATAAAGAACAGCCCCAGCAGCAGCCCTTTAAACGGCTCGATGGAGATCTCCAGTTCGTGGCGGTATTCGCTCTCCGCCAGCAGCACGCCGGCGATGAAGGTGCCGAGCGCCATCGACAGGCCGAGCGTCTCCATAAACAGCGCCGAGCCGAGCACCAGCAGCAGCGCCGCGGCGGTAAAGATCTCGCGCACGCCGGAAGCGGCGATATAGCGGAACAGCGGCCGCAGCAGGAAGCGGCCGCCGATCAGCATGCCGCCGAACGCCGCCACCTTGAGCGCGATCTTAGCCCAGTCGTCGCTGGTGCCGCCGGCGCCGGCCAGAATGGGGATCAACGCCAGCGCCGGGATCACCGCCATATCCTGGAACAGCAGCACCGAGAAACCCAGCTGCCCGCCTTCGTTGCGGTTCATGCCCTTTTCGCGCATCAGCTGCAGCGCCATGGCGGTGGAAGACATCGCCAGGCCAACGCCGCCGATCACCGCCGCCTGCCAGGCGAAGTGCGTCAGGTACAGCAATGCGCCCAGCACCGCCGCGGTGATCAGCACCTGGCCGGCGCCGGCGCCGAAAATCGAGCGCCGCAGCTCCCACAGCTTGCTGGGGTTCAGCTCCAGGCCGATGATGAACATCAGGAACACCACGCCCAGCTCGGAGAAGTGCAGGATCTCGTCAACGTCGCGAATAAAACCCAATCCCCACGGGCCGATGGCGATGCCGGCGATCAGATACCCCAGCACCGCGCCGATCCCCAGGCGACGGGCGATCGGCACCGTCACCACCGCGGCGAACAGGAACAGTAAAATGGCGGTCAGTAAGGTCGATCCTTCCATGATCACCGCCCCCCGTGCGGCAGCGGGTGGCTCAGCCACTCCCCGTAGGCGTCTGCGTGGCTGCGCAGCACCTCCGGCTTTTGCCGCCGCGCCCAATAGACCACGAACGGCGTCAACCAGTGCATATGGCACATCCCGGCGGTCAACTCGAACGGCCGCAGGATATCTTCCATCGGATAATGGTTATAACCACCGGTGCGGTAGGCGCCTTCCGGCTCGCCGGTGGTGATCACCGAACGCCAGTATTTGCCCGCCAGCGCATTGCCGCCCACGCCGCTGGCGAAGCCGCGCGCCAGCACGCGATCCAGCCATTCCTTCAGCAGCGCCGGGCAGCTGTAGGTATACAGCGGGTGCTGAAACACGATGACCTGATGCTCACGCAGCAGCTGTTGTTCGTGATGAATATCGATAAAAAAATCAGGGTAGTGCGCGTAGAGATCGTGCACGGTGACATGTTCCAATTGCTGCGCCGGTCGAAGCAAAACCCGGTTCGCCACCGAGTCATGGGATTCCGGATGGGCATACAGCAGCAAGACCTTGGGCGGCTGCGACATCATTCCCCTCCAAAGCGTCGTCAGGGTAGCGGTTTTCCGTTACCATGCATCGCAAAGACAAAAACAGCGCGCGGTGCGCGTTCTGTTACCTTAATGATAATTTAACATACTCTGAACATACGGCGCTTTATGATTGTATTCTCCTCGCTACAAATCCGACGCGGCATCCGCGTCCTGCTGGACAACGCCACGGCGACGGTTAATCCAGGTCAGAAGGTCGGCCTGGTCGGCAAAAACGGCTGCGGCAAATCCACGCTGTTGTCGCTGCTGAAGGGCGAGATCGCGGCGGACGGCGGCAGCTTCACCTTCCCCGGCAACTGGGCGCTGGCCTGGGTCAACCAGGAGACGCCGGCGCTGGACGTGCCGGCGATCGAGTATGTTATCGACGGCGACCGCGAGTTTCGCCAGCTCGAAGCCGAACTGCAGGCCGCCAACGACCGCAACGACGGCCACGCCATCGCCACCCTGCACGGCAAGCTGGACGCCATCGACGCCTGGACCATTCGTTCCCGCGCCGCCAGCCTGCTGCACGGTCTCGGCTTCTCCAACGAACAACTGCAAAGCCCGGTGCGCGACTTTTCCGGCGGCTGGCGCATGCGTCTTAACCTGGCGCAGGCGTTGGTGTGCCGTTCCGATCTGCTGCTGCTCGACGAACCGACCAACCACCTGGATCTCGATGCGGTGATCTGGCTGGAGCGCTGGCTGAAAAGCTATCCCGGCACGCTGGTGCTTATCTCGCACGACCGCGACTTCCTCGATCCGATCGTCGACAAGATCCTGCATATCGAACAGCAGACGATGAACGAGTACACCGGCAACTACTCGTCGTTCGAACGCCAACGCGCCACCAAACTGGCGCAGCAGCAGTCGCTGTATCAGCACCAGCAAGAAAAAGTGGCGCACCTGCAAAGCTATATCGACCGTTTCCGCGCGCAGGCGACCAAGGCCAAGCAGGCGCAGAGCCGCATCAAGATGCTGGAACGCATGGAGCTGATCGCCCCGGCGCACGTCGACAACCCGTTCACCTTCAGCTTCCGCCCGCCGGAAAGCCTGCCGAACCCGCTGCTGCGCATGGAAAAAGTCAGCGCCGGGTACGGCGACAAGGTGATCCTGAAGTCCATCAAACTGAACCTGGTGCCCGGCTCACGCATTGGCCTGCTCGGCCGCAACGGCGCCGGTAAATCGACGCTGATCAAACTGCTGGCCGGCACCCTGGAGCCGCTGAGCGGCGAGATCGGCCTGGCGAAAGGCATCAAGCTGGGTTACTTCGCTCAGCACCAGCTGGAATTCCTGCGCGCCGACGAATCGCCGCTGCAGCACCTGAGCCGCATCGCGCCACGGGTGCTGGAGCAACAGCTGCGCGATTATCTGGGCGGTTTCGGCTTCCAGGGCGACAAGGTCAGTGAAATCACCGAACGCTTCTCCGGCGGCGAGAAGGCGCGGCTGGTGCTGGCGCTGATCGTCTGGCAGCGCCCGAACCTGCTGCTGCTCGATGAGCCGACCAACCACCTGGATCTCGACATGCGCCAGGCGCTGACCGAGGCGCTGATCGATTTCGAAGGCGCATTGGTGGTGGTCTCGCACGACCGTCACCTGCTGCGCTCCACCACCGACGATCTGTACCTGGTGCACGATGGCCAGGTCGAGCCTTTCGAAGGCGATCTCGACGATTACCAGCAGTGGCTGATCGATCTGCAGCGCCAGGAAAGCCAACAGGACGCGCCGGAAAAAGAGAGCGGCAGCAACAGCGCACAGGCGCGCAAGGATCAAAAACGCCGCGAGGCGGAGTTCCGTACGCAAACCCAACCGCTGCGCAAGCAGATCGCCAAACTGGAACAGCAGATGGAAAAACTGGGCGCCGAACTGGCGGCGGTGGAAGAGCAGTTGGCGGATTCCGCACTGTACGACATCAGCCGCAAGGCCGAGTTGACCGACTGCCTGCAAAAGCAAAGCCAGGTCAAATCCGCGCTGGAAGAGACGGAAATGACCTGGCTGGATGCGCAGGAACAGCTGGAGCAGTTAACGCAGGCGTTCGACGCCTAACCGTTGTTACGCCTTGTAAAAGGGCTTGTCCCCCAGAATGGTCGCGCGGTGCATGATGCGCCGCTGCGGCAGATAATCCGCGTTGGCGTAGTGCTGCGTCACGCGGTTATCCCAGATCGCCACGTCATTCTCCTGCCAACGCCAGCGCACCTGAAACTCCGGTTTGGTGATGTGAGCAAACAGGAAATTCAGTAAAGCGTCGCTCTCCTTCGGCGCCAGATCGACGATCCGCGTGGTGAACCCTTCATTGACGAACAGCGCCTGCCGGCCGCTGACCGGATGGGTACGCACCACCGGATGCAACAGCGGCGGGTTTTTCTGCACCGCCAGTTGCCAGCGCTGATGCTCTTCTTCACTGCCGCGATGCTTGTGCTCCGGGAACGACTTGGTGAAGTCATGTTCCGCGCGCAGCCCCGCGAGCAGCGTTCTGAACGGCACCGACAGCGCCTCATAGGCGGCGATGCCGCTGGCCCACAGCGTATCGCCGCCGGTGGCAGGCAGCGTCTTGGCCGCCAGGATCGCCCCCAGCGGCGGGTTCTCGATAAAGGTCACGTCGGTGTGCCAGTTGTCGTTGTCCGGCGGGTTGTCGTCGTGGGTATCGAGCACGATGATCTCTTCCACGTCGGTGGCGTGCGGATAGACCGGGTGGATGTGCAGATCGCCGAAGCGGCCGGCCAGATCGCGCTGCTGCAGCGGCGTGATCGGCTGGTTGCGGAAGAACAGCACCTGATGCTTGAGCAGCGCATGATAAAGCTGTTCAAACTGGCCGTCGCCCAGCGGCCGGGCCAACTCGACGTTTTCCACCAGCGCCCCGATGTAAGGCCCCAGCGGGGTGATATTCAGACGTTCGTTCATTGCTGTACTCCATGCCACGGGGTCAATCGGCGCTGCAGGGCACGCAGCCCCAGCTCCAACCCAAATGCAATCACCGCAATCACGCCGATGCCGGCCAGCACCACGTCGGTCGCCAGAAACTCACCGGCGGATTGCACCATAAATCCCAGGCCGCGCGTGGCGGCGATCAGTTCGGCGGCTACCAGCGTCGACCAGCCGACGCCCAGCCCGATGCGAATGCCGGTCAGGATCTCCGGCAGCGCGCTCGGCAGCACCACGAAACGCAGCACCTGCCAACGCGTGGCGCCCAACGCGCGGGCGGCGCGCACCCGCACCTGCGCCACGCTGCGCACGCCGGCCACGGCGGAGAGCGTCACCGGCGCGAAAATCGCCAGATAAATCAGCAAGATCTTCGAGGTTTCGCCGATGCCGAACCAAATCACCATCAGCGGTAAATACGCCAACGGCGGCACCGGACGATAGATCTCAATCAGCGGATCGAGGATGCCGCGCACCGTGTCGTTCAGCCCCATGGCGATGCCCACCGGAATGCCGACGATCACCGCCGCCAGCAGCGCCACCAAAATGCGCCCCAGGCTGGCCGCCAGATGCTGCCACAGCGTGGCGTCCATAAAGCCTTGCGGGCTGGCGATGGTGATCAGCTGATGCAATACCTGCTGCGGCGCCGGCAGGAACAGCGGGCTGATCAGCTGCAGCGCCGTCACGCCCCACCAGACGATCAACACCGTCAACAGCGTGGCGCCGCTCAGCCAAACGTTGCGCGGCACGCTGAAACGGCGCGTCGCTTTGCCCTGCGGCTGCGCCGCGGCCTTTAACGTGGAATGCAGGCTCATAACAGGGCCTCGCGCTGTTGGAAAACTTTGCCCAGCACGTATTCGCGCTGCGCGATAAATTCAGGATCGGACTTAATCGAGCGGCAGGCTTCGCCGTCGGCATAGCGTTGGCCGAAGTTCAGCGACAGCCGCTCCACCACCTGCCCCGGCCCCGGCGACAGCAGCAACAGCTCGCTGGCGAGGAACACCGCCTCTTCAATATCGTGAGTGATCAGCAGCACCTGCTTGCCGGTATCGCGCCAGATGGTCAGCAGCAGCTCCTGCATCTGCTCGCGAGTGAACGCGTCCAGCGCGCCGAACGGTTCATCCAACAACAGCAGACGCGGATCGGCGGCCAGAGCGCGGGCGATGCCGACGCGTTGGCGCATGCCGCCGGAAAGCTGCCAGATGAAATGCCGCTCGTAACCGGCCAGACCGACGCGCTGCAACATCTGCTCCGCCACCTGGCGGCGCTGCGCCTTGCCGACGCCGGCCAGCTGCAGGCCGAACTCGACGTTGTCCACCACGTTACGCCACGGCAGTAAACCCTCATGCTGGAACACCACGCCCCGTTCGGCGCTTGGGCCATGAACGGACGTTCCATCCAGCGTGATGCTGCCAGCTGAAGGCTCGATAAACCCGGCGATTAAATTCAGCAGCGTGGTTTTGCCGCAGCCCGACGGGCCGAGCACCACCACCAGTTGCCCGGCGGCGATCTGGAACGACACGTCACGCAGCGCGGGCCGCCCCTGATACTCTGCTGAAAGATGGCTGACGTTTAGCATCCTGCTTCCTTACGACTGCGGCGCAGCCTGCACCTGTTTCACAAAACGGTCGGTGACGTAAGCGCTGTAGTCGCTGTCGACCTGCGGGATCTTGCCCTGCTGCTTGAGGAATTCGGCGGTATCGCGGATCGCCTTGTCCACCGGCTGGCCGAGTTGGGCGACCTGATCCGCCACCGGCAGATAACGGTTCCCCTTCACCAGCTCCGGCACCTGCGCTTCCGGCACGCCGCTCAAGCGCGCCAAGGTGCTGAGATGGCTCGGATCTTTCAGCCACTGTTCCGGCGCTGCCAGGTAGGCCTTCTGCGCCTGCAGGGCGCTGGCGGCAAAGGCGGTCACCACGTCGGGATGTTTCTCGGCGAAGTCTTTGCGCACCACCCACACGTCCAGGGTTGGCGAACCCCATTCGCCCACCTGCGCGGAGTCGGTCAACACCTTGCCCTGTTTGGCCAGTTCGTTGACCACCGGCGCCCAGACGTAGGCGCCGTCGATGTCGCCGCGCTGCCAGGCGGCGGCGATGGCCGGCGGCTGCAGATTGAGGATCTTCACCTGTTCAGGCTTGATGCCCCAATGTTTGAGCGAGGCCAGCAGGCTGTAATGAGTCGTAGAAATAAACGGCACCGCGATGCGCTTGCCGATCAGATCCTGCGGGCTTTTGATGTCATTCTTCACCACCAGCGCTTCGGAACTGCCGAGCTGCGAGGCGATGAGGAACACTTCGATGGGGAGTTTTTGGCTGGCGGCCACCGCCAGCGGGCTGGAGCCAATATTGCCGATCTGCACGTCGCCGGAGGCCAGCGCGCGCAACACGCTGGAGCCGCTGTCGAACTTACGCCAGTCGACGGTCGCACCGGACTGTTTGGCGAAGCTGTTTTCCGCCTGCGCCACCTTGGCCGGCTCCGCCGACGTCTGGTACGCCACGGTGACGTCCACCGCATAGGCGCTGGCCGCGCTGAGCGACAGCGCCAGCAGCGCCGCGTTGCGTAAAGAAAAGAATTTGCCCGCCATGTTCCGCTCCGTTGATAAAAATCTGTTCAGTTGCTGACAGTTTTATCTGAGCGATGACGGGCGATAAAAGAATAAAAAAGTCTTCTTTATTACCTTAGGTAATATTAAAGCGAATCACAGCACGATCGTCCCGCGCAAGAACACGTGAGCGTAGCCGCCGAGCAACGTGCGGTCCCCTTGCAATTCGCAGAACAGCTCGCCGCCGCGCGCCGAAATCTGCCGGGCGTGCAGCCGATGGCGGCCGAGACGCGCCGTCCAGTAGGGCATCAACGTACAATGCGCGGAACCGGTCACCGGATCCTCGCCGCCGTCGAGAGTGAAATAGCGCGAAACGAAGTCCACGGTGTCACCCGGCGCGGTGACGATCACCGCGCGGCCGGCCAATGCGATCAGCGCCGGGATGTCCGGGCGCATCGCGCGCACCTGCGCCTCATTTTCCACCACCGCCAGCAGCGCTTTCGCCTGCCACACTTCCTGCGGCTGCACGCCCAGCAGCGCCGCGAGGCCCGCCGGTTCGGCGACTTTCTGCGGCGGCCTGGCGGGGAAATCAAGCACCAGCCGCTCCCCGTCCCGCTCATCGCGCTTGACGAACAGCTCGCCGCCGGCCGATCTGAAGCGAATATCCTTCAGCGCCGGGTTAACCGCGCTGAACATCACATGCGCCGCCGCCAGCGTGCCGTGGCCGCAAAGATCGACCTCACGCTCCGGGGTAAACCAGCGAATGGCGGTCATGTCGCCGTCATCCCAGACAAAGCTGGTTTCCGGCAGGCCGATCTCGTTGGCGATCGCCTGCAGCCGCTCCGTCGGCAGCGGCTGCGTCAGCAGGCAGACCCCGGCCGGGTTGCCGCGCAGTCCCTCACCGGTAAAGGCGACCACGTGATAATAGTTTTCCGCCATCGTTCCGCTCCTTAATGCCAAATCAGTAATACACAGGCTGCAGTCAGCAGCCCCATGGAAACGTTGAAGATAATCCAGGCCTTTTTGCTGCGCAGCAGGCGGCCGATCACCGTGCCGAACGCCAGCCAGATAACGCCGGCGACGATGTTTACCGCCAAAATGCCCAGCGCGATCGCCGCAATGGAACCGTTGTACTTATCGCCCGCCAGGCTGAAGCTCGCCACCGCGCCCAGCGCCATCAGCCAGGCTTTCGGGTTGAGGAACTGCAACAGCCAGCCCTGATACAGCCGCACCGGCTGCGGCGGCGCCACGTCGGTTTCCAGCTTTTCATAGGCGGCGGTGGCGACTTTCCACGCCAGCCACAGCAGGTACAAACTGCCGAGGATTTTCAGGATCAGGTGCAGCGACGGGTAAACCAGGATCAGGCTGCCGACGCCGAAGGCCACCAGCAGCAAAATGCTTTGCATGCCGAGCATGATGCCGATCATCAGCCACAGCGAACGCATAAAGCCGAAATGAGCGCCGGAGGTGGTCAGCAGCAGGTTATTGGGGCCAGGCGTGATGGCGGCGACCCACAGGAAGCCCAGCATCGAAAGGAATAAACTCGGTTCCATGGCACGGGTGCTCCTCACCCAAGGCGCTTTTTTGCAGTATCATTGTCAGTTATTGGTATTGAAGCTAACAGTGCGCCTGGGATCTCACAATAGTCGCCAACAACATTTTTACTCCGCCTATGCATGACGTCTTTCGCCCCCTGACCGGGGCCAGTAACCCGCACCTGCAAACGCTGTTGCCGCGGCTGGTGCGCCGCCGCGTGTTATTGAAACCGCATTGGCAACGGCTGGAATTGCCCGACGGCGATTTCGTCGATCTCGCCTGGAGCGAGGATCCGGCGCAGGCGCGCGACAAACCGCGCGCGGTGCTGTTCCACGGTCTGGAGGGCAGCTTCTACAGCCCCTACGCGCATGGCCTGCTCAACGCCTGGCGCGAGCGCGGCTGGCTCGGGGTGGTGATGCACTTTCGCGGCTGCAGCGGCGTGCCCAACCGCAAACAGCGCATCTACCACTCCGGCGAAACCGAAGACGCGCGTTTCTTCCTGCGCTGGCTGCGCGACCGCTACGGCGAGGTGCCAACCGCGGCGGTAGGCGTTTCGCTCGGCGGCAACATGCTGGCCTGTTATCTGGCGCAGCAAGGCGCCGACAGCCTGCTGCAGGCGGCGGTGGTGGTCTCGGCGCCGCTGATGCTGGAGCCCTGCGCCTATCGCATGGAGCAAGGTTTCTCCCGCGTCTATCAGCGCTACCTGTTGGGGCAGCTGAAACAAAACGCCACCCGCAAGCTGTTGCACTACCCGGACACCCTGCCGCTCAAGCTGTCACAGCTGAACGGGTTGCGGCGCATCCGCGAATTCGACGACGCCATCACCTCGCGCATTCACGGCTTCAGCGACGCCACCGATTATTATCGCCGCTGCAGCGCCCTGCCGCTGTTGCCGGCGATCCAAACGCCGCTGCTGATCATCCATGCGAAGGACGATCCCTTCATGACCCATGAGGTGATCCCCGACGTCGCCGGCCTGCCGCGCAATATCGAATATCAGCTGACCGAGTTCGGCGGCCACGTCGGCTTTGTCGGCGGCACGCTGAAAAAACCGCACATGTGGCTGGAGCATCGCATTCCGGCCTGGCTTTCCCCTTATCTGGACATCCCGACGTGATCATTCCCTGGCAAGAACTGGCAACCGACACCCTGAACAGCCTGATCGAATCCTTTGTGCTGCGTGAAGGCACCGATTACGGCGAGCACGAACGATCGCTGGAGCAGAAGGTGGAGGACGTGCGCCGCCAGCTGAAAAACGGCGAAGTGGTGCTGGTGTGGTCGGAACTGCATGAGAGCGTCAACATCATGCCGCGCGGTCAGTTCCGCGCCGGGCAGGAAGAAATTTAGTGGCGCCCGGTTCTATGACTGACGGAAAAAATCAGGTAACAATGGGACATTGCAAACCAGCGCGCGCCATTTTTTCCTGACATAGAGAGCGTCAACAAGAGCCACAATAATCCCCTGACGCCGGCGCATTCAACACGGAGTGACAACCACCATGTCTGCCAAACATCCCGTTATCGCGGTGACCGGTTCCAGCGGCGCCGGCACCACCACCACCAGCGTGGCGTTCCGCAAAATCTTCCAACAGCTCAACATTCGCGCCGCCGAGCTGGAGGGCGACAGCTTCCACCGCTACACCCGGCCGGAAATGGACGCGGCGATCCGCAAGGCGCGCGATCTGGGCAGACACATCAGCTATTTCGGCCCCGAGGCCAACGACTTCGGTCTGCTGCAGCAGAGCTTTATCGAGTACGGCAAAAACGGCACCGGCCGTTCGCGCAAGTACCTGCACACCTACGACGAAGCGGTACCCTACAATCAGGTGCCGGGCACCTTCACCCCGTGGGAGCCGCTGCCGGCGCCGACCGACGTGCTGTTCTACGAGGGGCTGCACGGCGGTGTGGTCACCGAGCACCATGACGTGGCCAACCACGTCGATCTGCTGGTCGGCGTGGTGCCGATCGTCAACCTGGAGTGGATACAGAAGCTGATCCGCGATACCGGCGAACGCGGCCACTCCCGCGAGGCGGTGATGGATTCGGTGGTGCGTTCGATGGAAGACTACATCAACTACATCACGCCGCAGTTCTCGCGCACCCACATCAACTTCCAGCGCGTACCGACGGTGGATACTTCCAACCCGTTCGCCGCCAAAGCCATTCCCTCACTGGATGAAAGCTTCGTGGTGATCCACTTCCGCGGGCTGGATCAGATTGACTTCCCCTATTTGCTGGCGATGCTGCAGGGCTCGTTTATCTCGCACATCAATACGTTAGTGGTGCCGGGCGGCAAGATGGGGCTGGCGATGGAGCTGATCATGGCGCCGCTGGTGCAGCGGCTGCTGGAAGGCAAGAAGATCGAATAAGCGCGTTGAGCGCGGCGGCGGGCCGCGCTCCGTCTCGATTACGCCGGCTGGCGGATCTCGAAGCTGTGGGTCACCGTGGCGGCCTTGTTGAGCATCAGCGCCACCGAGCAGTACTTCTCCGCCGACAGGTTCACCGCTCGCTCTACGATTTTGTCGGTCAGATCCTGGCCGGTGACGATGAAGTGCAGGTTGATATGGGTGAACAACCGCGGGGCTTCTGCACGGCGCTCGGAGGTCAGCTTCACCTCGCAGTCGCGCACGTCGTTGCGCCCTTTTTGCAGGATGGACACCACGTCGATCGCGCTGCAGCCACCCACCGACATCAGCACCATCTCCATCGGGCTGGGCGCTTTATCGCCGGCGTTGCCGTCCATCAGCACCTGGTGGCCGGAGGCCGATTCACCCAAAAACGTTAACCCTTCCACCCACTTAACTCTTGCCTGCATTCTGGTCACTCCGGTTGATTTCTTAAAATCAGAGTACGCTTTCGCATAGAAACAGGCAACGTAACCTGATGCTAATCATGCTGAAGCGAGACAACACGAGACACCCGCCTTACTCTGTGCTACAAACAGAGCCGCAATAAATCTTTCCGGGACACTGAATTTCAGGGAAACGCCCAGAGAAAGGCTCCTTTACCGGTATGTTAACAGAATGTAGCTTGCAGCGCTTACGGCAAGTTAATATGCTAGAGCGACAGCGTATTTTTATGACACGCCTCAAAACTTGCCGGTAGCCCTCGCTCATAACTGCGGCTACAGGCGGGTTTTACAGGGAACTCTGACCCCTGTGACACAAGGCAGCGATAACAACAGAGGATAACAGCGAATGGTTCTCGGCAAACCGCAAACAGACCCTACTCTCGAATGGTTCCTGTCTCATTGCCATATCCACAAATATCCATCGAAGAGTACGCTGATTCACCAAGGTGAAAAGGCCGAAACGCTTTACTACATCGTGAAAGGCTCCGTCGCGGTGCTGATCAAGGATGAAGAAGGTAAAGAGATGATCCTGTCCTACCTCAACCAGGGGGATTTCATCGGCGAGCTCGGATTGTTCGAAGAAGGCCAGGAGCGCAGCGCCTGGGTTCGCGCCAAAACCGCCTGTGAAGTGGCCGAAATTTCCTACAAGAAATTCCGCCAGCTGATCCAGGTGAACCCGGACATCCTGATGCGTCTGTCCGCCCAAATGGCGAGCCGCCTGCAGGTTACCTCCGAAAAAGTGGGCAACCTCGCCTTCCTGGACGTCACCGGCCGCATCGCGCAAACCCTGCTGAATCTGGCGAAGCAACCCGACGCCATGACTCACCCGGACGGCATGCAGATCAAGATCACCCGCCAGGAAATCGGCCAGATCGTCGGCTGCTCGCGTGAAACCGTTGGCCGTATTCTGAAAATGCTGGAAGACCAAAACCTGATTTCCGCCCACGGCAAGACCATTGTCGTCTACGGCACCCGTTAATCCCTGAAGAAACGGCGCAATCTGCGCCGTTTTTTTGTCTGCTCTCTGCCATGTGGCGCCGCCTGATTTACCACCCGGAAGTCAACTACGCACTGCGACAAACGCTGGTGTTGTGCCTGCCGGTGCTGTTTGGCCTGCTGATTGGCCAGCTGCAGCTCGGCCTGATGTTCTCTCTGGTGCCCGCCTGCTGCAATATCGCCGGTCTGGACACGCCGCATAGGCGCTTCTTTAAACGGCTGATCGTCGGCGGTGCGCTGTTTGCCCTCAGCAGCCTGCTGCTGCAGCAAGCCCTGCTGTGGCACGTGCCGCTGCCGGCGCTGATGCTGGGCCTGGCGCTGCTGCTCGGCGTCACCGGCGAAATCAGCCCGCTGCACGCCCGGCTGTTGCCGGCGGCGTTGGTGGCCGCCATCTTCTCCCTCAGCATGGCCGGCACCGTGCCTCTCTGGCAGGCGCCGCTGCTGTACGCGATCGGCACCGCCTGGTACGGCTTATTCACCTGGTTCTGGTTCAGGCTGTGGAAAGAGCAGCCGATGCGCGAGACGCTGAGCCAGCTCTATCTGGAACTGGCGGACTACTTCGAAGCCAAATACTCGCTGCTGACTCAGCACACCGATCCGCAAACCGCGCTGCCGCCGCTGCTGGTGCGCCAGCAAAAGGTGATGGATCTGATCAGCCTGCTGTACCAACAGCTTAATTTCCTGCCGCACGCCAACAACCTCGATCAAAAGCGTCTGCAACGCGCCTTTCAGGTGGCGATGGATCTGCAGGAGCACATCACCGTCAGCCTGCACTTGCCGGAGGAAGTACAAAAACTGATGGAGCAGAGCCAGGCCGAAGCGATCATTCGCCGCAACGCTCAGGTGATCGCCGGGCGGCTGCGCGTGGTGGCGCACGATATTCTCTACCATCAACATTCGAAGCGCTTTTCCATGACGCACGAACTGGGGGCGCTGGAAAAAATGGCGGCGCAGCATCCCGACAACCCGGTCGGCCAGTTTTGTTACTACCATTTCAGCCGCATTGCCCGCCTGCTGCGCACCCAGCATCCGCTGTACCGCCGCGATTTGATGCCCAGCCAGCATCGCCTGCCGTTTTGGCCGGCGTTGGCCAGCTACCTGTCGTTCAAATCCACGGCGCTGCGCAACGCCGCGCGGCTGGGGGTGACGCTGGCGGTCGGCAGCAGCCTGGGGGCGGTATTCAATCTGCCGAAGCCGTACTGGATACTGCTCACCATCATGCTGGTGAGCCAAAACGGCTATAACGCCACCCGGGTGCGTATTCAGCACCGTGCGCTCGGCACGATCGCCGGTCTGTTGCTGGCGGCCGGGCTGTTGCAGCTGCAGTTACCGGAAGCAGAAACACTGAGCATCATGCTGATGATCACGCTGCTGGCCTACCTGGTTTCGCGCAAGAACTACGGGCTGTCAGTGATTGGCTTTACGGTCACGGCGGTTTACACCCTGCAGCTGCTGGCGCTGAACGGCTCGCATTTTTTGGTGCCGCGTCTGATCGATACGCTGATCGGCTGCGTGCTGGCGTTCGGCGGCACCATTTGGCTGTGGCCGCAGTGGCAAAGCGGACTGCTGCGCAAGAATGCCCATCAGGCGCTGGAAAACGATCAAGCCGCGCTGCGGCTGATGCTGAAGCAACCGGAGCCGGACGCCACCGCGTTGGCCTATGCCCGCATGCAGGTCAACCAGGCGCACAATGCGCTGTTCACTTCGCTCAATCAGGCGATGCAGGAACCGGGGTTCGCCTCGAACTATCTGGCGGACATGCGGCTGTGGGTCACTCACAGCCAGTTCATCGTCGAACACCTGAACGCCATGACCATCCTGGCGCGCGAGCACTACATGCTGACGCCAAAGCTGGCGGAAGCGTATCTGCAAACCTGTGAAATCGCGCTGCAAAGCTGCCAGCAGCGGTTGGAATACGACGGCCCGAGCAGTGACAACAGCGGCATCATGCAGCCGCCGGATCTGCATCCGGAGATGCCCGTCACCGAGATGGAACGTCATTTGCGGCGTATTCTGTCGCACCTGAGCGTCATGCACACCATTTCGTCGCTGGCCTGGCGCCAGCGCCCGCACCACGGCATCTGGCTCAAGCGTAAACTGCGCGATCAATAAGGGCGCGGCATGCCGCGCCCCGTTATTCGCCGCAGGTGCTTCAGGCGTTGATCACATCCTGCACCGCCAGCTCGAACAGCGCCATGCCGGCCTCGATGTCCTGCAGCTCCACCACCAGCGACGGCGCGAAGCGGATCACGTTCGGCCCGGCGTTGAGGATCATCAGCCCACGCGCGGCGGCGGCGGTGAGGAAATCGCGCGCTCTGCCGTGATAATGCGGCGTCAGCTCGGCGCCGATCAGCAACCCCATGCCGCGAATGGCGGTGAAAATACCGTATTTATCGCCAATATTCCGCAAAGCCTGCACATACAGCGCATGGCGCTGCTCGATGCCGCTCAGCACCTCCGGCGTATTGATCACATCCAGCGCCGCCTCCGCCACCGCGCAGGCCAGCGGGTTGCCGCCGTAGGTGGTGCCGTGAGTGCCCACCTGCATCACCGATGCAATCTCTTCGGTAGTCAGCATGGCGCTCACCGGGAAACCGCCGCCCAGCGCCTTGGCGGTGGTGAGAATGTCCGGCGTCACGCCATAATGCATATAGGCAAACAGCTTGCCGCTGCGCCCCATGCCGCTTTGCACTTCATCGAACACCAGCAGCGCCTGATGTTGGTCGCACAGTTTGCGCACGCCTTTAAGGAAGTCGGCGTCGACCGGCGTAATGCCGCCCTCGCCCTGAATCGGCTCCATCACCACCGCGCAGGTATGGTCGTCCATCACCGCTTTCACCGCCGCCAGATCGTTGAACGGCACGTGCACGATGTCGGCCGGCTTCGGCCCGAACCCGTCGGAATATTTGGCCTGCCCGCCCACCGACACGGTGAACAGCGTGCGGCCGTGAAACGCGTTATAGAAGGCGATGATTTTAGTTTTGTACGGGCTGTGACGGGTAATGGCGTAATGGCGCGCCAATTTGAACGCCGCCTCGTTGGCCTCTGCGCCGGAGTTGGCGAAGAACACCCGATCGGCGAAGGTGGCGTCGATCAGTTTGCTCGCCAGGCGCAGCGCGGGCTCATTGGTGAAGACGTTGCTGGTATGCCACAAGGTTTCGCCCTGGCGTTTGAGCGCCTCGACCAGCGCCGGATGGCAGTGCCCCAGCGCCGTCACCGCGATGCCGCCGGAAAAATCGATGTACTCTTTTCCCTGCTGATCCCAGACCCGGCTGCCTTGGCCGCGCACCGGCACAAACTGGGCGGGTGCATAAACAGGCAGGATCACCTGGTCAAAGGTGCTGCGGCTCACTGCGGATTTGTCAGTCATTTTCGGCTCCACCCTGAAGGTTTTTCAGCGCTATCGCGATGTTATAATGAAAATATAATCACGAAATATGCATAAAAAAACACTAAAGCGCAAATGCAAAACGCCTGACGGGCGAAAAAAATGCGAAGGGATTAACGCCTGAGAAAATTGTCCAACAGCTGATGGCCCTGCTCGCTGAGCACGCTTTCCGGGTGGAACTGCACCCCTTCCAGCGCCAGCGTGCGGTGGCGGATACCCATGATCTCGTCGCGCACGCCGTCGCGTTCGCTCCAGGCGGTCACTTCAAAGCAATCCGGCAGCGTATCGGCTTTCAGCACCAGCGAATGGTAACGCGTCACGGTCAGCGGATCGCTCAGGCCGCGAAACACGCCGACGCCCAGATGGCGAATGGCCGAGGTTTTGCCGTGCATCACCGCGCGGGCGCGCACCACCTCGGCGCCGAACGCCTGCCCCAGCGCCTGGTGCCCCAGGCACACGCCGAGGATCGGCAGCTTGCCGGCGAAATGACGAATGGCGGCCAGCGAGATGCCCGCTTCGTTCGGGGTACAAGGGCCGGGGGAAATCACCAGATGCTGCGGCGCCAGCCGCTCGATATCGGCCAGCTGCAGCTCATCATTGCGCTTCACCACCACCTCGGCGCCCAACTCGCAGAAGTACTGGTAAAGGTTATAGGTAAAGGAGTCGTAGTTATCGATCAGCAGCAGCATGTTAGGTCCGGCAGAGAAAAACGCTGCCATAGTTTACTGATTTAACCCGCCGCTGCCGACGATAATTTCCGCTTACTTTTTACGGCCGCCGGTGATCGAACCCAGTACGCCGCGCAGGATCTGCCGGCCAAGATCGCGCGCCATGCTCTTGGCAGCGGTCTGGACGATGCCGTCGCGTTTGCCGCCGCGCGGGCCGGTGGAACCGAACAGCAGCTCGTTCAATCCGTCCATCAGGCCGCCGCCCGTCTGTTGCTGCGCTTGCGCCTGCGGTTGCTGCCCCTGCTGCGCAGTGCCGACGGTGGCGAAGCCGCCCGACGACAGCTTCTCGTAGGCGGACTCGCGGTCAATCATGTCTTCATAGCGGCCATACAGCGGCGACTTGTTGATCGCGCTGTTCAGCCCTTCCGCGCCGAGCATGCCCATCTTGGATTCCGGCGCGATGACCATCGCCCGCTCCACCACGTTCGGCCGGCCCTTCTCGTCGAGGAATGACACCAGCGCTTCGCCCACGCCCAGCTCGGTGATCGCCGTTTCAGCATCGAAGGCCGGATTGGCGCGCAGGGTTTGCGCCGCCGTTTTCACCGCCTTCTGATCGCGCGGCGTGAAGGCGCGCAGCGCATGCTGTACGCGGTTGCCCAACTGGCCCAGCACGCTGTCCGGGATATCCAGCGGGTTCTGGGTGACGAAGTAAATGCCGACGCCTTTGGAGCGGATCAGGCGCACCACCTGTTCGATCTTGGTCAACAGCGCCGCCGGCGCGTCGTTGAACAGCAGGTGCGCTTCATCGAAGAAGAACACCAGCTTCGGCTGTTCAGGATCGCCCACTTCCGGCAGATGTTCAAACAGCTCGGCCAGCAGCCACAGCAGGAACACTGAATACAGCTTCGGCTGATTGATCAGCTTGTCCGCCGCCAGCAGGTTGATCACGCCATGACCGTTGGCGTCGGTTTTCATCAGATCGTTGATGTCCAGCATCGGCTCGCCGAAGAACTGGTTGGCGCCCTGCTCTTCCAGCGTCAGCAACCCGCGCTGGATGGCGCCGATCGACGCGGCAGAGATGTTGCCGTACTGAGTCTGGAATTGTTTGGCGTTATCGCCGACGAACTGCACCATGGCGCGCAGGTCTTTCATGTCCAACAGCAGCAGCGCATTGTCATCGGCGATTTTGAACACCAGCTGCAGCACGCCGCTTTGCACCTCGTTCAGATCCAACAGGCGCCCCAGCAGCAGCGGCCCGAGATCGGAAATCGTGGCGCGGATCGGATGCCCCTTTTCGCCGTAAATATCCCACGGGATAATGGTGCAGGCCTGCGGCTGCCAGTCGGTGACGCCGATCGCCGCCAGGCGCGCCTGCAGCTTCTCGGAAGGCACGCCCTCGGCGCCGATGCCGGACAGATCGCCCTTCACGTCCGACAGGAACACCGGCACGCCGATGCGCGAGAACTGTTCGGCCATTTTTTGCAGCGTCACCGTCTTGCCGGTGCCGGTTGCCCCGGTAATCAACCCGTGGCGGTTGGCCAACGCCGGCAAAATCACCAGATCCTGTTCCGGTTTTCCGTCTTTCATCGCCTTGGCGATAATCCGTGGTTCACTCATTTTCTGTTCCTTTGACGCTGACGCGGCGCGAAACGCGCCTGTTGATGCAATAAAGCTATAAGCGCCGCGTAACCCCGTCAAGGACAAACAAAAAGGGCGCCGTCGGGACGCCCATGATGCCTGTCTTTTCAGAATCCCCCTAAGACCTGCGTCACCCCCGCAGCCCCAGTTGCTCCTTCAGCGCTTTCAAATAGCGCCGGCTGACCGGCACCGGATCGCCGGCGGACATGATCATCTCCGCCGCGCCGCCTTCTTCGAAGCGGATCTCGCGCACCTGCTCCAGGTTGACCAAATACTGCCGATGGCAGCGCACCAGCGGCGTACGGCTTTCCAGCGTGCGCAGCGTCAATTCGGTGAAACACTCCATGCCGTCGCTGCGCACCACGAATACCCCGCTCAGTTTGGAACGGATCGCCAACACCTCGTCGAACCGCAGCAGATAGATGCGGCTGTGGCCGGTGCAGGGAATGTATTTCAGGTAGCCGGCGCTCTCATCCAGCGCCGTCACATCCTGCGGCGCACTGCGCTGCCGCAGGCGTTGCAGCGTCTTGCTCAGCCGCTTCGGCTCCGCCGGCTTCAGCAGATAGTCGAAGGCGTGCTCCTCGAACGCCTGCACCGCGTATTCGTCGTAGGCGGTCAGAAACACGATGTGCGGCATCCGATTGGGATCCAGCATGCCGACCATTTCCAGCCCGCTGATGCGCGGCATTTGAATATCGAGAAACACCACATCCGGCTGCAGCCGGTGGATCTGGCTGATGGCTTCGATGGCGTTGGCGCATTCGCCGATGATCGTGATCCCCGCTTCGGCCTCCAGCAGATGGCGCAGGTTGTCGCGCGCGGAAGGCTCATCGTCAACAATCAGTGCGTTTAACATCAGGCGGCCCTCTCCATGGGAACATTGAGCGTAATGCGGGTATAGGCGTCCGGCCGGCAATCCACCTGCACGCCATAGCCTTCGCCGTAGCGCACGCGAATGCGTTTATCCACCAGATTCATACCCAGCCCGCTGCAGTTCGGTTTCGGCTGGAACAGCCCGGCGTTGTCCGTCACCTGCAGCAGCAGATGATCGCCTTCGCAGCAGGCGCCGATTTCGATGCGGCCCACGCCCAACAGATGCGAGGTGCCGTGCTTGATGGCGTTCTCGACGATCGGCTGCAGCGAAAACGCCGGCAGCCGCGCCGCCAGCAGCGCCTCGGGCAGCGATACCGCAATCTCCAGCCGATCGGCGAAACGCGCTTTCTCGATCTGCAGGTAGGCGTTCACATGTTCTATCTCGTCCGCCAGGCTGACTTCATCATCCGAGCGCTTGAGGTTTTTGCGAAAGAAGGTCGAAAGGGACTGCACCAACTCGCAGGCGCGCTCGCCATCACGGCGGATCACCGCCACCAGCGTATTCAACGCATTGAACAGGAAATGCGGGTTGACCTGCGCATGCAACAGCTTGATCTCCGACTGCGCCAACAACTGCTTGTGGCGCTCGTACTGTCCGGCCATGATCTGCGCCGAGAGCAGGCTGGCGATGCCTTCGCCCAGCGTGCGGTTGATGGTGCTGAACAGCTGGCTTTTCGGTTCGTACAGCTTGATGGTGCCGATGACCCGCTGGTTTTCGCCGCGCAGCGGGATCACCAGCGTCGATCCCAGCTTGCAGGCCGGATTGATCGAGCAGCAGTAAGAGAGCTGGTTGCCGTCGGCGTACACCACCTCGTTGTTGTCGATGGCGCGATGCGAATGCACCGAGGCGATCGGCGTCCCCGGCAGGTGGTGATCGTCGCCGATGCCGATAAACGCCAACAGCTTGTCGCGATCGGTGATCGCCACCGCGCCGATACCCAGTTCCTGATAAATCACCCGGGCGACCTTCATGCTGTTTTCCTGATCGAAGCCCTGCCGCAGGATACCCTCGGTACGCTCGGCGATTTTCAGCGCCTTGGAAGAGAAAGCGCTGGTGTATTTCTCGAACATCGCGCGCCGATCCAGCAGGATTTGCATAAACATCGCCGCGCCGACGGTATTGGCGATCATCATCGGCAGCGCGATGTGTTCCACCAGCTGCAACGCCTCGTTGTAAGGGCGCGCCACCGCCAGAATGATCGCCATCTGCAACACTTCCGCCACCAGCGCCACGCCGCCGACGAACAGCGGATTGAACAGCAGTTCGATGCGCCCGCGGCGCATGGCGATGCTGTGTACGATGCCGCCGACCAAGCCTTCCGACACCGTGGAGATCGCGCAGGCCACGTCGGTCATGCCGCCGAGCGTATACCGGTGCAGCCCGCCGGTCAGCCCGACCAGAAAGCCTACCGACGGCCCGCCCAGCAAGCCGCCCAGGACCGCGCCTATCGCGCGGGTATTGGCGATCGAATCCTGAATGTGCAACCCGAAATAGGTGCCCATGATGCAGAACACCGAGAAGATCACGTAACACAGCAGCTTGTGCGGCAGGCGAATGGTCACCTGCATCAGCGGGATAAACAGCGGGGTTTTGCTCAGCAGATAGGCGATGACGAGATAGACGCACATCTGCTGCAACAGCAACAGCACCTGGTTAAATTCATACATGGCAGCAACTCATCCAGAGACAACAAAGGGCGAACGCCGGATTTCCGGTCTGATTATTGTCTGCCGATTAGAGCATGGGGCGCGGGAGAAAACAGTGATGAAGGCAAGGCTTCGTGAGGAAGGACGGCCGACCCCGGCGGGATCGGCCAAAAAACTTACGGCAGCACCTTGGCCGACAGAATCACCACCGGTTTGGTCGGCACATTCTGGTAAGGGCCGACGTTGCCGGTCGGCACCTGAGCGATCTTGTCCACGACGTCCATGCCTTTCACCACTTTGCCGAATACCGCGTAGCCGAAGTCACGCTGGCCGTGATCCAGGAAGGCGTTATCCGCCACGTTCAGGAAGAACTGGCTGGTGGCGCTGTCCTTGTCGGCGGTGCGCGCCATCGAGATGGTGCCGCGCAGGTTGCGCAAGCCGTTGTCGGCTTCGTTCTTGATCGGCGCCTTGGTGGATTTTTGCTGCATGTCAGCGGTGAAACCGCCGCCCTGGATCATAAAGCCCGGGATCACGCGGTGGAAGATGGTGTTGTTGTAGTACCCGCTGTTCACGTAGTCGACGAAGTTCTGGCTGGAAACCGGTGCCTTCTGGCTGTCGAGCGCCAACTCGATATTCCCCGCCGAGGTCGTCAGCATGACGTGGGTCTCACCGGCGGCGAGTGCGGCTGGCGCCACTGCGGTCAGGGAACACAGCGCGACGAAGGTCACTAAAGTACGTTTGAACATTAACGGGTCCTTTCTCTGAGAGACAAACAACGGAAAAGCGCTTTGATTCTAAAGAGCTGTATCGGCAAGTGCCAGCCATTTACCTATATTTACCCAATTACGGGACATATCCTAGGCGGCCCTGAATTTTGCTGCGGAAAGTATGGGCGCAGAAGGCTTTTTTGCCAACCGCGTCACGCATTTTTTGCCCAGCGCCGCCCCGGGGCGTTTTTTGCGATCTACCTCCCAGTTTGCACACCCGTTGCCGTTACCCTATATAAATGAGAGCGCTCTCATTATAAAAAGAACGGATACTGAGGTATCCCACGGCGGCGTCGCCGCGCAACCCCTGGAGAAATGACGTGAGTGAATTGATGACTGAAGTCAGCCCCGAGTTTGAAAGCACCATCATGGAACTGCTGGTGTTCTCCGGCAGCGCGCGCAGTAATGCGTTGATGGCGCTGCGGCAAGCGCGCGCCGGTGACTTCGCCGCCGCGGCCAAACACATGGTCGAATCCAAAGAGTGGGTGAAGAAGGCGCACCTGATCCAGACCGAGCTGATCGGCCTGGACGAAGGCTGCGGCAAGCTGGCGATCAACCTGATCACGGTACATGCGCAGGATCATCTGATGAACGCCATGGTGATCCAGGATCTGGCCGACGACATGATCGAGCTCTATCGCCGTCAGTCGCAAACGGAGGGCCACTCATGAGCACGCTCAAAATCGCGGTGATTGGCGGTGGCAGCAGCTACACTCCCGAACTGGTCGATGGGCTGATCCAACGCATCGATGAGCTGCCGGTCACCGAACTGGCGCTGGTGGACGTCGAGCCAGGCCGCCAAAAGGTGGAAACCATCGCCGCCCTGACCCGCCGCATGCTGGCGCGCCACGGGCTGGAACAGGTGAAGGTCAGCGTGCACTTCGCGCTGGACGAAGCGATTCGCGGCGCCGCTTTCGTGCTGACCCAGTTCCGCGTCGGGCAACTGCCGGCGCGCGCCGCCGACGAACGGCTGGGCCTCAAATATCAGCTGCTCGGCCAGGAGACCACCGGCGTCGGCGGCTTCGCCAAAGCGCTGCGCACCATTCCGGTAATGCTGGATATCGCCCGTCGGGTGGAAAAGCTGGCACCGGACGCCTGGATCATCAACTTCACCAACCCGGCCGGCATCGTCACCGAGGCGGTGTCCCGCTTTACCAAAGCGAAGATCATCGGCCTGTGCAACGTACCGATCAGCATGCATCACATGATCGCCAACATGCTGCAGGCGCCTTACGCCGACGTGCAGCTGCGGTTCGCCGGTTTGAACCACATGGTCTGGGTGCATCAGGTCACGCAGCAGGGGCGCGACGTCACCGGCAACGTGATCGACATGCTGTGCGACGGCGCGGCGCTGACCATGAACAACATCAAGGAAGAGCCCTGGCAGCCGGACTTCCTGCGCGCGCTCGGCGCCATCCCCTGCCCGTACCACCGCTATTTTTACCAGACCCGCGAGATGCTGGCGGAAGAGATGGCCGCCGCCGGCGAGCGCGGCACCCGCGCCGAGCAGGTGATGCAGGTAGAAAAAGAGCTGTTCGAGCTGTATGCCGATCCGCAGTTGAACAGTAAGCCGGAGCAGCTCAGCTTCCGCGGCGGTTCTTTCTATTCCGAAGTTGCGCTGGAGCTGATCCGTGCTATCCATAATAATCTCGGCACGCAATTAGTGGTCAACACCGCAAACCGCGGCGCAATCCATGGCCTGCCGGACGATGCTGTGATAGAAATCAACTGTATCGTCGATGCTCAGGGCGCGCATCCGCTGACCTTCGGCCCGCTGTCGGAACCGATGCAGGCGCTGACGCAGCAGGTGAAAGCCTACGAACGCCTGACCATCGAGGCCGCGGTGCACGGCGATCGCCGCAGCGGCTTGCTGGCGCTGATCGCCAACCCGCTGGTGGGCAACGCTAATCTGGCGCAGCCGTTGCTGGACGAGGTGTTGACGATAAACGCGCCGTATTTGCCGCAGTTCAGGTAAGCGCCTGCGCGCGGTATGACAGGGGTTCGGCGCGCCGAACCCATTTTTTTAGCCGTAATCAGGAGTTGGACGATGGTGACACTGGAAGATGTCGCGGCGCTGGCGGGCGTATCGCGCGCCACCGTATCGCGGGTAGTGAACGGCGACAGCAACGTCAAAGCGCCGACCCGCGAGAAGGTTGAGCGCGCCGTCGCCCAGCTCGGTTACACCCCCAACCCGGCGGCCCGCGCGCTCGCCTCCAGCCATAGCAATACCCTCGGGTTGGTCACCACGTCGTATCGCGGCGGCTTCTTCGGCGCGCTGATGGACTTCGTGCAAACCGAGGCCGAATCCCACGGCAAGCAGCTGCTGGTGACCCAGGGCCGCAACAGCGCCGAAAACGAATGGCAGGCGGTGCAGCGGCTGTTCAGCCTGCGCTGCGACGGCGTGATCCTGCACGTGCGTTTTCTCAGTGACGATCGGCTGCGCCAGCTGGCGGCGGAGCAACGTCATTTCGTGTTGCTCGATCGTCTGGTGCCGGGGCTGGAAGACCGCTGCGTCACCTTCGATCATCCGCTCGCCAGCCGCATGGCGACCCAGCAACTGCTCGACGCCGGACACCGGCGCATCGCCTGCATCAGCGGGCCGCGCGAGCGGCCGTCGAGCCGCCTGCGGCTGCAAGGGTTTGAAGAGGCGATGCAGGCGGCGAATATCGAGCCGGTGGCCTGTCTGGAGGGCGTTTACGATCTGGAAAGCGGTTACCGCTGCGCCGATCGCCTGTTGCGGCAGGCCGCGCCGCCCAGCGCCATCTACTGCTGCAACGAAGAGATGGCGATCGGCGCCCTGCTGGCGATCAACGAGCACCGCCTGCGGGTGCCGCAGGATATCTCCTTGATCTGCTACGACAGCGGCGAACGCGCGCCCTTCGTCCGCCCGGCGTTGAGCAGCGTACACTTTCCCATCAGCGAGATGGCGCAATACGCGGCGCGCAGGTTGATCGATCCCGCCACCCCGACGCACCGTTTTGAGCCGACGATCATCAACCGTGATTCCATTGTGACGGTACGCAAATAGATCACAATAATGCGTATCATCCCTTCATGGGTTGCATCAAAAAATCGACAGCCATCACAAAAAATCCCGTTGTCTGTGCTAGGATCCGCCCCCTGGTGGCCTGAACGGGACTTTTTTCTGCGTTTGCCAGGAAAAGCCAGCGGCCTTATGCCAGTTTTAAAACCTCTAACAGACATATTCAGGCCTATATAATGAATGACAGTAACCGCATACGGCTTACCTGGATCAGCTTCTTTTCGTACGCGCTGACCGGTGCTTTAGTGATCGTCACAGGGATGGTGATGGGAAACATTGCAGAGTACTTTAATCTGCCGGTTTCCAGCATGAGTAACACCTTTACTTTCCTCAACGCCGGCATTTTGATTTCGATCTTCCTCAATGCCTGGCTGATGGAAATCATCCCGCTGAAGCGTCAGCTGATCTTCGGCTTTGTCCTGATGGTGCTGGCGGTGGCAGGGCTGATGCTCGGCAAGAGCCTGACCATGTTCTCGCTGTGCATGTTTATCCTTGGCGTGGTTAGCGGCATCACCATGTCGATCGGCACCTTCCTGATCACCCACATGTATGCCGGCCGCCAGCGCGGTTCACGCCTGTTGTTCACCGATTCCTTCTTCAGCATGGCCGGGATGATTTTCCCAATCGTCGCCGCCATGCTGCTGGCTCGCCATATCGGCTGGTACTGGGTTTATGCCTGCATCGGCCTGCTGTACGTGGGGATCTTCGTGCTGACCCTGTGCTCCGACTTCCCGGTGCTGGGCAAGAAAGGCGCCGACGCCGGTCAACCGGTCGAGAAAGAAAAATGGGGCATCGGCGTGCTGTTCCTGTCGATCGCCGCGCTGTGCTACATCCTTGGCCAGCTGGGCTTCATTCAGTGGGTGCCTGAGTACGCCACCAAGTCGTTCAACATGGACATCGGCCAGGCCGGTAAGCTGGTGAGCGACTTCTGGACCTCATACATGGTCGGCATGTGGGTGTTCAGCTTCATCCTGCGCTTCTTCGATCTACAGCGCATCGTTACCGTGCTGGCCGCGCTGGCCACCGGCGCGATGTACCTGTTCGTCAGCACCGACAATCCGGAGCACCTGGGCTACTACATCATGGCCCTGGGCTTCGTTTCCAGCGCCATCTACACCACGCTGATCACCCTCGGCTCGCTGCAGACCAAGGTCTCCTCGCCGAAGCTGGTCAACTTTATCCTGACCTGCGGCACCATCGGCACCATGCTGACCTTCGTGGTCACCGGCCCGATCGTGGCGAAAGGCGGGGCGCACGCGGCGCTGACCACAGCCAACGGCCTGTATCTGGCGGTGTTCGTGATGTGTCTGCTGCTGGGCTTCGTGACCAAGCACCGCAGCCACGGTCACGTAACGCACTGATTTCTTCGCATCAAATACATCAAGGGCGCCCGCAAGGCGCCCTTTTTTTGCGCCTTAGCGCCGAAAATCCACCGTCTCATCCTGCTGAAGATGCAGCGTGGTTTCCGCCGGCCGCGTTTCGGCGATCACCGCGCCCTGGCGAATCGAATAACGCACCGGCGTCTGGCGGCGCACCGCGTCGAAACCGCTTTCCGCCGGCAGGATCACCAGGTTGGCGCTGTTGCCGGCCGCCAGGCCGTAGTCGCTCAGGTTAAGAGTGCGCGCGCTGTGGCTGGTGATCAGCTTCAGCCCGTCGTCGATTTGGCCATAGCCCATCAGCTGGCACACGTGCAGCCCCATATGCAGCACCTGCAGCATGTTGGCGGTACCGAGCGGATACCAGGGATCGAACACATCGTCGTGGCCGAAGCAGACGTTGATCTCCGCCTCCAGCATCTCCTTCACCCGCGTCACGCCGCGCCGTTTTGGGTAGCTGTCGAAACGCCCCTGCAGGTGAATGTTCACCAGCGGGTTGGCGACGAAGTTGATGCCGGACATTTTCAGCAGGCGGAACAGCCGCGAGGCGTAAGCGCCGTTGTAAGAGTGCATCGCCGTGGTGTGGCTGGCGGTGACTTTCTCCCCCATCTCCAGCTTCAGCGCCAGCGCCGCCACGGTCTCGACGAAACGCGATTGCTCATCGTCAATTTCATCGCAGTGCACGTCCACCAGCCGATCGTATTTTTGCGCCAGCGCGAATGCCTTGTGCAGCGACTCCACGCCGTACTCGCGGGTGAACTCGAAATGCGGAATGGCGCCCACCACGTCGGCTCCCAGCCGCAGCGCTTCTTCCAGCAATGCTTCGCCGTTGGGATAGGAAAGGATCCCCTCCTGCGGGAAGGCGACGATCTGCAGCGTTACCCAGGGCGCCACCTCCTGCTTAACTTCCAGCATGGCGCGCAGCGCGGTCAGCGTGGGATCGGAAACGTCGACGTGGGTGCGCACATACTGCACGCCGTTGGCGATCTGCCACTTGAGCGTTTGCCAGGCGCGTTGCTTGACGTCTTCATGGGTCAACAAGGCTTTGCGTTCTGCCCAGCGCTCGATCCCCTCAAACAGCGTGCCGGACTGGTTCCAGGCCGGCTGGCCGGCGGTTTGCGTGGTATCCAGATGAATATGGGGTTCGACGAATGCCGGCAGCGCCAGCCCGCCCTGCGCATCCAGCACGTCGCTGCGCCACTCCTGCCCTTCCGGCTGCGGCACCAGATGCGCAATGCGCCCCTGTTCTATCGCCAGTTGCCACAATCCTTCATGCCCGCTTAAACGCAGGTTGTCGATAAACTTCAATGGACGTTTCACCACCCTTCACCTCTGCCGTTGCGCTGGTTTTCTTCATCATACTGGCAGCGGATCGCGCTGACAAAGTCGCCGTTGCATGCCGGCCTGCGCGTCTACTCCCAGCGGGGTAGTTGGTGTGCGACCTGACTCGCTTCAGCTAAAGGTGAATAAAATCCGCAGCTTATCAAAAAACGTGGAAAATCATTCATATACCACGTTGTGGGTATATAAAGGCGCGATTGATTTGCATCAATAAATTGCCCCTCGGGAGGGATAAGGTAAGCCTAGGAAACCCGAATTTTGAGGCAATAATGAGCAGAGTCAAACTTGCCGTGATCGGCAATGGCATGGTCGGCCACCGGTTCATCGAAGATCTGTTGGATAAAGCAGACAAAGACCTATTCGACATCACCGTGTTTTGCGAAGAGCCGCGCATCGCTTACGATCGCGTGCATCTCTCTTCCTATTTCTCGCACCATACCGCCGAAGAGCTGTCGCTGGTGCGCGAAGGCTTTTACGAAAAGCACGGCGTGAAGGTGCTGATCGGCGAACGCGCCATCACCATCAATCGCGACGAGAAAGTCATCCACTCCAATACCGGACGCACCGTCTATTACGACAAGCTGATCATGGCCACCGGCTCCTATCCGTGGATCCCGCCGATTAAAGGCTCGGATAGCCAGGACTGCTTCGTTTACCGCACCATCGAAGACCTGAACGCCATTGAAGCCTGCGCGCGCCGCAGCAAACGCGGCGCGGTGGTCGGCGGCGGGCTGTTGGGGCTGGAAGCCGCTGGCGCGCTGAAGAGCCTAGGGGTGGAAACGCACGTGATCGAATTCGCTCCGGTGCTGATGGCCGAACAGCTCGACCCGATGGGCGGTGACCAGCTGCGCCGCAAGATCGAGCGCATGGGCGTCAAGGTACACACCGGGAAAAACACCCAGGAGATCGTCAACGGCGGCGGCACGGCGCGCAAAACCCTGCATTTCGCCGACGGCAGCCTGCTGGAAGTGGATTTCATCGTTTTCTCCACCGGCATCCGCGCCCAGGACAAGCTGGCGCGTCAATGCGGACTGGAGATCGGCCGCCGCGGCGGCATCGCCATCAACGACTGCTGCCAGACATCGGATCCGGACGTGTACGCCATCGGTGAGTGCGCCGCCTGGCGCGATCGCACCTTCGGCCTGGTGGCGCCGGGTTACAAAATGGCGCAGGTGGCCGCCGATCACCTGCTGGGCCGCGAAAACGGCTTCCAGGGTGCCGATATGAGCGCCAAATTGAAACTGCTGGGCGTAGACGTCGGCGGCATCGGCGATGCCCACGGCCGCACCGAGGGTGCCCGCAGCTACGTTTATCTGGATGAGAGCAAAGAGGTCTACAAACGCATCGTGGTCAGCGCCGACAACAAAACCCTGCTCGGCGCAGTGTTGGTCGGCGATACCAGCGATTACGGCAACCTGCTGCAGCTGGCGCTGAACGGCATCGCGCTGCCGGAAAACCCGGACGGCCTGATCCTGCCGGCCCATGCGGGCAGCAAGCCGGCCATCGGCGTGGATTCGCTGCCGGAAAGCGCGCAGATTTGCTCCTGCTTCGACGTCAGCAAAGGCGACATCATCCGGGCAGTCAACCAAGGCTGCCACACCGTGGCGGCGCTGAAAGCCGAAACCAAGGCCGGCACCGGCTGCGGCGGCTGCATCCCGCTGCTCACCCAGGTGTTGAACGCCGAGCTGAGCAAGCAAGGCATCGAGGTCAACCACCACCTGTGCGAACACTTCGCCTATTCACGCCAGGAGCTGTTCCACCTGATCCGCGTCGAAGGCATCAAGTCGTTCGAGGCGTTATTGGCCAAATACGGCAAAGGCTACGGCTGCGAAGTCTGCAAACCGACCGTCGGCTCGCTGCTGGCCTCGTGCTGGAACGAATACATCCTCAAACCGCAGCACACGCCGTTGCAGGATACCAACGACAACTTCCTCGGCAATATCCAGAAAGACGGCACTTACTCGGTGATACCGCGCTCCGCCGGCGGCGAAATCACCCCGGACGGCCTGCTGGCCATCGGACAGATCGCCAAGGAGTACAATCTTTACACCAAAATGACCGGCTCGCAGCGCATCGGCATGTTCGGCGCGCAGAAAGACGACCTGCCGGCCATCTGGCGCAAGCTGCTCGCCGCCGGCTTTGAAACCGGGCACGCATACGCCAAGGCGCTGCGCATGGCGAAAACCTGCGTCGGCAGCACCTGGTGCCGCTATGGCGTCGGCGACAGCGTCGGTTTCGGCGTCACGCTGGAACATCGCTACAAAGGCATCCGCACCCCGCACAAAATGAAATTCGGCGTCTCGGGCTGTACCCGGGAATGCGCCGAAGCGCAGGGCAAGGACGTCGGCATCATCGCCACCGAAAACGGCTGGAACCTGTATGTTTGCGGCAACGGCGGCATGAAACCGCGCCACGCCGACCTGCTGGCCGCCGATCTCGATAGCGAGACCCTGGTGCGCTACCTTGACCGTTTCATGATGTTCTATATCCGCACCGCCGATAAGCTGCAGCGCACCTCGGTATGGCTGGAGAGCCTGGAAGGCGGCATCGATTACCTGCGCAAGGTGATCATCGACGACAAGCTCGGCATCAACGAGCAGCTGGAAGCGGATATCGCCCGCCTGCGCGAGGCGGTGATCTGCGAGTGGAAAGAAACCGTCGAGCACCCGGAAACGCAGCTGCGCTTCGCCCACTTCATCAACAGCCCGCTGCGCGATCCGAACGTGCAGGTGGTGGCCGAACGTGACCAACACCGCCCGGCGCGCCCTGACGAGCGCATTGCCGTCACCCTGATCGACACCGAGGAGAGCCAAGCATGAGTCAGTGGATTACCGTTTGCCCCATCGCCGACATCCTGCCCGGCACCGGCGTGTGCGCCCTGATCGGCGATCGGCAGGTGGCGGTGTTCCGCCCCTATGCCGACGAACAGGTGTTCGCCATCAGCAATATCGACCCGTTCGCCCAGGCCAGCGTGCTGTCGCGCGGGCTGATCGCCGAGCATCAGGGGGAGTTGTGGGTCGCCAGCCCGCTGAAGAAACAGCGTTTCCGCCTGTACGATGGCCACTGCCTGGAAGATGACAGCCGCTCCGTCGCCAGCTTCACCAGCCGGGTGGTCGACGGCATCGTGCAAGTCGCGGCATAACCTTTCGGGGCGCATCCCGCCCCCACGCCGATAACCCCGAGGAATGCCGATGGACTACCTGCCGATTTTCTGCCAACTGCAACACAAAGCCTGCCTGCTGGTCGGCGGCGGCGAAATCGCCGAACGCAAGGCGCGCCTGCTGCTGGACGCCGGCGCGGCGCTGACCGTCAACGCCCTGGCCTTCAGCCCGCAGTTCCACCAGTGGGCGGCAGAAGGCCTGTTGACGCTGGCCGAGGGCGAATTCAGCCCGGCTCTGCTGACGGAAAAATGGTTGGTGATCGCCGCCACCGATAGGCTGGAGGTCAACGCGCGGGTGTACCAGTGCGCCAACCAGCAACGGGTGTTCTGCAACGTGGTCGATGACCCGAAACGCGCCAGCTTTATCATGCCGTCGATCATCGATCGTTCGCCGATCGTGGTGGCGGTGTCCTCCGGCGGCAAAGCGCCGGTGTTGGCGCGGTTGCTGCGCGAGAAGCTGGAAGCGCTGCTGCCGCAACACCTCGGCAAGCTGGCGCAGCTCGGCGGATCGCTGCGTCAACGGGTGAAACAGCGCTTCAGCAGCCTCGGCGCGCGCCGCCGCTTCTGGGAGCGGCTGTTCGCTCACGATCGGCTGGCGCAATCGCTGGCCAATGACGACACGGCTCTGGCCGAACGCCAGCTCGAACAGCTGTTCAGCGAACGGCCGGAGGATCGCGGTGAAGTGGTGCTGGTGGGCGCCGGGCCGGGCGATGCCGGCCTGCTGACGCTGAAAGGGCTGCAACAGATCCAGCAGGCCGACGTGGTGGTTTACGACCGGCTGGTCTCCGAAGCGATCATGACGCTGGTGCGTCGCGACGCCGAGCGCATCTTCGTTGGCAAACGCGCCGGCCATCACTGCGTGCCGCAGGAGCAGATCAACCACATCCTGCTGCAGCAAGCGCGGCAAGGCAAACGCGTGGTGCGCCTGAAGGGCGGCGATCCCTTTATCTTCGGCCGCGGCGGCGAAGAGCTGGAAACGCTGGCGGACGCCAACGTACCGTTCTCGGTGGTGCCGGGCATCACCGCCGCCTCCGGCTGTTCCGCCTACAGCGGCATCCCGCTCACCCACCGCGACCACGCGCAGAGCGTGCGTCTGGTGACCGGCCACGCCAAGGCCGACGGTGGATTGGACTGGGCGACGCTGGCCGCCGGGCAACAGACGCTGGTGTTCTATATGGGGCTATCGCAGGCGGCGGAGATCCAGCGCCGGCTGATCGCGAACGGACTGCCGGCCGCCACACCGGTGGCGCTGGTGGAAAACGGCACTTCCTGTCGCCAGCGGGTGATCGAAGGCGAGCTTGGCCAACTGGGCGCCTTGTCCCTGCAGGCCGCCAGCCCCAGCCTGATCATCGTCGGCAGCGTGGTCAGCCTGCGCAGCAAGCTCAATTGGTTCGCCAGCGAGGCCCCGCCCGCCGGCCTGGCGCAAATGGCGTGATACCGACGTAAAAAAAGCGGCCCAAGGCCGCTTTTTTTATTTGCGCTGGCGTTACGCCTGCGGCGGTACGAAACCGACGGCCTGATAAACCTTCGCCAGGGTTTCCTGCGCGCGTGCACGGGCTTTGGCGGCGCCGTCGCGCATCACCTGCTGCAGGTAGGCTTCGTCGTTGCGGAAGCGGTGGTAACGCTCCTGCAGCTCAGCCAGCATACCGGAGACGGCTTCCGCCACCGCGCCTTTCAGGTGGCCGTACATTTGGCCTTCGAACTCGGCTTCCAGCTGCGCGATGCTCTTGCCGGTGACGCCGGCGAGGATGTCCAACAGGTTGGAGACGCCCGCCTTGTTGACCACGTCGTAACGCACGACAGGCGGCTCTTCCGAGTCGGTCATTGCGCGTTTGATCTTTTTGGTCACCGCTTTCGGATCTTCCAGCAGGCCGATCACGTTGTTGCGGTTATCGTCCGACTTGGACATCTTCTTGGTCGGTTCCTGCAGCGACATCACGCGTGCGCCGGATTTAGGAATAAACGGCTCCGGCACTTTGAACACATCGCCGTACAGCGCGTTGAAACGCTGGCCCACGTCGCGGCTCAGTTCCAGGTGTTGTTTCTGGTCTTCGCCCACCGGCACCTGATTGGTTTGATACAGCAGGATGTCCGCCGCCATCAGCACCGGATAGCTGAACAGCCCGGCGTTGATGTTCTCCGCGTAGCGTGCGGATTTGTCTTTGAACTGCGTCATGCGGCTCAGTTCGCCGAAATAGGTGTAGCAGTTCAGCACCCAGCTCAGCTGCGTGTGCTCAGGCACGTGCGACTGCACGAAGATGGTGCTTTTTTCCGGATCGATACCGCAGGCCAGATACAGCGCCAGCGTATCCAGCGTGGCTTTGCGCAGCTTTTCGGCGTCTTGGCGCACGGTGATGGCATGCAGATCGACGATGCAGTAGATGCAGTCGTAGTCGTCCTGCATCTGCACCCACTGACGCAGCGCACCCATGTAGTTGCCGATGGTCAGTTCGCCGGACGGCTGCGCGCCGCTAAATACGATGGGCTTACTCATGTTTAAATTTCCTGATTCTCTAAAGATGACAGCCCAAGAGCGGGCAACAAATCGGCGAAGCGCTCCAACACCCGATCGGGGTGGCTCAGGGCGATCGATTCGCCGTAGTTATAACCGTAGGTAAAACCGACGCTCGGGCAACCGGCGCCCTGGGCGGCTTGAATATCGTTGCGCGAATCGCCGACGAACAGCAGTTCATGCGCTCGCAACCCAAGCTTGCCGAGCACCAGATACAACGGCGCCGGGTGAGGTTTCTTTTCCGTCACGTCGTCGCCGCCGATCACCAGCGAAAAATACTCGCCAATGCCCAGCGATGCCAGCAGCGGTGCCACGAACGGCGTCGGCTTATTGGTCACCAATGCCATCGGGTAACCGTGCGCGGCCAGGCGGGCCAGCGTCTCTTGCACCTGCGGGAACAGGCGGCTGCCGCTGTCGACGGTCTGCGCGTAGAAATGATCGAAGCGCTCACGCAGCCGGCTGCACTGCTCCGGCGTGTCTTCCACTTCCGCCCAGCGCAGCGCGCGCTGCACCAGCACGTCGGCGCCGTTGCCGATCCAGGTGCCAACTCGCTCTTCACCCGCTTGCGGCAGCCCCCTCTCTTCCAGCGCCATATCGATGGCGGCCGCGAGGCCCGGCGCGCTGTCGACCAGCGTACCGTCAAGATCGAAGGCCAGTGCGCGGATCGCGCCGAAATCAGCCATGGGAAACCTTCGCCAGCTCGCTGCGCATTTCGTCGATCACCTTGCGGTAGTCCGGCTGGCCAAAGATGGCGGAACCGGCGACAAACATATCGGCGCCCGCGGCGGCGATTTCGGCGATGTTGTCCACCTTCACCCCGCCGTCGACTTCGAGACGGATATCGCGGCCGCTGTCGTCGATCAGTTTGCGCACCTGGCGCAGCTTGTCGAGCGTGCCGTGGATGAACGACTGGCCGCCGAAGCCCGGGTTGACCGACATCAGCAGGATCACGTCGATTTTATCCATCACGTAATCAAGATAGCTCAGCGGGGTCGCCGGGTTGAACACCAGGCCGGCCTTACAGCCGTGCTCTTTGATCAGCTGAATGGTGCGATCGACATGTTCGGAGGCTTCAGGGTGGAAAGAGATATAAGACGCGCCGGCCTTGGCGAAGTCAGGCACGATGCGGTCCACCGGCTTGACCATCAGATGCACGTCAATCGGCGCGGTAATGCCGTAGTTGCGCAGCGCTTCGCACACCATCGGACCGATGGTCAGATTGGGCACGTAGTGGTTGTCCATGACGTCGAAGTGCACCACGTCGCCGCCTGCGGCCAGCACGTTAGCGGTATCTTCACCTAACCGGGCAAAATCTGCCGACAGAATGGACGGGGCAATCAAAAACTTTTTCATCCGCTTCTCCAAACGTAGGGTCGAGTTGTTATGCGCCGGGGTGCCCCCGGCTTAGCGATACAGCGCCAAAAGCTCGTTCACTTTGCTGCGGCCGAGAATATTGCGGCTGATCGTGCGGCGCGCTTTCACCACATACAGCGCAGCATGCTGGTACCAGTCGCGCGTCAGCTCGGTATCGTGATTGGAAATCAATACCGGCACCCGGCTCTCTACCGAGAGCTGATGCGCCAGATGCGCCAGGCTCTGCTGATCGGCGATGCTGAAGCTGTTGGTGTGGTAAGCGGTGAAATTCGCCGTCGCCGACAGCGGCGCATAAGGCGGATCGCAATACACCACGGCGCCGGCTGCAGCCTTCGCCATGGTATCGCGGTAATGCTCACAGACAAAAGTGGCATTGCGCGATTTTTCAGCAAACCAGTAGAGTTCTTCTTCCGGGAAGTATGGTTTCTTGTACCGGCCAAACGGCACATTGAACTCGCCGCGCAGGTTATAGCGGCACAGGCCGTTATAGCAGTGACGGTTCAGGTACAGGAACAGCAGCGCCCGGCGGTAAGGCTCGGTGCTAGTATTGAACTCTTCTCGCAGCAGGTAAAACTGATCCGAGTTATTGAATTCATCGGCGAAAAGCGTGCGGGCATCGCGCACGAAGTCATCCGTGCGCAGCTTAACGATGTTATACAGGTTGATAAGATCGCTATTGATGTCGGCGAGAATGTAGGCGTCGTAATCCGTATTCAGAAAGACGGATCCCGCACCCACGAAGGGCTCGATTAAGCAGTCTCCCGCCGGCAGATGGCGACGAATCTCATCTACCAGCGGGTATTTTCCACCAGCCCATTTTAAAAAAGCGCGGTTTTTCTTCATGCCGTCAATTAGCTACTTATACAATTCAGAGCGGCGGATTGTACTCTGTTTCAGACAGCACATCAGCGCACAAATTTAAATGATTTATTTTTTAAGATCTTGCTGCACTTGGTGTACAGGTCGAACCCATGGTTTTTTCGCCTGCACATCGGCCGGCAACGAAGCAATGGCGCGCTTCGCTTCAGCAGAAGACGCATAGTTGCCGCTCACCAGCACGTACCACGGCTTGCCGTCACGCTTGGTGGCGTACACCAGGTAATTCTGCAGCTTCTGCTGTTTGGCGTAGGCGTTCAGCGTATCGGAACGCGAAGCGCTGCTCAGTTGCAAGGTATAGTGGCTGCCCGGCGCAGACTGCACAGAACTGCCGCTGCTGGCGACCGCTCCCGCTTTCGCGGTGGAAGACGGCTTGGCCGGCGGCGTATACACCGTAGTCGGTGATTTATGCTGCGTTGCGGTCGGTTTGGCGGCGGCGGTTTTCGCCGGCGTTTTATGCTGTTGCGGGGCAGTGCCCTGCACAGGACGCGTCGCTTCGCGCGCTGCGGCGCCGCTCATCACCGTGGCCGGAGCGGTCGGCAACGTCGACGCTGCGCCGGTCATGCCCTGCGTAGCGGCGTCAACCTGCCCCTGCTGCTGCGACAGCGCATCCGCCATGTTGCCCGGCAAATCGACGCGCTGCTGCGCACCGCCTTGCTGAGGCTGCGTTTGCGCTTCGGTCGGCGTGCCGGAGATCGGCGGAACGCTGACGTTCTGCGGTTGCTGCGGCTGAGTCGCGCTCACGCCGTTATTATCGTGGGTATCCGTCGTGCCGCCCGGCACGCCGTTATTGGCGGTGGTCAGCGACGAAGAACCGGACAGGTTGATATCGCGGGCCGCGCCGTTTTGCGCGCCGCTCTCCTGAGCCGCTTCATGTTTGGTCGGCGCCTTCAGGGCTGAACCGATGCCGATAATCAGCAGCAGCAGCACCAAAATGCCGATGCCAATCATCAAATGCTGGCGCGAAACGGCGAAGCGCGGCGCGGCGGCCGGCTTGCGCGAACGCGTAGGACGACGATCGCTGCTATCAGGTCTGAGATCGTCTTCCGGTTTAAACTCGTCCATCTGAAACCCTCCAACTAGAGGCAAAAGCCCACCACCGTAGACCTACCGTGGCACGGGCGGATTAACCCGATGATGGCAAAGCGACACCCGTCGTGCTCTGCTCACTGTATTAATATAGATGCTAATGGCGGCTAAGCCACTGTTACTTAGTCCGATTTAATTACGCTTCCGCTCAGGCAAGCAGGCGGCGATCGACGCCAGCACCAGCTCATGCCCTACGCCGCCGCGCACTTCCGCCGCACCGATCGCGGTCGGCAACACCAAACGCAGTTCCCCCGCCAGCACTTTCTTGTCGCGCAACATGTGCGGCAAGTAGGATTCCGGCGTCATTTCCTGCGGCCCGCAGACCGGCAAGCCGGCGCGCAGCAGCAGCGCTTTGATGCGCTCGATGTCTTCAACGGAGAACTGGCCGAGACGGTGCGCGGTTTCCGCCGCCATCACCATGCCCGCAGCCACCGCCTCACCGTGCAGCCACACGCCGTAGCCCATCTCGGCTTCGATAGCATGGCCGTAAGTATGGCCCAGATTCAGCAGGGCGCGCAGACCGCTTTCGCGTTCGTCTGCGGCCACCACCTCGGCCTTCAGCTCGCAGCAGCGGCGAATACAGTAGGCCAACGCCTGCATATCCAACGCCATCAGCGCATCGATGTTATGTTCCAACCAGACGAAAAACTCGCGATCGAGAATGATCCCGTATTTGATGACTTCGGCCAGGCCGGAAGAGAGTTCACGCGTCGGCAGCGTTTTCAGGCAATCCAGATCAACCACCACCGAAGCGGGTTGATAGAAAGCGCCGATCATGTTTTTGCCGAGCGGGTGGTTGACGGCGGTCTTGCCGCCCACGGAGGAGTCCACCTGCGACAGCAGCGTGGTGGGAACCTGAATGAAGCGCACGCCGCGTTGGTAGCACGCGGCGGCGAAGCCGGTCAGATCGCCGACAACGCCGCCACCGAGCGCGATCAGCGTGGTATCGCGCCCGTGCGGTTTTTCGAGCAGCGCCGAAAACACCTGCTCCAACACCGCCAGAGATTTGTACTGCTCACCATCGGGAAGAATCACCTGATCCACCACGACGCCGCTCTGCTCCAGCACCTGCCGGACACGCTCCAGATAGAGCGGCGCCAGGGTCTGGTTGGTGACCAACATCGCTTGTTCACCCGCCTTTAACGGCATAAAAGAAGCCGGATCGTCAAACAATCCGGCGGCGATGGTAATCGGGTAGCTGCGCTCCCCAAGCGTTACAGTAATTCTCTCCATGTCGCGCTTAGTTCTCTGTATGGTACGGCGGTGGTTGATCCCCGCAACGGCGGGGAACACAAATCAGTTTTCCGCATTAGCCGACGGCGAACGCGAAAATCGGCAATCAGTTGCTTTCCAGCATGTTGATGATCTGGTTGGCAACCACTTTAGCGCTCTGATCGTCGGTGCGAATGGTGACATCGGCAATCTCTTCATACAACGGATTGCGCTCTTTCGCCAAAGCTTCCAGCACTTCACGCGGCGGAGAATCAACCTGCAGCAGCGGGCGTTTTTTATCACGCTGGGTACGAGCCAACTGCTTTTCGATCGTGGTTTCGAGATAAACCACCACGCCGCGCGCGGACAGACGGTTGCGCGTTTCGCGCGACTTCACCGAACCGCCGCCGGTCGCCAACACAATCCCTTGTTTTTCCGTCAGTTCATTAATGACTTTTTCTTCACGATCGCGGAAACCTTCTTCCCCTTCCACGTCGAATACCCAGCCCACGTCAGCTCCGGTACGTCGCTCAATTTCTTGATCGGAGTCGAAGAACTCCATATTGAGTTGCTGAGCTAACTGACGGCCAATAGTGCTTTTGCCGGCACCCATAGGCCCAACCAGAAAGATATTGCGTTTCTCTGCCATGTTTTTCGGTATTACTAAGACAATTCGTTAATGTTAACCCGCCCCGCCAATCAAATCAGCGGCGGGACCTAAACTGAAACCTCATGAGCGATAGTGCGAGATCAGACGAAAAATTATCTCAACACTCTTGGTAGTTTGGCAACCGAATAAATCGCAATCCACGCCGCGGGAGGGAAACCATATGTTTTTAACGGCGTCTTGGCGCTAACAAAAAACCTCGGTGCTCAATTCGGTAACCCTTGTAAGCTAAATCGGCCGCAGCGTCAAACGCAGATCCCCCCAAGGGGATAAAAAAGTGTATCTGCTCATCAACTTTAGGCGATTTGCCGCCCGGCCGACAGGCCGCCGCTTATCCCTTAATCAGGGTCGGCGTAATAAAGATCACCAGCTCGCGTTTTTTCTGTTGTGCGCCGCTCTGCCGGAACAAGCCCCCCAGCAGCGGCGCATCCCCCAGTCCCGGCACCTTGTCCGCCGACTTGCCGCGATGCCGTTGAAAAATGCCGCCGAGCACCAGGGTTTCGCCGTTTTTCACCGTGATCTGCGTCTTAATCTCCTGTTTATCGATGGTCAACGCCTCTCCGGCCCCTCGGCTGATGGCGCGCCCCGGCATATTTTGGCTGATCTGCAGCGTCAGCGTGATGCGCCCGTCCGGCAACACCTTCGGCGTCACCTCCATGCCCAGCACCGCCTCTTTAAACTCGATGGCGGTCGCACCGCTGGCGCCGCTGGACACTTCATAAGGGATCTCCGTCCCTTGCTTGATGCTGGCGGTTTGCAGATGCGCCGTCAGGAGACGCGGGCTGGCGATGATCTCCACCTGATTTTCCTGCTCCAGCGCCGTCAGCTCCAGGCTCAGCAAACGCCCGCTGATGCGCGCCAGATGGAAACCGGCGTTCACCGCGCTGCGCTCCAACGGCAGGTTAACGCCGATATTGCCCGGCCGCAGCGGCCGCGTCGGCCTGTCGTCGGGCGCCAATCCCCAACGCACGCCGAGCTCACGCAGGCTTTCGCTGTTGATGGTCACGATATGCGCCGCCAGTTGCACCTGTGCCAGCGGCGCATCCATTTCCGTTATCCGCTTTTTCAACTGCGCCACAATCGGCGCGGTGTCGCGCAGCAGCAGCGTATTGGTGCGTTTATCCGCCAACACGCTGCCACGCTCGCTCAGCAACGCGCCACGTTGGGCGTTGAGGCTTTCGGCAATTTCCGCCGCATCGCCGTTTTGCACGGTCATCGTCAGGCTGTGCAAGGGTTGCCGCTGCGCCAGCGCCTCTTGCTGCTGTCTTTTTTCCCGCGCATCCGGCTCCGGGGAGATCAGCATCACGTTACCCTCCCGCGTCATCGTCAGTTTGCCCATACGCAGGGTCAGCGCCAGCGCCTGCGGCCAGGGCACATCCTCCAGCCGCAGCGTCAGGCTGCCGCTCACGCCCGGCGCGGCGATCAGGTTCATCTGCCGATAATCCGCCAAGGCCTGCAGGATGACCGTGACCGGCGCATCCTGAAACTCCAATGAGATTATCTGTTTATCCTGAGCCTGCGCGGCGCCGAGCGCCAAACACCCTAGCGCCAAGCCCAGTCCAGCGCGTCCTTTCATGATTTGTCATCCTTGTCGTCGATCATCAGCGATATGTCGTCGCGGCTCGCCGGGCACTCCGGTTCGGCCGTCAGCGCCTTCAACGTCAGGCTGCGCGCCTGCACCTGCGTCACCTGCCAGCGCTCGGCAAGCACCCGTTGTTGCGGCCGCAGGCGCAACCATTGCCCCGCCGGCGTCACCACCCAGCCATAGCGCTGAGTCGGTTGCCCGATGACGCCTTTCAGTCGCCAGCCCGCCGGGGATGTCTCTGTCTGGGCGCAAGCAGGTATCGGAGGCGGCGCAAACGGGTCGCGCGGTTCGGCGCATAGGGCCCACGGCCATAGCAGCCACCACCAACGGCCGGATCTTCTACTCATCGGTCAGCTCCTCGGCGGCATCCTGTAAAACCAACCGCGCCGTCATGCCCTGCGGCGGCGTCTCCACGCTCAATTGTTCGAGACGCAAATCGGCGGGCAGCGCCTCCAGCAGCGCCAACAAACCGGGGTAGTCAATGCGCAAGCTCAGCGTCTGCCGCGGCGGTTTTTCCTGCCGCTGCCAGCGCAACAAGGCGCCCCCCGCCCGTTGCAGCCCATTCGTCAGATCGCCGGTGGCGGCCGGAGCGATCGGCGTCGGCGGCATCAGGGCGACCGGCGCCTCGTCCAGTTGGCGCTGCGCCACGGCGATCTGTTGCAGCAGGCGCTGTTGCCGCTCTGTCGCGCTTTCCCGCTGACGCCATTCGTCTTGCAGCATCCAGCCCCCGCCCAACAACGCCAACGTGCCGATGCCCAGCCATTGCGCGGCCAGCAATCGCCGGCCCGACAGGCCCAGCAAGAAGCGCAGCCCAGATGGCAAACGGTTATCCATCACGCCCCCATTGCGCCACCAGATGAAAGGCGTACAGGCCGTCGTCGCGTTGCGCCACCTCCGCCAAACGCAGCCGCGGTAACGCGGGCATCCCCGCCAGCCGCCGTTCGAACTGCGAAATGGCGGCAGGAGAACGGCTCAATCCACGCAGCCGCAGGCCGTTCGCCGCATCGCTGTCCAACGCCGTGAGCCACAGCGGTGGGGGGAGGCAGGAGGAGAGTTGCTGCAGCAGTTGCAAATAACGCCGGTTATGTTGGGCATTGCGCGCCTGCCGTTCAGCGAGGGCGCTGTATCGCGCCCGTTGCGCCCGCTCTTGCTGCTGCTGACGGACGAGCAGCGTCACTGCCGCCAGCTCTTCTTCCAACAGCGCCAGCCGCTCCTGACGCTGCGCCTGTTGATGACGCAGTTGGCCGGCGACGAGGAACAGCGCCAGCAACAGCACCGTTATCTGCAACAGCAACACGCCCAGCCAGAAGCAGCCGCGCCGCCGATCGCGACGTTGCCGCCAGGGCAAAAAGTTGACCTGGTACATCAGCGGTCCTCCTCGCGCAGCGCCAGACCGCCGGCCAACGCGAACGCTGAGGGATGCACGGGCAACGGCGGACGCAGCTGCGTGAAGGCGCTGAGCGGCGACCAGGAAAGGCAGCCGACGGGCAAGGCTCCTGCCAGCACGCTGCCGGCATAGACCGGTCGATCATCGTCCGCCGGCATCTGGGCTTGCAGCGCCCGCAGCGCCTGCGCGTCATCGTCGCCCGGCGTCAGCCCGAACGCGAACGCGCCGTCGGCCGGCGCCACCCACAGCCATTCTCGCTCGAGACGATGCATCAGCCCCGCGGTGTGCGGCACGCCCGCCGCCGTCGCCATCATCCGCAGCGCGCAGGGCGTAATATCGACCGCTTGCGGATGCAGGCCCGCCTGGCGCAGACAGTGCAGCCACTGCTGCAGCTCCTGCCGCCGCGCGGCGGTCAACAGCAGCGCCGCCCCCTCCGCCGGCGCAGCGCGATAGTCGAGCGCCAGCGTCTGGCCGTCGAGTGGGAACTGCTTCACGCCGTGGCCAACGATATAGTCGCTGCGTTCCGGCTCGCGCAGCCGCGCGTCCGGCTGCGCCATGCACTGTTGCAACACCCGCTGCGCCGGCAGGGCAATGCGTAAGGAAATATGTCGCGGCAGTTGGACGCGCCATTGCCGCAGCGCCCGGATCAGGGCTTCGGAAGGTGCCAGGCAGCCGTCGCGTAAAACCGCCTGCGGCAGCGTCTGTTGCCACCAGTGACGCAGTTGCCAGCCGTTGCGGCGGCGTTGGACCGCCAGCGCCCGCACGCAGTCGATTTGTATATCCAGCCCCACCTGCCATGCTTGAGGGAACATGTTTCACAAGCCTCCATAACATCCGATGATAAAAGAACATATCCATGTCGCAGGCTTGCCTTTATACTACCGCGCGGTTGTTTATAAACTGCCCAAATGACTTAGAAATGGGAAATCTCAGGTGAAGTTCGTAAAGTATTTACTAATCCTTGCAGTATGTTGCATCGTGCTGGGAGCAGCCTCGATTTTCGGCTTGTACAAATATGTCGAGCCGCAGCTGCCCGACGTCGCAACGCTGAAAGACGTGCGGCTGCAGATACCGATGCAGGTTTACAGCGCCGATGGCGAACTGATCGCCCAGTACGGCGAGAAGCGCCGCATTCCGCTGAAGTTGGATCAAATTCCGCCGGTGATGGTGCACGCATTTATCGCCACCGAAGACAGCCGCTTCTATGATCACCACGGTGTCGATCCGGTCGGCATCTTCCGCGCGGCCTCCATCGCGCTGGTCTCCGGCCACGCTTCCCAGGGGGCCAGCACCATTACCCAACAGCTGGCGCGTAACTTCTTCTTAAGCCCGGAACGCACCCTGATGCGTAAAATCAAGGAAGCCTTCCTGGCGGTACGCATCGAGCAGATGCTGACCAAAGATGAAATCCTTGAGCTGTATCTGAACAAGATCTACCTGGGTTACCGCGCTTACGGCGTGGGCGCCGCCGCGCAGGTCTATTTCGGCAAGGACGTCAGCCAGCTCACCCTGAGCGAGATGGCGACCATCGCCGGCCTGCCGAAAGCGCCGTCCACCTTCAACCCGCTCTATTCGCACGATCGCGCCGTTGCCCGCCGCAACGTAGTGCTGTCGCGCATGCTGGACGAACACTACATCACGCAGGCGCAGTACGATCAGGCGCGTTCTGAAGATTTGGTCGCCAACTACCATGCGCCGGAAATCAGCTTCTCCGCCCCATATCTCTCCGAGATGGTGCGTCAGGAAATGATCAAGCGCTACGGTGAAAACGCCTATACCGACGGTTATAAGGTTTACACCACCGTGACCAAACGGCTGCAGCTGGCGGCGCAGGAATCGGTGCGCAATAACGTGTTGGCCTATGACATGCGCCACGGCTATCGCGGCCCGTCAAACGTGCTGTGGAAAGTCGGCGAAGCGGCCTGGGATCGCAAACAGATTGTCGACTCGCTGAAAAACCTGCCGAACTACGGCCCGCTGGCGCCGGCGGTCATCACCGCCGCCAACCCGCAGGAAGCGACGGCGATGCTGGCCGACGGCAGCAGCATTGCCCTGCCGATGGCCACCATGCGCTGGGCGCGGCCATACCGTTCAGACACTCAGCAAGGCCCAACGCCGAAACGCGTCACCGACGTGGTGCAGCCAGGCCAGCAGGTCTGGGTGCGTAAAGTGAACGAGGCCTGGTGGCTGTCGCAGGTGCCGGACGTCAACTCGGCGCTGGTTTCCATCAACCCGAACGACGGTGCGGTGAAAGCGCTGGTCGGCGGCTTCGATTTCAACCAGAGCAAGTTCAACCGCGTCACGCAGGCCCTGCGTCAGGTGGGCTCGAACATCAAACCGTTCCTGTATACCGCCGCGATGGATAAAGGCCTGACGCTGGCCACCATCCTGAACGACTTGCCGATCACCCGTTGGGATGCCGGCGCCGGCACCGACTGGCGGCCGAAGAACTCGCCGCCGACCTACGATGGCCCGATTCGTCTGCGTCAAGGGCTGGGGCAGTCGAAGAACGTGGTGATGGTGCGCGCGATGCGTGCGATGGGCGTCGACTACGCGGCGGAATATCTGCAGCGCTTCGGCTTCCCGCCACAGAACATCGTGCATACCGAATCGCTGGCGCTGGGCTCCGCTTCCTTCACCCCGATGCAGCTGGTGCGCGGTTACGCGGTGCTGGCGAACGGCGGTTACCTGGTCGATCCGTACTTCATCACCAAAATTGAAGACGACAACGGCAATACGGTGTTCGAAGCCAAACCTAAAGTGGTTTGCAGCAGCTGCAACCTGCCGGTGATCTACGGTGATACTCACCGTTCGGCCGTGCTGTCCGATGACAACATCGAAAACGTCGCCACCTCGCAGGAAGGCAGCAACAGCACGGTGCCGATGCCGCAGCTGGAGCAGGTAACCCCGGCTCAGGTGCAGCAGGACGGCGACCAACAGTATGCGCCGCACGTGATCAGCACGCCGCTGGCCTTCCTGATCCACGACGCGCTGAACAGCAACATCTTCGGTGAACCGGGTTGGATGGGCACCGCCTGGCGCGCCGGGCGCGATCTGAAACGTCATGATATCGGCGGTAAAACCGGTACCACCAACAGTTCCAAAGACGCCTGGTTCTCCGGCTATGGCCCGGATACCGTGACGTCGGTGTGGATCGGCTTCGACGATCACCGCCGCGATCTGGGCCGTTCGACGGTGTCCGGCGCCATCCCGGATCAGATTTCCGGCGGCGAAGGCGGTGCCAAGAGCGCCCAGCCGGCGTGGGACGACTTCATGAAGATCGCGCTGGAAGGCATTCCGGAGCAGAAAGTCACGCCGCCGCCGGGCATCATCAGCGTCACCATCGACAAGAGCAGCGGCAAGCTCTCTGGCGGTGGCGGCGGCAGCCGTTCCGAGTACTTTATCGAAGGAACGCAGCCGACGGACTACCCATCGCGCGATACCGGCACCACGCTGACCGATCCGGGCGGCGAAAGCCACGAGCTGTTCTGATCGAAAAGGGCCAGAGAAATCTGGCCCTTTTTTTATGCGGCGTGAAGCGTCTCAGCGCGAAGCGCGCAGAAACGCCTCGGAGAGGAACAGCGCGCTGACGTTGCGCGCCTCACGGAAATCCGGTTCCGCCAGCAGCGCCATCATGTTGGCGATCGGCCAGCGCACCTGCGGCAGGGGTTCCGGTTCGTCCCCCTCCAGGCTCTGCGGGTAGAGATCGTGTGCCAGCACGATATTCATTTTGCTGGAAAAGTAGGATGGCGCCATCGTCAGCTTGCTGAGGAAATCAAAGCGTCTGGCGCCGAATCCCACCTCTTCCATCAGCTCGCGGTTGGCCGCCTCCAGCACCCCCTCGCCGGGATCGATCAACCCTTTCGGGAAGCCGAGCTCATAGGATTCAGTGCCCACCGCATATTCGCGGATCAGCAGCAGGTCATCGCCAATCACCGGCACAATCATCACCGCTTCGCGATCCGAAGGCCGCATGCGCTCATACACCCGCCGCACACCGTTGCTGAATTCCAAATCGACCGACTCGACGTTGAACAAACGCGAACGCGCGACCGTTTCCACTTTCAGAATTTTAGGTTTTTGCAGGTGTTTATCCATGATTGCCTCAAAGAGGTTGCCCAGGCGCGGACAGGGCAACCGAAAAAATGATTGGCGTAACGCACGGCTCGTTGGCGCTCAAACGCTGACCAAATTCGATCTTGATCACATTGTGCGTTAAGGGCAAGCTCGGCCGCAACGCGCATGAACAGTAATTTACTTTCTTTTAACAAGCGTCGCCAGCCGCGGGCGATTTTCTGCACTGATTCAGCAAACAGCGCGCATGAAAATAGGATAATGCCGATATCGACGGCAGGGGCCGGTTGCTAGTATCACGCAGGCAAGAATCAGTGATAAAATGACCTTGCTTCATGAAGGAATGAGATCCAAAGCGAAAATCTGTTTGTTCCCTCATTAGTTCTGGGTGCCTCCTGGCGGTTTACTCCGTATAATATTCAGCTTTTCATCAGGTTGGCGAAATTCACGGGTGTGAGATGGGGATTGCATGAGCACAATAGTGTTGATATTGGCCTTAGTGCTTGTCTGCCTGATTGCCGCCGGCCTGTACCTGTGGTTCAAGGCCCGCCACCCGACGGCGCTGGCGCGCACGCTGCCGTTTATCAAACCCGCCCACCGCAAGCTGACCGACGAAGAACGCGCGGCGGTCGAGTTCTACCTCAATCAACAAAACAAACTGAGCAACAAACTGTTGCCCGGCGGCGGCGCTACGCTGCCCGCAGCCAAACTGGCGCTCACCCCGCAAAGCGATAACGTTTATCCCGTGACGCACGCCATCACCCGTTACGGGCTGGCCAGCGACGATCCCAATAAATGGCGCTATTACCTCGACGCTGAAGAGGTGCATCTGCCGCCATTTTGGGAACCCTACATCACCGCCGATAACCATGTGGAAGTGATCCGAACCCAGACGCTGCCTCTGGTGATTTCGCTCAACGGGCACTCGCTGAAAGATCATATCCACGACCGGCCGCAGCCGCCGGTCGTGACCGCCGCGCCGACCAAAAACGCCTCCATCCGCAAGGAAGAGAGCGAGCATGTCGAGCTGGTGAACATTCGCAAGGAAACGCCGGAAGAGCATGCGCTGAACCGGCCGAACGGCATCCGTGAAGCCGTCATCATCTCCGCCGCGCTGCTGCTGCTGTTCTTCAGCCTGATCAGCCCGGTGCTGGTGATCCCCTGGATGATTTTCGTGGCGGTGCTGATGATCGCCTGGGGAGGGTGGAACCTGTTCCGCCGCCCGGCGTCGCGCGAGTTGAAAGAGATCCACTGCCTGCGCGGCACGCCAAAGCGCTGGGGCCTGTTCGGCGAATCCGGCCAGGGGCAGATCAGCAATATTTCGCTCGGCATTATCGATCTGATCTATCCGCCGCACTGGCAACCGTACCTGGCGCAGGATCTGGGCAAAACCACCGATGTGGACGTCTATCTCAACCGTCAGGTGGTGCGGCAGGGGCGCTTCCTGTCGCTGCATGACGAAGTGAAGAATTTCCCGTTGCAGCAGTGGGGCCGCAATGCGGTGCTGGTCGCCAGCTCGGCGCTGGTTCTGCTGCTGCTGCTGATCTATATCCCGCTCAACCTGCCGTTGACCCTCAGCATGGCCTGGCTGCAAGGCGCGCAAAAAGTGGAAGTGACCAGCGTACAGGCGCTGGAGGCCACGCCGCTGCGCATCGGCGACACGCTGAAAGTGCGCGGCAGCGGCATGTGCTATGTCCCGCCGCCGGCCAACGGCGGCGGCGCCGTCAATTTTGCGCCGTTCGACTGCTCCGGCATCTATTGGAACACCGCCGCCCCGCTGCCGCAGCCGGAATCGGAAGTCATAGACAAAGCGACAGCCCTGCTGGCGACGGTCAGCGGTCAGCTGCATCCGAGCGGCGCCGATCAGAAGGTCAACCCGCAGCTGGCCAGCGCCATCGAGAAATCCGGCATGATCCTGCTGGACGATTTCTCCGATATCGTGCTGAAAACGCAGGATCTGTGCCAGACGGAAAACGACTGTGTACGGCTGAAAAACGCGCTGGTTAACTTGGGCAACGCGAAAAACTGGAGCAGCCTGGTGAAACGCGCCAAATCCGGCGCGCTGCAAGGCGTCAACGTCCTGCTTCGTCCGGTCAGCGCCGAATCGCTGGAAAGCCTGACCAAAGTGGCCACCTCGTCGTTCATCTTCAATGAGACGCGACTGGCCGCCGCTGCGCTCAACAGCCCGCCGCCAGGCGGTTTCCTGATCCGCAGCGACGAAGGCCGCCAGTGGGTCAGTCACCCCCAGCCGCAGACGCCGCAAAGCGAATACAACGCGCTCGACCAGTGGAATGAGCTGCAGCGCCAGTCCAACCTGCTGCTGCATACCCCATTCCAGGCGCAGGGCGTGATCACCAGCCTCAGCGTTGACGCCAACGGCACTCGCCACGTGGCGTTGCACAGCGAACCGGACATGATCACCCTGTGGCGCTATCTCGGCACCAGCCTGTTGTTGCTGGCCGTAGTGGTCAGCCTGGGTTATAACGCCTGGCGCCTGGTGCAGCGTCGGCGCATCAATCAGCACCGCGTCGCCGATATCCAGCGTTACTACGACAGCTGCTTCAACCCGCAGCTCAATCCGATGTCGATGCGGCCGATGGCCTGAACCTGACGCCGGGGCTTCGGCCCTGTCATCCGCTTATGCTACGCTAACGCTATTATTCTCATCTGCGGACTGCCCGTCGGTCCGCCCGTGGAGTTTTTATGGTTCCCGAGTTTGATTGGCCGCAGATCGATACCGTGCTGCTGGACATGGACGGCACATTGCTGGATCTGGAGTTCGACAGCCACTTTTGGCTCAGCCTGGTGCCGCAGGCGCTGAGCGAAAGGCGCGCCATTCCGTTCGACGAAGCCCGCCACATCATCGAGCGGGAATACCAGGCGGTGCAGCACACCATGAACTGGTATTGCTTCGATTACTGGAGCGAGCGGCTGGATCTGGACATTTACCGCATGACCAGCGAAGTGGGCAGCCGCGCCCGGCTGCGCGAAGACACCGAGCCTTTTTTACGGGCGCTGCGCGACGCCGGCCTGCAAACCATTTTGCTGACCAACGCCCATCCGCACAGCCTGGCGGTGAAAATCGAGCATACCGGCCTCGATCGGCACCTTGATTTATTGTTTTCCACCCACACATTTGGTTATCCGAAAGAAGATCAGCGTCTGTGGCAGGCAGTGCAACAGCACACCGGATTCAACCCGCAGCGCACGCTGTTTGTCGACGACGGCGAGCCGATCCTCGACGCGGCGCGCACTTTCGGCATTCGTTACTGCCTGGGCGTGCAAAACCCGGACTCCAGCACGGCGGAGAAAAGCTTCCAGCGCCATCCGTCGATGCGCGACTACCGCCTGCTGATACCGGCGCTGGCCAAGGGGGAAGCATGAAGGAAAAAGCGACGCGCGACGACGCGGTCCGACTGGATAAGTGGCTGTGGGCCGCACGCTTCTACAAGACCCGCGCGCTGGCGCGCGAAATGATCGACGGCGGCAAGGTGCATTACAACGGCCAGCGCGGCAAGCCGAGCAAGATTGTCGAGCTCAACGCCGAGCTCAAACTGCGGCAGGGCAACGAAGAACGTACGGTGATCGTGCTGGCGCTGACCAGCCAACGCCGCGGCGCCAACGAGGCGCAGCAAATGTATCAGGAAACCGAAGCCAGCATCGCCAACCGCGAAAAAATGGCGCTGGCGCGCAAGATGAACGCGTTGACCATGCCGCATCCGGACCGACGTCCGGACAAAAAGGAGCGGCGCGACCTGATGAAATTTAAATTTGGTGAGCAGGAATAACCCCTCACCGCAATGAGAGAAGATTATGTCCAACCATGACCAATTGCACCGTTACCTGTTTGAAAACTACGCGGTGCGCGGCGAGCTGGTTACCGTCAGCGAAACCTATCAGCAGATCCTGAACAACCACGACTACCCGGCGCCGGTGCAAAAACTGCTGGGCGAGCTGCTGGTCGCCACCAGTCTGCTGACCGCAACCCTGAAGTTCGACGGCGACATCACCGTTCAGCTGCAAGGCGACGGCCCGCTGAAGCTGGCGGTGATCAACGGCAACAACCGCCAGGAGATGCGCGGCGTTGCGCGCACCCAGGCGCCTATCGCCGACGACAGCACCCTGCATCAGATGATCGGCAACGGCGTCATGGTCATCACCATTTCCCCAACGGAAGGCGAGCGCTATCAGGGCGTGGTCGGTCTGGAAGGGGAAACGCTGGCCGAATGCCTGGAAGCCTACTTCCGCCAGTCTGAACAGTTGCCGACCCGCCTGTTCATCCGCACCGGCGAAGCGGAAGGCAATGCCGCGGCGGCCGGCATGCTGCTGCAGGTGCTGCCGGCGCAAGACGGCAACCTCGATGATTTCGATCACCTGGTGCAACTGACCAACACGGTCAAAAGCGAAGAGCTGTTCGGCCTGCCGGCCAACGAGGTGCTGTACCGTCTGTATCATCAGGAAGAAGTCACGCTGTATGAACCGCAGGACGTGCAATTCCGTTGTACCTGTTCACGCCAGCGTTGCGCCGACGCGCTGCTGACGCTGCCGACCGACGAAGTGGCGGACATGCTGGAGCAGGACGGCAATATCGACATGCACTGCGACTACTGCGGCAGCCACTATGTCTTTGACCCGGTTGATGTTGCCGCGTTGTATGCGGGCAACGCCGGCGAAAGCGACCGGTTGCACTAAGTCACACCCTCTCGGCGGGCGCGCCCGGCGCCCGCCAAGCCCCGCCGTTTGCACGTTTGCTTTTTTCCGTGTGCTATCTCTCAGATCGTAACGAAATACCGCCTAAAACGTTAAATATTTGATACCCATCGCGGTTACGCACCGTTAGATCCCTACAATTGCCGCCAGAAATTCTGTGACCAAGGAGTAGTAACATGCGCGTTAAAGGTATAACCCCTCAGGATCTGGCCGCTTACGGCATTCACGACGTCAGCGAAATCGTTCACAACCCGAGCTATGAACTGCTGTTTAAGGAAGAAACAGACCCATCTCTGGAAGGTTTTGAGCGTGGGGTAGTCACCAAGCTGGGTGCCGTCTCCGTCGATACCGGCATCTTCACCGGCCGTTCGCCGAAAGACAAATACATCGTCCGCGACGACATCACCCGCGATACCGTGTGGTGGGCCGATCAGGGCAAAGGCAAAAACGACAACAAACCTCTCAGCCCGGAAGTCTGGGCCGATCTGAAACACCTGGTCACCGAGCAACTGTCCGGCAAGCGCCTGTTCGTGGTGGATACCTTCTGCGGCGCCAACGCCGACTCGCGCCTGAAAGTGCGTTTCATCACCGAGGTGGCCTGGCAGGCGCACTTCGTGAAAAACATGTTCATCCGCCCGAGCGACGAAGAGCTGGCTGACTTCGAGCCGGACTTCGTGGTGATGAACGGCGCCAAATGCACCAACCCGAACTGGCAGCAGCAAGGCCTGAACTCGGAGAACTTCGTCGCCTTCAACCTGACCGAGCGCATGCAGCTGATCGGCGGTACCTGGTACGGCGGCGAAATGAAGAAAGGCATGTTCTCGATGATGAACTACCTGCTGCCGCTGAAAGGCATCGCCTCGATGCACTGCTCGGCCAACGTGGGCGAGAAAGGCGACGTGGCGGTGTTCTTCGGCCTGTCCGGCACCGGCAAGACCACCCTCTCCACCGATCCTAAGCGTCAGCTGATCGGCGATGACGAGCACGGCTGGGACGACGACGGCGTGTTCAACTTCGAAGGCGGTTGCTACGCCAAGACCATCAAGCTGTCTGAAGAAGCCGAGCCGGACATCTACCACGCCATCAAACGCGATGCGCTGCTGGAAAACGTCACCGTGTTGGCCGACGGCAGCATCGACTTCAACGACGGTTCGAAAACCGAGAATACCCGCGTTTCTTACCCGATCTACCATATCCAGAACATCGTCAAGCCGGTGTCCAAGGCGGGTCACGCCACCAAGGTGATCTTCCTGACCGCCGACGCCTTCGGCGTGCTGCCGCCGGTATCGCGCCTGACCGCCAACCAGACTCAGTACCACTTCCTGTCCGGCTTCACCGCCAAGCTGGCCGGCACCGAGCGCGGCGTGACCGAGCCAACCCCAACCTTCTCCGCCTGCTTCGGCGCCGCTTTCCTGTCGCTGCACCCGACGCAGTACGCCGAAGTGCTGGTGAAACGCATGCAGGCCGCCGGCGCCCAGGCTTACCTGGTCAACACCGGCTGGAACGGCACCGGCAAACGCATCTCGATCAAAGATACGCGCGGCATCATCGACGCCATCCTGAGCGGTGAAATCGACAAGGCGGAAACCGTTACCCTGCCTATCTTCGATCTGGCGATGCCGACCGCGCTGCCTGGCGTGAACCCGGAGATCCTCGATCCGCGCAACACCTACGCCAGCCTCGAGCAGTGGCAGGAAAAAGCGCAGGATCTGGCCGAGCGCTTCATCACCAACTTCGACAAATACACCGACACGCCTGCGGGTGCCGCGCTGGTCAGCGCCGGCCCGAAGCTGTAATTCGGTAGCGTTACCTCTTCAGCTAAGGCGCGGATCCCGCGCCTTTTTTTATTTCAATTGATTGCTTTTTAATCGGCAAGACGAGAAAATAAGTCAATGCAATCATTGATAGCAAAGGAGGTTTCAATGGCTACTATCACCGTCAGAAATCTGGACGACGAAATCAAAGAGCTGTTGCGTATCTCAGCGGCGAAAAACGGCCATTCCATGGAAGAGGAAGCGCGCATGATCCTGAAACAGGCGCTGGTGAAAAAGCCGCCGCGCTATGGATTGGGTACCTGGATGCATCAGCACTTCGCCGAATTCGGCGGCGTTGAGCTGGAGATCCCACCGCGTGACGCCGTGCCGCCACGCATCGTCACCTTTGATGATGAAGATGACAACGCATGATCATTATCGACACCGACGTCATTTCAGAAACGCTGCGTCCCAGCCCGTACTACAACGTCATTAACTGGTTAAATGAAAAGGACAATGACGAGCTCTATCTCAGCGCCATTGTCCTCGCCGAACTGTTCAGCGGCGTGGCCTGCATGCCTGACGGCAAACGCCAGCGGGATCTCAAGCTGAAATTGGCGGACGCCATTGAATTGAAGTTCGAGGGGCAGATATTGCCGTTTGATGGGCTGTGCGCGATGCAATACGCGGAATTGACGGCAAGGAATCGGCTGTTGGGTAAAGCGATGAGCGTGCCCGATACCCAAATCGCCGCCACCTGCCTGCATTACGGCGCCGCCCTGGCCACCCGCAATACCAAAGACTTCCTCCACTGCGGCATCGAATTAATCGATCCGTGGCAGGCGCCGACCGGCCGCCGGTTGCATGAGGATGCGGCGGAATACTACGTGATGAGCAGAAAGTCCTGACGGGGCCGCAGCGGCGCGGCCCACATCAGAGGTCAGGCGGTTTCCCTGGCCGTTTGATGGCCGTTGGTCGACTCTTTTTTCTCCATCGGCAACGGAATATAAGCGCGGATCAATAGCCCGCCGCGCTCGCTGGTGCCGATATCCAGTTCGCCATCATGCGCGTCGATAATACGCTGCACGATCGCCAGCCCCAGGCCGGTGCCGCTGGTGCTGCGCGCGCTGTCACCGCGCACGAACGGCTGCAGCAGGTGCTTCAACTCGTCCGGCTTGATGCCCGGGCCGTCATCTTCCACCTGGAACCAGCCGCGCTGCAGCTCACGGCCGCTGCTGACCTTGATCCAGCCGTTGCCGTAACGCGCCGCGTTCACCACCATATTCACCGCCGCCCGTTTAATCGACAGCGGATGCACGTTCATCATCAGCTCGCCCGGCGACAGCGCGGTTTCAATCACCCGCTCATAGCCGCTCTCGGCCGCGACCACTTCGCCTAAAATGGCGTTCAGATCGCTGCTTTCGGTCGGCATTTCCTGCCCGGTGCGCAGATAATCGATGAACTGCTCGATGATGGCGTTGCACTCTTCGATGTCTTTATTGATCGACTCGGCCAGATAGCCGTCTTCGGCGCTCATCATCTCCGTCGCCAGGCGGATGCGCGTCAACGGCGTGCGCAGGTCGTGGCTGACTCCGGCCATCAGCAAAGTGCGGTCATCCGCCAGCTGTTTGACGCCCGACGCCATCTGATTGAATGCGCGAGTCACCGACCGCACTTCGGAAGCGCCATACTCGCGCAGCGGCGGCGGAATAATGCCCTTGCCCACCTGCAGCGCCGCATGTTCCAGCTCCACCAGCGGGCGGTTTTGAATACGAATAAACAGCCAGGCGCCGCCGATCGCGAGCAGCATAATCGCCAGCGTATAGCGGAACAGCGGCGAGAAATCGCCCTGGTGGATTTCCGTCAGCGGCACGCGCACCCAGATATCGGGCTGCAGCCAGGTTTTCAGCCACACCACCGGGGAGTTCTTGTTCACCTCCACCCGCACATCGGTCGGCCCGCCGAGCTGCTGCGCCATCTGCTGGCTGAGGAACTGGTAGTGCTGCGCCCAGCGCAGGCCGCTCTCCTCCGCCGCCGAGTTGGTGTAGAGAGAGATGCCCAGTTCGCGGTAGATCTCACGGCGGAACGCCGGCGGCACCTCCAGCAGCGTGCCGTCCTCCAGCTGCAGCCGATCGGTCATCAGCATACGCACTTCGTAGGCCAATACCTTGTTGAACTGCTGCAGGCTGGGCAGGATGGCGAAGTTCAGCACCACCAGATAGGTCGTCACCAGGCTGACGAACAGCAAGGTGACGATCAACAACAGGGTTCGGGCAAACGAGCTACGCGGTGAAAAGCGCAATCGCCTCATGCCTTACTGCCGTCCGGGACGAAGACGTAGCCGAGACCCCACACGGTCTGGATATAACGCGGATGCGCCGGATCTTCTTCAACCATACGGCGCAGACGAGAGATCTGCACGTCGATGGAGCGTTCCATGGCGCTGTATTCGCGGCCACGCGCCAGGTTCATCAGCTTATCGCGCGACAGCGGTTCACGCGGGTGGCTGACCAGCGCCTTCAGTACCGCGAACTCGCCGCTGGTCAACGGCATCGGCTCGTCTTCGCGGAACATCTCGCGGGTGCCGAGGTTCAGTTTGAATTTGCCGAAAGCGATCACCGCTTCTTCCTGCGAAGGCGCGCCCGGCAGTTCGTTCGCCTGACGGCGCAGCACCGCGCGGATACGAGCCAACAGCTCACGCGGGTTGAACGGTTTAGGAATGTAGTCGTCGGCGCCGATTTCCAGGCCCACGATGCGATCGACCTCTTCGCCTTTCGCGGTGACCATAATGATCGGCATCGGGTTGCTCTGGCTGCGCAGGCGGCGGCAGATGGACAGGCCGTCTTCGCCCGGCAACATCAGATCGAGCACCATCAAATGGAAGGATTCACGAGTCAGCAAGCGATCCATTTGCTCAGCGTTGGCAACGCTGCGAACCTGGAAGCCCTGCTCGGTTAAATAACGTTCTAAAAGCGCGCGCAGGCGCATGTCATCATCGACAACCAGGATCTTATGATTCTCTTGCATGGTATTACTCCCAAAGGCTTTATTGCCTGACTCGAATATTGTTAGAAAACCTTGCCATTTGAGACAGCGTTTAATGGTATGTATTCTAGACGAAATTGTTACAAAGCTTATTCTTTTCCCCATTTATCAACAATTTTCAGTGAATGTCGACGGGGGTTCGTCAAAATTTCGCCCTTTATCGGCGCAATGTGGGGCGACGGCCCAATTTTGTGCAATTTCGCCACCGGGAAGCGCCCGGTGGCGTTCAGCTGTCGGGTCAGGAAGTTTGCAGGAAACGCGCCAGCTGCCTGCGCAGCTGCCGGTTCTCTTGCTGTAGCGCATCAACCCGGTCGAGCAGCGTCAGCGCCATGGCGATCCCCGGCCAGTCCAGATCCAGCTCCGCCCGCAGCCTGCGTGCGCGCTGCAGATGGCTCAGCGCCGGATAATCAAACTCCCAGCGCGGCTGCGCCGGCTCCAGCGGCACGATAACGCCCAGGCCGACGATCTCGACCAGCTCGTCCTCTGAAATCTCCACCCTCTGACACAATTCCACCACGGTGAAAGTGATCTCTTTTTTCATCATCTGCTTTACTCCCATTCCGCGCGCGGGTTGAACGCCGCCTGTTCAGCCAGTTCCCGCCACAGGGCGCTGGCCTTCTCGTTCGGCTTCGGCGGCATCACCACCTTGAGAATAACGTACAGGTCACCGGGCTCTTTCTTGCCCGCCAGCCCTTTGCCTTTGACCCGCAGCCGTTTGCCGCTCTGGCTGCCGGCCGGCACGGTCAGCGCGATTTTGCCGGTCAGCGTCGGCACCTCAATGCTGGCGCCGAGCGCCGCTTCCCACGGAGCGAGCGGCGCCACGATGCTCAGGTTGTGGCCGTCTATCTCAAACAGCGGGTGCGGCGCGAGGCGGATAACCAGATACAGGTCGCCGTTCTGGCCGCCGCCCACGCCGGCAACGCCCTGCCCCTTGAGGCGAATGCGCTCGCCGTCGCCCACGCCGGCCGGAATTTTCACGTTCAGCGTCTTGCTGGCTTCGCTTACCTGCCGCCCCAGTTCGTCGTACACCGGCAGCTTGTAGGAAATCTCGCGGCTTTGACCATGCAGCGTTTCCTCGAGGAACAGCGGCACCTCCATCTCCAGATCCTGGCCGCGGAAGCCATGCCCGCCGTGCGAGTGCGAAGCGGAACGGTGCCCGCCCGCCGCCCGCCCGCCGAACATGCTCTCGAAGAAGTCGGAGAAGTCTTGCGCGTCGGCGCCGCCGCCGTGCCATGAGGCGCTCTGCTGATAGCCGCCGTGATCGCCGCGCGCCTGGCGGCCAAAGTTGGGATCGTTGCGATGCAGCCGGATCTGATCGTACTCGGCGCGGCGCTCGTCGTCCTTCAGTACCTCATAGGCTTCGGCCAGTTCCTTGAACTTGCTCTCGGCGTCGTCTTCGGTGCTCACGTCAGGGTGATATTTACGCGCCAGCCGGCGGTAAGCCGTTTTGATGGTTTTCAGATCGGCGTTGGGCTCAACGCCCATCGTGGCGTAGTAATCTTTAAATTCCATGCGGTAATACCTTCAATGTGTTGGGTTGTGCGCCAAAATTCCTTGTCTCTCTCGCCAGATATCCTCCTTTCGTCACATTCTTTTTCCGCTATCGCTAAGCATACTCCCGATTGTTAAAAGCTGCGCAAACTGAATAAAAACCGTGCGACAAGGCGCAGGCCCGCGCGCCATTTTTAAAGCCCTCCGCATTCACGTACACTGTGGCGGTGGCCCCATAAAGATAAATCACGATGAGAACTCAACTGATAACCCGTGAAGGGTATGACAAGCTCAAACAAGAGCTGGATTACCTCTGGCGTGAAGAACGCCCCGAGGTGACCAAGAAAGTGACCTGGGCCGCCAGCCTGGGCGACAGAAGCGAAAACGCCGATTACCAATACAACAAGAAGCGGCTGCGCGAGATCGATCGCCGCGTCCGCTATCTGACCAAATGCCTGGAGCAGTTGAAGATCGTCGATTACTCCCCGCAGCAGGAAGGCAAAGTGTTCTTCGGCGCCTGGGTGGAGGTGGAGAATGACGACGGCGAGATCAAACGTTTTCGCATCGTCGGCTACGACGAGATTTTCGGCCGCAAGGATTACATCTCCATCGATGCGCCGATGGCGCGCGCCCTGCTGAAAAAAGAGGTCGGGGACGTCGCCACCGTCAATACCCCGCTGGGCGAGGCGCAGTGGTACGTTAACGAGATAAACTACCCGAAGTAAGCTTTCAGCTTTTTCCTAACCGCCGCCAACGCCGCCGCCCGAGCTGTTCTCCACGCCGCGGCCGCGCGGCGGCGGCCCGCTCCGCTGGCATTTTCCGCGATCAATCCGTATAACTGTCCCCTGTTTATTCACCGTTCTCAATACAGATACCAGACCTATGAATGACCCACTGAGCCGCATTATTGCAACAGAACTGCAGGCCCGGCCGGAGCAAGTCGACTCCGCCATCCGTCTGCTGGATGAAGGTAATACCGTGCCCTTTATTGCACGCTATCGTAAGGAAGTCACCGGGGGCCTGGACGACACCCAACTGCGCCAGCTGGAAACCCGCCTGGGTTATCTGCGTGAACTGGAAGATCGTCGTCAGACCATCCTGAAGTCGATCGATGAACAGGGCAAACTGACCGAACAACTGGCGGGGGCGATCAACGCCACGCTGAGCAAGACCGAACTCGAAGACCTCTACCTGCCGTACAAACCCAAGCGCCGCACCCGTGGCCAGATCGCCATCGAAGCCGGTCTGGAACCGCTGGCGGACACGCTGTGGCAGGATCCGCAACAGCAGCCGGAACAGCTGGCTGAACGCTACGTCGACGCCGAGAAGGGCGTGGCGGACGTGAAAGCCGCCCTCGACGGCGCGCGCTATATCCTGATGGAGCGCTTCGCCGAAGACGCCGCGCTGCTGGCCAAGGTGCGCGACTACCTGTGGAAAAACGCCCATCTGGTCTCCAAAGTGGTCGAGGGCAAGGAAGACGAAGGCGCTAAGTTCCGCGACTATTTCGATCACCACGAACCGATTTCCCAGGTGCCTTCGCACCGCGCGCTGGCGATGTTCCGCGGCCGCAACGAAGGCGTGCTGCAGCTGGCGCTGAACGCCGATCCGCAGTTTGAGGAAGCGCCGCGCGAAAGCCAGGCGGAGCTGATCATCATCAATCACCTCAATCTGCGCCTGAACAACGCTCCGGCCGACGCCTGGCGCAAGGCGGTGGTCAACTGGACCTGGCGCATCAAGGTGCTGCTGCACCTTGAAACCGAACTGATGGGCACGGTGCGCGAACGCGCGGAGGATGAAGCGATCAACGTCTTCGCCCGCAACATGCATGATCTGTTGATGGCCGCGCCGGCCGGCATGCGCGCCACCATGGGCCTCGATCCTGGCCTGCGTACCGGGGTGAAAGTCGCCGTGGTCGACGCGACCGGCAAGCTGGTCGCCACCGACACCGTCTATCCGCACACCGGGCAAGCGGCCAAAGCCGCCGCCATCGTCGCGGCGCTGTGCATCAAACACAACGTGGAGCTGGTGGCGATCGGCAACGGCACCGCTTCACGTGAAACCGAGCGTTTCTATCTCGACCTGCAAAAGCAGTTCAGCGACGTCCGGGCGCAAAAAGTGATCGTCAGCGAAGCGGGCGCGTCGGTGTACTCCGCGTCCGAACTGGCGGCGCAGGAGTTCCCGGATCTCGACGTGTCGCTGCGCGGCGCGGTGTCCATCGCCCGTCGTCTGCAGGATCCGCTGGCGGAGCTGGTGAAGATCGACCCGAAATCCATCGGCGTCGGCCAGTATCAGCATGACGTCAGCCAGAGCCAGCTGGCGAAAAAGCTGGACTCGGTGGTGGAAGACTGCGTGAACGCCGTCGGCGTCGATCTGAACACCGCTTCGGTGCCGTTGCTGACCCGCGTGGCCGGCCTGACGCGCATGATGGCGCAGAATATCGTCAACTGGCGCGACGAGAACGGCCGCTTCAGCAACCGTGAACAGTTGCTGAAAGTCAGCCGTCTGGGGCCGAAAGCGTTCGAACAGTGCGCCGGCTTCCTGCGCATCAACCACGGCGACAACCCGCTGGATGCCTCTACCGTCCACCCGGAAGCCTACCCGGTGGTGCAGCGCATTCTGGCCGCCACCGAGCAGGCGCTGCAGGATCTGATGGGCAACGCCTCGGCGGTGCGCAGCCTGAAAGCGGTCGATTTCACCGACGACAAGTTCGGCGTGCCGACGGTCACCGACATCCTGAAAGAGCTGGAGAAACCGGGCCGCGACCCGCGTCCGGAGTTCAAAACCGCCACCTTTGCCGAAGGCGTGGAAACCCTCAACGATCTGCAGCCGGGCATGATCCTGGAAGGGTCAGTGACCAACGTCACCAACTTCGGCGCCTTCGTGGATATCGGCGTGCATCAGGACGGCCTGGTGCATATCTCCTCGCTGGCGGACAAGTTCGTCGAAGATCCGCACACCGTGGTGAAAGCCGGCGACATCGTCAAAGTGAAGGTGATGGAAGTCGATCTGCAACGCAAACGCATCGCGCTGAGCATGCGTCTGGATGAGCAACCGGGCGAAGGCTCGCCGCGCCGCGGCGGCAACGCGCCGGCACAGGCGCGCGACAACGCCAACCGTTCGGCGCCCGCCAACAAGGCCAAACCGCGCAATGCGGCGCCGGCCGGCAACAGCGCCATGGGCGACGCGCTGGCGGCGGCTTTCGGCAAGAAACGCTAAGTCAGACCAACAGGGCGGAGCCTGCTCCGCCCTTTCCAATGAAGAAAACTTGCGGCATTTTTGACCCGTCTCAATAAACCATCATCTTTTTATTTCCCGTTCTTGTGTGACCGTCCTCCCATTATTCAGCCAGCAAAAATCCCTTCTGCAGCCGTTTATTAACAACTCCGTTAACACGCATTTTTCATCTCGCGAATTGTGAGAGAAACACAAATGGTTACCGCTCGCATTACGGCGGAATAATGTTATCGAATTGCCTTTCAGCGGAAATAAATAAAGGGAAAAAGCCATCGATATTTGCAAATGAGAAAACTCGGCTACAAATACGTAACTGATTTAACTCGCCATTCTCATTTGTCGCCGCGTATAAGCGGTGGTAAAACGGGGATTATCAAGGGGGCCAGCCAAAAAGCGGCCGCCGCCAAAATAATTGGTTACAATACCCTTACTTTTTGCATTGAATGCGATAATGATAATTACTATTATTTTCGCTCACTTTATTGCATGACCTTATGGATGAATACCGCCGACGGCGTGGCATTTTCGCCGGCAACGTCCAATTATCATCAGCCCGATGCTCATCGGCCCCCGGAAGGTTAATGACATGCAGCTTCAACCTAAACGCACATATAAGATTGTCGGCTTTTCCAGCGAGATTGCGCCGGCCTACCGCCAAAAATTGTTATCGCTCGGCATGCTGCCCGGCTCTTCGTTCGACGTGGTGCGCGTCGCGCCGCTGGGCGATCCGATAGAAATTAAAACCCGCCGCGTCAGCCTGGTGCTGCGCAGGAAGGATTTGGCGCTGCTGCAGCTCGACGGCCAGCCCTGAGCCGGCGCGCCCTCCGTTTGCCGGTGCGCCTTTGCGCCGGCGCTGTTCTCCTTGAAGACGACACGCAGAACTATGAAAAAACTCACCATCGGCTTAATCGGCAACCCGAACTCCGGCAAAACCACGCTGTTCAACCAACTGACCGGCGCGCGCCAGCGGGTCGGCAACTGGGCGGGCGTGACGGTCGAACGCAAGGAAGGCCATTTCACCACCCCGCAGTCCGACGTGCGGCTGGTCGATTTGCCCGGCACCTACTCCCTGACCACCATTTCGGAGCAGACGTCGCTCGATGAGCAGATCGCCTGCCACTACATTTTGAGCGGCGACGCCGATCTGCTGATCAACGTGGTGGATGCCTCCAACCTGGAACGCAACCTCTACCTGACGCTGCAGCTGCTGGAGCTGGGCATTCCCTGCATCGTGGCGCTCAACATGCTCGACATCGCCAAAAGCCAGCATATCGATATCGACGTCGCCGCGCTGTCGGCGCGCCTCGGTTGCCCGGTAGTGCCGATGGTCTCCACCCGCGCCGACGGCATCGGCGTGCTGAAACAAATGATCGACAATCATCGCATCAACGAACAGCAGGCGCTGGTGAACTACCCGCCGCTGCTGCTGAAAGAGGTCGCCACGCTGAGCGACGCCATGCCGCAAACGCTGCCGGCGGCGCAGCGCCGCTGGCTGGCGCTGCAGATGCTGGAGGGCGACATCTACAGCCATCGCCTGGCCGGCCCCGCCGTGGCGCGGCTGCCAGCGGCCATTCAGGCGCTGCAACAGCAGCAGCAGGAGGACCCGGCGCTGGTGATCGCCGACGCGCGCTACCAGTCCATCGCCGCCCTGTGCGACGCGGTCAGCAACTCGCAGCAGGCGATGCCCAACCGCCTGACCGACATACTGGATAAAGTGATCCTCAACCGCTGGCTGGGCGTACCGATCTTCCTGCTGGTGATGTACCTGATGTTCCTGCTGGCGATCAATATCGGCGGCGCGCTGCAGCCGATCTTCGATATCGGCTCGGCGGCGATCTTCATTCAGGGCATTCAGTGGCTGGGTTACACCCTGCACTTCCCCGACTGGCTGACCGTCTTCCTGGCGCAGGGCGTCGGCGGCGGCATCAACACCGTGCTGCCGCTGGTGCCGCAGATCGGCATGATGTACCTGTTCCTGTCGTTCCTGGAAGACTCCGGCTACATGGCGCGCGCGGCGTTCGTGATGGACCGCCTGATGCAGGCGCTCGGGCTGCCGGGCAAATCCTTCGTGCCGCTGATCGTCGGCTTCGGCTGCAACGTGCCGTCCATCATGGGCGCCCGTACGCTGGACGCCCAGCGCGAGCGCCTGATCACCATCATGATGGCGCCGTTCATGTCCTGCGGCGCCCGTCTGGCGATCTTCGCGGTGTTCGCCGCCGCCTTCTTCGGCCAGGACGGCGCTGGGGTAGTGTTCTCGCTGTACATGCTCGGCATCGCGGTGGCGATCCTGACCGGCCTGGTGCTGAAATACACCCTCATGCGCGGCGAAGCCTCACCGTTCGTCATGGAACTGCCGGTTTACCACGTGCCGCACCTGAAAAGCCTGCTGCTGCAAACCTGGCAGCGATTGAAAGGCTTCGTGTTGCGCGCCGGTAAGGTGATCGTGGTCGCCAGCATGTTCATCGGCGGCCTGAACAGCTTCTCGTTCAGCGGCAAAACGGTCGACAACATCAACGACTCCGCGCTGGCCTCGGTCTCCAAGGTGCTGACGCCGCTGCTGCAGCCGATGGGCGTCCACAGCGATAACTGGCAGGCCACCGTCGGGCTGGTGACCGGCGCGATGGCGAAAGAAGTGGTGGTCGGCACGCTGAACACGCTGTATACCGCCGAGCACATCAACAAAGAGGCGTTCGACGCCGCCAACTTCAACTTGCTCGATGAACTGGGCGGGGCGCTGCAGGAAACCTGGGACGGGCTGAAAAACACCTTCAGCCTGAGCGTGCTCTCCAACCCGATCGAAGCCAGCAAGGGCGACGGCGAGATGGGCGTCGGCTCGATGGGCGTGATGAGCAGCAAATTCGGCTCCGGCATTTCCGCCTACAGCTACCTGATCTTCGTGTTGCTGTACGTGCCTTGCGTCTCGGTGATGGGCGCCATCGCCCGTGAATCGAGCCGCGGCTGGATGACCTTCTCAATCCTGTGGGGGCTGAACGTCGCCTACTCGCTGGCGACGCTGTTCTATCAGGCGGCCACCTTCAACCAACATCCGCAGTACAGCCTGACGGCGATCCTGGCGGTGGTGCTGGTAAACCTGCTGGTGCTGTTCGGCCTGCGCCGGGCGCGCAGCCGCGTCACGGTTCGCCTGGGCAACGCCACGCCGGCGGCCTGCTGTCAGGGCGCCAAAGGGAGCTGCCACTGATGGCCGGGCTGCTGCAGGTGCGCGATGCGTTGGCGCTGCGCGGCAGCGCTCAGGCGCAGCAGCTCAGCCAATCGCTGGCGACGCCGCTGCCGCTGGTGCAGGCGATGCTGGACCGTTTGACGGCGATGGGGAAAGTGGAACGCATCGAACAGGATGACGGCGCCTGTCTGAGCGGCGGCTGCAAAAGCTGCCCGCAGGGCCAGGGGTGCAGCACGGTGTTCTACCGGCTGAAGGCCTGACGTTCAGGGGCGCCGCTGCGGGCGCCCCTTTGCCGTTCAAGGCTTATTGCTTGTCTTTGTAAACTTCGGCGATGGCGCTGAATTTACCGTGTTCGCGGCCCGCCAGGATCACGTAGTATTGACCGCCCTTTTCGTCCGCCAGTTTGGACAGCTCTTCCTTGGCATCCATCGGCGACGTGGTTTCCGCCGTGGTGGTCACGGTGCCGATCTTCTCGTATTTACCCGGATTCTTATCCAGATCTTCCTTGGTCAGCAGGGTTGCCGCCATGGAGCCGAAAGACACCGAACCCAGCACTGCCGCTGCAATAATCATCTTCAATGATTTCATGACACTAACCTCTCAATGGATAATTTATCTGTTATGAAAGCCGTCCAGGATCCATGCGTAGTACTGCAGGCTGCCGCGACATCCTCAGGCCTCGTTGCTTTCCCTGACGGGGCCTGTTTCCCAGAGACGAAACGCCAAAATGAAAATCGCCGCACGCGGTCTTTTCATTTTGCAGCCAACGCATTGACTCACTAAGTATTGAACAGCTTTGTCTTTTATCCACCCGGCAGCGTTTTTTTTCGCGCTCTATCGTGCGTTTTCACGCTGCATTCAATGTGCTGCAATAAACGCTTCGATCATCGTCACAAATTCATCGGGATGAGAGATAAACGGCGCATGGGCGGCTTTAGCCACGATCTGCGACGTGGAGTTCGGCCAGGCGGCGTCGAGCAGCTCGGCGACCTTGCGCGGCACCAGCCCGTCCAGATAGCCGTAGATCCGCAGCAACGGCAGCGGCAGCTCCGCCAGCGGCGCGCGCAGATCGGCGGTGCGCAGGATCTCCAACCCGCCGTTCAGTACTTCGACGCTCGGCGTCGGTTGGTTGAGCACCACCGCTTTCAGCTGGCGCGCATCCTGACGCGCGCTCTCGGTGCCCAGCGTCTGCAGCGCCAGAAAACGCTCGACGGTGCGCTGGAAATCCAGGCTTAGCTGGTGCTGGAAACCGCTCAGCACGTCCGGACGGATCCCCGGCCACTCATCGCGGGCGGCAAAGCACGGCGAGGAGGCCACGGTGATAAGCCCGCTGACCCGCTGCGGCTGCATCAGCGCCGCCTGGCTGGCCACCAGCCCGCCGAGCGACCAGCCGAGCCACCAGGCCTGCGACGGGGCGGCCGCCAGCACGATTTCCGTCATCTGCGCCAGCGACAGGGGGCCGAACCCCTGGCTGCGGCCGTACCCCGGCAGATCGACCAGGTGCAGACGAAAATGCGGCGTCAGCCGCGCCTGAATGCAACTCCACACTTCGGCGTTCAATCCCCAGCCGTGCAGCAGCACAAGATCGCGTTCACCTTCACCTATTGTTTGCCAGTACAGCGCTGTCATTGGTTATTGTCCTTTCATGCTTACCCGTCTCGGAGACACTATGCTATCAATCCGCAGCCGCTGTTGGCTATGCCGACAGCCATTGAGCCTGATGCGTCATGGCCTCTGCAGCTGCTGCCTGCGTCACCTGCCGGCCAGACCGCCGTGTTGCCCGCGCTGCGGGCTGCCCGCCGGGGAGACGCGCACGCCCTGCGGCCGCTGCCTGCAACGGCCACCGCCCTGGCAACGGCTGGTGTTCGTCGGCGACTACGTGACGCCGCTCAGCGGCTTGGTAAAAAGGTTCAAGTTCCACCGCGCGCCCGAGCTGGCGCCGGCGCTGGCGCGCCTGATGCTGTTGCGCTGGCAGCAGGCGCGCAGAGAGCAGTATCTGAACAGACCTGACCTGATTTTGGCGGTACCCTTGCATGCAACACGCTGCTGGCGCCGTGGCTATAACCAGAGCGATCTGCTGGCCCGGCCGCTGGCGCGCTGGCTGGGCTGCGCCTACCGGCCCGCCGCCTTGCGCCGGGTGCGCAAAACCGCTCTGCAACAGCGGCTGAGCGCCTCTGCCCGCAGACGCAATCTGCAGCGCGCGTTCGCCTGTACCGTGCCGGTCGCCGGCCGGCATATCGCCCTGGTGGATGACGTGGTGACCACCGGCAGCACCGTCTCGGAGATCGCGGCGCTGCTGCGGCGGCAAGGCGCCGCCTCGGTGCAGATATGGTGCGTTTGCCGCACGTTGTAGTGCCACGGCAATGGGCGTATTATAACCGACTATAGAAGTCAACTATTGAGCTAATGCTATGATCCGTATAACAGATGCTGCACAGGAACACTTTGCCAAACTGCTGGCAAATCAAGAAGAAGGCACCCAAATCCGCGTATTCGTGATCAACCCGGGCACGCCGACGGCCGAATGCGGTGTCTCTTATTGCCCGCCGGACGCGGTAGAAGCGACGGATACCGAACTGAAGTTCGACAAACTGTCCGCCTATGTCGATGAGCTGAGCGCGCCGTATCTGGAAGACGCCGAAATCGACTTCGTGACCGACCAGTTGGGTTCTCAGCTGACGCTGAAGGCGCCGAACGCCAAGATGCGCAAGGTCGATGACGACGCGCCGCTGATGGAACGCGTGGAATACGTGCTGCAGTCGCAGATCAACCCACAGCTGGCGGGCCACGGCGGCCGCGTAACGCTGATGGAGATCACCGACGACAACATGGCTATTCTGCAGTTCGGCGGCGGTTGCAACGGCTGTTCGATGGTCGACGTCACGCTGAAAGAAGGCATCGAGAAAGAGCTGCTGCAGAAGTTCCCGGAGCTGAAGGGCGTGCGTGATTTGACCGAGCACCAGCGCGGCGAGCACTCCTACTACTGATACCCTTCTTACTTGAAGTTGCAGCGTTGTTGGCCGCATGCGCGCACCCCAGTCACTTACTTAAGTAAGCTCCTGGGGTTTTACGCACTTGCCGCCTAGCTGCAACGCCAATTAATTCGGGTATCCGTCATTTGGATGGGACTAAAGTTCTCGTCCTTTGACCTAATACAACGACACCTCATCGTCACCCCACCGACACCTTGCGTCGGCGCTTGTCCAAATCCTTCAGCAGCCGGTTTATCCGCGGGTCGGCGAACATCTCCTCCAACGTCCGGGTCAGCTTGCGCCGCCAGTTAGGGTACTGGTCACTGGTGCCGGGAATATTGACCGGCTCGGCCATGTCCAGCCAGTCTTCCGGCTGCAGGCCAAGCAAGGCGCTGGCGCTGTCAGCGACATAACGCTGCAGGCCGCGGTTGAGCAGCGGGCTCATGCCGAGCAGCGCCGCCTTCTTGCCCACCTTCTGCGGCACGCAGCCATAACGATGCAATCCATCCAGCAGCCCCTGCTTGGCGCGTTCTCGATCGGCGAACAGCGCCCGCAGGATTTCCGCGTCCGGGTAGAGACCCAACCGGTTGCCGAGCGTCAGATCGTCGCTTTGCCAGTAGCCGCGCAGCGTCGGCAGATCGTGGGTAGTGATGGTCGCCATCGCCTGCACCGGATAGGCCTGCGGCGCGCGGAAATGGTGTTCGCCGTCGCTTTCGAAATAGAGCACTTTGTAGGAATAGACGCCGCTGTCGCGCAGCTTGCCGACGATTTCCACCGGCACCGTACCGAGATCCTCGCCGATCACCATGCAGCGATGGCGCTGGCTTTCCAGCGCCAGCACCGCCAGCAGATCGTCCACCGGATATTTGACGTAGGCGCCGCGATCGGCGGTTTCGCCATACGGGATCCACCACAGCCGCAGCAGCGCCATGACGTGATCGATACGCAGCGCGCCGCAGCTGGTCATGTTGGCGCGCAAAAGATCAATGAACGGCTGATACCCGCGCGCCGCCATCACGTGCGGATCCATCGGCGGCAGGCCCCAGTTTTGCCCCAGCGGGCCCAGAATATCCGGCGGCGCCCCGACCGACGCTTTCAGGCAGTACAGCTCGCGGTCACACCAGGTTTCCGCCCCGCCTTCCGCCACCCCGACCGCCAGATCGCGATACAGGCCGATCGGCATCTGCTGCTGCCTGCTCTGGTCAAAACACTGCGCGAACTGGGTGGCCGCCAGCCACTGCAGCCACAGGTAAAAACGAACCGTTTCCTGGTGTTCAGTGCAGAACTGCCGCACCGCTTCGCTATCCCCCTGCCGATAACGTTCGGGCCAGGCCGGCCAGCCCCACTGGCTGATGTCATCCGCCGCCAAATGGGCATGCAGCGCGTCGAAGGCCGCTTGCCGATACAGGCTGTCGCCGCCGTCCGTCACGAATTGCTCGAACGCCTGACGCTGCGCGTCGTTTGGCTTGCGCGCCTGAAATACCGGAAACGCCAGCTTCAGCGCCGCCAGTTTCAGCTGCATCACGGCGGTGTAATCCACCCACTCCGCAGCGCGCGCTTTGGCGAGCTGTTTCTGCGTCGCCGGCTTCTGCCACCAGCGCTGCGCCGCGTCGCTGCGCTGGAAATCCTCCACCGCGTTGACGTCGATATACGCCAGGTTCAGCCAGCGGCGTGACGAGGGGCTGTAAGGGCTGGCGCTCTCCGGGTTGGCGGGGTACAGCGCATGGATCGGGTTGAGGCCGACGAAAGCGCCGCCGCGTTCCCCCACCTCTTCCACCATCAGGCGCAGATCGCCGAAATCGCCGATGCCCCAGTTGCGATCGGAGCGCAGCGTGTACAGCTGAACGCAGGCGCCCCACAGCTTTTTGCCGGTCAACAAGGCGTCCGGCTCGAAGCAGCGCCTCGGCGCGACGATCACTCGGCATGACCACTGCCGTGCGCCCTGTCTCAACGTCAATTGGTGGTAACCCGCCGGCAGCTCGCCGGGCAGCGTCAGGGTCTTGCGCGCGCCGACGCGCCCCTGCAGGCATTCGCCGTCTTCACACTGCAGCGCCCACAGGTATTCGCCTTCGCCCGTCGGCGTCAGCGCCAACGGCGCGCCCTGATAGAACACCTTGACCGCCGGTAACGGCGGCGGCGCGGTATCCTGCACCGCATCATCGGCCCACTTCATGGCCGCCAGCAGCTTGCGCTTGGTCTGCGGCTCAATCGCCTGCCGTTTGCCGTGAGCATTGATGAAATCGGCAGCGATCCCCGCCTGCGCTGCCGCCTGATCGATACGCTTGCGATCCATTCGCTCTCCTTAACGTTTGGCTTGCCAGATGCGCTGCTGGTAATCGCGGATCGAGCGATCCGAGCTGAACATGCCGACGCGCGCGGTGTTAAGGATAGTCCGCCGCGTCCACTCGTCCCGATCGCGATACAGCTCATCGACCCGGCGCTGCGCCTGGCAGTACGAGGCAAAGTCCGCCAGCACCAGATAGGGATCGCCGCCTTCCAGCAGGCTGTGCAGCATCATGTCGAACGCGTGCTTGTCGCCGTGGCTGAACGCGCCGCTCGCCAGTTCATCCAAAATCGCCTTCAGGTGCTTGTCCTTCTTGCGGTAGCTGAGCGGATCGTAGCCCTTCGCCACTATCGCCTTCACCTGCTCCACGGTATTGCCGAAGATAAAGATGTTGTCTTCGCCCACCTGCTCGGCGATTTCGACGTTGGCGCCGTCCAGCGTGCCGACCGTCAGCGCGCCGTTCAGCGCCAGTTTCATGTTGCCGGTGCCGGAGGCCTCTTTACCGGCGGTGGAGATCTGCTCGGAGATATCCGCCGCCGGGATCATCAGTTCGGCCACCGAGACGCGGTAGTCCGGAATAAACGCCACTTTCAGGCGATCTTTCACCAGCGGATCGTGATTGATCTTCTCGGCCGCCTGATTGATGGCGTAGATGATGTTCTTCGCCAGGTAGTAGCCCGGCGCCGCCTTGGCGCCGAACAGGAACACGCGCGGCACGATGTCCAGGTTCGGGTTGTCGCGCAGCTGGCGATACAGCGACAGGATGTGCAGCAGATTCAGGTGCTGGCGTTTGTACTCGTGCAGGCGTTTGATCTGCACGTCGAAGATCGCGTCCGGATCGAGCGTCAGCCCCATCACGCCGTGCACGTAATGAGCCAGCGCCACCTTGTTGTCGCGTTTGATCTGCTGATAACGCTGGCGGAACGCCGCGTCGTCGGCGAATTTCTCCAGCCCGCGCAGCGCGTCGAGATCGCTCGCCCACTCCACCTTCAGCGTCTCGTCGATCAGGCCCGACAGCGCCGGATTGCACTGTTTCAGCCAGCGGCGCGGCGTGATGCCGTTGGTGACGTTATGGAATTTGTTCGGCCACAGCTGGTGATATTCCGGGAACAGATCCTTCACCACCAGATCCGAATGCAGCTGCGCCACGCCGTTAACCGCAAAGCCGCTGACCACGCACAGGTTGGCCATGCGCACCTGCTTGTCGTGGTGCACCGCCAGCTTGGCCCACACCGCCTCGTCGCCCGGCCAGTGCTTATCCACCAATTTTTTAAACCTGGCGTTGATCTGTTTGATGATGGAGAAATGGCGCGGCAGCAGGCTGCGCACCAATTTTTCATCCCAGCGCTCCAGCGCTTCCGGCATCAAAGTGTGGTTGGTGTAGGCGAAGGTGTTGCTGGTGATCGCCCAGGCCGCCTCCCACTCCAGCTGATGCTCGTCCAGCAGAATGCGCAGCATTTCCGGAATGGCGATGGTCGGGTGGGTGTCGTTCAGCTGGATCACTTCATACTTCGGCAGTTCTTCAATCTTGCGGCCGGCCTGATGGTGCTTGCGCAAAATGTCCGCCACCGAGCAGGCGCACTGGAAATACTGCTGCATCAGGCGCAGGCGTTTGCCGGCCTGATGGTTGTCGTTCGGGTAAAGCACCTTGGTCAGCTTATCGGCTTCTACGCCCTGCTTCTCAGCCTGCAGGAATTTGCCGTCGTTGAAATCGCCCAGGTTGAACGGATGCTGATGGGTCGCCTGCCACAGACGCAGCGGCTGCGCCACGCCGTTGCGATACCCCAGCACCGGCAGATCCCAGGCTTCGCCGCGCAGGGTGAAGGCCGGGCGCCACAGTTCGCGGCCGTCGGCCTGCTTTTCCAGCTTGCCGCCGATGCCCACGTCCACCGCCAACGCGGCGTTGTGGCGAAACCACGGATAGCTCTCGCGTTGCCAGTTATCCGGCGCCTCTTGCTGTTGCCCACCCTGGAACGACTGGCGGAACAGCCCGTACTGGTAGTTCAGCCCATAGCCGGTGGCCGGTTGTTCCACCGTCGCCATCGAGTCGAGGAAACAGGCCGCCAAACGCCCCAGCCCGCCGTTGCCCAACGCCGGATCGGTTTCCTGCTCGAGCAGATCCGCCAGCTTGACGTTCTGCTCGGCCAGCGCCTGCTCGACGGTGTCGTACCAGCCCAGGTTGATCAGGTTGTTCGCCGTCAACCGGCCAATCAAAAACTCCATCGAGATGTAGTTCACGTGACGCAGCGGTTTGGCGCTTTTGCGCGGCGCCGGCTGTGCGGCCAGTTGCTCGGCCAGCGCCGCACTGACGGCTTCCCACCATTGATGTTGCGTCATTTGCTGCGCGGAACTGAGGCCGAACCGTTGCCACTGACGGGCGAGCGCCGCCAGAAAAGCATCCTTCTTGAGCGTAGGCTGTGACATAAGGAAAACTCTCTATCCAGTAAGTGGGTCAAATTGCCGCTATCGTGCCGGTGAGAAAGCCTGACGGCATCATCCCGCCTGGGGATTAGCTGGGGAGGAGGATTGGGGCGTAGCTGGAATTGTGATCTCAGGCACTTTTTGACTCCCTTGCAACGATGCAAAAAAGCCCGCCAACGCGTGCGGCGAGCACTGAGAACGTTAACCATGACGTTAGCACAAGTATTCGCGCTGCTGAAGTTTTGTCCATGGCCGGAAATGCGATCCGCAACCGCATCGCCGTACTCCGACGCCAAACGTAAAAAAGTGTGATCGATAGCAACTTAACTCCAAGCCGATGCGGAAGCTTGTTGCAATACGTTTAGGGTTGGCAGAAGTTAGGGGGAGCTATTAATTACGAACCATAAAATAATTAGCGCCACTCCAATCCCGGCGGGAACCGCGATTTATATCCTGGAATACTATGCTGATCCCATCAAAACTGAGCCGCCCGGTACGGCTGCAAAATACCGTGATCCGCGATCGCCTGCTGGCCAAACTGGCCAGCGCGGGCAACTATCGTCTGACACTGGTCAATTGCCCGGCGGGATACGGGAAAACCACGCTGATCGCCCAATGGGCGGCCGGCAAGGCCGATCTGGGCTGGTATTCCCTGGATGAGAGCGACAATCAGCCGGAGCGTTTCGCCAGCTACCTGATCGCGGCGCTGCAGCAGGCCAGCGGCGGCCGCTGCGTCAAGAGCGAGGCGCTGAGCCAGAAGCACCAGTACGCCAGCCTGTCGGCGCTGTTCGCCCAGCTGTTTATCGAGCTGGCCGACTGGCATCAGCCGCTGTACCTGGTGATCGACGACTATCACCTGATCACCAACGACGCCATTCACGAAGCCATGCGCTTTTTCCTGCGCCATCAGCCGGAAAACCTGACGCTGATCCTGCTCTCGCGCACCCTGCCGCCGCTCGGCATCGCCAACCTGCGGGTGCGCGATCAGCTGCTGGAAATGGGCACGCAGCAGCTGGCGTTCACCCATCAGGAAGCCAAACAGTTCTTCGATTGCCGCCTGGCGGCGCCGATGGAACAGCAGGACAGCAGCCGCCTGTGCGACGAAGTCGAAGGCTGGGCCACCGCGCTGCAGCTGATCGCGCTGTCGGCCCGCCAATCCGCCTCCTCGGCCCAACTGTCGGCCAAGCGGCTGGCGGGGCTGAACGCCAGCCACCTGTCCGACTATCTGGTGGACGAAGTGCTGGATCACGTCGATGCCGATGCGCGCGCCTTCCTGCTGCGTTGTTCGGTGCTGCGCTCAATGAACGATGCGCTGATCGTGCGGCTGACCGGCGAAGACAACGGCCAGCAGCGGCTGGAGGAGCTGGAGCGCCAGGGGCTGTTTATCCACCGCATGGACGACACCGGCGAATGGTTCAACTTCCACCCGCTGTTCGCCTCTTTCCTGCGCCAGCGTTGCCAGTGGGAACTGGCGCTGGAGCTGCCGGGGTTGCACCGCGCCGCCGCCGAAGGCTGGCTGGCGCTGGGGTATCCGGCGGAGGCCATTCACCACGCGCTGGCGGCCAGCGACGTCAGCATGCTGCGCGATATCCTGCTGCAACACGCCTGGTCGCTGTTCCACCACAGCGAACTGGCCTTGCTGGAGGAGTGCCTCAACGCGCTGCCGTATGAGCGCCTGATCCAAAACCCCAAGCTGGCGCTGCTGCAGGCCTGGCTGGCGCAGAGCCAGCACCGCTACAGCGAGGTCAACACCCTGCTGGAGCGCGCCGAGCGCACCATGCGCGAACAGAAAATCGAGATAGACCAAACGCTGCACGCCGAGTTCGACGCCTTGCGCGCCCAGGTGGCGATCAACGCCGGCAAACCGGAAGAAGCCGAGCGGCTGGCGACCGAAGCGTTGAAATTCCTGCCGCTGTCCAGCTACTACAGCCGCATCGTCGCCACCTCGGTGACCGGCGAAGTGCACCACTGCAAGGGTGAACTGGCGCGCGCGCTGCCGATGATGCAGCAGACCGAGCAGATGGCGCGTCGTCATCAGGCCAACCATTACGCGCTCTGGGCGCTGCTGCAGCAGAGCGAAATCCTTATCGCCCAAGGCTTCCTGCAGGCCGCTTACGAAACCCAGGATAAGGCGTTCGAACTGATCCGCGAGCAGCACCTGGAACAGCTGCCGATGCACGAATTCCTGCTGCGCATCCGCGCCCAGATCCTGTGGTCGTGGTCGCGGTTGGACGAAGCGGAAGACGCGGCGCGCGCCGGGCTGAAAATTCTGGCCAACTACCAACCGCAGCAGCAGCTGCAGTGCATCGCCATGTTGGCCAAATGCTCGCTGGCGCGCGGCGATCTGGACAACGCCAATACCCATCTGCAGCGCTGCGAAACCCTGCTGCACGGCGCCCACTATCATCGCGACTGGCTGACCAACACCGACAAGTCGCGGGTGATCCACTGGCAGATGACCGGCGATACCGCCGCCGCCGCCCAGTGGCTGCGCCACACCGAAAAGCCCGGCATGGCGGACAACCACTTCACGCAGGGCCAATGGCGCAACATCGCGCGAGTGCAGATCCTGCTCGGCCAGTATGAAGAGGCCGGCGTGGTGCTGGATGAACTGAACGAAAATGCCCGCCGCCTGCGGCTGGTGAGCGATCTCAACCGCAATCTGCTGCTCAGCAACCAGCTCTACTGGCTGCAAGAGCGCAAGGGCGAAGCGCAGCAGGCGCTGATCGAAGCGCTGTCGCTGGCCAACCGCACCGGCTTTATCAGCCACTTCGTCATCGAAGGCGAAGCGATGGCGCAGCAGCTGCGCCAGCTGATCCAGCTCAACACGCTGCCGGAGCTGGAACAGCATCGCGCCCAGCGCATCCTGCGCGACATCAACCAGCATCATCGGCACAAGTTCGCGCATTTCGACGAGAACTTCGTCGATAAGCTGCTGACCCATCCGCAGGTGCCGGAACTGATCCGCACCAGTCCGTTGACCCAACGCGAATGGCAGGTGCTGGGGCTGATCTATTCCGGTTACAGCAACGACCAGATCGCCGGTGAGTTGGATGTGGCGGCCACCACCATCAAGACCCATATCCGCAATCTGTACCAGAAGCTGGGCGTGGCCCATCGCCAGGAAGCGGTGCAGCAAGCGCAGCAGCTGCTGAAGATGATGGGGTACGGCGCCTGATAGTCAGCGCTGGCCGTAATAAGCGCCGGCGCCATGTTTGCGGCTGAAATGTTTCGCCGACAGGTGTTCATCGATCCGGCGCAGGCCGGGGTTAATGCCCAGGCTGATCCACGCCATCTTAGCCACCTCCTCGAGCACCACCGCGTTATGCACCGCCTCATCCGGCGAGCAGCCCCAACTAAACGGGCCATGCTGATACGCCAGAATGCCGGGAATGTGCAACGGCTCGCGCCCGCACAGGGTTTCGATAATCACCTGCCCGGTGTTCAATTCATATTCCCCCGCCACCTCTTCCGCCGTCAGCGCGCGGGTGCAAGGAATGTCGCCGGAAAAATAGTCGGCATGGGTGGTGCCAAACGCCGGTATCGCCTCACCCGCCTGGGCCCAGGCGGTGGCGTGAGTGGAGTGCGTATGCACGACGCCGCCGAGTTGTGGGAATGCCCGGTACAGCGCCAGATGCGTCGGCGTATCGGATGAAGGCCGCAGTTGCCCCTCAACAACCTCCCCTCGCGCATTCACCACCACCATATCTTCCGCCCGCATCGTTTCATAAGGCACGCCGCTGGGTTTTATCACCATCAGATCGCTGGCCCGATCGATGCCGCTGACATTGCCCCAGGTATAGGTCACCAGCCCGTGCTCAGGCAGCGCCATATTGGCTTTGTAGACCTGCCATTTCAGTTGTTCCAGCATGTTAGCTCCCTATTTCCAACCCGGCCTCTGCCATGCGTTCAACCACCCAGGCACGCGCCTCCCGCACCGCCTGCAGCGGGTCGGGCGCCTTCTCGCTCCACATTTCGAGCAGATAGGGGCCGCGATAGCCGCTCGCAAGCAGCGTTTCGAAGCAGCGGGTGAAATCGACCACGCCCTCGCCGAACGGCACGTTCTTAAACTCTCCCGGCCGCGTATCCTTAACGTGCACCGCTACGATATGCCCGCGTCCGGCTACGAGCTCCATCTGCACATCGTTGTCCCAGGCAGACAAATTGCCGATGTCCGGGTACAGCTGAAACCATGGGTTATTCAGGTAGTGGACATAACCCAGCGCCTTGCTGATCGAATTCATCAGCGCATAATCCATGATTTCCATCGCCAGCATGACCTGCGCGCGGCTGGCCATCTCCACCGCCTGCGCCAAGCCGGCGCGGAACCGGGCGCGGGTCTGCGCAGTAGCCTGTTGGTAATAAACGTCATATCCGGCCAGTTGGATCACCCGTATGCCGGTATCCTGCGCCAGCCGGATGGCCTTGCGCATGATCTCCAGCCCCCGCTCGCGCGTCCTGTCGTCTTCACTGCCCAACGGAAAACGCCGATGGGCGCTAAGGCACAAAGAAGGGACGCGCACACCGCTGGCCGCAACGGCGCCGATCAGCGCCAGTCGCTGCTCGCTGTTCCAATCCAGCCGCGCCAGACGGTCGTCGCTTTCATCGATCGACATTTCAACGAAATCGAATCCCAACTCCCCCGCCAGTTGCAAGCGCGCCAGCCAGTCCTCGCCCGGCGGCAACGCCTTCTCGTAGATGCCCAACGGTACGGATTTTTGCAACATAACCGCTCCTCAGCCCCACAGTTGGGCGATGACGCGTTTAAATTCCCGCGCCGCCGCGACCGGATCGGCGGCATCGCGAATGCTACGCCCGGCGATAAAAACATGGATGGGAATGCCCCGGAACAGAGGCAAATCCGCCAATGACAATCCGCCGGTAACCGTCACCTTGAAACCCATCTCGCTCAGGCGATGAACCGCGCGGATATCGTCATCGCTCCAGGCGACGCCCGCCGCCTGCGCGTCACGGCTGCGGTGATACACCACCTGACCAATACCCGCCTCACGCCACGCCTGCGCCTGTTCCCAGGTCCAAAACCCCGTCAGTTCGATCTGCACGTCGCCACCGAACTCATGCGCCACCTGCAGCGCGCCCTTGGCCGTATTGATGTCAGCGCAGCAGATCACCGTGATCCAGTCGGCGTGTGCCTCGAAGCACATCCGCGCCAAAATTTGCCCCGCATCGGCGATTTTCGCGTCCGCCAACACGATGCGATCCGGATACAGCGCTTTCAGATCGCGCACGGCCCGTACGCCTTCCGCCACGCACAAAATAGTGCCGACCTCAATGATGTCGACTTCGGCCGCGATCAGGCGCGTCGTATTGTAAGCCGCGGCCATGGACAGGTTATCCAGCGCCACTTGCAGCATCGGTAAATGCGTTTTCATTGCATGTCTCCTTCAATTCGCCGCCGCCGCGGACGTTTTGTCGATTAACGCCAGTACCTCGCTCGCCCGGCGACAGGCCCGCAAGCGATCGAAGTTCGCCTCATCTTCGAACAGGTTAACCACTTGCATGATGCCCACCTCCTGATGCGTTTTGGCGTCCACCGCCGCCATGGTGATCAAGATATCTATCGGATCGTTGTCCTCATCGCCGAAGCACACCGGCGTTTTCAAGGTGACCAAGGCGAAGCCGGTTTTCAGCACCCCTTCCTCCGGCCGACCATGCGGCATCGCCAGGCCGGGCGCCAACACGAAGTAAGGGCCGTGCCGTTCGACGCCGGCCAGAATGGCGTCGAAATAGCGAGGCTCCACCACGCCGGCGGCCACCAGCAGATCGACCCCCAGCCGCACCGCCTGACGCCAGTCGGCAGCCTCCGCCTGCAGGTGAATAGCGTTGTTCTGCGCCAACGAATCGCTCAGCTTCATGACTCGCTCCTCACTGCTTCAAATCTTGCGGAAAATGCGCGCCGATGACTTCCATCAGCTTCGGACCAAAGTCGGCCGCCGAGAGCATATTGCGCACCCCGACCACGTATTTGTTGCCGCTGACGACGATCTCATCCGCGACATGGGTGGAAGCGATGATGATGTCAGCCCCGCTCAACTCGGATTTGTATTCCCCCACCGCACAGCTGTTGACCGAATGATCCACGCCTTGCTGCGTTAAAAATTGGTCGACTTTCATTTTCATGATCATGGAACTGCCTTGTCCGCAACCGCACACCGCCAGGATTCGTACCGTCATAATCTGCACTCCTATTAACGTGACGCTGGTTCAACCGATTGTTTTTCAGCATCTTCCTCCGCGCGCAGGGTGCGCCCGGCGAAGAACATGTACAGCAGCGCGATGGCGATCACCACGCCCATAAACCACAGGCCGAAGCTCAGCCCTTGCATCAGCGGCGGCGCCAGAATCGACCAGTCCGCCATTCCCATCCAGGCGCTCAGCCCGGTCAGCTTGATGGCCCACACGCAGCCCAAGATCTCTATCATCCCCATCACCAGGCAGATCTTCATCGCCGCGCGCCAGCCGCCAAAGTGGTTAGCGAACACGCCGATGGTGGCGTTAGAGAAGAACATGGGAATGAAACCGGGGATGATCATGATGGAAGCGCCGCACGCCAGGAGGATGCCGACGGCGATCAATTGGCCGATGGTGCCCCACATAAAGCCCCACACCACGGCGTTGGGCGCGAAGCTATAGATGGCGGCGCAGTCGATGGCCAGTACCGCACCGGGGATCAGGCGTTGGGAAATCCCATTGAAGGCCTCGGTCAATTCGGCGACGAACATGCGCACGCCCTGCACGATGATGAAAATCGCCACCGCGAACATCAGCCCGGTTTGCAGGATATAGATGCTCCAGTGGGTTTTACCGGCCATCGCCTGCAGGGTATCCAAGCCGAACGAGCAAAGAATGATGCCGAAGAACAGCGTCATCACGATGGCGGTGGAAACGATGTTGTCATGGAAAATGTTCAGCCACCCAGGCAGCTTCAGATCTTCCACGCTGTCCTCTTTTTTACCGAGATACGGCGCTGCCTTATACGCCAGCCACGAAGCGAACTGCTGTTGGTGCCCAATGGAGAAACCGCTGTTTTCCGTCACCGCCTGCGTCGGTTTGAACATCATGTTGGACGTGATGCCCCAATACAGTGAAGCCAACAGCGCGCTGCACAATACCGTTGTCCACATGCCGTAGCCCAGAATGTAGAAAAATACCGCGATCAACCCCACCTGCTGAAACATGATATGGCCGGTAAGCATGATGGTGCGGATGCCGGTAATGCGCCTCAACAACACGTAGAGTATGTTCAGCGCCAGCGCCAGCAAGACCGCGTAGCCGACCCAGCTATAGGCCTCCCCCATCCGATCGATGGTGGCCATCATCGAGGCATAGGTATCTGAAATCGCCCCGTTGATGCCGTACACCTCGGACAGCTTCGCCACCACCGGTTTGAACGTGCCGGTCAGGATGCCGGAACCGGCTTGCAGCAACATGAAACCGATAATGGTTTTGATCGTGCCTTTGATAATGACCGCCGCGCTTTTGCGCAGCAACGTGTAACCCAGCAGCGTAACCAGCCCCAACAGCAGCGGCGCATTGGTCATCACCTGGTTAAAAAAGACGGTGAAGATGGTGTAAAGAGTTTCCATACGGCTCTCCCGAAAAGGTTGGCATGCAGGTAACGCCTTCACCATACCAATCACAAGAAATCACAAAAAGATCATAAATGATTATTTGTGAACAACCTCGCAAGTTAAAAATCAATTCCACTAACATTCAATGAATTAGACCGCTTACATTTTATTACTCATTGAATTTAATAGCAGTTAATCAAACAAAAAGGAGATGAAAGGACGGCGCAGCACGTAAATCCGGCGGTGTTAACGTGTATTTCGATCGTTGTCAGTTGAAAAAAACGGTGCTAGATTCGATCAAAACAAATCACATAAAATCTTAAAATGATTATTTGTGATTGCATTATCACAGCCAACGAGGAACGACCCATGAGTAAAGTCAACGACATCACCCGCGAATCCTGGATATTGAACACCTTTCCCGAATGGGGCACCTGGCTGAACGAAGAGATAGAGCAGGAGAAAGTTGCGCCCGGCACCTTCGCCATGTGGTGGCTGGGCTGTACCGGTATCTGGCTCAAATCCGAAGAAAGCGCCAATCTGTGCGTCGACTTTTGGTGCGGTACCGGCAAGCAAAGCCACGGCAACCCACTGATGAAAACCGGCCACCAAATGCAGCGAATGGCGGGGGTGCGCAAGCTGCAGCCTAACCTGCGCACGACCCCATTCGTACTGGATCCCTTCGCGATTACCCAGCTCGACGCCGTCTTGGCCACGCACGACCACAACGATCACATCGATGTGAACGTCGCCGCGGCGGTGTTGCAAAATTGCGCCGCCACCGTTCCGTTTATCGGGCCGCAAAGCTGCGTGGATATCTGGATTGGCTGGGGTGTGCCGCCTGAGCGTTGCATCACCGTCAAACCTGGCGACGTGATAAAAATCAAAGACATTGAAATTCATGCGCTGGACGCCTTCGATCGCACGGCGCTCATCACACTGCCGGTGGAACAAAAAGCGGCGGGCGTTCTGCCGGACGGCATGGACCTGCGGGCGGTCAACTACCTGTTCAAAACGCCGGGCGGCAACCTTTATCACAGCGGCGATTCCCACTACTCCAACTATTACGCCAAGCACGGCAACGATCATCAGATCGATGTCGCCCTCGGTTCCTACGGCGAGAACCCGCGCGGCATTACCGACAAGATGACCAGCGCCGATATCTTGCGCATGGCGGAATCGCTGAACGCCAAGGTCGTGATCCCCTTCCACCATGACATATGGTCGAATTTCCAGGCGGATCCGCAGGAAATTCGCGTGCTGTGGGAAATGAAGAAAGACCGGCTCAAATACGGTTTTAAACCGTTTATCTGGCAGGTTGGCGGCAAGTTCATCTGGCCGCAGGATAAAGACAATCTGGAGTACCACTACCCGCGCGGTTTCGATGATTGCTTCACCCTCGAACCCGATCTGCCCTTCAAGTCTTTCTTGTAATCAACCGGTGTTGCATACGGATGCGCGCTTTTGAACGGGAATGATTCAAATCGTCAAACGGCGCGCATATAATCATAGGCAACGACGTTTTCTCTCTCCGACGGAGCCCGCATGACAGAGTCCCAACGCCACAACGCCATTCTCGATCTCTTGCAGCGCAAGGGGCAAATCTCCGTGGCGGACGTCATCGCGGCGTTTGACATCTCTCCAGCCACCGCGCGCCGGGACATCAACAAACTGAATGAAATCGGCAAATTGCGCAAAGTGCGCAACGGCGCCGAAGCCACACAAACTCCGCGCCCGGCCTGGACGCCGCTCAATATCCACCAAACTCAGCACCTGGACGAAAAAATGCGTATTGCGGCGGCCGCGGCACAGCTCTGTCAGCCGGGTGAAAGCGTGGTGATCAATTGCGGCTCCACCGCATTTCTGTTGGGCCGTGAAATTTGCGGCAAGCCGGTTCAGGTGATCACCAATTATCTGCCGCTGGCCAATTACCTGATCGAGCAGGAACATGACAGCGTGGTGATCATGGGAGGCCAGTACAACAAAACCCAGTCGATTACTCTGGCGCCCCAGGACGGCGACGCCACCCTGTACGCCGGGCACTGGATGTTCACCAGCGGTATCGGCCTCACCGCTGACGGCCTGTATAAAACCGATATGCTGACCGCGATGGCGGAACAGAAGATGCTCAACTACGTCGGTAAACTGGTAGTGCTGGTTGACAGCAGCAAAGTCGGCCAACGCGCCGGCATGCTGTTCAGCCGTACCGAGCAAATCGCCATGGTGATCACCGGCCGCGCCGCCGATTCGGCGATCGTTGAGCAACTGCGTCAACAAGGGGTAGAAGTGCTGCTGGTGTGAGAAAACCACAAGCTTGCTCTGGTCTTAAACGCCGCAGAGTTGGTTACAATAGCGGCGTCCCCCAATAATGAGGCAGTCAGCAGTATGGAACAGTTCGAAGCGATCAACGTTGAACAGGCTTACACCCGCTGGAAAGAGGGCAGCGCCGCCCTGGTCGACATCCGCGATCCGCAAAGTTTTGAAGCCGGGCATACGCCGGGCGCCTTTCACCTCACCAACGCCACCCTGTCGGCCTTTATGCAACAAAACGACTTCGAGCGGCCGGTGATGGTGATGTGCTACCACGGCAACAGCAGCCGCAGCGCGGCGCAATACCTGCTGCACCAGGGGTTCGACGCGGTCTACAGCATCGACGGCGGCTTCGAGGCCTGGGCCCGTCAGTATCCGCAAGACGTGGAAACCTCAGCCTGATCCCCGCCGCCCGCCGTGCGTCGGCGGGCTTCCCCTTCGTTTTTATGCGCGTTTTCGCGGGTTTTTCGCAGATCCGTTTGCCAGCGCTCAGGATTTCGACGTTATAATCGGCCGTCAGGGTCGCCGGCGCGCAAGCGGCGGCCAAAATCATTCACTTACGACGGAAGAGCAATGGTTAGAGTAATCGCCGTATCCAACCCGCGCCTGGCGCTGGCCTTTGTCGACTATATGGCGACCCAGGGCATCCGGCTTGAGCTGCGCAACAGCGGCGAGGTGGCGGAAATCTGGCTGGCCGACGAAGGCCATCTCGAGCAGGTGCAACGCGAGCTGCAGCAGTTTCTGGTCGATCCGCTCAACCGCCGTTATCAGGCCGCCAGCTGGCAGACCGGCCATACCGACGCCGGCCTGCACTATCAGAGCGAGTCCTACCTGCACACCCTGCGCAGCAAGGCCGGGCCGCTGACGCTCGGCGTGATGGTGCTGTGCATCGCGGTCTATATTCTGATGCAGGCGCTCGGCGACGATACCGTGATGTACTGGCTCTCCTGGCCGCAGGACAGCAGCCAATACACCCAGCTGTGGCGCTGGATCAGCCATGCGTTCCTGCATTTCTCTCTGCTGCATATCCTGTTTAACCTGATGTGGTGGTGGTATCTCGGCGGCCAGATGGAAAAACGCCTCGGCGCCGGCAAGCTGTTCGTGCTGGCGGTGGTGTCGGCGTTCTTCAGCGGCTGGGCACAATCGCTGTTCAGCGGCGCGCTATTCGGCGGGCTGTCCGGCGTGGTCTATGCGCTGATGGGCTATGTCTGGCTGTCGGGCGAACGGGCGCCGGAGCGCGGCCTGATGCTGCCGCGCGGCCTGATGGTGTTCTCGGTGCTGTGGCTGGTGGCCGGATATTTCGATATTTTAGGAATGTCGATCGCCAACGCGGCACACGTAGCCGGTTTAGTGTTAGGGTTATTGATGGCATTTTGGGATACGCGTCATCGCGCACACAACGAACAATAACAGCCGGGAGCTATGCCCAGCGGGCATAGCGGGCGTTTTAGGGGATTATCGTGAAGCAAACACAGCGTCATGACGCAATTATCGAGCTGGTGCGCCTGCAGGGTTACGTCAGCACGGAAGAGCTGGTCGAGCATTTTGACGTCAGCCCGCAAACGATTCGCCGCGATTTGAATGACCTGGCCGACCAGAACAAGATCCAGCGTCACCACGGCGGCGCGGCGCTGCCTTCCAGCTCGGTCAACGCTGCCTATAACGATCGCAAGGTGATGTGGTCGGAAGAGAAAGCCCGCATCGCGCAGCGCGTCGCCAGCCAGATCCCGGACGGTGCCACGCTGTTCATCGATATCGGCACCACGCCGGAGGCGGTGGCCCATGCGCTGATGAACCACAAGAACCTGCGCGTGGTCACCAACAACCTTAACGTCGCCACCCTGCTGACCGCCAAGGAAGACTTCCGCCTGATCCTGGCCGGCGGCGAAGTGCGCACCCGCGACGGCGGCATCATGGGCGAAGCCACCCTGGACTTCATCTCCCAATTCCGTCTCGATTACGGCATTCTCGGCATCAGCGGCATCGATATGGACGGCTCGCTGCTCGAATTCGACTATCACGAAGTGCGCACCAAACGCGCGATTATCGAAAATTCCCGCTGCGTGATGCTGGTGACCGACCACTCCAAATTCGGCCGCAACGCCATGGTCAACCTGGGCAACATGAACCTGATCGACTACCTGTTTACCGACCAGCTGCCGCCGCCGAGCGTGATGAAAATCATCGAACAGTACGACGTGCAGCTGGAGCTGTGCTGATTCGGCCTTAACCTTCGGGGCGCGCCGCCGCCCCGTTTCATCCCTTTAACCCCCCTCACCGACAGCCGTTTGCGCGCCCGCGCCATATCCATGCTACTTGTGTGACTATCATCACCAAACTGTTACCTCTATCACGCCTAAATGTTTTTGTTTGGTTAAGTCTTGGCTTGCTTGTTGGTTTTTGATTACAATCATGAGCGAAAACGAACATGAAAGAGCTATTTCGAACATCTGGAGGAAGATGACGTGGAAACCAAAGACTTGATCGTTATCGGTGGCGGCATCAACGGTGCCGGCATCGCGGCGGATGCTGCCGGGCGCGGGCTGTCGGTACTGCTACTGGAAGCGCAAGACTTGGCCTGTGCTACGTCTTCCGCCAGTTCCAAACTGATCCACGGTGGCCTGCGCTACCTGGAACACTACGAATTCCGGCTGGTGAGCGAAGCGCTGGCCGAACGTGAAGTGCTGCTGAAACTGGCGCCGCACATCGCGTTCCCGATGCGTTTCCGCCTGCCGCACCAGCCGCATCTGCGTCCGGCCTGGATGATCCGTATCGGCCTGTTCCTGTACGATCACCTGGGCAAACGCACCAGCCTGCCGGGCAGCAAGGGGTTGCGCTTTGGACCAGAATCGGTGCTGAAGCCTGAGCTGAAGCGCGGTTTCGAATATTCCGACTGCTGGGTCGACGATGCTCGCCTGGTAGTGCTGAACGCGCAGGAAGTGGAAAAACGCGGCGGCGAAGTGCGCACCCGCACCAAAGTGACCCGCGCATGGCGCGAAAACGGCCTGTGGATGGTGGAAGCGGTCGATATCGACAGCGGCAAAACCTTCACCTGGCGCGCCAAAGGCCTGGTGAACGCCACCGGCCCATGGGTGAAAAACTTCTTCGACGACGGCCTGAAGCTGAAATCGCCTTACGGCATCCGTCTGATCAAAGGCAGCCACATCGTGGTGCCGCGCGTGCACGATCAGCCGCAGTCTTACATTCTGCAGAACGAAGACCACCGCATCGTGTTCGTGATCCCGTGGAATGACGAGTTCTCCATCATCGGCACCACCGACGTGGAGTACAAAGGCGATCCGAAAGACGTGAAGATCGACGAGAACGAAATCGCTTATCTGCTGAAAGTGTACAACGATCACTTCAAGAAGCAGCTGGGCCGCGACGACATCGTCTGGACTTACTCCGGCGTGCGTCCGCTGTGCGACGACGAGTCCGATTCACCGCAGGCGATCACCCGCGATTACACGCTGGACGTGCACGACGAGCAAGGCAAGGCGCCGCTGCTGTCGGTCTTCGGCGGCAAGCTGACCACCTACCGCAAGCTGGCCGAACATGCGATGGAAAAACTGGCCCACTACTACCCAGGCTGCGGCCCGGCGTGGACCAAAAACGCCACGCTGCCGGGCGGTGACATCGACGGCGACCGCGACGGTTACGCGGCCAAACTGCGCCGTGCGCACGGCTGGTTGCCGGAAGCCCTGGCGCGCCGCTATGCCCGCACCTACGGTAGCCAGAGCGAGCTGATCCTGGCCGGCGCCAACGGCCTCGCCGATCTGGGCGAAGATTTCGGCCACGGTCTGTATGAAGCCGAACTGCGCTACCTGACCGAGAAAGAGTGGGTCGTGGAGCTGGACGACGCTATCTGGCGCCGCACCAAGCTGGGCATGTGGCTGGACGAAGCGCAGCAGGCGCGCGTGAAAGCCTGGCTGGCGGAACACGCGAAAACGAAAGCGCTGTCGCTGGCTTCCTGAGCCGCAGCGTAACGAAAAAGGGCCGGTTATCCGGCCCTTTGCTTTTTTCCTGTCCCGCTTTACAGCTTCACCGGCTTAATGTGCCAAATTTCATCCGCATATTCCTGAATAGTGCGATCGGATGAGAAGTAACCCATATTGGCGATATTCAGCACCGCGCGCCGCGTCCACTCGTCCTGATTGAGATACACCTCGTCCACCTTGTCCTGCGTGTCCACATAGCTGCGGTAATCCGCCAACAGCTGATAGTGGTCGCCGAGGTTCACCAGCGAGTCGAACAAATTGCCATAGCGCTTCGGCTCCTCAGGGCTGAACATGCCGGTGGCGATCTGCGTCAGCGCCTGATGCAGTTCTGGGTCTTGCTCGTAGTACTGGCGCGGGTTGTAACCGTTGCGGCGCAGTTCCTCGACCTGCTCGGCGGTATTGCCGAAAATAAAGATGTTCTCCTCCCCCACGTGCTCGCGCATCTCGACGTTGGCGCCGTCCAGCGTGCCGATGGTCAGCGCGCCGTTCAGCGCGAACTTCATATTACTGGTGCCCGAGGCTTCGGTGCCCGCCAGCGAGATCTGTTCCGACAGATCCGCAGCCGGGATGATGATCTGCGCCAGGCTGACGCCGTAGTTCGGAATGAACACCACCTTCAACTGGGTATGCACGCGCGGATCGTTGTTGATCACTTTGGCCACGTCGTTGATCAGGCGGATGATCTGCTTGGCAGCATAGTAGGCCGAGGCCGCCTTGCCGGCGAAGATCACCACTCGCGGCACGCGCTCGATATCAGGGTCGGCCAGTAAACGGTTATACAGCGTGATGACGTGCAACACGTTGAGCAACTGCCGTTTGTACTCGTGGATGCGTTTGATCTGCACGTCGAACAGCGCATCCGGGTTAACCACCACGTTGAGCGTTTTGGCGATGTACAGCGCCAGCCGCTCCTTGTTCTGCCGCTTGGCGCGCTGCACCGCCTGCAGGAAGCTCGGGTAATCGATGTTGGCCTTGATCTCGCTCAGCTGGCTGAGATCGGTGCGCCAGGTTTGGCCGATGCAGTCGTCCAGCACCGCCGCCAACGGCGGGTTGGCCAGCGCCAGCCAACGACGCGGCGTCACCCCGTTGGTTTTGTTGCAGAAACGAGTCGGGAACAGCCGGGCGAAGTCGGCGAACAGCGACTGCACCATCAGTTCGGAATGCAGGGCGGAAACGCCGTTGACCTTGTGGCTGGCCACCACCGCCAGCCACGCCATGCGCACCCGACGGCCGTTGGTTTCGTCGATGATCGAGACCCGCGCCAGCAGATCGTTGTCGCCCGGCGCCACCTCCTGCACCATTTTGAGGAAGTGATCGTTGATCTCGAAAATCAGCTGCAGATGGCGCGGCAGGATGCGGCCGAGCATGTCCACCGGCCAGGTCTCCAGCGCCTCACTCATCAGCGTGTGGTTAGTGTAGGAGAATACCTGCTCCACCACTTCCCAGGCGTCGAGCCACTTGAACTTGTGCTCGTCGATCAGCCGGTGCATCAGCTCCGGAATCGACAACACCGGGTGAGTGTCGTTGAGGTGAATGGCGATCTTGTCCGCCAGGTTGTCGAAGGTTTTGTGCATCAGCCAATGGCGATTGAGAATATCCTGCACCGTGGCCGACACCAGGAAATACTCTTGTCGCAAGCGCAATTCACGCCCGGAGGAGGTCGAATCGTCCGGATAGAGCACGCGCGACACGTTCTCCGAATGGTTTTTATCTTCCACCGCCGCGAAGTAATCGCCCTGATTGAACTTGCCGAGGTTGATCTCGTTACTGGCCTGCGCGCCCCACAACCGCAGCGTGTTGGTGGCGTCGGTGTCGAAACCGGGGATCACCTGATCGTAGGCGATGGCCACGATCTCTTCGGTCTCCAGCCAGCGGGCCTTGGCCCCCTCCTGCTGCACGCGGCCACCGAAGCGCACCTTGTAGCGGGTGTTATGGCGCGGAAACTCCCACGGATTGCCGTACTCCAGCCAGTAATCCGGCGATTCCATCTGTTGGCCGTTGACGATGTTCTGCTTGAACATGCCGTACTCATAGCGAATGCCGTAGCCGCGCCCCGGCAGCGCCAGCGTCGCCAGCGAGTCGAGGAAGCAGGCCGCCAGCCGGCCCAGACCGCCGTTGCCGAGCCCGGGGTCGTTCTCTTCCTCCAGCAACTCCGCCAGGTTCAGCCCCATCTCGTTCAACGCGTTGTCGATGTCCTGATAAATGCCCATCGACAGCAGCGCGTTCGACAACGTGCGGCCGATCAGAAACTCCATCGACAGGTAATACACCTGCCGCACGTCTTGAGACAGCTGGGCGCGGTTGGAGCGCAGCCAGCGCTCCACCATGCGATCGCGCACCGCGAACAGGACGGCGTTGAGCCAGTCGTGGCGGTTGGCGATCGCCGGATCCTTGCCGACGATAAACATCAGCTTATAGGCAATGGAATGTTTCAGCGCTTCCACACTGACCGTAGGTGAGGTGTAACTAAACGGTGAAGTCATGGCTTTTAATCCCTAATGGGGAGCCCAGCCATCCGCCGCGGAATAGCTGGCCCCGCTGAACATGGGCGCGGTACGCTGCGCCCCGACAATCTACCCTTACGGTTGCCCGCCGCGCGTCAACCCGCGACGCGAATCGCGGGCTACAAGCGTTGATAAAGCGATAAATACTCTTTCGCCGCCACCGGCCAGCCGAAGTCCACGCTCATGGCGTGGCGCTGAACGTGGCGCCAGTGTTTCGGCCGGCTCCACAGCACCATGGCGCGGCGGATGGCGTTGCCCAGCGCGACAGCGTCGCAATCGTCGAACACGAATCCGCTGGCGGTGCCGTCGGCCAGGTTCTCCAGCGCGCAGTCCACGACCGTGTCCGCCAGTCCGCCGGTGCGGCGCACCAGCGGCAGCGTGCCGTATTTCAGGCCGTAGAGCTGCGTCAGGCCGCAGGGCTCGAAGCGGCTCGGCACCAGAATGACGTCGGCGCCGCCGATGATGCGGTGGGAGAAGGATTCGTGATAACCGATCTGCACGCCGACCTGCTCAGGGTAGTCGGCGGCGGCGGCCAGAAACGCCTGCTGCAGCACCGCGTCGCCGGCGCCCAGCAGCGCCAACTGCCCGCCCTGCGCCAGCAATTCGGGCAGCGCCTGCAGCACCAGATCGAGGCCTTTCTGGCTGGTCAATCGGCTCACCACCGCGAACACCGGCAGCGATTCGTCCACCTTCAGCCCCATGGCCTTTTGCAGATGCAGCTTGTTTTTGACCTTGCTTTTCAGATCGTCGGCGTCGTAGCGGGCGCTCAGCCGCGGGTCGTGGGCCGGATCCCAAATCTTGTCGTCCACGCCGTTGAGGATGCCGCTCAACCTGCCTTGCCGCTGCCGCTCCTGCAGCAGCCCCTCCATGCCGTAGCCAAACTCCGGCCGGGTGATCTCGCGCGCATAGGTCGGGCTGACGGCGGTCACGTGGTCGGCATAAAACAGCCCGGCCTTGAGGAACGACATCTGGCCGTAGAACTCCAGGCCATAGACATCGTAAAACGACGCCGGCAGCCACAGCTCGGTCACATGATGGGCGGAGAACAGGCCCTGATAGGCCAGGTTGTGCACGGTGAACACCGAACGCGCCGGGTGGCCGTTGGCGGCCAGATAGGCGCAGCTCAGGCCGGCATGCCAGTCGTGGGCGTGCACCAGCTGCGGACGCCAGTAGCGATCCAGCCCCTTGGCCAGCTCGCAGGCCATCCAGCCCAGCAGCGCAAAGCGCCGGTGGTTGTCGGGGTAGGCGTACATGGACTGATCGTGGTATGGGCTGCCCGGCCGGTCATACAGCCAGGGCGCATCGATCAGGTAAATGCCCACGCCATGGTAGGTGCCGTAACGCAGGCCGACACGGCCGGCGAACGAGTCTATCTCCGCCACCAGCACGGTGTCGGGTATGCCGTTGCGTACGTCAGGGAAAGCGGGCAATAGCACCCGAACATCGGCGCCTTCGGCGATTTGCGCCGCCGGCAGCGCGCCAACCACGTCTGCGAGTCCGCCCGTTTTCAGCAGGGGGAACATTTCAGAACATACGTGTAAGACCTGCATTATCACTCCTGAAAGTCGGCCGAAGGCCTCTGGATAAGAAATAAAGCAGGCTTGCCGCTGTTATGTGTGCCGCGTTGCGCAAGCCATCGAACCGTTCATCGGGCGGCAGGCTATCGTTCTGCCCCCCACGTTAACTCACAATTTTGACAACATTTCGCGCGTCACCAGCACGATGCCGCCTTCCGAGCGATAGAAACGCTTGCTGTCCTCATCGGCGTTTTCCCCGATCACCATGCCCTCCGGAATATGGCAGGCGCGGTCGATGATGCAGCGCCGCAGGCGGCAGGAACGGCCGACGTTCACGTCCGGCAACAATACGGTAGAGTCGATGGTGCAAAACGAGTTCACTCGCACGCGCGGGAACAGCACCGAATGCACCACCACCGAGCCCGAGACGATGCAACCGCCGGACACCAGCGAATTCATGGTCATGCCATGGCTACCGGAGCGATCCTGCACGAACTTGGCCGGCGGCAGCGGTTCCATGTGGGTGCGGATCGGCCAGGCGCGGTCGTACATGTCCAGCTCCGGCGTCACCGACGCCAGATCGAGATTGGCGCGCCAGTAAGCGTCCAGCGTGCCCACGTCGCGCCAGTAAGGCGGCAAGTCGGGGTTGGACGTCACGCAGGACAAGGTAAACGGATGCGCCCACGCCGCCTGCTGTGCGGTGATTTTCGGGATCAGATCCTTGCCGAAATCGTGGCTGGAGCCGGGGGTCGACATATCCTCTTCCAGCAGTTGGAACAGGTAGGCGGCATTAAAAATATAGATGCCCATGCTGGCCAGCGACATATCCGGGTTGCCCGGCATCGCCGGCGGATCGGCGGGCTTTTCCAGAAACTCGATGATGCGGTCGCTTTCATCCACCTTCATCACGCCGAATTCGCCGGCTTCGCTGCGCGGCACCGGCAGGCAAGCCACGGTGCACTGAGCGCCCTTCTCGACGTGGTCGATCAGCATGCGCGAATAATCCATCTTGTAGATGTGATCGCCCGCCAGGATCACCACGTATTCGGCCTCGTAGCGGCGGATGATATCCAGGTTCTGGTACACCGCGTCGGCGGTGCCCTTGTACCAATGCTCGGTGCTGAGGCGCTGCTGGGCCGGCAGCAGATCGACGAACTCATTCATCTCCTCGTTGAGGAACGACCAGCCGCGCTGAATGTGCTGCACCAGCGTGTGCGACTGGTATTGGGTGATCACGCCGATGCGGCGGATGCCGGAGTTCAGGCAGTTCGACAAGGCGAAGTCGATGATGCGGAATTTGCCGCCAAAGTGGACGGCGGGCTTGGCGCGGGTGGAGGTCAAATCTTTCAGACGTGAACCGCGGCCACCGGCCAGGATCAGCGCTACGGATTTAATCGGCAGCTGGCGCGCCAACATCAGGGGGTCTTTATTTTCAAACCTAACCATAGCGGACTCCTTTTATTATTTCCGTACCAGTACGCAAAGCGAGCGCGCGGCCTGGTGCCAGGCGGGCAATACCGCCCGTGAGTCTTCCTGAGTGAACGGGGCGACAACCTGCCAATCGCCTTCCGGCAACCTCATCTCCGTCGTTTGCGGCGTGGCGTTGATCAGCAGCAGCCAGCGCTGCGACAGCAGGATCTGCATGAGCGGCTCGCCCTGCTCCCACTGCTGCGCGTCGAGCGCCTGCCCTTGCGCGTTCAGCCACTGCACGCTGCCGTCGTCCTGCTGCCACCAGCGGTCCTGCTGCAGCGCGGGGATCTGGCGGCGCAGCGCGATCAGCGCCGCGACGTAATCGGTCAGCGCGTCGTCCGCCGTGGCCCAATCGAGCCAGGTGGTGGCGTTGTCCTGACAATAGGCATTGTTGTTCCCCTGCTGGCTGTGTCCCTGTTCATCGCCGGCCAGCAGCATCGGCGTTCCCTGGGACAGCAACAGCGTGGCGAGCATCGCCCGCTGGCTGGCCCTGCGGCGTTGCACAATGGCGTCGTCGGCGACCAGGCCTTCGACGCCGTGGTTGTTGCTGAAATTGCGATCGCTGCCGTCGCGGTTGCCCTCGCCGTTGGGCTGATTGTGTTTCTCATTGAAGCTGACCACGTCCTGCAGGGTAAAACCGTCATGGGCGGTCAGCATGTTGACGGTGGCGTAAGGCGCTCGCCCGCGCTGGTTATACAGATCGCTGGAAGCGGCAAAACGCCGGGCGAACTGGCCGAGCGACACGCCGCTCTGCAGCCAGAAACGACGCATGTCATCGCGGTAATGATCGTTCCATTCGGCGAAGCGGCCGGGAAACGCCCCCACCTGATAGCCGCCGGGGCCAATGTCCCAGGGTTCGGCGATCAGCTTGCAGCGCGACAGCACATCGTCCGCCAGCATCGCCTGGAACAGCGGCGCATCGCGATCGAACCCCGGCGTGCGGCCGAGCACGCTGCCCAGATCGAAACGGAAGCCGTCGACGTGGCACTCCCGCACCCAAAAACGCAGGCAATCCATCACCCAGGCCACGCCCTGCGGCTGATCCAACCGCAGCGTGTTGCCGCAACCGGTGTCGTTGACATAGTCCCCTTCGGGCGTCAGCCAGTAGTAGCTCAGGTTATCGATGCCGCTCAGCGACAGCATCGGCCCGTCCATATCCAGCTCGGCGCTGTGGTTGAACACCACGTCGAGGATCACCTCGATGCCGGCTTTGTGCAGCGCCTTGACCGCATCGCGGAATTCGTTCAGCGGCGTGGCATCGGTGCTCAGGCTGGCGTAGCGGTTGTCCGGCGCATAGGGCGCCAGCACGTTATAGCCCCAATAGTTGATCAGCCCCAACCGCTGCAGGCGCGGTTCGGAGGTATGTTGCTGCACCGGCAGCAGTTCCAGCGCGGTGATGCCGAGGCGTTTGAAGTGGGCGATCATCGCCGGGTGCCCCAATGCGGCGAAGCTGCCGCGCAGCGCCGGCGGGATCTGCGGGTGCAGCAGCGTCAGGCCGCGCACGTGCGCTTCGTAAATCACCGTCTGTCCCCAGGGCGTGGCAGGCGGGCGATCGTCCTGCCAGTCATACTGTTCGTCCACCACCACGCACTTCGGCATCAGCTCCGCGCTGTCGTGCGGGTCCGGCTGCTCGTAACCGCCGTGCAGGTGCGGGTGATCCGCCACCGGCCCTTCCACCGCGCGCGCGGCCGGATCGAGCGCCAGTTTGTTGGGGTTAAAACGCTGTCCGTTCGCCGGGTCAAACGGGCCGTAGACCCGGTAACCGTAACGTTGCCCCGGCCTGCCGCCCGGTAAGTAGCCATGCCAGATATCGCCGCTGCGCGCCGGCAGCGGCAGGCGCACTTCGCGCTGCTGGCCGTCGAACAGGCACAGCTCCACCCGCTCCGCGTGCGCCGAGTACAGGGTAAAGTTGATGCCTTCGCCGTCGTAATGCGCGCCCAGCGGCGCGGCGAGGCCGGCCGTCAGCTCCGTCATGGCGCCTCCCGCAGCAGATAAATGGTCGCCAGCGGCGGCAGCGTTACGCAGATGGAGAAGTCGCGGCCGTGGCTGCCGACCGCTTCGGAAGAGACCCGCCCCTGATTGCCGGCGTTGCTGCCGTGATAGTGGTGCGAATCGGTATTGAGGATCTCGCGGTAGTCACCGGCGCGCGAGAGGCCGATGCGGTAGCGGTAGCGCGGCACCGGGGTAAAGTTGCTGATGGCGATCAGCTCATTGCCCTGCGAATCGTAGCGCGCGAACGCGAACACCGAGTTGTCGTGATCATCGACCACCAGCCACTCGAAGCCGTCCGGCCGGTAGTCGCGCTCGTACAGCGGCGCCTGCTGCCGGTAGCAGTGGTTCAGATCGCGCACCAGCCGCTGCACGCCGTTATGCCAGTTATCCAACCCTTCCAATAAATGCCAGTCGAGGCTGGTATCGAAATTCCACTCGCGCCCCTGTGCGAATTCGCAGCCCATAAACAGCAGCTTCTTGCCCGGATGCGCCCACATAAAGCCGTAATAGGCGCGCAGGTTGGCGAATTTCTGCCAGGCGTCGCCCGGCATACGGTCGAGGACCGATTTTTTGCCGTGCACCACTTCATCGTGCGAGATAGGCAGCACGAAGTTCTCGGTATAGGCGTACAGCATGCCGAAGGTCATCTGGTTGTGGTGATACTTGCGGTGCACCGGATCGCACTTCATGTAATTGAGCGTGTCGTGCATCCAGCCGAGGTTCCATTTGTAGTGGAACCCAAGGCCGTTGGCGTCCGGCGGCAGGGTGACGCCGGGATAGTCGGTAGATTCCTCCGCCAGCGTCACCGCGCCCGGCTGCGCCTGGCCGATAGTCTGGTTGGTATAACGCAGGAAGGCGATGGCCTCCAGATTCTCGTTGCCGCCGTAGTAATTCGGCACCCACTCGCCGTCGGCGCGGCTGTAGTCGCGATAGATCATCGACGCCACCGCATCCACCCGCAGCGCGTCGATGCCGAAGCGCTCCAGCCAATACAGCGCGTTGCCCGCCAGGTAGTTGCGCACCTCGTGGCGACCGTAGTTGTAAATCAGCGTATTCCAGTCCTGATGGTAGCCCTCGCGCGGATCGGCGTATTCGTACAGCGCAGTGCCATCGAAATTCGCCAGGCCGTAGGCGTCGCTGGGGAAGTGCCCCGGCACCCAGTCGAGGATCACGTTGATGCCCGCCTCATGCGCCGCCGCCACAAACGCCCTGAAGTCGGCCGGCGTGCCGAAGCGCCGGGTCGGCGCATACAGCCCCAGCGGCTGGTAGCCCCAGCTGCCGTCGAACGGGTGCTCGTTGACCGGCAGCAGCTCGATATGGGTGAATCCCATGTCCTTCACATAGTCGATCAGCTGCACCGCCAGTTCACCGTAGCTGAGCCAAAAGTGGTTATCGGTGTGGCGGCGCCATGAGCCGAGATGCACCTCGTAAATGGCGATCGGCTGGTCAAAATCGTTGGCGCGGCGGCGCGCCGGCGTCGACGGCACCACCTCCGGCAGCGGCGCCACCAGCGAGGCGGTATCCGGGCGCATCTGCGCCTCAAAGGCGTAAGGATCGGCTTTCAGTTGGGTATTGCCATAGCAATCGACGATTTCATATTTGTACAGCTGCCCGGCCCGCACGCCGGGCAAGAACAACTCCCAGATGCCGTTCTCACGCCGCAGACGCATCGGGTGGCGGCGGCCGTCCCAGAAGTTGAATTCCCCCACCACCGAGACGCGCTGCGCGTTGGGCGCCCAGACCGCAAAGCTGACGCCGTCGACGCCATCCAGCGTGACGAGGTGAGCGCCCAGCCGTTCATAGGGGCGCAGGTGCGTGCCTTCGGCCAATAACCAGCTGTCGATGTCCTGCAGCAGCGGGCCGAACCGGTAGGGATCGTCGACGATCTGTTGATGATCGCGCCAGCTGACCTGCAGCTGATAGCGGAAAGGATTTTTTCGCCGCGGCACCACGGCGCTGAAGAAACCGCGCGGATCGTCGCAGTTCAGCTGCACCAGTCGCCGGCCGGTTTGCTGTTCCACCAGCCAGACTGCGCCGGCGTCCGGCAGCAGCGCGCGCACTTGCAGACCGTTATCGGTCGCATGCATGCCAAGCAGAGCAAAGGGATCGGCGTAATGGCCGGAGATGATCTGATCAATCACGTCACGATCGGGAAGTACAGGCATAGTCTTCTTCCTTAGATTAACAGCATGATCTAAGCACGGCTTGTTGGTTATTCCTTGGCCGTTTTGGTCATCATGCAATGCATTCGGACTCTAAAGCGTGATTGCGGTCGGTTATTGACCAATCTTTACTCTGCCGACCTGAATTTCGCTCTTTATGCTTATTTTTTGAAATATTTCAGTCATGGTGAAAAAGTGTTCACCCCTGCGTTAAGCATAGCCAATGTCTGTTAAAAACTGCTCGGCATTGGTGAGGAAAATTCTTCATTAAGAAAACTGCCAGCCTGACGGCATCTGCATGCGGCGGCCGACGAGAAGAGATGCGGGGTACAGCCCAATGAAACGAGACTTGCGATAACGCTGTCCGACGCGGCGCGCAGCGAACAAAAAAGCGGAAAATAAGGCGTTAGGGGGCTGAAAGCGCTCAGCCCCCAGGAAGTGCGGGTTTACAGCAGGATGCGCAGCATGCGGCGCAGCGGCTCGGCCGCGCCCCACAGCAGTTGGTCGCCAACGGTGAACGCCGACAGGTACTCCGGCCCCATATTCAGCTTGCGCAGACGGCCGACCGGCGTATTCAGCGTGCCGGTCACCGCCGCAGGCGTCAGTTCGCGCATGGTCAGCTCGCGGTCGTTCGGGATCACGCGCACCCAGTCGTTGTGCGTCGCCAGCATCTGCTCGATTTCCGGCAGCGACACGTCTTTTTTCAGCTTCAGGGTGAACGCCTGGCTGTGGCAGCGCAGCGCGCCCACGCGCACGCACAGGCCATCGACCGGGATCACGCTGCCGGTGTTGAGGATCTTGTTGGTCTCCGCCTGGCCTTTCCACTCTTCGCGGCTCTGGCCGTTGTCGAGCTGCTTGTCGATCCACGGGATCAGGCTGCCGGCCAGCGGCACGCCGAAGTTGTCGGTCGGCAGTTTGCCGCTGCGGGTGGCCTCGGTCACCTTGCGTTCGATATCCAGAATGGCGGAGGCCGGATCCTGCAGCTCTTTCGCCACATCGGCGTGCAGCATGCCCATTTGGGTCAGCAGTTCGCGCATGTGGCGCGCGCCGCCGCCGGAGGCCGCCTGGTAGGTGGCAACCGACGCCCACTCAACCAGATCGTTGGCGAACAGGCCGCCGAGGGACATCAGCATCAGGCTGACGGTGCAGTTGCCGCCGACGAAGGTTTTGATGCCTTTGTCCAGGCCCTGCTGAATCACCGCGTGGTTGACCGGATCCAGAATGATGATGGCGTCATCCTGCATGCGCAGCGACGAGGCTGCGTCGATCCAGTAACCCTGCCAACCGCTGGCGCGCAGCTTAGGATAAACTTCGTTGGTATAATCGCCGCCCTGACAGGTAATAATGATATCGAGCGCGCTCAGGGCGTCGATGTCATAGGCATCCTGCAGCGTGCCCTGCTGGCCACCGAAGGCCGGCGCGGCAGAACCGTGCTGCGAGGTGGAGAAAAAGACCGGGCGAATGGCGTCGAAATCGCGCTCTTCCGTCATGCGTTGCATGAGAACCGAGCCGACCATTCCGCGCCAACCGATGAAACCAACGTTTTTCATAATATCTGTGTCCCGCCCGGATAAGGGCTTATTAGGTGATAACGAGTTGTGTGCAATATCTCCTCACCTTACAAAATGTCGGCGCGGGCGCAAAGTGAATTTATTCGATGGCTGGGGATTTCTCAGCAATCCTTCTTATATAGCCGTCGTCTTTCAAACTGCAGCGTTGTTGCCTGCACGTAGTTACGTGGCCCATCCGTGGGCCACGCCCCAAGGGGCCGCTGCGAGCAGCGTTCAAATCTGCTCCCGGCAGATTTGTCATACCCCAGTCACTTACTTGAGTAAGCTCCTGGGGATGCGATCGCTGGGCGCCTAGCTGCAATTTGAAATCCATAGGGTATAGGCAAGGACGCGGCCGAAAAGGCCGAGGCGTTTTCCCGATCACGAGGTCACCATGACAGAGATGATTTCCGCTACGGTATTGCTGTTTTTAATTATGGATCCGCTGGGCAACCTGCCGATTTTCATGTCGGTGCTCAAACACCTGGAACCGCGCCGCCGCCGCGTGGTGTTGATTCGCGAGCTGCTGATCGCCCTGCTGCTGATGCTGATCTTCCTGTTCGCCGGCGAGAAAATTCTGGCGTTCCTCAACCTGCGCACCGAAACCGTCTCCATTTCCGGCGGCATCATCCTGTTTCTGATCGCCATCAAGATGATTTTCCCCTCGCAGGAAGGAAACAGCTCCGGGCTGTCCGCCGGCGAGGAGCCGTTCCTGGTGCCGCTGGCGATCCCGCTGGTGGCCGGGCCGTCGATTCTGGCTGCATTGATGCTGCTGTCGCACCAGTATCCGCATCAGCTGCCCCATCTGGTGGCGGCGCTGTTGATCGCCTGGGGCCTCTCTGCGGCCATTTTGCTGATGTCGAACCTGTTCCTGCGCCTGCTGGGCAGCAAAGGCGTCAGCGCGCTGGAGCGGTTGATGGGGCTGATTCTGGTGATGCTGTCGACCCAGATGTTCCTGGACGGCGTGCGGGCTTACATGAAGCTGTAGGCGCCTGGCGGCGCCGACAACGGCCCGCGCTCAGCGGGCGGTAACGCGGCGAATATAGGCGAGCGTATCGGCGACCACGCCGTCCAGCGGCTGGTTGATGTCGATCGCTTGCACATCCGGCTCCTGCTCGCCCGGCTCTTCCAACGTGGCGAACTGCGAAACCAGCATCTGCGGTTTGAAGAAGTGACCTTTGCGCTGCTTCAGGCGCTCCTCGATCACCGCCTTGTCGCCTTTCAGGTAGAGGAAATGCAGGTTGCTATTCCCTTCGCGCAGGCGGTCGCGATAGCTTTTCTTCAGCGCCGAGCAGACCAGCAGCGACACGGGATTGGTGCGTTGCATGGCGAAGATGGCGTCGTTCAAGGCCGCCAGCCACGGGGCACGATCGTTGTCGTCCAGCGCATGCCCGGCAGCCATCTTGTTGATGTTGGCGCGCGGATGCAGATAATCGCCGTCCAGCATGGCGGCATCGGCCTCGCGGGCGACGGCGCTGGCTACGGCGGATTTGCCGCTGCCGGACACGCCCATCAGGATAAATACGTGATTCTGCGGATTGCTCATTGTGTCATGCCCTTATGGGAACTGGCGCAAACGCGCCAAATGCGTCCCGACTGATAAAGATACTTTGGAACGCCGACGCCCCGCAGGGCGCCGGATAAAGATTATACGACCGTCGCCAGCAGCAGGCAGCCCACCAGGCCGCACACCGAGATGATGGTTTCCAGCACCGACCAGGATTTGATGGTTTCCATGATGCTCAGGTTGAAGTACTCCTTGAACAGCCAGAAACCCGGATCGTTGACGTGCGAGAAGATAACGCTGCCGGAACCGACCGCAATCACCATCAGCTCAGGGCTGACGCCGGTAGTGGCGATCAGCGGCGCCACGATGCCGCCGGCGGTGATTGCCGCCACGGTGGCGGAACCCAGCGCCAGACGCAGCGCGGCGGCGATCGACCAGGCCATCAGGATCGGCGAAACGTTGCTGCCTTCCATCAGACCGGCGATGTACTTCTCAACGCCGCTGTCCACCAGCACCTGCTTGAAGGCGCCGCCGCCGCCGATGATCAACAGCATCATGGCGATGATTTTAATCGAATCGGTGATGGTGCCCATCACTTCATCCATGGTGCGGCCGCGGTTCAGGCCGAAGGTGAAGATAGCGATCAGCACGGCGATCAGGGTCGCCATCACCGGGTCGCCGAAGAACTCGGCGAAGCGCAGCAGGCTGTGGCCCTTCGGCAGCACCATTTCAGCGACCGCGCGCAGCGCCATCAGGATCACCGGCACCAGCGACGTGGCGACGCTGACGCCAAAGCTCGGCATCTCCGCGTCGGTAAAGGTTTTCGGGTTGTACAGGCCTTCCGGCACCGGCTTGTCGATGCCTTTCAGGAAGCGGGCATAGACCGGGCCGGCCAGGATCACCGTCGGGATCGCCAGCAGCGTGCCGTACAACAGGGTTTTACCCATGTCGGCATGGAAGATGGTGGCGATGGCGGTCGGGCCCGGGTGCGGCGGCAGGAAGCCGTGAGTCACCGACAGCGCGGCGGCCATCGGCACGCCGACGTACAGCAGCGGAATGCGCGCGGAGGCGGCGATGGTGAACACCAGCGGCAGCAACAGCACGAAGCCCACTTCGTAGAACAGCGCGAAGCCGACGGTGAAACCGGTCAGCACCACCGCCCATTGAATGTGTTTTCTGCCGAACTTGTCGATCAGCGTGGTGGCGATGCGCTGTGCGCCGCCGCAGTCCGCCAGCAGCTTGCCGAGCATGGCGCCGAAGCCCATGATCAGCGCCAGGCTGCCCAGCGTGCCGCCCACGCCGGCCTTGATGGAGCCGATGACCTTATCGACCGGCATCCCCTGTGCAATCCCGACCGCCAGAGCAACCAGAACCAGAGAGATAAAGCCGTTCAGCTTGAAGCGGATCATCAGCAGCAGCAGCAGCGCTACGCCGCCTGCAACAATCACTAATGGCATAGTTTTTCTCCAACCTTTTATCGCGACTCTCTTTACGATAGGCGTAAAGCGTGCGGTTGTTTTATTTTTAGGCTCTTTCCCGGTGTTTAAGAAGAGCTGTAGGTGTTGTTGATTCAGAGGTTCAGTCTTGCAGCAAGATGACCGCCCACTCGTTGTTACCGGTATCATGATACCGGTAACAACATAAGCCTCGGAACCGGGTAAGCGGCTAAAATTCGCGTTCTGGGACAGAGATCAAACTTATGTCGGCAACGAGCGGCGGGCTTACAGGCGGGATAACCAGCGCGCCTCAGGGCGCGCTGCAAAAAGAAAGGGTGTTAAAACAGAACGTTAAAATGGCTCAGATGCTGCCGCCGGGGATCACGGTGAAACCGACGTCCACCATGCGCGGACACACCGTTTCCCCGCGCAGCCGGGCCAGCAGGCGCTCGGCGCCGATCTGCCCCATGCGCTCGCGCGGGGTCAGCACGCTGGCCAGCTTCGGCACCATCACCTGACCGATGTCATGGCCGTGGAAACCGGCGATCGCCATGTCCTGCGGGATCGACAGCCCCTGTCGCTGGCACTCGAAGGCCGCGCCGATCGCCAGGTCATCGTTGGTGCAGAAGATACTGTCGATCTGCGGATAATCGCGCTGCGCCTGGCGCAGCAGCTCGCCGCCGGCGGAATAGGAGGAAGAACGCGCGGTCATGATGCTGTACGGCTCCAGGCCGGATTCACGCATCGCCTGCTCATACCCCTGTTGTTTGATGATAGTACGTTCATCCTGACGGGCGCCGAAGTAGACCACGTGACGGTGGCCGTGCGCGATGATTTGCTGCGTCATCTGGCGCGCCGCCTCGAAGTTGTTGAAGCCCACCGCCAGATCGATGCACGGCGAGACGCAGTCCATCAGCTCTACCACCGGAATGCCCGCCACCTCGATCATCTTCAGGGTGCGCGGCGTGTGGTGGCGCTCGGACAGGATCAAACCGTCGATATTGTAAGACAGCAGCGAGGTCAGACGCTCTTCTTCGCGCTCCGGCAGATAGCCGTAGTGCGCCAGCATGGTCTGGTAGTTGTGCGCGTCGGTCACGCTTTCGATGCCGCGCAGCACTTCGGCGAACACCTGGTTGGTCAGCGACGGCAACAGCACGCCAATCGCCCGGCTGGTGGCGTTGGAGAGAATGTCCGGCGCGCGGTTGGGGATGTAGCCCAGCTCATCCAGCGCGACGGCGATTTTTTGCTGCAGGGCGGCGGAAACCTGGTCGGGATTGCGCAGATAACGGCTCACCGTCATCTTGGTCACGCCCACCTTGTCCGCCACATCCTGGAGTACCGGCCGTTTTTTCTTCATTATCAATGAACTGACTAACCGTGAATGGGCAGTCATTTTAGCAAAAAAAACGGCGCGCCGATATTGTCGGTTATGCGACGGCCAACGCAAAAAGGGCTCACACCGTGAGCCCTTCATACGCAGACAAAGGGGGAAAAAGCGTGGTTTCTCCCCCTTTGTGACGAGCAGCCGAAAATCAATAAATTGATTTTCCTTGTTTTTATATGTTTTGCCGGCGTTAAGTCAGGCAACGTCGGCAGGCGAATCACTCACTTCAAGGGCTCACACCGTGAGCCCTTGATATTTACCGCTTAATCACACCGGCGGCAGATCGAACAGCAGGATTTCGCTCTCTTCGTCGGCCTGAATCGTCAGCGCCGATTCATCCCACACCGCAAACGCGTCGCTGATGCCGGCGGCCTGGCCATTGACCGAGACCTTGCCGCGCACCACCTGGATCCAAATGCGGCGTCCGGCGTCGATCGCGTATTCCGCCTGCTCACCTTTATTCAGCGCCCAACGCGACAGCGTCATGTCCTGGAACACCTTCAGCGAGCCGTCACGCGCATCCGGCGACAGCACCAGCTGACGGCCCTGCGGCGCGTCGAACATGCGCTGTTCGTAGCGCGGCTCCAGCCCGACCTGATCCGGGATGATCCAAATCTGGTACAGGTGCAACGGACGATCCTGATTGGCGTTGTACTCGGAGTGACGCACGCCGGTGCCCGCACTCATGATCTGGAATTCGCCGGCCTGGATCTGCTCCTTGTTGCCCATGCTGTCCTGGTGTTCCACCGTGCCGCTCAGCACGTAGGTCAGGATTTCCATGTCTTTATGCGGGTGGGTACCGAAACCCTGCCCTGCGTCGATCACATCTTCGTTGATCACCCGCAGCGCCGAGAACCCCATAAAGTTCGGATCGTAGTAATCGGCAAATGAGAAGGTGTGCCAGCTATCCAGCCAGCCATGATTGGCGTGGCCGCGGTCTTCCGCTTTACGTACATAAATCATATTCAACTCTCCTCAATGTTTTTTTACAGTCTAGTCCTGCCAGCAGAATAAGAAAGCGTAAAAAACTCATGCCTCTGTTCAAAAATTTCGATGAAATGAAACGGCGGATGGGCAGCGGATTTGTTGAAAGCGGGAACGACTGAAAAATGGCAAAAAAAAAGCCAGCACCCGAGCTGGCTAAGTAAACACTGGAAGCAATGTGAGCAATGTCGTGCCTTCGCAGCGAGAGTATCAAGGGTTGATGCCCTCCCCGGAACGCATCGCAATAATAATCATTATCATTCGCACCTGTAAAGCGTTTTTTTTGACCCGTTTAAATAATATTGACTCAAGGCAGTAAACGGATAAATTCAGAGGTTATTCAACCGGTAAGCGACAGGAGCAGCGAGATGAGCGAGATCGTGATACGCCACGTGGAAACAACGGATGCGCAGGCCCTGCATCATCTTTATTCTCAGACGCCCGTCTACCGCGATACGCTGCAGCTCCCGCTACCGTCCGTCGAGTCCTGGCAGAAGCGCCTCGCCAATCCCGAACCGGGCACGCATAACCTGGCCGCCATCATCGACGGGCAGCTTGCCGGCCAGTTGGTTGTGATGCTGAATCAGCGCGTTCGCCGCCGCCACGTCGCCACCTTCGGCATCGGCGTCGATCCGCGCTACCACGGTAAAGGCGTCGGCAGCCGCCTGATGCAGGCGATGCTCGACCTGTGCGACAACTGGGCGGCCATCGAGCGCATCGAACTGACGGTGTTCACCGATAACCCGGCGGCCATCGCGCTGTACCGCAAATTCGGCTTTGAGATAGAGGGCACCAGCCGCGCCTATGCCATGCGCGACGGCGTGCTGGTCGATGCCTACCATATGGCGCGTCTGCGCTCCGGGCAGCCACGCGCAGATGCGTGATCTCATCCCCCCGCAGGGGCCGCTGCGCCGGCCCCTTAACATCAACCGCCGAACCTTTTTACAAGCGCTGGCCGGCCTGACCGCCGCCGCCGGCATGTTCTCTCCCCTCACCCCATTAGGTGCCGCTATGCCAACTTCCGCCACCGGGCGCCCTGGCGCCCGCAACCTGATTACCGATGTGCCGGGCCTGAAGGTCGGCGTGGCGCAAGACAGCCGGGTGCGCACCGGCGCGACGGTGATCCTGCCGGACAGCCCGGCGATGGCCGCCGTGGACGTGCGCGGCGGCGGCCCCGCCACCCGGGAAACCGACGCCTTGGGCGAAGACAATCTGGTGCAAACCATCGATGCGCTGACGTTCAGCGGCGGTTCAGTTTACGGCCTGGCGGCGGCGGACGGCGTCGCGGCCTGGCTGGGGCAACAGGGCCGAGGCTACGCGCTGCGCCCAGCGCCCGGCGTGCCGGTCTCCCCGATCGTGCCCACCGCCTGCCTGTACGATCTGGCCAACGGCGGTGACAAAAACTGGCAGCTCACGCCGCCGTATCGCCAGTTGGGCATCGACGCGGTCGGCAAGGCTGGATTGGACTTTCCGCTGGGCACCGTCGGCGCCGGCTACGGCGCCATGACCGGCATGGGCAAGCTGAAAGGCGGCCTCGGTTCGGCGTCTATCGTCGCCGCCAACGGCGCTACCGTCGGCGCGCTGGTGGCGGTCAACAGCCTGGGTGCGGTGGTAGCGCCCGGCACCCGCGCCTTCTGGGCGACGCCCTATGAAATTGACGGTGAATTCGGCAACGGCGGCGCGGCGGCGCTGGCGCAACTGCACGCTCAGGGCGAAGACTGGATGGTGCAAGAGCCGCAGGGCGGCAGAAAGAACACCACCCTGGCCTGCATCGCCACCGATCTGGCGCTGACGCGCGTGGAGTTGAAACGGGTGGCCATCATGGCGCAAGACGGCATGGCGCGCGCTATTCGCCCGCTGCACAGCCCGTTTGACGGCGACGTGGTGTTCGCCCTGTCCACCGGGCGGCGCGAGGTACAGGGCAGCCGCGAACTGGCGGTGCTGCAGATCGGCGCGCTGGCGGCGGACACCCTGGCTCGGGCGATCGCCCGGGGCGTGTATGCCGCCACGCCGTGGCCGGGCAGCCAGGTTGCCACCTGGCGAACGCTCGGCGGCTAACGCGCCGCCATCAAAAAGGGGCGCTGGCGGCGCCCCTCGAGTTTTATTGCCCCTTACCGCTTAAATGCCGGCGGTTTCCCGAATATAGCGGCGCGCTTTCACCGCATACTCGAACGGGTTGGCCAGCGCCGGATCCTGCTCGGCCTCCACCACCATCCATCCCTTGTAACCGCGCTCGTCCAGCAGCTTGAACACCGGCCTGAAGTCGATCACGCCATCACCCGGCACGGTAAAGGTGCCCTTCTTCACGCCGTCGAGGAAGCTCAGCTTGTTGGCCTTCACTTCCGCCACCACCTCATCGCGCACGTCCTTCAGATGGACGTGGTTGATGCGCGGCAGATACTTCTCCAGGATCGCCATCATCGCCTGCTGGCTGCCTTCCGAATAGTAGGCGTGGCCGGTATCGAACAGCAGGTAGACGTCGTCGTTGACCATGCTCATGTAGCGATCGATTTCGGCGGTGGTCTGAATGCCGGTGCCCATGTGGTGGTGCAGACACACCTGCATGCCTTTGCCGGCGGCGATCTTCGCCAGCTCGTTGTAACCGTCGGCCACCCGCCGCCACTCTTCATCGCTGAAGTACGGCTTCTCTTCGAACACCCCTTTGGTGGTGCCCTGAATGCTCTTGCTCTGTTCGGAACAGCCGATCACCCTGGCGCCCATGGCATGCAGGAAATTCATGTGGTTGATAAATTCATCGATGGTTTTGTCTTTCTGACCATCGGCGAAAAAGGTGCTGAACCAGGCGTTGCAGATCTGGATGCCGCGAATATCCAGCATCGGCTTCAGCACCGCCGGATCGCGCGGATATTTGCTGCCCACTTCGCTGCCGGTGAAACCGGCCAGCGCCATTTCGCTGACGCACTGCTGAAAGGTGTTTTCCTTGCCCAGATCGGGCATGTCGTCGTTGGTCCAGCCGATCGGCGCAATGGCCAATTTCACGTTGTCTTTATTCATGGTCTGCCTCGGTCCTTGGAGGGCCGCCGGTGCAAACGCCGCCGGCGAGCCGAATAAGATTAGTTGCCCAACAGCTCTCTTTCGATGCGCTCTCTGGTCGCCACCGCCTGGCTCGGCATCTTTTCCGGATAGCCGAACAGCGAGGTGCAGATGATCGATTCGCCGCCGACCTTGAAGCTGCGGTTGGCGAATTCCATGTCGCGCAGCGTCTGGAACAGGGCATCGAAATTCACCTCGCCTTCGCCGATGCCGACATGCTGGTGCACCGCGGCGTCAACGCCCGGCGGGTTGACGATATAGCGGCAGTGCTTGGTGTGATTCATGGTGTCGGCGATCAGCACGTGGGAAAGATCGTCCCCGGCGTACTTCAGCATGCCGGCCACGTCGCCCTGACCCTTGTCGTAGTAGAAGGTGTGCGGCACGCTGTAGAGGTATTTGACGTGGTCGCTGCGCAGCGATTTCACCAGATCGGCGGTTTCGTTGCTCAGCTCACAGAAGTCCCACGGATGCGACTGGATCTCCATACGGATGCCCTCACGCTCGACGATCGGCAGCAGCTCCTCCATCGAGCGATACCACAGCTCCTCGCAGATCTCCGGCTCGTTGGGGTTACCGGCCAACTCGGTGTTGATCACCTGCACGCCCATCTCCACCGCGATTTCGATCATCCGTCGCCAGTTTTTGACCGCCGCCTGGCGGCGATCTTCCCCCGGCCCGGACCAGCGATACACCACGATAAATGAGGATATTTCCACGCCGGTCGCTTTCAGGGCGTTTTTATACTCCGCCATGATTTCGCGGCTGGCCTTCGGATGCTTGTAAAACGGGTTGATCTGCGGGTGCGGCGACTGCTCGATGTACTTATAGCCCCAGTCCGCCACCTGCTGAACCATTTTGGTCACGCCCAAATCCCGGATAACGTCGACATCAAAAGCGATCTTCATGGTCACTCCTCTGCAATCGTGGGTACGGGGTTCAAGCCGATGGCTTGTTGTAAAACGCCGGGCGCGCCGGCAGGGTCACCGGTACGATCTCGCCGCTGAGCTGGGCCGCCACGCAGGCGTCGGCGGTCACGGCGGCGGCGTAGCCGTCCCAGGCAGAAGGCCCGGTCAGTTGGCCCGCGGCCACGTCGTTGATGAACCCCTGCAGCTCGACGTCATAGGCGTCGATAAAGCGATCCTTCCAGTCGATCAGGATTTCGGTCGACAGGCGGGCGCCGCTACGCAGCTGCACCGAGGACGGCTCCGGCAGTTTGGCGATGCCGGTTTCCCCCACCACTTCACACTGAATGTCGTAGCCGTACTGACAGTTGACGAAAATCTCGACGTCGATGCGCGTGCCTTTGGCGGTTTCGAACAGCACAATCTGCGGATCTTTCAGATGCGGGAACGCCTTCGGGCTCTTGCGCGGGAACACCACCTGCACCGACACATAGTCGTCGTCGAGCAGCCAGCGCAGCACGTCGATTTCGTGGATCAGGGTGTCGGTGATCGCCATATCGGTGGTGTAAGCCTCGCCGACCGTCGGGTTGCGGTGCGCACAGTGCAACATCAGCGGTTCGCCGATCTGGCCGCTGGTCAGCACCTGTTTCAGCGCGCGATAGCCCTGGTCATAGGGGCGCATAAAACCGACCTGCACCAGCCGCTTGCCGTACTTCGCTTCGGCATCGACGATGTTTTTGCAGCCCTGCGCGGTCACCGCCAGCGGTTTCTCGCAGAACACCGGTTTGCCGGCGGCGATGGCCGCCAGCACGAATTCTTCGTGGCTCGGCCCCCAGGAGGTGACCAGCACCGCCTGCACGTCGGCGGCCTTGATCAGATCGTGGCCGCTGTCATACACCCGCGCATCCAGCTGCAGATCGTTCACCGCCTTGGCGGCGTTGTCGCGATTGATGTCGTTCACCGCCACGACGCGGGCGCCCTGCAAAACTTTGCTGCAGCGACGGATATGATCGCGGCCGATGGCACCGGTGCCGATAACCCCAATGTTCAAAGTCATTTTCGCTACCCTCTGGAAAGTGTGTTGTGTTCGAAAACGAATCAGTAATCGCGCGCCTTATCGATGTTTTCCTGCAGCTTGCGCGCCACTGCGACGATTTTCTCGCTGTCGGCCACCTGAGCGCCGCCCACGCGCCACCAGCTGAGGTACTTGTGCACCATGGTCTTCGGCAGCACTTTGATGTCGAGCAGCGTGGACACGGTTTGCCTGCGGGCGTCGGCCAGCGCGTCGAGCAGCTGCTGCTCGGTGGTGACGCGATAGGTTTTGCAGCCGTAAGCCGCCGCCAGCATGGCGAAATCGACCGGCACCAGTTTGCCGTCGAGCTTGCCGCCCTCTGGATTACGGAAGCGGAATTCGGTGGTGTAACTGTCCATGCCGTGTTCCATCTGCAGGTTGTTGATGCAGCCGTTGGTCATGTTGTCAAACAGCACCACGTTGATCTTGCAGCCTTCCTGAATCGAAGTGACCAGCTCGGAATGGAGCATCATGAAGGCGCCGTCGCCCACCATCGCGTACACCTCGCGCTGCGGCTCGGCCAGCTTGACCCCCAATGCGGCGTTCACCTCGTACCCCATGCAGGAGTAGCCGTATTCCACGTGGTAACCGTGCTCGCCATGGTTGTGCCACACCCGTTGCAGGTCGCCCGGCAGGCTGCCGGCGGCGGCGACAATCACGCTGTCCGGCGGCAGCTCGCGGTTCAGCACCCCCAGCACCCGGCTTTGCGTCATCGCCGAGTCGGTCTGAGCGATAAATTCGGCGAACACCCGTTCGCGATCGAGGTGATCGTCTATTTCCGGCACAAAGCCTGCGCCGCTGTATTCCACCGCGTAAACCCGCTCGGTCTCTTCACGCTGGGCGCCGCGCGCCGCGGCGATGGCGTCGCCCCAGCCGGCGCGATAATCAGCCTGCGCCAGCAGCGCGCCCAGTTCGCTCAGGCCCTCGCGGGCGTCCGCCAGCACCTGCACGCCGTCGAGCTTGCCGGCGTCAAAGGCGCTGACATTGATATTGAGGAAGCTGACGTCCGGATGTTGGAACAGCCATTTGGACGAGGTGGTGAAATCGGTGTAACGGGTGCCGACGCCAATCACCAGATCGGCCTGTCGGGCCAGCGTGTTGGCCGCCAGACAGCCGGTTTCGCCGATGCCGCCGAGGTTGAATTCATGATCGCTCGGCACCGCGCCTTTGCCGGCCTGGGTTTCGGCGAACGGAATGCCGAAGCGCTCGGCGAATTCGCGCAGCGCCCGCCCGGCCTGCGAGTACTTCACGCCGCCGCCGCACACCAGCAGCGGTTTGCGTTTGGCCGTCAGCAGCGCCAAGGCGTCCGCCAACACGCCATCGGTCGCCGGGCGGCGATCGAGCCGGTGCACGCGTTTTTGGAAGAAATAGTCGGGGTAGTCGTAGGCTTCCCCCTGCACGTCCTGCGGCAGACACAGCGTCACCGCGCCGGTTTCCGCCGGATCGGTCAGCACGCGCATCGCGTTGATGCAGGCGCTCATCAGCTGTTCCGGCCGCACGATGCGGTCCCAGTACTTGCTCACCGCGCGGAACGCGTCGTTGGTGCTGATGCTGAGATCGTAAGACTGTTCGATTTGCTGCAGCACCGGATCCGGCTGGCGGGAAGCGTAAACGTCGCCCGGCAGCAGCAATAAAGGGATGCGGTTGGCGGTGGCGGTAGCCGCGGCGGTGATCATATTGGCGGCGCCGGGGCCGACCGAGGAGGTGCAGGCGTAAATCTGCCGGCGCAATTTCTGCTTGGCGAAGCCGATCGCCGCGTGGGCCATCCCCTGTTCGTTACGGCCCTGGTGCACCCGCAGATCGCCACTATCCTGTTCCAGCGCTTGCCCCAGCCCCAGTACGTTGCCGTGGCCGAAAATCGCGAAAATGCCCGCGACGAATTTGGTTTCCACCCCGTCGACCAGCAGATACTGGTTATCGAGAAATCTGACGAGCGCCTGCGCCATGGTTAGCCTGATCTTGCCCATTTACTCACCCTTTAGATTGAGGGCCGCCCCGGAAAGGGCTCGCGCCGAGCCGACAATCCCGTGTTTGTGTTACGCGGCGGCAGCTATTATCTTGAGCAGGCGATGCCCGCTGCTCACGAAGTCGACAACCTGAAACGTGAAGCGATTATAAACAAATATATTTTTCATAAAATCAAATTACAGAAGAAACATTTCATTTTGCGATAAAGATCGCATATTAGATGAAAAGCCCGTTTCATCTCGTGGTTTGGCCTTTACCGGCTTAGCGCCGCGCACCGGCCGGGGAATGCCATCAGCACGCAGGGCGACCGTCTTTCATCCTGCCCCGGCGCCTCTTTGCCGCACGCCCTCCGCCACCCTCTCATGGCGACTTAATCCGCTTTTTCCGCTCCTCCGTCGATGTTTTAAACGCATCACATTTTTGGGGTGTAAATTTCATTCCATATTGAAATTGAAATTTTCATTCCCCATACTGTTCCCATGCTTCCTGCAAGGCGCCACGCTCGGGCCGCCGCCGGAGTTTTGCTTAAACAGAAGGAAACGGGTATGGCTACACAAGAAAAACAGCTTGATGTCATTTGTCTCGGGCGCATCGCCGTCGATTTCTATGCTCAGCAGATCGGCGCGCGTCTGGAAGACGCCGGCACATTCGCCAAATACCTCGGCGGCTCTTCCGGCAACGTGGCCTACGGCACCGCCATTCAGGGGTTGAAATCCGGCATGCTGGCCCGCGTCGGCGATGAACACATGGGCCGCTTTCTGCGTGAAGAGCTGCAGCGCGTCGGGGCCGATACCCGCTGTCTGATCACCGACAAACATCGGTTAACCGGCCTGGTGATCCTCGGCATCAAGGATCAGGAAACCTTCCCGCTGATCTTCTACCGCGAAAACTGCGCGGACATGGCGCTGACGCCGGACGACATCGACGAAACCTACATCGCCAGCGCGCGCGCGCTGGCCATCACCGGCACGCACCTGTCGCACCCGAACACCCGCGCCGCCGTGTTGAAGGCGCTGGAATACGCGCGCCGCCACGGTTTGCGCACCGCGCTCGACATCGATTATCGCCCGGTGCTGTGGGGGCTGACGTCGCTGGGCGACGGCGAAACCCGCTTTGTGGAATCGGCACAGGTGACCCGCGAGCTGCAGGAAGTGCTGCACCAATTCGATCTGATCGTCGGCACCGAAGAGGAATTTCATATCGCCGGCGGCAGCACCGATACGCTGACGGCGCTGAAAAACGTGCGCCGGACGACCGCGGCCACGCTGGTGTGCAAGCGCGGCGCGCAGGGCTGCTCGGTGTTCGAAGATGACATCGCCGACGACTGGGCGCAGGTGAAGCTGCACGCCGGCGTGCGGGTGGAGGTGCTGAACGTGCTGGGGGCCGGCGACGCCTTTATGTCCGGTCTGCTGCGCGGCTATCTGAACGATGAGGGTTGGGATCAGGCCTGCCGCTACGCCAACGCCTGCGGCGCATTGGTGGTCTCGCGCCACGGCTGCGCGCCGGCCATGCCGACCAAACGGGAGCTGGACGACTACCTGCAGCGTGAACAACAGGTCACGCGCCCGGACCGCGACGCGCGCCTGAACCACCTGCACCGGGTCACCACCCGCAAGCAACAGTGGCCGGAACTGTGCGTGTTCGCCTTCGATCACCGCAAGCAGCTGGCGGACATGGCGCGCGAAGCCGGCGTCGGCGAGGAACGCATCCCGCGTCTGAAGACCCTGCTGCTCACTGCGGCGCAACAAGCTGCCGCGCAGGCCGGGCTCAACGGCAACAGCGGCATTCTGGCCGACACCACCTACGGGCAGGCGGCGCTGAACGAGATCACCGGCCAGGGATGGTGGATCGGCCGGCCGGTGGAGCTGCCCAGCTCGCGCCCGCTGCGCCTGGAGCACGGCAATATCGGCTCGCAATTGATCGACTGGCCGCAGGAGCACGTGGTGAAGTGCCTGGTGTTTTATCACCCGCACGACGCGGCGGAACTGCGCCGCGAACAGGATGCGCTGATCGCCGACGTCTACCGCGGCTGCTGCAAATCCGGTCACGAACTGCTGCTGGAGGTGATCCTGCCGGACAGCAACGCCGACAAGGACGAGCGCTATTACCTGGAGATGATTGAACACTTCTACCACATGGGCATTCAGCCGGACTGGTGGAAACTGCCGCCGCTGAGCGCGGAAAACTGGCAGCGGGTCGGCGCGCTGATCGACGCCTGCGATCCCGACTGCCGCGGCGTGCTGATCCTGGGGCTCGACTCCCCGGAGGCGGTGCTGAAGGCGGGCTTTGCCGCCGCCGCGGATGCCCGCTGGGTGAAAGGCTTCGCCGTCGGCCGCACCATTTTCGGCCAACCTTCGCGCCGCTGGCTACAGGGGGAAATCGACGACGCGGCCCTGATCGAGCAGGTGAAACAAAAATACCTGACGCTGATCGGTTTCTGGCGCCAGTACCGTCCGCAGGCGGGCGGCGCGCACTGACAGCGACAGCAGGTTCACGTCCCCTTAAGGCCATTTCGCCGCTTTAAGGGGATTTTTTTGCCCATTTTCTGTGAAGTCGCGCAATGTGCGATCGAATAAATCGCTTTTTGAGGAAATGAAATTTCCGCTCCGTCTGTTAAAATACCCTGTCAATATTTCAGGCGTCAGGCCAATGCGCCTTCACCCCACTGCGAGCCGAATGGATGAACAACCCAACTCAACTTTCGCTGTTACAGGACGAGATCCGCCACCGTTATGAAACGCTGAGCAAGCGTTTGAAGCAGGTGGCGCGCTACATTTTGGATAACAGTAACAGCATCGCTTTCGATACCGTTGCCTCCATCGCCGCACAGGCCAGCGTGCCGCCCTCCACGCTGATCCGTTTCGCCAACGCCTTCGGCTTCAGCGGCTTCAACGAAATGAAGCAGGTGTTCCGTCAGCATCTGATGGAAGAGACGGTGAACTATACCGAGCGCGCGCGTCTGTTCCGCCAAACCTCCACCGACGACAACGTCGCGCCGGAGAAACCGGCGGAGATTCTCAACGTATTCACCATGGTCAACGCGCAGGCGCTGCAGCAACTGGCGATGCAAATCGCCCCCGAGCAGCTGGATCGCGCCGTCGAGCTGCTCAACAACGCCGAAAACATCTACGTGATCGGCCTGCGCCGCTCGTTCAGCGTCGCTTCCTACCTCACCTATGCGCTGCGCCATCTGGAGCGCCGCGCGTTTCTGATCGACGGCCTGGGCGGCATGTTTACCGAACAGCTGAGCATGGTGAAACCGAAGGACGTGGTGATCGCCATCAGCTATTCGCCTTACGCCCGCGAGGCGGTGGAACTGGTGGAATTGGGCGCCAAGCGCGGCGCGCAGCAGATCGCCATCACCGACAGCCAGGTCAGCCCGCTGGCCGCCTTCAGCGACGTCTGTTTCGTGGTGCGCGAAGCGCAGGTGGACGGGTTCCGCTCGCAGGTGGCTTCGATGTGCCTGGCGCAGACGCTGGCGGTCTCGCTGGCGCTGAATAACGCCCGGGACGAGTAAGGCTGACAAAAAAGCCCGGCAAGCCGGGCCTCAAGCGCCTATTGCGCGGCGGGGTAGCCGTCGCCGTTAATCCAGGCGTGGTCTTTTTCCCAGGTGAACTTCCACTGCCGCACCGGCCCGGCCATCACGTTGAGGTAATAGTTGTCGTAACCCGCCAGGGTCGCCACCGGGTGATAACCGCGCGGCACTTTCACCACGTCGCGATTGTAGACCGGCATGCACTCGTCGAGCGTGCGGTCGTCGGTATAGACGCGCTGCATGCAGAACCCTTGCTCCGGCTGAATGCGGTGATAGTACGTCTCTTCCAGGTAGGTTTCGTCCGGCGAGTCTTCTTGATCGTGCTTGTGGCTCGGGTAGGAGCTGGTGTTGCCCTCGTCGGTGTAAACCTCCACCACCAGCAGACTGTCGGCCGGCTCGCTGTCCGGCAGAATGTTGTGCACCAGCCGCTGGTTGCGCCCCTTGCCGCGCCGCTCCACGCCGATATCTGCCGGCGTAATCAGCCGTGAAGGCAGGTGGCCGCCGCCGGGCGCGCTGCACACCGCCAGCTCCAGATCGGTTTCTGCCCGCACGTCGATGCGATCGTGGTGCGGCACATACACCGCGTAAGGCGGCGTACGTTCGAACGGGCTCATGCGTTTGCCGATATGCGGGTATTCGGCGCGCCGCGTGGCGACGGAGGCGATACCGGCCACCAGCACCAGACACAGTTCCTTGTCGCCGCTTTCCAGCTGCAGCGACTGCCCGGCGGCCAGGCGGTAAACGTCAAAGCCGACATAGCGCCAACCGGCATTTTCCGGCGTCACGTGCTGGATACGCCCCTCGGCGTTCGGCGTCTGACATTTGGCAAGCAGTGAAGACATTTCGATTCTCCTGTTAACTCGCAGTGCAAAGGCCGTTGCCCCGAAGGAGCAACGGCCTGGCCTGAGTGTGAAAGCGCTTAGCCCAGCGTCGGCATGCTGAATTCGGACACCGTCTGCTGCCCGGCCGGCCAGCGCGCGGTGGCGGTCTTCATGCGCGTGTAGAAGCGCACGCCGTCGGTGCCGTGCACGTTCAACGCGCCGAACACCGAGCGCTTCCAGCCGCCGAAGCTGTGGAACGCCATCGGCACCGGCACCGGCACGTTGACGCCGACCATTCCGGCCTGCACGTCTTGCACGAACTGGCGCGCATAGTGGCCGCTGCCGGTGAAGATGGCGCTGCCGTTGCCGAATTCATGGCCGTTCACCGTGTCGATGGCGGTGCGGTAGTCCGGCACCCGTACGATGCCCAGCACCGGCCCGAAAATCTCTTCGCGGTAGATGCGCATGTTCGGCGTCACATGGTCGAACAGCGTGCCGCCGACGTAGTAGCCTTCAGGATAGCCCGGCACCTGATAGTTGCGGCCGTCGGCCACCAGGGTGGCGCCTTCTTCCACGCCCAAATCGATGTAGCCCAGCACCTTTTTCTGGTGAGCGGACGACACCAGCGGCCCCATTTCATTCTCTTCGCCGCCCTGCTGCAAGCCCGGCCCGACGCGCAGCTGCGCGATCAGCGGCTTCAGTTTGGCGATCAGTTTATCGGCAGTGTCGTCACCAACCACCACGGCGATCGGCAACGCCATGCAGCGCTCGCCGGCAGAGCCGAACGCGCCGCCCATCAGCGCGTTGACCGTGGCGTCCAGATCGGCGTCCGGCATGACGATCGCCTGGTTCTTCGCCGCGCCGAAGGCCTGCACCCGCTTGCCGTGCGCGCTGGCGGTGGTATAGATATGTTCCGCCACGGTGGAGGAGCCGACGAAGCTCACCGCCTGAATGCGCGGATCGGTACACAGCTGCGCCGCGTCTTCATTGGCGCAGTGCACCACGTTGAACACGCCGTCCGGCAAACCGGCTTCCTTCAACAGTTCCGCCAGGCGCACCGAGGCCGAAGGCACCAGCGCCGGCGGCTTGAGGACGAAGGTGTTGCCGCAGGCCAGCGCGATGGGGAACATCCACATCGGCACCATCGCCGGGAAGTTGAACGGGGTAATGCCCGCCACCACGCCCAGCGGCTGCATCAGCGAGAAGCTGTCGACGCCGCTGCCGACGTCCGGCGAGTACTCGCCTTTGATCAGATGCGGGATGCCGCAGGCGAATTCGACCACTTCCATGCCGCGCGTCAGTTCGCCCAGCGCATCCGAATACACTTTGCCATGCTCGCTGACGATAAGCTCGGCCAGCTCGTCGCGGTGCTGTTCCAGCAGCGCCTTGAAATTGAACATGATGCGCGCGCGGCGCAGCGGCGTGGTGCGCGACCAGTCGGCGAACGCCCGATGGGCCACGTCGATGGCCTGTTTGACTTCGGCGGCGGTGCTCTGCGTGACGCGCCGCTCAACCTGCCCGCTGGCCGGGTTGTGCACGTCGACGGTCTGATTGCTGCTGCTCAGGCACACCTGCCCGTCAATAAAGTTACCCACGGTTTTCATGTCACGCCCTCTTTTCAAGTCCGCTGTCGCCTGGCCACACGCAGGCGGCGCGGCGTTAATCGTCCCGCTCGCCAAACCCCGTCGGCAAGCCGGCTACATCCTGACCGGATGCAGCAAACTCTATTTCATTGAAAAAAAAGTTTCAAATAAATTGTTTTGAAAAATTTGTTTTTAGTGCGTGAGGTCGCAATTTTGCGGTGTCGATCGGGTTGGCGCTTTCATTTCCGCGCCAATCAAGGCGCGGTTTCGCAGGAGAGTCCATCGCTAATGCACACTGACTTTGCTACAGAAAATCCGCACTGCGCCTGACCTGCGGCCGTTACCGCCTCCCTCCGAGCGCCCAAGGCGCCCGGATCGCTCGCGACGGTTTTTTTTGAACTGGATCTAAAAATCAATATTCCATTATTCACTAATTATGAAATAAATGTTCTTGTTTGTTCCAGCATTTATCAACGACATCGCCTTGATGACAGGCACGGTTCACACCCTTCCGCTCGCCCTCTTCCCGACACCCCAACCGTGCGGACGGAAGCCAGGATAAAAATCGGAGCAACACATGTCATATCAGCGTAAGCACAATACCGGTTACATATTGCGAATTTGCGGCATCGCCGCCCTGGGCGGCATTCTGTTCGGCTACGACACCGCCGTGATCTCCGGCGCGATCGAAGCGTTGAAAACTTATTTCAATCTCAGCCCGGCCGAAACCGGCTGGGCCGTCTCCAACGTGGTGATCGGCTGCGTGGTCGGCGCCTTCGCCGCCGGGCCGCTGGCGGCGCGCTGGGGCCGTAAAAAAGCGCTGATGCTGGCGGCGCTGCTGTTCACCGTTTCCGCCGTCGGCGCCGCATTGGCCCCGACCTTCACCTGGTTCGTCATCTACCGCATCATCGGCGGGCTGGCGGTCGGCATCGCCGCCACCGTGTCGCCGATGTACATGTCGGAAGTGTCGCCGAAAGACATGCGCGGGCGGGCGCTCAGCATGCAGCAGTTCGCCATCGTCTTCGGTCAGATCGTGATTTTCTACGTCAACTTCAAAATCGCCAGCCTCGCCAGCGAAGCCTGGCTGGTGGAAATGGGCTGGCGCTGGATGTTCGCCTCGGGCGTGATCCCCTGCATTCTGTTCTGCATCCTGGTGTTCGTCATTCCTGAATCGCCGCGCTGGAACGTGATGATGGGCCGCGACGATCAGGCGCTGGCGATGTTGACCAAGGTCTCCAACGCCGCCCACGCGCAGAATCTGCTGAAAGAAATCAAAGACTCGCTGCAGCAGGATCAACAGCAGCAGCACCGGAAGCTGAACTACGGCGATGTGCGGGTGCGTTTCATCCTGTTCGTCGGCTGTATGATCGCCATGCTGCAACAGGTCACCGGCGTTAACGTGATGATGTACTACGCGCCGGTGGTGCTGAAAACCGTCACCGAAAACGCGCAGGAAGCGCTGTTCCAGACCATCTGGATCGGCGTGCTGCAGCTGGTCGGTTCGGTCATCGGCGCCATGCTGATGGATCGCATGGGCCGCATTCCGTTGATGCGTTACGGCACGCTGGGCACCATCGCGGGCCTGCTGCTCACCTCGTACGCGCTCTACACCCAGGCCACCGGCTATTTCGCGCTGTTCGGCATGCTGTTCTTCATGGTGTTTTATGCGCTCTCCTGGGGCGTCGGCGCCTGGGTGCTGGTGTCGGAGATCTTCCCGAACCGCATGCGCGCACAGGGGATGAGCATCGCCGTCGGCTGCATGTGGGTCGCCAACTTCGCGGTGTCGCAGTCGTTCCCGATGATCAACGATCACCCTTACCTGTTCTCGCATTTCCACGGCGCCTTCCCGATGTGGATCTTCGCCGCCTGCTGCCTGTTCAGCTACTGGTTTATCGGCCGCTATATCCCGGAAACCAAAGGCGTCTCGCTGGAAAAAATGGAGCAGGTGGTGTTGGCCAAACGCCACCGCCAATCCCAGCCCGAAGGCAAGCCGCTGCCGCTGGAAAACGGCAAATCCTGATCTCTCAACCCTGACCGCTGGAGTCATGCCCATGAACATTGCGCTGGACCGCTTCTGCATTAACCGCAAGATCGCGCCGAATCTCGATCTGGACCGTTTTTTCCGCCTGGTGAAACGCTGCGGGCTCAGCAAAGTTGAGCTGCGCAACGACATGCCCAGCGGCAAGGTGACCGACGATCTGAGCGACGCGCAGCTCAACGCGCTCGCCGCGCAATACGGCATCGAGATCGTCACGATCAACGCCCTCGGCAGGTTCAATCTGATGGATGACCCGGCGGCGCTGCAGCAGCGCGCCGAAGCGATGCTGGCGCAGGCGCAGGCCATCCGCAGCCGGGCGTTGGTGCTGTGCCCGCACTGCAGCGCCGACGACACGCGCAGCGAGCAGCAAAAACGGGACGACACCCTCGCGGCGTTGCGGCTGCTGGCGCCGCTGTTTGCCCGCTATGGCGTACAGGGATACGTCGAACCGCTGGGCTTCGGCATCAGCTCGCTGCGATCGTCGCTGCTGACCCAGGCGCTTATCCGCGACTCGGGCGCGCCGTACCGCATCGTGCTCGATACGTTCCACCACTATCTGAGCGATGTGGCGCAGGCCGACTTCGACGCGCAGATCCAGGTGGCGCAGATCGGCCTGGTGCATCTGTCCGGCGTGGAGGACGGGCGGGATAAAAGCGCGCTGAGCGACGAAGAGCGCATCATGCTGAGCGAGGGCGATCGGCTGGAGAGCCGCCGCCAGGTGCAGAACCTGGAACGCCTGGGCTACACCGGCGTCTATGCCTTCGAACCGTTCTCTTCACAGCTGGACCGCTGGAGCGAGGCGGATATCGAACGGGAAATCCGCCAGAGCATCGCCCTGCTGCAAGGGTAAACAAAACGGCCTCCGCGGAGGCCGTTTTTCATGGCGTTACTTCAGGTTGCCGACCACCAGCTGATGGCGCTCGTTGTAAAACTTACGGTAGGCCAGATAGCAGGCGATGATGGTCGACAGGCTGGCGGTGGAAAGCAGCATGAAGGTCACCATAATCTGATATTTGATCGCTTTCACCGGATCGATGCCGGCGAAGATCAGCCCGGACATCATGCCCGGCAGGCTGACCAGCCCAACGGTTTTCGCCGAGTCGACGGTCGGGATCAGCGAAGCGCGGATGCTGTCGCGGATCAGCGCCGCCGACGCGAACTTGGGCGTCGCCCCCAGGCTGAGCATCTCCTGAATCTTCTGCTGCTCGCTTTTGAAACGCTGGCCGAGGTTGGTATAGCACAGCCCCACCGCCACCATGGCGTTGCCGGCGATCATCCCGGAGATGGGGATCACCTGCATCGGCGTAAATTCGATGGAGCCGGTCAACACCAGTACCGCCAGCGTCAGCACCGCGCCTGTGGTGATGGCGATAAACGACGTCACGAACGCGTGTTCGACGTACTTGCTGCGTTTCTTGGCGTTGTAGGCCGCGTTAAAGCAGATGAACAGCACCATCAACACGGTGAGAACGGCGTTATCCAGGTCGAAAATATACTTCAGCACGTAGCCGACGATGATCAGCTGCACCACCGCGCGGCAGATGCTCCAGATGATGTCCTTTTCCAGCGCCAGCTTTTCCCGGTGGCTGATCAGGATGGCGACCACCACCAGCACCATCGACAAGCCCAAGGATTCGTTGGTGATATTATGCTGATTCATGCTGTTGCTCCTGTGGCTCGGCGCCGTGCGCGAGCAGGGTGATCACCTCGTCCGCATGCGCTATCTCTTCGGTATCGTGCGTCACCCACAGCACCGCCAGCCGGTGTTCCGCCACCAGCTGATGCACGATTTCGTTGACGTTGCGCTTATTTTCCTCGTCCAACGCGCTGGTGATCTCATCGAGCAACAGCACCCGCGGCATAAACTGCAGGTTGCGGATCAGGGACACGCGCTGCTTCTCCCCGCCGGACAGTTCATTGATGCTTTTCGTCAGCATCGCCTCCGGCAGGCCGAAACGCGCCAGATCGGCCTTCATTTTTCGCTCGGCCGGCGGTTCCTGGCGGATCTGATACGGCAGCGCCAGATTGTCGTAAACCGTATTGCCGAACAGCGCCGGCGTCTGGAAGCAATAAGAGACCTGCTTGCGATACGCCTCCGGCGACATCTCGTCGATCGCCTGGCCGTCGAAATAGAGGCTTCCGCTGGTCGGATTCATTAAGGAAGAGATGATTTTCAGCAGCGTGCTTTTTCCGCAGCCGGAAGGCCCGGTGATCAGTTTGAACTCGCCCTCACCCAACGTGAAAGAGACGGAGTCCAGGATCACCTGGCGGTCTATTTGATAATGAATATCATCCAATCTCAGTATGTCTTTCTTTTCCTTCATTACGATGCCAGCTCCCTACACCTGTTCCCGTCTGAGCGATAAGTATATGGTCGCAAAAAACATCTTAGCAATGCCTGCGCGGAGGGCGGAAAGCGGAGAGGAGGATTGGCGGAGCGAAACGCCCCGCCAAATAATAAGATTAATTAATGTTTAGCTGTAAGATAGTCAAAAGCGACCGTCAGGGTCGAATCACTCTTTTTTTATCGCTGCCTGTTCGTCGCAGCTGTACCAGCGTAGAGAATTGTTGATGCTGCGGTGGGTGCAGCGGACCTTGCCCTCCTTTTCCAGCGCCAGCAGCAGGGTGCGGGTGGTATAAATGTTTTCACCGCATTTATCAGCCAGCTCGCGGGTCTTCGGCCACTGCTCCGGCGGGGGATGATGGCCGCCGGAGCCTTCCACACGATCCCTGCACAATCCTTGCAACACATTCAGCATCAGCGATTTTCTGCTTTCAAACGTTTTCGGCGCCTTGGCCATAGCATTCCTCCTGAGTGGTTACTGCTGAGCTCCCCGCTCACGACTGCACGTCAGCGATGCGCAGGGTATAAATCATGGTGGCGTCCGGAGGGATCGCCGGCGGGCTGCCCTGCTTGCCGTACGCCAGCGCCGGCGGCACCACCAGCGTGATCGAGCCGTGGCGCTGCAGCTTCTCGATAGCCGCGCGAAACAGCGGCGGATAGCGCGTCAATGGCTGCGAGATCACCGTTCCCGCCAGCTCCATGTCTTTGATCACCCGGCCGTCGGTCAGGCTTTCGCGCACCACGATATCCACCCGATCGTCGGCGCCGATCGCACCGCTGCCGGCATAGTCCACCCGGTAGTAGAAACCGAGCGCATCTTGCTTGACTCCCTCCTGGCGGGCGAAATCGGCCAGATAGGCCTTGCCGTCCGGAGGGGGAGCCTGTGTCTGTTGCGTCTGCTGCAAACGTTGCTGCGCCGTGCGCAGCGCGCTGTCGATGGCGGCCTCATCCAGCCGCAACCGCCCGGCCAGGGTATCGGCGATGCCCGCCAGCAAAAGCCGCCGATCCGCCTCCAGTCCCGCGCGCTGGTTCTCCTGTTGCAGATGCAAAATATCGCGCCCCAGCGATACGCCGGCGGCATACGCCTGCTTGTCCGCCTCGCTGGCCAGCACCGGGGCCTCAGCCGCCTGCCGCCGCTCAGCCAGCAAGGTGTCTACCCGCTGTCGTTGCTGTGCCAACTGCGCCGTCAAGCTTGCGCTGCGCTGTTCGGCCCGCGTGAGCGAAGCGGCCAGCGCGGTGACCTCAGGCAACGGCGCAACGGCCTGCCGCAACGCCTTCAGGGCATCGGCCAGTGGCCGAATATCGACATCGGTCCGCTCGCTTTTCGGCGCCGCGGCGGCCTGAGCCGCCGCCAACTGGCGCTCCAGCTGACGGATTTTCTCCGCCTGCTGTTGTACAGAGTGCTTCAGAGAAGTTAAACGAGCGCCGTCTGCCCCCGCGACGGCGGCCGGTTTGGCGGCCGGTGCGGGCGCCGGTTTACGCGCGGTTTCCTCCTTGAGCGCGGCCGGCGGAGCCTGCCGCTGTTCGGCAAATTTCAACAGGGCGGGAATGCCGTCGTCAGCGGCGCAAACGGCGCCGCTCAGCGCCAACAGCCAAAGCCCCATCGCCCATCTTTGCGCGCATCGCTTCATGGCTACAGATTCTCGACCCGGTTGGACAGATCGGACATCAGCTCATGTTCAACGTCGGCGCAGAATTTCTCGGTTTTATATTGATAAAGAGCATCAATCGCTTTACGGGTGCTTTCATCCACATTGCCGCGCACGCCGGCATATCCGGAAGCGTTGGAAAGCAGACCGTTAAAATAGGCAATGCGTTTTTGGTAACTCTGCGGATTAATATTTTTTAATGAGTTAACCCGTTGCTGGCAAAGCGCGATACGTTGTTCATCGGATTTATCATTAGGATTGTTCTGTGAAAGTTTTTTCACGGAATCCAGGTTTGTCTTGCTACCGCCCACGCAGCCTGACAGCGACATGACAGACAGTAAAAATATAGCAGAAACTACCGTGCGGCGGCCGCCGCAAGCATTAATCATCGTTATCATTCCGTTTATAATCCTTTAATTGTCACTTAGGTCATCATTATGTGGCGAACGGCAACAGCACATGCCTTAATTTGATTAATCAAAATGGGTTAGGCAGTGAAAAATCCCTATACCGCAGTGCGATAGAATAATTCACTACCGATGACATTGTTATTTAATTGTTAATGAATTAGACCTAAACGCGGGCTAAACACGAATAAAAAAACCAATCCCTTAGGAGAAGAAAACCACGAAACAACAATAAAAACAATAGATTATGTTTTATATTTTGTTTCTAAAGGGAAATTCATCATCTGCTGCCTCAGGGCGATATTAGCAAAACAATATGGCGAATTGTAGGTATCAGCCTATTTCCCCCGATCTAATATCTCGCATATCGTTATTTATATAGTGATTTATACTGGATAATATTTGTATACGATCTATTGGTTTTAAAGCAAATATATTTCTTTTTCCTTTTGGTTTTATATTCTGAATTTGACTTAATTTAATAAAATCTATTTCCAAGCAATACTATTATTTGCAAGAATATTCCCAGCAACACGCCACACGTAAAACTCGTATTTTATTTACCAGAAAATCCATTGTCGATTTTCCCAATCTCGTTATTTCTCATAAATAACGGATGTTGGCGTATTGCCCAGAGCAAAAGGATCTGGCTCCAACCGTACGGCCGGCGACATGACGTTGCCGCCGCTGCGGGGGATTTAGATGTGCTGTTCTTTTTATTTAAAAACTCTCTACAGGAACCTGAGAAATGAAACTGAATAAATTAATGCTGGCAACCGTGATTGCTTTCGCTTCTGCATCTGTTGCTCACGCCGCATCTAATCAGGGCAGCGGTAAAGTCACCTTTACCGGCGAAATTATCGATGCGCCATGCAGCGTCGCGCCGGAATCCGTTGACCAAACCGTACCAATGGGCCAAATCAGCAGCCGCATCCTGGCTAACCAGGGTAAATCCAGCATGCAACCTTTCAACATCGAACTGAAAGATTGCTCCATCTCCACCATGAAAAACGTCAAGGTGACCTTTACCGGCACGCCTGATCCGGTCAACAACAAACTGCTGGCCCTGAGCGGCACGGCAACCGGCGCCGGCATCGTGATCTACGACAACCTGCACTCCAAGGAAGTGGAACTGGGCACGGCGACCGACGGTCAGGGCCTGAACGACGGCGACAACTCGCTGAAATTCGCCGCTTACCTGCAGGGCAGCAGCGCCTCCGCCGCCGTGGTGCCGGGCGACTTCACCAGCGTGGCCAACTTCACCCTGGCTTACCTGTAATACCCCACAGGGGATGTCTCAGGGCATCCCCCGCTTGATTGCATGCCGACGAGAGCGGCAAGGGAACAGGGCAAGACAGGGAGACGCCAGCATGACTATCCGCCTTTGCGGCCTGTTGCTCATCGCGCTCAGCGTAGGCAGCGCGGCGGCGGCAGTGAAAAATCAGGGCCACGGCAAAGTCAGCCTGGGCGGCACCATCGTTGAAACGCCGTGCGGCATCGCCAGCGACAGCCTGGATCAAACCGTCGATTTCGGTCTGATCTCCATGACCGATGCCTCGCAGGACGGGCAATCGGTGCTGATCGGCAGCCGCCGTCATTTCACGATCAAACTGGTGAACTGCGAACTGGCCAGCCAGGTGAAGCCTGACTTCATCTATCGCGCGGCCAACGTCACCTTCGACGGCACCGCCGACAGCCGGGATCCTTCCCTGCTGGGCGTTTACGGCGAGGCGCAGGGCGTGGCTATCGAGCTGTTGACCGATGCCGGCACCCCGATCCCGCTCGGCAGCACGACGGCGGATTACCAGATCGTCGCCGGCGACAACACGCTGCGCTTTGGCGCGCAGTTGCGCCTGCATCCCGATAAGGCGCGGGCGGGCGGCTTCAGCTCTCTGGCCAAATTCACCCTGTCTTATCTCTAGCGCCGGCGGGCGCTGCACAGCATTACGTATTCAGGTCGCACGGATGACCTGCTATTGGGCGCGGACTTGCCATGAGTGATTATGCTATGACGTCATTACTGACACGGAAACACCTACCTCTTCTCGTCATTCTATCTTTCCTCTGGGTGCGTCCGGCATTTTCCGCCACGGAATTCAATACCGACGTCCTGGATATCGGCGAGCGCAGCAAAGTGGATCTTTCGCGTTTCTCCGATGCCGACTACGTCATGCCCGGCGCTTATTTGCTGGACATCAAGATCAACCAGAAAACGCTGCCCCAGCGCAGCATTCAGTATTTCCCGTCGCCGGATAACAAGAGCGGCAGCCAGGTGTGCCTGCCGCCTGATCTGGTGGAAAAAATGGCGCTGAAAGAAGAAGCGGCCAAAAAAGTCACCCTGTGGCACGACAACCAGTGCGCCGACATTCGCGGCATCAAAGGCGCGACCGTCTCCGATCGCATCGGCGGCGGCGTGCTGGCGATCACCATCCCGCAGGCGTGGATGAAATACTCCGATCCCGACTGGACGCCGCCCGAGCAGTGGGACGACGGCATTCCCGGCCTGCTGCTGGACTACAACCTGAGCGGCCAGTTAGGCAAGCAGAATCACAACAACAACACCGCCCAGAACCTGAGCAGCTACGGCACGCTGGGCGCCAACCTGGGCCCCTGGCGCCTGCGCGCGGACTACCAGGCCAATTACAATCAGCAGGCCGGCGATCGCAGCACCGGCTTCGACTGGAACCAGATCTACGCCTACCGCGCGCTGCCGATGCAGGCCGCCAAGCTGACGCTGGGTGAGATTTATCTCGACTCCGGGGTGTTCGACGCCTATCGCTTCACCGGCCTCAATCTGGCCAGCGACGAGCGCATGCTGCCGCCGAACCTGCAGGGCTACGCGCCGGAAGTACGCGGCATCGCCAAGAGCAACGCCAAGATCACCGTCTCGCAGGAAGGCCGCACGCTGTACGAAACCACCGTGCCCGCCGGGCCGTTCGCCATTCAGGATCTCAACAGCTCGGTGCGCGGCAAGCTGGACGTCAAGGTGGAAGAGCAGGACGGCACCGTCTCGACCTTCCAGGTGGATACCGCCACCATTCCGTACCTGACCCGCCCGGGCTACGTGCGCTACAACGTGGCGCTCGGCAAAACCTCGGCCTACGACCACCGCACCCAGGGCCCGCTGTTTTCCGCCAGCGACTTCTCCTGGGGGCTGAGCAACGCCTGGTCGCTGTATGGCGGGGCGCTGCTCGGCGGCGACTATAACGCCTGGGCGCTCGGCCTCGGCCGCGATCTGAACGTGTTCGGCGCCATGTCGTTGGACGTCACCCAGTCGATCGCCCGTCTGCCCGGCGAGCCGACCGCCAGCGGCATGTCGTTCAAGCTCAACTACGCCAAACGGTTCGATGAGCTGAACAGCCAGATCACCTTCGCCGGCTACCGCTTCTCGCAGCGCAAGTTCATGAACATGTCGCAGTACCTGCAGGAGCGTTACGGCGATTACGACAAGAATTACAACGGCCGCCAGAAAGAGCTGTACACCATCACCGCCAGCAAAACCTTTATGGCGGAAGACAGCGCCAAGGCGATCACCGCCTACCTGACCTACTCGCACCAGACCTATTGGGATGCGCGAACCCAGGACCGTTACGGGCTGTCGGCCAGCAAGCTGTTCAGCGTCGGCGATATCAGCAACATCACCGCCTCGCTGTCGGCTTACCGCACCTATTACCAGGGCCGCACCGACGACAGCGTGATGCTCAACTTCACCGTGCCGATCGGCGACCGTCGGCGCGTCGGTTATGCGCTGCAAACCAACAACGGCGATGTCACGCAGACCGCGTCGTACAACGACTACAGCGATCCGGACAATACCTGGCAGGTCAGCGGCGGCTTTAATCAGTCCGGCAAATCGCTGGCGCGCGGGTACTACACCCACAACGCCTCGTTTGGCTCGCTGAACGCCAGCGCCTCTTACCAGCAGGACAGCTACTCGTCGATCGGCGGCTCGTTCCGCGGCGGCCTCACCGCCACCCGGCACGGCATCGCGGCGCATCAGAACTCGAGCAACGGCGGCAGCCGCATGATGCTCGACACCGACGGCATCGCCGGCGTGCCGATCAACAACGGCCGCGCCTACAGCAACCGTTTCGGGCTGGCGGTGATTTCCGACATCACCAGCTACTACAACACCGACACCCGCATCGACGTCAACAAGCTGGCGGACGACGTCGAGGCCACTCGCGCCGTGGTGCAAGGCACGCTGACCGAAGGCGCCATCGGTTATCGCCACTTCGAGGTGGTGAAAGGCAGCAAGCTGTTGGCCACCATTCGCCTCGCGGACGGCAGCGAACCGCCATTCGGCGCCGCGGTGCTGAGCGAGAAAGGCCGCGAGGTCGCGGTGGTCAACGACGGCGGCTCGGTTTACCTGACCGGCGTGCAGCCGGAGGAAAAACTGGACGTCGCCTGGGAAGGCCAACGCCGCTGCCGCATCGTGATCCCGGGCGCCGCCAAGCCGCTGGACCAGCTGCTGCTGCCGTGCGCCACCCTGTAATCCGTAACGCTGAGAAATAATGACATGAACAAACACCCGATAACGCTACTGACCGCCGCCGGCCTGGCCCTGAGCGCCGTACTGCCCACCGCCGACGCGGCGATATCGCTGGATCGCACGCGCGCCGTTTATGTGAGCGACGCCAAATCGATCAGCCTGAATATCGTCAACGAAAACAAAGAGCTGCCCTTCCTGGCGCAATCCTGGCTTGAGAACGAGCAGCACCAGAAAATCACCTCGCCGCTGGTGGTGCTGCCGCCGCTGCAGCGCGTGGAACCAAGCGAGCGCAGCGTGGTGCGCATCACCAAGACGCCGGAGGCGGATCGCCTGCCACAGGATCGCGAGTCGGTGTTCTACTTCAACCTGCGCGAAATTCCCCCGAAAAGCACCAAAACCAACGTGATGCAGCTGGCGCTGCAAACGCAGATCAAACTGTTCTATCGGCCGAAAGCCATCGTCGCGCCCAAGGGCCAGGTGTGGCAGGAAAAGCTGGTGTTCCGTAAAAGCGGCGGCGCCATCACCGTCGATAACCCGACGCCGTTTTACATCACCCTGACCGGCATGACGCGGCAGACGCAAAAACAGGGCGGCGGCGCGATCGGCGGTTTTCAGCCGCTGATGCTGAAGCCGAAATCCAGCGAAAGCCTCAAGCTGCAAGAGACCGGCATGAATAGCTTCGTCATCACCTACATCAACGACTACGGCGGCCATCCGGAGCTGCGCTTCGTCTGCAATGGCGGCGTTTGCACCGCCGTGCCCGAGAAAAAATAAGGAGGTCCAGCATGGCTGAATTCACCGATCGACTGCGCCCGCTGCTGCTCGGCGCACTGCTGTGCGGCGGCGGCGCGATGGCGGCAACGCCGCTGGGCGTGATCGAAGGCACCACCGGCACCGTCAGCTTTCACGGCGGCCTGCTCAGCTCTCCCTGCAGCCTGACGCCGGACAGCCGGGATCAGTCCGTCGATCTGGGCGACGTCAGCGCACGCGACTTCCGCAACGCCGGCGATCGCAGCGCGCCGGTGCATTTTCGCCTCTCGTTCCGCAACTGCCTGCTGGGCGCGCGCGCGCTGGCGGATAACCCGGCCGGCCCGCGCAACGGCGACGCCGGCCGCCTCTACCTGCAAGGTGAGCAGGCCGCCACGCTGGTGTTTCTCGGCGAAAGCGACGTCGATAACCCATCGCTGCTGAAGCTGAACGGCGGCGTGCAGGGCATCGGTCTGCGGCTGCAAGACCAACAAGGCCAGGCGCTGGAGCTGAATCAACGCAGCCGCCCTTACATTCTGCAGCCCGGCAGCAACACCCTGTGGTTCAGCGCCAGCGTGGAATCCACCCAGCGGGCGGTGATGGCGGCCGGGTTTGCCGCCGTGGCGCACATTCAGGTGATTTACCTGTGAGGTTCGAGAACGCGATGAAAACTCAACTGACCAAATTCTGCCTGCCGCTGGCGATCGCGCTGGCGGCCCCCGCCGCCTGGGCCAACGGCTACGTCACGCCGGACGGCGGCCCCAAACAGTTCTATATCGATCTGAATGAAAGCAACATCACCAACCAGGTGGGGTTCACCAAACTGTTTCCCTATGATCTGGGCGGCACCTATACCGGCAAGGTGTATTGCGATACCCCTATTCCCACCAGCCCGCACTTTTACAAGTCGGATTCGGCGTTGCCCCCCTCCGACTACGGCAACGGCTATTTAAAACTGAATGACTTTTTGGATTTAAAAGCCGAGGTGTGGATCGCCGGCAACAAGAACGCCTACGTCACAGTGCCTTTTTACAACGAATCGAATTTGCTGAGCCAACACCGCTGCCAGCCGCCGTACTTACAGGTCAACAACTACGGCAGCGGTTCCAAAGGCAAGATCACCTTCCGGGTGCGCAAAAAGATCATCAACGGCGTCGAGATTAACGATCGGCAGATCATCGAGATGTACGGCCGCCTCGGCTCGACCGACGGCGGTTTCGGCCCCAATCCGATGGCGCAGGTGTTTATCCAGTCCGCGATCCTCTACGTGCCGGATAAATGCGTGGTGAACGAAGGCCAGCTGATCAACGTGGAGTTCGGCGAAATCGGCGGCAGCGATCTCAACGGCTCGAACTATCCGCAAAGCATTCCGGTGCGCTTCCAGTGCGAGGGCGGCAGCTTCGAGGACGGCACGCTGAACATCAAGCTGGCGGTCTCGGGCACGGCCGCTTCCTTCAGCAACGAGGTGTTCAAAACCGACAAGAACGATCTCGGCATCCGGCTGACGCACAACGGCCAGCTGGTCATTCCGAACGAGTTTTACCCGGTGCCGAACATCGGCAACGGCGGCTCCTGGAACCTGGTGGCGGCGCCGTTCGCCAACGGCGGCGCGGAGATCGGCGAAGGGGAATTCAACGCGTCGGCCACCATCGTGGCGGCATTCCAGTAACCGAGGGAGGAACGGAAAATGCGTCTACGCGCTTTAGCGCTGCTCAGCTGCGCGTCCTGGTGGTTTGCCGCCATGCCGGCGGCGGCGAACACCGAGCTTATCGGCGCGCCGGTGCAGTTCCACGGTACCGTGGTGAGCCGGCCGTGCAATATCGAACCGCAGTCCGCCGATCAGCTGGTGGAGATGGGCACGGTGATCGTCAAAACCCTGTATCGCTACGGCCACACCACACCGGTACCGTTCAGCATCAAGCTGACCGACTGCAAGACCACGGTATTCAAATCCGTCAGCGTAACCTTCAGCGGCACCGAAGACGGTGAGCTGCCGGGCAAGCTGGCGATCAACAACGGCGCGAACGGCGCCGCCATCGCCCTGTTCGATCATCAGGGCGCAGACATCGATTTGAATAAGGCCACCAGCGCCGTCGCGCTGCAAAACGGCCCCAACAGCCTGAACTTCACCGCCTATGTGCAAGGGCGGCCCAGCGCGATTCAAAACCAAAGCATTACCGAAGGCGAATTCACGTCCATCGCCAATTTTGTGCTGGCGTACCAATAAGCCCCGCACCGTCCCAGGGAAATCAGGAAAACGACCGGCGCGCGAACGCCGGCGATGGGCCGTCACCGTTTGCTCCGGCGCGGCGCCACGGCTTTTTAAGGAGTCACCCATGCCAGATATTCGCTTCACGCTGTTCGACAGCGATAACTTCTACCAGCAGGGGCTGCGTCTGCTGCTGCAGGACTATCTGCACTCCCTGAACGAATGCCACCGCCGGTACCCGCAGTTCTCGCCGCTGGCGCTGCAGGCGTTGGATAACATCGAAATCGTGTTCCGCACGCCGGAAGAGCGCTGGGGCTGCGCCTGTTGTTATCAAAGCCCTCACGGCGTTCCGCGCCAGCGGCAGCTGACCCTGCTGATCCTCGACGACGCGACCCAGCAACAGGTGAAAAACCTGCCGCCGCTGTTCAGCATCCATCGGCGCGATTCGGCCTACGCCATTCGCCTCAAGCTGCAGATGGCGTTGGAAAAGTTCATCCTGCATCCGTGGGTGGCGCTGCACGCCGCCGGCCAGTGGAAATGCCAGGCTTGCCGCATCGCCGCGCTCAGCCACTGCGAGAAAAAGGTGCTGGGTTTGATGAGCAGCGGCATGTCCGCCTGCAGCATCGCCGGCCTGCTGCAGCGCAGCCAGAAAACCATCAGCGCCCATAAGCGTTCGGCGATGCGCAAGCTCAACGTGCGTAAAAACAGCGAGCTGAATAAGGTGCTACTGAATCAGCGCGGGCTGAGTTGACCAGCCCGCCCACTCAATAATAATTGATGTTAAAGGTCACGGTCGCATCGGCGGCGCCCGGCGTGACGGTAGGCTCGGTTTGAATATAACGCGCCTGCAACGGGATGGTGAAAGACGTGGGCGTGGCGGGGGAAAGCGGCACCTTAATTTCCCGCGAGAACTGCACCGGCCGCGGCGATGACGCGCTATAGGCCAACTGGATGCCGACGCCGCTTGCGCTGCCGCTGCCGTCTTTAAGCCCCATAATGCCGTTGTCGCCATCGACCACCGCCGTATTGGGCGCTAACGACACCCCTAAACTGTTGGCGGTTGCGCTGACGATGCCGCTGTTGCCGCTATCGGAATAATGGGCTTCGGCCGTACCGTAAAATTTTGGGCAATCCATCAGGCGGATCGAGGCGTCTTTCCATTCGGTTACGCTGCCTTTTCCGGTGAAATCTCGTCCCATATCGTATTTCCCCATGGCGACGAAAACATCGGGCGTGGTGCAACTCTGCGCGACGATATTGATCGAGCCGGTAAAACACAGCCGCATAGCGGTAAACGGCGAGCTTGCCGGCCCAACCTGGGTCACCAAACAGGGCAAATCGGCGCCGGTGATGGTGCCGGGTTGAATATCGCCGGTCTTTATCAGCCGAATGCGGTATTTGAAAAGATTCGACGACCACCCGTACAGGGTATGACTCTCCGTGCTCCGCGACGTGTACGGCAGGGTGAAGGACAAAGCGTGGTTATCGATAAACACGCCAACGCCCGGCACGCCCGTCTGATAAACCTTGCCAAAACCGCCACTCCACTCCGACAGAGGATGCGGCGGCGGCTCATAACCCATGTCTATCGCGATGAACGGTTGCGCCGTCGAACATTCGACGTACACATTCCTGAAAGTGGGGTTAAAATTTTGCGTATACAGCGTAGCGCCCCGGGCCACTTCTGCCCCCACGGTGATATTGCTGGATACAATGGGCGCAGTGATATTCAGATCGTTTTTAACGTCCGACTTATCGCTGTAATAACAGTCGGCCCACACCGATTGGGCCAGCAACAGCGCCAACAAGGCAATGCCGCGCCAAATACCCTGGCGGTTTTTCTGTGTCATCTCATTCTCTCCCGTGCGCTGAAACGCCGTCGCTGCAGCCGTGCCCGACGGCGTTCCCGAGCAAAAAATAGGTCTCATCCTTCTGCGCCAACGCCGCTGCGACACGGCGCGCTAAAGCGCTGCAATACCGGCCGGCCGCCTTTCTGCTGCGGCATCAGCACATAATTCAGGGCGCACTGCGCAGCGCGATCCGCCCCCCAGCGAACGCGCAACGCGCCCCTGTCCTGAGCGACGCGCGCATACACCAGCCCGCCCTGCCCCACGGCGCCAACCACGGCGCCGCCTTCGTCGATCACTTCGGCGCCGAACGGCGCCGGCGCGCCGGCGGCAGCGGTATCGATCAGAATCGGCGAGCCCTGGCGGGCGTTGTATTTCACTTTCACCACCGCGCCGGAATAAGGCGCGACCTTCTGCGTGGTCTCATCCATTTCAAGATCAGGGGCGCTGCCCTTGGGATCCAGACTGATTTCATTCAGCTGATACGGCGTCAAATACGGCACCAGCGCATAGCCTTGCGCATCCACATACACCCCTGGATATGCGGAGACGCTGGCGCCTTCGGCCCCTTTCGCCTCCACCAACGCGAACGTTTCCGAGCCGTAAGAGCTGAACGAGACGCCGCCGGCATGCCCCACGACGGTGCCGCTTAACCCGGCGGAGGCGCTGCGGTAGCCTTTACCGGAACTGTAAGCGCCGCTGAGCAGCGCCGCCTGACTGCGATACTGACCGTTTACCGAGCCGCTGCCGCCATTGCGATTGGCGTTCATTGCGCTCATGCCGTAACTGAACCGACTGTCGGCCCCCAGGTTGCCGGAGAGGGTGGCCTGCTGGCTCGACAACCCGTCGCTGTCATGCGCCAATCCGAGCCGCAGCTGCGGCGTGCCGGCCTTGTCACGGCGCCCTAACGGCAGGCTGAAATTCAGCAGATAGCTGTTTTGCGCCCGGCCATTGCTCGCCTGGCTGCGCGTCATGCTCAACCCGTAGGTGACGGCTTTATAGCTGTTGCTATACCCCAACTGATACTGCTTGTCGCTGCCCTGCCCGTTCCAGTAATCCTGCACAGAGCCGCTGACATACAGCTGTCCCCATCCAGACGCCAACCCCTGCGAAATGGAAAACGTCACCCGATTGCGAGCGCGCGCGATATCGCCCTCTCCGCCGCCTTGCCTCAGCCGGTCGCGCGTTTGCATGGCGGTCATGAAATCCATATAGCCGGAGGTAGAGAATCGGTAAGCGGCCAGCGACAGGCTGCTGCCGATGTCATTCACGGTCTTGCTGTAGCTGAGGCGGTAGCTCTGCCCGCTCTGACGCCGTTCGCGACCCAAACGACTGTCGCTTTGCGTCACATCGAAGCCAAGTGCGCCCAGCGAGGAACCGACGGCCCCGCCCAACTGCACCGCCTGATAATCTCGGGCGGCCTGCAGGCCGCCGTAGGCGGTGAGCGCATTGGATAAACCACGCTGGTAGGTGGCCTGATACAGCCAGGGCTTTTCCCGCAGGCTGTCACTGTCGGCCTTGCCAACGACGACTTCGTACCGATCGGCGCCAGGTCGCAGCAGTTGGGTGACCGCCGCATAAGCCACGGTAAAGACGCTTTGCGCGCCGTCAGCTTCACGCACCGTCACTTCCAGATCGCCGCCGTAACCGGTGGGATACAGATCGTCGATCAGAAATGCCCCCGGCGTTACCGTGGTCTGATAGATGACCTGCCCCCCTTGCCGCACGGTCACCTGCGCGTTGCTTCTGGCGATGCCGCGAATTTCCGGCGCATAGCCGCGCTGCGATTCCGGCAACATGCGCTCATCGCTGGCCAGCTGCACGCCGTTAAACGCCAGCGTATCGAACAGTTGGCCGGTGGTGTTCGCCTGGCCGATCACGCCTCTGCCCTTCAGCGGCGGAATATCGCGCTGCAGGAAGGTGTTAATGCTGTCGTATTGCGAAATGCCGTTTTGCGTCCAGCTATAGGCACCGTTATGGCGCAAATACCAGGCGCCGAAGTTGGCCCCGCCGGACAAACCGGCGTAGACGGAGTTATAGTCCGCTCCGCGTGACGTGCTGGAATACCCGTTCAGGTTGTAATTAAGAAACAACGTCGAGACGCCGCTGTCCCACTGCGCGGCGTCAACGCTGCCGCGCGCGGTCTTGCGCATATAAATCTGCGGCACCACGATATCCAGCCGCTGCTCGCCGCTGTCGAAGTTGACCTGCGCATCCGGAATCTGCCGCGGCAGATTAAAACAGGGTTCGCCCTGCGCCAATGGCGCCAGCGCCCCTGCCGGCAGCGCGGCGTCGTTAAAAGCGATGCTATTGACGATAGCCGGCGTCAGGCAGGGATACAGACTCTCATCGGCGCGGCTGCGAAATTCGATCTCTTTATTGCCAAAGGCCTCGTCATTGATAAACAACGCCACCCGATGCGTGCCGGCCAGCCCGGCCGCCCCGCGCGCAAAGCGCGCCAGATCGACGCCGGCGCGATCGCTCAGGTTAAGAAACGACGGGTCGAATTCGACCTTTCCGGCGATGGCCTGCGGCACACGGTCGTCGGCCCACGCCTGAGCGCCGCTTAATGCGCCGAGCACGCACAGCGCCGCCGGCGTTAAGCGCGCAGAGGCCGTGCGAAGGCCATGCGCAACGCTAACATATTCGGTCATGAACTTTTTTCCGCAAGGTTCGGCTGCTGCCGATGAGGCATTAAATGGCGATGTGCTTCGCTTACTTCACCAGCGCATCGAATTTATTGACGGCGCCGTAGTCATTGACGAATTCAATGGCGATCTGGGTTCCTGCGGCGGCGCGAATGCCGTTAAACATCAGCGAGGAATACGGCGCGATCATTTGCCCTTCACGTTCCTTACCATTGACGGCCAGGCTCACCAACGAGACGAAATACGGCGTCGGGTTGAACGCCTTCACGCCGCCCGGCGCGGCGGACCACGTCACTTTCTGCGCCGCGTCATTGGCGTCGCCGTTCAAGCCCGTCGGACGGAAAAACAGCTTGATGCGCGAACGGAAAGCCATTTGCAGCAGGCTGGCATCATCTTTGAGCTGTTTTTTGGCCGGGATTTCCAGCACGTTCAACCAGAAAACGCTTTCTTTATCCATCGGCAGCGCCGCCCCGGTATAGCTCAGGCGCAAGGTTTGCCCTTTGCCCGGATCGACGCGATTAATCGGCGGCGTCAAAATAAAAGGCACGCGGATATTTTCCGGCTTCACCGTCATATCACCGTCATCGATCCAGCTTTGAATCAATACCGGCGCTTTACCGACATTGTTCAATTTAACGGTGACATCCTTCGCCTCCGAGGAATAAATAACGCGCGTACCGCTAATCACCACGCTGGCAAATGTCATCGCCGAAAAAAGAGAAATAACTGCAAGCAAGAAAGCCTGCGATAAAATACGAGCCTGTCTGCTCATAATAATCGCCCCAATAAATAGCTGAGAAACAGGGGGGAAACTCCCCCCTTGAAATACGGGTTATTTGTATTGCAGTGAATATACGACGTTGCTTACCACCGAGCCGGCGGTCGCGGCGCCCATGGCGTAATATTCAACCGTATACGGCAAGGTCGCCATGCCATTGGTGATGGTGTAATAGGTAGCGTTCGCTATCTGGTTTTGACTGCCTGCGACGATCGGATTGAACGCCCCAGAGCCTTCACGCAGCTGCAGCACGACGTTTTTCGCCGTGCCCGTGAGGTTGCGCAGGCGCCCGCTCGAATCCACGCCGGAGCCGGCTTCAAAGAACGCCGTCGTGGTTTTCAAGGCGCCCTGGCAATTATTCAACTTCAGCTCAAACGCCGTACGACCTGCAGTCCAGCTCATCACGCTCAGCTGACTCTCGCTTACAACCGGCAAAGCAACATTACCATCGGCTTCCTGCCCATTGACCCGTACATCACAGGTCATCGCAGATACAGTACCGCTAAAATTGATCGTCCCGGTGCTGGCGGCTTGCACCTGACCAACGCAGCCCAGCAAGGCCAATCCTATTACGGAGGTCTTTTTCATATATACTCCTGATGATTTTAATTATAACGCGTTCTATTTCCGTAGGTGATAGCCAGCGGGAACGAGCTCCTTAAGCAATACGTTATTTCTTGCAACGCACGTTCAATAAGCTCACTCGTAGAACAAAGGCGTAACGATAGGATTATTCAGGGTATAACCCGACCCCCTCACATTCACTATGAAGTCGTGCGGCAAACCGATGGCATCGAGCCTTATCCTCAGCTCTTTCATGGTTTGCCAGAGTTTTTGACTGGACGAAGAATAATGATTTTCATCCCAGACTTTTTTCAGTATTTCATTCTTCGAAAGCTGCCGGCCTTTACCATATTGGATCAGCAAAAAAACCAGCAGCCGCACCATGGCATCATTGAGCGTCACGGCACTAAACAACACCAGTTTTTCCGGCGATAAAGAATTAATGCGCACCAGCCGCTTATTAGCGATATCGAGTTGTATATCGTTATCGATGATAAAACCAAAAAGATTGCGTTCCATCATGTCAATTCCCTGGATAAAATAAAAAACAAATAACTCAGAATCATAATATCGCTATGACATTATAATTTCAGAACACTCTGAGACAATCCCTGCTAACTCATCAGCCATAATGACCATAAACGTCTTAAAACAGATTTAATATCCATTAAAAGCCGGCCTCACCTTATTTTTGACCAAGGCAAGAAAGTTATCAGAAAAAAATATCAACTCCGTCATTCCTTTTGCGGTGAGTCTTTCACTCTGCATTTTCGGATAAACTAGCTGAAAACTTCAAAAACACAAAAAAGCGTTACTTTTTTTAGACTCAACCTCTCATCAGCATTCCGCATTACAACGCTGAGAACCTGTCCTCTGCGCACCAACAGCGCCTCTCGCCTCGTTTGAATGACCTGGAGCAATGATACAGAAAAAAACATTTTTGCAGATGTATATGTTGATTTTTTAATATTATTTAAAATAAAATAATACTGAATGACTAAAAATAGATTTTAATAAACAAAAAATAGATTTAATTAATAGTTTGCAGCATATCTGACTTATACCTTCGATAAATTTTAATATTTTAAATAGCATTAAATTTCATCCAAAACGCCAATTAACAAACATAAACACCAAAAAATTAACATTTACACCATTAATGAACCGCATTTAGGCTCTTACAGTGCAAAGGCCACCCCCTACGTTCACCAATCACCGTCACGCGCCCTATCCGGGGACAATCTCGCAAAATTATTCATTTGCCGCGCCCCTCCTCACATTGTTTATTATCGTGCGCTTTATTCAGCGCCGCTCCTGTTCACTCAGGCAAACCATATTCAACGCCGCTCGCAATATAAATGCTCTACGTCCGCGATGAAAACAGTCGCCACGCTGACAGGCACAAGCAATCAGCAACATGCCCCCTCTATATTGATCGTCAGACGTCACTAAATTATGGCGAAGCAGACACAACCGCCATGCCGCGGCACCGCGAATTCGGCAACGCATGCATGGCGAGATAAAGTGGTTTACTCTGCCTAAGCAATTTCTTTTTTTAATATGGACCGGAATGCATGCCCAGAACAGCCCAAGTCGTTGACGTCCCCGCCCTCGGTGAGATTGACCGCCAGGCGGGGCAGCTAAGCCACCAACTGGCGCAGGCACTGCGCCGGGCCATCCACAAAGGCGATCTGAAAGCGGGCGATCTGCTGCCTTCGACGCGCCGGCTGTCGGCGGCGCTGAATCTGGCGCGCGGCACGGTATTGGAGGCGTTTGCTCAGCTGACGGCGGAAGGCTTTCTTGAACCGCAGCCCGGCTCCGGCACCCGGGTCGCCCACTATCAGGCGCCGCGCCGCACGCCACACGCCACGGTGCAAACCGCTCCGGCCACAGCCGTGCCGCTTTCTTCACAGGCGCAGCATCTGGCGCGTTTTGCCGCCCAGGCGCGGGCGCTGCCGTCGGTGCCATTCACCGTGTCGGTCCCGATCGGCGATACCGCGCCCGACGATATCTGGCGGCGGCTCGGCAACCGCATCCGGGCGCGCGGCCCCGGCGCCCCATCCGGCTATGGCGATCCGTTGGGCGCCCTGCCGCTGCGCGAAGCCATCTGCGATTATGTGCGCCGTTCCCGCTCGGTAAACTGCACGCCGCAGCAAATCCTCATCACCGCCGGCACCCAGCAGGGACTGTATCTGGCCGCGCAGATCCTGTTGGACGCCGGCGACAGCGCCTGGGTCGAGGATCCCGCCTACGCTGGCATCACCGCCCTTTTTAACAGCCTGTTTCGCGATCGGCACATGATCAGGGTGCCCGTCGCCGACGACGGCATCGACGTCGCCGCCGGCGTGCGCCTGGCCGCCGACGCCCGCGCCGCTTTTGTCACGCCGTCGCATCAATATCCGCTGGGCATGCCGATGAGCATGGCGAAAAGAAGCGCCCTGCTGGCCTGGGCCAGAGAACGGCAGGCCTGGATCGTGGAAGACGATTACGACAGCGAGATGCGCTACGCCGGCCACCCGTTCCCTTCGCTGCAAGGGTTGGCGCCCGAACGGACGCTCTATCTCGGCACCTTCAGCAAGGTGCTGTTCCCTTCGCTGCGCTTGGGTTACGCCATCGTGCCGCCGCCGCTGGTCGACGCCTTTTGCGGCGCCCGGATCCTGATGGATCGTCACCCGCCCAGCGCGGATCAACACGTACTGGCCGCCTTTATCGCCGAAGGGTATCTCGACCGGCATATCCGCAAAATGCGCGGCGTCTACGCCGAGAAACGCCGGGTGCTGATCGAGGCGATCAACGCGCGCATCCCGGCCGAATTGGGGAGGGTGCAGCCCTGCGATCAGGGCATGCACATGGTGCTGTGGCTGAGGAAAGATCTCGACGACGTGCAGGTCGCCCAGCAGGCCAACGAAGCCGGATTGGCGCTGCGGGCGGTATCGCCGATGTATGCGCCCGGCCACGGTGAGCCGGGTCTGGTGCTGGGGTTGGGCGGTTACGATGACCGCCAGGTGCAGCAGGCGGTGGAACGGCTCGGCGAGGTGATCCGCGCCTGCGCCCGCAACGGGGCCTAGCGAGAAAAGCGCTTGGCGCCGAACACGCAAACCACCACGCCGGCCATCACGGCGATCATCATCGGCTGGACGGTTTCCTGCAGCAGCCAGCCCGCCAGCGCCAGGCCGAAGAACGGCTGCAGCAGCTGCAATTGCCCGACGGCGGCGATGCCGCCCTGCGCCAGGCCGCGATACCAGAAGATAAAGCCGATCCACATGCTGAACACCGAGACGTAAGCCAGCGACAGCCAGGCGGCGCCGCTGACGACGGGCCAAGCGGCCGGCGCCGCCCACCATGCGGCCGCCAGCGTCAACGGCAACGCCGCCACCAGCGCCCAGGAGATCACCTGCCAGCCGCCGATCCGGCGCGACAGCACCGCGCCTTCGGCATAACCCAAACCGCACAGCAGCACCGCGCCGACCATCAGCATATCTCCCTGCCAGGCGCCGCCGCTCCCCTGGCTCAGCGCGAACGCCCCCACCAGCGCGGCGCCAATGCCCGAAAAAGCCCAAAAAGCGGGCTTGGGGCGCTCACCGCCGCGCAAGACGCCAAAACCGGCGGTCGCCAGCGGCAGCAGGCCGATATACACCAGCGAATGCGCCGAGGTGGTGTGCTGCAGCGCCAGCGCCGTCAGCAGCGGAAAACCGATGACCACGCCGAGCGCTACAAACAGCAGCGGCGGCAAATCGGCCCGCGTCGGCCGCGCCTGGCGAGTGATCCGCAGCGCGCACAGGGCCAGCAAAGCGGCGATCGCCGCCCTGATCGCCGTCAGAAACAGCGGATCGAGCTCCAGCACCGCCACCCGGGTGGCGGGCAACGAGCCGCTGAAGATAATCATGCCGAGGAAACCGTTCATCCAGCCCTGAGCCGAATGCCCGACGGCGGGATGAGCAGGGGTAACAACAAGCGTTTTTTCAGACTGACTGTCCATCATGCAAATGCTCCGCACGCCTGAGGCATACCGAAATCGGCAACCCGCGAGGCGAGGTCATAGTGAAAGAGAACATCGTTCCCCCGGCGTCGCTTGCCGGGGCTGCGTTCTATTTTTCAGATAAAGCGGTTCACAAACAGGTCCAGATAGCGAGATTTTCACTGTGCCGGTTGCCAAAGTGCGCCGCTAACGTCAAAGAAGGGCGTTTTTCGGGCTGTCCTTGGCCGTTTGGCGGCATCGCCGGCGGGGTACCATGGACTTTTATGCGTTTTTGCAGAACAGGACAAGGTGCGGCGCCGTGGTGAAACCCTTCTTACGCAGTGGCAGTTTGGATGATGTGCTGGCTTTAGGCGAAAACGGGCAACCGATCTACGCCTGCGCGCAGCAGCTGCGGGAAACCCTGCGTCTTCGCCGACAGCAGCAGGCCGCCGACTGTCTGGCGATCCCCCAGCCGAACGAAAGCGGCACGCGCATCGACTGGTATGCGCCCTTTCCGGGCAAGGTGACCTCCTGGCTGGCGGCAAGCGATACCCAGCGCGCGCAGGCGGTGCGCCACCTGGAACACTGTCTGGCGACCTTCCGCAGCCTGACCGAACAGACCCGGGCGACCGATCACCCCAGCCACCGCCTGTTCGGCGCGCTGCTGGCCAAAGCGATGCACATTCCCGATCCCAACCACGTCTACCTGGTGGACGATCGGCCGGTGCTGACCTTTTGGGGCTTTATCAAACCGCAGGCGCAGAGCCCGGACGATCCGTTAGCCTGCCTGCGCCCGCTCGAATCGGAAGTGGAAAAACCGGCGCCGATCGCCGCCGCTCCGCGCAAACCGGCCGTTGTCGAACCGGTAAAACCGGCCCCGGCCGCCGAGCCTGAACCGGTGCCCGCCCCGACGGCGCCCGCCGAATCCCGCGCCGTTGTTCGCCCGCGTCGACGCCACGCGCTGTGGCTGTTGCCGGTACTGCTGCTAGGCAGCGCGGCGCTGGCCGCCTGGCTGCACCGCTCACCGCCGCCGCAACCGGCGATGCCGGCTGAGGTGCGCCCTCCGGCACCGCCGGAAAAAACCGCCGCGCCGTTGCCTGAGCTGCGCTTGCCGCTGGCGCATGCCACGCTGATGCCGCCGCCCCCGGCGCCGGTCATCCCGCAGCCAGCGGACAAAAATGCGCTGGTGCTGCCGCCCGAGGCGGTGAAGGCCGGCTCCACCCGTTTCCTTAACGGCAAATGGCGCGCCACGGTGGCGCTGAAAGATCCGATCACCGGCAAGCGCCCCAGCCTGCAATACCGCCTGAACGCGGGCAAAGGCAGCGCCGTCATCGCCTACGGCGACGGCGTCACCTGCCGGGTGGCGGTCGAGGCCGGGCTGATGCAGTCCGGCAATCTGGTGATCAACAGCCGCACCAAAGCGCGCTGCAGCGACGGCAGCCGCTACCAGATCCCGGAAATCGTCTGCCGCCAGGGCGAGACCGGGGCCGCGGAATGCACCGGCCGCTACGATGCGGACACCACCTATCCCATGACGTTCAAGCGCGAGAGTAAATGATGCTGGCACCCCTTACGGACTACAAACACGGCATTACGCTGATTCAGGACAGCGGCATTCAGTTTATGGACTTTGCCCTGACCCCGCGGCTGGACGCCGAGTTTCCCGGCAAATTCGTGCGCAAGACCGCCAGCGGCCCGCTGCTGCGCCTGCAATGGGAAGCCGAGAGCGGCAAATATCAGCTGCCGGCCGAGGGCGGGCAAGCCGCCGAAGTGGTGCGGCCGGAGTTCAGCTACCCGCTGCAGCAGTCGCTGCGCCTGCTGGATAAGCTCTGGCTGCCGTTACCGTTCTTGCGCTATACCGCCTCGGGGATATTTTTGTCAGGCCCGGATAACTGGGCTCGCCTGCAGGTGGTGCAGCTGGATGAACCGGATCAGGACGGCAACCTGCTGCGGGTGGTGCTGGCCTTCGATACCCGCGCCGCCGTGCCCGGCCAGGAAGCGCTGGCGCCGGGCGAGAGCGATCTCGGCGCCGATCTGAGCTTCGCGCTGGCGCACCGTAACCACGAGCTGGGCGAGTTCCTCGATCTGACCTGGGTGGACGGCTGGCTGCGCGAGGCGTTCAGCCAGCGCGCCGCCGAGCGGGAACAGCGCGCCGAGGCGGAGATCAACGCCGGGCTGAAAACCTTCGAATATCAGGCGCACTACCTCAACCTGTTGCACATGCTCGGCCATCAGCTGACGGTGCCGCAGATAAAAATGGCGGCGGCGACGCTGCAACAGCCGGCGATCGACGTCGATCTAGTGCTGGACGTCGGCAATTCTCACACCTGCGGCGTGCTGGTCGAAGACCATCCGGAAGAGAGCAACGGCCTGAAGCAAACCTATGAGCTGCAGCTGCGTTCGCTGTCCGAACCGCATCACGTCTACAACGAACTGTTCGAGAGCCGGGTGGAGTTTTCTCGGGCCGCGTTCGGCAAGCCACATCTGTCCTTCCAGAGCGGACGCGACGACGCCTTCCAATGGCCGTCCATCACCCGCGTCGGCCGTGAAGCCGCGCAATTGGCGCAGCGACGCGAAGGGCATGAAGGCACCACCGGCATCTCCAGCCCGCGCCGCTATCTGTGGGACGAAGAGCGCTATGCGCCCGGCTGGCGCTTCAACGAGCGGCACGAGCCGATGGCCGCCGCCGCGCCGTTGACCACCTTGATCAACGACGAGGGCGTGCCGCTGTCCGCCCTGCCGACGGCCGAACGGCTGCCGGTGTTCGCCGCCCATTACAGCCGCAGCGCGGTGATGAGCCTGATGCTGAGCGAGCTGTTGGCGCAGGCGCTGATGCAGATCAACAGCATCGCCCAGCGCAGCCGCATGCCGAACGCCGCCGCCCCGCGCCGTTTACGCGCCATCATCCTGACGCTGCCGTCGGCGATGCCGAAGCCGGAGCGTGAGATCTTCCGCCGCCGCATGCAGGAAGCGATCGGGCTGGTGTGGAAAGCCCTCGGCTGGCACCCGCAGGATGCGCCGTTCGACGGCGCGCACACTCGCTTCCCGGCGCCGCAGGTGCAGATCGAGTGGGACGAAGCCACCTGCGGCCAGATGGTCTATCTGTACAACGAAACCCAGGTGAACTTCGCCGGCCGCACCGACGCCTTCTTCGCCGCCATGGCTCGGCCCGATCGGCCGCTGGCGCCGGGTGAACAGCCCGGCAAGACGCTGCGCATCGCCTCCATCGACATCGGCGGCGGCACCACCGATCTGGCGATCACGCACTACTCGCTCGATGACGGCGTAGGCAACAACATCAAAATCAACCCGCGCCTGCTGTTCCGCGAGGGCTTTAAGGTCGCCGGCGACGATATCTTGCTGGACATCATCCAGCAGTTTGTCTTGCCCGCCGTGCAACAGGCGTTCGAGGCCGCCGGCGTGAGCGCCGCTGCGGCGCTGATGGACAAACTGTTCGGCAACGAAGGGCGCATGGACGGGCTTTCCACCCTGCGTCAACAGGCCGCGCTGCAGATCTTCATGCCCGCCGGACGCGCGCTGCTCGCCGCCTATGAGCAGTACGATCCGCTGGACAGCCGCGCGGAAATCGCCGCCGGCCTCGGCGATCTGCTGCCGCAGCGGCCGACGCCGCAGGTGCTGGCGTTTATCAACGGCGAAGTGCAGCGCGAAGCCGACAGCGACGCCTTCGATATCCTGCACACCCCGCTGGTGATCCGTCTGGCCGACCTGCACGCCGCTTTCTTGTCCGATCGCATCGGCATCGGCCGCTGTCTGCGCCTGCTGGCCGAAGTGGTGGCGCTGTACACCTGCGACGTGTTGCTGCTGACCGGCCGCCCGGCGCGCTTCCCCGGCGTGCAGGCGCTGCTGCGCCATCTGCAGCCGCTGCCCGCCAGCCGCATTCTGCCGCTCGAGGGCTACCACACCCGCAGCTGGTACCCATTCAACAAACGCGGCCGCATCGACAACCCGAAATCCACCGCTGCCGTGGGCGCCATGCTGTGCCTGCTGGCGATCGATCTGCGGCTGGAGAGCTTTTACTTCAACGTCGGCGATTTCCAGCCCTACTCCACCATTCGCTATCTGGGCATGCTGGACGGCAACAACATGCTGGCGGACGATAACGTCTATTACCGCGACATCGATCTGGATCGCGCCGATTTCGCGCTCGATCCCGCCGGCAGCTTCCAGCTGCGCGGCCCGCTGCGTCTGGGCTTCCGCCAGCTGGACAACGAACGCTGGCCGGCCTCGCCGCTCTATACGCTGACCATCAATGACGCCCAGTTGGCGCGCAAGCTGGCCGGCGACGCGGTGATCGGCCTGCGGCTGGCCATCACCGCCAGCGCCGAGCAGGGTGCCGAGAGCGTCAAGATCGCCCAGGCGCTGCTGGCCGACGGCAGCCCCGTCCCGGCGCACCACCTACAACTGAAACTCAATACCCTGGCTGCCAGCGCCTCCGGTGCGACCCACTACTGGATAGACAGCGGGAGCATTTACCCACGATGAACACGCAAACCCTCGCCCCAGCGGCTCCGAATAACGCGCTCAGCGCCGGCATTTTGCAGGCGATCGACTGGGTGAACGCCGCACGCCGTCACTCCGCCCGCCTGGAGCGGGAAGCCGATCGGCTGATACAGCGTTTGCGGCGTTGCCATAACCGCGCCGCACTGTTGGAAAACACACGGTCTGCGCAGGTCGCCATCGGTTTATATGGCCACAACGCCGCCGCCAAAGCCCATCTGTTGGCGGCGCTGGCGCCCGGCGCGAAGCGCTTCGACGCGGACCTTTCGCTCGCGGTGCGCTACTGCACGGCGGCCGAGGCGGGGCCCGCCGATTATCCGATCGCCCTCGCCTTGCTCGATGAAGCGCAGTGGTTGGCCATGACGATTGACGCCGCCGCGATGAGCGGCTTCCGCCCGGACTGCGACGCCCGCGCCATCGCCGACCACCTGCAAGCGCTGACGCGCCACCGACAGGCGGTTGCCATCGATGGCCTCGACGGCAATGCCGTACTGGCGCTGTGGGACAGCCTGCGCCGCCACGGCGACAAAGAGCAATCCACGCTCGACAGGCACTTCTGGCCGCAGGCGGTGACGCTGGCGCCGCAGTTGAGCATCGATGACCGCGCGCGCCTGTTTGCGCCGCTGTGGGGAGAGGAAGCGACGCTGACGGCGCGTTACCGCCAGCTGGCGCACGCGTTGCAGGCGCTCGACGGCAGCAGACGGGTTCATGCCCCGCGCCGCGCGTTGGCGCTGCTGACCGCAAGCGCCGCACCGGAAAACGCCACGATCGCCGTCATGACCGAAAACGGCGATCAACGGGCGATCGCACTGAGCGATCTGGCCTGGCTGACCGCAGAAGTGACCACCCTGCTGCCGCAGACGACGCAGGCAGGCTTGCCCGCCGACGTGGCGCTGATCGACCTGCCCGGCAGCCGCATCTGTCCGCAGGCGGAGCCGGCGCAGCGTCTGCAGCAGGCGAAGCGCGCCCATTTACTGGCCCGTTGCGCCGACGGCCTGCACACCAGCCTGCTGCTGGTGACCGATGCCGCCGCCACGCCGCAGGACACCGCGCGCGTCGGCCAGGCGCTCGCCGATTGGGTCAACCACACCCAGGGGGAAACCCCGGCGCTGCGCCAGCGCCGCAAGCCCGGTTTAATCTGGGCGATCACGCCGTTCGACCTGCGTCAGGAAGGCAAAACGCGGCCCGACGATGCCGTCCAGCGTCAGGTCGGCGAGCCCGGCGACAGCTGGGCCACGCTGCTGGCGCTGGATGAGCAGGACTGCCGCCGGATGGTGAACTACCTGGCTGCACAGGCGCGCCCGGCCCACAAACAAGCGCGCTTGCTCGAACAGCGTGAAGAGTTGCAGCGCGAACTGACGGAAAGCCTGCTCGGCAACTGGCTCTCCGTCGCCGATCCGCACGCGGCGCAGCAACGCGCCCAGCAGCTGTTGCGCGCGTTGCAGGCGCAGGCCGGCCGCCACGGCGAACTGCTGGAACGGTTGCTGCCCCAGCGCGATACGCTGCGCCAGCTTTATCAGCAACAGCAGCATACGACGCCGTCCCAGACGACGCCGCCTTCGCCGTTTGGGCTGGATATCGATCTGTTCGGTGCGCAAGACCCTGCAGCACCCGGCGAGCAGCCCGCATCGCCTTTCGCCGCGCGGATCTTCGCCGACTGGGTCAACCATCTGCGCGCGCTGCCTGACAGCCGCCGGTTGCTGGATCTGCTCGGCGTCGACAGGCCGCACCTCGAACTGCTGGTCGATGCGCTGATCGGCGCCGCCTGCCGCCTGCGGCTCGACGACGAACTGGAGCGCGCGCTGTGCGCCGGGAGCTTGCCGGAACAGGGTGAAGATCGGCAGATCAGCCAGGCGCTGGCGCTACTGGGCGACTTCGTCGCCTGGCTCGGCTTCCAGCGGCGCGACGCGGCCACGCGCCCCGAGAGCCGCGTCAATCCCGGCCAGCCGATCTTTACCCCGCCGCCGCAGCCGGCGGTGGACTGGAGCGGCCAGCAGCGGCTAACCCGGCTGGCGCCGACGCCGACCAAAAATACCGCGTTTTATATCTATGACTGGCTGATCGGCCTGCAAACCCTGCTGGCGGAGAATGCCGCGCAGGCGCAGCCCGCGCTGGCAGACGAGCAGCGCGCCGACCTGGCGGCGATCGTCGCGGCCCTGCGCGCTGCGCCGTAGCGGGCGCCATCCGGGCCGGACGCCGCCGCGCGATCAGTGGCAGGCCGGCCCGGCCGACATCACTTCGCGAAAGTGGGTGACCAGCGGGCGCAGGTTGGCCTTGTGCCACACTGCCCACAGCTGCGTGGTGTATTGCATCCAGGGCAGCTCGCGCAGCACCACGCCTTGCGGCGCGTTATGCCGCAGGCTGTGCTGGATCAGCGTCATCCCCAACCCGGCGGCGACCAGCCCCAGCGCCGTCAGCGGCTCGCCCGCTTCCAGCCGAATATCCGGATCGAACCCGGCCTTCACGCAGGCCGCCACGAAGTCGTCGCGCGAATGGGCATCCTCTTTGTGGATCACCGAGATCCAGGCCTGATCGGTGAGATCCGCCGGCTGCAGCGTTTCCCTGTCCGCCAGCGGATGCGTCTGCGGCAGGGCCAGCAGCATGCGATCGTCCAACACCTGCGTATAGTCCAAATCCTGATCGTCGCGATCCGGCGCCGTATTGACCAGCGCCACGTCCAGGCTACGCTGCCGCAGTCCTTCCAACTGCATGGAAGAAGGCTGGCTGTAAAGCACGATGTGCACATCCGGCCGGGACACCCGCAGCGACCGCAAGGCGTTCGACAAGACGCCGGAGTGCATCGCATTTTCGATATAGCCGATGCACAGCCCGCCGTCTTCACCCCGCCCCAGGCGGCGTCCGAGCGATTCGAGCCGGTTGGCGTGCGTCAACAGCGCGCGGGTTTCGGCCAGAAACGTCTGGCCGTCGGCGGTCAGGCGAATGCGCTGCTGATTGCGCTCAAACAGCATCAATCCGAGACGTTCCTCAAGCTGGGAAATCTGCCGGCTCAGCGGCGACTGGGAAATGTGCAGCCGTTCGGCAGCGCGGCCGACGTGCTCCTCTTCCGCCACCGCGACGAAGTATTTCAACTGACGTAAATCGATCATGTGAGACCTCAAAGGACTTAACTTAGACAAATTATGTCCTATCAAGTCACAACTTGCCACGCTATCTTTAGCCTCGTGACGGGGCAGACGCACTGTGCGCCCCCCAATTTCCCTGAAAAGATAACGTATTGAGGACCTGACATGAGCATCAGAAATATTTTACCCGGCAAGATCGGTTTGGGCGGCGCACCGCTCGGCAATATGTTCCGCAACATCCCGCAAGACGACGTGCAAGCCACCGTCAGCGGCGCCTGGGATCTGGGCATCCGCTACTTCGACACCGCGCCGCTCTACGGTTCCGGCCTGTCGGAAATCCGCATGGGTGAAGTGCTGTCGCACTACCCACGCGACGAGTATGTGCTGAGCACCAAAGTGGGCCGCATCATGCTGGACGAAGAAGAAGACACTTCCGCCCGCGATCTGGGCGAGAAAGGCGGTTTGTTCGAACACGGCTTGAAGAACAAAATAGTCAACGACTACTCCGCCGACGCCACGCTGCGTTCCATCGAAGACAGCCTGAAGCGCCTGAAAACCGAGCGCCTGGATATCGTCTGGATCCACGATCCGGCCCAGGATTTCTACGGCGACAACTGGATTGAACAGTTCAACATCGCCCGCACCGGCGCTTTCCGCGCGCTGACCCGTCTGCGTGAAGAAGGGGTGATCAAGGCCTGGGGCCTCGGCGTCAACCGCGTCGAGCCTTGCGAACTGGCGCTGGGCCTGAGCGAAACGCAGCCGGACGCCTTCCTGCTGGCCGGCCGTTACAGCCTGCTGGATCATGAACGCGCGCTGCAACGTTTGATGCCGGAAGCCCTGGCGAGCAACGTCGACATTGTCGTCGGCGGCCCTTACAACTCCGGCGTGCTGGCCGGTGGCGAGCACTACGAATACCAGAAAGCATCCCCGGCGGTGCTGGCGAAAGTGGCGCAAATCAAAGCGATCGCCGCTCGCTTCCAGGTCGACGTCAAAGCCGCCGCGCTGCAGTTCTCGCTGGCTAACCCGGCGGTCGCCGCCGTGATCCCCGGTTCGAGCCGCCCTGGCCGCATGGCCGAAGATCTGGCTGCGCTGGACGCCGTTATCCCAGCTGAATTCTGGGCCGAAATGCGCCGTCAGAAACTGGTGGCCGACAACGCGCCGCTGCCGATTCGTTAAGTTTTATGGGGCCGCATGGCCCCATTACCCCCATTAACTCGATGAGATACATGATGAAACTGGATCTTTCAGGCAAAGTCGCCGTCGTCAGCGGCTCCACCTCCGGCATCGGCCTCGGCATCGCGCGCGGGCTCGCCAAAACGGGCGCCACCGTGGTGATCGTCGGCCGTCAGAAAGCCGGGGTCGATAACGCCATCGCCGACATCAGCGCCAACGTGCCCGGCGCGCAGGTGCGCGGCGTGGTCGCCGATCTCGGGACGGAACATGGGGCTGCAACCCTGTTCGCCGCGGAACCGAGAGCCGACGTGCTGATCAACAACCTGGGCATTTTCAACGATAACGACTTCTTTACCGTGCCGGACAGCGAGTGGATGCACTTCTATAACGTCAACGTCCTCTCAGGCGTGCGGCTGGCGCGCCACTATGCGCAGAGCATGACCGAGCAGGGTTGGGGACGCATTATTTTCGTGTCGTCCGAATCCGGCGTCGCCATCCCGGCGGACATGATCAACTACGGCGTCACCAAAAGCGCCAACCTGGCGGTGTCTCACGGCCTGGCGAAACGCCTCGCCGGCACCGGCGTGACGGTCAACGCCATCCTGCCGGGGCCGACCTTTACCGAAGGCCTGCAAGACATGCTGGCGGATGCGGCGGCCAAATCCGGGCGCAGCGCCCGCGATCAGGCCGACGAGTTCGTTAAAACCGAACGCCCAAGCTCCATCATTCAGCGCGCGGCGGACGTTGATGAAGTGGCCAACCTGGCCGTTTACCTCGCGTCTCCGCTGTCTTCGGCCACCACCGGCGCGGCGCTGCGCGTCGACGGCGGCGTCGTAGACACGCTGGCGATGTAACCCTGTACCCGAAACCGATATTAAGAGAGAGAAAGAAAATGGCTACTACATCCGTCTCAATGGACATCCCGGCATCCGCCGACACCGTATGGCAACTGATCGGCGGCTTCGACGCCCTGCCTGACTGGCTGCCGTTCATTCCGAAAAGCGTCATTTCGCAAGGCGGCCGCGTGCGCACTTTAACCACCGCCGACGGCGGCACCGTCATCGAGCGGCTGGAAGCGTTCGACAACCGTCAACGCAGCTACAGCTACTCCATCATGCAGGCGCCGTTCCCGGTGGTGAATTACCTGTCCACCCTGTCAGTGCACGCCACCGACGACGCCAACGTGGCGCGCGTGGAATGGTCGGGCAGCTTCACGCCGGTCAACATCAGCGACGACGAGGCCATCGCCCTGTTCAGCGGCATCTACCAGGGCGGCCTGGATGCGCTGAGCGGTAACTTCCCTCGTTAACGCTTGAACACTCAAGCCCCACGGCCGATGGCTGCACCCATCGGCCGTTTTTTTTTTGGTTTGGCCGCGCGAAGCGGCAACGCCGCGAAACAGGATAAATCCGCCATCGCCGCTTATGCTGTAAAGGAGATGTTCATTTGAGGAGATGACCGTGCGCCCTTTCAACCTGCAACAGTTGGATCATGTGGTTCTGCGCGTGCGCGATATGCAGAACAGCCTGCGTTTTTATACCCAGGTCATCGGTTGTGATATCGCCAAACAGCGGCCGGATTTGGGGCTGGTGCACCTGCGCGCCGGCGCCTCCATGATCGATCTGGTGGACGTCAACGGCATGCTAGGAAGAAAAGGCGGCATGCCGCCCGATGCCAGACAGCAGAACGTCGATCACTTTTGCCTGCGCATCGATCCGTTCAACGAAGACGCGTTGCTGACCTACCTGCGATCGCAGGGGATCGACGCGGATCCCGCCGAATCGCGCTACGGCGCGGAAGGCGACGGGCCGTCCATCTATTTCAGCGATCCGGACGGCAATCGCGTGGAATTGAAAGGGCCGGCGGGATGAGAGAGAAAATGGAGCCTCATCAGCTGAGAAAACCGATCGCCTCGGTGATTTTTGTCCTGGTATTCGCTGTCTTGCCGAACATCATTCCCTCTCGGCTGCTGCTGACACCGGACATGGCGTTGGAAATGGTTCACAAGTCTAATGAATGGGGGCTCGGCGATCCGGAGGCGCTTTCGACAGCCTACCTGCTGATGCTTTATGCAGCAGCAGCAGCGGTCGCTGGGTTGTGTCTGCCTTTTATGCCAAAAAAATCGGCCTAACCCGTCACTGCTGAACGTTACCGCCCCTGCGCCGCCAGCGCCTGGGCGCAGGCCCAGGCCGAGCTCCAGGCCCACTGGAAGTTGTAACCGCCCAGCCACCCGGTCACGTCCACCACTTCGCCGATAAAATAGAGCCCCGGCGCCTTGTGGGCTTCCATCGTCTTGGAAGAAAGTTCGTTGGTGTCGACGCCGCCGAGCGTCACCTCCGCCGTGCGATAACCCTCGGTGCCGTTCGGCTGCACGCGCCAGTTCTGCAACAGATCCACCAGCGCCGCCTGTTGCGGCGCATTCAGCTGCTTCAGCGTCGCCTCCGGCAGTTGTCCCAGGGTCTGCAAGCATTCCACCAGCCGCTTCGGCAAGTGCAGCGCCAGGGTGTTTTTCAGGCTTTGGTTCGGGTGCTGCAGGCGCTGTTCATCAAGGAAGCCCGCCAGATCAAGCTCAGGAAGTAAGTTAATGCTCACATACTCACCCGGTTGCCAGTAGCTGGACAGCTGCAATACCGCCGGGCCGGACAGGCCGCGATGGGTGAACAGGATGCTTTCACGGAAGCTGACGCCGTTCTCGGCGGTGATCACCGCCGGCACCGACACGCCGGACAGCGTTTGCACATGCTCCAGCAGCGGCTTATGCAGGGTAAACGGCACCAGCCCGGCGCGCGTCGGCAGCACCCTGAGGCCGAACTGCTCCGCCAGCTTGTAACCGAACGGCGAGGCGCCCAGCCCCGGCATGGATAATCCGCCGCTGGCCACCACAAGTGAGCGAGCACTTACTTTTTCGCCATTCAGCGCCAGCTGGTAGCCGTTCTCGGTTTTCTCCACGCCCAACACTTCGCTGCGCAGGCGCATCGTCACCTGGCCCAGCTCGCACTCTTTGACCAGCAGATCCACCACCTGCTGCGCCGAATCGTCGCAGAACAGCTGCCCCAGCGTTTTTTCATGGTAGGCGATGCCGTAACGGTTGATCAGATCGATGAAGTCCCACTGGGTGTAGCGCGCCAGCGCCGACTTGCAAAAATGCGGGTTGTTCGACAGATAGGCCGCCGGTTCGGCGTACATGTTGGTGAAGTTGCAGCGCCCGCCGCCGGACATCAGGATCTTGCGGCCCGGTTTTTTGCCGTTGTCGAGCAGCAACACGCGGCAACCGAGTTGCCCCGCCTGCGCGGCGCAAAACATGCCGGCGGCGCCCGCCCCAATCACTACGACATCAAACTGTTCCACCTGAGCCTCACTTATCAAAACCACAATCGCGACAAAAGAGCGCCATATTACGCCGTTTCGCCGCCGGTCACCGCCAAATTCACGGCGGCAGATTGTAAAGCCCCCGCGCCGCCAACGCCATAGTAAGAAAATATTACAGAGGTCAGAGCAGATTAACGCGTTGATATTCCATATTTTTGTTATAGACACGCCACCATTTCGTCATGTCCAAATCAAAAAAACGTCATATTTTCCTTTTCCCCGGCCCCGGTTGTCACTGATAATGCGCGGCGTTCATGTCCACAAACTGGCGTAACGCTTATGCTGCATTTGTTCGCTGGCCTGGATTTCCATACCGGCCTGATGTTAATTCTCGCATTGTTGTTCGTGTTGTTTTATGAAGCCATCAACGGTTTTCATGATACGGCCAATGCGGTCGCTACAGTTATTTATACCCGCGCCATGCGCTCGCAACTTGCGGTCGTGATGGCAGGTTTGTTCAACTTTCTTGGCGTAATGCTCGGCGGTTTGAGTGTTGCTTACGCCATCGTCCACTTGTTGCCTACCGATCTGTTGTTGAACGTCAGTTCAGCACACGGATTAGCCATGGTCTTCTCCATGCTGTTGGCGGCAATCATCTGGAACCTCGGCACCTGGTATTTCGGTCTGCCGGCGTCCAGTTCCCATACGCTGATAGGCGCAATCATCGGTGTCGGTTTAACCAACGCCCTGATGACCCACACTTCGGTCGTGGATGCGCTTAACGTCCCGAAAATGATTGGCATTTTCCTTTCTCTGCTGTTCTCGCCGCTGGTCGGCATGATGGTGGCGGGAGTGATGGTGTTCGCCTTGCGCCGCTATTGGAGTGGCACCAAGAAACGCCAGCGTATCCACATGACCCCAGCGGAACGTGAAAAGGTCGACGGCAAACGCAAGCCGCCGTTCTGGACCCGTATCGCGCTGATCCTGTCGGCGATTGGCGTCAGCTTCTCGCACGGCGCCAACGACGGTCAGAAAGGCATCGGCCTTATCATGCTGGTGCTGATCGGCGTTGCCCCGGCCGGCTTCGTGGTCAATATGAATGCAACCGGTTATGACATCACCCGTACGCGTGACGCCGTGACCCACCTGCAGCAATATTACCAGCAGCACGGCGACGCGCTGTCGCATGCGGTGTCGTTGACGCCGCTGGTGCCAAGCCCGGATGACGAAGCCACGCCTGGCAAACCGGCCGAGTTCCACTGCGACAGTTCGCGCGCCATGCCGGCGATCGAGCTGGCTCAGGGCATGCTGACCAACCTGCAAAGCTACGATCAGTTGACGGTTGAGCAGCGCAGCCATTTGCGCCGCCTGCTGATGTGCGTGACCGACACGGCGGATAAAGTCGCCAAGCTGCCGGAAACCTCATCCGCCGATCAGCGCTTCCTGAAGAACCTGCGTCAGGATCTGCTGCAGACCGTCGAGTACGCGCCGATGTGGATCATCGTCGCCGTCGCGCTGGCGCTGTCGCTCGGCACCATGGTGGGCTGGAAACGCGTAGCCACCACCATCGGCGAGAAGATCGGCAAGAAAGGCATGACCTACGCCCAGGGCGTATCGGCCCAGATGACCGCGGCGCTGTCGATCGGCGTGGCGAGTTATACCGGCATGCCGGTCTCCACCACCCACGTTCTCTCTTCGGCGGTTGCCGGGACGATGATCGTGGACGGCGGCGGCGTGCAGAGCAAAACCGTGAAGAACATCCTGTTGGCCTGGGTGCTCACCCTGCCAATCTCGATTCTGCTTTCCGGTGCGCTGTATTGGGTCGCGTTGAAGCTGATCTAAGCGACAAGCATCATGAGGAAGGCGGCCGCATGGCCGCCTTTTTTTTGCCTGCATCAAGGGAAACAGAAAGGCATTAATACCAAATCATCATCGCCATCAGGCAGATGACCATCAGGCCGCACAGGGCCGAAGTCAGCATAAACTGCCCGCGCACCCGCTCGCAGCGGCGAATAAACTCCGGATCGTGGTGCTCGACATAGCGCTGCGCGAAAATATAACGCACCAGCCTCAGCTGCTTGCTGGGTTGGCCGTGGGCGGTAAAGAAGCCGCCGCCGTCGACATATTGGTACAGCAGCGGGTCACAGCCGCGCAATACCACCAGCAGCGCGCGCAGAGAAGAGTAATACCGCACCATGTTAACCACACACACCACACACAAGGCCCAAAACAGCGCGACGGTACTGATCATGATTGCCCCCTCAAGGCGTTGTTATCCGCGGCCATCCGCCGGGTCCAACCGCCCTACCTCATTACCCGATACTCTGCTGGAGCTTACCGCTCTCATCCCCTTTTTTTGCCTGCACGGGCCACGCCCATAACCCACCGCCTCCGAAGACGTTGCCGCACCGCACGATGAGATTTGCACGGCATGGTTCTACTCAGAGGAGAAATGATGAGGCCCACATCCATCATTGTAGGTTAATGAAACGCAAACTGGCCTGAGCAGTGGATAAAATTTACCGCCCTGTGCCGAAAAGTCACCTGCCGGGGCGTTATAAGCGATAACCGCCCGTTTTCGATTAGGCTGTTTTTATGGATAGTCTATCCCGCGCCACGCCGCTGATCTTTCCCCCCACGCTGGCTAGACTCAGGTTTCCGTTACGCTTATCCAAGGAAACTGTTATGGCAAACCATTCAATCAAGGGAAAAACCGTCCTGATCGCCGGCGGCGCCAAGAACCTCGGCGGGCTGATCGCGCGCGATTTGGCTGAGCAAGGCGCCAAAGCGGTGGTGATCCACTACAACAGCGCCGCCTCCAAAACCGAGGCGGAGAAAACCGTCGCCGCCATTCAGGCCGCCGGGGCGCAAGGCGTCGCGCTGCAGGCCGATCTGACCACCGCAGGCGCGGTCGAGAAGCTGTTCGCCGATGCTGTCGCCGCCGTCGGCAAGCCGGATATCGCCATCAATACCGTCGGCAAGGTGCTGAAAAAGCCGCTGATCGACATCAGCGAAGCCGAGTACGACGAGATGACCGCGGTCAACGCCAAAACCGCGTTCTTCTTCCTGAAAGAAGCGGGTAAGCACCTTAACGACAACGGCAAAATCTGCACGCTGGTCACCTCGCTGCTCGGCGCCTTCACGCCGTTCTACGCCGCTTACGCCGGCACCAAAGCGCCGGTGGAGCACTTCACCCGCGCCGCCGCCAAGGAGTTCGGCGAGCGCGGCATCTCCGTGACGGCGGTCGGCCCCGGCCCGATGGATACCCCGTTCTTCTACCCGGCGGAAGGCGCGGACGCCGTGGCCTACCACAAGACGGCGGCGGCGCTGTCGCCATTCAGCCAAACCGGCCTGACCGATATCGAAGACGTGGTGCCGTTCATCCGTCATCTGGTCAGCGACGGCTGGTGGATAACCGGCCAAACCATCCTGATCAACGGCGGCTACACCACCAAATAAACCCGGCGGGGGCACCTATCGCCCCCGCACCTGCTCGCGCGCAACCGCGCCATGCGGCTACACTCTCTGTCAGAAACGGCGCCAAGGAACAGCAGGTCAACGAGATGGACAGATTCAATCAATACCGCGTATTCGTGCAGGTGGCGGAGATGGGCAGCTTTATCCGGGCGGCCCATGCGCTGGAGGTGCCGCGCGCCTCGGTGTCCGCCGCCGTTCAGCAACTGGAAACGCAGCTGGGCGTGCGCCTGCTGCACCGCACCACACGGCAAGTGCGGCTGACCGCCGACGGCGAACAGCTGCTCGAACGGCTGCGCCCGCTGCTGGCCGAGGTGGAGGATATCGATCAGTCGTTTCAGGCCAGCCAACGGCAGGCCTCCGGGCGGCTCAGCGTCGATGTGCCGAGCCGCATCGCCCGTCGGCTGATCGCGCCGGCGCTGCCCAGCCTGCTGCGGCGCCACCCTCATCTGCAGCTGGTGCTCGGCTCCGCCGATCGCGCCATCGATCTGGTGCAGGAAGGGGTCGACTGCGCGGTGCGCGTCGGCGATCTGCACGACAGCAGCCTGGTGATGCGCCCGCTCGGCCATATCGCGCTGATCAACTGCGCCAGCCCCGCCTACCTGAGCGAATTCGGCCATCCTCTTCATCCCGCCGATCTCGCCGAGGGGCACTGGAGCATCGGCTACGCCTCGCCCAAAACCGGCCGCGAATCCCCCTGGGAATACCTGACCGGCGACGGGCACACCCAGCGGCTCGACTTGCCCAGCCGGGTGGTGGTCAACAACGCCGAAAGCTATATCGCCTGCTGCCGCGCCGGGCTGGGATTGATGCAAATCCCGCGCTACGACGTGCAACACCTGCTCGACGCCGGTGAACTGGTGGAAGTCCTGCCCGGTTACCGCGCCGCCTCCATGCCGATCGCCCTGATCTACCCCCATCGCCGCCAGCGTTCCCGCCGTTTGGCGGTGTTTCACGAGTGGTTTGAAAGCCTGCTGCAACCGCATCTGGAGCGCTGATTGCACATTTAGCGCTATACTTTGTTTAATAACGCTTATAATTCAAGCGGTCAGACCGTTAAAACCCGCATAACCCTTAGGCTTTTTCGCCGCGCGGGTGTACAACGAAAGGTATCGTGCGCAGAGATTTTCGATGCGGCGCAGTGTGATCGCCCCAACATATCATTGCGTTATCCGAATGATACTATGGAACCAAAAGCGCCAGGCGGGTACACGGAACGCCTGCTAACCCTTTTTAATCGGCATGTTTATGGAAGGAGTATTCTTATGGCTTACAAACACATATTGATCGCGGTAGACCTATCCCCGGAAAGCAAGATCCTGGTAGAAAAAGCCGTCTCTATGGCGCGGCCGTATAACGCCAAAGTTTCTCTGATCCACGTCGATGTCAACTATTCCGATCTCTATACTGGCCTTATCGACGTCAATCTCGGCGACATGCAAAAGCGCATCTCTGAAGAAACCCACCAGGCGCTGACCGAGCTGTCGCAAAACGCCGGCTACCCGATCACCGAGACCCTGAGCGGCAGCGGCGATCTGGCGCAGGTGCTGGTGGACGCCATCAAGAAATACGACATGGATCTGGTGCTGTGCGGCCACCACCAGGACTTCTGGAGCAAACTGATGTCTTCCGCTCGCCAGCTGATCAATACCGTGCACATCGATATGCTGATCGTGCCGCTGCGCGACGAAGAAGACGAATAAAGTAAGCGCTTGCTAACTTAACTGCCCAACGCCCGCGCCCTGCGGGCGTTTTTCATGCCGCCACGCCGATTAATCGCTTGATAATCAACCGCCCTCCGATGATATAGTCGCTAAAGACACAACATCCTCCCCCGGGCATCACCTATACCCAAATCTATAAGAAATAGCGGGGGAAAATTTAATGCTAAAAGGAGTTATCCATGGAATATGCCGTATCGGTAGAGTCTTTCCTGTCCTCGTTACAACGCCATAACCCCCACCAGCCGGAATATCTGCAGGCCGTGCGCGAAGTGTTCACCTCGCTGTGGCCATTTATCGAGCGCAACCCGCGCTATCGCGAACAGGCGCTGCTGGAGCGCCTGGTGGAGCCCGAGCGCATCATTCAGTTCCGCGTCAGCTGGGTGGACGATCGCGGCCAGGTGCAGGTCAATCGCGCCTTTCGTGTCCAGTTCAACTCGGCCATCGGCCCCTACAAGGGCGGCATGCGCTTCCACCCGTCGGTGAACCTGTCGATCCTGAAGTTCCTCGGCTTTGAGCAGACCTTCAAGAATGCGCTGACCACCCTGCCGATGGGCGGCGGCAAAGGCGGCTCCGATTTCGATCCGAAGGGCAAAAGCCAGGGCGAGATCATGCGTTTCTGCCAGGCGCTGATGACCGAACTGTATCGCCACTTGGGCCCGGACACCGACGTGCCGGCCGGCGACATCGGCGTCGGCGGCCGTGAAGTCGGCTTTATGGCCGGCATGATGAAGAAACTGTCCAACAACACCGCCTGCGTGTTTACCGGCAAAGGGCTCTCCTTCGGCGGCAGCCTGATCCGCCCCGAGGCGACCGGCTACGGCCTGGTGTACTTTACCGACGCCATGCTGCAGCGCCACGGCTTGGGCTTTGAGGGCATGCGGGTGGCGGTGTCCGGCTCCGGCAACGTGGCGCAGTACACCATCGAGAAAGCGTTGGAGCTGGACGCGCGCGTGATCACCGTGTCGGATTCCGGCGGCACTCTGGTGGACGAAGACGGCTTCACCACCGAGAAGCTGGCGCACCTGGCGGAGATCAAAAACCAGCGCTACGGCCGGGTGGCGGACTACGCCCGCGAACGCGGCCTGACCTACCTGGCGGGCCAGCAGCCGTGGAACGTGCCGGTGGATATCGCCCTGCCGTGCGCCACCCAGAACGAACTGGATCTCGAGGCGGCGCAGACGCTGATCCGCAACGGGGTGAAAGCGGTGGCGGAAGGCGCCAACATGCCGACCACCATCCAGGCCACCGACGCCTTCCTCGACGCCGGGGTGCTGTTCGCGCCCGGCAAGGCGGCCAACGCCGGCGGCGTGGCCACCTCGGGGCTGGAGATGGCGCAAAACGCCGCGCGCATCGGCTGGCGGGCGGAAAAAGTGGATGTACGTTTACAACATATCATGGCGGATATTCACCATGCCTGCGTGGAATACGGCGGCGAGGGCAAGCAAACCCACTATGTACACGGCGCGAATATCGCCGGTTTCGTTAAGGTTGCGGAGGCGATGCTGGCCCAGGGCGTGCTGTAATCGGGCGCAAAGGTGATCTTGTTCACACATCGATTAAATGCTTCAATGCCGGCTCCTTCGCCGGCATTTTTTTCCGCGCCCAAGCCATCAAAATGATGCGAGAACGTTAATTTAAAGTTAATAAAAAGTTATTTATGGCCGTTTAATTGGTAGTAAGTTTACCACCACCAAATAATTAAACATTTATTTAACACTAAATACGCCAGTATTTTACTTAAATGTGCGCAGATCACATTTCATTAACTTCGGCTACGCTCCCTCTTCCATTCCTTTGTAATCTGCAGCGGTGGAAAAACCGCCACCCCTACAGATAAAAAAAGGTACAGCTAATGAAATTTAACCTCGCATTATTAAATGCATGTGTGGTTTCTGCGTGCATGTTATCGACAACACCTGTGTTCGCCGCTGATAAATATGAGATTGCCGTGGTCGCCAAAGTGACCGGCATTCCGTGGTTCAACCGCATGGAAGTGGGCGTCAACGAAGCGGCGAAAAAACTCGACGTCAACGCTTACCAGACCGGCCCGTCTACGCCGGATCCGGCTGCGCAGGTCAAGGTGATTGAGGATCTGATCGCCAAGAACGTCAACGCCATCATCGTGGTGCCGAACGACGCCAAGGTGCTGGAGCCGGTGCTGAAAAAAGCGCGCGACAAAGGCATCGTGGTGCTGACCCATGAATCCCCGGACCAGCAGATCGGCCAGTGGGACATCGAGACCATCGACAGCGAGAAATACGCGCAGGCCAACGTCGATGAGCTGGCGAAAGACATGGGCGGCAAAGGCGGCTACGCGATCTACGTCGGCTCGCTGACTGTGCCGTTGCACAACGCCTGGGCCGATTCCGCCATCAAATACCAGAAAGAAAAATACCCGGACATGTTTGAAGTCACCTCGCGCTTGCCGGTGGCGGAAAGCATCGACAAATCCTACGCCACCACGCTGGATCTGATGAAAACCTATCCGCAGATGAAGGGCATCATCGGCTTCGGTTCGCTCGGCCCAATCGGCGCCGGCCAGGCGGTGGCCAAGAAACGCGCCAAGGACAAAATCGCGGTGGTGGGCATCGCCATGCCGGCGCAGGCCGCTCCTTACCTGATGCGCGGCGACATCAAGAAAGCGCTGCTGTGGGATCCGAAAGACGCCGGTTATGCGCTGGTGACGGTGGCCGACCAGCTGCTGCAGGGCAAAGAAGTGAATAAGGACCTGTCGATCGAGGGCCTCGGCAAAGCCGACGTCGATATGGAACACAAAGTGATTCGGTTTAATAAGATTTTGGAAGTGACCAAAGACAACGCCCAATCGCTCGGATTCTGATTTTTCGCGTAATTTCGCCACACCGGGAAAGTAGTTAAACCCTCGTAGGGGCGCAGCGTTGCTGCGCCCAGGGCTTCGGCCGCTACGCAAGCACAGGTTAACGTTATGACAGCCTCCCCCGCATTTATCACCCTGGAGAATATCAGCAAGCGATTCCCAGGCGTGCTGGCATTAGACCAGATCAACCTGACGCTGAATAAAGGCGAAGTGCACTGCCTGGCCGGACAAAACGGCTGCGGCAAAAGCACCATCATTAAAATCATCTCCGGCGTCTATCAGCCGGAAAAAGGCGCCAATATTTCGCTGGAAGGCAAACTCTTCCACGCCCTGACGCCGCAGCTGTCCGGTTATTACGGCATACAGGTGATCTACCAGGACCTGTCGCTGTTCCCTAACCTGACGGTGGCGGAAAACATCGCCATCCACCGTTACCTGCCCGGCGGCCACTTCTGGGTGCACAAGCGGGTGATGCGCCAGACGGCGCTGGACGCCATGGCGCGGGTCGGCGTACACATCGATCCCGATAAAAAAGTAGAAAAACTGTCGATCGCCGATCGGCAGCTGGTGGCGATTTGCCGCGCCATCGCCGCCGAAGCGCGCTTGGTTATCATGGACGAACCGACCGCCTCGCTGACCCGCCAGGAGGTCGACGGCCTGCTGCGGGTGGTCAACGAACTGAAGGCGGCCGGCATCTGCGTGGTGTTCGTCAGCCACCGATTGGATGAAGTGATGGAAGTCGCCGATCGCATCAGCGTGATGCGCGACGGCAAGCTGGTGGGCACCTGGCCGGCCAGCGAACTGGACAGCCATGAACTGGCGTTCCTGATGACCGGCCAACGCTTTCATTACAGCCCGCTGCCCCCGCTGCCGCCGGCCGAACAGGCGCCGCTGCTCGAGGTGCGCAACCTCAGCCGCGGCGAGAAATACCGCAACGTCAATCTGGCGCTGCGCGGCGGCGAGATCGTCTCGATCGTCGGCCTGCTCGGCGCCGGCCGCACCGAACTGTGCCTCAGCCTGTTCGGCATGACGCGGCCGGACAGCGGCGAGATCCGCATCGAGGGCCGGCCGGTGCAGCTGCACAACAACCGCGAAGCGGTGCGCCACGGCATCGGCTACGTGTCGGAAGATCGTCTGACGCAGGGATTGATCATGGAGCAATCGATCTACGACAACACCATCGTCACCGTCTTCGATCGGCTGCATACCTCGCTCGGGCTGCTGGATCACGCCAAGGCGACCGAGCTGGTCAACCGGCTGATCCGCGATTTGAACATCAAGGTGTCCGACAGCGCATTGCCGGTGAAAACCCTGTCCGGCGGCAACGCCCAGCGCATCGCCATCGCCAAATGGGTCGCGACCCAGCCGAAGATCCTGATCCTCGACTCGCCCACCGTCGGCGTCGACATCGCCAACAAAGAGGGGATCTATCAGATCGCCCGCGATCTGGCGCAGCTGGGCATGGCGGTGCTGATGATCTGCGACGAGATCCCGGAAGCCTATTACAACAGCCATCGGGTGATGGTGATGCGCAAAGGCGAGCTGATCGCCGAATTCGCGCCGCACCAGAGTACCGAACAACAGATCGCCGAGGTGGTGAATGGATAAGTCATTATTGGCCCGCCTGGCCGGGCGGCACGAGTTTTATCTCGGCCTGCTGGTGCTGCTGCTGGCGATCGGCCTGAGCGCCGGCACCGATGAGTTTCTGACGCTCGGCAACCTGACCGACGTCGCCACCAGCTACGCCATTCTCGGCATCCTGGCCTGCGGGCTGTTCGTGGTGCTGATCGCCGGCGGCATCGACATTTCGTTCCCGGCGGTCACCGCCATCGCACAGTATGTGATGGCCAGTTGGGTGATCCAGCACGGCGGCAGCTTCCCGCTGGCGTTCGCCCTGGCGATTGGCGTCGGCCTGCTGCTCGGGCTGGTGAACGGTTTCCTGGTGTACTGGCTGAAAGTGCCGGCGATCATCATCACCATCGCTACCCTTAACCTGTTCTACGGCCTGCTGGTATACGCCACCAACGGCACCTGGCTGTACGGCTTCCCGGACTGGTTCATGAACGGCATCAACTGGTTCTCGTTCCAGGGCGCCGACGGTTACGACTACGGCCTGACGCTGCCGCTGCTGTGCCTGCTGGCAACCATCGTCGTCACCGGCGTGCTGATGAACCGCACCCGGCTGGGGCGCCAGATCTACGCCATGGGCGGCAACCGCGACGCGGCGTCGCGCCTGGGGTTGAACCTGCTGCGGCTGCACTTCTGCGTCTACGGCTATATGGGCATTCTGGCCGGCGTCGCGGCGGTGGTGCAGGCGCAGATCACCCAGTCGGTGGCGCCCAACTCGCTGCTCGGCTTCGAACTGACGGTATTGGCGGCGGTGGTGCTGGGCGGCACCAGCATGAGCGGCGGCCGCGGATCGTTGACCGGCACCCTGCTCGGCGTGGTGCTGCTGGCCTTCCTGCAAAACGGGCTGACGCTGCTCAGCGTCTCGGCCTATTGGCACCAGGTATTCAGCGGCGCGATCATTTTGATCAGCATCAGCACCACCGCCTGGAACGAAAAACGCAAGCTGCTCAAGGAGATCTGACATGACGCAGTTAACTCGGTTGATCCCAAACGATCGGATCATTCGCCTGCAGGGCGCGATCATCATCGCGGTGGCGCTGCTGTTCGCCGGGCTGCTCGGATCGCGCTTCTTCAGCCTCGGCAACTTCCAGTCGATCGCCTCGCAGCTGCCGATCCTCGGCCTGCTGGCGCTCGGCATGGGCATCACCATGCTGACCGGCGGCATCAACCTGTCGATCATCGCCGGCGCCAACGCCTGTTCGCTGGTGATGGCGGCGATCATCGTCAGCCATCCCGACCAGCCGCTGTTCCTGGCGCTGGCGCTGTTGGCCGGCCTGCTGGTGGCGGTGGCGATCGGCGCGCTCAACGGCGCGCTGGTGGCCTGGATCGGCGTTTCACCGATCCTCGCCTCGCTCGGCACCATGACCCTGATCACCGGCCTGAATATTCTGCTGTCCAACGGCGCGGTGATCTCCGGCTTCCCGGCGGCGATTCAATTTCTCGGCAACGGCGCCGTGCTCGGCGTGCCGGTGGCGCTGATCCTGTTCCTGCTGGTGGCGGTGGGTCTGTGGCTGCTGCTGGAGCACACCACGCTGGGGCGCAGCCTGTACCTGATCGGCTCCAACGAGCAGGCCACCCGCTTCAGCGGCGTGAACACCGCGCGGGTGCAGATCGCGGTGTACATCCTGTCGGCGCTGCTCGGCTGGGGCGCCGCCCTGCTGATGATGGCCAAGTTCAACTCGGCCAAGGCCGGCTACGGCGAATCTTATCTACTGGTGACCATTCTGGCCTCGGTGCTGGGCGGCATTAACCCGGACGGCGGTTTCGGCCGTATTCTGGGGCTGGTACTGGCGCTGATCGTACTGCAAATGTTGGAAAGCGGCCTCAATCTGCTGGGGGTCAGCAGCTACCTGACCATGGCCCTGTGGGGCGGCGTGCTGATCCTGTTTATCGCGTTACAGAATCGAAAAGCCTGAGGAGAAAATAATGGCGAGCTATTTTATTGGCGTAGATGTGGGCACCGGAAGCGCGCGCGCAGGCGTATTCGATCTCAATGGCCGCATGGTCGGCCAGGCCAGCCGGGCCATCGATCTGTACCGGCCGAAGGCGGATTTCGTCGAGCAGTCGTCGGATAACATCTGGCAGGCGGTGTGCAATGCGGTGCGCGACGCGGTCAACCAGGCCGACATCAACCCGATCCAGGTCAAGGGGTTGGGCTTCGACGCCACCTGTTCGCTGGTGGTGCTGGATAAAGAGGGCAAGCCGCTGACCGTCAGCCCCTCCGGCCGCACCGAGCAGAACATCATCGTGTGGATGGATCACCGGGCGATCGCCCAGGCCGAGCGCATCAACGCCACCAAACACCGGGTGCTGGACTTCGTCGGCGGCATCATTTCGCCGGAGATGCAGACGCCGAAACTGCTGTGGCTGAAGCAACACATGCCCACCACCTGGGCCAACGCCGGTTACCTGTTCGATCTGCCGGACTTCCTCACCTGGCGCGCCACCCAGGACGCCACCCGCTCGCTGTGCTCGACGGTGTGCAAGTGGACCTATCTCGGCCACGAGCAGCGTTGGGACAAGAGCTACTTCCAGCAGATCGGGCTGGAAGACGTGCTGGAACACGACGCGGCCAAGATCGGCAGCGACGTTAAAATGATGGGCGAGCCGCTGGGCCACGGCCTGACTCAGCGCGCCGCCAGCGAGATGGGGCTGATCGCCGGCACGGCGGTGAGCGTGTCAATCATCGACGCCCACGCCGGCACCCTCGGCACGCTGGGCGCCACCGGCGTCTCCGGCGAGGTGGCCGACTTCAACCGCCGCGTCGCGCTGATCGGCGGCACCTCCACCGGCCATATGGCGATGTCGCGCACCGCGCGCTTTATCGGCGGCGTCTGGGGGCCGTATTACTCGGCGATCCTGCCGGAATACTGGTTGAACGAAGGCGGCCAGTCCGCCACCGGCGCGCTGATCGACCACGTCATCCAGTCGCACCCGTGCTATCAGGAGCTGCTGGCGCAGGCGAAAACTCAGGGCCAGACCATCTATGAGGTGCTGAACGCCATTCTGCGCCGCATGGCCGGCGAGCCGGAGAACATCGCCTTCCTGACGCAGGACATTCACATGCTGCCGTACTTCCACGGCAACCGCTCGCCGCGCGCCAACCCGACGCTGACCGGCATCCTGACCGGGCTGAAGCTGTCGCGCACGCCGGAGGACATGGCGCTGCACTACCTGGCCACCATTCAGGCCATCGCGCTCGGCACCCGCCACATCATCGAAACCATGAACCACAGCGGCTACAGCATCGACACCATCATGGCCAGCGGCGGCGGCACCAAGAACCCGATCTTCGTGCAGGAGCACGCCAACGCCACCGGTTGCGCCATGCTGCTGCCGGAGGAGAGCGAAGCGATGCTGCTGGGCGGCGCGATGATGGGCACCGTGGCGGCCGGCGTGTTCGACACCTTGCCGGAGGCGATGAGCGCCATGAGCCGCATCGGCAAGACGGTGACGCCGCAGACCAACCAGATAAAAAGCTACTACGATCGCAAATACCGGGTGTTCCACGAGCTGTACAACGACCACATGAAATACCGCCGGTTGATGCAGGAGGAGGCGTGATGCAGCAAGAGTGGCGGCAGGCCGTGCAGGGCTGGCAAACCTACAGCCAGGAGCTGGCGCAGCTGGGCGAACGCCTCGATGCGCGCACCTGGCAACGGCTGCTGGCGCTGCTGGCCGACTGCCGCGGTAAAATCGCCGTCACCGGCGTCGGCACCTCGGGGATTGCGGCGCGCAAGATAGCCCATATGCTGGCCTGCGTGGAGCGGCCGGCGGTCTATCTCGACGCCACCGGCGCGGCGCACGGCGATCTGGGCTTCCTGCGCGCCGACGATCTGCTGATCCTGATCTCGCGCGGCGGCAATTCCGACGAGCTGACCCGCCTGCTGCCGACGCTGCAGGCCAAGGGAGTGACGCTGATCGCGGTGACGGAAAACCCGCACTCCGCCATCGCGCAGGCGGCGCAGCTGACGATCGCCACCGGGGTGCAAAAGGAGATAGATCCGCTGAACATGCTGGCCACCACCTCGATTGTGCTGGTGTTGGCGATCTTCGACGCCGCCTGCGCCTGCCTGATGACGCGCAGCGGCTATGACAAGGCCGCCTTGCTGGCGGTGCATCCGGGCGGCGGCGTGGGGAAAAGTTTGCGGGAGGAAAACTGAGGGCCCGACAAGGCGGGCCCGGCTGACATTACAGCGGCATGTAGATATCGAAACGGTGGCTTTTGGTCAGCGTGGCGGCGTGCGCCGGCACGTCGGCCAGCGGCGGCGCGTAGTCCGGGCGTTTCACCACCACGCGCTTGGTCGCCAAACGGCGCGCCGGTTCCAGCAGGCCGTCGGCGTCATCGTCGCTGCCCACCAGCGATTGGAACACCCGCATCTCTTTCTTCACCAGCGCGCTTTTCTGCTTGTGCGGGAACATCGGATCGAGATACACCACCTCCGGGCGCGGGCTGAGATCCGCCAACGCCGTCAGGCTGGAGGCGTGCAGCAGCGTCAGACGATCGCGCAGCCACGGGCCGATTTCCGCATCCTGATAGCCGCGCTGCAGGCCATCGTCCAGCAACGCCGCCACCACCGGATTGCGCTCCAGCATCCGCACCCGGCAGCCCAGCGCCGCCAGCACGAAGGCGTCGCGCCCCAGCCCGGCGGTGGCGTCCACCACGTCCGGCAGGTAGCTGCCCTTGATGCCGACCGCCTTGGCCACCGCCTCGCCGCGGCCGCCGCCGAAACGGCGCCGGTGCGCCATGGCGCCGGAGACGAAATCGACGTAGATCCCGCCGAGCTTCGGCTCGTCGCGCTTGCGCAGCTCCAGCCGCTGCGGGGTCAGTACCAGCGCCATCGGCGCATCGTCGTCGGACGTCAGCCGCCAGCGCTGCGCCAAAACAGACAAGGCGCCGGGATCGGCGCCTGCTTCACACAATAAACACACGCTCACGTGTCGGGTTATCCTTTAATGCCGTAATGACGCAGCATAGCATCCAGCTGCGGCTCGCGGCCACGGAAGCGTTTGAACAGCGCCATCGGCTCTTCCGAACCGCCGCGCGACAGGATGTTGTCGAGGAAGGATTTGCCGGTCTCGGCGTTGAAAATCCCCTCTTCTTCGAAGCGCGAGTAGGCGTCGGCCGACAGCACTTCCGCCCACAGGTAGCTGTAGTAACCCGCCGCGTAGCCGCCGGCGAAGATGTGGCTGAAGGCGTGCGGGAAGCGGCCCCAGCTCGGCGAAGGCACCACCGCCACCATTTTCTTCACTTCCGCCAGCGTCGGCAGGATCTGCGCCCCTTTCTCCGGGCTGTATTCGAAGTGCATGCGGAAATCGAACAGACCGAACTCCAGCTGGCGCAGAATGAACAGCGCCGCCTGGTAATTCTTGGCCGCCAGCAGCTTGTCGAGCATGGCCTTCGGCAGCGGCTCGCCGCTCTGGTAGTGGCCGGAGATAAACGCCAGCGCTTCCGGCTCCCAGCACCAGTTTTCCATAAACTGGCTCGGCAGCTCGACCGCATCCCACGGCACCCCGTTGATGCCGGAGACGCCGGCGGTATCGATCTGCGTCAGCATGTGGTGCAGACCGTGGCCGAACTCGTGGAACAGCGTAGTCACTTCGTTATGGGTGAACAGCGCCGGCTGGTCGCCCAGCGGGCGGTTGAAGTTACAGGTCAGGTAAGCGACCGGTTTTTGCAGCGAGCCGTCGGCCTTGCGCAGGCTGCCGACGCAGTCGTCCATCCAGGCGCCGCCGCGTTTGTTTTCGCGGGCGTACAGATCGAGGTAGAAGCTGCCGCGCAGCTCGCCGTCGGCGTCGAACAGATCGAAGAAGCGCACGTCCGGATGCCAGGTATCCACGTCTTTACGCTCTTTGGCGGTGATGCCGTAGATGCGTTTCACCACCTCGAACAGCCCTTCCACCACCCGCTGTTCCGGGAAGTACGGGCGCAGCTGCTCGTCGCTGATGGAGAACAGGTGCTGCTTCTGTTTTTCGCCGTAATAGGTGATGTCCCAGGCGTCGAGCTCGTCCACGCCATAGTGCTGTTTGGCGAAGGCGCGCAGCTGCGCCAGCTCCTGCTCGGCCTGCGGGCGGGCGCGCTTGGCCAGATCGCTCAGGAAGCCGATCACCTGCTCCGGGCTTTCCGCCATCTTGGTCGCCAGCGACTTGTCGGCGTAGGTGTCAAAGCCCAGCAGCTGAGCCAGCTCATGGCGCAGCGCCAGCGTTTCCGCCATCACTTCGCTGTTGTCCCATTTGCCGGCGTTCGGCCCCTGATCGGAGGCGCGGGTGGCGAAGGCGCGGTACATCTCTTCACGCAACGCGCGGTTGTCGGCGTAGGTCAGCACCGGCAGGTAGCTCGGCATGTCCAGCGTCAGCAGCCAGCCGTCCTGCTCTTTGGCCTGCGCCATCGCCTGGGCCTGCGCCAGGGCGCTTTCCGGCAGGCCGCTCAGCTCGGCTTCGTCGGTAATCAGTTTGCTCCAGCCCATGGTGGCGTCGAGCACGTTGTTGCTGTAGGTAGAGCCCAGTTCGGACAGGCGCGCGACGATCTCGCCGTAGCGCTGCTGTTTGTCCGCCGACAGGCCGATGCCCGAGAGTTCGAAATCGCGCAGCGCGTTATCCACCGCCTTGCGCTGCGGCACGCTCAGCGTCTCGAACGCCGCGCCCTCTTTCAGGCTGCGGTAGGCCTGGTACAGCCCTTCGTGCTGGCCGACCCAGGTGCCGTACTCGGACAGCAGCGGCAGCGCCTGCTCATAGGCGGCGCGCAGCTCCGGGCTGTTTTTCACCGAGTTCAGGTGCCCGATCGGCGACCAGATGCGCGACAGGCGATCGTCCGACTCCGCCAACGGCTGACACAGATTGTCCCAGGTGAACGGCCCCGGCTGCGCGACCACGCGCTCTACCGCGGCGCGGCAGTCCGCCAGCGCGGATTGCACCGCAGGCACGATATCTTCAGGGCGGATCGCCGAGAACGGCGGCAGGGAAAACGGGGTCAGCAACGGATTTGTCATAGGGCAGTCCTGATTAGCGTTGGGGCCCGCCGCGAGGGCGAGCCTTAAAATGCGTATGAATCTCTAACATGGAGCCGGGCAACAGGAAAATCAATGCCCGGCGTTGATCGTTCGTGCCTTAAACGGCGCATTGGCGAATGCGGGCGGCCAGCGCCGCCAGCTGTTCGTCGTCGGCGCGCGCGGCGTCGTGGGAGGAAATGTAGCCTTCGTAACGCGTGAAAAACTTCGGCGAGGTCGATTCGATCGGCCGCCACTGCTCCAGCGACGCGGTGCCGTGCAGCGGGATCAGTTTGGCATGCACATGGTCGACGCCGTAGCCCTCGAACACCATGCCGCAGCGGCCGACGTCGTCGAACGCGCGATCCAGCTGCTTTGCTACCCGCTTGGTCGCCAGCATCAGCGCGCTCAGCACCTCGTCCGGCAGATCAAACGCGTAGCTCGGGTGGTGCGCCTTGGGGATCACCACGCTGAAGCCGTCGGTGTTGGGAAAGATGGACAGGAACGCCAGATGGTCGTCGTCTTCCCAGATTTTATGGCACGGCGCCTTGCCCGCCACGATGTCGCAAAAAATGCAGCTCATCCTTTCTCCTTGTGATTCACAGCGTTTCAACCCGTTCGAACTCTTCGAACACCAGCCACATGTCCGGCGCAAAGCTCCCCTCGCGGGTAAAGAATGCCTGATGCCCCTGGCGCCAAAACGCCAGGCTTTTGTCGCCTTCGCCCTCTTTGGCCGCCATCTCGGCGGTCACCTGGTCGTAGCGCACCAGGCGCAGCGCCAGGGTTCTGATCACGCAGGCCGGTTCGCCGCGGCCATCGAGAACGATGCTGTAATCGCCGATCCTCGGGGTTTGTTCCCGACGATAGCTCGCATAGGAACTGCAGGTGGCGGTTTTATCCCCGCTCAGCACCAACCCCAGCAGTTCGTCGGCTAACGCGGGGCCGTCGCCGAACGCCCAGCGCGCCGCGTCGGGGTAATTCGCCAAAATCGCCTGTTTGCTCATCGTCCTGTCCCTTTCTGTTAACGTCTGCGGCAACGGAGTCCGGTTTTTCCCGGCCAGACAGTTTATACTGTGCAGATTATAAGCCTTATTGCATTGAATGCTCCGTCTGCGGAGCACAAGGAACCGCCACCCGTCATGTTAAGTTATCGCCACAGTTTCCACGCCGGCAACCACGCCGACGTGCTCAAACACACCGTTCAGAGCCTGATCATCGAGTCGCTGAAGGAAAAAGAGAAGCCGTTCCTGTATCTGGATACCCACTCGGGCGCGGGCCGTTATCAGCTCAGCGGCGAACACGCCGAGCGCACCGGCGAATACCTGGAAGGCATCGGCTTGCTGTGGCAACGCGACGATCTGCCCGAGGAGCTGGCGGCCTACATGAGCGTGGTGCACAACTTCAACCGTTCCGGCACGCTGCGCTACTACCCCGGTTCGCCGCTGATCGCCCGCCAGCTGCTGCGCCCTCAGGATAAAATTCACCTGACCGAGCTGCACCCGAGCGATTACCCGCTGCTGCGCAGCGAGTTCCAGAAAGACGAGCGCGCCAAAGTGCAGCGCGCCGACGGCTATCAGCAGCTGAAATCCCAGCTGCCGCCACCGTCGCGCCGCGGCCTGATCCTGATGGACCCGCCGTATGAAATGAAAACCGATTACCAGGACGTGGTCAAAGGCATTCAGGAAGGCTACAAGCGTTTCGCCACCGGCACCTACGCGCTGTGGTATCCGGTGGTGATGCGCCAGCAGATCAAACGCATGCTGCGCGATCTGGAAGCCACCGGCATTCGCCGCATCCTGCAGATCGAGCTGGCGGTGAAACCCGACAGCGATCAGCGCGGCATGACCGCCTCCGGCATGATCGTCATCAACCCGCCGTGGAAGCTGGAACAGCAGATGAAAAACGTGCTGCCGTGGCTGCACAAGGTGCTGGTGCCGTCGGGCATCGGCCACCATCTGGTCAACTGGGTGGTACCGGAATAATCCCCGGCAGGGCGCGGTTTACCGCGCCCTGCGTCCGCCTATCGCAGCCATCGACGCAATCTTTGCGACAAACCCCGGTCAGGCGTTAAACTCTTACCCTCTTCAAATTCACAACTCATGGAAATCCCAGATGACGAAACATTACGATTATCTAGCAATTGGCGGCGGCAGCGGCGGTATCGCATCGATCAACCGGGCAGCCATGTACGGCCAAAAGTGTGCGCTGATTGAAGCCAAAGAGCTGGGCGGCACCTGTGTAAACGTGGGTTGTGTACCGAAAAAAGTCATGTGGCACGCGGCGCAGATCGCCGAGGCCATCCATCAGTACGGCCCGGACTACGGCTTCGACACCACCGTCAACGCCTTCGACTGGAAAAAGCTGGTCGCCAACCGCACCGCCTATATCGACCGCATCCACAATTCCTACGATAACGTGCTGGGCAAGAACAAGGTTGACGTGATCAAAGGGTTCGCGCGCTTCGTGGATGCGCACACCGTGGAAGTGAACGGCGAAACCATCACCGCCGATCACATCCTGATCGCCACCGGCGGCCGCCCGAGCCATCCGGCTATTCCGGGCGCGGAATACGGCATCGACTCCGACGGCTTCTTTGAGCTGGACGCCATGCCGAAACGCGTCGCCGTGGTGGGCGCCGGCTATATCGCCGTGGAGATCGCCGGCGTGCTGAACGCGCTGGGCGCGGAAACGCACCTGTTCGTGCGCAAGCACGCGCCGCTGCGCACCTTCGATCCGATGATCGTCGACACCCTGGTGGAAGTGATGAACACCGAGGGGCCGAGCCTGCATACCGAATCGGTGCCGAAAGCAATCGTCAAGAACGCCGACGGCAGCCTGACGCTGCAGCTGGAAAACGGCAAGGCATTCACCGTCGACTGCCTGATTTGGGCCATCGGCCGCGAACCGGCGACCGACAACCTGAACCTCGGCGTGACCGGGGTGAAAACCAATGAGAAAGGCTACATCGACGTCGATAAGTTCCAGAACACCAACGTCAAAGGCATCTACGCGGTGGGCGACAACACCGGCGCCGTAGAGCTGACCCCGGTCGCCGTGGCCGCTGGCCGCCGCCTGTCCGAGCGCCTGTTCAACAACAAGCCGGACGAGCACCTGGACTACAGCAACATCGCCACCGTGGTGTTCAGCCACCCGCCGATCGGCACCGTCGGCCTGACCGAGCCGGAAGCCATCGAGAAGTTCGGCGCGGACAACGTGAAGGTGTACAAGTCCTCCTTCACCGCCATGTACAGCGCCGTGACGCAGCACCGCCAGCCGTGCCGCATGAAGCTGGTGTGCGCGGGTAAAGAAGAGAAAATCGTCGGCCTGCACGGCATCGGCTTCGGCATGGACGAGATCCTGCAGGGCTTCGCGGTGGCGGTGAAGATGGGCGCCACCAAGAAGGACTTCGACAACACCGTGGCTATCCACCCGACCGCGGCGGAAGAGTTCGTCACCATGCGCTAAGCGCTACGTTTATCCCACTCTCAGGCCGGGGTAAATACCGGCCTGTTCTTTTTGTGCGGTTTACTATTCCCTTCGCACCCGCCTGCTTTTTCTGCCATTATTCTGCCTGATAAATTAGCGGGACTGATACAAACCTCCCCGCGCCTCTGGAGAACGCCGATGCTGTTCAAACTATGCAAAACCCTTGCGATGGCCTGCGTGGCCCTGATTATCGCCCAGAGCAGCGCGCTCAGCTTTACCCTGGAAGTGGCGGGCAAGATCGACAACGTGACCGATCCGGTCAACAAAAGCTATCTGTTCACCGATAAACAGCTGTTGGCGATGCCGGTGCACAGCATCACGACCTCCACCTCCTGGACGCCGCAGAGGAAGTTTGAAGGGATTTCGGTGGCCGACATCCTGGAGCGCGTCGGCGCCAAGGGCGAGACGCTGACCTTCTACGCGCTGAACGATTATTACATCGACGTGCCGTTGTCCGACGTCAAGAAGTACAACATGATCCTGGCCTACAAGATGGACGGGGAGATGCTGAAGCTCAGAAACTTCGGCCCGCTGTTCCTGGTTTACCCGCGTGACGCCGCCGGGCCTGAGCTGAACTCGCCGTTGTACAACTCGCGCTTTATCTGGCAAGTCGACAGGATCGTGATCAAATGAAGCTGACGACCTTTAAGAACGGCAGCAGGCTGGCGATACCGGCCATCTTCGCCGCGCTGTTTCTGGTGGCTTCGACCGTCACGCTCTATTACTACAGCGCCACCCTGTCGAAGAAAGGGCTGTATGCCATCGCCGGCACGCAGGAGAACTACTCCTGGTCGATCGCCAAGTTCTCCATCAAGCTGGCGGAATTCGACACGTTCGTCGAGCAGCAGAGCCACGCGCCGCAGGTGGACAACGACAACCTGCGGCTGCGGTTCGAAATCCTCTATTCGCGCTTTTACGTGCTGGAAACCGTCTCCGAATCCACGCAACCGCTGTACGCCGAGCCGGGCTACCCGGAAGTGGTCAAGCAGATGCGCCTGCAGATGGATCGCATCGATAAACTGCTGGATAACCCGAAAATCGACTTCAATCAGGTTTTCGCGGCCATGAAGGCCATTAAGCCTTACGCCATCGAAATGGCCAACCTGACCGACCACGCCGAGGTGAAGCAGCGCACCGCCGCCTATGAGGACTACATCGAGAAACGGCACATCATTTTCTATGGGCTGGTGATTGTCATGTTCTCGGTGATCGCGCTGATCGCCATCACCCTGATCGTGTTCCGTCAGCAGCGGCTGACCATTCGCCAGCAGGCCAAGGCGATTGAGGCGGAGAAAGCGACCCGCACCAAAAACGCCTTCCTCGGCGCCATCGGCCACGAGCTGCGCACCTCATTGCAGAGCGTGATGTCGGCCATCGACGTGCTGGTGAATACCCGGGTATCGGCGGAGCATGCGGACACCTTCCAGCGGCTGGAGACCGCCGCGCAGCAGATCGAAAGCCAAATGAAAGATCTGACCGACTACGCGCACCTCGACAGCGGCATGATGGAGCTGCGCATCGTGCCGTTCGACGCGCAGAAGCTGATCGCGGAGACCGCCAACGAAATCGCTACTTTGACCCGCAAAGAGCAGGTCAAACTGAGCTGCGAGGTGGAGTGCAGCCACCTGTTGGTGCATTCCGACCCGCTGCGCATCCGGCAGATTATCGTCAACCTGCTGACCAACGCCTACAAATACACCGAAAGCGGCAGCATTACGCTGCACAGCTGTCTGCGCCGTCAACCCGGCGGCAGTTCGTTGATTATCGAAGTGACCGACACCGGCATCGGTATCGAAAAAGACCAGCTCGATCAGATCTTCAAACCCTTTACCCAGTTGGATCAGTCGCATACCAAGCAATATGCCGGCGTGGGGATGGGGTTGGCGATCGTGCACGGCCTGGTGACGCTGCTCGACGGCACCATCACGGTGTACAGCGAAATCAAGAAGGGCAGCACCTTTATCGTCAGCATTCCGGTGCAGATCAGTGAAGAAGAACGCGCCGACGAGCCCGCCGCCGCCAATGCCTCTCTGCAGCAGAAACCGCAGCAGGTGCTGGTGGTGGATGACAACAAGTCGGTGGGTGACGCCTTTGCGGCGTTGCTGGATAAGCTGGGTTACCAGCACGAACTGTGCGACTCGCCGGAGCGCGCGCTGCAGAAACTGCTCAGACGCCCTTACGACGCGCTGTTGCTGGATCTGCAGATGCCGGGCATCGACGGCGCCGCCCTGGCCAGGCAGCTGCGCAATCGTCGCGGCCCCAACCGCCATGTGCCGATCATCGGCATCAGCGCCTACACGCCGGAGCAGCTCACGGCGGATCAGCGCGCGCTGTTCGACAACTACCTGATGAAGCCGGTTCGGCTGGATGCGCTGTCGAACGCGCTGGCCGAGGTGTTCCCCGCTAAAGATTAAAACAGCGTTGCAGTGCGGCTTCGATCACATGGAGCCGCACCGGTTTTTCATAAGGGCCGAGCACATCGTACTCGCGCATCGCCTGAGCGATTTCCGATTCGCGTCGATCGGTGCCCAGCTCACCGGTCAGCACCAGTACCGGCGCGTCCGGGTTGTCGGAGGCGCGGATGGTGGCGATACAGCGATCCGCCGTTTCTTCACCGATTAGCCAGTCCACCACGTAACCGTCGAACAGGCTTTGCTGCAACGCCTGACAGAAGCTGTCGACGTCGTAAAACGCCACCGCGTTGAAACCGCAGCCGCCAAGATACTTGGCCAACTCATCGGCCGCCTGATGCGAATCGTCCAATACCGCAATGCTCAGACGCTCGTCGTCGCCATAGCCGGGCCGGATTTCGATCAGCTCGACGCCATAACGCGGCCCTGCCGGCGCCTCATCGGCGCGATAGATATGCCATTGCCCCTCGATGCGCAGCGCCACAAATTCCGCCGGCCGCCCGGCGGGAAGCTCGTCGCCGATGTGCCCGACGCAAGGCATCGCGACCCCTGCCACAAAAAAGATGGCATCGCGCGCCATGTTCGGTTCGGCCGCCTCGTGTTCGGCACTCAAATCGGCGATCGCCGCCGGCGTTTCTCCGAGCGCGGCCGCGACGCTGTTGATCTGTTCCAGCGTCCAGGGGCTTTGCCCTTTCAATTTGCGGTGCGCATGTGAAAAACTCAGATCCAAGATGCGGCTGAGCTCTCGGGCATGCTGACGTTTTCCAATCCCGTAATGTAAAAACAGCTCTCTGACCCGATTGGCAATCGACTGTGAATCGAATTTTTGGTGATTGTTATCCATTTGTTCCTTCGATTTTTTTTACTGATTTATCAGTCGTTTTGATTATTTCTGCTGAAAAAGCCACATCTAAAACTAGCATCCCATGCAATTATGCGTTAAAAACGTTGCTTGACATACCATGTTGCATCGTCAAACATGGTATCAAAAGAGACATACAGCAATACACTATAAAAAAACAACACCAGCACGTTTTTTAATAATAACCATAGTAACACCAGGGAAAATTTGTTCCGTTGCCGCTACTGAGACGATGCTCACATCGCTCGGACTGCATAAGCAAAACGGGGCTTGAGCCTTTAGCGCTAATCTGTTTTACCCACTTTTGAGCCGGGATCCGTCAGGGTCCCGGTTTTTTATTGTCCTGACGCCGCGCCATCATACGTTCTCCCCCCACCGCCGCAAATAAAAACGGAGCCGGCATGCCGGCTCCGTTGTCGTTGTAATGACCGCTGAACGTCAGAAGCGCCAGGTGAAGCCGGCGTTGACGCTGTTATCCTGATGGTGCTGCGACAGCAGCCCGCCGTAGCCCAGCGACAGCGAGGCGTTTTCGTTCACCGCCACTTCCGCCCCCGCCTTCAGCACCATGCCGTCACGCGACACCGGCACGCTGTCCACCACGAACGGCGCGTTGCCGCCGTTGAACCGCAGCCCGGTGCCGCGCTCCAGCCCGCCGTACTGGTGTTGCCATCCCAGCTCGCTACGCAGCGCCACCGTCGTGCCCGGGGTCACCTGCCACGCGGTGTCCGCACGCAGCCCCAGCGTCGACACCGTCGCATCCGTGTGCTGCTTGTCGCCGCGCAGCGCCGCCGCGCCGCCGCTTTCCGCGATGCCGTTGTTTTCGAAGTTCACGTACGCCAGGTTGACGAACGGCTCCAGGTTCAGCCACTCGCCCTGCACGCTGTAGCCCGCTTCCGCGAACAGCTGTTCGGTGCGCGCGCTGTACTTCGCCGTGTCACGGTCCGACTGCATCCCGTAGTTCACCGACCGTTTGGTGTCGATGCGGTGCCAGGTGTAGCCCGCCCCGCCACGCAGCGCCAGCGCCCCGAACTGCTTGTCGCCGTACGCCGCCAGGTGGTAGTTGTCGCTGTCCGCCTTCGACCCGTAGCCGCCGTGCAGCGAGGTGCGGGTGTAGCCGGTCGCTACCCCCAGCCGCCAGTCGGCCGCCGCCGCCGAGTCCAGCCCCACCAGTACCCCGTAGGTCGAGGCCTGATAGCCGGTGGCGTTGGCGTCGCCCGACGCGTGGTCCCACGCCCCCAGCAGCTGCGCCCAGGCGCCGTCCTCGTCCGCCTTGATGGCCGACGAGCTCGCCAGCCCTTCCGCCTGACGCAGACGCCCGTTCAGCGCCTCACGCAGGTAGCGGCTGTCATTCACCAGCGCCGACGCGATATCCGCATGGATTTGCCCCGACAGCTGACGGAACGCCTGCCGCGCCTCGCCCGCCGTGCCGCTGTTAAGAACGCTTTCGTACACCGGGTTGCCCGCCGC
>NZ_JBJNMO010000008.1:0-227415 GCF_052168495.1 Serratia sp. CY52157 | reverse complement strand
CTTCGGTGAGTCGGCGCCGGCGGAGCAGCTGTTCGCCGAGTTCGGCTTCACCGTGGACAACGTGGTGGCCAAGGCGCAGGCGCTGCTGAAGTAAGCCGCCGGGCGCAAGCCGATAAAAAAGCCGGTCATCATGACCGGCTTTTTTTATGGGCGGAAATCGCGATTACGACGCGGCCTTGACGCTTTCGGCGCTGCGCAACCGGTCGTAAGCCGCCGCCAGCAACAGCACCAACAGCGTAGGCTGCAGCCAGACCAGACCCTGCTCGGCCAGCGGCAGCTTATCGAACCAGGCGGGCAGCAGGCCGCTGAAGCTTGAAGCCTTCAGGCCATCGGCCAGGCCGAACACCAGGCTGGTAGCGATCACCGGCGCGAAGACGCGTCTGGCGCTGCGCCAGCGGTTCTGGCTGAAGCTGAGCAACACCAGCGCGATGCAAGGCGGGTAGATCGCCGTCAGCACCGGCAGTGAGACGCGGATCAGATTGGCCAGCCCCATGTTGGAAACCAGCATGGCGAAGAGGGCGAGGATGACCACCAGCGCGCGATAAGAAAGCGGCAGGTAGCGAGAGAAGAAGTCCGCGCAGGCACAGGTCATGCCGACCGCCGTCACCAGGCAAGCGATGAACATCAGCACCGCCATAAAGACGCTGCCCAGATCGCCGAAGGTGTGCTGCACATAGGCGTGCAGGATTGCCGCACCATCCTGAGCATCGTTCCCGACCAGGCTGCCGCTGCCGGCGCCGAGCTTGAACATGCAGATATAGACCAGCGTCAGGCCGACGCCGGCGATCAGGCTGGCCCACAGGGTGTAGCGCAGCAGCAGGCCGCTGTCGCTGACGCCGCGCGAGCGGGCGGCGGTGACGATAATCGAGCCGAACATCAACGCCGACAGCGTGTCCATGGTTTGATAACCCTGCACGAAGCCGGTGGAAAACGCCGCGGCCTGATAGCTGCCGACGGCGGAGACCGGCGCACCGGCGGGCCACACCAGGGCGGCGATGCCGAGCGCGGCCAGCGCCAGAATTTTCAGCGGCGCCAGAATATGGCCTACGTTATCGAGCAAGCGGCCGGGATACAGCGACACAACCATCGCCAGGGTAAAGAACAGCAGGCTGTAGATGAACTGCGGCAGGGCGCCGTCGCCGGTGAAGGGCGCGATGCCGAGGGCGAAAGAAACATTGGCGGTTCGCGGGGTGGCGAACAGCGGGCCGAGCGCCAGATAGCAGACGGTCGCCAACAGCAGGCCGGCGGCGCGGCCGATGGGGCCGGTCAGCAGGCTGATGCTGCCGCCGACGCGCGCCAGCGCGATCACGGCGATCACCGGCAGAGCGACGGCGGTCACCATAAACCCGAGGGCGGCCGGCCACAGATGTTCACCGGACTGCAGCCCCACCAGCGGGGGGAAAATGATGTTGCCGGCGCCGACAAACAGGGCGAAGGTCATAAAGCCCAGGGCGATAATATCTTTCGGGGATAAACTCTTGGTCATAACGGTATGGCACTGCCTGTATTCATGAAATAAACGGCCTGGCTGCGAAATGAAGCGCTGCAGAAGGAGGCGCGTGGGGCTGCGTACGCCCGCAAAAATTTTCGTCCGGCAGGATATAATAATTCGGCGACAAAAACCTGATTAATCCAGCGCTGTTTATCCTGGCGTGAACCGGCCGCACAGAGGGATCATGGCGGCCGGCCCGGCAGCGCGTTAGCGCGCCACCCTGTCTATCGACAGCGGAATTTCGATGTGCGGCTTGAAAGAGACGTGGCCGTCTTCGACCGGTTTACGGGGGAAAAAGATCGGCATATCGCGGGTCGAATGCCGGCTTTGTTCTGACGTTGCCGGGGCGCCATCGTACAGCGAATTCGCCTGCTGCGGCGCTCACGCCTGGCAGAATAGTCTGCGACACGGATGACCGCAAAGCCCGCGCCGCCGGGCGTGGGTATTGACTGAAAAACGTCCAACCTCACAAAACCGAAAGATAACAAGCAACGCCGTTGCCTCGTTGCAATTATTAACTGTATGTTAATTTTTGGTTTATTAAATGTGATCTGGGGATGGATGATGATGAAAAAAATCAGCGCTACCGTGGCTGCAATCACCTTACTGGGCTCCGTTTCCGCCTATGCGGCCTTCCCGGCGGGCTACCCCGCCGACTATCAGAAACTGGTCGACGGCGCGAAGAAAGAAGGCAAGGTGGTGATTTACTCGACCACCGACACCAAGGCGGCGGCGCCGCTGATCCAGGGATTTGAGGCGTTGTATCCGGGCATCAAGGTCGAATACAACGACATGAACAGCACCGAACTGTATAACCGCTTCATCAGCGAGCAGGCGGCCGGCGGCACCAGCGGCGACCTGGTGTGGAGTTCGTCGATGGACACCATTTTGAAACTGGCGGGCGATTATGCGCAGGAGTATGCCTCTCCGGAGCGGGCTCAGCTGCCAAAATGGGCGGTATGGCAAGATAAAGTGTATGGCACCACCTATGAGCCGGTGGTGTTCATCTATAACAAACGCTTGATCCCGCAGGGCGATGTGCCGGATTCGCACGCGGCGTTGGCCAAGCTGATCGCCAGCCAGACGGACAAATTCAAGAAGAAAGTCACCACTTACGACATCGAAAAATCCGGCGTTGGCTTCATGCTGTCGGTGCAGGACTTCAAGGCCGATCCCAACTACTTCAAAACGCTGGCCGACGTGGCCAAGGGCGGGCTGGCGGTGCAATCCTCAACCGGCACCATGATGGAACGCGTTTCTTCCGGTGAAAACCTGATCGGCTTCAACATCCTCGGTTCGTACGCCGAGGCCCGCGCCAAGAGCGATCCGTCCCTCGGCATCGTCTATCCGAAAGACTATACCCTGGTGCTGTCGCGCGTGAGCTTCATCAGCAAAGAAGCCGGTCACCCTAACGCCGCCAAGCTGTGGTTCGACTACGTGCTGTCGGAGAAAGGGCAAAATATTCTCGCCAATCAGGCTGATATCCCTTCGATCCGCAACGATGTCGAAGGCAAGAACGACATCGACGGCATGACCAAGCTGCTGGGCAACGCGCTCAAGCCGATCCCGGTCGACGACAGCCTGCTGGAGTATCTGCAGCCGGCCAAGCGTCTCGACTACATCAAACAATGGCGCGCCGCCGCGGCGAAATAACAGGGACTGCATTCGGACGCGCGCCTGACGTACAGGCGCGCGCCCTTTGGTCGTCGTTTACAACCATAGGGAGCATTTATGCAAGCATGGCGCAGAAAGTGGCAGAGCCTGCCGCGCGGCCTGGTGGTGTTGATAACCGCGCTGGTTATCTATGTCCCCCTGTCGTTTATCATCATTCAAAGCTTCCTCTCGGCTCCGTTTTTCTCTCCCTCCAAGGTCTTCAGCCTGGAGGCCTTCGAGTTCATCTTTACCGATCCGGATTTCTACAAGGCGCTGAGAAGCGGCTTTATCCTGGCATTCGGCCTGGTGATCATCGCTATCCCGCTCGGCGGCATTTTGGCCTTCCTGATGGTGCGCACCGATCTGCCGGGGCGGCGGATCATCGAACCGCTGATTTTGGTGCCGATCTTCGTGTCGCCGATGGTACTGGGCTTCGGTTACGTGGTGGCGGCGGGGCCGGTGGGCTTCTTCTCGCTGTGGGCGGAGGCGCTGCTGGGCTTCGTGCCGTGGAACATCTATTCGATGGCCAGCATCGTGGTTATCGCCGGGTTGACGCACGTGCCCCACGCCTACCTGTACATCTCCTCGGCGCTGCGCAGCGTGGGCTCCGACGTTGAAGAAGCGGCGCGCACCGCCGGCGCTACGCCGCTGCAGGTGATGACCGCCGTCAGCCTGCCGATGGTGCGGCCGTCTATCTTGTACGCCGGGGTGCTGCTGTTCTTCCTCGGGCTGGAGGTGTTCGGCCTGATGCTGGTGTTGGGCGATCCGGAGGGCAACCTGGTGCTGGCGACCTACCTGTATCAGTTGACCAACAAGCTGGGCACGCCGTCTTACCATCTGATGGCGGCGGTAGCGGTGGTGCTGATCTGCATCACCATTCCGTTGGTGATGCTGCAGCGCAGGCTGATGCGTACCGCCAACCGTTTCGTCACCGTCAAGGGCAAAGCCTCGCAGGCGCGCGCGTTGCCGCTGGGCAAATGGCGCTGGGTGGCCGGCGCGGTGGTGATGTTCTGGCTGACCGTGACCATCGGCGTGCCGCTGATCGGCGTGGTGCTGCGCGCCTTTATCTCCAACTGGGGCGTGGGCGTGTCTGTCTGGGACGAACTGTCGATCAACACCTTCCGCACCATCTGGGCGCAGCCCAACCTGTTGCGCGCCATCGTCAACTCGATGGCGATCGGGGTGATCGGCGGGGCGCTGGCGGTCGCGTGCTATCTGTTTATCGGCATCGCGATGCACCGCAAGCCGGACGGCGCCACGCGCTTCCTCGACTACAGCGTGCTGGTGCCGCGCGCGGTGCCGGGGCTGCTGGCCGGTTTGGCGTTCCTGTGGGTGTTCCTGTTCCTGCCGATGTGGCTGGATAAATCGCTCAAGGAAGGCTGGCTGTCCGTGCTGCCGATGGCCGAATGGCTGCGCGAGAACGTGATCGTCTGGCTGCGTTCGCTGCGCAGCACCATCTTCAGCGTCTGGCTGGCCTACACCGTGGTGTGGATGGCCTATGGCCTGCGGCTGATCTCTTCCACGCTGCTGCAGGTGGGGCCGGAACTGGAGGAAGCCGCGCGCAGCGCCGGCGCCAGCCGCGGCCAGATCACCCGACACGTTACCATTCCGCTGTCGCGCTACGGCCTGATCGGCTCCTGGCTGCTGATGTTCCTGATCTTTGAACGCGAATATTCCACCGGGGTGTATCTGCTGTCTCCGGGCACGGAAACCATCGGCTCGATGCTGGTTTCCCTGTGGGCCGCGGGCGCCATCGATATCGTCGCCGCGCTGTCGTTCATCAATATCCTGCTGGTGGTGCTGGGGCTGGGGATCGCCTTGCGCTTTGGAGTGAAATTACATGATTGAACTTTCGGTAGAGAACCTGCATTTGACCTATGGCGACAACCCGGTGCTGAAAGGGGTGTCGATGGATCTGAAACGGGGCGAAGTGGTCTCGCTGCTGGGCCCGTCGGGCAGCGGCAAAACCACGCTGCTGCGGGCGGTGGCCGGGCTGGAGAAGCCGAGCCAGGGGCGAATCGTCATCGGCGACAGCGCGGTTTACAACGGCAGCGCGCGCAGCGAAATTCCCGCCGAAGAGCGCAACCTGGGGCTGGTGTTTCAGTCCTACGCCCTGTGGCCGCACAAAACGGTGTTTGAGAACGTCGCTTATCCGCTGAAGCTGCGTAAGACCGCCTCGGCGGAAATAGCCCAACGGGTACAGGCGGTGCTGGATCAGCTCGGGCTGGGGCATTTGGCCAAGCGCCATCCGCACCAGCTCTCCGGCGGCCAGCAACAGCGGGTGGCGATCGGCCGTGCGCTGGTCTACAACCCGCCGGTGATCCTGCTGGATGAGCCGCTGTCCAACCTCGACGCCAAGCTGCGCGAAGAAGCGCGGGTATTTCTGCGCGAGCTGATCATCAAGCTCGGTCTGTCGGCGCTGATGGTGACCCACGATCAGAACGAGGCGATGGCCATTTCCGATCGCATCCTGCTGCTCAATAACGGCAAAATCGAACAGCAGGGCACGCCGCAGGAGATGTACGGTTCGCCCGCCACGCTGTTCACCGCCGAATTCATGGGCAGCAACAACCGGTTGCCGGGCAAGATCGTGGCGCTGGAAGACGGCCGGGCGCGCATCGAAGGTAAGGATTGGGCGCTGTGGGGCAAAGCGGGCGAAGGCGTGCAGGTCGGGCAGGAGGGCACGGCGGTGATCCGCGTGGAGCGCGTGCGGTTGGGTGAAGATCCGCAGGGTAATCAGCTTGAGCTGCCGTTGCTGACCAGCATGTATCTCGGCGATCGCTGGGAATACCTGTTCCGCACCGTGGCCGAAGATTTCGTGGTGCGCGCCTATGGCCACGAGGCGCGCGATCGGGCGCTGTGCCGGCTCTCCCTGCCGGCCGAGCATCTGTGGATATTCCCGAAAGCTTAACCAGGACGCCCGCCGTTGCGGGCGCTCCTTTTACAAATCCAGCACCAGCCGGCTGCCTTTGGCGCGCGAGCAGCAGATCAACAGGGTCTGCTGCGCCGCGCGTTCTTCCTCGCTGAGATATTGATCGCGGTGATCGGCTTCCCCTTCGACGATGCGGGTTTCGCAGGTGCCGCAAATGCCTTCGCGGCACAGGCACTCGACCCTGGCCGCCTTGCTGTTTTCCAGCGCCTGCAGGATGGTCATGTCTTGCGCCACTTCAAGCTCAATACCCGATCGAGCCAGCACCAGTGTAAAGGCGCCGCCCGCCGTGTCTTCGGCGGCAAAGGCTTCGCTGTGCAAGCGACCGGCATCGATACCCCGTTCGGCGGCGATCCGGTAGACCGCTTCGTTCAGCGCCGCCGGGCCGCAGACGTAGATATGGGCGCCGGGTTCCACATCGGCCAGCGTGCGCGCCAGATCCAACCGGCCGCCAAGGCTGGAGACATGGCAACTGATGTTGTCTGCGAACGGCGCTTGCATCAGTTGCTGCTGGAAGGCGTTGTGCTCTTCACTGTGGAAGCAGTAGTGCAGATGGTAGCGTTGGCCGCTGCGTTGCAGCTCATGCAGATGGGCCATAAACGGCGTGATGCCGATGCCGCCGGCGATCAGCACGTGATGTTGCGCTTCCGGCGCCAGCGCGAACAGGTTATTCGGGGTGCTGATGGTCAGCGTATCGCCGACCGCCAGCCGGTCATGCATGAAGTCGGAACCGCCTTTGGAAGGAGACTCGCGCCGAACGGCGATCTGGTAATGCTCGAGTTCGAACGGTGAGCTGAGCAGCGAATAGGCGTTGCTGTAGCGCTGCTCGCCGTCCTGCATTTGCACGATGATGTGGCTGCCGCCGCTGAAGGCGGGCAGCGGCCGGCCTTGCGGATCCGCCAGGGTAAAGCGCTTGACCCGTGCGGTGACGGTTTCGATGTCGACGACGCGGACATCAAGCATCTGATAGCTGGTCATTCATTGGCTCCAAAGCGCGGGCGTCCCCGCGCATGAAAAAGTTATACCGCCTGGCACAGGTATTTGAGCTCCAGATAGTCTTCGATGCCGTATTCGGAGCCTTCACGCCCCAGCCCCGACTGTTTCACCCCGCCGAACGGCGCCACCTCGTTGGAGATAAGCCCGGTATTGATGCCGACCATGCCGTACTCCAGCCGTTCCGAAACGCGCCAGATGCGCGCCGCATCGCGGGTGTAGAAGTAGGCGGCCAAGCCGTAAATGGTGTCGTTGGCCTGGCGGATCGCCTCGGCTTCGTCATCAAACACCACCAGCGGCGCGACCGGGCCGAAGATCTCTTCTTCCAGCAGCAGCGAGCCGGGCTGCACGTCGCCCAGCACCGTCGGGGTGAAGAAATTGCCGCCCAGCGCGTGCGGCGTGGCGCCGGTCAGCACCTGAGCACCTTTGCTCAGCGCGTCATCGAGCAGCTCCAACACCTTATCGCGCGCCTTGCGATTGATCAGCGGGCCAATCTGTACGCCGGCTTCGAAGCCGTTGCCGACCTGCAGCGCCGCCACGCGGGCGACAAACTTCTCGGCGAACTGCGGGTAAACGCCGCGCTGCACGTAGAACCGGTTGACGCAGACGCAGGTCTGCCCGGCGTTGCGATACTTGGCGATCAGCGCGCCTTCCACTGCGGCATCGATGTCCGCATCGTCAAATACGATGAACGGCGCATTGCCGCCCAGCTCCAGCGACACTTTCTTGATGGTGTCCGCGCTCTGGCGCATCAGCAGGCGGCCCACCGGCGTGGAGCCGGTAAAGCTGAGTTTGCGCACCTGCGGGTGGCGGGTCAGCTCGGTGCCGATCGCCTGCGAGTTGCCGGTCACCACGTTGAACACCCCGGCGGGAATGCCGGCGCGCTCGGCCAACTCGGCCATCGCCAGCGCCGAATAAGGGGTTTCGTTGGCGGGTTTGACCACCAGCGTACAGCCGGCCGCCAGGGCCGGCGCAGCCTTGCGGGTGATCATCGCCGCCGGAAAGTTCCAGGGCGTGATCGCCGCGCACACGCCGATGCCCTGTTTCAGCACCATCAGGCGTTTATCGCTGCTCGGCGACGGAATGATGTCGCCGTTGGCGCGCTTGGCCTGTTCGGCGAACCATTCGATAAAGGAGGCGGCGTAGCGGATCTCGCCCAGCGATTCCGCCAGCGGTTTGCCTTGCTCCAGCGTCATCAGGTTGGCCAGATCCTGCTGGTGTTCCAGCATCAGTTCGAACCAGCGCCGCAGCAGCTGCGCGCGCTGTTGCGCCGGCAGCGCGCGCCAGCCTTCCAGCGCCTGCTGAGCGGCGTCGATCGCCCGTTGGGTTTCGGCTCTCGCCATGTTGGGCACGCTGCCGATGAGTTGGCCGGTGGCGGGATCGCTCACCGGCAGGGTTTCCTGGTTGTCGGCATCGTGCCATTGCCCGTTGATATATGCCTGTTGGCGGAATAGCGCCCGATCGGAAATTTTCACAAGAACCTCACAAGTCAGGGGAAAGGGACCCGCGGGCCCCGTCGCATCAAGGTTGATAAACCTGCGCCAGCAGGTTGTGGAAGTGGGCGATGCCGTGTTCGCTGACGCCGCTGCCGGCGCCGTCGGCCATGATGCGCCCCTGGCCGCGATAGCCGCGCGACTTCAGGCCTTTTTGCACGCTTTCCACCAGCCGCAAATCTTCCGGGCGGAACACGTCGCGGTACCAGTCGATCAGTTTGAGCTGTTCGTCGCTCAAATCGGTGTTGGTGAAGTAGATGTCGTAGTGCTGCAGAGTGGTTTCCGCATCGACCGGGAACTCATAGATCACCGTCATCATGCCTTCCAGCGGCGGCATGTTGAACATGGTGCACGGCCACAGCCAGATGCCGTGGAAGCTGGATTCTTTGCCCTCTTCAAACTTGAACGACTGCTCGGAAGGGCGGGCGTAGCCGAACTGCAGCGTCCAGTTGCTGTGCAGGGTGTGCCAGTAGCGATCGACCTGCACCGAGTCGGCGAAGCCGGGATGCGCCGGGCCGCAGTGGTAGCACTCGAGGTAGTTGTCGACGATGTTCTTCCAATTGGCCGGGGTGCGGGTGACGAAACGCGCCGCCAGCTTGAGATCGTCGACCTGCGGGCAGGCTTCGCGCACTTTGGCGCCGAGGCCCGGCAGTTGGTCTTCCACCGTGCCGGCCTGCGAGTCCAGATTGACGTAAATAAACCCGGCGTACTCTTCGACCCGCACCGGCACCAGGTGCGAGTTTTCCTTATCGAAGTTCTGCACGTTTTCACAGTTGCGCGCGTGCGCCAGCTCGCCGTCCAGCTTGAACGCCCAGGCGTGATAAGGGCAGGTGATGACGTTTTTCGCCCGGCCGTCGCCCGCCAGCAGTTGGTGGCCGCGGTGCGGGCAGACGTTGTAAAAGGCGCGCAGCACGTTGTCGCGGCCGCGCACCACCAGAATGTTTTCACCGATGATCTCGCGGGTGATGTAGTCGTTCGGTTGGGCAAGCTCGCTGCGGTGCGCCACGCAGATCCAACTGGTGGCGAACACCTGCTCTTTTTCGTGCTCGAACGCCGCCTGGTGGGTGTAGAACCGGGCCGGTATGGTGTAAGCCTCACGGGCGTCGGCGCAGAAATCTTTCGGTAAGGTAAATTCAGGGATCAGAGTGCTCATAAGTTAACCTTCCTCTTTTCTTATTGTCATTTCGCCATAGGGCGCGGTTGATACGACGATGGAGCGGAGAGTTCGGCGGCCGGCGGCGCTTCGGGCAGCGTTGGCGGGCTGCTTTCGATCAGGTGCGCCGGGATGGCCGCGTAGTCCTGCTTCAGCCAGCGGGCGAAACCGTAGGTTTTCACCAGCAGCACCAGCAGGAACGGCAGTGCGGTCAGGATCACCGTGGTTTTCATGGTGTCCAGCGAGGCGCCGGTAAACAGGATCGACAGCGGGATCAGGGTGATCACCACGCACCAGAACAGCCGCAGCATCGGGCTGGGATCTTGCCCCTCCTGCAGGTTGCGGGTGCTGGTGGCGGCCATGGTGTAGGCCACGGCGTCCATGTGCGAGGCCAGGAAAATGATCATGATGAACAGATAGGCGGCGAGGAACAGCTTGCCGAGCGGCAGCGCCGTCAGCAGCATCTGCACGGCGGTTTCGCCGCCCTGGGTGCTGAGGATCTCCGGCACGTTGAGCTGCCCGCTGATGAACTGGTGCATGGCGTAGCTTTCCAGCGAGCCGAAGAAGAACCAGCAGCCGAGGGTGCTGCCGAGCAGCAACGCCCAGATCACTTCTTTAATCTTGCGGCCGCGCGAGACGCGGGTGACGAACATCGCCACGCCCGGGGTATAGGAGATCCACCACAGCCAGTAGAACACCGTCCAGCTGCGGCTGAAGCTGCCGTCGCCCATCGGATCGGTGAACAGGCTCATCTGCAGAAAGTTTTGCGCCGTCAGGCCGATGGCGTTGATGGTGTTGTTGATGGTGAATTCGGTCGGGCCGACCAGCAGCACCAGCCCGGCGAAAGCGAATGCGCCCCAGCCGACCATTTTACTCAGGCGCTGCATGCCGCCGTCGATACCGATGTAAGAGCTGAGACAGAAGATCACGGCCGCCAGCAGGATCACCGTCGCCTGTACCGCGAAGTTGTCCGGGATGCCGGTCAGCGCCGTCAGCCCGCGGGTAAAGGTGGAGGCGGTCAGCACCAGTGAAATGGTGAGGGCGCCGACGGTGGCGACCAGGAAGATCAGATCCACCGCCCGCCCGACCGGGCCGTTGGCGCGCACGCCGGTGATGGCGGAAATGATCCCCGACAGGCTGAGCCCTTTGTTCTTACGCACGTGGAAGTGATAGGCCATGATCAGCGAGGCGAGGGCGTAGGTCGCCCAGGCGCTCAGGCCCCAGTGGAAGAAGGAGTAGCTGATGCTGTATTCCAGCGCCTTCGGGGTGCGCGGCGCGATGTTCAGCCCCGGCGTCTGGTAGTAATACGCCCATTCCATCACCCCCCAGTACAGGGTGGACGAGCCCAGGCCGGCGCAGATGAACATGAACAGCCAGGCCAGCGTGGAGTATTGCGGTTTGCCTTCGCCGAGGCGGATATTGCCGTATTTGCTCAACGCCAGATACAGCACCACCAGCAGGGCGATCAGCACCAGGATTTGAATGGTTGAACCGAACAGCCGGGTGACGCCGTTGAAAATGGTGTTGGCGATAAGCGCGGATTGAGCCGGAAAGAGCATCAGGCAAAGGGCGATCAGCGCAATGCTGCACAGGCTGATGGCGATGAGCGTGACATCCTTTTTGGGATTGCTCTGCATGGGAGTGAACTCCTGTTATCGGTGGTGGGCCGGTGCGCAAAGCGTAGGGGGCGCCCGGGCCTTATTGGCTTAAACCATTTGTTTTGTTACACCGCGAGGAGCAAACCGCCCGGTGGGTCGCTACCGGGAATATTCACTCTTCATTAACATTTTCGAGTGTGCACAAATTACAGGAGGGCCACAATTGGGGCATCTGTAAAAGGATAAAACACAGTATGTAAACAATTTGTTGTGATCTTGACCGGGGTATTGGCGTGCCTTCTGCGGTGGTTTTCAACGGATTTGCGGCAGCGGTCGAAGCGGAAAAACGGACGTGGCAAAGCAGGGCGCGGAAGGGCGCCCTGCGCGGGAAAATTTGCGGCGTTCAGCGTTGCAGCAGGGCGGCGATCGCCTGGCCGACTTGCTGGGTGGAGGCGTCGCCGCGCATGTCCGGCGTGCGCGGCCCGTCGGCGATAATGCGCTCAATCGCCTGCAGGATGCCGTCGTGCGCCTGGCGGTAGCGGGCATCGCCGTCGCCGAGGAAGTCCAGCATCATCGCGCCGCTCCAGATCATGGCGATCGGGTTGGCGATGTTTTTGCCGAAAATGTCCGGCGCCGAGCCGTGCACCGGCTCGAACAGCGACGGGAAGTTGCGCTCCGGGTTCAGGTTGGCCGAGGGGGCGATGCCGATGGTGCCGGTGCAGGCCGGGCCGAGATCCGACAAAATATCGCCGAACAGGTTGGAGGCGACCACCACGTCGAAGCGTTCGGGGTTCAGCACGAAACGCGCGCACAGGATATCGATGTGCTGTTTGTCCCAGGCGATATCAGGGTATTGGCGCGCCATCTCCGCCACGCGCTCATCCCAGTACGGCATGCTGATGGCCATGCCGTTGGACTTGGTGGCGGCGGTCAGGCGTTTGCGCGGGCGCTGTTGCGCCAGCTCAAAGGCGTACTTGAGGATGCGGTCCACGCCCTGACGGGTGAAGACCGATTCCTGGATCACCATCTCGCGTTCGGTGCCTTCGAACATCCGTCCGCCGAGCGAGGAGTATTCCCCTTCGGTATTTTCGCGCACCACGTAGAAATCGATATCGCCCGGCTGCTTGTTCGCCAGCGGGCAGGGCACGCCGGGAAACAGCCGCACCGGACGCAGGTTGACGTACTGTTCGAAGTCGCGCCGGAATTTCAGCAGCGAACCCCACAGCGAGATATGATCGGGCACCGTGTCCGGCCAACCGACGGCGCCGAAATAGATGGCGTCGAAGCCTTTCAGTTGCTCGAACCAGTCGTCCGGCATCATCTGGCCGTGGTGTTGGTAGTAGTCGCAGCTGGCCCACTCGAAGGTGGCGAATTCCAGCGACAGATCCCAGCGCGCCGCCGCCGCCTGCAATACTCGTATGCCTTCCGGCAACACTTCCCGCCCGATCCCGTCCCCGGGGATGGCGGCAATCTTGTAAGTTTTGCTCATACAGAGGTCTCATTTGTAGGTAGGGGAGATTGACAACACTGTTATCCTATAATTGACTAACTGTTAATCAATCCTGAAAACGGTGAAACATAAAACACGAATCATGAACAATATGCCGATCCTGAGTGACCTGCGGGTGTTCGTGCTGGTGGCGCGCCGGGCCGGGTTTGCCGCCGCCGCCGAAGAGTTGGGCGTTTCGCCGGCCTTTATCAGCAAGCGCATCGCGCTGTTGGAGAAGACGCTGGACGTGTCGTTGCTGCACCGCACCACGCGGCGGGTGGCGATCACCGAAGACGGCGAGCGCATCTACGAATGGGCGCAGCGCATTCTCAACGATGTCGATCAGATGATGGACGAGCTGTCCGAAGTGCGCCAGGCGCCGCAGGGCATGCTGCGAGTGGTCAGCAGCTTCGGCTTTGGCCGGCGTTTCGTCGCGCCGGCGCTGTCGGCGCTGGCGCGGCAGTATCCGCAGCTGGAACTGCGGCTCGACGTTTCCGATCGGCTGGTGGATCTGGTCAGCGAAGGTTTCGATCTGGATATCCGCATCGGCGACGATATCGCCCCCAATCTTATTGCGCGCAAGCTGGCGGACAACCAGCGCATCCTGTGCGCTTCGCCGGCGTACCTGCAGCGCCACGGGGCGCCGAAAAACCCGGCGGAGCTGGCGGGCCGTTCCTGTCTGGTGATCAAAGAACGCGATCATCCGTTCGGGCTGTGGCGGCTGCAGGGGCCGAGCGGTGAAGAAACGGTAAAGGTGACGGGCGCGCTGGCGTCGAACCACGGCGAAATCGTGCATCAGTGGTGCCTGGACGGGCAGGGCGTCGCGCTGCGTTCCGCTTGGGACGTGAAAGAGAACATCGACAGCGGCCGACTGGTGCACATCCTGCCGGAGTATTATCAGCCGGCCAATATCTGGGCGGTGTACGTTTCCCGGCTGGCAACGTCGGCGAAAGTGCGGGTGACCGTCGAATTTCTGCGCGACTATTTTCGTGAGCACTACGGCGAAACGGTGCCGGCGAGTGAAAATCCGTCGCGGTCTTAAGGCCAAAAATGTGCGCCAGATCATCTTATGCTCGTAAAATTCCCGTCCGTTACCTGAGGAACTGTCGCACGTGTTCCTTTTGCCAAAACTTTGGTTTATGCTCAGCTGAAGCGTTTCAGTTGAAGCACTCTTCGACAGAAATGCCGATGTGACGGCGGTGAAAAACCGCTGAAGCGCGGGAATAATGCAAACTCGGCGATTCACAGCGGGCGGTACGATCCACTACTCTATGCGGGTTAGTGAGACAACCAGTCAGCGCCGGGCGGCGCCGGTGAGTCAACCCGGCGTGGACGGCCCTTTTTCAGGAGCAGCATGACCATCCGCATAGCGATAAACGGCTTTGGCCGCATCGGCCGCAGCGTATTGCGCGCACTGTACGAATCGGGCCGACGGGCGGAAATCTCCGTGGTGGCGATCAATGAGCTGGCGAACGCCGAAGGCATGGCCCATCTGCTGAAGTACGACTCCAGCCATGGCCGCTTCGCCTGGGATGTGCGGCAAGAGTGCGACACGCTGAGCGTCGGAGACGACGCGATTCGCCTGTTGCACCAACCGGCGGTGGAGCAGTTGCCCTGGGGCGAACTGGGCGTCGACGTGGTGCTGGACTGCAGCGGCGTGTACGGCAGCCGGGCGGATGGCGAGGCCCATCTGGCGGCGGGGGCGAAGAAAGTGCTGTTCGCCCATCCGGGCGGCAACGATCTGGACGCCACCATCGTGTTCGGCGTCAACCATCAGACGCTGCTGGCGGAACATCGCATCGTGTCCAACGCCTCGTGCACCACCAACTGCATTATTCCGGTGATCAAGCTGCTGGATGACGCCTACAGCATCGAATCCGGCACCGTGACCACCATTCACTCGGCGATGAACGATCAGCCGGTGATCGACGCGTATCACGCGGATTTGCGGCGCACCCGCGCGGCGAGCCAGTCGATCATTCCGGTCGATACCAAGCTGGCTGCGGGCATCACCCGTATCTTCCCGCAGTTTTGCGATCGCTTCGAGGCGATCTCGGTGCGCGTGCCGACCATCAACGTGACGGCTATCGATCTCAGCGTCAGCGTGAGCGCCGCGGTGAAGGTGGCGGAGGTCAACCAGCTGTTGCAAAAGGCCGCACGGGAATCATTTCGTGGTATAGTTGACTACACGGAATTACCATTGGTCTCGATCGATTTTAACCATGACCCGCACAGCGCTATCGTCGACGGTACGCAGACCCGGGTCAGCGGGCAGCACCTGATAAAGACCTTGGTCTGGTGCGACAATGAATGGGGCTTTGCCAATCGGATGTTGGATACAACACGGGCAATGGCCGCCAGCGGTTTCTAGTACGGCGGCGCCGGCGTGATTGGCGCGCTGCTCAGGCAATTTTATAGAGATTCAATAAAGAGGGTTCACCATGTCTGTAATTAAGATGACCGATCTGGATCTGGCGGGTAAACGCGTACTGATCCGCTCCGATCTGAACGTGCCGGTAAAAGACGGTAAAGTGACTTCCGACGCGCGTATCCGCGCTTCCCTGCCGACTATCGAAGCTGCGCTGAAGCAAGGCGCCCGCGTGATGGTAACCTCCCACCTGGGTCGTCCTACCGAAGGCGAGTACAACGAAGAATTCTCCCTGCTGCCTGTGGTCAACTACCTGAAAGATAACCTGAAATCCCCAGTGCGTCTGGCGAAGGATTATCTGGATGGCGTCGACGTCGCCGAAGGCGAACTGGTGGTGCTGGAAAACGTCCGTTTCAACAAGGGCGAGAAGAAAGACGACGAAACCCTGTCCAAGAAATACGCGGCGCTGTGCGACGTGTACGTGATGGACGCATTCGGCACCGCGCACCGCGCGCAGGCTTCCACCCACGGCGTGGGCAAGTTCGCGCCTGTAGCCTGTGCCGGCCCGCTGCTGTCCGCCGAGCTGGAAGCGCTGGGCAAAGCCCTGGGCAATCCGGCCCGTCCGATGGTCGCCATCGTGGGCGGTTCTAAAGTCTCCACCAAACTGACCGTGCTGGATTCCCTGTCCAAAATCGCCGATCAGCTGATCGTCGGCGGCGGCATCGCCAACACCTTCGTGGCGGCGCAGGGCAACAACGTGGGCCAGTCCCTGTACGAACCGGATCTGATCCCGAACGCGCAGAAACTGCTGGAAACCTGCGACATTCCGGTGCCGACCGACGTGCGCGTGGCGACCGAGTTCTCTGAGACCGCGACCGCGACCGTGAAGCAGGCCAACGAGATCCAGGACAACGAGCAAATTCTGGATATGGGCGACGTCTCTGCCGAGCGTCTGGCCGTTATCCTGAAGAACGCCAAAACCATTCTGTGGAATGGCCCGGTTGGCGTATTCGAGTTCCCTAACTTCCGTAAGGGCACCGAAATTGTCGCCCGCGCGATCGCCGATAGCGACGCTTTCTCTATCGCTGGCGGCGGCGACACTCTGGCAGCCATCGATCTGTTCGGTATCGCTGACAAAATCTCCTACATCTCCACCGGCGGTGGCGCATTCCTGGAATTCGTTGAAGGGAAACCGCTGCCTGCAGTCGTGATGCTGGAAGAGCGCGCTAAGCAGTAATTCAGACAACGGGAGGCGAAAGCCGCCCGTTTGTTTTATACCGCGCGGCAAATGCTGCGCGGCGTGAAAACATCGATTTACATCCATCTACGGCCGACGAAACAGGACAAAGTAACATGTCTAAAATTTTTGATTTCGTAAAACCGGGTGTCATCACGGGTGATGACGTTCAGAAAGTCTTCGCAGTTGCTAAAGAGAACAACTTTGCGCTGCCAGCGGTAAACTGCGTGGGTACCGACTCCATCAACGCAGTGCTGGAAGCCGCGGCTAAAGTGCGCGCGCCGGTCATCGTTCAGTTCTCCAACGGCGGCGCCGCATTCATCGCCGGCAAAGGCGTGAAGACCGATGTGCCTCAGGGCGCAGCGATTCTGGGCGCTATCTCCGGCGCACACCACGTTCACCAGATGGCTGAACACTACGGCGTGCCGGTGATCCTGCACACCGACCACTGCGCGAAGAAACTGCTGCCATGGCTGGACGGCCTGCTGGACGCCGGCGAGAAACACTTCGCCGCTACCGGCAAACCGCTGTTCTCTTCCCACATGATCGATCTGTCTGAAGAGTCTCTGGAAGAAAACATCGAGATCTGCAGCGCCTACCTGAAGCGCATGGCCAAAATCGGCATGACGCTGGAAATCGAACTGGGCTGCACCGGCGGTGAAGAAGATGGCGTGGACAACAGCCATATGGACGCTTCCGCTCTGTACACCCAGCCGGAAGACGTGGCTTACGCGTACGAAAAACTGAACGCCATCAGCCCGCGCTTCACCATCGCTGCATCGTTCGGTAACGTGCACGGCGTGTACAAGCCAGGTAACGTTAAGCTGACTCCAACCATCCTGCGCGATTCTCAGGATTACGTGTCCAAGAAATTCAACCTGCCGCACAACAGCCTGAACTTCGTGTTCCACGGTGGTTCCGGTTCTACCGACGCAGAGATCAAAGAGTCTGTGGGTTACGGTGTGATCAAGATGAACATCGACACCGACACCCAATGGGCGACCTGGGACGGCATCCTGCAGTACTACAAAGCGAACGAAGCTTACCTGCAGGGCCAGCTGGGCAACCCGAAAGGCGCCGATCAGCCTAACAAGAAATACTACGATCCACGCGTATGGCTGCGCGCAGCGCAAACCAGCATGGTGACGCGTCTGGAGCAGGCCTTCAAAGATCTGAACGCGGTAGACGTTCTGTAATCTTCGGCACCTGTTGCATGATGTACAAGGCTCCCTGCGGGGAGCCTTTTTGTTTATGGCAAGCCTGATGCGTGGCTTGGCTTGCCGTAGGCAAAATATAAAAAATAAGGAAAATCAATTTATTGATTTTCGACTGATGATCACAAAGGAGGAAAAACCACGTTTTTTCCTCCTTTGTTTGCAATTTAAAGGCTCCCTGCGGGGAGCCTTTTTCGTTTTCAGCCCAACAGGCCGGCGCCGACATTGATCGACAGGCCCAGGATCAGCATGTTGAACGCGAAGGAGATCACCGACTGCAACAGGGTGATCTTGCGCACCTCTGCCGCGCCGACCGCCACATCGGCGGTTTGCGACGCGACCGCGATGGTGAAGGAGAAGTAGGCGAAATCCAGATAGGCGGGATCGGCGAGATTGCCGGGGAACAGCAGCGGCAAAGGATCCTGCTGTGCGCCCTGGCGATAAAACTGATGAGCATAGTGCATGGTGAAGGCGGTCGGCAGAAGCAGCCAGGAGACCGCCAGCGTGGCGCCGGTCAGGAGCAAATGCAGCGTTTTCAGAGAGCCGGCCACCTGTTTGGCGCTGCTCAATTCAAACAGGATCGCCAGTAAGCTGACCAGGCAGCCGAGGCTGACTAACGCCAGCACCATGCTGGCGCTTTCGTCCTGCCGCCGGGCGATTTGGCGAATGTGCTGCGGCGTGCTGACCAGCATCAGCCGCCAGAGAAACAGCAGGTAGAGCCAGGCCAGCGTATTCCAGCCGATCATCAAGCGTTGCAGCAGCGAGAGCTGGGCGGGCAGCAGCAGAAAGCACAGCAGCCCGGCGCCGACGGAAAACAGCAGCCTGGGCCGCACTTGCCAATAGTGTTTGAGCGAAGAGCGAATGTGCATGAAGAACGATCCCTTGTCGTGAAATGGCCAACGCGCTGTTCTCAGCATAGAAGAAGCGGCCGGCGGTTTCGGCTATTTTTAATGCTGATGGTTGGCATGAGCCTTTAATGTTGGTTACCCTTAGGCGTGGTTTCCTACTGGCCGCCGAGGCCAGTGTATTTTTGCGAGTTTCTCCCGTTAGGGACTGAGTTAGGACGACACGAATGAAAGATTTGAATGTAGTAGACGGCATCAACGGTGCCGGCGACTGGTTGGTGAAGAATCAGGATCTGTTGATCCAGTACGCGGTGAATATCGTCGCCGCCATCGTTATCCTGATCATCGGTTCGATCGTGGCCCGCGTGGTCGGCAATGCGCTGAACCGCGTGATGAAGCTGCGCGGCATCGACGCCACGGTGGCCGACTTCCTGTCGGCGATCGTGCGTTACGGCGTGCTGGCGTTCACCTTTATCGCCGTGCTGGGGCGCGTCGGCGTGCAGACCACCTCGGTGATCGCGGTGCTGGGTGCCGCCGGTTTGGCCGTCGGCCTGGCGCTGCAAGGCTCGCTGTCCAACTTCGCCGCCGGCGTTCTGCTGGTGATCTTCCGTCCGCTGCGCGTGGGTGAATATGTCGATCTGGGCGGCGTGGCCGGTACCGTCGATCAGGTGCAGATTTTCTCCACCACCCTGCGCACCGCCGACAACAAAACCATCGTGGTGCCGAACGGTAAAATCATCGCCGGCAACATCATCAACTACTCCCGCGAACCGAACCGCCGCGTGGATATCGTGGTGGGCGTGGCTTACAACGCCGATATCGACGTGGTGAAGAAGGTGCTGGGCGACGTGATCGCCGCCGACAAACGCATCATGCACGCCAAAGGCGTGACCGTGCGTCTGAACGAGATGGCGCCGTCCTCGCTGAACTTCGTGACCCGTTCCTGGACCACCAATGCGGAATACTGGAACGTGTACTTCGATCTGATGGAAAACTTCAAGCGCGCGCTGGATGCCCACAACATCGGCATTCCGTTCCCGCAGATGGATGTGCACCTGTATCGTACCGAAGACGCTTCCGCCAAGGCGGAATAACACAGAAGGGGGCCTTGGCCCCCTTTTTTTATTGCAGGCCGAGACGCTGCCGATGGCGTCTCGGCCTTTTATTTTCCGCGAGGTCAGATGCCCGCAGCCGGTTCCGTGAGCGACGTGCGGCGGCGCAGGCTGAGGCGATAGAGCAGGAAGATGGCGGCGGCGCCCAGCAGCGCCGGCAGCGCCAGCCAGAGGAAGAACACTTCCGTCGAGCCGGCGGCGGCCATCATCCAGGCGCCGAGCATTGAGCCGACAATTGAGCCGAAGCGGCCATTGGCCATGGCCCAGCTGACGCCGGTGACGCGGGCTGCGGTCGGATAAAGGGTGGCTGAAACCAGGTTCAGGCCGTTTTGCGCGCCGGCCACGCCGAAGCCGATCAGGAACACGACGGCGGCCAGCGTGTAGACGTCGCCCATCAGATACCCGGTCGCGCCAATTACCAGTGCGGCGCCCAGGTAGGAGACGGCCAGTACGCGGTAAGGCCCGATCCGATCCATCAGCAGCGCCATCAGGATGGCGCCCAGGGTGCCGCCGAGCGGCACCATCGCGCCGATGCGCGAGGCGTGGGCGATGTCGTAACCGGCGTCTTTGAGCAGGGTCGGCAGCCAGCTGGTGAGCAGGTAGAACACGAACAGCGAACAGAAGAACGCCGCCCACAGCAGCAGGGTGCGCACGGCGCGGCCTTCGATAAATAGGTGTGATATCGGCGACCTGGCCTGCGCCGGGCGCTCGTCATCGACAATCGTCACGCCGGCCCAACGCTGGCCGGTGATGCGTTCGACCACCCGGCGCAGCCGATCGGCATGTTTGGCGCTGGCGGCCATAAAGCGTACTGATTCGGGCATCTGCCAGGCCAACAGCGGCAGCAGCGCCAACGGCGCGATGCCACCGACCAGCAGCAGGCCGCGCCAGCCGAACGCCGGGATGATCTGCCCGGCCAGCAGGCCGCCCAGGGCTAACCCAGCGGTAAAGCCGCTCCAGCTCAAGGTGACCATCAGCATGCGGCGGCGCGCCGGTGAGTACTCCGAGCTGAGGGTGATGCAGGTCGGTATCGCGCCTCCGAGGCCAATGCCGGTGATGAAGCGCAGCAGGGTCAGGGATTCGATCGAATGCGTATAGGCCGAAGCCAGAGTACAGCCGCCAAACACCAGTACCGCGACGAGCAGCACGCGTTTGCGGCCGAGGGCGTCGGCGATCGGCCCGAACAGCAGGCTGCCGATCAGCAGGCCGAACAGCCCCGCGCCGAAGGCGGGAGAGAGCTGAGCGGGCTGCAGGCCCCACTCTTCGCGCAGCGCCGGCGCGATATAGCCGATGATGGCGGTATCGAAGCCATCCAGCAGGGCAATGAGGAAACACAGGGTCAGGATCAGGATTTGGTAGGGGGAGATCCTGGCGCGATCGATGATTTCGCTGATGCGAGCGGTATTTGGGCTCATGGTTATTCCACTGTTATTCGGCTGGTGTGGGCTGGCTGAGGGCTGTTCAGGCCAGGCCTGAACCAAAACCGCTGTGGCTGGCATCGCGTAGAAATCCGAGTATACACCAGAGCGGGGGCGTTGCGGGGAGGGGGAATTGCTGATAATCGCCCGCCGCAGGAGGTGTCTGTGGCGGGCGCAGGCAAGGTTATTTGGCTAACAGCTCTCGGCGCACGATCTCGGCGCCTGCGCTTAACGCATTCAGCTTGCCGCGGGCGACCTGACGGGGCAGGGGGGCCATGCCGCAGTTGGTCGACGGATAGAGCTTGTCGGCATCGACAAACTGCAGCGCTTTGCGCAGCGTGTCGGCCACTTCCTCCGGCGTCTCAACGGCATGATTCGCTACGTCGATGGCGCCGACCATCACCTTTTTGCCGCGGATCAGTTCAAGCAGATCCATGGGCACGTGCGAGTTATGGCACTCCAGCGAGATGATATCGATGTTAGACGTTTGCAGTTTCGGAAACGCCTCTTCATATTGTCGCCATTCCGAGCCCAGCGTCTTTTTCCAGTCGGTATTGGCTTTAATCCCATATCCATAGCAGATATGTACGGCGGTTTCACACTTAAGCCCTTCAATGGCTCTTTCCAGGGCGGCGATGCCCCAGTCATTCACCTCGTCAAAGAACACGTTAAATGCGGGCTCATCAAACTGAATAATGTCGACGCCTGCGGCCTCGAGCTCTTTGGCTTCCTGATTGAGGATCTTCGCGAACTCCCAGGCTAATTTCTCGCGGCTTTTATAGTGGTTGTCATAGAGCGTGTCGATCATGGTCATCGGCCCCGGCAGGGCCCATTTAATCGGCTGTGTGGTCAGCTGGCGTAAAAATTTGGCGTCTTCAACGAAAACGGGTTTTTGACGCGAGACTGCCCCCACGACCGTCGGCACGCTCGCCTCATAGCGATTGCGGATTTTAACCACTTCGCGTTTTTCGAAATCGACGCCGCTGAGATGCTCGATAAACGTCGTGACGAAGTGCTGACGGGTTTGTTCGCCATCGCTGACGATATCGATGCCGGCCTGTTGTTGCTCTGCCAGTGACAAACGCAGGGCGTCCTGTTTCCCTTCGATGAGTTCTTCATTCTGCAATTTCCAGGGCGACCACAGGGTTTCCGGTTGGGCCAGCCAGACCGGTTTGGGCAAGCTGCCGGCGGTCGATGTGGGGAGCAATATTTTCATGATAGGTGACCTGTATTTAAGTGAATCAAAGCGCGTAGTGAGCAGACCATTGCTCAAGAATAGGCTTATAGGGTTTGATAAATTGCTCTTCCGTAAATTTCCCCTGCTCAATCGCTAGCTGGCTACGCTCTTCGCGATCGTAAACAATCTTGGTTAATGAATGATCCTGGTTATTCAGGCTTGGCTGATAGCATTGCCCCGCCGCCGAGTTGGCATTGTAAATTTCAGGCCGATAGATTTTCTGGAAGGTCTCCATCGTGCTGATGGTGCCGATCAGTTCCAGGTCGGTGTAATCGCTCAGCAAATCCCCAGGGAAATAAAAGGCCAGGGGCGCAACGCTATTTTTCGGCATGAAATAGCGCACCTGCAGGCCCATTTTTTTAAAATACCGGTCGGTCAATGAAGCGCCGTCTTGCCGATACTCGTCGCCCAAGACCGGGTGTTGATTGCCCGTCCGATGGTAGGTGTCTTTGCTGGATACGCTGAGGCAGATCACCGGCGGTTTGCTGAAATTTTCATGGTATTCGTTTGAATTGACGAAGTGCTTAAAGATATTGCCGTGCAAATCGCCAAAATCATCCGGAATGGTAAATTCCGCCGCGTTTTTATTGTGCTCCGGCAGCAAGACGCTAAAGTCGTAATCGCGCACGTAAGACGAGAAATTGTTCCCGACGATGCCCTCGATACGCTTTTGCGTTTTTTTATCGATGATGTTGGTTTTCAGGATTTCGATAACTGGAAAGCTGGCGCCCTGATCTTCGATGCGCATCTCAACCGAGATGATTTCCAGCTCGACAGAGTAGCGATCGGCCTTGGGGTTATCCCAATAGGCTAATGCATTAAAGCGATTGTCGATCATCACCAACGTGTTGCGCAGGTTCTCCCGGCGGTTTTTCCCTCTGGCCAAATTGGCAAAGTTGGTGGTGATACGCGTATTTTCAGAAGGGTTATAATCTTCGTCGAAAGAACTGCTCTTAATCGTAAAGGTAAAGTCTGTATTCATCGTCTTATAGCATCCTGTTATATGATATGAAGGCTGGATTTATCCATTTCTTTCAATGGCTTGTTTTTCTATTTTTTTATTCAGCCGATTTCATATTGTCTGTCGTTAATGAGGTCTATTTTTGCCAGAGTCCCGGAGGGAGTGAAAGAGACTTAATTTCATTACCACATGAGCGGTATTCATGATCGGGCGTTCGGGCCGTTTTACCGCCGTTGCTCTGCGGCGCAAACCGCCGGTGGGTTGCGCCGGCAACCTGGTGCAGCCTGAAAAATTACGGGTATAATCCCTCCATGATCCCACGGCTTCAGACACGAACATGACAAAACTCACCTTACAAGAGCAGATGCTCAAAGCGGGCTTGGTAACCAGCAAGAAAATGGCCAAAGTCCAAAGAACGGCTAAAAAATCACGCGTTCAGGCCCGCGAGGCCAGAGAGGCGGTGGAAGAGAATAAAAAGGCGCAGCTTGAGCGCGATAAGCAGTTGAACGAGCAGCAAAAGCAAGCCGCGCTGTCCAAAGAATACAAGGCGCAGGTGAAGCAGCTGATCGAGATGAATCGCATCGTTCTGGCGAAAGGCGATATCGGTTTTAACTTCACCGATGGCAACCTGATCAAAAAAATCCTGGTGGATAAGGCGACGCAGACCCAACTGATCAATGGCCGCCTCGCCATTGCCCGCTTGGTGGTCGAGAACCGGGAAGAGTGTGAATACGCGATTATCCCCGCGAGCGTCGCCGATAAAATCGCGCAGCGCGATGCGGGCAGCATTGTGTTGCACAGCGCCCTGAGTCAGGAAGAGCAGGATGAAGACGATCCGTACGCCGACTTTAAAGTGCCTGACGATTTGATGTGGTAAGCCGCGTTCAGAACGGCGCGGCGTGACGAGCGGTTATCCGCTCTCCGCGGATGGGGTGCACAAAGTCCAGTTCGCTGGCGTGCAGCATCAACCGCGGCGTCTGCTCGGTACCCGGCAGCAGGCGCCCGCCATACAGATCGCAGCCTAAAATAGGATGGCCCAATTGCCAGCTGTGAATACGCAGCTGGTGGGTGCGCCCAGTCTCTGGGGTAAGCTGCACCCGCGTCAGCGGCAGCGAGATCCCGCCTTCCGTTTCACGATAAAAACGCTCGACGACCCGATAGCGGGAGCGGGCGGGCTTGCCGTGAAGGGCGCAAATCGACATCAGCGGGAACAGCGCCGGATCTTTGGCGATCGCCGCGTCTATCACCCCTTCGTCATCCGCCACATGGCCGCAGAGCAGCGCGCTGTAGACTTTACCGACGGTGCGCTCGCTGAACTGCCGGCAGAGCGCGGCATTGACGGCCTTATTGCGGGCTACCACCATCAACCCGGACGTGCCGAAATCCAGGCGGTGCGCCAGTGTGCATCCGGGGAAGATCTGCACCAGCCGATAGTGCACCGAGTCGAGATTTTGCGGATTTTTGCCCGAAAGGCTGAGCAACCCGGCGGGTTTATTGATCAGCGCCAGATGATCGTCCTGATAGAGGATCTCTATCTGGTCATGACAGGGCGGGGCGATGAAGGTATCGGTAATCGTAGACATCGGTCGGCCGGCTGGAGGGGAGAGGGGCGGATGATAGCGAATTTTTCGCCGATGGGCGAATCTGGCGGCGCTGGCCTGGCGCCCACAGGGTATTAGCATCTCTGATACTTGATTAGAAACATCAATTTCACCTAATGATCGCTTCCTCGTATGATGCGCGTGTTGACCGATACGCGCCCACGTCCGGCGCCTTTTATCATTCGAGGAATTTCCCATGCTAGCCGTCTTCCTGCAGGGTTTTGCCCTGAGCGCCGCCATGATCCTGCCGCTGGGCCCGCAGAACGTATTCGTGATGAATCAGGGCATTCGCCGTCAGTATCATCTGATGATCGCCTCATTGTGCGCGCTGAGCGATATCGTGCTGATCTGCGCCGGTATTTTCGGCGGCAGCGCGTTGCTGACCCGCTCGCCGCTGCTGCTGGCGTTGGTGACCTGGGGCGGGGTGGCGTTTCTGCTGTGGTACGGCTGGGGCGCGTTCCGTTCCGCCTTCAGCCCGCAACCGGCGCGGGCCGCGGTGCAGGAGCTGGCGCAGAGCCGCTGGCGCATCGTGGTCACCATGCTGGCGGTCACCTGGCTGAATCCGCACGTCTATCTGGACACCTTCGTGGTGCTCGGCAGCCTGGGCGGACAGCTGACGGCGGACGTGCGTTCCTGGTTCGCGCTTGGCGCGGTCAGCGCGTCGGCGGTGTGGTTCTTTGGCCTGGCGCTGCTGGCCTCCTGGCTGGCGCCGTGGCTGAACACCCAGCGGGCGCAGCGCATCATCAACGCGCTGGTCGGTCTGGTGATGTGGGGCATCGCGCTGCAGCTGGCCTGGCAGGGGGCAAATTTATAAGAATTTGTCACTAATCCGAATTCAAAACGCCGTGCGATATGCTACGTTTGATGCCAGGAAACCGGCGGTTCTCGCAGGGAAAAGCCGGCGATCAGAGACAGCCTGTCATTAAGGAGACACTGTGAAGCTAAAAGCATTGGCTATGGCCGCAATGGTCGGATTAGGGACGCTACCGATGGCGCTGCAGGCGGCTGAATTGCCTGAAGGGCCGCACGTCGTCACCTCCGGCACCGCCAGCGTGGACGCCACGCCGGATATCGCCACTCTGGCGATCGAAGTGAGCGTTTCCTCCAAAGACGCCGCCCAGGCGAAGAAGCAGGTAGACGAGCGCGTGGCGCAGTACTTTGATTTCCTGCAGAAAAACAACATCGAGAAGAAAGACATCAGCGCCGCCAACCTGCGCACCCAGCCGGAATACGATTACCTGAAAACCGGCGAGTCGGTGCTGAAGGGCTACCGGGCGGTGCGTCAGGTGCAGGTTACCCTGCGCCAGTTGGACAAGCTGAACGAGCTGCTGGACGGCGCGCTGAAATCCGGCCTGAACGAGATCCGCGCGGTGGAGCTGGGCGTCGCCAAGCCGGATGTGTATCGCGAGCAGGCGCGGCAAAAAGCGATCGAGAACGCGACTCAGCAGGCCGAATCCCTGGCCAAGGGCTTCCACGCCAAGCTGGGGCCGGTGTACAGCATTCGCTACCGGGTCGCCAACTACCAGCCGATGCCGGTGGCGCGGATGTATAAGGCGGCCGGCGCGGCGGCGGAAAACGACGCGGCGCAAACCTATGAACAGCAAAGCATTCACTTCGACGATCAGGTGGATGTGGTGTTCGAGCTGCAGAGCAACGCCGCGCAGTAAGGGTGTTGTCATGAAGAAAAGGTTCGCTGCGGCGAACCTTTTTTCGTTTTAATCCTGGCGCAGCACCTGGTGACCGTGCTCCAGCAACGCGTCGGTCACTTTACGCATCATGCGGCTCTCCGGCGCGAAGCGGTGCCAGTACAGCATGCGGCGCTGGTACAGCCCCGGCGTCAGATCGATCAGTTCGCCGGATGCCAGCTCCTTTTCGATCTGCAGATGTGGGATCATACAGCAGGTGGTGCCCTGACGGGCCAGCTGCACGAAGGCTTCCGATGAGTTCACGATGTGGCAGGGCACGCTGCCCGGCGACAGATCGAAGTTCTGCTGCAGGAATGCCTGGTGCATGTCGTCGAGATGATCGAAGGCCACCGCCGGCGCTTTCAACAGCGCGGAGCGGGTGACGCCGTTCGGGAAATAGCGCTCGGCGAAGCCGCTGGAGGCCACGAACAGGTAGTCCAGCGCCCCCAGCCGATCCACCAGGCAGCTCGGCAGCGGCTGCGGCTGAATACTCACCGCGCCCACCACCTCGCCGCGGCGCAGCCGCTCCTGGGTGCGGGTTTCATCTTCCACCTGCAGATTCAGACGAATGGGGGAGTCCGCCAGCACCGGCTTCAGCGCCGGCAGCAGCCAGGTCGCCAGACTGTCGGCGTTGACCGCCAGCGACAGCAGCAGCGGCGTATCGACGCCGGTGTCGTTGCCCAGCCACTCTTCTTCCAGCAGCTCCACCTGATGCAGCAGCGCCAGCAGCTTTTGCCCCTGTTCGGTCGGGCGCGGCGGCACGGTGCGGACCAGCAGCGGTTGGCCGAACAGGTTTTCCAGCTGTTTGATGCGTTGGGATACCGCCGATTGCGTGATGCAGAGTTTTTGCGCGGCGCGCTCGAAGCCGCGCTCACGGATCACCGCGTCCAGCGCTTGCAGCGTACGATAGTCTGGGCGTTTCATCGGAAAGATATCCCTTAAATTAGAATGATACCGGCACTATGCCACATTTTGCGTGCGGCGCAGGTGGAAAAATCACGCCCCCAGCTCGCCGCCAAGCGGGTAAAAATGCGGGCTGCGGTAAATAAGTGTGATCCTGCCGGCGTGAAAAACAGCGTTTTACCCTATAATACGCACACGTTTTCGTACAGAGGCAAGGGACATATTATGACGCAGGATGAACTGAAAAAAGCGGTGGGCTGGGCGGCGCTGGAATACGTGACGCCGGGCACCATCGTCGGGGTGGGCACCGGCTCTACCGCCGCCCACTTTATTGACGCGCTGGGCTCCATCAAGCACCAGATTGAAGGCGCGGTGTCCAGCTCAAACGCCTCCACCGCCAAGCTGAAAAGCCTCGGCATCCATGTGTTCGACAGCAACGAAGTGGACTCGCTCGATATCTACGTGGACGGCGCGGACGAAATCAACGGCCACATGCAGATGATCAAAGGCGGCGGCGCGGCGCTGACGCGCGAGAAGATCATCGCCGCCATCGCCAAGAAATTCATCTGCATCGTCGACGCCAGCAAGCAGGTGGACGTGCTGGGCAAATTCCCGCTGCCGGTGGAAGTGATCCCGATGGCCCGCTCCTATGTGGCGCGCGAGCTGGTGAAACTGGGCGGCCTGCCGGAGTATCGCCAGAACGTAGTGACCGACAACGGCAACGTGATCCTCGATGTGCATAACCTGAGCATCACCGACGCTATCGCGCTGGAGAACAAGATCAACGGCATCGCCGGCGTGGTGACCGTGGGGCTGTTCGCCAACCGCGGCGCGGACGTGGCGCTGGTCGGCACCCCGGAAGGCGTGAAAGTGGTCAAATAAGCCTCTGCGGCCTGTGGCCCGGCAGTGCCGGGCCGCATATTTCTTCGGTTAAAACATCTTTTCTGAAAAGCGGCAAATTTGGTGACTTATGTCACATTGTGAAAACTGACTCCCCAAAGCTTCTGCCGAAAACTTTCCCTATGGCATTTTCTGTCGTAAACCGCCATCAACGCTGCGCCTTGTCCTGCCGGGCAGGCAATCGTTTGTATTGCCGCCTGCGTTATTTTTGTTATGTTGGATGGGAGCTGTGTCGTCACAGCCGCTTCTGAAGTCTGAACATAGGGTCGGGTAAATGGCAAAAGTATCATTGGAGAAAGACAGGATTAAATTCCTGTTGGTGGAAGGGGTTCATCAGAGCACGGTCGATAATTTGCGTGCCGCCGGTTATACCAATATCGAATACCACAAGGGTGCGTTAGACACCGAATCGCTGAAGGCCTCCATCCGCGATGCGCACTTCGTCGGCATCCGATCGCGCACGCATCTGACCGAAGAGGTGTTCGCCGCCGCAGAAAAACTGGTGGCGGTGGGCTGCTTCTGCATCGGCACCAACCAGGTTGACCTGAAAGCGGCGACCAAACGCGGCATTCCGGTCTTCAACGCCCCGTTCTCCAATACCCGATCCGTGGCCGAAATGGTGCTGGGCGAGCTGCTGTTGATGCTGCGCGGCATTCCGGCCGCCAACGCCAAGGCGCACCGCGGCGTGTGGCACAAACTGGCCGTGGGCTCCTATGAAGCGCGCGGCAAAAAACTGGGCATCATCGGCTACGGCCATATCGGCACCCAGCTGGGCATTCTGGCCGAAGGGCTGGGCATGAAGGTGTTCTTCTACGATATCGAGAACAAGCTGCCGTTGGGCAACGCGCAACAGGTGCGTCATCTGTCCGATCTGCTCAATATGAGCGACGTGGTGACGCTGCACGTGCCGGAAACGCTGGCGACCAAGAATATGATGGGGGCGGAAGAGCTGGCGCTGATGAAACCGGGCGCTATTCTGATCAACGCCTCGCGCGGCACCGTGGTGGATATCCCCGCGCTGTGCGACGCGCTGGCCAGCAATCACCTGGCGGGGGCGGCGATCGACGTCTTCCCGGAAGAACCGGCGACCAACAGCGATCCGTTCAACTCGCCGCTGTGTGAGTTCGATAACGTGCTGTTGACGCCGCACATCGGCGGTTCCACTCAGGAAGCGCAGGAAAACATCGGCGACGAAGTGGCCGGCAAGCTGGCGAAATATTCCGATAACGGTTCGACCCTGTCGGCGGTCAACTTCCCGGAAGTGTCGTTGCCGGCGCATGGCCCGAACGCCAGCCGTCTGCTGCACATCCATGAAAACCGTCCGGGCGTGCTGACGCAGATTAACCAGATCTTCGCCGAAGAGGGGGTTAACATCGCCGCGCAGTATCTGCAAACCGGGCCGGAAATTGGCTATGTGGTGATCGACATCGAAGCGGAAACCGCGCGCGCCGACGCCGCGCTGCAGCGCATGAAGGCCATCGACGGCACCATTCGTGCCCGTCTGCTGTTCTGATTCGGCGGTTCGCCGCAACGAAAAAGGCCGGAGCGATCCGGCCTTTTGCTATTTGGGCTCCCGCCACGCCCAGCTGCAGAGCGGGGTGAGGATTTCCGGCAGCGGGATATCCCAGTGCTCGGTCGGCAGGTGCTCCACCTGCTGGCAATCATGGGCCAGGCCGATGGGATAGGGGCCGCCGCTGCGCCAGTTTTGCAGGGTGCGATCGTAAAAGCCGCCGCCCATGCCCAGACGCTGTCCGGTATGATCGAATGCTACCAGCGGCGTCAGCACCACCTCCAGTTCACCCAGCGGCAACACCTGGCGCACATCGAGACGCGGCTCGAGAATATTGAAGCGATTGCGTACCAGCGGCGTTTCCGGCGCATAGCGCAGGAACAGCAGGTGACCCGGGCTGAACGGGTGCAGCACCGGCAGGTAAACCCGTTTGCCGAGCGTCCACAGTTGCTCGATCAGCGGCCCGGTATCGAGTTCGCCGTCAAACGACAAAAATACCGCGATGCTGTGCGCCGCCTGAATGCGTGCATGTGCGGCAAGGCGCTCGGTTATCTTGTCTGCGGCAAAGCGTTGCTGATCCGGCGTAAGTTCGCGTCGGCGTTGGCGAATGAGTTGGCGAATGGCTTGGCGCTGCTGCGCGAATTGGGGTTGAAAAGACATCGTATCAGGCTTGCTCAGTGTGGCGTTCAGCACACATAAACCGCTGAGAAGGGGAATCTCCGAGATGCCGTCGCAGGCTGTAACCCTTGAACCCATGGTTCAAGGTGAACGTGCCGTCGCAATCTTAAGGCTTCTCGGCGCACCGAGCGTGCTCACCGATCGCGGAGCAACACATTCTGTTTGTACTAAATATCGGCTCAGGGGACTGGCCCGCTGGCGAACATCTCAGAGAAATTTTGTACTCGTTGCCGAAAACTTGGCTTTCAACAACTTAAGTTATTCGAATTGTGCATCCTGACGTTCAGAGATGCGACCTTGTTCAAGCAGCGCTTGTTCAATGGTTTGCTGCAGCATCCGTATGCGTTGTTCCATATTGGACGCATAGTCACGGGTTTTCAACCGTTCTTGAGCAAGTTCGTGACAGACGTTCAATGCCGCGATGAAAACCAGTTGCTCAGTATTGGAGACTCTAGTGCGAACTTTAAGATCTTGCAACCGTTGGTTAAGATCGTCCGCCGCCATATTCAACGCATCTTGTTGTTCTGGCGGGCAATTGACTCTTAACGAGCGGCCAAAAATTTGAATATCTACCGGTTGTGCAGACATGCCACCTTCCTGCCTAAATTTCGCGCCAGCCTTGTCCGCCCGGGCCGGGCCGTCAAAGCGGGCGCCACTATATATACCTCGGTACCAAGATACAACCCCTTTTTCAGTACCTGGTTGTAATCTACTGTGGCGGACATTGCCAGTCAAAAAAGGGTTTCAAAATGCGTATTTACCGCACTTTCGTCACCCGCCGGCGCAGTGTGAAACCTGCCACATCGCGATTATAACTAGCCACTGAGGTGTCGCGCTTATCTGGTATAGCGACGGACCTTGGTGGTAGCATAACACGAACTTATCCTGCCAACGATGACGAATGCGCATGTCTATACAGAATACATTTCCAAGTTACCAATCTTTGACCGTGGCCCTCAACCAGCAGTCGGTGGCGCTGACCGCGGCAGAAATGCACGGCCTGATCAGCGGCCTGCTGTGCGGCGGCAGCCGTGACGCCGGCTGGCAGGCGCTGGTGCACGATCTGACCAACGAAGGCGTCGCCTTCCCGCAGGCGCTCAGCCAACCGTTGCAGCAGCTGTATGAAGCGACGCGTGACACGCTGGAAGATGACGAATTCCTGTTCCAACTGATGCTGCCTGAAGGGGAGATCGTCAGCGTGTTCGATCGCGCCGACGCGCTGGCCGGTTGGGTCAACCACTTCCTGCTCGGTCTGGGCATGATGCAGCCGAAGCTGGCTCAGGTGAAAGACGAAGTCGGTGAAGCGATCGACGATCTGCGCAATATCGCGCAGCTGGGCTACGACGAAGACGAAGATCAGGAAGAATTGGAACAGTCGTTGGAAGAAGTGGCGGAGTATGTGCGGGTCGCCGCCATCATGTGCCACGGCGAATTCACCCGTCACAAACCGACGGCGCCGGAAAATATCAAACCGACGCTGCACTAAACGTTCTATCGCCTCTCCGCCGGCGGTGCGGATGGCATGATTTCAGGAGAAGGTAATGACTCAGCAGGAATTCAACAACCGCCGCCAGGCGCTGTTGGCGAAAATGGCGCCGGCCAGCGCGGCGGTTATTTTCTCTGCGCCGGAAACGACGCGCAGTGCAGATTCAGACTATCCCTACCGGCAGAACAGCGATTTTTGGTACCTGACCGGCTTCAATGAGCCGGAAGCGGTGCTGGTGCTGATTAAAAGCGATGAAACGCACAACCACAGCGTGTTGTTCAACCGGGTGCGCGATTTGACGGCGGAAATCTGGTTTGGCCGCCGCCTGGGGCAAGACGCCGCACCGGCAAAGCTGGGCGTGGATCGCGCGCTGCCGTTCGATGAAATCAATGACCAACTGCACCTGCTGCTCAACGGCCTGGACGTGGTCTACCACGCGCAGGGCGAATACGCCTATGCCGATCAGATCCTGTTCGGCGCGCTGGACAAGCTGCGCAAGGGGTTCCGCCAGAACCTTCAGGCGCCGGCCACCGTTACCGACTGGCGGCCGTGGCTGCACGACATGCGGCTGTTCAAGTCGCCGGAAGAGCTGGCGGTGATGCGCCGCGCCGGTGAGATCAGCGCGTTGGCGCACACCCGCGCGATGGAAAAATGCCGTCCGGGCATGTTCGAATACCAGCTGGAAGCGGAAATTCATCATGAGTTCACCCGCCTCGGCGCCCGTTACCCGTCTTACAACACCATCGTCGGCAGCGGCGAAAACGGCTGTATCCTGCACTACACCGAGAACGAGAGCCAGATGCGCGATGGCGATCTGGTGTTGATCGACGCGGGCTGCGAGTACCAGGGGTACGCCGGCGACATCACCCGCACCTTCCCGGTCAACGGCAAGTTCAGCCGGCCGCAGCGCGCGGTGTACGACATTGTGCTGGCGTCGCTGCAGCGCGCTTTGGAACTGTTCAAACCCGGCACCAGCATTCGCGAAGTCAATGACGAAGTGGTGCGCATCATGGTGGTCGGGCTGGTGGAGCTGGGCGTATTGAAAGGTGAAGTCGACTTGCTGATCGCCGAGCAGGCGCACCGTCAGTTCTTCATGCACGGGCTGAGCCACTGGCTGGGTCTCGACGTGCACGATGTTGGCCACTACGGCACGCCGAGCCGCGATCGGCTGCTGGAGCCGGGCATGGTGCTGACCGTGGAGCCGGGGCTGTACATCGCGCCGGATGCGGACGTGCCGGCGGAGTACCGCGGCATCGGCATCCGCATCGAGGACGATATCGTGATCACCGCCGACGGCAATGAAAACCTGACCGCCACCGTGGTGAAAGACGCCGATGCCATCGAGGCCTTGATGGCGGCGGCAAGGTCGTAGCATGAGCGTTATTATCGTTGGCGGCGGTATGGCGGGCGCGACGTTGGCGCTGGCCATTTCGTCGCTCACTCAGGGAAGAATGGCGGTGGATCTGGTCGAGGCGACCCGGCCGGACGACCGCAGCCATCCGGGCTTTGACGCCCGCGCCATCGCACTGGCGCAGGGCACCTGCCAACAGCTGGTGCGCATCGGCGTTTGGCCGGCGCTGCGCGATTGCGCTACGCCGATCACTCAGGTGCACGTCAGCGATCGCGGGCACGCCGGGTTTGTGAATCTGCAGGCGCAAGATTATCAGGTCGATGCGCTCGGCCAGGTGATCGAACTGCACGACGCCGGGCAGCGGTTGTTCGCGCTGCTGGCCAAGGCCCCCGGCGTTACGCTGCACTGCCCGGCGCGGGTGGTGGACGTGATTCGCACCGCAGAGCGGGCGGAAGTGCTGCTGGACAACGGCCAGCGTCTGCGCGGGCAATTGCTGGTGGCGGCCGATGGCTCGCGCTCTGCGCTGGCGCAAGCCTGCAATATGCAGTGGCGGCAGGAGGACTATCCGCAGTTCGCCACCATTGCCAACGTCACCACGGCGGAAGATCCGCAGGGGCGCGCCTTTGAGCGCTTTACCCGCTATGGGCCGCTGGCGCTGTTGCCGATGTCGCAGGGGCGCAGTTCACTGGTATGGTGCCATGCGCGCGAAGATCGCGCCCAGGTGGATGCCTGGGACGACGAGCGGTTTATCGCCGAGCTGCAACAGGCCTTCGGCTGGCGGCTGGGGCGCATCCTCAAAGCCGGTAAACGGCACAGTTACCCACTCGGTCTGCTGACCGCCGATCGCCATGTCAGCCACCGGCTGGCGCTGGTGGGCAATGCGGCGCAAACGCTGCATCCTATCGCCGGGCAGGGGTTCAACCTTGGCCTGCGCGACGTGATGTCGCTGGCGGAAACGCTGGCGGAAGCGGCAGACAGCGGCGAAGACGCCGGCGGTTACGCACTGCTGAGCCGTTATCAGCAGCGGCGGCAAAACGATCAGCGGGCGACGATCGGCGTGACCGATGGGTTGATTCATCTGTTCGCCAACCGTTATGGCCCGCTGGTGATCGGCCGCAATCTGGGGCTGATGGCGATGGAACGTTTGCCGGCGATACGCGATGCCTTCGCCAAGCGTACGCTGGGCTGGGTGGAACGTTAGAGACATGGTCGGGCGCTTTAACGCGCCCAAAGCGCGGCGCGGCAAGGCGTCGCGCGTTATTTAAGGAAATCGAGCAGCATGCAATCATTTGACGTGATTATCGCCGGTGGCGGTATGGTGGGGTTGGCGTTGGCCTGCGGCCTGCAGGGCAGCGGGCTGCGCGTGGCGGTGCTGGAGCAGCGCCAGCCGGAGATGGCGCCGCCGTCGGAACAGCCGGCCCTGCGCGTCTCCGCCATCAATGCCGCCAGCGAGCGGTTGCTGCAGCACATCGGCGTGTGGGACGACATTCTCCAGCTGCGCGCCAGCGCCTATAACGCGATGGAAGTGTGGGATCGCGACAGCTTCGGCAGAATCGCCTTCCGCGGCGACGAGTGCGGCTTCAGCCATCTCGGCCACATCATCGAAAATTCGGTGATCCAGCAGGCGCTGTGGAAACGCGCCGAAAGCCTGTCGGACATCACGCTGATTACCCCGGCCGCGCTCAAGCAGGTGGCGTGGGGCGAGAACGACGCCTTCGTCACGCTGGAGGACGGCCGCATGCTGACCGCCCGGTTGGTGATTGGCGCCGACGGCGCCCAGTCGTGGCTGCGCCAGCATGCCGATATCCCGCTCACCTTCTGGGATTACCGCCACCACGCGCTGGTGGCCACCGTTCGCACCGAAGAATCGCATCAGGCGACGGCGCGGCAAATTTTCCACGGCGACGGCATTCTGGCGTTCCTGCCGTTCAGCGATCCGCATTTGAGCTCTATCGTCTGGTCGGTGACGCCGGAAGAAGCCGAAAGGCTCAAACGGCTGGAACCGGCGCAGTTCAACCGCGAACTGGCGATGACCTTCGACATGCGCTTGGGGGCTTGCAGCCTGGAAAGCGAACGGCTGGCCTTCCCGTTGACCGGCCGCTATGCGCGCAGCTTCGCAGCGCACCGCCTGGCGCTGGTGGGTGATGCGGCGCATACCGTGCATCCGTTGGCCGGCCAGGGCGTTAACCTGGGCTTCATGGACGCCGCCGAGCTGATTTCCGAACTGCGCCGCCTGCAGCGGCAGGGCAAGGATATCGGCCAGCACCTCTATCTGCGCCGTTATGAGCGCCGCCGCAAACATGGCGCGGCGGTAATGCTGGCCAGTATGCAGGGTTTCCGCGAACTGTTCGACGGCAATCACCCGGCCAAAAAGCTGCTGCGCGACGTGGGCCTGCGGCTGGCGGACAGCCTGCCGGGCGTCAAACCGAAGCTGGTGCGTCAGGCGATGGGCCTGAACGATCTGCCCGAGTGGCTTGCCTGATCCCTTCCTTCTGCGGGCCCGCGCCGGGCTCGCGCTTCTCGCCTTATTCCATCGCTTTTCCTTATATAACCCTTCATTTGAAATAATCTAATTTCAGCCGCTTTTTATCATTACTTTTTCTAATTCCATGTTCGGTTATCAAAAGTCCGGATCCCATGTGAGGCCATAGGTTTGTTATATAAGTTCGGTGTTTTGCCGCTTTAATTGTTAATTTTGTGCCTTAAGGCGCATTTTTCCAGTGAAAAACTCTGCACACTAGCCCGGCGTTTTACCGCCCCGGAACGGCGATGAGCCTATTTTAACTTATGGTTAATGTGGTCGTTCGGTGATAAGTTCGAGGGAAAGGTATCGTTTGCGTCACGGCGGTTGCACGCAGTTTCCGCCCGTCCCGGCGCAGCATTTGTGTTGAGCAGTCAGTGCGCCATGGCGATCGGGCCGCGAGCCAGGCTCCGCCGCATTGCGTGGCAGCACCCTAACTTCTAGCGACGAGTGGAAAGAGGGAAAAGATGGCAAAGCAAACCCCACTGTACGACCAGCACGTGGCGTGCGGTGCGCGCATGGTAGACTTTCACGGCTGGATGATGCCGCTGCACTACGGCTCGCAGCTCGATGAGCACCACGCGGTGCGTCAGGATGCCGGCATGTTCGACGTGTCTCACATGACCATTGTGGATCTGCACGGCGCCCGCACCCGCGAGTTCCTGCGCTACCTGCTGGCGAACGACGTCGCCAAACTGACCCAACCCGGCAAAGCGCTGTACACCGGCATGCTGAATGCCTCCGGCGGCGTGATCGACGACCTGATCGTTTATTTCCTCACTGAAGACTATTTCCGCCTGGTGGTGAACTCCGCCACCCGCGACAAAGACCTGGCCTGGATCGAAGAGCACGCCGCGCCGTATGGCGTCGCGCTGACGGTGCGCGACGATCTGGCGCTGATCGCGGTGCAGGGCCCGCAGGCCAAAGAGCGCGCCGGCACCCTGTTCACCCCGGAGCAAAAAAGCGCGGTCGAAGGCATGAAGCCATTCTTCGGCGTGCAGGCCGGCGAGCTGTTCATCGCCACCACCGGTTACACCGGCGAGGCCGGCTATGAGATCGCGCTGCCGAAAGAGCAGGCGGCGGATTTCTGGCAAAAATTGCTGGCTGCGGGCGTCAAGCCGGCCGGTCTGGGCGCGCGCGACACCCTGCGCCTGGAAGCGGGCATGAACCTCTACGGGCAAGAGATGGATGAAGGCGTTTCGCCGCTGGCCGCCAACATGGGCTGGACCATCGCCTGGCAGCCGGAAGATCGCCGTTTCATCGGCCGCGAAGCGCTGGAACAACAGCGCGAGCAGGGCACCGAGCAACTGGTCGGCTTGATCATGACGGAAAAAGGCGTATTACGTAATGAGCTGCCGGTGCGTTTCACCGACGCGGCGGGGCAAACCCACGAAGGCGTGATCACCAGCGGCTCGTTCTCTCCGACGCTGGGCTTCAGCATCGCGCTGGCGCGCGTGCCGGCAGGCATCGGCGAGCAGGCTATCGTGCAGATCCGCAACCGTGAAATGCCGGTCAAAGTGACCAAGCCCGGTTTCGTTCGCGCCGGCAAGCCGCTGACAAATTGATTTTTTATTGATTGATTCTTTTATTTCTTCGAAGGAGTAACCGGCGATGAGCAATGTGCCAACAGAATTGAAATACGCATCCTCCCACGAGTGGGTTCGTGCAGAAGGTAACGGCGTTTACACCGTAGGCATCACCGAACATGCGCAGGAGCTGCTGGGCGATATGGTGTTTGTCGATCTGCCGGAAGTGGGCCGCAGCGTCGCCGCCGGTGAAGATTGCGCCGTGGCGGAATCCGTCAAGGCGGCATCGGACATTTACGCGCCAATCAGCGGCGAAATCGTGGCGGTGAACGGCGAGCTGGAAAGCTCTCCGGAACTGGTGAACAGCGAACCTTACGGTGACGGCTTCCTGTTCCAGATTAAAGCCTCCGACGAAGGCGAGCTGGCGAACCTGCTGGACGCCGCGGCTTATCAGGCCTCGATCGACGAGTAATCGTGACCACGCCCCAGGCCTTTCGGCCGGGGCGTTTTAGTTACCGTTCAAGCTATATCCCGTATCACGCAAGCATTCAGGAATTTGTAGCAATGACTCAGACACTCAGCCAACTCGAACACAGCGAAGCGTTCATTGAACGCCACATCGGCTCTTCTGCGGAACAACGCCAGGAGTTGCTGGCAGCGGTGGGCGCTCGCTCGCTCAGCGCGCTGATCCAACAGATTGTGCCGGCGGACATTCAGCTGCCGGGGCCGCCGCCGGTCGGCGACGCGGCGACCGAACATCAGGCGTTGGCTGAGCTGAAGGCGATCGCCTCGCAGAATCAGCGCTACAAATCCTATATCGGCATGGGCTACAGCGCCGTGCTGACGCCGCCGGTGATCCTGCGCAACATGCTGGAAAACCCGGGCTGGTACACCGCTTATACCCCCTATCAGCCGGAAGTGTCGCAGGGCCGTCTGGAAGCGCTGCTGAACTTCCAGACCGTGACCCTCGATCTGACCGGTCTGGATCTGGCCTCCGCTTCGCTGCTGGATGAAGCGACCGCCGCCGCCGAGGCGATGGCGTTGGCCAAACGCGCCAGCAAGCTGAAAGACGCCAACCGTTTCTTCGTGGCTGACGACGTGCATCCGCAAACGCTGGACGTGGTGCGCACCCGCGCCGAAACCTTCGGCTTCGACGTCATCGTCGATAAAGCGGAAAAAGTGCTGGAGCTGGACGGCGTGTTCGGCGTGCTGCTGCAGCAGGTGGGCACCACCGGTGAACTGCACGACTACAGCGCGCTGCTGGCCGAACTGAAATCGCGCAAAATCATCACCAGCGTGGCCGCCGACATCATGGCCCTGGTGCTGCTGACCGCGCCGGGCAAGCAGGGCGCCGACGTGGTGTTCGGCTCCGCGCAGCGCTTCGGCGTGCCGATGGGCTACGGCGGGCCGCACGCCGCCTTCTTCGCCTGCCGCGACGAGTTCAAGCGTTCGATGCCGGGCCGCATTATCGGCGTTTCCCGCGATGCCGCCGGCAACACCGCGCTGCGCATGGCGATGCAGACTCGCGAGCAACATATCCGCCGCGAGAAAGCCAACTCGAATATCTGTACCTCGCAGGTGCTGCTGGCCAACATCGCCAGCCTGTACGCGGTGTATCACGGCCCGCAAGGCCTGCAGCGCATCGCCGGGCGCATCCATCGCCTGACCGACATTCTGGCCGCCGGGCTGCAGAAGGCCGGCCTGACGCTGCGTCACCACACCTGGTTCGACACCCTGACCGTCGAAGTGAAGGACAAGGCCGCCGTGCTGGAGCGCGCGCTGAGCTTCGGCATCAACCTGCGTACCGACATTCACGGCGCCGTCGGCATCACGCTGGATGAAGCCACCTCGCGTGAAGACGTGCAAACGCTGTTCGCACTGCTGGCCGGCGACAATCACGGTCTGGACATCGACGCGTTGGACGCGGCGGTGAGCAAAAACAGCCAATCGATCCCGGCCGCCATGCTGCGCCAGGATCCGATCCTGACCCACCCGGTATTCAACCGCTATCACAGCGAAACCGAGATGATGCGTTACATGCATCGCTTGGAGCGCAAGGATCTGGCGCTGAACCAGGCGATGATCCCGCTGGGTTCCTGCACCATGAAATTGAACGCCGCGGCGGAAATGATCCCGATCACCTGGCCTGAATTCTCAGAGTTGCATCCGTTCTGCCCGCCGGAGCAGGCGGCCGGTTACCAGCAGATGATTGGCCAACTGTCCCAGTGGCTGGTGCAGCTGACCGGCTATGACGCGGTGTGCATGCAGCCGAACTCCGGCGCGCAGGGCGAATACGCCGGCCTGCTGGCGATCCGCCGCTACCACGAAAGCCGCAACGAAGCGGGCCGCCACGTCTGTCTGATCCCGAGCTCGGCACACGGCACCAACCCGGCCTCCGCCCAGATGGCGGGCATGAGCGTGGTGGTGGTGGCCTGCGACAAGAACGGCAACATCGATCTGCACGATCTGCGCGTCAAGGCGGAGCAGGCAGGCGAAGAACTCTCTTGCATCATGGTGACCTACCCGTCGACCCACGGCGTGTATGAAGAAACCATCCGTGAAGTGTGCCAGATCGTGCATCAGTTCGGCGGTCAGGTGTATCTGGATGGCGCCAACATGAACGCCCAGGTGGGCATCACCACGCCAGGCTACATCGGCGCGGATGTGTCGCACCTCAACCTGCATAAGACCTTCTGTATCCCGCACGGCGGCGGCGGCCCGGGCATGGGCCCGATCGGCGTGAAAGCACACCTGGCGCCGTTCGTGCCGGGCCACAGCGTGGTGCAGATCGACGGCGTGACCACCCAGCAGGGCGCGGTCTCCGCGGCGCCGTTCGGCAGCGCCTCCATCCTGCCTATCAGCTGGATGTACATCCGCATGATGGGCGCGGAGGGCCTGAAGCAGGCCAGCCAGATGGCGATCCTGAACGCCAACTACATCGCCACCCGTTTGAAAGACGCGTACCCGATTCTGTATACCGGCCGCGATCACCGCGTGGCGCACGAATGTATCCTCGATATTCGTCCGCTGAAGGAAGAGACCGGCATCAGCGAAATGGACATCGCCAAGCGCCTGATCGACTTCGGTTTCCACGCCCCGACCATGTCGTTCCCGGTGGCGGGCACGCTGATGGTCGAGCCGACCGAGTCGGAAAGCAAGGTGGAGCTGGATCGCTTTATCGATGCGATGCTGGCGATCCGCAGCGAAATCGACCGCGTCGCCAAGGGCGAATGGCCGCTGGAAGACAACCCGCTGGTGAATGCGCCGCACGTGCAGGCGGAGCTGGTCAACGACTGGCAGCATCCGTACAGCCGCGAACTGGCGGTGTTCCCGGTGGCCGGCGTACGCGAGAACAAGTACTGGCCGAGCGTTAAGCGTCTGGACGACGTGTACGGTGACCGTAACCTGTTCTGCTCTTGCGTGCCGATGAGCGATTACGAATAACACGTTCGGCAAAGTTTGTGTTCGGGGGACACCGCATCATGCGGTGTCCCTTTTTATTTTATAGCGGCCTATTCTTTCCTTTACGTTCCCACGATTTGAGGAGTCACCATGCAAGCGGCAATCGTAACAGCGCTGGGGCAACCCCCGGTTTTCGGCACCTTTGAGGAGCCTCAGGCGCAGGCGAATGAAGTGCCGATCGACGTTCTGGCGGCCGGCATCAAACAGCTGGATCGCGCCACCGTCGCCGGCACCCACTATTCCAGCCCGAAGCAATTGCCGATCGTGCCCGGCACCGACGGCGTGGGCCGTACGGCGGACGGGCAACGGGTGTACTTCGCCTCTTTCCGTCGCCCTTACGGCGCGATGGCAGAGCGCAGCGTCGCGTCCTGGACGGTGCCGGTGCCGGCGACGGTGGACGACGCCATGGCGGCCGCGCTGATCAATCCGGCCTTCGCCGCCTGGCTGCCGCTGCGCTGGCGGGCGGATCTGCAGCCCGGTGAAACGGTGCTGATCATCGGCGCCACCGGCACCTCGGGCAAGCTGGCGGTCGCGGCGGCGCGTCAGGCGGGGGCCGGACGCATTGTTGCCGCCGGCCGTCGACTGAGTGTGTTGGAGGCATTGGGTGTAGACGCCACGGTGGATCTGAGCCTGCAGGGCGAGGCGCTGACGCAGGCCTTCGCGGCGGCGGCGGGGCCGGGCGGTTATCAGGTGATCGTCGATTACATCTGGGGCCCGGCGACTGAAGCGCTGCTGGCGACGCTCAATAATCACGATCTCTCGTCTTACGCCGGCGGACGCGGCATTCGCTTGGTCAACGTCGGTTCGATGGCCGCGCCGGACATCCGGCTGCCGGCGGCGGTGTTGCGCAGCAATCAGCTGCAGATCCTCGGCAGCGGCACCGGCAACTTCCCGCCGATCCCGGAGATGCAGCGCTACGCGACTGAGATTTTGGCGCTGGCGGCGACCGGAGCGCTCACTATCGAGACGCAGGAGCACGCGTTGGCGGAGATCGCCGAGGTGTGGGATCTGAACAAGAAAAGCGACGTGCGTTCGGTGATGCGCATCGCCCGTTAACCCCGGCCGCTAGCGGCAAGGGCAGACCAGGTGAATGTCTTCCGGCTCACGGGCGAACAATTCGGTATCCGGCTGTTCGATGAGCCGGCAGCCCTGCGCCAGATAGAAGTCTACGGTGCTTTTATTGGGGATGGAGGAGACATACAGTCCGGCGGCGCCGTCTTGCGCCGCCTGACGCAGGCAGAGCTGGAACAGCTGCCTGCCTAACCCCTGGCCGCGTTTGTGCGCGCTGACGTAAAAGAACAGCAGCTGGCGCAGATCCCGCTGTGGGCCGCGCGGCTCGGTGTCCAGCGCCGCCGCCGCCACGATCTCCTCGCCTTCGAACAGCGCGAAGAACGCGCCGCCGCGATCGAAGCACGCTGCGTGGATTGGCGTATAGGTTTCCCGATCGTGCGGATCCCAGCCGCGCACGTCGTAGTACTCCGCATAGGATTGCAACTTGCCGTCCTGCAGGCGATACAGAGTGTCGATAATTTCGCTGCGGTCGATATCCCATAGCCGGTCGAGTTGCTGCCGTTGCAGCAGAACAGGGGCAATCATGGTCGTGGTTCACTCTCAGTCTGTGGCCGATAACTTTCCGGCAAATCGATGATGAAGCCGATGCCGCGATCGTCAAGGCCTTCGGTAACGCGCAGCTGCGCGCCGATTTTGTCGGCCAGGTTTCGGGCGATGGCCAATCCGAGCCCGCTGCCGGTTTGCTGCGTGCCGGGCACGCGGTAAAAGCGTTCAAACAGGCGGGAATGGTGTTCTTCGCTCACCCCCGGGCCGTTATCGCGCAACGTAATATAGCAGCCGAGCGGCGCCAGCGAGCGAATATTGGCCTCGATGCGGCTGCCGGGCGGCGCGTACTTGAGCGCGTTATCCAGCAGGTTGGTGAAGATGGCGATCAGCGCATGGCGGTCGGTACTCACCACCACATCCTCGCTGCCGTCGAGCGACAGTTCGACATCTTTCTCCAGCGCATAGGGGACGTGCTGTGCGATGCATTTGCCGATCTCCGCATAGATGTCCACCGCCTCAATCTTCAGCGGAAAATCTTCCGCCTCCAGCTTGGCCAGGTTGATCAGCTGGCGTGACAGCGACGCCGCGCGATCCAGCCCTTGCTGCATGTCGCCGATGATTTCCCGGCGCTCCTGTTGCTCGCTGACCTGGGTCAGCAGATGCAGCTGCGCCAGCACGGCGGCGATCGGCGTGCGCAGCTCGTGCGCGGCGTCGGCCATAAAGCGTTTCTCGCGCTGATTGGCCGCGTCGATGCGCGCCATCAGTTTGTTGACCTCCATCACCACCGGCCGGATTTCCTGATACTGCTCGCTGACGTTGAGCGGCGACAGGTTGCCCGGCTGACGATCGGAAATGGTGCGGGCGATCTGGCGCAGTGGCCGCAGGCTGAAGTAGGCGGTAAACAGCAAGGTAATGATGATCGCCGCCAGAATGCCAAGCAGCGGTACGGCGGTGCTTTCCGCCGGATTGCCGAATATCGTGGTGCGATCGTTGAAAGACTCGCCGACGATCACCCGGTACTGGCGCTTTTCGCTCCAGCTGCCGGCAAGGTGCCAGTTGGCGCCGGCGTAATTGACGGAGCCGGACAGCACCGAAGGCGGCAGGCGCAGCGGTTCTTCCTGCGTTTGTGAGCAGTAAAGCACCCGGTTATCCCGATCGTAAACCACGAACAGCGGATGATAGTCGAATTGATCCTGCATGCCATTATTGATGGAATCAATGTACATGCTTTCGATGGTTTTGATGATGCCGCGGTAATCGATATTATCGGTGCCGGTTTCATCGAGAATATTGGCGATGCCTGCGGCGACGATGCGTTGCTGGTTATCGAAATATTTCTCCATGTCGGGGTAATACCAGTACTTCACCCAGGCGACGAGGATCCCCCACAATAATAAAATGGCCAGGACCTGGAAAATAATGGTGCGCATAAAGAAGGATTTGAAACCGATCATCCCGCTACTCTTTCTTCAGCAAATAGCCAATGCCGCGTACGGTAATGATTCTTTCTTTACCAATCTTGCGGCGTAAATTATGCATGTGTACTTCCAGCGAGTTGCTTTCCACGCTATCGCCGTGGCCGAACAGCCGCTGTTCCAACACCGCTTTGCGCACCACGGTGCCGGCGCAGCGCATCAGTTCGTGCAGCAGGTGATACTCTTTTTTCGACAGCATCAGCAGTTCGTTATCCAGCATGACCTGATGGTTGACCGGATCGAGATACAGCGCGCCGAGGCTCCAGGTTTGAGACGCGAAGCCCGCCATGCGCCGGTTGACCGCCTTGACGCGCGAGATGAGTTCGGGCAGCGCGAAAGGTTTGGCCAGAAAGTCGTCCGCGCCGGAGTCGAGGCTGTTCACCAGGCTCTCGATGCGATCGCGGGCGGTCAGGATGATGATCGGAATATTTTGTCCGGCGGCGCGCCAGGCGATCAGCTTCTGCAAACCGTCGCCGTCCGGCAGCGTGAGATCCAACAGCATCAAATCGAACCCGCCGGGTGAAAGTTTATTTTCCGCGTCGGTGAGCAGGCGCACCCAGCACAAATTAAAGCCGGCCAGCTCCAATGCTCGGCACAGCGCCTTGCCTAATTGCAGGTCGTCTTCCACCAACAGTATGTTCACGTTATTTCCGCTGAGAGCCTTGAGTCGCGATTATCTAACTATAACGCTGGCGGGAAGACAACGAGGAAAACCGCTCTGCCTGCGCGTTCTTAAGCAAACCTTAATCTGGCTTTAATCTCGCGTTAAGGGAGCGGGGGGGAATTTCAGTTATTTTGCTGCCATTCGAAATCATGGCTGAGGGAGCGAAACATGCAGACTGAAGGTTTCCCGAACGCGGGCGCCTCGCGACGGCTGATGTATTCAGGCGTGGCGATACTGCTCGTTCTGTTGATGCTGTCTTTTCGCGGTGATGCGCAGAGCCATAGCCACGGCGGCCATCATGCTTCCGCTTTGCAGCGGGTGCATCAGGCGGCGGCGACGGACGCTTACGGCTGCGCCAAGTCGCGCATTAAAAAGCAGCTGCGCCGCCTGGCTCAGCTTTGAAGCGTTTTTTAGGGCGCCGCTCTATACTCTGACGGGCAAACGGAAGGCCTGTGCGCAGGCCGTTGTCGACATCGCCAACCAGAGAAAAAATACGATGATGAAAGTGGCATTGGTGACCGGCGCAAGCCGGGGAATTGGCCGCGCGACTGCTTTGCTGCTGGCCCGGCAGGGCTATGCGGTGGGCGTGAATTACCTGCGCGACGAAAGTGCGGCGCGGCAGGTGGTGGCGGAGATTGAGGCGCAGGGCGGCAAGGCGTTGGCGCTGCAGGCCGACGTGGCCGATGAAGCGCAGGTGATGGCAATGTTCAGGGCGCTGGATGCCGGGCTGGGCACGCTCAGCGCGCTGGTCAACAACGCCGGCATTCTGTTCCGGCAGGCGAACATTGAACAGTTGACCGCCGAGCGCATCAATAAGGTGCTCGGCACCAACGTCACCGGGTATTTCTTGTGTTGCCGCGAGGCGGTGAAGCGCATGGCGCAGCGCCATGGCGGGCAGGGCGGCGCTATCGTCAATGTGTCCTCCGCCGCTTCCCGTTTAGGCGCGCCGGGGGAATATGTGGATTATGCCGCCTCGAAAGGCGCCGTCGATTCGTTGACCATCGGGCTATCGCTGGAGGTGGCGGCGCAGGGCATCCGCGTCAACGGCGTGCGGCCTGGGCTTATCTATACCGAGATACACGCCAGCGGCGGCGAACCCGGCCGGGTGGATCGCGTGAAGAGCAGTTTGCCGATGCAGCGCGGCGGCCAGCCGCAGGAAGTGGCGGAGGCGATCGCCTGGCTGCTGTCTGACGCCGCGTCTTACGTGACCGGCACCTTTATCGAGGCCGCAGGCGGGCGTTGAACGCATCCGGAGAATTTTGACATCCCTTCGGAGGTGATGTATTTTGATTAAATAACAACCAAAATGTAGTTACAAAAATGTATGTTTATTTTGAATGGAATCAGGATAAAAATCACAGTAACCAGCGCAAACACCGTGTCAGTTTTGAGATAGCGCAACGGGTTTTTCTGGATCCCAACCATTTGGCTGTGCTGGAAAGGATCGAGGATGGAGAAGAACGTTGGCAAACGATCGGTATGGTCGGATCCTGTTTGCTGTTGCTGGTGGCACATACGACGATCGAAACGGATGTCGAAGGCGATACAGTAGAGATCGTGCGTATCATTTCAGCACGCAAGGCCGATGCCAAAGAGAGGGGAAGATATGAAGCGCAAAAATTCCGCCAAAAATCTGGCCCATAGCGTACTCCCGCCGTTGACGGAGGAGCAGAAAGCGCAAATTGCTTCACTGAGTGCGTTGCCGGACGAGGGAATCGATTATGCCGATGCGCCGGCGCTGGGGGAAGAAACGTGGCAGACTGCGGTTCAGGGGCGTTTTTATAAGCCGATGAAAGTATCAAAAACCATCCGAATCGATGCGGATGTGTTGGCTTGGCTTCAGCGACCAGGCAAAGGCTATCAGAAACGCCTGAACGCCGTGTTGCGTGAGGCGATGTTGAAAGAGCATGAGCACGAGGAATAATGTGTGTCAGGCGGCTAACGATCCGGTGAGATTCTCACCGGATTTTTTTTGCTGTTTTTTCAGGTAATGCGTTATCAACGCCGGCTGTCTCCTTGCGTCGCTCGGTCAAAACCACACAAACGGTCATTAACGGTCATGCCGCGGAACGTGGAATTGTGACCGTTTACCGTTTCTCTCCTGTCTGTCTCAGGCGGTCGCGCATCATAACTGTCTGTTACTCCACACTTTCGTAATTATTCATTTCATTTCCTTCCCGATTTTTTTGACAACTATCACAGCGCGATCGTTGACCGATCGCGGAGCGATGCGCTTTGCGTCTGCGCGCAAAACGCGGCGCGGCAAATCGATATCGTAATCATCGTCGTGGAGGAGAAAAGAAACATGCTGCCTGTAGAACGTCATCGCTTTATTACCGAAGTCTTGAGCCAGCGCGGCCGCGTGATGGTGCAGGAGGTGGCGCAGCTGTGCCACATCTCTATCGAGACGGCGCGGCGTGATCTGGCCCTGCTGGAACGGCGCGGCCTGCTGCTGCGCAGCCACGGCGGCGCGGTCTTCGTCGAGCCGCCGGCGGTGGAAAAAACCTATGTGCCCGCCGAGATAGATCAGGGGGAGTCCTTCCGCCAGCGCAGCAATGAGTCGCCGGAGCAGAAGACGCGCATCGCCAAACGCGCGCTGGAGTTTATCGCGCCCGGGGATTGCCTGCTGCTGGACAGCAGCTCCACCAGCTGGTTTTTGGCGCGCCAGCTGCCGGATATCTCGCTGGTGGTGCTGACCAACTCACTGCACATCATCCAGACGCTGGCCTGCAAGGCCAACGTGCGCACCATCGGGCTGGGGGGCGAGTATTCCGCCAAGTACGAGGATTTTATCGGCGTGCTGGCGGAGCAGATGCTGAAAGAGTTCGTGATCAATAAGCTGTTTTTCTCCTGCCACGGCATTTGCCAGGACGGCGGCATCCGCGAGAGCAATGAGCACCATGCGCGGCTGAAGCAACAGATGCTGCTGGCCTCGGAGCGCAAGTTCTTGCTGGTGGACAGCAACAAGTTCGGCCGCCGCTCGTTCGCCCGCATTTGCCATTACCGGGAAATAGATACGCTGATCACCGACAGGCTTGGCGATGACGAGTTTCGTCAGGAATTGGCCTGGAACAACGTCGATGTGATTGAAGTTTCACCCGCCGCGAAAAGGGCGGCGCGATAACAACAACGAAAACCTTTTATTACAGCCAACACTTGTGGAGAGAGAACAATGAAAAAATCCGTACTGGTCGGTCTGTTTGCCTCGCTGCTGCTGTCGGTCTCCGCGCAGGCGGCGGACAAGCTGAAAATGGGCGTGGTGGTGAAGATCGGCGGCATTCCCTGGTTCAACGCCATGGAGGCCGGCATCAAAAGCGAGAGCGCCAAACGCGGCATCGACGCCTGGATGGTCGGGCCGACGGCGGCGGATCCGGCGCTGCAGGTGCGCGCCATCGAGGATCTGATCGCGCAGAAGGTGGACATCATCGGCGTGGTGCCGAACGACGCCCGGGTGCTGGAGCCGGTGCTCAAGCGCGCGCAGGAGGCGGGCATCAAGGTGATCGTGCACGAGTCCCCCGGCCAGAAGTACGCCGACTGGGATTTTGAGCTGGTGGACGCCTCGCAGCACGGGGTCAACCACATGAAAGCGCTGGCTGCCTGCATGAAAGAGCAGGGCAAGTACGCGGTATACGTCGGCAGCCTGACGGTGCCGCTGCACATCACCTGGTCGGACTCGGCCATCAATTACCAGAAGCAGCACTACCCGAACATGCAGCTGGTGGGCGACAAGTTCGGCGTGGGGGAATCGCTGGATGACAGCGTGCGCACCACCAACGATCTGATGGCCAAATATCCCGATCTGAAAGGCGTGCTGGCGTTCGGTTCGCAGGGGCCGATCGGCGCCGGGCGCGCGGTGCTCAACCGCGGCAAAAGCAACGATATCTGCGTCATCGGGCCGTTCAGCCCAGGGCAGGGCGCTTCGCTGGTCAATCGCGGCGCCATCAAGGGCGGTTATATCTGGAACCCGATGGTGGCGGGCGAAGTGTTCGTGCGCATCGCCGACATGATGCACAAGGGCGAAAAAATCACCGATGGCATGACCATCGAAGGCATGGGCAAGGTGCAGGTGGATGCGCAGCAGCACACCATTCTCGGCAATGCCACCGAAAGCCTGGATAAGCAAAACCTGCCGAAGCTGGTGAAGATGGGGCTGTAATCATGGCGATTTCCGGCAATACGGCAACGCGGGGCGCGCCGCTGATCGAACTGCAACAGCTGTCGATGACCTTCGGCGGGCAGCGCGCGCTGAACGATATTTCATTGGCGCTGATGCCGGGGGAGGTGCACTGCCTGGCCGGCACCAATGGCTGCGGCAAGAGTACGTTGATCAAGGCGATCGCCGGCGTGTATCAACCGGATGACGGCAGCCGCATTACCTTCGATGGGCAAACCTTCGGCCGGCTATCGCCGGATCAGGCGCGCGCCTTCGGCATTCAGGTGATCTATCAGGATCTGTCGCTGTTTCCCAACCTGACGGTGGCGGAAAACATCGCCTTTGAGCACAACCTGCACGGGCTATTGGGATGGCACCGCCCGGCGAGGCTGCGGCGCACCGCCGAGCGCCTGCTGCAGGAGCTGAATTTCAATCTCGATCTCGACAAACCGGTGGCGGAACTGCCGATCGCCCAGCGCCAGCAGGTGGCGATTTGCCGCGCGCTGGTGGCGCAGGCACGGCTGGTGATCATGGATGAACCGACCGCCTCGCTGACCCGCACCGAGGTCAATCAGCTGCTGCGCACGGTGGATTATTTGAAAGCGCAGGGCATCTGCGTGGTGTTCGTCAGCCATCGGCTGGACGAGGTGCTGGAGATCTCGGATCGCGTCACGGTGATCCGCGACGGCAACAAGATCGGCACCTGGCCGGCGGCGGAGATCACCGGCGATCGCCTGACCGAATTGATGACCGGCCTGACGCTGGACTATCGCCTGAAGTCACCGAGCATGAATAAGGATCGGGTGATGCTGGAGGCGGATCGTCTCAGCCGCGCCGGGCAGTATCACGATGTCAGCTTCCGCCTGCATCAGGGCGAGGTGCTCGGGCTGTGCGGACTGCTCGGCTCCGGGCGCACCGAGCTGGCGCTGAGCCTGTTCGGCATGACCCGGCCGGACAGCGGCAAGCTTTACCTCGACAGCAAACCGGTGCGCTTTCGCGGCCATGAGGACGCGATCAGGGCCGGCATCGGTTATGTCTCGGAGGATCGCCTGACGCTGGGGCTGGTGCAGCAACAGTCGGTGGCGGACAACGCGGTGCTGACCATTCTCGATAAGCTGCGCGGGCGTTTTCGCCTGATCGACGATTACCGCAAGAATCGCATCGTCGCGGAGTGGATCGCCAAACTCGGCGTGCGGGTGGCGGATCCGGATCAGGCGGTTTCGACGCTGTCCGGCGGCAATCAGCAAAAGATCGTGCTGGCCAAGTGGGTGCTGACCCAACCGCGGATCCTGATCCTCGACTCGCCGACCGTCGGTGTCGACGTCGGCGCCAAGGCCAGCATCTACCAACTGATCCATCTGCTGGCGCAGGAGGGGATCGCGATTCTGCTGATCTCCGACGAGGTGCCCGAGGTGTATTACAACTGCGATCGGGTGCTGCACTTCAGCGGCGGCAGCGTGATCGGCGAGTACCTGCCGGGGCAGGTGAGCCAGCAGCAGCTGGCGGAGGCGGTTAATGCGTAGATTCAGTCTGAAACCGCGCGGCAACGAAGGCTACCTGGCCTGGGTGCTGCTGCTGACGGTCATCGTTTTTTCGCTACTCAGCGATCAGTTTTTGACGGTGCAAAACCTGCTCGATCTCAGCGAAAGCTACGCGGTGAGCGGCATATTCGCCCTCGGCCTGTTCGTGGTGCTGGTGACCGGCGGCATCGACATTTCCTTCGCCGCAGTCGCCTCGGTAGTGCAGTACCTGATCGCCACGCTGGCGACGCATTATGGCCTGGCCAGCCCGGCGGGCAGTATTTTGCTGGCGTTGGCGATCGGCGCCGCGCTCGGCATGGTCAACGCGCTGTTGATCTACTGCCTGCGCATCGTCTCGATCATCGTCACCATCAGCATGCAGGCGTTGTTGTTCGGCATGCTGATGTGGCTGACCAACGGCCGCAGCCTGTACGCATTGCCGGACTGGTGGACGCTGCCGCGCAGCGTGCTGCCGTTCCAACTGGGTGAGCAGAGCTATCAGCTCGGTTTGCCGACGCTGGTGATGCTGGCGGTGGCGCTGCTGACCTGGCTGCTGCTGAACAAAACGCACCTCGGGCGCCAGCTGTTTGCCGTGGGCGGTGATGCGGAGTCGGCGCGGCGCATCGGCATTCGCGTCGGCCTGCTGCATCTGTTCGCCTATGGCTATCTGGGCGCGATGGCGGCGATCGGCGGCCTGGTGCAGGTGTATCGCATGGGGGAAGTGGTGCCCAACGCGCTGGTGGGCGGTGAGCTCGACGTGCTGGCGGCGGCGGTGCTGGGTGGCGCCAGCCTGAACGGCGGCAAGGGCAGCGTTGTCGGCACGCTGATGGGCGTGTTCCTGATCGGCGTGCTGAAAAACGGCCTCAACCTGATCGGCGTGTCCAGCTACTTCATGAACGTGGTGATCGGTCTGGTGATCGTCGCGGCGATCACCGTCACTCACTACAAGAAACGCAAAGAAACCGACGTCGGTTTCGCCTGAGGAGCGCTTGATGGGCAACAACCTGAAATTTCGTCCGGACGGGGCCGCCGTCGGTTTGCTGGTCTTGCTGCTGGCGGTGGTGCTCGCCTTCAGCCTGCTGATGCCGGGGCGCTTCTTCAGCGGCGCCACCTTCACCAGCGTGGCCTTCCAGCTGCCGGAGCTGGGCCTGCTGACGCTGGCGATGTTCATTCCGATCCTCAGCGGCGGCCTGAACCTGTGCATTATCGCCAGCGCCAACCTGACCAGCCTGCTGATGGCCTGGCTGTTCATCAGCTACCTGCCGGCGGACGCCGGGCTGGGTTTGCAGGCGCTGTGGCTGGCCTTGGCGCTGGCGGCGGCGATGCTGCTGGCCGGGCTTATCGGCGCGGCGACCGGCGCACTGGTGGCCTACGTCGGCGCGCACCCGATTTTGGTGACGCTGGCCACCATGACCACGGTCAACGGTATCGGCATCTACCTGACGCGCGGCGCCGCCCTGAGCGGCATGCCGGAGATCGTGCGGTTTATCGGCGCCGAGAGCGTGCTGGGCGTGCCGGTGCCACTGTGGATCTTCCTGGTGGTCGCCGCCTTGCTGGCGCTGTTCCTGCAGAAAACCCGGCTCGGCAAATGCATCTACATGAGCGGCAGCAACATCAACGCCACCCACTTCAGCGGCGTGAATACCCATCGGGTGCTGATCGCCATTTACACCCTCTCCAGCCTGCTGTGCGTCATTGCCGGGCTGGTGATGATGGCGCGCTTCAACTCGGCGCGCATGGGCTACGGCGACTCTTACCTGCTGCTGACGGTGCTGGCGATCATTCTGGGCGGCACCGATCCGTTCGGCGGTTTTGGCCGGGTCAGCGGCGTGGTGCTGGCGCTAATCGTGCTGCAGGTGATCGCGACCGGTTTAAACCTGATGAACGTCAGCCCGCATTTCAGTCTGGCGATGTGGGGCGCCGTGCTGATCGCGGTGCTGGCGCTGAAGTTTTTCCGGCATCGCTATCGGCAGCGCCGGGCGATGCGCCGCAGCGCGGCCCAGGCCAGAACCGCGGCGGGCCACTGATCCTTTTCCCTTTTGCGCAGGATAACGCTAATGAAATACCAGATTTCGCCTTCACTGATGTGCATGAACCTGATGGATATCCGCCAGCAATTGGCGGTGCTGAACCGCCGCGCCGATATGCTGCATATCGACATCATGGACGGGCATTACGTTAAAAACATCACGCTGTCGCCGTTCTTTATCGAACAGATCCGCCCGCACACTTCGTTGTTGCTGGATGTGCATCTGATGGTGGAGAACCCGACCGACTTTATCGAGCCAATCGCCCGCGCCGGCGCGGACTTTATCTGCCCGCACGCTGAAACCATCAACCGCGACGCGTTTCGGGTGATCAATCAAATCCGCGCGCTGGGCAAAAAAGTGGGGGTGGTGCTGAACCCGGCCACGCCGGTGGAGTTTATTCGCCACTACCTTCACCTGCTGGACAAGGTCACCGTCATGACCGTCGATCCGGGCTATGCCGGGCAGCCGTTTATTCCCGAAATGCTGGAAAAGATCCGCCAATTGCGCGATCTGAAAAGCCAACAAAATCTGCGCTATCTGATCGAGATCGACGGATCCTGCAACCAGCGCACTTACCGCGATCTGATGGGCGCCGGTGCAGAAGTGTTGATCGTCGGCAGCTCCGGGCTGTTCAATCTCGATCCGGATCTGGAGACGGCATGGGAAAAAATGCTGGATCAGATGCGGCAGGCGGCCTGAGGCGGGGGACATGATGCGGTATTTTCTTGGCGTTGACGTCGGCGGCACCAATACCCGCCTGCTGTTGATGGATGATGAAGGTGAATTCAGCGGTTACCGCAAGATAGCGACCGCCGACTGGGCGCGGCAGGCCGATCCGCTGGCGGCGTTGGGCCGGCTGATCGCCGGGCAGTGCCAAGATCGTCAGGTGGCGCAGGTGATGCTGGGGCTGCCGGGGATCCTCAGCCGCGATCGCTCGCGGGTGCTGTCGCTGCCGTTTATCCCGGCGCTGGACGCTCAGCCGGTGGCGGCGTTGTTGGCCGATTTGCTGGCGCTGCCGGTGCGAATGGACAAGGACGTCAATCATCTGCTGTGGTGGGATCTGCAGCAGCTGCCGGCGTTGCCGCAGGTGGCGGTCGGGCTGTATCTGGGCACCGGCATGGGCAACAGCCTGTGGCTGAACGGCGATTTCTACCACGGCGCGCACGGCGCCGCCGGCGAGCTGGGGCACATTCCCTGGCCGGGCCATCAGGGCGAATGCCCGTGCGGTAAACGGGGCTGCGTCGAGAGTCTGACGTCCGGTCACTGGCTAACCGGCTGGGCGCGCGCCAACGCGGCGCAAACGCCGTTTGACCGGCTGTTCGAACGCCACGGCGATCATCCTGATCTGCAGCGCTTCGTCGAGCGATTGGCGCAGACCATCGCCGTCGAAATGAACGTGATCGACCCCCAGCGCCTGATCCTGGGCGGCGGCGTGATCGCCATGCGCGGTTTTCCGTTGGTGCGGTTGGAGCAGGAAATCCGCCGTCATCTGCGCGCGCCGCAGCCGGCGCAGGGGCTGACGATCTCCGTCAGCCGCCTCGGCGATGAAACCGGCAGCAAAGGCGCCTGTCTGGCCGCCCGGCGCCACCTCCAATTGAGCAGGGAGTACCAGCAATGAAAGGCAAAGTCTGCGTGTTCGGTTCGTTCAACCTGGATATCGTCGCCGGCATGGCGCGCTTTCCGCAGCCCGGCGAATCGCTGATCGCCCGCAACAGCATGATGGGGGCGGGCGGCAAGGGCGCCAACCAGGCGACCGCCGCGCTGCGCGCCGGGGCGCGGGTGCATTATATCGGCAAGGTGGGGCGCGACGACTTCGGCACGTTCGCCCGGCGCCACCTCGCCGCCGCCGGTTTCGATGCGGTGACGCTGTTCTCTACCAGCGATTGCCCCACCGGCAATGCGCTTATCTACGTTGCCGGCGAGGATGCGGAAAACATGATCGCCGTCGATCCCGGCGCCAATCTGACGGTCAGCGAAGACGAGGTGCGTCAGTGCCGGCCGGCGATCGCCGCGGCGGATATTCTGCTGACTCAATTGGAGAACAACCTGCCGGCGATCGAGCAGGTGATCGCCATTGCCCGCGAAGCGCAAACGTTCATCATACTCAACCCGGCGCCGTTTCAGCCGGTGCCGGACAGCATGTTGGCGCAGGTCGATCTGCTGACGCCCAACGCCACCGAGTGCACGTTGCTGACCGGCGTGCCGGTGCGCGATGTGGCTTCGGCGCGCCAGGCGGCGCAGGTGTTGCACGCCAAGGGCATTCGTTTGCTGATCGTGACGTTGGGCACGCAGGGGGCGTTGTTCTCGGACGGGGAAAACAGCGAGCTGATCCCGGCGTTTCCGGCACAGCCGAAAGACACCACCGGCGCGGGCGATGCGTTTAACGGCGCCCTGGCGGCGCAGCTGGCGAATCAGGTGCCGTTAGCCGAGGCGGTGCGCTTTGCCGCCGCCTATGCGGCGGTCTGCGTGGAGCGCGCCGGTGCGGCGGGATCGATGCCGAGCTATGACGAGGCGCTGGCGCGCCAACGGGCGTTTGCTTGACGATGATGGGCTGCGGCGCGGAGGCGGCAGCCCGGTTCCCTTATTTCAACCAGCCTTTGCGCTGCGCGTCCCGCAGATGTTGCTCCAGGTGGCGCCACAGCTCGGGATGCACGTCGGCGATCGCCGCATTGCGCGACAGAACCTGCTCCAGGCTGATGCCGTTTTCCACCCAGCTCTGGCCTTCGTTGTGCAGGTTCATCAGCATCGGCATGGTGCGATCCAGCAGCAAGGCGAAGCGGGCATCGGCGCTTTCGCCCTCTTCATACTCCTGCCATAAAGCGGTGAAATACTCGCGCTGTGTCTGCGGCAACATGCCGAACAGACGACGTGCCGCCGCCACTTCCTGATCGTGGATCGCCGCGCGGGCGGCCAGATCGTAGACCAGTACGTCACCGGCGTCGATTTCCACGATGTCATGCAGCAGCGCCATCTGGATCACGCGCTGAATGTCTACGTCATCACCGGCGTACGGGGCCAGGCTCATGGCGGCGATGGCGAAGTGCCAACTGTGTTCGGCGGAGTTTTCCTGGCGCTGGGTGCCCAGCACTTTGGTGCGGCGTTGCACGCCTTTCAACTTATCGATTTCCATCAGGAACTGGATGGCCTGGGTCATTGAACCGAAATCTAACGCGGGTACAGCGGATGACATGGTGTAAACCTCAAGGTGGGTGGGTTGAAGCCTGACGATTGTAGACCACCGGGCAGGGGATTTCGATGGTTACACGCGTTCACATTTTTATTTTAGCGTACACGTGTACACTGGAATTATTCTCAGTTAAGCTGCTTTGCGTTAATTTCGAACAAAGCAGGGCATTTTGAGGGGTTGCGCGTTATGGGGAAAACGGACGTAGTGAAAGCCGGGACCAATAAGATTGTCGCCGCGGCTTATCCGTGGGCGGAAGAGATCGCCAACAGCATCAGCCACGGCATCGGGCTGGTGTTCGGCATCGTCGGCCTGGTGTTGCTGTTGGTGCAGGCGGTGAATACCGGCGCCGATGCGACGGCCATCACCAGTTACAGCCTGTACGGCGGCAGTATGATTCTGCTGTTTCTCGCTTCCACGCTGTACCATGCGATTCCGCACCAGAAGGCCAAGCATTGGCTGAAAAAGTTCGATCACTGCGCCATTTATCTCCTGATTGCCGGCACTTACACACCGTTTTTGCTGGTGGGGCTGGATTCGCCGCTGGCGAAGGGATTGATGGCGGTAATCTGGGGGTTGGCGCTGCTCGGCGTGCTGTTCAAACTGGCCTTCGCCCACCGTTTTGAAGCCCTGTCGTTGGTGACCTACCTGACGATGGGCTGGCTGTCGCTGATCGTGATTTATCAGTTGGTCACGCGGCTGGAGGCCGGCGGCGTCACGCTGCTGGCGATCGGCGGGGTGGTCTATACCCTGGGCGTGATTTTCTACGCTTCCAAGCGCATTCGCTTTGGCCACGCCATCTGGCACGGCTTCGTGCTCGGTGGCAGCGCCTGCCATTTCATGGCGATCTACCTGTACGTCTAAGCGTTGCCGCTACGTCTGAATGCGTATTGAACTGGCGCCTCTTTTGTTTTAAAAAAGAGGCGCTTGCTTCTTTCGGGTATCCAGCAAGCCCGTTCCTTCATTTCTGAGCCCGCATACCGTTTCTTTAACCTCTGTTCAGGACTCACCAAGATGATCGTTCGCTTATCCAAAGCGCTGCTGGTCTGCGCTATCGCCTTGTTCGCTTCGCTGGTCGCCTTCGGCAACATCACCGACTACGGCTCCAACTTCGCCTTTGTGCGCCATGTCTTTATGATGGACACGATTTTCCCCGACGCCACCATCGGCTATCGCTCGATACAGACGCCGTGGCTGCATCACGCCGGTTATATTTTCATCATCGCGCTGGAAAGCCTGACCGCGCTGCTGTGCTGGATCGGCGGCCTGCGACTGTTGGGCGGCCTGAAACTGCCCGCCTGGGCCTTTAACGGCCGCAAAAAGCTGGCGGTGGTCGGCCTGACGCTGGGCTTCCTCACCTGGCAGGTCGGTTTCATGTCGATAGGCGGCGAGTGGTTCGGCATGTGGATGTCGAAGCAGTGGAACGGCGTTCCCGATGCCTTTCGTTTCTTCATCACCATCATTTTGGTGCTGATTTATCTGGTGCAGCGCGACGGGGAGTTGGACGAGTAACGAAGATGGCCGCAGGCAGGGCGCCTGCGGCCGACGAATTATTTCTCTTCGGCCAGCGAGTAGGGCAACGGTTTGATCGCCAACTGGCTGGCGGCATCGTCGCGCACCCGCAGCTTGCTGTCGGCGTCCAAATCGTTGTTCATTACCACCTGCACCCACAGCGTGCCGTCGGCCAATTGGCTCGACGCCAGTACGGTGCCGGTGCGGCGCCAGTTTTCACCCAGCTGCAGCTCCAGATCTTCCGCCGCCTGCGGGGCGCGAGCGGCTTTACCTTCCAGCCAGTAGAGCGCGCGTTTGTTGGCGCCGCGGAATTTGGCGCGCGCCACCATCTCCTGGCCGGTATAGCAGCCCTTGCTGAAGCTGATGCCTTCCAGCGCCTGCAGGTTGGTGGCCTGCGGGATCAGCTGCGCGCTGTTGGCGGCGTCGATAATCGGATAACCGGCTTCGATCTCCAGCGCCAGCCACTGGCTGCTGTCATTCAGTTCCGCCTGATCATGCAGTTTGCCGATCAGCTGTTCGGCCACGGCGGGGCGGGTCACCAGCAGAAAACGTTCCGCCGGCGCAGCGAAGTGCAGCAGCGTGGTTTCGCCTTCCTGCACCACCGGGTGCTCGGCACTCGGCAGCGTGGCGAACAGGCCCGCCAGCGCGGCGCGCGCCTGGAAACCGGCGACCCCCAGCAATACCGCGTCATTATCGGCGGCGATGGTGACTTTGGAAAACACCGCATATTTTTTGATTTCAGCCAGTTGGCTGTCCAGCACGCTGCGGCGCTCCAGATAGGCGAAGCCTTCGCCACGGTGGAACAGACGCAGGTTGCTCCACATTTTGCCCTTGGCGTCGCAGTGGGCGCACAGCACGTGTTGATCGGCCGCCAGCGCGTCGATGTCCGCCGTCACCTGGCCCTGGAGATATTTCACCGCGTCCGGCCCGTTCAGCGTCACCAGCGCCCAATCTTCCAGCGAGATCAGCGTCAGGGGCAGATGGGTGGAAGCGGAGGGCTGACGGGGTGGGAATGGAATGTTATGCGCCATAGTAAGTTCCTGCTCAACGTTTAGCTTACCTGAAGGGTATTGAACCCATGGTAAAAGAGGCGGCGGGCTTTGCAAACTGTTATTCGCGCCGCGGCGCCGGGGGGCGCTTTTTTTGGCATTTTGCGCTTTATTGCGTTTTCCGCCACAAAGCGCCTTCCCGGCGTGTATGTCAAATTGTTACTCTATAGGCTTGCGGCCAGGGCACCCTTGCAGACAGATCCCCGGTTGATGGAATTATATTGCGACGGCGTTGCCATACAGTGTGTCATTTGAACCCTGCGCTGGCGCTGCCGCGCTGAAAAGAGGTGAGTCATAACAACATGGATATTAACAACAAAGCACGTATTCACTGGGCTTGCCGTCGTGGCATGCGCGAGCTGGACATCTCCATCATGCCGTTCTTCGAATACGAATACGACAGCCTGAATGACGCGGACAAGGCACTGTTCATCCGTCTGCTCGAGTGCGACGATCCCGATTTGTTCAACTGGCTGATGAATCATGGCGCGCCGCAGGACAGCGAGCTGCAAAGAATGGTGACCCTGATCCAAACGCGAAATAAAGATCGTGGCCCAGTGGCGATGTGATATCCGCATTTCCTGGCGCACCCAGCTGTTCTCTCTGTTGACCCACGGCGTCCTGATCCTGCTGATCCTGATTTCGCCCTGGCCGGAAGGCTTTGGTCCGCTCTGGCTGGTGTTGCTGACGCTGGTGGTGTTTCAGTGCATTCGCAGCCAGAAGCGCATCGCTGCGGTGCAGGGTGAACTGCGGCTGCTGGCGGACAGGCGTTTCAGCTGGCACGGCCGAGAATGGCGGCTGGCGAAAAAGCCCTGGATGCCGGGCTACGGCCTGCTGCTGACGCTACAGCCTATGGAGGGCAAAAAGCGCCGTCGGCTGTGGCTGGCTTCCGACTGCATGAGCAAAGAGGAGTGGCGCCACCTGCGGCAGCTGTTGTTGTATCCGCCGGCGGGTGACGGCGAACAAGACTGATAGGGGGCGCCGGCGCGAATCATGTCGCCGGCGCTCGGCGTTTGGGGAAGATCGCCCGATAGCGGCTACAGCAGCGGCTCCATCTCCAACAGGATCTGTTCGCACCATTGCTGCAGGCGCTCTTCGCTCAGATCGTATTGGTTGACCTCATCGAGCGCCAGGCCGACGAAGTGTTTGCCGTCGGCGCTCAGCGGTTTGGGGCTGGTGAACTCGAAGCCCTCCGTTGGCCAGAAGCCGATGAACTGCACGCCCAGCGGCGCGATGTGATCGTGCAGCATACCCAGCGCGTCGAGGAACCACTCGCCGTAACCGAGCTGATCGCCCATGCCGTACATGGCGACGATCTTGCCTTTCAGATCCAGCGCCGGCAGCTGCGGCCAGATCGCTTCCCAGTCTTCCTGCAGTTCGCCGAAATCCCAGGTCGGGATGCCGAGGATGAGAATGGAATAGTCCTCCATCAGCTTGGGCGAGACGTCTTTCAGGTTGTGCAGGTCGACCAGGTCTTCACCCAGAATCTCACGGATTTTTTCTGCCGCCATCTCGGTGTAGCAGGTGCTGGAGCCGTAAAACAGACCAATCTTCATGTGTAAACCGTTACGTTGCTGTTTAGAGAATTGCAGCGAGTATACCTGATTTGCGTCGGCTTAAGGCATAATGGCGCGGGTGGAAATGCAACGAAGAGAGGACCGCGTGCAACAGCAAGACAATGCGCTGATTGAGCAATTCCTGGATGCGCTGTGGCTTGAGCGCAATCTGGCGGAAAATACGCTGGCCTCCTACCGGCTGGATTTGCAGGCCCTGGGCGCCTGGCTTGGCCAGCAAAACACCGACTTGCTGCAGGCGCAGGCCTTGGATCTGCAGGCGTTTCTCGCCGAGCGGGTGGACGGCGGCTACAAGGCCACCAGCTCCGCGCGCTTGCTGAGCGCCATGCGTCGCCTGTTTCAGTATCTGTACCGCGAAAAGCTGCGCGCCGACGATCCCACCGCGCAGCTGGCTTCCCCGAAGTTGCCGCAGCGTTTGCCGAAGGATCTGAGCGAGGCGCAGGTCGATGCGCTGCTGCAGGCGCCCTGCGTCGATCAGCCGCTGGAGCTGCGCGACAAGGCGATGCTCGAGGTGTTGTACGCGACCGGGCTGCGGGTCTCTGAGCTGGTGGGGTTGAACATCAGCGACGTCAGCCTGCGTCAGGGCGTGGTGCGGGTGATCGGCAAGGGCAACAAGGAGCGGCTGGTGCCGCTGGGCGAAGAAGCGGTCTACTGGATAGAAAATTATCTGGAGCACGGTCGCCCGTGGCTGGTCAACGGCCAGACGCTGGATGTGCTGTTCCCCAGCAACCGGTGTCAGCAAATGACCCGACAGACGTTCTGGCATCGCATCAAACACTATGCCATCCTTGCGGGCATCGACAGCGAGCGTCTGTCGCCGCACGTGTTGCGGCACGCGTTCGCCACCCATTTGCTGAACCATGGGGCCGATCTCCGTGTCGTACAGATGTTGTTAGGCCACAGCGATCTCTCGACCACGCAAATTTATACTCATGTAGCGACCGAACGACTGAAACAGCTACATCAACAGCATCACCCGCGCGCCTGAGCGGCGGGTTCGAAAGGATTGGAACAATGAAAAAAGGTTTAATGCTGCTCTCTCTGCTGGTGGCTTCGGTGGCCGGCGCCGCCCATGCCGATGACGCGGCGATCAAAAAAGCGCTCGCCAGCCTGGGCATTCAGCAGGCGGACGTGCAGCCTTCGCCGGTCAACGGCCTGAAAACCGTGCTGACCGACAGCGGCGTGCTGTACGCCTCCGAAGACGGCAAGCACATCCTGCAGGGCCCGCTGTTCGACGTTAGCGGCAAAGAGCCGGTCAACGTGACCAACCAACTGCTGAGCACCAAGATGGAAGCGCTGAAAGATCAGATGATCGTTTACAAAGCGCCGAAAGAGAAACACGTGATCACCGTGTTCACCGATATCACCTGCGGTTACTGTCACAAACTGCATCAGCAGATGAAAGAGTACAACGATCTGGGCATTACCGTGCGTTACCTGGCGTTCCCGCGCCAGGGGCTGGCTTCCCAGGCTGAAAAAGACATGCAGTCGATCTGGTGCACCGCCGACAAGGCCAAGGCGTTCGACGCCGCCATGAAGGGCGACGCCGTTTCTCCGGCGACCTGCAAAACCGACATCAGCAAGCATTACGAGCTGGGCGTGCAGTTCGGCATTCAGGGCACGCCGGCCATCATCCTGGAAAACGGCATGATGATCCCGGGCTATCAGGGGCCGAAAGAGATGGCCGCCATGCTGGACGCGCATCAGGCCGCCACCAAAGCCGGTGGTTAATCGCCGGTGAGTATCAAAACGCAACTACGCCGCCGCCCGGCGGCGGACGACACGCATCTGCCCGCCAGTTTACCGCCGCTTCTGCGTCGGCTTTACGCCCTGCGCGGCGTGCAGGCTGAGCAAGAGCTGGAGCGCGGCGTCAAAGGCATGCTGCCCTGGCAACAGCTGGACGGCATCGACGACGCCGTCAGCCTGTTGCAGCAAGCGCTGGCCGACGGTCGCCGCATCATGGTGGTGGGCGATTTCGACGCCGATGGCGCCACCAGCACCGCGCTGACGGTGCTGGCGCTGCGCAGCATGGGCGGCGCAGCCGTCGATTATCTGGTGCCTAACCGTTTCGAAGACGGTTACGGCCTGAGCCCCGAAGTGGTGGAGCAGGCGGCGGCGCGCGGCGCAGAACTCATTGTTACCGTCGATAACGGCATCTCCTCCCACGCCGGCGTCGACGTGGCGCACGCCAAAGGCATGCAGGTGCTGGTGACCGATCACCACCTGCCGGGCGAGACCCTGCCGGCGGCTGAAGCGATCGTTAACCCCAACCTGCGCGGCTGCGCCTTCCCGTCCAAATCGCTGGCGGGGGTAGGCGTGGCGTTCTACCTGATGCTGGCGCTGCGCGCCCGGCTGCGGGACAGCGGCTGGTTCGAGCAGCGCACGCTGGCGATGCCGAATCTGGCGGAACTGCTGGATCTGGTGGCGCTCGGCACCGTGGCCGACGTGGTGCCGCTGGACGCCAACAACCGTATTCTGGTGTATCAGGGATTAAACCGCATCCGCGCCGGCAAATGCCGACCGGGCATCCGCGCGCTGCTCGAAGTGGCCAACCGCGACGCCCGCCAACTGGCGGCCAACGATCTCGGTTTCGCCCTCGGCCCGCGGCTCAACGCCGCCGGCAGGCTGGACGACATGTCGATCGGTGTGGCGCTGCTGCTGAGCGACGACATCGCGCAGGCGCGCATGCTGGCCAACGATCTCGATGCGCTGAACCAGGCGCGACGCGAGATAGAGCAGGGCATGCAGGTGGAAGCCCTGCAGCTGTGCGATCAGCTGGAGCGCACCAGCACCGAGCTGCCTTACGGGCTGGCGATGTATCATCCGGAATGGCATCAGGGCGTGGTGGGCATCCTCGCTTCGCGCATCAAAGAGCGTTTCCACCGTCCGGTGATCGCTTTCGCGCCGGCGGGCGACGGCATCCTGAAAGGCTCCGGCCGTTCGGTGCCCGGCTTGCACATGCGCGACGCGCTGGAGCGGCTGGATATGCTGAACCCCGGGCTGATGATGAAGTTCGGCGGCCACGCGATGGCGGCCGGGCTGTCGCTGGAAGAGGCTAAATTCGACGAGTTCCGCCAGCGTTTCGGCGAGCTGGTGGGCGAATGGCTCGATCCGGCGATGTTGGAAGGGGTGATCTGGTCCGATGGCGAACTGGCGATGCAGGAGCTGTCGTTGACGACGGCGGAGCTGCTGCGCGAGGGCGGCCCGTGGGGCCAGGCGTTCCCGGAACCGACCTTCGACGGCAAGTTCCGCATCCTGCAGCAGCGGCTGGTGGGTGAGAAACACCTGAAGCTGATGGTGGAACCGCTTGGCGGCGGCCCGTTGCTCGACGGCATCGCGTTCAACGTGGACACCACGCTGTGGCCGGACAGCAGCGTGCGCGAAGTGGAACTGGCCTACAAACTCGACGTCAACGAGTTTCGCGGCAACCGCAACGTGCAACTGCTGATCCAGCACCTTTGGCCGCGCTGAGGCGAAATTGAACACAACTCGGGGATTGGGCTCTCCAATCCCCGGCATCCTTCCCGATCGCCACAAAAACTGACCAACTCGCTATAAACTGCCGCCCGGATCCGTTAGAATTAGCGGTTCCAATGGCATTCCGCCATCGACGACATCAACGTAAAAGAACGCAAAACCATGTTTGAAATTAACCCGGTAAAAAACCGAATTCAGGACCTGTCCGAGCGGACTGCGGTTCTTAGGGGGTATCTTTGACTATGATGCCAAGAAGGAACGCCTAGAAGAAGTCAACGCCGAGCTGGAGCAGCCGGACGTTTGGAACGAACCGGAGCGCGCACAGGCGCTCGGCAAAGAGCGCGCCGCGCTGGAAGCCATCGTTGAAACCATCGATCACCTGCAGCAGGGCAGCGAAGACGTCAGCGGTCTGCTGGAGCTGGCGGTGGAAGCCGACGATGAAGAGACCTTCAACGAAGCGGTCGCCGAACTCGATCAACTGATCGCCAAGCTCGAGCAGCTGGAATTCCGCCGCATGTTCTCTGGCGAATACGACAGCGCCGACTGCTATCTGGACATTCAGGCCGGCTCCGGCGGCACCGAAGCGCAAGACTGGGCCAGCATGCTGCTGCGCATGTACCTGCGCTGGGCCGAAGCCAAGGGCTTCAAGACCGAAGTGATCGAAGAGTCCGACGGCGACGTTGCGGGCCTGAAATCGGCCACCATCAAGATCATCGGCGACTACGCGTTCGGCTGGTTGCGCACTGAAACCGGCGTTCACCGCCTGGTGCGCAAGAGCCCGTTCGACTCCGGCGGCCGTCGCCACACCTCGTTCAGCTCGGTGTTCATCTACCCGGAAGTGGACGACGATATCGACATCGATATCAACCCGGCGGATCTGCGCATCGACGTGTACCGCGCCTCCGGTGCGGGCGGTCAGCACGTCAACAAAACCGAATCCGCCGTACGTATTACTCACCTGCCAACCAACATCGTGGTGCAGTGCCAGAACGATCGTTCTCAGCATAAGAACAAGGATCAAGCGTTTAAACAGCTGCGAGCCAAGCTGTACGAGTTTGAGATGCAAAAGAAAAATGCTGATAAACAGGCGATGGAAGACAACAAGTCCGACATCGGCTGGGGCAGCCAAATCCGTTCTTACGTGCTGGATGACTCCCGCATCAAGGATTTGCGCACCAACGTCGAAACGCGTAACACGCAGGCCGTACTGGATGGCGACCTGGATAAATTCATTGAGGCAAGTTTGAAAGCCGGGTTATGAGGAATAGAAATGTCTGAACAACAAGTACAGGGCGCCGATCAGGCGCTGGATCTCAATAACGAGCTGCAGTCCCGCCGCGAGAAACTGGCCGGCCTGCGTGAGAACGGCATTGCGTTCCCGAACGACTTCCGTCGCGACTCCACCTCCGACAAACTGCACGCCGCGTACGGCGATAAAGACAACGAAGAGCTGGAAGCGCTGGGCGTAGAAGTGACCGTCGCCGGCCGCATGATGACCCGCCGCATTATGGGCAAGGCATCTTTCGTTACGCTGCAGGACGTGGGCGGCCGCATTCAGCTGTACGTCGCGCGCGACGATCTGGCTGAAGGCGTGTACAACGAGCAGTTCAAGAAGTGGGACCTGGGCGATATCCTCGGCGCGCGCGGCAAGCTGTTCAAAACCAAGACCGGCGAACTGTCGATCCACTGCACCGAACTGCGTCTGCTGACCAAAGCGCTGCGTCCGCTGCCGGACAAATTCCACGGCCTGGCGGATCAGGAAACCCGTTACCGCCAGCGTTACCTGGATCTGATCGCCAACGAAGAGTCGCGCAACACCTTCAAGGTGCGTTCTCAGGTGATGTCGGCTATCCGTAACTTCATGGTGGAACGCGGCTTCATGGAAGTCGAAACCCCGATGATGCAGGTGATCCCGGGTGGCGCGTCGGCGCGTCCGTTCATCACCCACCACAATGCGCTGGATATCGACATGTACCTGCGCATCGCGCCGGAACTGTATCTGAAGCGTCTGGTGGTCGGCGGCTTTGAGCGCGTGTTCGAAATCAACCGCAACTTCCGCAACGAAGGCGTTTCTCCGCGTCACAACCCAGAGTTCACCATGATGGAACTCTACATGGCTTACGCGGATTACAAAGACCTGATCGAGCTGACCGAGACGCTGTTCCGCACCCTGACCGAGAAAGTGCTGGGCACCTCTCAGGTGCAGTACGGCGACGAAGTGTTCGACTTCGGCAAGCCGTTCGAGAAGCTGACCATGACCGAGGCGATCAAGAAATACCGTCCGGAAACCGATCTGGCTGACCTGGCCGACATGGGCAAAGCGGTGGCCATCGCGGAATCCATCGGCATCAAGGTTGAGAAGAGCTGGGGCCTGGGCCGCGTCGTGACCGAGATCTTCGAAGAAGTGGCGGAAAGCCATCTGATTCAGCCGACCTTCATCACCGAGTACCCGGCTGAAGTGTCGCCGCTGGCGCGCCGCAACGACGTGAACCCGGAAATCACCGACCGTTTCGAGTTCTTCATCGGCGGCCGTGAAATCGGCAACGGCTTCTCCGAGCTGAACGACGCCGAAGACCAGGCGCAGCGCTTTGCCGATCAGGTGAACGCCAAAGACGCCGGCGACGACGAAGCGATGTTCTACGACGAAGACTACGTCACCGCGCTGGAGCACGGCCTGCCGCCGACCGCCGGTCTGGGCATCGGCATCGACCGCATGGTGATGCTGTTCACCAACAGCCACACCATCCGCGACGTGATTCTGTTCCCGGCGATGCGCCCGCAGAAATAATCGCGTTTAGCGTGCAACAACCGGTGCGGGCAACTGCGCCGGTTTTTTTTCGTCTGCAGGACTTAACCGCTTAAAACATCGACAGTTACGCGCCATCTCCGCTTGCCCGCCGCCGATAACCGGTTATAATGCCTGTCGCACACCGATGCGGGTGTAGTTCAATGGTAGAACGGCAGCTTCCCAAGCTGCATACGAGGGTTCGATTCCCTTCACCCGCTCCAAGCCCGTTTACTCCTTCGTCTTACACGTTCACAGCACGCGTTATTTCCCGTTTCAGCCTCTGGCACTCATCTCGCCGAAGTCATTCTGACATTGCGCCTTGTCTCTCAATAAAGCAGGTCAGCGTTTGGCAAAGGCCGCCTGTATGCCGTTATTCTCCGCGTGCAGGGACCTGACATACTCGCTGGGCGACTGGCCCACCAGAGCGCGAAAATCGCGAGCGAAATGGGCCTGATCAAAATAGCCCAATTCCAGCGCCAGCCTGCTCCAATCGCGAGGCGCGTGAGCCTGCAGTTGCGCGATGGCTTCATGCAGACGATAGCGTTGGATCACCCATTTGGGGCCGACGCCTACGTATTTATGAAATAGCCTCTGTAGCGCGCGTTTGTCTATCGCCGCAGTGCCCAGCAATTGGTTTACCGACGTTATGCCAAGGTTGTCGGCGATAGCGGCCACGAGCCTGTTCGCTCGCGCGACGTTAGGATCGGGTTGGGGCCGCTGCGCCAGCAGGAAAGCCTCCGCCACGAGCGTCATCGCACTCGTCGTAGCGCACGTGGCGATACGCGTCGCCAGCGACTGGCAATCAGCGCCAAACACGGTCTGCGCAGGCATCGAGCGGTTCGCGAGCGTCGATATGGGCGCTTGCAGAAAGGGATGGAAGCCGCCCGGCTTAAACTTGATGCCGAAGGCGAAGCCTCGCCCTTCAAGGAGCCGCTCGAAGCGATCGGTGTGAACGCCGTAAACGTATGATTCATTCCGTTCGATCACCAGATGTACGTTGGGGTGGGGCAGCGTCGCTTGCCGCTGAGGCGGTAACTCCCGCAGATCCCAGCGCACGCACCAGTAGTGCTCGACCAGATCGGCCAACGCAGCTGATGGCGAGTGGCGCTCGTGTATAAACTGACTTTGCGTCGGCTGCGGATGCAGCACTCCGCGCGGTTTGGCATTCCCGGCCGTCATCTTGAGCTACCGTCATGCGGGGCGACTTGTCGCGTTTTTGCAATCATCTACCTGGTCGCTCCTGATACATTCACATATGTCTTCGCGCCGCGTTATGCGCCGCGATAGCTGCTGGAAGATAATGACGATTTTATAACTCGACAGATTGATCTGTATGGGCGCGTTTAATCTTTGCCGCGGCCATTGCCAGGAACGCAGCGCGCACCGATGCGTCTGTGTCATCAACCTTAACAAAGGGGTTTGTAAAATGCATGCGACAGGAACATTCGACATCAAATTGACGCCGCAAACCGCAACGGCCGAAATTGAGACGGCCAAGCTCAGTCGGATGACGATTGATAAGCAATTTCATGGTGACCTGACTGCGGCCAGCCTCGGAGAAATGCTGGCTGTACGCATGGATGCGCATGGCTCCGCCGGTTATGTGGCAATGGAGCGCGTAACGGGGACCTTGCATGGCCACAAGGGCAGCTTCGTGTTACAGCACAGCGGCACCATGAACCGTGGGGTTTCGTCGCTGCAGTTGACGGTCGTCCCCGATTCCGGGACGGGCGAGCTGACGCAATTGAGTGGTTCGATGACTATCGAGATCGACCAAGGCACGCACCGCTACACGATGGATTATGTCCTTCCCTAGGGGGAATAAACGAGGTGAACGGCGACCCAAACTTGTGTCAGCGCCGTGGTGAAGAAAGCAGGGCAAAAAAATGCCGCCCCTGGGGACGGCATGTCGGCATTCAGCGCACCAGATGCAAGAAATGCAGATGCTTTTCGTACTGGTCGAGAATATCGTTGATCAACTGCTCCTGATTCCAGCCCATGACATCGTAGTTCTGGCCGCCTTCTTTCAGGTAGATCTCCGCGCGATAATATTTGTGCTGCTCGGCTTGCTGTTCATCATTATCCAGCCCGGCCAGGGCGAAGGTCGGCGAGCTGTAGCCGCGCAGTCTGACTTCATAGATAAAGTTAAGCTCATCGCCTAAATCAACCTCGAAACGAATGCGATCTTCCGCGCCGGTGTTGATGCTGCTGAGCGTGCCTTGCTTACTCAGCTCCTCCTGCACCAGCGTCATGGCCGACTGGATGACTTCGTCCATAAAGCGCTTAACCAGCGAGCGCTTTGGCAAATAAGCGATATTACGCAGCCTGCGCTGCCAGGGGATAGGATTGCGGGCGGCGGTAGGGGCGATGGTGGCCATATTCTGGCTGTCGCGCTTGGTCAGATCGCGACGCAGCGCCTTAAGCAAACCGTAAATGGATATCAGCAAGATGGCCGAGAAAGGCAGCGCGCTGGCGATGGTGACGGTTTGCAGCGCGCTGAGCCCCCCGGCGATCAGCAAGGCGATGGCGACGATGCCCATCAGCGATGCCCAGAAAATGCGTTGCCATACCGGCGTGTTGCTGGAGCCGCCTGAAGCCAGGGTATCCACGACCATGGCGCCGGAGTCGGCGGACGTGACAAAAAAGACGATAACCATCGCCATGGCGATAAACGAAAGCACGCTGGAGAATGGGAAATGCTCCAGGAAGTTAAACAACGCCAAGGCCACGTCTTGTTGTACCGTAGCGGCGAGATCTGTCGCGCCCTTTTCCATGATGAGGTAAATGGCGCTGTTGCCGAACACGGTCATCCACATGAGGGTGAAGCCGGCAGGGACGAACAGCACGCCCGTGACAAATTCGCGGATGGTTCGGCCGCGGGAAACCCGTGCGATGAACATCCCGACGAAAGGCGACCAGGAGAGCCACCACCCCCAGTAGAGCAGCGTCCATCCGCCTAGCCAGTTGCTGGATTTGGGTTCATAGGCATACAGGTTGAAGGTTTTGCTGACCAGCTCGGACAGATAGCCGCCGGTATTTTCCACAAAGGATTTCAACAGCAAAACGGTTGGCCCCAACAGCAAGACCAAGGCCAGGAGCAACAGCGCCAGGCTGAGGTTCAGCTCCGACAGAAAGCGTATGCCCTTCTCCAGCCCGGAAACCACGGAAATGGTGGCCAGCCCGGTAATCACCACGATTAATATCACCTGAACGGTTTCGTTGATTGGCACGCCAAACAGGTGGTTAAGCCCGGCGTTGACTTGCAATACGCCATAACCCAGCGAGGTCGCGACCCCGAATACGGTGCCGATGACGGCGAAGATATCGACGGCGTGGCCGATAGGGCCATAAATGCGATCGCCGATGATCGGATAAAGCGCGGAGCGCAGGGTCAACGGCAGGCCATGCCGATAGCTGAAGAAGGCCAGAATCAACGCCACGATGGCGTAGATCGCCCAGGCATGCAGCCCCCAGTGGAAAAAGGTCAGGCGCATGGCTTGTTTGGCCGCCTCGATGCTCTCGGGCGTGCCGACCGGCGGCGAGAGATAGTGCATAACCGGTTCTGCCACGCCGAAGAACATCAGACCAATGCCCATCCCCGCCGAAAACAGCATGGCAAACCAGGAGTGATAGCGAAAATCGGGTTGCGCATGATCGGGGCCAAGTTTGATGTCGCCGTAACGAGAAAGCCCCAGAAACGTCACGCTGAGCAATATGAGCGCCACGGCCAAAATATAAAACCAGCTGGCGTTGGTGAAGATTTGTTGCTGCAGAAGCTTGAAGTTTTTGTCAGCGACGTCGGGGAAAAAGGCGGCGAAGGCGACCAGAAGAAAAATGAGGACTGCAGAGGTGAAGAATACCGCTTTGTTGATATGGCTTTGCGGCTTATTTAAGGAGGTGTCTTTCTCACTCATAAATTGATTTATTCCATTTGTTTGATTATCGCCCTGAATGGAGGAAAGGTGGTGACTGTAATATCGTAGCAAAATAGTCGGGCTGGCGCAGGAGGCCGGCGCCGCTCTATAGAGCGGAATTACCGCTGTCTTTACGCGGTAATTCCGAATAATTCACGTTGCCGTTAGTTAAATAAAAAGGCCAATAACCCCGTCACCTTATTCTTATTTTCCCATCCCTCCAATTTCATGCAGGCATTAACGTGTTCTTTTCTGCGCATTTCATTACGGTCCGAAGGAAAAACGACGCCGTGAGTATTGGGGATATCCGCACCGTTGATATTCATGGAGGAGAATACAGGCGAGCGGGTGTCTAAAGACAGGCTCACGGGATAGCGTTGTTCGGCTTCTTGTCGGCAGCTTGCTCTGGCGGCTTCAAGGGGTGTCGGAGCCGCCGTTTGCGCTTCCCACTTTTCCGGCGTGGCGCAGGAAGACATCATCAACCCGGCGGTGATAACGGCATATTTTCTCAACGTAAAAATCCCTTTTCAAAAAAATCCCGCCTATTCTACCCAACCCCTCAAACAGGGGGAGCGTTATTCACGTTTAACGCCTCCGGCGAGACGCACGGCTATTTATGCGGTGTGGCCCGCCGGAAAACCGGGCGGGCCGTTATGGCGCATTAACCGAGGATCTCCTTGGCGAGTATTTCAAACAGCGTATCGATCTCATCAAGGGTGTTGTAGTGCATCATGCCGATGCGCAGCACGCCGCCGTCCTGCAGCCCCAGTTGCTGAATCAGGCCCAGCGCATAGAAATGTCCGCTGCCGGCGCAGATGTTGTGGTGCCCCAGCCGTCGGGCGATCGCGTCGGGCGCCTGGCCGCTGAAGGTCAGGGCGAAGGTCGGCGTGCGGCGTGCGCTGTCCGCCTGCGGATTGCCGTAGAGCCGCACGCCGTCGAGTTGCTGCAGCCGTTGCAAAAAGTGGCGGCACAGCGCCTCTTCATGCCGGTGGTAGGCGGCGAAGCTCTCCTGCAAGCGCTGCCTTAACGGCGCGCCGGGCGTGCCCCACTGCGCCAAATACTCGATAGCGGCCGCGACGCCGGCCAGCGCTTCGAAGCTCTGCGTGCCGGTCTCGAAACGGCCGGGGCCGACGTCGGTGGCCGGCTCGACTTTGTACGGCCGCAGGCGCTGCAGCCACTGCGGCGCGATGTAGGCCATGCCGACGTGCGGGCCAAAGAATTTGTAGGCGGAGCACACCAGGAAGTCACATCCCAACGCCTGCACGTCGATCAGGTTATGCGGCGCGTAATGAACGGCGTCGACATACACCTGCGCGCCCACCCGATGCGCGGCTTCAACGATGGTTTTGATATCGACGATGCTGCCGGTGACGTTGGACGCGTAGCTGACCGCCACCAGACGCGTGTTGGCGTTGATGCGCGCGCACACTTTTGCCGCGTCGAGAGAACAATCGGCGCTCTCCAGCGCTATCTGATGCACCACGGCGCCTTTGTCGGCGGCGGCCTGCTGCCAGCTGGAGACGTTGGCGTAGTGATCCAGCGCGGTGACGATGACCTCATCGCCGTCCCGCCAATCGCGACTGATGATGCGGCTGAGATGAAAGGTCAGCGTGGTCATGTTCATGCCGAAGACGATGTTGTCGGGCGACGGCGCATTTAACAAGGCGCGCACCGATTCGCGCGCCTGGCTCATCACCTCGCCGGTAACCCGGCTGGAGAAATAGTGCCCGCCCAGGTTGGCGTTGTACTTCCCCAGGTAGTCGGTCATTTTTTCCAGCACGCCCCGGGAAACTTGCGCACCGCCGGGGCCGTCGAAAAAGATCGCCGGTTTGCCGTCGATCTGCCGGGACAGGGCGCTGAACTGGCGTCGGGCGAGCTCGGGGGTAAAGGTCATGCTTTCTCTCCCCGAGCGGTGAGGACGAAGAGATCCAGATAGCCTTCTTCATTCGGGCTTACGGTATTGATCGGCGTGGCGTTGTGCCACAGTTTACTGTCCGCCAACAGCACGGCTTCACCGTCGGCCAGCGCTTTTTTGAAGAAAGGATCGTGGCGGCTGTCGTCGTACAGCATGATTTCGCCGCCGACGATATTGTGGCGGTGAATGGCGATCATCGCGATATGGTCGAAACCGTCCTGGTGAATGCCTTCCGGCGCCACCAGCGTATCTTTTTGGATGGCGACCACGCGCATCTGGTGGATCTCTATTTCGGCGCCTTCCGGCAGTTCGTTATTTTCGGCAAACAGGTTGCACATCTCCGCCATGCCGGCGCTCTGCAGCACGGCGCTGTCGATAGGCTCGAAGCGGCGCACCACGTTGCCCTGGAAATGGTTGATCTGATCCGACTGCATGAAGGTACGCGGCCCCACTTCGGCGATGTTGGGGTTGAGGTATTTCACGACGGAATAACGGCGCAGGCGATATTTGCCGTCGGCATGTTGCGTGTGGGGCAAGGAAGAAAATGAGGGCATCAGCTCTTGGGTGGCTTGCGGGCTTAGTACAGTCATACTTATTACGTTTTCGTGTTTCTGTAACATAATCACCTCTAATAATAATAATTTCTGATGTTGTAGGGGGTAATTCGATTGAATTGTAGACGACTCTATAACCAACGCAATGTGGGGTTGGCGAGGTGTGATGGCGGTCGTAAAGTGGGGAGAACGCAAAAAGATAACGTGGCGAAAAGTCGGCTGGTGCGGCGGTGAAACGGTGCGGCATCTTGCCCGCACCGGCAGGTATCAAGCGATGGGCGCGCGGCCCTCGTGTTCAGAATGTCTCGAAATAAAGCTCGCGCAACAGCCAGGAGATTTCGTTATTGGTGCGGTTCAGGACGTCTATTCTGTGAACCCCTATCGCTTCTGCGCGCAGGTCGAGCAGCAGGTTGCGAATCTGCCGGAATAACGGGGTTTGCGGGTTGGGTTTGGCCAACTGCTGTCCACACAGTTTGATACCGGCGTCGCAGCCGGTGGCGATGTCCGTCAGGCAGCACGGGCAAGCGGTTTTTTGGCGTGCCATATTGCGGCATTGTTGCCCGATTACCTGGTTGAAGTGGCGTAATTGCAGGCAGACTTCCCGCGAGTTCAACGGTTTGGAATGGGTTGTCATCGGTTTCAGCTCCCTTGTCTTCGCCTATATTGGCACTTACCGATGAAGATAACCACGGACAAGCTGAGGGGGTATCGCCTTGTTTTGTTTGCAAATGGGGAGGGGATGGCGGCCCGCCGTCGGCGGGCCGTTACGATCAGGCGCGTTTAAACAGATTCGCAGCCTGGAACAGGGCAAAGGAACTGACCAGCATCTCGATGCCGACGATCGCCGTCACCAGCGTCACCGACGCCGCCGGGCCTGAGCCGATCAGCATCCAGGCGATGATCAAATCGAGCACGCCGATGACGAACTGCAGCCAGTTGCCCGGCAGGCCTCGGCGCATATAGCCTGCTGCCAGGCGCGCGATGCCGCCGAGCGCAAACAGCACGGCGAGGTAGACCGCCAGCGCCAGAATGCCCGCCAGCGGGCTGGTGATGAACACATAGCCGATAATCAGGTAGGCCACGCCCAGCAGAATGCCGCCGATCATCGGCCAGGTATTCTGCGCCCGGTTGGCTATCATGGCGATAATCAGCCCGGCGCCGCTCAACAGCAGCAGGATGCCCACTACGATGCTCAGCGCTGCGCCGGAGGCGAAAGGATTCACCAGGCACAGTATGCCGCCCGCCAGCAGCAGGAAGGCGATGATCAGCAGGGTGGTGCGTTGCTTTTTGAGCAGCTCTTCGCTCAGGAGGGGCAGATTATTGCGGTCGAGGTTCAACATGACAGTACTCCATTTCGTCGTTGGGTAATTAATCAGTCATCCTTACCTGTTTAGCATAGACCGTCTGGGGGTTTTTGACTGACCCGGCGCAAATGTTACACTGTGCGGCTGACGCGTATCAGAACCGAAAGACGATTGGGGACAGGATTTGAGCACAGGAAGCAAGCTGGCAAGGTGGCGCCGCATCGCGGTGTGTCTGACATTGGGGCTGCTGTTGGCCGGGTGTTCGGGTAAAAACACCTACAACCGCGACTACGACAAACTGCCGAAGGGCAGCTACACCGGCAAGTCCTACACCGTCAAACGGGGCGATACGCTGTACTACATCGCCTGGATCACCGACAGCGAAGTCGGCGATCTGGCCAGAATCAACAAGATACGCCCGCCCTATAATCTGGAAGTGGGGCAAAAACTGCGGCTGAGCGGCAGTGCGCCGACCAAAACCGCCGCTACGCGCCGTAAAACATCCTCGTCTTCCGCCGCGATCGCCAAGCAAACGCCGCCGCCGGGCGCCGCACGTTGCTGGCGCTGGCCGACCAGCGGCCGGATCGTGCAGGCGTACTCCAATGCCGATGGCGGCAACAAGGGCATCGACATCGCCGGTAAACGCGGCCAGCCGATCTATGCTTCCGCCAAGGGCAAAGTGGTGTACGTCGGCAACCAATTGCGCGGCTACGGCAACCTGATCATGATTAAGCACGGCGAAGACTTTATTACCGCCTATGCGCACAACGACACCACGCTGGTGCGCAATGGCCAGGATGTGAAAGCGGGGCAGAAGATCGGCACCATGGGCAGCACCGGCACCGATTCGGTGTTCCTGCATTTCCAGATCCGCTACCGCGCCACCGCGCTCGATCCGCAGCGCTATCTGCCGCCGCAGGGATCGTCGCCGTCCTGTTAACGTCAATCAGGCTCCTTGCGGGGCCGGATGTCAGCTATTTCAGCGGCAGATAAAGATCGGTCACCAGTTCATATTCCGCTACCTCGTGCACGAAGTTGTGGTAGTGGAAATAGAGCGGAAAGTCGCGCAGTTCCTCGCCGCTGGCCGGCAACCACTCGCTGTAGAGATAGCGGGCGCTTTCCGAGAGCCCATCCAGCGATCCGAGATGGCGCAGCACCGCGCAGCGTCCGGCCGGCAGCATGCTGTTCACCACGCCGAAGGCGTTGTCCTCCGGGATCGGCGCCGTGACCTCCCCGCAGAGGTAGAAGCGGAAGTCCTGCGCTTCGGTGGTGGCCGGATCGTGCGGCGCGATGCCGTACGTGCGGCTGCTTCTGACCGGCGACAGGCCGCTGGTTTTACGCCACTCGATAAAGCGCGCGGCGGTTTCATTGACCAGCGCGGACGGGCCGCGATGTTCGAGCATCGCCACCGGCGTGGCCGGGCAGTCGACAATGTCTACCTTCATGGGGTGTTTCCTTCTGTGTTTCGGTTCGGGAAAGCGCTGCTGCCAATCGATCCAGGTCGGCTGTTTGCGAAACTGGCTCGGCGTTTGGCTGAACGCCTGTTTGAAGGCGCGGCTGAAGGACTCCGGGTTTTGAAAGCCGGCGTCCAGCGCAATGTCAATCACCGGCTCCAGCGGGTTATACGCCAGGCGGTAAGAGGCGCGTTTAAGCCTCATCCACTGGATATAACGCCACACCGAGATGCCGCAATACGCGCTAAACTGGCGTTGAAAGTGAAAGCGCGAAAAATGGGCCACTTCGCTTAGCTTGTCGACGGTAAGCGCCTCGTCCAGGTGGCGGTCGATATAGTCAAAGACCTGCGCAAAGCGCTTTGCATACGTCTGGGCCATGTGATTGTCTCCTCCATGCCTGAACTTTGCCCGAGTCGCCGCCGCTTCTCCTGACGGATGATGCTGAGTTGCCATCGCAGGAAAACGGAATGGCTGCGGCGTTCGCCGCCGGCCAGGCCAAACTCATAACCCCCGCGCGGCCATGCGCCGCGAGCCCGACCGAGAAGATGAATATTACATGATGGATCGTTCCCGCTTGCTGAAATTCCTGCTGCCCTATCTGTGGCCGAAAGACAACCCGCGGCTGCGGGGGTATCTGGTGGTGGCCTTCGTGTTCATGGTGGCGGCCAAGGTTAGCACCACGCTGGTGCCGCTGGCCTACAAAGCGATGGTCGATGCGCTGAGCGGCGAGACGGCGAAAATGCTGGCGGTGCCGCTGGGGCTGATCGTCGCCTACGGCGTGGCGCGGGTGGGCGGCGCGCTGTTTGAGGAACTGCGCAACGTGATGTTTATCCACGTCAGCCAGAACGCCACGCGCCTGTTGGGCGTGCGGGTGTTTCGCCAGCTGCATGCGCTGAGCCTGCGCTTCCATCTGGAGCGCCAGACCGGCGGGCTGTCGCTGTCTATCGAGCGCGGCACCCAGGCGGTGTCCACGGTGCTGTCGCGATTGTTGTTCTCCATCGTGCCGATCCTGTTCGAGCTGACGCTGGTCACGGCGATCATGTGGCATATGCTGAACGGCTGGTTCGCGTTGGCGATCCTGACCACGGTCGGCTGCTACATTCTGTTCACCGTGCTGGCGGTGAGCTGGCGCACCCGCTTTCGCCGCGAGCTCAACAAGGCCAACGCCGACGCCAACAGCAAATCCATCGACAGCCTGCTGAACTATGAGACCGTGAAGTACTTCGGCAATGAAGCGTTCGAGGCTGAGCGCTTCGATCTGTCGCGCCGGCTGTACGAATACGCCGCCATCAAGAACCAATTCAGTTTTACCGCGATCAACCTGGGGCAAACCGCCATTATCTCGATCGGGCTGATCGTCATGATGGCCATGGCGGCGCAGGGCATTACGCAGGGGACGATGACGGTCGGCGACTTCGTGCTGGTCAACGCCTACCTGCTGCAGCTGTACCAGCCGCTGAACTTCTTCGGCTTTATCTACTCGGAGGTGCGCCAGGCGCTGATCGACATGGAGAACATGTTCGATCTGCTGCAGGAAAAGCGTGAGATCGTCGATAGCCCGGATGCGCAGCCGCTGCGCCTCGAGCGCGGCGAAGTGCGGTTCGACGCGGTCAGCTTCGGTTACGACACGCGTCGGCCGATCCTCAAGCAGGTGAGCTTTACCATTCCGGCGGGCCACACGGTGGCGGTGGTCGGCGCCTCCGGCGCGGGCAAGTCCACGCTGTCGCGCCTGCTGTTTCGCTTTTACGACGTGCAGGGCGGCGCCATTACCCTCGACGGCCAGGACATTCGCCAACTGACCCAGGCCAGTCTGCGGCAGGCGATCGGCATCGTGCCGCAGGATACGGTGCTGTTCAACGATACGCTGCGCTACAACATCGGCTATGGCAAAACCGGCTCCAGCGATGAAGAAATCGAGCGTGCGGCGCGGCTGGCGCATATCCATGATTTTATCGTCGGTCTGCCCGACGGTTACGACACCCGGGTGGGCGAGCGCGGGCTGAAGCTGTCGGGCGGTGAAAAGCAGCGGGTGGCGATCGCGCGCACCATCCTGAAAAATCCGGCCATCCTGGTGTTCGACGAGGCGACCAGCGCGCTGGATACCCAGACCGAGCGCGAAATCCAGGGGCACCTGCGCGAGGTGAGCCGCAACCACACCACGTTGGTGATCGCCCATCGGCTCTCCACCGTGGTGGACGCCGATGAGATCATCGTGCTGGAGGCGGGGGAGATCGTCGAGCGCGGGGGGCATGAGGCGCTGTTGGCGGCGAACGGCCGCTACGCCGCCATGTGGCAAACCCAGTACAGCGAAGAGCAGGAACCGCGCTGACGCTGCCGTTCACACCATCGATGGCGCGGCCATGAGCCGTTGTATCACGTAGTCGCAGGCGATGCGGTAATCCTGTTGCAGATCGGTGTCATCCCCGGCCAGGCTGCCGCGCAGCCAGAGCCCATCGATCATCGCCGCCAGCCCGCGCGCCGCGTCGCGCGCCTGCTGCAGCGGCAGCTCGCGGCGGAACTGGCTGCATATATTGGAATAGAGCCGCCGATCGTTGGCGCGCTGCAGGCGGCGCAGCACCGGCTGGTGCATGCTGGCGGCCCAGAAGTCGAGCCAGGCGCGCATGGAAATGGCGTTGGTTTGACTGGGGTGGAAGTTGCCCTGAATGATGGCGCACAGCTGCGACTGGCTGTCGCTCGCCGCCTGAGCGCGGCACTCCGCCACCGCGTCGCGCAGATCGCGCAGGATCTTGCGCATGGTCGCGCTCAACAATCCCTCCTTATCGCCAAAATAGTGGCTGACGATGCCGGTCGACAGCCCGGCTTCTTTCGCCACCTGCGACAGGGTGACGCCGGCCAACCCCACCACGCTGATGGTTTCGAAGGCGGCGTTAATCAACTGCTCCTTGCGCTGCTCAGGAATGTCTCTGCGGTACATATTTTCCCCAACTGATAGGCAAATCACACTTTGAATTTGATTGATTGAACGGTCAATCAATACTCTATATGCTGCGAAAATGTCAAATAAATGACTATAAAATGTTAATCAAAAGTTGCATTTAAATCGTCTGTCTTTCGCATCATGGAAGCCTGCCAATGACAATAAAAACTCCTCCATCGCTTGACGAAGAACCTGTCAGATTGAATGTCCCGGTATTTTTCGGCTCAGCCGCGGTGATCTTGCTGCTGGGGGCGCTGATTGTGCTGTTTCCCGCCGCCAGCAAACAGTGGCTGAATGTCGCGCAAAGTTGGGTGGCCGACGTGTTCGGCTGGTATTACATGCTGTTGATGGTCGCCTGTATGGTGTTCGTGTTCTGGCTGGCGCTGTCGCGCTTTGGCCATATTCGCCTCAGCCAGGATGATGAGCCGCCGCAGTTTAGCTATCCCTCCTGGGTGGCGATGCTGTTCTCGTCGGGCATCGGCATTGCGCTGGTGTATTACGGCGCCTATGAGCCGTTGGATCACTTCCTGTCGCCACCGGAAGGCGACGGCGGCAGCGTACAGGCGGCGCGGCAGGCGATGGCGCTGACCTTTTTACACTGGGGGCTGCACGGTTGGGCGCTGTATGCGTTGATCGCCACCGCGCTCGCCTATTTCGCCTATTGTCGCGGTTTGCCGCTGGCGCTGCGTTCCGCGCTGTACCCGATCTTCGGCGAGCGCATCCACGGCGGCGTCGGCCATCTGGTGGACAGCTTCGGCATTCTGGTGACGGTTATCTCGATGGTGACCAACCTGGGGATCGGCGCGCTGTTGGTGAACTCGGGGCTGTTCTACCTGTTCGACATCCCGCAAAGCACCGGCGTGCTGCTGGCGCTGATCGTGGTGATGATGGTGGTGGCCACGCTGGCGGCGGTCACCGGCGTCGAAAAGGGCATCGCCATGCTGTCGAACATCAACGTCGGCTTCCTGTGCCTGCTGTTGCTGTTCGTGTTTCTGGCCGGCCCGACGCTGAACCTGCTCAACGGCATGTTGCAGAACATTGGGGATTATCTGACCTCGCTCGTCAGCCGCAGCTTCGATATGTATCTGTACGGCAAGGCGCGCCAGTGGCAGGGCGCCTGGACGCTGTTCTATTGGGCCTGGTGGGTGGCGTGGGCGCCGTTTGTCGGGCTGTTTATCGCGCGTATTTCCAAAGGCCGTACCATCCGCGAACTGATCTTCGGCGTGTTGCTGATCCCGCTGGGGTTCACGCTGGCGTGGCTGTCGATCTTCGGCAATACCGCCATCAGTCTGGTGCTGGAGGGCGGGCAAGCGATTCTGGGGCAGGTGGCGCAAAGCGATCCGCCGATGGCGGTGTTCAAGCTGTTCGAATACCTGCCCTATACCCAGCTGACCGCCGGTTTTGTGGTGGTGATAAGCTTCGTGCTGTTCCTGACGCCGGTCGATTCCGGCACGCTGATGATAGCGAATCTGTCCTGCCAGGGCGGTTCCGCCCACGATGACGCGCCGGCCTGGCTCCGGGTGTTCTGGGCGGCGGTCACCACGCTGGTGTGCGCCGGGCTGCTGTACGCCGGCAGTTTCAGCGCGATGCAGACTGCCGTGGTGCTGTGCGGCTTGCCTTTCTCGGCGGTGATCGTGCTGTACATGCTCAGCCTGCGCAAGGATCTGCGCGGCTACGCCATGAAGCCGGCGCTCCCCTGAGGCGGCTTATTCGTCCGCGCGCGGCCGATGATGCACGTATTCGATAATCGTGCCATCCGGCAGGCGCGCATTGAAACAGGCGCCGGTGGGCACTTCCACCGGGCCAAAGAAGATATCGGCGCCGGCGGCCTGTAGCCGCTGGTGGTAGGGATAAATGTCATCGACCAGCAACGTGCCGACGGTGCTGCGAAAAGGACGCAGGTTTTCTTCCGAGCCTTCCAGGATCAGAAATGGCCCCACCGCCGCCAGCACCAGCCGATGCTCGGGGAAGTCGAAACGCATATCCGCTTCCACGCCGTGCAGCTGCTCGTAAAACGCGATGGCGCGGTCAATCTCGCCTTCGTTGACGTAGACCCGGATCAGCACGCGCGGCTCGCGCAGCGATGAAGAGTCGGTGGTTTTGCGCCAAAAGCCTGCTTCTGTCAGTTTTGCCGTCATTGCTCATTCCTCATGGTGGCTCGTTTCCTTGTCATCATGCCGCCGTTTGACGGCAGGGATTAGACCGAGTTGTTATGAACCAGCAGCGGCGGAAATAAAAAAGCCCCGGTAACGGGGCAAAGACCCGCTCAGGTCGGAATAGCGGGCTAAAGCGGGCGTCAGGCGCGATGGAATTCCGGTAACACCAGTTGGCCGATCTCCTGCATCGTCTCTTCCAGCGGCCGCTGGTTGCGGCGAAAATGCAGGCCGATATGGTTGACCCCGGCGTCACGCATGGCGCTCAGTTCCTGAATCAACCCATTGCGGCCGCTCTTGATGCCGAAGCGATGGCGCTGAATCGGCGCGTCGGCGTTATCGGTGAGGTCGAGATGAATAAAGCTGACGTAGGGCTTGTCACCGGCTACGTTGCGCCAGAGTTTGACCCGCGAAACATGGTCCGCAGGCGTGCCGGGATACGACAGCCAGCCATCCATATTTTTCCCCACCCACTCGGGCGTTTGTTGCGCCAGCCCGGCGACCAGCAGCGGCGGCGGCGGCGTGGCCGGCAGCAGGCGCAGTCCCGGTTGCAGTGCACTGTCGGCTTCCCCTTTGAGAATGCCGACGCTGGCGCGGAAGCTTTCACCGCGCGCGGCGTAATCGGCGCCGAACAGCGGATACTCCACGGGGCGATCGCCGCTGGCGACGCCGAGCAACAGACGATCGCCGCTCAGCGTTTGCAGCGTGGAAGCCGCTTTGCGCACCAGCCACGGCTGCCGCAGCGGCAGCACCACGGCCGCGGTACCGAGCAGAATATTGCGCGTCAGGCTGGACAGGTAGCCGAGGTAGGTAAAGGTCTCAAACACCTGCGCGGCGTCGCCGAAGTCCGGATCATACAGCGGCACGTCGCGAACCCAGGCGGCGCGAAAGCCGAGCTCATCGGCCAGCTTGATGCGCGCAGCGTGTTCGCTCATGTCCGGCACGCCGAACGGCCGCCCGTCCTGCTGGCGTTTCAGCTGCCCGCTGGTAGACCAATCGTTGTCCAGCGGCAACTCGATGCCGATGTAAAGCGGCTCCCGGGTTAATTTTTCGATGCTCATGTGTCACTCCGTCTCAGGCCTTGCGGCGCGGTGTCGAACGATGGCACGAAGTGTTGCATGGCGCTTAATTGAGATAAACAGCCCTAATCGCAATAGATAATTGCTGTTGCGAGCATAATTGCTTTGCAGGATACGGCATATTTGTCGTGATTTACGTCACGCTCTGCGCTTTTGTTATTGTCCAGACGGGGTTATATAACCCCGCCGTTGGCCTTTCCCTCGTAAGAGTTAGTTTTTTCTGCGGCCTTAAAATAAAACGAGATGATTCAATAGATAAAAATGGCTCTGAAGCGCGAGCGGGGATCATTCAATGCCGATAAAAAATTAATAAGCCTGAAGCGTCATCGATGGGATTATTCGCAAATAACGCGCAAACAGGCTTTTTTTAATCGCAAGAAAGTACCGGACATTATTTTATATTTATCAATAACAGAAGGATAAATAACCTGAAGGTGATAATGCGATATTGAAATAGTACCCGTTCAGAATTTTATTTGTCTCTCGAAGAGCGCTGGTTGACAGACCGCCGGCTTGCGATAATTTTATGTCATTAACATGTTAATGAGTTGTTGTCGTGACGGAGGGCCAATTTCTCTCTTGGCCGAGCGCTTAACACACTTATGCCATGGCGGGTCGCCATTCATAAGTTAACTTATGGACAAATGACGCTATGAATACATCGCCAGCGGCACGCAGAGCATTGAGTGAAGAGAACCGGTTGCTGATTATTTTGTTTTTCGTGTTCGGCTGCGTGTTCGTCGATCGTCTGACCATCTCGTTTCTGTTTCCGATGATTGCCGCCGACCTCAAGCTCAGCAACGTGCATCTCGGCACGCTGTCGGCGGTGTTGGCGCTAACCTGGGCGCTGTCCGGCGCCGGGTTGGGGGCGATAGCCGATCGCTTTAATATCCGTAAACCGATGCTGATCCTGTCCATCTTAGTGTTTTCGCTGTTCTCCGCGCTGTCGGGGCTGGTCAGCGGGTTTGCCATGTTATTGATCTTCCGGGCGCTGATGGGGATTGCAGAGGGGCCGGTATTGCCGATCGCGCAATCGTTGATGGTGGAAAGATCGCAGCCGCAGCGCCGCGGTTTCAACATGGGATTGATCCAGGGCGCGGCGCCGGGGCTGTTGGGCGGCATCATCGCGCCGCCGCTGATCATCTATCTGGCGCAGAAGTGGGGATGGAGCATGGCGTTTCACCTGACCGCCGTGCCGGGCATTATTCTGGCGTGGCTGATCTATCGCTATGTGAACGGCAAAAAGGATCCCGCTTTCAGCGCCGCGCCGGCGGCCGGTAAGCCGGCGAGCAAGGCCGCTTACGGCGAGCTGTTCAAAATCAAGAACGTGGCGCTGTGCATTCTGATCTCCTGCGTGTTCGTCACCTGGTTCATGATCATCATAACCTTCACCCCTAACTTTTTGGTGACCGACCGTGGCTTCGGTGAAGGCACGATGGGCGGCATCATGAGCGCCATCGGCGCCGCCTGGGTCTTCTGGGGCGTGGCGGTACCGGCGATCTCCGATCGCCTCGGGCGCAAACCGACGCTGATTTTCTTTTCGCTGCTGGCGGTGTGCTGCCCGCTGTTCCTGAGCTACGTCGCCAATCCGTGGCTGCTGGGCGTGCTGGTGTTCCTGTCTTATACCGGCCTTGGCTGTTTCACGCTGTTTATGGCCACCATCCCGTCGGAAACGGTATCGCCGGCGCGCATCGCCACCGCGTTGGGGCTGGTGATGGGGATCGGCGAGGTGATTGGCGGCTGCCTGGCACCGTTTATCGCCGGGCTGATCGCCGATCGCTACGGCCTGGTCAGCGTAATGTGGCTGGCAGCCGCCGGCGCCGTGTGCGCCGGGGTACTGAGTTGTTTTCTCGATGAAACCGCCCCTGCCGTGGTGAATCGCCGAGCGGTGAAGCCGGCGGGCGTCGCCGACGTTTGAGACGAGTTTTATCCCATTCAATCAAGGAGAGCGAAGATGTCAGCAGAATCATCCGTACTGAATCAAAATGCCGAGCCGGACTGGAAGAATTACGACGATTTCGCGCGCGGCATCGATACCAACCGGCTGCCGGGCTCTCAGGACTGGCGCGGCAAAACGCTGCAGATCGCCTTTGAAGACGGCGGGGACATCACGCTGCGTTTCAGCGCCGACCGGCAACGGGTGCTGTGGGCCTGGGGAGGGGAGAGCGGCGAGGACGCTTACGAAGAGGTGCAAACCTCCGCCGCGCGCTATTTCTTCAATATTCCGCTGCAGTCGCCGGGCAACGAATGCCTGACGCTGGTGCTCAACCGCGACAGCGGCCGGGCGCTGCTGGTGCGCAGCACGCTGTTGCCCGAACAAACGGTGGAAAAGGGATCCCGCCTCAAGCAAAGCTTCCACGTTGGGCTGATTGCCGGCGTCACGCCGGGCGGCATCGCGCCGCATTTGACCCGCGAGCTGATCGGTTATCGCACGCTGAACGTTTACAGCCCCAACCATTACTACGAGCACTTCTACGTCAACACCGAGCGTTATGCCTGGCAAAACCTGCGCGGCGAGCAGTTCGGGCACGGCGACATGGATTACGCCACTTACTACAAGTTTGAGGACGAGATGTTCCTGTTCACCTTCCGGGAAAAGATTATCCCGGTGTGCTCGGTGTTCTTCTTCGACTTTATCTCCGGGCGCTGCACCGGCACCTTCCTCGGGTTGGACGCCGCCGGCCGGGTTCTGGTGTCACCGGCCGGGGCCTTCATCAGCAAGATGAGCTACAACGCTTATCCGGAGGGCGTGCAGCCGCTGTGAGTCAAGCGTTTCTGACCAGCGATCCGGCGTTGATCTCCGCAATGGTTTTCGCGCCGGTGAGCGTCATGGCGACGCGCATTTCCTTGTCGATCAGATCCAGCAAGTTAGCCACCCCGGCTTCGCCGGCCGCCGCCAGCGCATAGACGAAGGCGCGCCCCAGCAGCACGCTGTCGGCGCCCAGCGCGATCATGCGCACCACGTCCAGGCCGCTGCGGATGCCGGAATCGGCCAGTAAGGTAATGTCGCCTTTCACCGCGTCGGCGATCGCCGGCATGGCGCGCGCGGTCGACAGCACGCCGTCCAGCTGGCGGCCGCCGTGGTTGGAGACGATGATGCCGTCGGCGCCGAAGCGCACCGCATCTTTGGCGTCTTCCGGATCCAGAATGCCTTTGATGATCATCGGGCCGTCCCAGAATTCGCGGATCCACTCCAGATCTTTCCAGGAAATCGACGGATCGAAGTTGGCGCCCAGCCAGCCGATGTAGTCTTCCAGGCTGGTCGGTTTGCCGCGGTAGGCCGAGACGTTGCCCAGATCGTGCGGCTTGCCGAACAGGCCGACATCCCAGGCCCACTGCGGATGGGTAAACGCCTGCAGCACGCGGCGCAGGGCGGCGTTGGGGCCGCTCATCCCCGAGTGGGCGTCGCGGTAACGGGCGCCGGGCACCGGCATGTCGACGGTGAATACCAGCGTTTTCACGCCGGCGGCTTTGGCGCGCTCCAGCGCGTTGCGCATAAAGCCGCGGTCTTTCAGCACGTAGAGCTGGAACCACATCGGCCGATCGATCGCCGGGGCCACCTCTTCGATGGGGCAGACCGACACGGTGGACAGCGTGAACGGAATGCCTTTTTTGGCCGCGGCGCGCGCGGCCTGCACTTCGCCGCGGCGGGCGTACATGCCGGTCAGCCCCACCGGCCCCAGCGCCACCGGCATCGCCAGCTGCTCGCCGAACAGCGTGGTCTCCAGGCTGAGTTCGGACATATTACGCAGCACGCGCTGGCGCAAGGCAATATCGGCCAGATCTGCGGTATTGCGCTTCAGCGTATGCTCCGCGTAGGCCCCGCCGTCGATGTAGTGAAACAGAAACGGCGGCAGTTTGGCCTGGGCGGCGGCCCGGTAGTCGGTTGACGCGGAGATGATCATAGTGTTTACCTTCTTGTCTTCTTGCAAATAACGGGTTGTCAGTCAGAGCGAGAGGATCGCCGCCATAGCGGCCGCGATCCCACCGTACGCCAGCATCGGCAGCGCGGTCTTTCTGATGATTTTGCCTTCGGCGTTGCCGATCCCCAGGATCGAACAGACCGCGATAATGTTGTTCAGGCATACCATGTTGCCCATGGCGCCGCCGACGGACTGCAAGGCCAGCGTCAGATTGACGTCGAGGCCGCTGCTCTGGGCGATCGATTGCTGAATGCCGCCGAACGTCAGGTTCGAAACGGTGTTGGAACCGGAGAAGAACGAGCCCAGCGCGCCGAGGAACGAAGAGAACAGCAGCCAGCTGTCGCCGGTCAGCGCCGCCAACGCTTTCCCGATCAGGATCACCGGCGCGTTGTCGCCGCCCAGCATCATCAGATTGACCATGACCAGCGCGCCGAACAGGGCGATAAAGGGGCGCGTGATGCGCCCGCCGGTTTCGCTGAACATTTGCCGCACCTGGCCGCCATTCAGACGGAACAGCGGAATGCACAACACCACCACCAGCAGGAACGGGATCAGCGCCGGGACATACAGCGTTTTGTAGCCGGCCGCGGCGGAGGTGCCCAGCACCTGCCGCAGTTCGACGATCAGCGCCTGGCTGATGCGCAGCTCCCCGAGCCAGCCGAGGTTTTCCTGCCACAGCAGCGTGGTGGTGTTGAGCAGCGCCTTGAGGCCCAACTGGTGAATGCGCGTCACTATCAGGATAGCAATCAGCAGCAGAGTCGGCGTCATCGCTTTGACCACCTGCATGAACGGCACCGCCTGTGCGGCGCTCTGCGGTTTTTCCGCGCGGGCGAGGCCAATGCCGCCGCGCGCCAGCAGCACCGACAGCGCCAGGCCGAGAGCGCCGCCGACCAGCGCCGGGAACTCATAGTTCACCTGCGCCAGCAGCAGATAGGGGACGGTGCAGCTCAGCACGCTGAGCAAGATAAACGGCAGGTTGCGGCGAATATCCTGCCAGGAAACGATAAAGCGCAGCGCCAGCAGAGGAATGACGAAGCCGGCGACAACGTGGATCAGCGCGGTTTGCCGGCCGATCTCCAGCAGGCTGGCGTCCGACAGGCCGAGGTTGGCAAAGCCGAACCAGGTGGGGGTGCCCACGGCGCCGAAGGAGACCGGTACCGAGTTCATCACCAGCGTCAGCAGGGCGACGCGCAGCGGGTTGAAGCCCAGCCCGACCAGAATCGGCGCGGCGATGGCGGCCGGAGTGCCGAAGCCGCTGGCGCCCTCGATCATAAAGGCGAACGCCCAGCCGATAATCATCAGTTGGGCCACCGGGTTGGGGCTAACGGTTTCCAACCAGCGGCGCACCACGTTTTCCGCACCGCTTACCTGCATCAGTTTGTTGAGCAGGATGGCGCCGGCAATGATGGTGATCGGCGTCAGCGTCGAGACCAGCGCAGTGATGATATTGGCATGCAGCAGCCGCAGTGAGGCATCGAACCACCAGAGCTGCAGGGCATATACCACGACGGCCGTCAACGGCAGGGCCAGATAAGAGGGCACGCCATTCCTTTTGGTCATCATCCATATCAGCAGGACGATGGGCGCAATACTGAAAAGCAGGGGCATAAGATCCTCAGGGTTATTATTTTTATGGGCAGAGATATGTAACTGAAAGGTTAATTACCGCAACATTTTCATTCTAATCACAACGTTGGCGATGATGCCACGCGATAATTTTTTAACATCGGCGAATGGCGCCGGCGGCGGGAAAAATGCCGGCTGTTGAGGCTGAATTAAATTGATTTAAAATCAATTGGATGGGTTTTTATGTTGTGTAATGAATGCGCTGGATCACATTAATTAGGCGTTAATGTTCACGAGTTCATGTCCAAAAATGCGGTAATCCACGCGGTACTTTACGACGCGTGGAAATAATCAGGAGTGGAAACTTAAAAGTAGTGGCTGATATTTTGATAGGAACCGATGATATGTTCGATCAGCAGGCGAGTTTTTAACGGCAGATTGCGGGTATAAGGGTAGACGGCGTAAATGCCCAATACCTTGCCGCAGTGGCCGGCCAGGATCTCCGTCAGTTTGCCGTCCTGCAAATCTTCGTACACCATGCAGCGCGGCACCATGGCGATGCCGTGGCCGCCGATCACCGCTTTGCGGATCGCCCGCGCATTGTTGGCCGACAGGTTGCCGTCAACCTGCAGCTCGTAGATTTCGTTGCGCCCTGGCCGCTTCATCAGCCAGTTGGCGGTGCCGCTCTCTTGATAGGTATAGGTCAGGCAGTTGTGGCTAAGCAGATCGTCGGGATTGCGCGGCTCGGGGTGGTTCTCCAGATAGCCCGGCGAGCAGACGATCACCCAGCGGGAATCGAAGATCGGCCGCGCAATCAGGCTGGAGTCCGGCATGGTGCCGGTACGGATCGCCAGATCGATGCCTTCTTCCACCAGATCGACGAAGCGGTTTTCCAGCCGCATCTCGACCTTCAGGCTGGGGTGCTGGGCGCAAAACTCCGCCACGCTTTCACTCAGCAGCAGCTCACCCGAAATGGTCGGCACCGACATACGAATGGTGCCGGTCAGCTCTTCGCTCTTTTCGCTGACGGCGTACAGCGCTTCCTGCACTTTGGCGCCGATCTCCTTGGCCTGCTGGTAGAGCGCCTGGCCGCTTTCGGTCAGCGTCAGGCTGCGGGTGGTGCGGTACATCAGCCGGGCGCCGAGCGATTTTTCCAACCGCCCGATGCGTTTGCTGACCACCGAACTGGTAATGCCGGCGCTCTCCGCCGCCTTGCTGAACGAGCCGCAGTCGACAATCAGGGCAAACAGAATCAGGTCGTTGGCGTATTCGTGAGTCGCGAGCATGGGCATCCTAAGAGTGAGAGTCCTGTTGCCCAGTGTAAGTCCGGCGCGGCAGGAAGCAATCTTTTCAGCCTGTTTCCAGTGCTGGTTAACTGGTCGGATCTGAAATTTTCTTGGTTAATTACCTCTTAAACTGAGAATTATCCTTCAAATAAATCGAGGCTATTCCGGGGGTGAAATTAACTTCCATGTTTTTATAAGTAATTAAATTAGAATAATCCTTATATCAAACGTTACTTATTCCACTAAGCCTGCGGTGCAGTGTAAATAATTGTATTGATCTGCTTGTGTGAGAGGGCTATTCTTTTTCCCGCGGCGCTCTCATTGTTATCAATTAAATGTTTTTCAATGTATTGAAGAATTACTCTGTCTTGCAGGCAGAGTGATGGGTAGTGTGTTTATATTTTAATATATATAAGGATATTGTAATGAAGAAAATCAATCTGTCTGAAGCGGCAAACATCGTCGGCGGTACTTTTGTGTGTACCAAGGAATTTGCCTGGGTGGGCGGTGGCAATAACCGCACTTGCCAACTGGTGACCACCTGTTCCGATAAGTTTGGCGGCGTGACCAAAAACTATCGTCCGGCGCCGGTGGCGAGCTGCCCTTCCACGCCGACAATCCCGAGCTGATGCGAGCTGAACGCTTGCAGTTAGGTTAGTGATGGACAGGCGGGGCGCTTGCGCGCACCGCCTGATAACGGAGATGAATTCCTTTTTTATCGCTGAACCGTCAATCTCCCTTTCTGATTTATAACGCTCATGCTCAAGTGAGTATTTATTTATGCGCAGGATGCGTCTGCTATGTATAAACGTCCTTTGCTGTTTTTTAGTTACACGCTCGTCATTATTTTCGCCTCTTCTTTTTTGACTGCACTTTATTTCCAGCATTACGTTATGGCCTCGCCGGCGGCGGAAAGCCTGAGTTTTATCTCTCCGGAAAAAATAGAGCAAAGCCCATTGCAAGACGATAACGCCATTGTCGAAGTCTTCTCTTACGCCTGCCACTATTGTGAAGTTAACGAAAGCGGCGTGGCCGAGCTGGAAAAACGCTTACCGGCGGGAGCCAAATTGGTGCGCCTGCATCTCAGCGACGACGATCACGCCGGCATGGCGGCCTTTGCGCCCCTCTTCGCCACCCTGACGGTCATGGGGATCGAGGCGCAGCATCGTCCCGCCGCTTACCGCGCCATTATCAAAGAAAACCTCAATCTGGCGGATGAAAAGCAACTCAGTGCCTGGTTGGTGGCCAACGGCATCGACGAGGCCGCCTATCAGCGGACCAGAGATTCAGAGCGGGTCAAGGAACTGTTGGCGTATATGACGGCGGTAAGCCGCTATTACCAGGTCAACGCGACCCCCAGCTTTATCGTCAATCGCAAATGGCTGGCGTTGCAAGACCGCGAGTTTTCCGCTTTCAGCCAGCAACTGCTGTCGCTGTTGCAGCACGATAAGCCGCTGGCCCCCTGATGCGCCTGCTCGCGGTTCGGGGTTATCTGGCCTGGCGTAACGGCCTGGACGCCGTGGCGCGTCTCTCTGCTGTCCGCACCGGGGTGAGCCGGAGTCTGACGTGCGCTCTGCTGCGGCGCGTGGATTATCGCCTGTGGCTAAAGATGCAGAGGTGGTTGAGGTGGAGTCTGCAGCAACGCCGTTTTCGCCACCGGCAAGCGGTCGCTGAGGCGAATCGCCAAAGCCTGTTGGGCGACGGCAGGCTGGACTTCGCCTGGCTGATGCAGCGGCGGCAATGGCTGGATTTGGCGGCGATCCAGGCCCGCAACGCCGTGTTGATGGAGCATTTGGCGCAGTGCACTTCACAGCTCAATCAGGTGGTGGAGCCGCTGCATCGCGCCGGGGTGCCGGTGTTGTTGGCGCCGATGCACACGGTTTCCGATGTGTTGGCGACGCTGGTCGGCGCGGGCGTTTATCCCGGGCGGGCAACGGTGATCGTTTCCGGTGACGCACAGACGTTAGCGCGGCGAGCGCCTGAGGGGGAATGGCGGCAGCGGCTCGACTATTGCTCGATTCACGACGATCCCCGGCATATTGCCGGCACCTTGTCGCAGGCGCTGCTGGAGGCGACGGAGCATCGGCGCAACATCATCCTCTTCCCGGACATCACGCCGGATTACACCTTGAACAGCACCCGGGACGCCTCGGCCAAACTGGCTTGCCGTTTGTTCAACCGGCCAGCGCATTTGCATAGCGGCATCGTTCGATTATCCCGAGCGATGCGGGCTCGAGTGGTGTGCTATTCGCTTTATTACGAGCGCGGCGTTCGCATTCACATAGAAGAACCAATTGCCACAGAGCAGGTCGGCCGCGCCGTGCCGGCGATCGTCGAGCGCACCCTGCGGCGACATGCGGATGATTGGCTGCTGTGGCATTCGCACTCTCTATTTTTTATCAACGAATAAGTCAGGGATATCACTACGCATGGAAAACACCCTCCCTACGCCGGTCTTGCAGAGCGAAATCAATGAATGCGGGCTGGCCTGCATCGCCATGCTGGCGGAAACGCAGGGCGTTCGCGCGCCATTGACGGAACTGCGTGAGCGTTACCCCGCTTCGCAACACGGCACTTCGCTGGCGACGCTGTGCGCCATTTTAGGGGAGCTGGCGTTGCCGGCTTATCCGGTGGCGTTCGAGCACCAGGATCTGGCGGCGCTGCCTTTACCGGCGATTCTGCATTACGGCGCGGGCCACTATGTACTGCTGGCATATCGTCAAGGCGGTTACGTGTGCGTAATGAATCCGGCGTTGGGGCAACAGCTGCTGCCGTACGCCGCCCTGAAGGCGGAAATCAGCGGCTACGCATTGGTGCTCGATCGCGACGATTTACCGTCCACCGCCCCCGCCGCGCGGAGCCGCCGACGCGGCGCTTTCGCCAGTTTAAGCCTGAAGGATACCGCCGGCATCGCCGGCATTTATCGCCTGGCGGCGATGACGTTTCTTATCTCGCTGACGCTGTTCATCATGCCGATGATGGTCGCCAGCGCGATCAATCAGGTGTTCGCCATGGCCGGTGAGGTCGCGTTTCCTTACGCCTACTATCTGCTGGCGTTTGTGGCATCCACGGCGCTGGCCCTGATGGCGCGCATCATCACCGAGCGTTTTATCAAAAACTTCGTGTTGCTGCACGGCGCCGCCGGGTTTTCTCGCCTGCTGGAAAATTCGCTGAATTTCTTCAGCAAGCGCGCGCCCGGCGAGATTTTCAGCCGTTTCACCAGCTGGCAGATGGCCGCCGGCCAGAAAATCGAGCTGGATAACGGCCTGCGCACCGACTGGATCATCGCTGCTATCGCGCTGGCGGTGATGGGCTATTTGAGCCCGATGTTGGCGCTGGTGCCGATTGCCGGCGTACTGCTGATGGGGGCGATCAGCGTTTGGGCCATTTATCGCGATCGCCACTTCACCCAGCAACTGCAGGTGAGAGGGGCGGCGCAGAATGATTTTATTCTGGAAACCATTCAGGGGTTTTCGACCATCAAGTCCGCCGGGCTCGCCGGCCAGCGGCAAGAGGGCTTTGCCGAGCATGCCCGTTCGCTGTTCAACTGCCTGCAGCGGCAAAAAGTCTATGAGCAGGTCAAGGGCAGCATTTATCAACTGATTGGCAGCCTGGAAATGGTGGTGTTCATGCTGCTGGCGCTGCCGCTGCTAAAGGGGGGCGAACTCAGTCTGGGGGCATTCTTCGCCTACAGCTTTCTGCGCGAAATCTTTACCTCTTACACCAGCAAGATCTTTTTTGCCGTCCTGCAGAAAAACCAACTGCACGTGATCGATGAGCGCGCGCGGGATCTGTTTCCTGCCGTATCTCTGCGTACTGGGTCTGGCGACGAAAGCGTGAACCATTTTGATGTGCAGTTGGCGTATCGGGGGGTGAGCTTCGCGTACGACGCCGGCCAACCGGTTTTGCGCGACCTCTCGCTGACGCTGGAACGGGGCGAGTGTATCGCCATCTGCGGCGGTTCCGGCGCGGGCAAGAGCACCTTGCTGAAGGTGCTCGCCTGTCTGCTGACGCCGCAGCGGGGGGAACTGACGCTGGATGGCCGCGTGCTGGCTAACGCCGCCGCGCAGCGGCTGTTCTTCCTGCAAAGCCAGGAGGACATTCTGTTCAATGCCTCGGTGTTGCAAAACGTCACGCTGTTCGCCCCGTCGGCGCCGGGCCAGCAGAGGCAAGTGGAACAGGCGCTATGCAGTTTGGGGCTGGCGGATGCGGTGGCGCAACTGCCCGGAGGCGTGAACGCTCTGGTGCGAGAGAGCCATGCCGGGTTGTCGCTGGGGCAACGGCAGCGTCTGTTGCTGGCGCGTGCCATGTACAGCCGTTGTCCGGTGTTGGTGCTGGATGAACCGACGGCGAATCTGGATGAAAAAACCGCTGCGGCGGTGATGTCGGCTCTGGTAGCGCATTGCCGTGAGAAGGGTAAAATCCTGGTGACCGTGACGCATAACCCGCGGCTGCTGCCGTTGTTTGATCGGGTGCTGCACTTGTCGCAGGGCCGGTTGTTGGCCGCCGTCGACACCAGGATGAATGACTGTGCTGAGGTGGAGTGACGTGCCCGGAAAGAAACGCTGGCGGCGTGTGGCGCTGGTGGCGATCGTGTTGGGGGGGCTGGCCGGCGGGCTGTTAGGGTTGAATCGGGCGCCTGACCTATCACCGCCGCAGACGGCGCGCGTCGATCGCGGCGACATCGAAAAAAGCGTGTTGGCTACCGGCATTTTGAAACCGGCCCGGCAGGTGAACGTTGGCGCGCAGGTCAACGGCCAACTGAAAAAACTGTATGTCAAACCGGGGGACAGAGTGGCTCAGGGCCAGCTGTTGGCCGAGATAGATCCGACGTTGCAACTTAACGAACTGCGCAAGTCGCAGGCCGAATTACGCAGCGCACAGGCGCAGAAATTGGCGAGTCAGGCGCAGCTCAAGCAGTACCAACTGGAGTTGACGCGGCAAAGGGCGTTGGCGCGAGATCGTGCCGGCGTGGCCAGCGATTTGGAAAAAGCGCAGGCGCAGCACGACGCGCAACTGGCGCAGTTGAAAGTGAACGAGTCGCAGATCGTTCAGGCCGAAGTCGCGCAGGAAACGGCGAGAGCCAACCTGGCTTTTACCCGTATTACCGCGCCTATCGACGGCGAAGTGCTGGGTATTGTCACTCAGGAAGGGCAAACCATCGTCTCATCGCAAAGCGCACCGACCATTTTGGTGATGGCAGACGTGGATACGATGATGGTGCATACCCGCATATCGGAAAATGACATCTTGCAGGTGAGGGCGGGGCAGCCGCTGTGGTTTTATGTCGCCGCCGATCCCCGCCGCCGATATGAGGGGGTCATGGGGGCGATACAGCAAGCGCCGGCAGAAGCGCTGGAAGCCGATCCGCTGGGCAGAAATTCAAGCCAGCAAACGGCGGCGGTGTATTACAACGGCGTATTTGCCGTCGCCAACGGCGAACGTCGATTACGCACCGCGATGACGGCGCAGGTATTCATCATTACCGAACGCGCCACGGGGGTGGTGCGGTTGCCGATGGCGGCATTGGGAGAGGCACTGGATGGCGAGCGCTATCAGATCAGAGTGTTGGAAGGCCAGCGGGTTGTCGCGCGCAGCGTGCGCATCGGGAAGCGCGATCGCCGCTATGCGGAAGTGTTGGAAGGCGTGAGAGTGGGTGAACAAGTGCTGCTGGAACACCAGCCAGATACGGAGGGTGAGCATGTCAGCTAGCACGGATCCCATTATCGTTTTGGAGAACGTTTCGCGCGAGTTTCAAGCCGGAGAGCAGAAAATCACGGTCCTCAAACGCGTTTCCCTGAGCATTCAGCGGGGAGAAATGGTCGCTATCGTCGGCGCCTCCGGCTCCGGAAAATCGACGTTGATGAATATTATCGGTTGTCTGGACAAGCCTTCTCAGGGGGATGTGTACATCAACGGGGTGGCGATTGGGCAAGCCGACGGCAATCGCCTGGCGCGGCTCCGCAGTCGGCATATCGGCTTTATTTTCCAGCGCTATCATCTGATGCCCTATCTGACGGCCGGTGAGAACGTGGCGATCCCTGCATTGTATACCGCCATGCCGGCCGCCGAGCGCCGCTTGCGGGCCGCGCATTTGTTGGCTCGCCTCGGGTTGGCGCAGCGCGGTGGCCATCGTCCGGCGCAGCTTTCCGGTGGGCAGCAACAGCGGGTCAGTATTGCCCGAGCTCTTATGAACGGCGCGGAAATCATTTTGGCCGATGAGCCTACCGGCGCGTTGGATAGCGCCAGCGGTCAGGCGCTGATGGCCATTTTGCATGAGCTGAACGCTGTCGGACACACCGTGGTCATCGTGACGCACGATCGGCGGATCGCCGAGCAGGCGCAGCGGATCATTGAGATCGGCGACGGCGAGATCGTGGCGGATCGTCGCCACGATGCCGCCCGACAGCGTTTTGCGTTCGAGAGGCCGCTGGCGTTGGCTGCGCCGCTGAAACGCATGAGCCCTTGGGCGGCGCTGCGAGAGGCGCTCGGCATGGCTTGGCGGGCATTATTAGGGCATCGGGTTCGGGCATTATTATCAATGCTCGGCATCATCATCGGCATTGCGGCGGTCGTTTCCGCCATCGCCATCGGTGAAGGCACGCGCCAAAGCATCCTCAGGGAAATCAGCCAGCTCGGCTCCAGCACGTTGGACATTCGTCCCGGATTGGGATGGGAAAAAACGCGTCCCGATTTTGCGCGTTCGCTGAGTGCGCGGGATGCAGCGCTGCTGGCGGCCTTGCCTTATGTCGACAGCGTTTCGCCGGTTATCAGCACTCAACTGTCGGCCGTGCGCGAAGGCAAGCAGGTGCCGCTCGCCGTGATGGGCGTCGGCGAAGGGTATTTCCGCACGCAGGGCATTCGGCTGCTTTCCGGTGGCCTGTTTACTGCGCAGGATCTGAGTGACCGCGCACCGGTGGCGGTGATCGATCCCTTGCTGCAACAGGCTCTGTTTTCTTCCCGGCAAGATCCGGTGGGCGCGGTTTTGCTGATCGCGGGTGTGCCTTATCGGGTGATCGGCGTCGCGCAGCGCCGCGGCGCCCAATACGCCGGTTCTCAACCGCTTGCCTGGCTGCCCCATACCTCCCTGACTGGCCGCATCGCCGGCGATATGCCGCTGGAATCGATTGTGATGCGAGTGAATGAAAAATTGACGTTGGAAGCGGCAAGGCGGGATGTGACCCGGCGTTTGACCGTAGAACATGGCCGGCGGGATTTTTTCACGCTGACTGACGATCAACTGACGCAATCCATTCAGCGTGCCTCCGACTCCATGCGATTGCTGATTACCGCGATTGCCGCCATCTCGCTGCTGGTCGGTGGGGTGGGGGTGATGAACATCATGTTGGTTTCGGTGACGGAACGAACCCATGAGATCGGCATTCGATTGGCGGTGGGCGCCGCTGAGAAAGACATTATGCGGCAATTTTTGATTGAGGCGGTGGTGATCTGCAGCCTGGGGGGCGTGTTGGGGATCGCCTGCGCCGCGCTGGTTAAAGGGATTCTGAGCGGCTTGGCGCCGCAGGTGACGATGATCTTTACCTGGCCGCCATTGCTGCTGGCCTGCGGGTTTTCGGCGTTGATCGGCGTCGGGTTCGGCTTCTTTCCAGCCCGTGCCGCCGCGCGCCTGCAGCCGGTGGAGGCGTTGGCGCGAGAATGAACCGACTTTTGATTTATGGACTGGTCATGCTGTCTTTGAGCGCTTGCGGAGGGCGGCCGATCGACGCCACGGCGCCACCGTCGTTGCCGCAGCAGTGGCGCGTGGTCGATGAACGTTCCGGTTCATTGCGGGCAGGCGTCGCCTGGTGGGAAAACTTCAATGATCCGCAGCTTTCCTCGCTGATCGATGGCGTGCTCATCGCGAATCAGGATCTGGCGCTGGCTGGATTGCAGTGGCGTGAGGCGATGTTGGAGGCCGGGTTGGTAGCCGGCAATGCGACCCCCGACCTGGCCGCCAGCCTGAGTGGCCGCAATACCAAGGCATTGCGCGGCGCGGCGCGGCCGCAAGAAAGTTACCGCGCAGGGCTGTCACTGAGTTATGAACTGGATTTATGGGGCAAGCTGGCGCGCATTCGCGAGCAGGCTCAGTGGCTGGCCGTCGCTTCGGAGTTGGATCGGCGCAATACCGCGTTGACTTTGATCGGCGCTACCGCTCGCGGGTATTGGCAGATCGCCGATTTGAATCAGCAAGTCACCCATCAGCAACAGGCGGTGGCGTTCGCGCGTGAGACTGTACGGCTGGTGGCGGCACGTCACACCGCCGGCGACGTCGGCCGATTCGAGTTGTTGCAGGCGGAGCAAAACCTATTGGCGCGTGAGAATCAACGGGATGAACTGGTACGGCAGCGGGAAGACGCTCGCAACTCGCTGGCGCTGTTGTTCGGCCGTTCACCCTTGCTGCGATACAGCGAAAGGCGAGCGCTACCGATCAACGAGGTGCCCATTGCGCCACGTCTGCCGGCGGCGGTGATGGCGCGACGGCCGGATGTGCAGGCGGCGGAGCGGCGCCTGCGGGCGGCGCTGGCCGGTGCGGAGGCCGCTACATTGCGTTTTTATCCGGCGCTGAGTCTGGATGCCGCACTGGATGCCGGCAGCGGGCTTTTCCGCCAATGGTTCAGTGAACCTTCGCGCTCGCTGGGCGCGACGTTGACGCTGCCGTTCATCGAGTGGCGCAAGATGCGCTTGTCCAGCGACAAAGCGGCGTTGCAGGCGCAGCGCGCGGAGATTCAATTTCGCGATGCGGTTTACCGCGCGCTGGCTGAGGTAGACAGCGCCATGCGGGAACGTCTGGAAGCGCAGCGGCAAATCGGCAATCAGCAGCGGCATCTGGCGATGGGGCGACAAGCCGTGGCATTGGCCCGCCATCAATATCAGGCCGGTTCCGTCGCGCTGCAAACGTTGCTGGACGCGCAAGAGGCGGTGTTAGCCAGCGAGAATTCACTGTCGGCACTGCAATATCGCTACCTGAACGCCACGATGCAGCTCTGGCTGGCGCTGGGCGGCAACGAGGCTTTCGCATCCGGGCAAGGGGAGTAAGCATGGACAAAGAACGGAATACAAGACGCGTGGTGGTCACCGGTTACGGCGCCGTCACCGCGCTGGGTGGCAACGCGCCGCAAAACTGGCAGGCGATCATGGCCAACCGTTTGGCCTATCGCTATCACGATAAATCGGCGGCGGGGATCCACGCGCGCTTTTTTGCTTTGCTGGAGGCCGAACCGGCGTTGGAAGGCGTTGCCGCGCGGGTAAGCCGCCGGCTGCCCAGATTCGCCAGGCTGGCGCTGGTCGCCGCCTCGGAGGCGATCGACATGGCGTTTTCATCTGGCCACGTGAGGCCCGGGCATTTTTATTCGTCGTTGGACTGCGGGGTGATTATCGGCAGCGGCTGGGGCGGCCAGGATGAGATCATGCAAAACAATGCGGACTATCTGCAATCCGGCATGGGGCAGCTGTTTGGCTGTTTTCACGCAATGCCCAATATTGCGACCGCCATATGCGGCCAACATTGGCAGTTACGGGGCTATCAAAGTTCGCCGGCGGCGGCCTGTGCGACCGGCGGCATCGCGATTGGCGATGCGTTTGAGGTGATCCGCAGCGGCCGTGCTTCAATGATGTTGGCCGGCGCGTCGGAATCACTGAGCGGCAATGGCGCGATATGGAACATCGACGCGTTGCGTTTGCTGAGTCGGGAGCAAAAGGATATCACCAAGGCCAGTTGCCCGTTCAGCCGGGAGCGCAGTGGCTTCGTGTTGGCGGAAGGGGCCGCCGTGTTGTGTCTTGAGGAGCGAGAGGCGGCTTTAGCGCGCGGCGCGACAATACTGGGGGAGGTCAAGGGATACGGCAACTTTTCAGACGCTTTTGACCTCACCGCACCGGCGGAGGATCCGCAGGCCAAGGTGAAAACCATTCGATGGGCTCTGGAACAGGCGGGGCTAGGCAATCATGAAATCGACTATATCAATGCGCATGGCACGTCGACGGCGCAAAGCGATGTGAACGAAACCGCTGCGATCAAGGCGGCTTTGGGGCGCGATGCTTACCGCACACCTATTTCCAGCACGAAATCCTATACCGGGCACTTGCTCGCCGCATCCGGCAGCTTTGAGGCGATCGTCTGCCTACAGGCGTTGCAGCAGCAAATGATGCCGGCAACCTGCCATTTGCACGAGAGCGATCCCGAATGCGATCTCGATTATATCCGCGAGGGGCATCGTCGCGGTCGTTTGCGCAATGTCATGAGTCTCAACTTCGGTTTCGGCGGTGCTAATGCAGCGCTGGTATTCGGCAATCACAATGGAGAATGGTAGGGCATATGGAAAAGTATCATCGATTGTATGGGGCGATTTGCGGCCTGTTGTATGAAGCCAAAGGATTGGACAGAACGCTGCTATCGGCCGATATGCCGCTGCAACAGTTGGGGTTGGACAGCCTGGATTATATGGAGTTGATGCTGCTGGTTAGGCGTGAGTTCGGCATTACGCTCAATGCGGAAATGTTTATCGAACGGCCTGACCTGACCCTTGGCGAGCTGTGTCACGTTATGACCAGTCAATAATTCTCCCCCCCAGGCGGCCGTGTGCGGCGGTCAGACCTGGGTTATTCCCCATCGTGACTTTTATTTCCTCCTACCCTGACCTTTCCTCTTATCGATTCACATAAAGATTAATACTTATCGGTTTGGTTAAGATACGTTCGCGCCGGCGGATTTATTTCGTTTTTTTACGAGCCGTATAACGCTTTGAAACCCATGGCGCCTCGCGATTTTATTAGGATTTTTCTTTGTTTTGTCGGTTTGTTTGCCAATTTCAGCGCATGTGTGAAATGGAAGTATTAACGCAAACTAAAGTGAATCGGGAAGTATGCCGTCCTTATTATTTCTGATGGTGGCAGTTGAGCTGCGGTTTCCATTAATGAGGGGGCCTCAAGGGGGGCGCTGAAGGGGGGATTAATCCCTGTACACTGTTCGCGTTTGGCAAATCCGTTATACTCCGCGCTGGATGCAGGAACCTATCCATAGCCAGGGGAAACCCTGAGTGTCCATTGTGGTGATGTAAAAGGAAAATGACAGCCACATTTTTCCGATCAAAGTAATAGAGGTTGTATGTCTAATCGTAAACATCTGACGCCTTCTGAAGTGGAGAGACTGCTTGAGGTCACGCTGCATGGAAAGAATCCAGAACGCGATTATTGTCTGATTTATATGTGTTTTATTCATGGTTGCCGCGCCAGTGAAATTGGGGGATGGCGTTTGTCGGATATCGATCTGGAAGGCGGCAACATTTATGTTCATCGCTTGAAGAATGGTTTTTCCACGGTGCATCCGCTTTATCTGCGAGAAAGGCAATGTTTGCGGCGTTGGCTGGATAAACGCCGGCAACACCGCTGGGCCGATCAGGAATGGTTATTTCTTTCCAATCGGGGCGGGCGTTTGTCGCGCCAACGTATTTACGGCCTGCTTCGTCATTACAGTAAGGTGGCGAAACTGGAGATTAACGCCCATCCGCATATGCTGCGGCATGGTTGCGGATTTGCGTTGGCGGACCGAGGTATCGATACCCGATTAATTCAGGATTACCTCGGGCACCGAAATATTCAGAATACGGTGATTTATACCGCCAGTAATGCACAGCGCTTCAAAGAAATTTGGTAAGCGCGATTTAATAGAGTAACGGCAAGGAGTCACTTTGAACTAAACTGAAACATACTGTAAGGACGCGTAAAAACAATGTCAATATTCCTACGCTCACTTTCCCTGATAAAGGAAAATCTTATTTAAAAACATGGCGTTGTGTTCATGTTTCATTTCTTCCGCACTCCAGCCATCTAAGCAAAATCCTAATAAAAGAAAAGTCAGTTTAAATCAATCGGCCAATCCCTTGGTTTTTTGGTCTGATTTGAGGTTATTTTGTTTTCTATTTGGCTTTAAATTCTGTCTTTTATTTGTTTTTTGGTTTTAAAAACCAAAGGAGTCACTTTAGTTCAAAATGAATCGTTTGGGTGAATAAGCCTTAGGCCATCAATAAGTTTGGTCAAGGGTATTTGCTCTTCGTGGAACTAAATAAAAGGGAATGACATTAAGGATATGTCGGAAATAAAACCATGCATATTTTGCATAATTTTAAGGAAAGTAGGATGAAAAAGAATCTGCTGGCTGTAGCTGTTTTGACCGCGTCTGCATTTACCACCTCCGTATTTGCCGCTGATGGCAAGCTGAATATCACCGGTAGCATCACCGATCAGTCGTGCACCGTCGATCCGGACTCCCAAAACAAGCAGGTCGCTCTGGGTAAGATCGCCAAAGATGCGTTTATTCAATCTAATACTGCAGGTGCCAAGGCATTCAACCTGGTGTTAAAAAACTGCCCGGCGACTGTCACCGGCGCCACCGTGCGTTTTGACGGCACTCAAGTTCAGGGCCAGTCCGGGCTGTTGAAGCTGACTGACGCCGCCGATGTTGCTGGTGGCGTTGGCGTACAGTTGCTGGATGATGCCAGCAACGTGCTCAATATCGGCAACGATTCCCGCGTATATACGCTGGCAGAGAACAAAGACAACGTTCTGGGCTTTGTGGCGCGTTATTACGCTTACGATACCGTTTCCGTCGGTAGCGCGAACGCCACCGCCAACTTCACTATCGCCTATCAGTAAATTCACGCCGTTATATCGGCGTGAGCGTTAGAAAAATGGGCCAGAGGCTGCGTCTCTGGCTCTTTATTCATCGGGGAAGATAACAAAATGAAAGCGGGATATTTTGCGCTGACGGCAGCGTTATTGATGGCGCTTTGGGCTCCGGCTCAGGCCGGCGTGATCGTGGGCGGGACACGGCTGATATACGACGGAGGTAAAAAAGAGTCCGCTCTGAATATCAATAATCCGGATGCGGTGCCTTATTTGATCCAGTCCTGGGTCGATGCTCAAGAGGGGGAAAGCGCTAAAGCGCCGTTTATCATCACCCCACCGTTGTTTCGCTTGGACGGCGGCCAAAATAACCTGCTGCGCGTAGTGCGTGCGGGCGGCAATTTGCCGACGGACAGAGAATCGCTGTATTGGCTGAATGTGAAGTCTATTCCTTCGGTAGAAAAGAAAGAAAACACGCTGCAAATTGCGATCAAGACCCGCATCAAGCTGATTTATCGTCCCCAGGGACTGGCCGGCAATCCGGAAGAAGCGGCCGGCAAAGTAACGTGGCGGCGCAGCGGCGATCGGCTGCAGGTGACCAACCCTTCACCCTATTACCTCACCTTTTTTAATTTGAAGCTGAACGGCAGTGCCATTACCGGCAACACCATGGTTGCGCCGCAAGCTACCGCCAGTTTTCCGTTACCGACGGCGCAGGGTGGGGGAGGCAGCCTGAGCTGGCAAATCATCAACGACTATGGCGGAACCGGCCAGACCTATACCGGCACGTTATAGCCGGGCCGCGATGCGTGTTTTTTGGCCCCGGAGTAACGCTGGGGCCGGCGTTCGGCTTACCTGAATTTTAGGCGGCTGAGCCAATCGGGACAGGGAGTTAAAAGGATGAATAACCCGAATAGCATTGGTTTACCAGGGACACGATCGATTTTGGCCGGTTTGATGTCTTGCCAGGTGGCGCTGCTTTATCCAATCGGTGCAGCGCATGCGCGTGATTACTTCAACCCGGCGCTGTTGGAGATTGACAACCCGGCGCTGCGCGGCGCCGATCTCTCCGTATTTGAGGAAAACAACAGCCAGGCGCCCGGCACTTATCGGGTCGATCTTTACCTTAACGGCGAACAGGTTGACAGTCTCGACGTCGAGTTCCGGCTGATGCCGACGGCTGGCGGAAAGCAAGCGCTGCAGCCTTGTTTCAGCGCGGAAAAATTGGCCGAATTGGGGGTGAGAGTCTCCATGTTCCCGGCGATCGCGGCGGAGGAGCGCTGCGTCAATCTGGCGCAGGCCATTCCTCAGGCTTCGACGGTGTTCCAGTTTAATCAGCTGAGATTGAATCTGAGCATTCCGCAAGCGGCATTGAACTTAAATGCGCGCGATTATGTTTCTCCGGATAAATGGGACTCCGGCATACCGGCGCTGTTGGTCAATTACAACTTCAGCGGCGCCAATAGCCAAACACGCGGCAGCGAACGGCAGAACAACAATAACTATTACCTCAATTTGCGCTCGGGCATCAACTGGGGCGCCTGGCGTTTGCGTAACTATTCCATCTGGAATCACTACACCGGCGGCGCTTCATCCTGGCGTTCAATCAATACCTATCTGCAGCGCGATATTGTTGCGTTGCAAAGCCGCCTGACTCTGGGCGACAGCACAACGTCCAGCGAGGTGTTCGACAGCGTACAGTTCCGCGGCGGGCAATTGGCTTCTGAAGATGACATTCTGCCGGACAGTATGAAGGGCTACTCGCCGGTGGTGCGCGGGATTGCGCGCACTAACGCGCAAATCGTGATCCGGCAAAACGGCTACGTGATTTATCAAAGTTATGTGCCGCCGGGTGCGTTTGAAATTACCGATCTGTACCCCACGGGCGGCAGCGGCGATCTGAACGTCAGCGTGCGCGAGGCTGACGGGCAGGAGCAACATTTCGTGGTGCCTTATGCCGTGGTGCCGGTATTGCAGCGTGAAGGGCGTTTCAAATACAGCCTGACCAGCGGGAAATACCGTTCATACAGCGGCGGCGTTGATGAACGTCCGTTCAGCCAGGCCACCGGCATCTACGGTTTGCCGTGGGGGGCCACGTTGTACGGCGGCGTGCAAGCCGCCAGTAAGTACCAGTCTCTGGCGCTGGGGTGGGGGCAGAACATGGGGGCGGTGGGGGCGCTGTCCGCTGATGTCACTCAGGCATGGACCAAGCAGGAAACTCGGCCGAAAGAGCAAGGGCAATCATGGCGCCTGCGTTACGGCAAAAACTTCATTGAAACCGGCACTAACTTCAGCTTGGCCAGCTACCGCTATTCCACGCGTGGTTTTTATAACCTGCAAGAGGCGCTGGAGAGCTACGGCGGCAACAGCGCGATCTATAACGATCACAAAAAGAGCCGTGCCGAGTTGACGATGAGCCAGAGCCTGTGGGATCTGGGAGGAACGCTGTCGCTCAGCCTGTTTAACGAAGACTACTGGAATGACAATCGTCGTTCGCAGTCGGTCAGCCTCAGCTACAACAACAGTTGGGAAGCTGTCAGTTACGGACTGAATTACACCTTCAGCCAGAACGGGTATGACAACAACGGCAACCGCAGCAATATTCGCGACCATATCGTGGCCTTCAACGTCAGCGTGCCGCTCAGCAAATGGCTGCCTGGCAGCTACGCCACCTACAACATGAACGCCAGCCGCAACGGCGCCACCAGCAACAATCTTGGGTTGAGCGGCACCGCTTTGCCGGGCAACAACCTGAACTACAGCATCAGCCAGGGCTACACCGGCAGGGGCGTGGGGGCGAACGGTAATATTCAGGCGGACTACAAAGGCGCCCTCGCCGAGTGGAACCTGGGGTATGGCTACGATCGCCATCGCCAACAGGTGAGCTACGGCGTGCAGGGCGGTGTTCTGGTGCACCAAAACGGCGTCACGCTGTCGCAGCCGCTGGGCGATACGGTGGCATTAGTGCAGGCGCCCGGCGCTTCAGGGGTGGATGTTTTGAACCAGACCGGGGTCAGCACCGACTGGCGCGGCTATGCGGTTGTGCCTTACCTGACGCCTTATCGGCGCAATATCGTCGGCCTGGACGGCGAGTCTTTCGCCGAGGATGTCGATATGACGCTGAGCAGCCAAACGGTGATCCCAACCCGTGGCGCCGTGGTGCGTGCCAGCTTCAATCCGGATGTCGGTGCCCGCGTGTTGCTGACATTACTGACGCGCAGTGGCAATCCGGTGCCGTTCGGCGCCACCGTCAGCAATCTCAATAGCCCCTCTGATAATGCCGGCATTGTCGGTGACGGCGGGCAGGTTTATTTGGCCGGCATGGCGGAGAGTGGCCGGCTGCAGGTTAAGTGGGGCAATGACGCGGCTCAGCAGTGTCAGGCTAACTATCAATTGGCTAATCAGCCAGAGAGCGGCGGAATACGTCTCGTTAACGGACTGTGTTTATAAGGTGCAGACAATGGCGACAGGAATATCGATTCAACGCAGGGCGATCGCCGGTGGGCTGCTGGCGTGCGCAATACTGGCTGTACAGCAGGCGCAGGCGGCGCCAGGGCAGTGTACGCCGATATCAGGAACGCACGGCTTTTCATTTGCCTTTTCCCCAAGCTTAAGCGACCCATCGCAAAACGTGACGGGGCGGATTATCAAGAACGCGGATAAGAACGCATGGAACTTGCCCGGTTCGTATTATGTGAAATGCGAATGTACCGCTCGCACGGCTTCTTACATCACCGCCAAAATGCTGTTGACCAACCCGGTATTTCAGGAGGGCGGATTGACGTATTACGCGTTGAACGAATATCTGGGCGTCGCCAGCGAGGTCTTCGTGGCGGGGCAGCGCAATGAATACCTTGCTGCACCCTTTACCAATGAGACTAACCGTAAGACCAGCATGGATGGCGATGATGAATCCTGTGCCCGTTCGCCCTACAACAGCGGCGCGCGTGGGCGCATTCACCTGTATTTCCGTCGGCCCTTCGTTGGCGTGACGGCGATCCCGAATACCCGACTGGTGGAAACGTATGTATCGGTAGTGAGTGGCGTGAAAAGCGATACGCCGGTTTCCACCATCTCTATGAGCGGTACCGTCACCGTGCCGCAGAGTTGCGAGATCAGTCCCCAGACGGTGATGGTCGACTTTGGCGATATCGTCAGCACCCATTTCCAAACGAAAGGCGCGATGCCACCTCGTTTCACACCGGAAGAGAGAACGCTGACGCTCTCTTGTCGCAATATTTCCGAGGGCGTCAAGGTCAGCCTGTCATTTCGCGGCGAGGCCGACGGCAACATGCCGGAGGCGCTGAAGACCAGCAACCGCGATATCGGCGTGATGATTAAGGATATGCAGGGCAATGTGATACGGCCGCAGAGCGGGCGCTTGCCCATCGATGACTTCTACTATCCCGACCAAAGCGGCAGTTCGCGGATCAGCGTATATCCGATCAATACCACCGGGCAAGCCCCTTCAGTGGGGCAGTTCAATGCCACGGCAACCATTCAGGCCGAAATCCAATAAACGGATATTTCAACGGCAGCGGGCTGACGGGCCCCTGCGTTTAACGACAAGGAGCAGATTATGGTGAAAATGTGTAATCGTTTTGGCTGCAACCTGGCGCTGACCGGCGCGTTGCTTTTGAGCGTACCGGCGGCGCACGCGGTATCGAAAATAGTGATTAGCGGTAACATTAAAGCCGCCCCCTGCGAAATCGACGGTGCGAACGGCACTGTGTCCGTCAATTTGGGAGACGATATTTCCGCTGCTACCCTGGCGACGTCCGGGGCTTTCAGCCCCTGGATAGAGTTTCCTCTGACGTTAAAAAACTGCCCAAGCACCACCACCTCTGTCGTCGCGACCTTCAGCGGGACGCCCGCCGAGGAAAGCGCCAGCTTGTACAAGAGCAACGGCGGCTCTCGTCGGGTGCAAATTGAGTTGCAGAATAGCCAAGGGGCCAACCTGGGCAATGGCAAGAGCATGACGCAACTGGTGGATCGCGCGACGAATAATGCCAGATTCGATTTGCGTGCGCGGGCATACAGCACCCATGGCGGATCGACGCCAGGTTCAATAGACGGCGCTCTGCAGGTCACTTTTGTCTATCAGTAGGCAATGGGACAAAAGGGCCGGCGTGGGCGGAAGGTTAACGACAGAGTTAAGGTGATGATATGAAAATCAATTATCCCAATGGAATGGCCTTGGCGGCGGGCAATGAAGCGGCGGGTGCCGTGGCTGTCATGGAACCCTGCGCCATGACGGCTCTGGGGATGAGAAACCGGTTGATTGAATCCTGTGGTCTCCAACCTGGCAACATTCGGCAGGTGGCAAATCTGGGGGAACTGAGAGCCTTATTGACTGAGCATCCGCATCGTTTATTGGTGATGGAGCTGTGTGGTCAATCAGAGTCGGTATTGGAGGGATTCAAGCTGATCGCCGAGGTGCGGGAAAACTCGCCGGACACCGCGATTGTCATCTGTACGGCATTGGATGAACCGAGGCTGTTGCGGCAGCTCATCGCTTCCGGCATTCGCGGCCTGATGCTGAAGCAGGAACCGGCTATTGCATTGACCCACTGTGTTCAGCAAGTCCTGACAGGCAGTTGCAGCTTCAGCCACCGGGTACGCCAACGTCAATTGCATGAGGCTGGCGCCGATAAACCGCTGACGGCGAAGGAACTGGATGTGTTGACCCAACTGTTTTCCGGTAAGAGCGTGACCAGCGTGGCGCTGACCATGTGCCGTGATATCCGCACCGTCAGCACCCATAAACGCAATGCGATGTTGAAGCTGGGGTTTCACAGCGATGGGGAACTGTATCTTCAGGGGAAATGGATGGCTGCGCAAGGTTCATCCTTGGTTCGCTAGGCAAGCGCACGAGGTCTCGTGGGCAAGCAAGCATAGGAGCAGATTATGCATTTATGGCGTCAGCAACCGCTGAACATAGCATTAATGGACAGATGTCCATTGACGCTGGAAGGGTTGGCCAGTTTTTTAAAAACGCTGCCAACCCAGGTAAAAGTCGTCGTAAAGGAAACCAGCGTACGTGCGGTGGTGGATAGCGTGGTCTATCAGCAGGCCGACGTGCTGATTACCGAACTGGACGGTGAAGATGAGACGCCCGCTAAGGGCAGGGAAGCGTTGCTGGCCCTGTGCACGCAACTGCCCGAATTACGGGTGATTGCCTATACCCGTTGCCGTAATGCAGAAGAGTTAGGGCGATTGTTGCCTCAGCCCAATGTCAGCATCGTCGCCAGAGATGACGCTTTACCGCTGGTGGCGGAGTTTTTTAATCGGGTCTTGCTTGGGGAGCGAGTGTTGAGCCCACAGATAGGGACTTTTCTGGCACCCTCGGTTAGCGCAGATGAAGTGTTCACCCGAAAGCTGACTCGCTGCGAGACTGATGTGTTGGCCTTTTTGTTCAACGGCATGAGCCTGCGGCAAATTGCCGAATTGCAACGCCGCAGCATCAAGACGATCAGCGCGCATAAATGCAGCGCCATGCGCAAACTGCAGGTGAAGAATGACAGCGAACTATTTTCATTGCACGGCAATATTACGCGACAATTTGGCGGGAAGTGGTCAAAGGGGACTTAATCGTTAATGACAGGGTATAAGCAGGTAGCATAGGCGTTGAAAAAACAATCAAACAAGTGTTCCCCTGGGCGGATGGATGAAAGCAGCTCGGCGTTGGAATAGTGCTGAATTAGACCGTTGTTGGCGTGCCGGGCTGCATTTTCCCATCCGATATTTTTTACCTTACTCAATGCGCATGTTAAAAGAAGATGAGCGCCTGCACCGTTATTTCCATCGTAAGATTAAATGCTGATCGTGCGGAATCGCTCTACATTGGTTGCGGTGTAGATCACCGTATTCTGGATATTTTTGTGCCCTAAATAATCCTGAATCAAGCGCGTATCGACCCCGTTATCTGCAAGCGCGTAACCGCAGGAGTGTCGCAGCATGTGAGGATGAACTTGAACGCTAATACCGGCCATTTCACCGTACATTCTCATTAGGCGATACAGTTGCTGACGTGAAATTTGCCCGCCGTGGCGCGACAGAAATAACCATGGGGAATTGGCGTCAGGATAGTTCGCCCGCTGGGCCAGCCAGTTTAACAGCGCCTGTCGTTCTCGCGGCTGAATGGGGTGCTGAACGGAAAAACCGTTCTTTAGCCGAGATATATGGATCCGATGGGAGGTAAGATCAATATCTTGCAGGCGTAATGATCGCAGTTCGCTCACCCGCAAGCCGTGAATGAAGCACATTAATAGTAAACAACGATCTCGAATGCTATTTTTACCCTCATGCACGGCGGCAATCAGTTGTTCAATTTCAATCTGGCTAAGGAATTTCCTTTTTTTCATTTTCCTTTCCTGCGTATCTGGTACTGGCGATTTCCATCATGAAGTTTTATTAAAGCATTGGAACATAATAGGCGGCAAAGGAAATAAATAATTTTATTTGCTAATGCATGGGTTTATTTTATCTTTTTCTTTTTGTTATTTTTTTAGTGAATGAATTTTGATTTTATAGATCTATTTTTTTAGCGGCTTATTTAATTGGCGAATATTTAGCGCCCAGAGTGAACCATGCTGCGAATTGGCCGCCGGCAGGCGGCAACGCCTCTCCCCCGACCAGTGCTTGATAAGCTGCGATGAGAATTCGTCTTGATCTCATTCTCACGCCGCTTACAATGCCTGCCAGATCGCGACTTCAGAGGTTTGTTCATGGAACTGCTACGGGTGGTTTATCGCCAGTATCGTTGGCCATTTCTGGCGGTTATGGCATTGACCATGGCCAGCGCCGGTTTAGGCATCGGTATCATTGCTTTTATCAATCAATATCTGATGGACGTCAGCGGCAACCCATTGGCCGTGTTGCCGATGTTTCTCGCCCTGCTGGCATTGTTGATAGCGGTCACGTTGGGTTCACAGCTGGCGCTGACCACATTGGGCCATTACTTCGTCTATCGGCTGCGTGGGCAACTGGTGAAGCGCATTCTGGATACCGAGATCGAGCGCCTCGAACAGTTAGGCAGCGCCTCATTGCTGGCCAGTCTGTCCAGTGACATCCGCAATATCACCATCGCCTTCGTGCGCTTGCCCGAATTGGTGCAAGGGGTGATTTTGACCCTGGGGGCAGCGGCCTATCTGGGGTGGTTATCGCCGAAAATGCTGGCGGTCACGGCGGTTTGGGTGGCGGTGACCGTGGTGGGTAGCGGCTGCCTGGTGTCACGGGTTTATCGCCATATGGCCAGTTTGCGCGAGTCAGAAGAGCGTCTCTATCATCGTTATGAATCGGTGATTGACGGCCGTAAGGAACTGACGTTGAACCGCAAACGGGCGCAGGCGTTATACGAGCAGGCCTATCAGCCCGACGCGCAAGCCTATCGCTACCATATCATTCGCGCCGATACCTTCCATTTGAGTGCGCTCAATTGGTCAAACATCATGATGTTAGGGGCGATCGGGCTGGTGTTCTTTATGGCCAACAGTTTGGGATGGGCGGACTCGACGGTGGCCGCGACCTACTCGCTGACGCTGCTGTTCTTGCGCACGCCCTTACTGCAGGCCGTGGGGGCGTTTCCGACGCTGGTCGGCGCCGAAGTGGCCTTCAACAAGCTGAAAGCGCTGCGTTTGGCCGAGTATCAGTCGGGGTTTCCAGCCGCCGTTGGCCGTTCCTGGCAGACGCTGGAGCTGCGCGACGTGGTTTTTCACTATGCAGATGCGGAACAACAGCCCGGTTTTACCGTCGGGCCGCTCAATCTGACGCTGCGGCGCGGTGAGCTGGTGTTTCTTATCGGCGGCAACGGCAGCGGCAAGTCAACGCTGGCGATGCTGTTGACCGGATTGTATCGGCCGGTAAGCGGGCACATCGTTCTGGATGGCGTCGCACAGACCGCGGCGGATATGCCGGACTATCGCCGGCTGTTTTCAGCGATTTTCACCGATTTTCATCAGTTCGATCGTTTACAAGGACCGGAAGGCGGCGAACCTGATGCGGCGCTGGTCGCGCATTGGCTTGAACGGTTGAATATGAAAAGCAAATTGCAGTTCGACGGCGCCAGAGTGACCAACCCGCAACTGTCGCAGGGGCAGCGCAAACGTCTGGCCCTGTTGCTGGCGGTGGCGGAACAACGCGATATTTTGCTGTTGGATGAATGGGCCGCTGATCAGGATCCGCAGTTCCGGCGCATTTTCTATCGCGAACTGTTGCCGGCGCTGCGCGCGTTAGGCAAAACGGTGTTCGCCATCAGCCATGACGATCACTATTTCGAACACGCCGATCGGTTGCTGGAGATGCGCTCAGGCCATTTACGCGAGTTGACCGGCAGCGAGCGTGAACACGCCAGCCGGGATTCCGTCAGCAGGATCGGTTAACTTACGTCGGCCCGTGCCAGACCAAAACGGGCCGGCGCTTCTCCCGCGCATTATTTCAGTGCGTCGCTTCATTTTCTCTCCCTCCTCCAATGCTGTCTGCTGCCGATTTGGCTTACGACCAGTCAAATAATTGATGTTTGAATTATTTACCGGTGGTTTAATTTTGACCTTTAAAGGTGTGGCACACTGCGCATTCGTTCGCCTATCAAAACACGTTCTCGCCTGCCGATAACAGTGATATCCACGGTGCCGTTCTGGCTGATTCGGCAATGCAGACCTATGGGTAGCAGCATTTTTTTAAATTTCCATAGGAAAAAACGACTTTATTGATCGTTAAAATAGATCAATAATTTTATTTTGAGTGGTTTAATCTATTGGTTAGGGGCGCTGTGGTGAGCAAGGATGGATCAAATATCAAACGTAAAGCATGGCTATGCGTGTTTATCGTTAGTGGGCTGTTCTGGCTGCTAACCGCTGCCGTGATTTACTGGTTACTGAGTTAGCAGGTTAAGCAGGAAGACGATTCGTGAACAAGAAGCAGGCTAAAAACCGTGAGGGCGCTCAGCGTCGCGCGCAGTCAAAAATTCCGCCTTCATGGGGGCTGAGCGATGAGCAGCGCGCCTTTATTGAAGATTTATGGCAGGATACCGACCCCGAAGCGGCGCGGCCCATCGCTCAGCGACGTTAGCCGATCACGCGGCTGCGGCCGGCCAGCGCGCCGAACAGCATTTGCAAGACGGTCAGGCATAGCAGAGCGATCAACGGCCAGCGCCAGCCTTCCGTCAGATCGTGCAACAGGCCGAATAAGGTGGGCCCCAGCGCCGCCAACAGATAACCGACGGATTGCGCCATGCCCGACAGCAGCGTCGCCTGATGATGATGCTGACTGCGCAATCCAAAGAACGACAGCGCCAGCACCAGCGAACTCCCCGCTCCCAACCCGGCAAACGTCAGCCACACCAGTGAACTGGCGGGTTGCACCAATAATCCCCCGACGCCGATAAAGATCAGCAGAGAACTGCCCAGCGCTATCGCCCGCTGATCGCGCGCCCGCGGCAAAATCACCACCATGACAAAGTTGGCGACGATCGCCACCACCTGATAAACGAACAGCTCGAAGCCCGCCTGCTGGGCTGAGGCGCCGTGGCTGACGGCAAAGGCGCTGAACCAGCCGATAATGGTGTAGAAGGCGATCGATTGCAGCCCCATGAACATCGCCACTTGCCAGCCCAGCGCGCTGCCCCAGGGAGAGCGATAGCGTTGCGGCTCTGCCGATTGTGGCTCTTTGGCTGCGGGTGTAGCTGTGCGCCGCAGCTGCGGCAACCAGATCAACAGCGCCAACAGCGCAGGTAATCCCCAGCACAGCAAGGAGAAGCGCCAGCCGAGATCGGCCAGGGAAGCCAGCGGTACCGCCAGACCGGAGGCGATGGCGGCGACCAGTGACATCACCGCCGCATAGGCCGCTATCATCGCGGCGGCGCGATGAGGAAAATCTCTTTTCACCAGCGTTGGCAGCACCACATTGGCGAAGGCGATGGCGGCGCCGATCAGAACACTTCCCAGCCACAGCATGGCGTCTTGCGGCAGGGAACGCAGCGCGATGCCGCAAACCAGCAGTGCGAGGGCAAAGCCCAGGGTGCGTTCGATTCCGAAGCGTTTCGCCAGCGCCGGGGTGAGTGGCGAGAGGACGGCGAACAGGATCAGCGGCAGCGAGTTGATCAGGCCGGCGGCGGTGGCGGACAACGCCAGCTGTTGCTGAATCTGTTCCAGCAGCGGGCCGACGCTGGTGAGGGCGGCGCGCAGGTTAGCCGCGATCAGCATGATGCCAACGATCAGCAGAGCAGGGCGATGCAAACGGCGACGCGGGGTCGCGATGGATGATGAAGATGAAGCGGGTTGCGGCATGAGTTCCTCGCACCAGGGCATGCAGACAATCAGCGCTGCATGGCGTGATGCGTTGATTGACGTTAACGCTTACGTACCGACAAGGAGCCGATATCTGATCGCAAGTGTAGGGAAGATGGCTCGTGCTGACAAGGGGATGGCCCGGCGGGATGGAGAGGGCTGACCCCCACCGGCTGCAGGATAATTACCATTATGTGATCCTGGTCACTTAGCGAACTAAAAGTCATGGAACAGGACGGGGTCTGCAGCGCTTTCACTTCTGCCGCCGCCGGTGCGGCTGCTCTCCGGCGCTCATGCTCGTCATGGCATTTCATTTTTCTCCCATTCCATTTTTTGGCTTTTCGATTCGTTTCGATTCGAAAGGTTTTTTGGCGGTTTTTTTGCTAAAACGGGGCTGTAAGCCCGATCACAATTTCATTGCTTTCGCTTTGCTGTAATGCCAGCGCAGTAGAGCGAAAGCCATCTTCTCCCCGGCGATACCGGAAACCTGAGGACCGCAGCTCATGCCAGTGAATACCGCAAAGCGACGTGAACACATCATCGATCTGTTATGCGAGCACGGCAGCGTGCGTGTGGAACAGCTCAGCAAACAGTTTGCAGTATCCACGGTGACGATCCGCAACGATCTGCGCTTTCTGGAACGAAAAGGGTGTGCGCTGCGCGCTTACGGCGGCGCAATGCTCAATCAGCAATTCGCTTTCGATCGGCCGCTGCGGGACAAAGGGCGGTTGAATCGCGATGTCAAAACGCTGATCGCCAACGCGGCGGCCGGCTATGTGCGCGACGGCGAGGCGCTGATCCTCGATTCCGGTTCAACCACCGCGCAGATTGTGCCGTTCCTGAAGGGGCGGCGCGATCTGGTGGTGATGACCAACGCGTTGAACATTGCCTATGAGCTTTCGGGAAACGACGGGGTGGAAGTCATGGTGCTGGGGGGCAGCGTGCGCCGCAACTCTTACTCGCTCTACGGCCCGGCTGCCGAGCAGCAATTGCGTCAGTACCGCTTCGACAAGCTGTTTTTGGGCGTCGACGGGTTCGATCTGAGCGCCGGCATCACCACGCCTCACCCCGGTGAAGCGCACCTCAATCGCGTGATGTGCGAGGTGGCGCGCGAGATTATCGCGGTGGCGGATGCCAGCAAATTCGGTCGCAAGAGCTTTTGCATGATTCGCGAAGCCGGACAAATCCATCGGCTGATCACTGACAGCCGTCTTCCGGACGATTACGAGCGGGCGTTAACCGAGCTGGGCGTGGAGGTCATCATCGCCGATCGGTAGCACGGCGCCTGCATGGGGGCTTCATGCAGCAGTTGTTACAGCTTGTCGAGCAGCACAAGGCCGGTATGCCGGTCGGGATTTTTTCCGTCTGTTCCGCCCATCCCTGGGTTCTGAAGGCCGCGCTGCGGCAGGCTAAAAGCCGCGGCACGCCGGTGTTGGTGGAAGCGACCTCCAACCAGGTCAATCAGTTCGGCGGCTATACCGGCCAAACGGCGGCCCAGTTCCGCGATACGCTTTGGCGTCTGGCGGATGAGGTTGGCCTGGCGCGCGAGCGCGTGTGGCTGGGCGGCGATCATCTGGGGCCGAACGCCTGGCAGGATCGCCCGGCTCAGGAAGCGATGGCGCTGGCGGAAACGTTGATCGACGATTACGTTCGCGCCGGATTTCGCAAAATTCATCTCGATTGTTCCATGTCGTGCGCCGGCGATCCCTCGCCCCTGGGTGATGCGGCGGTCGCCGAGCGTGCGGCACGCCTGTGCGCGGTGGCGGAACGCGCCTGGGCGCAGAGCGGCGGCGAAGCGCCGGTCTATGTGATCGGCACCGAGGTGCCGGTGCCGGGCGGGGCGCAGGAGGCGTTGGCGGGCCTGCAGGTCACCACGCCGCAGGCGGTGGCGCAAACGCTGGAAATGCACCGTATCGCCTGGCAAAAAGCCGAGCTGAACGATGCCTGGCAGCGAACCATTGCGCTGGTGGTGCAGCCGGGCGTCGAGTTCGATCACCACAGCGTCGAACGTTATCAGCCGCAGCGCGCCGACGCATTGAGCCATTTCATCGAACGGCAGCCGGGCATGATCTATGAAGCGCACTCTACGGATTACCAACCGCCGCAGGCCTATCGCCAGTTGGTGCGCGATCACTTCGCCATCCTGAAAGTGGGGCCGGCGCTGACCTTTGCGCTGCGAGAAGCGCTGTTCGCCCTCGATCGCATCGAGCGTGAATGGCTGGGGGAACGCCAGTCGTCGCAGCTGCGCGCCACGCTGGAACAGGTGATGCGCGAGCAGCCGCAGCAGTGGAGCCGCTATTACCACGGCACGCCGCACCAACAGTATCTCGATCGCCACTACAGCCTGAGCGATCGGGTGCGTTACTACTGGCCGCAGTCGCAGGTGCAGCAGGCGGTCGACGGCTTGCTGGACAACCTGCGCCGCAACCCGGCGCCGTTGGCGCTGCTCAGCCAGTACCTGCCGGATCAGGCGCGGGCGCTGAATGCCGGCGAGTTGAGCACCGATCCGCAGGAGTGGGTGCTGCATAAAGTGACGCAGGTACTCGACGATTACCACGCCGCCTGTTACCCGGAGGGCCGCTAGCATGCCGAACATTTTAATGACCCGCATCGACAATCGCCTGGTGCACGGCCAGGTGGGCGTGACCTGGACCAATACCCTCGGCGCCAACCTGGTGGTGGTGGCCAACGACGAGGCCGCCGCCGATCCGGTGCAGCAGAACCTGATGGACATGGTGGTGGCGGAAGGGGTGCAGACCCGTTATTTCACGCTGCAGAAAACCATTGACGTGATCCACAAGGCGGCGGATCGGCAGAAGATCTTTCTGGTGTGCAAAACGCCGCAGGACGTGTTGACGCTGGTGCGCGGCGGGGTGCCGATCCGTTTCGTCAACGTCGGCAATATGCACTTCGCCGAGGGGAAGCGGCAGGTGCACAAAACGGTGTCGCTGGACGACGGCGACGTGGCCGCGTTCCGCGCGCTGGCGGAACTGGGCGTGGAGTGCGAAGTGCGACGGGTGCCGGATGAAGCGGGTGAGGCGATCGGCAAACTGCTCTTTTGAGCCAGGGGGAAAGCATGTTGACGGATGCGTTATTGATTGCGCTGTTGGCCGGGCTGGCGGGGGTTGACCTGTTCGACGGTCTGACCCACTTCCACCGGCCGGTAGTGATGGGGCCGCTGGTGGGGCTGATTTTGGGCGATGTCTATACCGGGTTGCTGGTGGGTGGCACGCTGGAGCTTGTGTGGATGGGGATGGTGCCGTTGGCGGGAGCCCAACCGCCTAACGTGGTGATCGGCGGGGTGATCGGCACCGCATTCGCCATTCTGACCAAAGCCGATCCTAAAGTGGCGATCGGCGTGGCGGTGCCGTTCTCGATCGCGGTGCAGGGCTGCATCACGCTGCTGTTTACGTTGTTCTCACCGATGATGCACCGCTGCGATCGCATGGTGAAAGCGCTGAACTGGCGCGGCATTGAACGGGTGAACTATCTCGGCATCGGCATTCTGTTCATCTTCTATTTCGTGGTGGCGTTCCTGCCGATTTACTTCGGCGCCGATGCGGCCAGCGCCATGGTGCAGAAAGCGCCGGGCTGGCTGCTGGACGGGCTGGCGGTGGCGGGCGGCATGATGCCGGCGATCGGTTTCTCGCTGCTGATGAAGGTGATGATGAAAAAAACCTACGTGGCCTATTTTATCCTCGGTTTCATCTCGGTCACGTTTCTCAAACTGCCGATCCTGGCGGTGGCGCTGGGCGCCCTGGCGATCGCTTTGATTGATTTCTTCAACACGCAACGCGGCGCGGCAGAGGCGACGGCCCGGCCCGCTCCGCAGGAGGACGCCGAAGATGGCATTTAACGATTCCGACGATCTGCTGGCGCAAAAGGCCGAGCAGCGTATGGCGCAGGCGCTGGCCACCAGCCAGGTGGAGCAGGACGACTATCTGGACAGCCGGCCCGCCGAAGCGCTGACGCGCGGCGACATCAACCGCATGGCCTGGCGTTCGCTGCTGCTGCAGGCGTCGTTCAACTACGAGCGCATGCAGGCGGGCGGCTGGCTGTATCAGCTGCTCCCCGCGCTGCGCAAGATCCACCGCAACCCGCAGGATCTGGCCAACTCGATGAAGATGCACATGGAATTTATCAACGTGCACCCGTTCGACGTCACCTTCCTGTCCGGCCTGGTGCTGGCGATGGAGCAGAACAAGGAAAAGATCTCCACCATTCGCGCGGTGAAAGTGGCGCTGATGGGGCCGCTCGGCGGTATCGGCGACGCGCTGTTTTGGCTGACGCTGTTGCCAATCTGCGCCGGCATAGGCGCTTCGCTGGCATTGGAGGGCAGCCTGTTCGGGCCGATCGTCTTCCTGCTGCTGTTCAACCTGTTCCACTTCGGCCTGCGTTTTGGGCTGGCGCACTACGGCTATCAGGCCGGCACCAGCGCGCTGGCGCTGCTGAAGACCCATACGCGGCGCATTTCTCACGCCGCTTCCATTGTCGGCATGACGGTGATCGGCGCGCTGGTGGCCTCGTACGTGCACCTGTCCACGCCGCTGGTGATGCACGCCGGCAAGGCCAGCGTGGCGCTGCAGACCGATGTGCTGGACAAGTTGATGCCCAACTTGCTGCCGCTGTGCTTCACGCTGCTCATTTTCTTCCTGATGAAGCGCGGATTCTCGCCGGTGAAGCTGATTGGCGTCACGGTAGCGATCGGCGTGGCGGGCAAATTTATCGGCATTTTATGAGGAGCGGGATATGCCAGGCATTGTGATTACCGGCCACGGCGGCTTTGCCTCCGGGCTGCTGCAGGCGGTGGAACAGGTGGTGGGGCCGCAGCGACATTGCGCGGCGGTCGATTTCCCCGAACAGATGAGCACCGCGCAGCTCAGGGATGCCTTACGCTCGGCGCTGGTCGCGGTGGCGCAGCCGGACGGCGTGGTGTTCCTGACCGACATGCTCGGCGGTTCGCCTTTTCGCAGCGCCTGTGAACTGGCGGATGCGCGGGGTGATTGCGAAGTGCTGACCGGCGTCAACATGCAGCTGGCGGCGGAAATGATGCTGGAACGTGACGGACTGAGCCTGGATGAATTTCGCGAGGTGGCGCTGGCGTGCGGTAAACGCGGCCTGACCAGCCTGTGGCATGAACGCCGCCGCGTGAAGTGCGAAGACGCGCAGGCCGACGGCATCTGAACGAAAACCGGGCGCGGGCGCGCCCGGCTCCGTGAGTTAGGCCGGCAACGGGCTCAGCGCCAGACGCGCCGGTTGGTCTTCGCCGCGGCTGAAGCGCCAGCAGGTCTGGTGGTATTTCGCCACGCTGTTGCGGTGCGCCACGCTGACCAGCGTCACGTCCGGCAGTTCATCCACCAGCAGGCAGTACATCAGTTGCTCGGTTTCGTCGTCCAGCGCGCTGGTGGCCTCGTCGAGGAACAGGATGCTCGGGCGAATCAACAGGGCGCGGGCGAAGGCTAGCCGCTGTTGCTCGCCCGGCGACAGGCGATGGCTCCAGTTGGCGGAGGTGTCCAGCCAGCGCTGCAGGTGCTTCAGGCGGCAGTTTTCCAGCACCCGCATCAGCTGCGCGTCGCTGTATTCCGACGCCAGGCTCGGGTAGCTCAGCGCTTCGCGCAGCGTGCCGATCGGAATGTAGCTGCGCTGCGGCAGGAACAGCATGTTGGCGTTGCCCTCTACCCCGATGGCGCCCGCGCCGTAAGGCCAGATACCGGCGATGGCGCGCAGCAGCGTCGACTTGCCGCAGCCGGAAGGCCCGACGATCAGCAGGCGATCGCCGCGTTGCAGCGTCATCTCGGCGCCGGTCAGCAGCGGCTGGCCGTCGGGCAAGTGCAGGCTGAGGTTGTCCAGCGTTAACGGATGGGCGGTCTCCTCCCGCAATTGAATGCCGCGCGGCTGATGGTGAACCTGATCGACGGCGACGTTGAAGCCGGCCAGACGGTTAACGCAGGCTTTCCAGGTCGCCAAATCGTTAAATGCGTCGATAAACCACGACAGCGCGCCCTGCACCTGGCCGAAGGCCGAGGCGATCTGCATCAGGCCGCCCATCTGGATGGCACCGGAGAAGTAGCGCGGCGCCGCCACCAGCAGGGGAAACACGATGGCGAACTGGCCGTAGAAGTTAGTGGCGATGTTGAGCCGCCGGGTGATGCGCATGATCGCCCACCAGTTGCTGCGAATGGTGTCGAAACGGTCGCCCAACTGCTGCGCCTCGCGCGGTTCGCCGTGGTATAGCGCAATGGCGTCGTTGTTTTCGCGGATGCGGATCAGGCCGAAACGGAAGTTCGCCTCATACCGTTCCTGGTTGAAGCCCAGCATGACTAGCGGTTTGCCGACCCACCAGATCAGCAGCGATCCCAACACCGCATACAGCAGCGCGAACCACACCATATAGCCGGGCAAGGTGATGGAGTGTTGCCCGAGCGCGAAGGTCATCGGCCCGCTGACGTGCCATAAAATGTCGATAAAGGAAAACAGCGTCACCAGGCTGGAGAGCAGCCCGAGCGACAGCGACAGGGTATATTGGGTCAGCACGTTGAGATCTTCAGCGATACGCTGATCGGGGTTATCGACGATCTGCTGCTGCTCGGTGTGGTAATACGCCTGGTGCGCCAGCCATTTTCCCATGAACCTTTCCGTCATCCAGCGCCGCCAGCGCATCTGCAGCCCCTGAGTCAGGTAGATCTTGTAGACCGCCAGCACGATGAAGATCAGCGCCAGATAGGTAAAGCGCCACAGCTGCGCCTTGAATACCGGGTAGTTTTTGTTCTGCAGCGCGTCGTAGAACACCTGGTTCCACTGGTTGATCTGCACGCTGATATAGACCAGGCCGAGCGACAGGACGACGATGGCGATCAGCATCATCCAGGCGCGCCATCGTTCCTCCGACACCCAAAAGGGTTTGATCAACTGCCAAATGGCGTGTCTCTGCAAGGGGGTTGCGTTCATAACGGCTCGATAATTGCGGTATTTTGTTCAGCATGGGCTGCGGGCCGGTAACAAACAAACCGCGACTGTAAGCAGTTTTGACTCCGCTAACCGTTTGAAATAAGGCTGCTGAATCGCCGGCGGCGCGCAGGTGAGCGCAATTGCGGCATACACTCCGGCGCCGGGCGGTTATACTGGCGCCGAATTTTTGCAGAAAGGATAAACGATGAAGGCTTGGTTTCCCCTGTTGCTGACCTGCGGCGTCTTCGCCAGCGCCCGGGCCTGGGCGCACATTGACGAGCCGGACATCGCCGCCGACTGCCAAAAGGTGGCGAGCTACGCCGAACTGGGAAAAAAGGCCTATCAGCGCCAGGATTACGCCAAAGCCGCCGACATCTTTCGCGATCAGGCGGCCTGGAGCGAGTTTTGCGGTCTGAGCGAGCAGGCTGTCGCCACGGCTTACAACAACGTGGCGCTGTCGCTGATGCACGCCGGTGAATTGCTCAAGGCGCAGGCCTATCTGGCGCTGGCGCCGCACGATGACAAATCGCAGCACAACATGAGTCTGTTGCGCCAACGCCTGGCGCAGCGGCCGCAGCCGCAGGGGCCGGGCGGCGTGTACTGGCAATACGCCGGGCGCGGCGTGTGGAGCGAAGTGGTGGTGAAGCCGCAGGGCGAGCGCTGGCTGATCGATTTTTCCGGCTACGCCATGCCGCAGATGGGGCTGTATTACGGCCCGAACATGGGCGACTTCACCGCCGAGCTGCCCATTGAGCACGGCAAGGCCGTCTACCATCAACATGACTCGGAAAGCGCGCAGGTCTGCGACGTGACGATGGCGTTTGGCGAGCAAGCGCTGGAGATGCATACGCGGGGGGATTGCGGGTTCGGCCACAATGTGCGGGCGGAAGGGCGGTTCGTGCGGGTCGAATGACCCGCCCCGGTGGCCGGGGCGAGAAGGGTTACGCCAGCGCGGCGGCGCCCAACAGATTCTTCCAGGCTTCCACATTGCCCAGATAATTGCCGGCCGGCAGCAGATGCAGCTGGCCCTCGCTATCCTGCAGCGCAAAGGTCGGGAAGCCCTGGCCCTGCACTTTGGCCAGCAGCGCCCGGCTTTCCGCGATGTGTTGCGCGGTCGGCGCACCGCTGTTGAAGCGCATTTCGGCGATAAACGCCGCCGAAGGCAACCCCAGCTCTTTCGCCAACGCTTCCAGCACCGGCGTGTCGGCGATGCGTCGCCCTTCCTGATAGTGCGCCTGCTGAATGCGGTGCAGCATGTCCAGCCCGCGTCCCGCCAGTTTTTCCGCCGCCAGGATAGCCGTGATCGGCGGCTCGGAATCCATCACCGCCGTGGTGTCGCGCAGCAGGCCGTTGAAATAGGCTTCGCCGAAAGGCTGGCCCGTCATCTCGGCGATGCGCTTGTCGTGCGGAATGACGTAGTTGCGCCATTCGTCGGTGATCTGACGGCGGTTGTTGCCGGTCATCATGCCGCCGGCGTGCGGCACGACCTTCAGCCCGGGGAGGCTCTGAGCCGCTTTCACCAGCGGCGCGGCGCCGTAGCACCAACCGCACAGCGGATCGAAAATGTAATGCAGAGTGGTTTCGGTCATTTTTACTCCTCGCTTGGCGCGCGGCAAGCCGCCGCGGCGCCAGGGCTGGTTCAATCACGCACGGGCGCTTATTGCGGCCACTTCATCTCGCCTTTCAGCACTTTCGCGCTCAGTTCCAGGCTCGATTCGTCTTTCAGCGTCGGGTAGTGCTTTTTCATCGCTTCAATCAGCGCGGCGGAATCCTTGGCTTTCGGCAGTTCGGCTTCCAGCGTGGTCAGGTATTTTTGGGTAAAGTGCACCGATGCCAGCGTCTGTGCGGCACCCGGCAGGAAGTGGCCCGGCACGACGACCTGCGGCTTCAGCGCTTCGATGTTTTTCAGCGTTTGCTGCCAGTGCTGGCGCGATTCTACGCTCTGGTTATCGGCGATCCACGGATGGATATTGTCACCGGCGACCGCCACGCCGCCCACGACCGCTTTCAGCGCCGGGATCCACACGAAGGTGCGATCGGGGGTCGGGCCGTTCAGGCCTTTCACTTCCACTTTTTGACCGTCGATGGTGAAGCTGTCGCCCTGCAGCGGCTGCGGCACGATCACGGTTTTCGGCGCGTTGTCTTTCAGGATTGGGCCCCAGTAGGCGATTTTGCCGTCTTTGGTGGCGTTAATGTCCTTGATGGTGCCAGGCGAAGCGATGATTTTCGCCTCCGGGAAAGCGGCCTTAATCACGTCCAGACCGAAATAGAAATCCGGATCTGAGTGGCTGATGTAGACGGTGGTCAGTTTCTTGCCGGTCGCCTTGATCTTTTTCACCAGCTCTTCGGCATCGTTGCGCTGGAACTGTGCGTCGATCAGCGCCACTTCGTGTTTGCCGCTGATGATTTCGGAAGACACCGGGAACACGCTTTTCTCGCCCGGGTTATACACTTCCATGGTCAGGGTATCGGCAGCGGTGGCGTAGGTGCTCAGGGTGGCGACGCCGGTGAAGGCCAGAGTTAACAGTGATTTCTTAAACATGGGCAGAGGTCCTTAGGTATCGGTTAATGTTGTAATGATGTTAGGTTGCATAAAGCGATAGAAAAACCGGATAATAAGCAATTATTCGTTGCATAAATCGGACTAATCATGGATCGCATTACCGCCGCTGAGGTTTTTGTCACCATCGTCGATCGCGGCAGCATGATCGCCGCTGCGGAAACGCTGGAGATGTCGCGCGCGATGGTCACTCGCTACCTGGCTCAGATGGAGCAATGGGCCGGGGCGCGTTTACTGCACCGTACTACCCGTAAGCTTAGTCTGACCGACGCCGGTGAGCGTACTTTGGAGCGCTGCCGACAAATGTTGGCGCTGGCGGGGGAAATCGATCTGGTGGAGGAAGGGCAGAGCGACGAACTGCGCGGCCTGCTGCGCATCACCTGTTCGCAATCGCTCGGACAAACGGCGCTGGTGGGGGCCGTCGCCCAGTATCTGAAGCGTCATCCGCAGGTGGCGGTCGATCTGCAGATGAACAACCGGGCGGTGAACCTGGTGGAAGAGCGCATCGATCTGGCGCTGCGCATCACCAATGAGCTGGATCCCAACCTGATCGCCCGGCCGCTGTCCACCTGCGCGTCGGTGGTGTGCGCCGCGCCCGCTTATCTGGCGGCGCACGGCACGCCGCGCCAGCCGCAGGATCTGGCGTTGCACAACTGCCTGACTTATTCCTATTTCGGCAAAAGCCTGTGGCATTTCGACGCTCAGGGGGTGAAATCGGCGGTGGCGGTCAGCGGCAACCTGAGCGCCAACGAATCGGTGGTGCTGATGGCCGGTACGGTGCAGGGCGCGGGCATTTCCCTGCAGCCCTACTATTCGGCGGCGCCGCTGTTGGCCAGCGGCGAACTGGTGGAGCTGCTGCCGGGTTACCGGCCGCAATCGATGGGCATCTACGGCATCTATACCTCACGCCGACAAATGCCCGCCACTTTGCGCACCATGCTGGACTTTCTGGTGGAATGGTTCGCCAGCGATCCGCAGTGGCAGGCGACGCTGCGCTAAGGCCGCGGCAACATTCCCACGCCGTTTTCACCGTTTGACGGCGGCGGCCAGGCGGGCGGAGAACAGTGCCGCCTGTTGATGCAGATGGTCGATAAAGGCCGTCACCAGCGCCGATGAAGGGCGGTGCAGCGGCCGTATCAGGCTGACGGTGAACGGCACGTCGATGCTGAATGGCCGCACGTGCACGCCGCTGCCGGCATAGTCGAGCGCCGTCAGCGGGTTGACGATCGAGACCCCCACGCCGGCTCTCACCATGGCGCACACCGACGCCGCGCTGTGCGTTTCCATCACCATGCGGCGCTCGACGCCCTGCTCGGCGAACAGCGCATCGAGCAAGTGGCGATAGCTGTCGGTGCTCGACAGGCTGATAAAGTTTTGCCCGGCGAAATCCTGCGGCGTCAGTTGGCCTTTCGCCAGCAAAGGATGGCCCGCCGGCAGCACGCAGACCTCATTCAACGTCATCAGCGTTACCCGCTCGGTGCCCGCCGGCGTCAGGGTGGTTTCCGTCAGCCCCAGATCGTGGCGCTGGGCCGACAGCCACTCTTCCAGCAGCGGCGATTCTTGCGGGATCACGCTGAAGCTGACTTCCGGGTAACGTTCGATAAAGGGCCGGCACACCGCCGGCAGCAGCGATTGGGAAAATACCGGCAGGCACACGATCGACAGCTGCGCCTGCTGAAACTGGCGAATGCCGGCGGCGGCGTTGACGATGCGATCGAGGCCATAATAGGAGCGTTGCACCTCTTCGAACAGCCGTAGGCCCTGCACCGTGGGGGACAAGCGCCCGCGAACCCGATCGAACAGCTGCAGCCGAATCAGCTTCTCAAAGCGTGCCAGCTCACGGCTGACGGTGGGTTGCGAGGTTTGCAGCAGGGCTGCCGCCTCGGTCAGGTTGCCGGTGGTCATCACCGCCCGAAAGATTTCTATCTGCCGCAAAGAGATGCTGTGCATGACGAGGCTGCTCGACTGTAAAGAAAGCTATATCATAAATGAATAGACTACGGCTAAATAGATATTTTCCACCCGATTCAGCGTGCGGCACTATGGCCTTATCTGCCGTTACTTTCGAATTGGGAATATCGCCATGCCACGCCCGTTGCACGACACCTCCACCGCGTTGAACGCCGCTAACCTGCTGGCCTTGCCGCAGCGCTTCGGTTGCCCGGTCTGGGCTTATGATGCCGACATCATCAGCCAGCGCATCGCTCAGCTGCGCCACTTCGACACTATCCGTTTCGCGCAGAAAGCCTGTTCGAACATTCATATTTTGCGCCTGATGCGCGAGCAGGGCGTGAAGGTGGATTCGGTGTCGCTCGGCGAAATCGAGCGGGCGCTGCAGGCCGGTTTTCAGCCGGGCGGCGAGCCGAGCGATATCGTGTTTACCGCGGACGTATTGGATCACGCGACGCTGGCGCGCGTCAGCGCATTGAAGATCCCGGTCAACGCCGGTTCCATCGATATGCTGGATCAGCTCGGCCAGGCTTCCGCGGGGCATCCGGTGTGGCTGCGCATTAATCCGGGGTTTGGCCATGGCCACAGCCAGAAAACCAACACCGGCGGCGAGAACAGCAAGCACGGCATCTGGTATGCCGACCTGCCGCAGGCGGTGGAGAAGATCCGCCGCTACGGCCTGAAGCTGATCGGCGTGCATATGCATATCGGCTCCGGCGTCGATTACCAGCATCTGGAGCGCGTCTGCGATGCGATGGTGCAGCAGGTGATCGATCTCGGTCATGACATCAGCGCCATTTCCGCCGGCGGCGGCCTGTCTATCCCGTATCAGTACGGCGAAGAGGCGATCGATACCGAACACTATTTCGGTTTGTGGAACCGGGCGCGTGAGCGCATCGCCGCGCATCTGGGGCACCCCGTGCAGTTGGAGATTGAACCCGGACGTTTCCTGATGGCGGAGGCGGGCGTATTGGTGGCCGAGGTGCGGGCGGTAAAAGACATGGGGAGCCGCCACTTTGTGCTGGTGGATGCCGGTTTTAACGATCTGATGCGCCCGGCGATGTACGGCAGCTATCACCATATTTCGCTGTTGCCGGCCGATGGGCGCGACACCTCGGAACAACCGCTGCGCGACACGGTGATCGCCGGGCCGCTGTGCGAATCCGGCGACGTCTTCACCCAGCAGGCGGGCGGCGGCGTGGAAACCCGCGAGCTGCCGCCGGTGCAGATCGGCGATTATCTGGTGTTTCACGATACCGGCGCCTACGGCGCATCGATGTCCTCCAACTACAACAGCCGTCCGCTGTTGCCTGAAGTGCTGTTCGAAAACGGCGAGCCGCGTTTGATCCGCCGCCGCCAAACCATCGAAGAACTGATCGCGCTGGAACTTATCTGATAAGCGGGCGGGCGCCTTGCGCCCGCTTCACAGCGTCATGCGACGGTGCTGGCCATTGGGCAATTGCACATCCAGCGACAGCGTGCCGCCCATCGCCTCGATATAGCGTTTGAGCGACGACAGCTTTATTTCGCTGCCGCGCTTTTCCAAATTGGCGACGGAGGGTTGGCTGATGCCGAGCCGCTTCGCCAATTCAACCTGAGAGACCGCCAGCTCTTCCCTCAGCATTGCCAGCCGCAGTTCGAAAATTTCCTTGTCCGCCTTTTGCCTGGCTGCGGCAACGACGGCGGGATCGAGCTTGTCGATCAGTTGGGATAACGGTTTGGCCATCTGCACTACCTCCGGGTTGCCAGATAATGTGAAAATTCCATGGCAGCGATGGGCAACATGCGCTGGTAAAAGCGTTTGTCGCCGGTTTTATCGCCACCGCACAGCAATACTGCTTGCCGCTGTGGGTCAAAGGCGAAAAACACCCTGAAAGGGCGCCCGCGATGTTGAACGCGCAACTCCTTCAACTGCCGGGCCGCGTCGGAAAAATGCAGCGTATCGGCGTGCGGCCGCGCCAACTGCGGGCCGAACGTCTGTAATTTGAAGATCGCCGCCAGGATGCTTGTTTGCTGGGCGTTGTTCAGCGCCAAAAACCAGTCGTCGAATCGTTCGACGGTCACCACTTGCCACATGATGCGCTTCGAATATAGCGTTTATGCTATATAGCGTAAAGGTTATTGTGCCAACAATCTGCACGAACGCAGGGAGCGGAAAAAATCCAAAAGTGAGAAATGCGGCGGGCTGCGCAATCTGAGCGCATGGGTGACGGCTCACCCATGCGGCGGCATGATTACGGCTGTTCGTGCGCGTTGTTGAGGGTGGCGACCGAGTGGCGGCGCACCAGCGTTGGGCTGAACATGTTGGTGATTTCCGGCAGCGGTTGCCGGTTGGCCAGCGCCAGCGCCAGCTCCGCCGCCTGGGTGGCCATCGCCACGATAGGGTAGCGAATGGTGGTCAGGCGTGGGCGCAGGTAGCGCGAAATCAACACGTCGTCGAAACCGATCAGCGAAATTTCTCCCGGTACGTCGACGCTGTTATCGCTCAGCACCGACAGCGCGCCGGCGGCCATCGGATCGTTGTAGCAGGTAATGGCGGAGAACGAACGGCCGCGGCCGAGCAATTCGGTCATCGCCTGTTCGCCGCCGATCTCGTCCGGTTCGCCGTAGGCGATCAGCTTTTCATCCACCGCAATGCCGTGTTCCTGCAGCGCGTCGAGATAGCCTTGCAGACGATCGGTGGCGTCGGAAATCTGGTGGGTGGAGCAGATGATGGCGATGCGCTGATGCCCTTGCTGGATCAGATGTCGGGTCGCCAGCCAGGCGCCGTAGCGATCGTCGAGCGCCACGCAGCGCGTTTCAAACCCCGGCAGCGTGCGATTGATGAGCACCATGCCCGGGATCTGTTGCATCCAGCCGCAAAGTTCCTGATCGCTCAGCCTTTTGGCGTGCACCACCAGCGCTTCGCAGCGGTGCCGCACCAGCTGTTCAATCGCCTGACGCTCTTTTTCGGCGTCGTGGTAACCGTTGCCAATCAGCAGAAAATTGTGGGTGGCGTAGGCCACCTGCTCGACCGCCTTGACCATCGCGCCGAAGAAGGGATCGGAAACGTCGGAGACGATCAGCCCCAGCGTCTCGGTGGATTGCTGCGCCAGCGCTCGTGCGTTGGCGTTAGGGTGATACTGCAGCTGTTCCATGGCGGCCTGCACCGCGGTGCGCGACCCTTCGCTGGCCTTGGGGGAATTGTTTATCACGCGGGATACCGTGGCCACGGAAACACCCGCCAGCCTGGCAACATCCTTTATCGTAGCCATATCAGTCAACACATCCTGGGTAATCGCTTACATCCCCCAGTTTTGCGGAAAAAAACCGGGGCTGCAAGCGGTCTCGTGCGCAACTTGTGGCGGCGGTTGCAGAATCTCTTCGAGTCTGTACGCATAACCGACTGCTACCGAACGATAGCGCAATTTGTACGTTGGCACTGGCGGCGGGCTGAGGTAACGTCTGTGCATTCCGATTTGCGCCGAGAACGCCATGTCCATTAAACGCTATCCGCAGCTCGCCCATTGGGGCGCTTATACCGCCGTGGTTGAAGACGGCCGGCTTATCCGTTGTGAACCCTTCGTCGACGATCCCGACCCTTCGCCGCTGCTCGATTCCATCGTCCCGATGGTCTACTCCGACAAACGCATCCGCAAGCCGGCGGTGCGCCGCTCGTGGCTGCAAAAGCGCGAGGGCAGCGACCGTACGCTGCGCGGCAGGGAAGATTTCGTCGAGGTGGACTGGGAATTGGCGCTCGATTTGGTGGCGCAAGAGAATCGCCGGGTGCGCGAGCGTTACGGCGCCTCCGGGTTGTTTACCGGCTCTTATGGCTGGTCGTCGGCCGGGCGGCTGCACCATGCCCGCTCGCTGGTGCGGCGGTTCTACTTCAGCGGCGGCGGCGGCGTCGATCAGCAGGGCAACTACAGCTGGGGCGCGGCGCAGTTCTTTCTGCCGTATGTGATCGGCACTTTTTCGCCCTTGACCGGGCGCGTCACCAGTTGGCCGAGCGTGGTGGAGCATTGCGAGCTGTTTGTGGCGTTTGGCGGATTGGCGCTGAAAAACGCTCAGGTCTCTTCCGGCGGCGCGGCGGAACATGCGCTCAAGCCCTGGCTGCAAAAGCTGGCGCGCAAGGGCACGCCGGTTATCAACATCAGCCCGATGCGCGATGATTGTCCCGAGTTTGTCAACGCGGAATGGATCCCGATCCGGCCGAATACCGACGTGGCGCTGATGCTGGCGCTGGCTTACGAAATCCAGCGGCTGGGTGCGCAGGATGAAGCCTTCCTGCACAGCCACTGCGTGGGCTATCAACAACTGGCGGATTACCTGAACGGCGCCGGTGACGGCGTGGCGAAAACCCCCGTTTGGGCCAGCGCAATTACCGGCATTCCGGCGGCGCGCATCGCGCTGCTGGCGCGGCAACTGATCGGCGTGCGCAGTTTCATCACCTGTTCCTACTCCGTGCAACGCGCGCATCGGGGGGAGCAACCGTATTGGATGATGATCGCGCTGTCGGCGATGCTGGGCCAGGTGGGGCTGCCGGGCGGCGGTTTCTCGTTCGGCCACGGTTCGATGAACGGCGTCGGCAATCCGCGCGTGGATACGCCTGCGCCGACCATGCCGGTAGGCGAAAACCCGGCCGGGCTGGCGATCCCGGTGGCGCGCATCTGCGACATGCTGTTGCACCCCGGTGAGGCCTATCAATTTTGCGGCGAGACGCGGCATTATCCGGATATCCATTTGGTGCACTGGGCCGGCGGCAACCCGTTCCATCATCATCAGCAGTTGAATCGGCTGGTGGAGGGCTGGCAGAAGCCGGACACGGTGATCGTTCAAGATATCTGGTGGACGGCGGCGGCCAAAATGGCAGACATCGTGCTGCCGGTCACCAGTTCGCTGGAGCGTAACGATATCGGCGGCTCGTCGCGCGATCGCTACGTGTTGGCGATGCATCAGGCCATTGCGCCGCAGCATCAGGCGCGCAACGATTTCGATATCTTCGCCGATCTGGCGGAGCGTCTCGGCTATCGTGAGCGCTTTACCGAGAATCGCGACGAGCGGGCCTGGATCGAAGCTATCTACCGGCAATGCGGCGCAGCGCAGCAGCGCGCCGGCGTCGCCTGGCCCGAGTTTGAGGCCTTCTGGCAACGGGGCTATGTCGAGCTGCCCGCGCCGGCTAAAGAGTTCGTATTTTTTGACGCGTTCCGCGCCGATCCGCAGGCTAACCCGCTGCAAACGCCCAGCGGCAAGATAGAGCTGTTCAGCGAGCGGATCGCCGGCTATCGCTACGAAGATTTCGCTCCGCATCCGCAGTGGCGGCCGCCGGTGGAGTGGCTGGGCGCGCCGCAGGCCAAAAACTGGCCGCTGCACCTGATCTCCATTCAGCCGAGCGATCGCCTGCATAGCCAGATGGATCCGGCGCCGCTGGCGCAGGGCAACAAGACCGCCGGGCGAGAAACCTTGTACATGCATCCGGACGATGCGGCGCCGCGCGGCGTGGCGGACGGCGCCGAAGTGCTGGTCAGCAACGCGCGCGGCAGCTGTCTGGCGGGGGTATCGCTCACCGATGGCGTGACGCGCGGCGTGGTGCTGATGGCGACCGGTGCCTGGTTCGAGCCGGGTTTCGACGCGCAGCGCCGGCCGGTCGAGCAGGCGGGCAACCCGAACGTGCTGACGCTGGATATCGGCACCTCGCCGCTGACGCAGGGGCCGAACGCCATGAGCTGCCTGGTCGAGGTCAGCGCACGATGAGCGAAGATGTCACGTCTGGGTCACTGGCTCGTCGTTGTTATATTTATTTTCGTCGCTGCGGGAAGGTTTAAGTTTCATTGAGTTATTACAGCAGATCGTGGGAAATTTACAGCTGGTTGCATTTGGAGCAGAACTCTTGCGATTCGCCGGTAGTTTCCTGCACGCCATCTCTCTAGAGTAGGTGATCCCAGAGGTATTGATTGGTGAGAAATCAGCGTGCCTTGCATGCTGAAGCCATTTTCAATTGCACCAACCTACGCGGATGCGTAGGTTTTTTTTTGCCTGCCATATAGTATTCTTTTCCCTACAACGATTTATGCCTCCATGGCCAAGGGAGAAGGGCATGATCTTTTCACTGCTGCGCGCGCTGTTTCGCCTGTTGTTTCGGGTACGGGTCGAAGGGGACGTCCAGCACTCCGAACGGCAAAAATTACTGATTACGCCGAACCACGTCTCTTTCCTCGACGGCGTACTGCTGGCGCTGTTCCTGCCGATAAAACCGGTGTTTGCGGTCTATGCCAGCATCGGCGAGAGCTGGTTTATGCGCTGGCTGCGGCCTTACATCGATTTTGTCTCGCTCGATCCCACCAAGCCGATGGCCATCAAGCAACTGGTGCGCATGGTCGAGCAGGGACGGCCGATCGTGGTGTTCCCTGAAGGGCGCATCACCGTGACCGGTGCGCTGATGAAAATTTACGACGGAGCGGCGTTTATCGCCGCCAAATCGGGCGCGACCGTGGTGCCGGTGCGGATCGATGGCCCGGAGTTCAGCCCGTTTGGCCGCATGGCCGGGGTGTTCAAGATCCGCTGGTTCCCGCAAATCAGCATCCGCATCTTGCCGCCGACCACGCTGCCGATGCCGGAGGCGCCGCGTGCGCGTGAACGCCGGGCGCTGGCGGGCGATCGGCTGATGCAGATCATGATGCGGGCGCGCATGGAGACGCGCGAGCCGCAAACGCTGTTCCATGCTTTGCTGGCGGCGCAGCACCGCTATGGGCGCCGCAAGCCTTGCATTGAAGACATCGCTTTCAAAGAGGACAGTTACCAGACGCTAGTCAAGAAATCGCTGGGCGTCAGCCGCATTCTGCAGCGCTTTACCGCCGAGGGGGAGCACGTTGGGCTGCTGTTGCCCAACGCCATCATTACCGCGGCGGCGATCTTCGGCGCTTCGCTGCGCAATCGCATCCCGGCGATGCTCAACTACACCGCAGGCGCCAACGGCCTGAACAGCGCGATGACGGCCGCCGGCATCAAGACCATCATCACCTCGCGCCAGTTTCTGGAGAAAGGCAAGCTGACCCACCTGCCGGAACAGGTGCCGCAGGCTAACTGGGTGTATCTGGAAGATCTGAAAGATACGGTCACGCTGGCGGATAAGCTGTGGATCCTGCGTCACTTGCTGCAGCCGCAGCGCGCGGCGTTGCCGCAATGTCCGGAGGACCCGGCGCTGATCCTGTTCACGTCCGGATCCGAAGGCCATCCCAAGGGCGTGGTGCATTCGCACGCCAGCCTGCTGGCCAACGTAGAACAAATCCGCACTATCGCCGATTTCACGCCGCGCGACCGCTTCATGTCGTCGCTGCCGCTGTTCCACTCGTTCGGCCTGACGGTGGGGCTGCTTACGCCGCTGATCACCGGCAGCCGCATTTTCCTCTACCCCAGCCCGCTGCACTATCGCGTGGTGCCGGAGCTGGTGTATGACCGTAACTGCACGGTGCTGTTCGGCACGGCGACCTTCCTTAACAACTATGCGCGCTTCGCGCATCCGTATGATTTTGCCCGCCTGCGCTATGTCGTGGCCGGCGCGGAGAAACTGGCGGACAGCACCAAACAGATCTACCAGGACAAATACGGCATCCGCATTTTGGAAGGCTATGGCGTGACCGAGTGCGCGCCGGTGGTCTCGATCAACGTGCCGCTGGCGACCAAGGTGGGCACCGTCGGCCGTATCATGCCGCAGATGGAGGCGCGTCTGATCGCGGTGCCGGGTATTGATAACGGCGGCCGTCTGCAGCTGAAGGGGCCGAATATCATGAAAGGCTATCTGCGGGTTGAACGCCCCGGCGAACTGGAGCCGCCGGCGGCGGAAGATGCGAATGGCGTGCTGCAGCCGGGCTGGTATGATACCGGCGATATCGTCAGCCTGGATGAGCAGGGTTACTGCACCATTCGCGGGCGCGTGAAGCGCTTCGCCAAGCTGGCGGGCGAGATGGTGTCGCTGGAGAGCGTCGAACTGCTGGCGCAACGGCTGTCGCCGGATAAACTGCATGCCGCCACGGTCAAAAGCGACAGCAGCAAAGGCGAGGCGTTGGTGCTGTTTACCACCGATCCCGCCATTACCCGCGAGGCATTGCTGCGGGTGGCGCGCGAACTGGGCAGCCCGGAGCTGGCGGTGCCGCGCGATATTCGCCTGTTGAAAACGCTGCCGGTGCTCGGCAGCGGCAAACCTGATTTCGTCACCCTGCGTCATATGGCCGAACAGCCGGAGAGTGCCTGATGAATCCTTCGACCGAATCCCCTTTGTTGTCACGCGGCATGATCGCGGTGATCAGCGCGCAGTTCCTTTCGGCGTTCGGCGACAATGCGTTGCTGTTCGCCACGCTGGCGTTGATCAAGCAGCAGCTGTATCCGGACTGGAGCCAGCCGATCCTGCAGATGGCCTTTGTCGCCACCTATATCATTCTGGCTCCGTTCGTCGGCCAGATCGCCGACAGCTTTGCCAAAGGGCGGGTGATGATGTTCGCCAACGCCCTGAAATTGGCGGGGGCATTGGTGATCTGTTTTGGGGGTAATCCGTTTCTGGGTTACAGCCTGGTCGGCGTGGGAGCCGCCGCGTATTCACCGGCTAAATACGGCATTCTGGGCGAGATCACCAGCGGCGAGAAACTGGTCAAGGCTAACGGCCTGATCGAGGCTTCGACCATTGCGGCCATTCTGACCGGTTCGGTGGCCGGTGGTATTCTGGCGGACTGGCACGTGGCGGCGGCGCTGGCGGCCTGCGCGTTGGTTTACGCGGGAGCGGTGGTCGCCAACCTGTATATTCCGCGTTTGGCGGCGGCGCGTCCTGGCGCTTCGTGGCGTCCGCAGGCCATGACGCACAGCTTCTTTGCTGCCTGCGTTACGCTGTGGCGCGATGGACAGACGCGTTTCTCATTGATTGGCACCAGCCTGTTTTGGGGGGCCGGCGTGACGCTGCGTTTTCTGCTGGTGCTGTGGGTACCGGTGGCGCTCGGCATCGCCGATAACGCCACGCCAACGCTGCTGAACGCCATGGTGGCCGTCGGCATCGTGGTGGGCGCGGGTGCCGCCGCGCGCTTCGTCACGCTTAAAACGGTGAAACGCTGTATGCCGGCCGGGATCCTGATCGGCGTCGCGGTCGCGGTGTTTGCGCTGCAAACGACCATGCTCAATGCCTACGTCTTGCTGGCGCTCATCGGCATGCTGGGGGGCTTCTTCGTCGTGCCGCTCAATGCGTTGCTGCAGGAGCGGGGCAAACATTCGGTCGGCGCCGGCAATGCGATCGCAGTGCAAAACCTGGGTGAAAACGCTGCCATGTTGCTGATGCTGGGCCTGTATTCTTTGGTCGTGAAGCTGGGCGTGCCGGTGGTGGGCGTCGGCGTAGGGTTTGGCGTGGTGTTTGCGCTGGCGATTAGCGCGTTGTGGTGGTCGCAGCGGCGGTGAAGCGGGGCGCAGCCAGGCTGCGCCCTCAGGCTATCAAGGCGCCGGAATGGTAAACCGGGTGTGGATTTCTTCGAGCGCCTGCAGCACGTCCTCATCCAGAATCACGTCGAGGCTATCGAGGTTGATTTTCAACTGCTCCACCGAGGTGGCGCCCAACAGGGTGCTGGCGACGAACGGCTGCTGACGCACGAAGGCCAACGCCATCTGCGAAGGATCCAGCCCGTGTTTTTTGGCCAGCTCCACGTATTCGGCGATCGCCCGTTGGGTTTGCTGCCCTGAATAACGGTTGAAGCGGGTGAACAGCGTATTGCGCGCACCGGCCGGTTTAGCGCCGTTGAGGTATTTACCGCTCAGCGTGCCGAACGCCAGGCTGGAATAGGCCAGCAGTTCTACCCCTTCGTGCTGGCTGATTTCGGCCAGGCCAATCTCAAAGCTGCGGTTCAGCAGGCTGTACGGGTTTTGAATCGACACGATGCGCGGCAGCTCGTGTTTCTCCGCCAGTTGCAGATAGCGCATCACGCCCCAGGGCGTTTCGTTGGAGACCCCGATATAGCGAATTTTACCGGCGCGCACCTGCTCGGTCAGCGCCTCCAGGGTTTCCAGCAGCGTGACCGTGGCTTTGTCATCGGTATATTGATAGTTGAGTTTGCCAAAGCAGTTGGTGGCGCGCTGCGGCCAGTGCAATTGGTAAAGATCGAGATAATCGGTGTTCAGCCGCTTGAGGCTGGCGTCCAGAGCGGCGCGGATGTTTTTGCGATCGAGCGCCTGCTGCGGGCGGATGCTGCTGTCAGTGCCGCGCACCGGGCCCGAGACTTTGCTGGCCAGGACGATTTTTTCGCGATTGCCGCGCGCTTTGATCCAACTGCCGATATAGCTTTCGGTCAGGCCCTGGGTTTCCGGGCGGGGCGGCACCGGGTACAGTTCGGCGGTATCTATCAGGTTCACGCCTGCGGCCAATGCATAGTCCAGTTGCGCATGGGCGTCGGCTTCGCTGTTCTGTTCGCCAAAGGTCATGGTGCCCAGTCCCAGCACGCTCACTTCTAAAGAACTGTGGGGAATACGGTGGTATTGCATTAACGGCCTTCCTTTCTTGTTAGCGCTGACGGGCCGTGCGGCCCGGTGAAACAGGAGCCCAATTCAGAAGACGGCGCAAAGTCCGTCGGGCGGCGATGTCGCCTTTCCTGACTATAACCAAGCGGTGAAGATGGGGGAAGCGGATTCCGTGCGGACACGAATGAGGGCTACCGCGCTCGAGCGGGCGATAGCCGGCGTGCGGTGATTAGCGTTCGATAACCTGGGAAACCTGATCGCCGTTGATCTGGCGGTGATTGCCTTTCTCATCTTTATAACTGATGAGCCCGGTATCGGTGTCGATCTCCGGTTTGCCTTGCGTCAGGATCATGTTGCCGTCTTTGGTCGCCATGACGTAGTCGCTGGAACATCCCGCCAAGCCGGCGGCCATAACCAGCGCAGACACTGCCATTACCCACTTTTTCATCCTGCGGATCCTCGATTATGCAGAAAACAATGTTCTTTCAAGATTAGCAAACTCTTGGCAGAGGGCGTCTCAGATAAGTCTTTATCTGATAAGAAAAACTGAAATGAGGGGGCAACGAAACGGCGGAGGCCGCCGATGGCGGCCTCCGCGTAGGGTTATTCCGGCGAACGGTTTTTCTTGCTGCGCATCAGATTGAGCGCTTCTACCGACATGGAGAAGAACATGGCGAAGTAGATGTAGCCTTTCGGCACGTGCACCTGGAAACTTTCCAGCATCAGCGTGAAGCCCACCAGGATCAGGAACGCCAGCGCCAGCATTTTCACCGACGGATGGCGATTGACGAATTCGCCGATCGGCCGTGCGGCGAACATCATCACGCCGACGGCAATCACCACCGCCGCCATCATGATGAACAGGTGATCGGAAAGGCCTACGGCGGTAATCACCGAATCCAGACTGAAGATGATATCCAACAGCATGATCTGTACGATCGCGCCGAAGAAGCTGTGCACCTTAGTGTGGTGCTCTTCTTCCGTGCCTTCGATGGTTTCGTGGATCTCTTTGCTGGCTTTCCAGATCAGGAACAATCCACCGAGCAGCAGGATCAGATCGCGGGCGGAAATGGCGTGATCCAGCACGGTGAACAGCGGGTGCGTCAAGCGGATCACCCAGGCGATGGAGGCCAGCAGCGCCAGGCGCATCAGCATGGCGGCGGCCAAGCCCATTCGGCGAGCTTTGTTCTGTTGCGCTTTGGGCAGCTTCGCCACCACCAGCGACAGAAAAATGATGTTATCAATACCCAGTACGATCTCAAGAATGGTTAGCGTACCTAACGCTAACCAGGCATTGGGATCCATAATCCATTCGAACATTGCCCGACACACCTTAATACTTAATAAATGCAAAGGGTGAATTATACGCGTTTATCGTGGCGCTGACAGGGCTAGCTAAACCAGAGTTAAACGAAATCGCTTAGATTGAGAAATGTCTTGCCAGCAGCGCGCCGGTAAAACCCTTTTTCAGATAGAAACCGCGCGGCAGCGTCATGATAGGTTGCCCCTGTTCGCCGATGGCTTCGGTGAGCGCCTTGTTGTTGGCCGCTTTGGGGCGCAGTTGCAGCACTTCGCCGTGGCGTGCGGTGATGCGTTCTACGTGACCGAGCACAATCAGATCCATCAGCTCTTCCCAATCGCGGCGCAGCATCTCTTCTTCTGCAGCGCTCGGGCTCCACAGCAGCGGCGAACCGACGCGGCGCTGCGCCAGCGGGATTTGCCGTTCGCCCTCTACCGGTATCCACAACACGCGCGCCAGCTTGTGGCGAACGTGGCTGCTGGCCCAGGTGACGCCGCTGTTGCCGGTGAGCGGGGCCACGCAGACGAAAGTGGTCTCCAGCGGTTTGCCGGCGGCGTCGACAGGAATGGTTTTCAGCTCAATGCCCAGCTCAGGAAAATCCTGTTCCGGTTTGCTGCCGGCCATGGCACCGAGGTACAGCTCCAGCAGCATGCCCACCCAGCCTTTATCGCGTTTCAGATCCTTGGGGATCGGCAACTGCGCGCGGGCGGCCAGTTCGCCAAAACTGAAGCCGGCCAGCGCCTGAGCGCGCTCGAACAGCTGCCGTTCATTTTCCGGCGGGGGTGGCAGAGGGGATAAAAACGCCATAAATCAAGCCTGTCGAATTTGGTTGAAAAACGTACTGCAAAGATACACGGGAAACGGTAACCCCAGTCGCCTGGGGAAAAGAATAATAGTAGCATGATTTTACATGACTTTTTTTCTTTCCTTGCGCGAGCGACAATGCACCCGCGAGGCTTGTTCACCTGAAGCCACCGACAATAAACAGGATCTTACACCTATTTATCCACAGATTTATGGGATAACCCAAATTTTTACCGATCACTGGTTCAATTTACAGCCTTGACTCGGGCGGTTTTTTACGAATTTGTCCGTTTTGTGCGTAACTTGCCCGGATAATCTGTGGATAAAAACGGCGTTGGTGGATCTTTCGCCAGGGTAAGATCCTTACCGTGCATAGATCACATTTTTGCCCTGTACATAACTGTGGGATATTGGTTAATTATATGTTTTTATGAATAATATTGTTTTTTCGGTGTGAGGAGGGATTTTCGGGGACGAGAGTTTTACCGGCTTATCCCTCGAGTTCTACACACACCTATCCACAGAAAAAGTGAATAAAACCGGTCTGAAATGCCGATGCATGTTTATAACTTTGCCTATATCTGTGAGTTATCCCAATGTTATCCGGCCCGCAGCGCCGTAAAGCAGTGGTTTACCGCCTGTAGCTTGTGTGAAACAATCAGGACATCTATGCGAATTTAAGCTTATCGAGGTAGTCCGGTGATCGATGATGATGGCTACCGCCCGAATGTTGGTATCGTAATCTGTAATCGTCAGGGGCAGGTCTTATGGGCCCGCCGTTACGGTCAGCACTCCTGGCAGTTTCCCCAAGGTGGGATTAACCCTGGCGAAACTGCGGAGCAGGCGATGTACCGTGAGCTGTTCGAAGAAGTGGGGCTGAGTAAAAAGGATGTGCGCATCCTGGCTTCGACCCGCAACTGGTTGCGCTATAAATTGCCGAAACGTTTGGTGCGTTGGGACACAAAGCCGGTTTGTATCGGCCAAAAGCAAAAATGGTTTTTGTTGCAGCTACTGTGCAATGACGCTGATATCAATATGCAGCGCAGCAGCACGCCGGAGTTCGACGGTTGGCGCTGGGTGAGCTTCTGGTATCCGGTGCGCCAGGTGGTGTCGTTTAAACGCGACGTCTACCGCCGGGTGATGAAAGAATTCGCCGTGACCGTGATGCCGATGCAAGAGCAGGCGGCGCCGCGGCAGGCCCCCGCTTATCGCCGAAAGAGAGGTTAAGTTAAGCCGACTATGCTCACGCGCTTGCGAGAAATTGTAGAGAAGGTGGCCGCGGCGGCCAGTCTGACGGATGCGCTGGATCTGCTGGTCAATGAAACCTGTCTGGCGATGGACACCGAAGTGTGTTCCATTTACCTGGCGGACAACGATCGCCGCTGTTACTACCTGATGGCCACGCGCGGGCTGAAAAAGCCGCGTGGGCGCACTATCGCATTGGCGTTTGACGAAGGTGTCGTCGGGTTGGTCGGCCGCCGGGCCGAACCCATCAACCTGGCCGATGCCCAAAGCCATCCCAGCTTCAAGTACGTTCCGCAGGTCAAAGAGGATCGTTTCCGATCCTTCCTCGGGGTACCGATCATTCACCGGCGCCAGCTGTTGGGGGTGTTGGTGGTGCAGCAGCGCGAGCTGCGCCAGTTCGACGAAAGCGAAGAGTCGTTCATGGTCACCTTGGCCACGCAGATGGCCGGGATCCTTTCACAGTCGCAGCTTAATGCCATTTTCGGCCAGTATCGCCAAACGCGCGTGCGCGCGCTGGCGGCCTCGCCCGGCGTGGCGGTGGCGGAAGGGTGGCAGGACAGCAGCCAGCCTTCGCTCGATCAGGTTTACCGCGCGTCGACGCTGGACACCGCCAGCGAGCGCGAGCGCCTGACGTTGGCGTTGGAAGAGGCCGGCGCGGAATTTCGCCGCTTCAGCAAGCGTTTTGCCGCCAGCTCGCAAAAAGAGAGCGCGGCGATCTTCGATCTTTATTCTCACCTGCTAAACGACGCCCGCCTCAAGCGCGAATTGTTCGCCGAAATTGACAACGGCTCGGTGGCGGAATGGGCGGTGAAGCAGGTGATAGAAGCCTTTGCCGAACAGTTCGCCAAACTGCAGGACACCTATATGCGCGAGCGCGGCAGCGACCTGCGTGCGCTGGGCCAGCGCCTGCTGTTCCACCTCGACGACACCACTCAGGGGGCCACCCAGTGGCCGGCGCGTTTTGTGCTGGTGGCGGATGAACTGACCGCGACATTGCTGGCCGAAGTGCCGCAGGATCGCCTGGTCGGCGTGGTCGTGCGCGACGGCGCCGCCAACTCGCATGCGGCGATTTTGGTGCGGGCGATGGGGGTGCCGACGGTGATGGGCGCCGACATCCAGCCTTCTCTGCTCAGCCAGCGGCTGCTGATCGTCGATGGGTATCGCGGTGAACTGCTGGTCGATCCTGAGCCGGTGCTGGTGCAGGAATACCAACGGCTGATCAGCGAAGAACAGGAACTGAGCAAGCTGGCGGAAGACGACGTCGAACAGCCGGCGCAGTTGAAAAGCGGCGAACGCGTTCAGGTGATGTTGAACGCCGGCCTCAGCCCGGAACATGAACAGCTGTTGGGCGGCCGGGTGGACGGCGTGGGGTTGTACCGCACTGAAATTCCGTTCATGTTGCAAAGCGGTTTCCCTTCCGAAGAAGAACAGGTCGCGCAGTATCAAGGCATGCTGCAGCTTTACCCCAACAAACCGGTCACGCTGCGCACGCTGGACATCGGCGCCGACAAGCAACTGCCCTACATGCCGATCAGCGAAGAAAATCCCTGCCTGGGCTGGCGCGGCATTCGCATCACTCTGGACCAGCCGGAGATCTTTTTGATACAGGTGCGCGCCATGCTGCGCGCCAATGCCGGCACCGGCAACCTGGGCATTTTGCTGCCGATGGTCACCAGCCTGGAAGAGGTCGATGAGGCTAAGCGCTTGATTGACCGCGCTGGGCGCGAGGTGGAAGAGGTGCTTGGCTACGCGATCCCGAAACCGAAAATCGGCGTGATGCTGGAAGTGCCGTCGATGATTTTCCTGATCCCGCATTTGGCCGGGCGCGTCGACTTCATCTCGGTAGGTACCAACGATTTGACCCAGTACCTGCTGGCGGTGGATCGCAACAACACGCGGGTAGCCTCGCTGTACGACAGCCTGCATCCCGCGATGCTGCAGGTGCTGAAGCTGATCGCCGAACAGGGGAAAGCGGCCGGGCTGCAGCTTAGCCTGTGCGGTGAACTGGCTGGCGATCCGATGGGCGCGCTGTTGCTGGTGGGCATGGGCTATCGCAATCTGAGCATGAACGGACGCAGCGTGGCGCGCATCAAATACCTGCTGCGGCATATCGATCTTGCCGACGCCGAAGTGTTGGCGCACCGGGTGTTGAACACCCAAATGACCACGGAAGTGCGCCATTTGGTGGCGGCGTTTATGGAGCGACGCGGCATGGGCGGGTTGATTCGCGGCGGGAGATGATCGCCGCGCGGTGTGATTTTTTTACAGAACTTTTCCCGCGCTGCCGGCCCGGACCGCGCTAAGCCTATGTTATGATGCGCAACCTCAGCGCGACGCATGTTCGTCGTCTTGCAAACCGCAGTGGCCAACGCTGCCGTTTGAAAGGCGTGTGACAACCTGCGCCGACGTTTGGCACCTGCCGCCCCCGCATGGGGAAAAATAACAGACATGTTGTGGTGATAGATGAGCAATAGCTATCTGGCGTTTCCTAAATTTGATCCGGTCATTTTCTCCATTGGCCCGGTTTCTTTGCATTGGTACGGCCTGATGTATCTGGTCGGCTTCGTTTTTGCCATGTGGCTGGCGGTGCGCCGCGCCAACAAGCCGGGCAGCGGCTGGACCAAAGACGAAGTGGAAAACCTGCTCTACGCCGGTTTCCTGGGCGTATTCGTCGGCGGCCGCGTGGGCTATGTGCTGTTCTACAACCTGCCGTTGTTCCTGGATAATCCGCTCTATCTGTTTAAAGTCTGGGATGGCGGCATGTCGTTCCACGGCGGATTGATGGGGGTGATTCTGGTGATGTTCTGGTTCGCTCGCCGCACCAAACGCACCTTCTTCCAGGTTTCCGATTTTATCGCGCCATTGATCCCGTTCGGTTTGGGCGCCGGCCGCCTCGGCAACTTCATCAACGGTGAACTGTGGGGCCGCGTGACCACCGACACCCCTTGGGCGATGCTGTTCCCAAGCTCGCGCAGCGAAGACGTGGCGCTCGCCGCCGCCGATCCTTCTCTGCTGCCGCTGCTGAACCAGTACGGCGTGCTGCCGCGTCACCCGTCCCAGCTGTATGAACTGCTGCTTGAAGGCGTGGTGCTGTTTATCATTCTGAACCTGTTCATCCGCAAGCCGCGGCCGATGGGTGCCGTATCGGGCCTGTTCCTGATCGGTTATGGCGCATTCCGCATCATCGTTGAAGCGTTCCGCCAGCCGGATGCTCAGCTTGGCCTGTTCGACGGCGTGATCAGCATGGGGCAGATCCTGTCCATCCCGATGGTGGTGGCCGGTGTTATTATGATGATTTGGGCGTACCGTCGTCGCCCGCAGCAACAACTGTCGTGAGGGACAAATGAAACAGTATCTGGATTTGATGAACAAGGTGCTCGCCGAGGGCACTCCTAAAGCCGACCGTACCGGCACTGGCACGTTGTCGATTTTCGGCCACCAGATGCGTTTCAATTTGCAGGAAGGCTTCCCGTTGGTGACCACCAAGAAATGTCATCTGCGTTCGATCATTCATGAGCTGTTGTGGTTCCTGAACGGCGATACCAACATCGCCTATCTGCGTGACAACAAGGTCACCATTTGGGACGAGTGGGCCGATGAAAACGGCGATCTCGGCCCGGTGTACGGCAAGCAGTGGCGAGCCTGGGGCGCGGCGGACGGTCGTCAGATCGATCAACTGAGCAACGTGCTCCAGCAGCTGAAACAAGATCCGGATTCGCGCCGCATCATCGTTTCCGCCTGGAACGTCGGTGAGCTGGACCAGATGGCGCTGGCGCCGTGCCACGCGTTCTTCCAGTTCTACGTGGCGGACGGCAAACTCTCTTGCCAGCTGTACCAGCGTTCCTGCGACGTGTTCCTCGGCCTGCCGTTCAACATCGCCAGCTACGCGCTGTTGGTGCATATGATGGCGCAGCAGTGCGATTTGGACGTCGGCGACTTCGTCTGGACCGGTGGCGATACCCATCTGTACAGTAATCATATGGAACAGACGAAGCTGCAGTTGACGCGTGAACCCCGTCCGTTGCCGAAGCTGGTGATCAAACGCAAGCCGGCTTCGCTGTTCGATTACCGTTTCGAAGACTTCGAGATCGAAGGTTACGATCCGCACCCGGCCATCAAGGCGCCGGTCGCGATCTGACCTTAACCGCATCACACCAGGGGCGCAGCGATTGCGCCCCTTTTTTTATCCGCATTGCGCGCCGCGCCGCATTTTATTGTCGCCATTTGTCGCTATAGGGAAAACATTGCGCAGCTTGCCGCAAGGCTTGCGCATGCGGCTTTACCGCCTTGTTACGGCCCTTAAACTGGCCGCATGAAAGAAAATACGCTCTCGAACATCGATGACCGCCAGCGTGGCATGACGCTGATTGAGCTGTTGGCGGCGCTCCTGATCGCCGGCATGCTCACCGGCTGGGGCGTCGGTCAATGGCGCCACCATCAGCAAACGTTGCGCCTGGAACATACTGCCCAGCAGCTGCTGGCGTTTTTACTGCGGCTGCAGGCGGACGCCAACTGGCGCAACCGCACGACGCTGCTGTGGTTCAAGAACGGCACGCCCTGGTGCCTGGGCGGCGGTGTGCCGCCGCCGGATTGCGCTTCCGCCGAGGGTTCCGTTTTCTCACCGTCTTACCGCGACGTCGTTTTGAGCGGCTACACCGACAAAGAGATCGGGTTTTACGGCTTGCGCAATACCGCGCAGGCGGGGCACATCCTGCTCAGCAACGAGGCAGGCGGCCTGCGGCTGGTGCTGTCCGCCCGAGGGCGGCTGCGTTTGTGCAGCGAAGGGCTCCGGATAAGGGGGATCGCGCCATGCTGACTGTCGAACGCGGTTTTACCTTGCCGGAGGTGATGTTGGCGCTGGTGTTCGGCAGCGTGATCGCGCTCGGCGCCGCGAAAACCTACCCGCTGTTGCGCCAGCAAAACGTGGCCGTCGGCCAGCATTTTCGGCTGGAGTCAACGCTGCGGCAACTGGCGTTCGGTATCGAGAAAGACCTGCGCCGCGCCGGTTTCTGTGCCGGGCAGTGCGCTGGCCGCCCGCTGCTGATCGGCCAGGCGGCGGGAGAAGCGGCGGGCAGCTGCGTTATCGTCGCTTACGACATCACCCGCAGCGGGCAATGGCTCACCTCGGGCGAGGATGCAGGTTATTTCGGTTATCGGCTGCGCAATGGCGGCTTGGAAGGGCAGCGTGGCGTAAGCCAATGCGACGGCGGCGGCTGGGAGCGGCTGCTCGATCGTGACGAAGTGCGCATTGAGCGGTTTCATGTGGCGATAGAGCGCGGGGAGCATGGCGGTGCGCTGGCCCGTTTGACTCTGGCGGGGCGCTCTGTCGGCGATGCGCGTATCAGGCGCAGCCTGAGCGGGAGCGTCGAAATGGCGGCGTTGCCATGAACCGGCGGAGCCAGCGAGGCGGCAGCACTTTGGCGGCGGTAATGTTGCTGTTGGCGTTGGGGTTGATGTTGCTTAATGCCCAGCACCGGCAATTGGATAACGCGCTGTTACTGGCCGCCGATCAGCAGCGCTACCTCCAGGCTTACAATCAGGCCGCTTCGGCGCTGAGTTGGGGCATGCTCCAGCATTGGCCGCGCGCCGAGCTGAGTGCGGCGGCCTGGTTATGCAGGCAGCGCGCGGAACTGACGGCCTGCGCCCGGCTGTCTGCCAGAGCGGGCGTCGTGACGGTACGCGGCCTTGGGGAGATGCGCGGCGGTGAGCCGCTTTGGCTGTATCAATGGGGCGCGTTTGACGGTGCGGAATCGGTCGGCAGGGTGCAAGCGCAGCCGGGCGGCCGGCTGGATTTTTGCCCCGAGAAAAGGCCGGCCGACTGTGAGGGTTAACGCTCGCGCAGGGCGGTTATCCCGCAACGGCTTCAGCCTGCCGGAAGTGTTGGTGGCGGCATTGTTGTTCTCGGTGTCGCTGCTGGGCTTGTTACAGTATCATCAGGTGCTGTTGCAGTCGTTCCAGCGCCAGTGGCACTACCGGCAAGCCTGGGTGATGGCGCATCAGCAGTTGGAGGCGTTCGCCGTCACCGGTCGGCTCGATGCCGAACCGCTGCCGGAAGGCTGGCGACGCGAGACGGCGTTCGACGGCGCGGATGCTGATTGCCGCCGATTGACGGTCAGAGTACAAACTCCGCAACGGCAGTGGGCGACGCTGAGCCGCTGGTATTGCACCCGTTTTTGAGCCGGTACGTATCTTGTTTTAAAGGAGCCATCATGTTCACGGTTTATCATTCCAATCAGCTGGATTTATTGAAAACGCTGACCAGCGCGCTGATAGCCAGAGATCCGTTGGCCGATCCTTTTCAACAGGAAGTGGTGCTGGTTCAGAGCCCCGGTATGGCGCAATGGCTGCAAATGCAGCTGGCGGAGCAGTTCGGCATCGCCGCCAATGTCGCGTTTCCGCTGCCGGCGACCTTCATTTGGGACATGTTCACCCGCGTGTTGCCGGATATCCCGAAAGAGAGCGCCTTCAGCAAGGACGCCATGACCTGGAAGCTGATGTGGCTGCTGCCGGAGATGCTGACCCAGCCGGCGTTCGCGCCACTGCAGCACTATCTCACCGATGACGGCGACAAGCGAAAAATCCACCAATTGGCCGGCCGGGTTGCCGACCTGTTCGACCAGTATTTGGTTTATCGTCCGCAGTGGCTGGAGAGCTGGCAGCGCGGTGAACGCATCGACGGTCTGCCCGAGGCTCAGCAGTGGCAGGCGCCGCTCTGGGCGCGGCTGGTGGAGTACACGCGCGAATTGGGGCAGCCGGAATGGCACCGCGCCAATCTGTATAGCCGCTTTATCCACGCGCTGGAGCAGGCAACAACGTGCCCGCCCGGTTTGCCGCCGCGGGTGTTTATCTGCGGCATCTCGGCATTGCCGCCGGTCTATCTGGAGGCGCTGCAGGCGCTGGGGCGGCATATCGATATCCACCTGATGTTCACCAACCCTTGTCGTTATTACTGGGGCGACATTCAGGATTACGCTTTCCTGGCCCGCTTGCAGAGCCGCAAGCGCCGTCACTATCATCAGGCGCGCGAGCAAGGGCTGTTTCGCGAACCGGCTGACGCGGCGCGTCTGTTTGATGCTGAAGGGCAGCAGCAGCTCAGTAACCCGCTGCTGGCCTCCTGGGGCAAGCTCGGGCGCGATCACCTCTATTTGCTGTCGCAGATGGAAGGGGCGCAAGAGGTCGACGCCTTTGTCGATATCCCGGCGGATACCATGCTGCACGCCGTTCAACGCGATATGCTGGAGCTGGAAGATCACGCGGTGATCGGCATCACGGCAGAAACGCTGGAAAGCAGTTTCAGCAAGCGCAGGCTCGATCCGCAAGATCGTTCCCTCAGCCTGCACGCCTGCCACAGCCCACAGCGGGAAGTGGAGGTGCTGCACGATCAACTGCTGACCATGCTCGCGCAGGATCCCGCGTTGACGCCGCGCGACATCATCGTGATGGTGGCGGATATCGACAGCTATACGCCTTATATTCAGGCCGTGTTCGGCAATGCTCCCGCCGAGCGCTACCTGCCGTTCGCCATTTCTGACCGTAAAGCGCGACAGGCGCATCCGGCTTTGCAGGCGTTCATCTCCCTGCTCGATCTGCCGCAAAGCCGCTTTACTTCGGAGCAGGTGCTGGCGCTGCTGGAAGTGCCGGCCCTGGCCGCCCGTTTCGCCATTGGCGAAGAGGGGCTGCGCCTGTTGCGTCACTGGGTCGGTGAATCCGGCGTGCGCTGGGGGCTGGACGACGATAACGTGCGAGAACTGGATCTGCCCGCCACGGGCCAGCACACCTGGCGATTCGGCATTACGCGCATGCTGCTCGGTTACGCGATGGACAGCAACGCCGGCGATTGGCAGGGCATTTTGCCTTACGACGAGTCGAGCGGGTTGGTCGCCGAACTGGCGGGGCAGTTGGCGGATCTGCTGGCCCAATTGAGCCATTGGCGGCAAGTCTTGAGCGAAGCGCGCTCGCTCGAGGCATGGCTACCGCTGTGCCGACAGCTGCTGGATGCCTTCTTCGAAGCGGATAGCGATACCGAAGTGGTGCTGGCATTGATCGAGCAGCAGTGGCAACAGGCCATCAATTTTGGCCTGGCGGCGCGCTATCCGGATGACGTGCCCTTGACGATTCTGCGCGACGATTTGGCGGCGCGCCTCGATCAGGAGCGCATCAGCCAGCGCTTCCTCGCCGGGCAAATCAACTTCTGTACGCTGATGCCGATGCGCTCGATTCCGTTCAAGGTGGTGTGCCTGCTGGGCATGAACGACGGCGTGTATCCGCGCACGTTGCCGCCATTGGGTTTTGATCTGATGGCGCAGCAGGTCAAGCGCGGCGACCGCAGCCGGCGCGATGACGACCGCTATCTGTTCCTGGAGGCGATTCTGTCCGCGCAACAACGGCTGTATATCAGCTTCATTGGCCGTTCCATTCAGGACAACAGCCCGCGCTATCCTTCGGTGCTGGTTACCGAGCTGCTGGAGTATCTGGAGCAAAGCTATTGCCTGCCGGGAGACGAGGCGCGCACCGCAGACGACAGCGCCCGGCGAGTGGGCGAGCATTTGCTGAAGTGGCATGCGCGCATGCCGTTCGCCGCCGAGAATTTCTTGCCGGGCTCGGAAGCGCAAAGCTATGCCGCCGAGTGGCTGCCCGCCGCCGACGGGCGCGGGGCGGCGCACCCGGCGTTCAACCAGCTGCTGCCCGCCGAAACGCTGCAGCAAATAGCGTTGGATGAGCTGCTGCGGTTTTACCGCCATCCTATTCGCGCCTTCTTCCAGCTGCGGTTGGGCGTCAGCTTTATCCTGGAAGAGACCGAGCTGCCGGACGAAGAGCCCTTCACGCTGGATAACCTCAGCCGCTACCAGTTCAACAGCCAACTGCTGAATACCCTGATTGACGGCGACGATCCCGAACGGTTGTTCCAACGGGTGCGCGCCGCCGGGGGGTTGCCCTATGGCGCCTTCGGCGAGATCTATTGGCAAAAGCAGCAGGAAGAGATGAGCGAACTGGCCGAGCAGGTGCGTGCGGAACGCGCAGAGAGCCACAGCCTGGAATTGGACATCGATATTGCTGGCGTGCGCCTCAGCGGCTGGCTGCATCAGGTGCAGGATGACGGCCTGTTGCGCTGGCGGCCCGCCACGTTGTCGGCGGTGGACGGCATATTGCTGTGGCTGGAGCACCTGGTGTACTGCTGCGCCGGCGGCACCGGCGAGAGCCGCATGTACGGTCGCAAGAACTCCGCCTGGCGCTTTGCCGCGCTTGCGCCTGAAGAGGCGCAGGCGCAGCTGGCGGAACTGCTGGCGGGCTATCAGCGCGGTCTGTGTCAGCCGCTGTTGTTGCTGAACAAGAGCGGCTGGGCGTGGCTGAGTCAGTGCTATCAGCCGGAAACGCAGCAAATCGACTGGGAGGAAGAAGCGCAAGCAAAGGCTCGCGCCAAATTGCTGCAGGCTTGGCAGGGCGATCAGCGTATTCCCGGAGAAGGGGAAGATCCCTATGTTCAGCGAGTGTTCCGCCAATTGGACAATGACTACCTGGCGCAAATACTGGCCGAAACAGAGCGTTATCTGCTGCCGGTGGCGTGTCATAACCTGGGGTAACAATCCCCCGGTGGTGCTGTGCGGCGGGAGGTGGTAAAAATAACGAAGGTTATATTCAACCATTGGGGTAATTCCCGGTCTTACATAACGTACAGGCATATACCCGCCGCGTTTTGGGGCGCCACATTGGCGAAGAACCCGGCGAGTACAGATTTGGTTATGGGGTTTTGATGTACGTCGCCAGCGTCAGGGAGTGGGCGTGGCGATGTCAGAATAGGGGTTTATTTTGGATATGCGCAGACAGTTGGCCCGCATCACCGGGCTGGTATTATTGGCTATGTGTTGGGCGCCGTTGAGCTGGGCCGCACAAGGATGGCAACCGCTGGCGGAGAAGATCAACAAGAGCGAGCACGATCCGCGTCAGTACGAGGCGATCAAGTTGGCTAACGGCATGACGGTGCTGCTGGTATCCGATGTCCAGGCGCCGAAATCGCTGGCGGCGCTGGCATTGCCGGTCGGGTCGCTCGAAGATCCGAACAGCCAACTGGGCTTGGCGCACTATCTGGAACATATGGTGCTGATGGGCTCCAAACGTTATCCCGAGCCGGAAAACCTGTCCGAATTCCTGAAAAAGCACGGCGGCAGCCACAACGCCAGCACGGCTTCTTATCGCACCGCCTTCTATCTGGAAGTGGAGAATGACGCGCTGGAGCCGGCGGTCGATCGCATGGCCGACGCCATTGCGGAGCCGTTGCTGGATCCGGGCAATGCCGATCGCGAGCGCAACGCGGTGAATGCAGAATTGACGATGGCGCGTTCGCGCGACGGCATGCGTATGGCGCAGGTCGGTGCGGAAACCCTCAACCCGGCGCACCCGAGCGCGCGCTTCTCCGGCGGTAATCTGGACACGCTGAAAGACAAGCCGGGCAGCAAGTTGCACTATGAGCTGACGGGGTTCTATAAGCGCTACTACTCCGCCAATCTGATGATGGGGGTGCTGTACGGCAATCAACCGCTGCCGCAGCTGGCTGACATTGCCGCAAAAACCTTTGGCCGCGTGCCGAATCATGACGCCAGCGTGCCGCCGATCACCGTACCGGCCGTCACGCCGGAGCAGCAGGGCATCATCATTCACTATGTGCCGGCGCAGCCGCGCAAGCAGCTGAAGGTTGAGTTCCGCATCGATAACAACAGCGCCGCGTTTCGCAGCAAAACCGACACCTACATCGGTTACCTGATCGGCAACCGCAGTAAAAATACCCTGTCCGACTGGTTGCAGAAGCAGGGATTGGCGGACGCCATCAATGCCGGCGCCGATCCGATGGTGGATCGCAACGGCGGCGTCTTCGCCATCAGCGTCTCGCTGACTGACAAAGGCTTGGCCCAGCGCGACCAAGTCGTCGCCGCCATTTTTAACTACCTGAAAATGCTGCGCAGCGAAGGTATCAAGCAGAGTTACTTCGACGAAATCTCGCATGTTCTGAATCTGGACTTCCGCTATCCGTCGATCACGCGCGACATGGACTACATCGAATGGCTGGTGGACACTATGCTGCGCGTGCCGGTTGAGCATGCGCTGGACGCGCCTTACCTGGCCGACCGCTATGATCCTAAGGCGATCGCTGAACGTCTGGACGCCATGACGCCGCAAAATGCGCGCATCTGGTTCGTCAGCCCCGATGAGCCGCACAACAAGACGGCCTATTTCGTCAATGCGCCTTACCAGGTCGACAAAATCACGCCACAGCGCTTTACGCAGTGGCAGCAGTTGGGCAGCGGCATTTCCCTGTCATTGCCGGCGCTCAACCCGTACATTCCGGATGATTTCACCCTGACCAAACCGTCGCATGAATTCAAAAAGCCGGAAATGGTAGTGGATAAGCCCGGCCTGCGCGTGCTGTATATGCCGAGCCGTTACTTCGCCGATGAGCCGAAGGCCGATGTCACCGTCGCTTTCCGCAACGCCAAGACCATGGATTCCGCGCGCAACCAGGTGCTGTTCTCGCTGACGGATTATTTGGCCGGCCTGGCGCTGGATCAGCTGAGCTATCAGGCTTCGGTCGGCGGGTTGAGTTTCTCGACGTCGCCGAACAACGGCCTGATGTTTAACGCCAACGGCTTTACCCAGCGCTTGCCGCAGTTGCTGACGGCGCTGATCGAGGGCTATTCCAGCTTCACGCCGACGGAAGATCAGCTGGCGCAGGCCAAGTCCTGGTACCTGGAGCAGTTGGACGCCGCCGAGAAGGGCAAGGCGTTTGAACTGGCCATTCAGCCGGTGCAGATGGTTTCCCGCGTGCCGTATTCCGAACGCAGCGAGCGCCGCGAAGTGCTGAAAACGCTGACGCTGAAAGACGTGCTGGCGTATCGCGACAGCCTGCTGGCCGAGGCCACGCCGGAGCTGCTGGTGGTGGGCAACATGAGCAAGCAACAGGTCGATACGCTGGCGTCGACGCTGAAGCACCGTCTGGGCTGTACCGGTATTGAGTGGTGGCACGGCGAAGACGTGGTGGTGGACAAGAACCAGCTGGCCAACCTGCAACAGGTAGGCAGCAGCACCGACTCGGCGCTGGCGGCGGTCTACGTACCGACCGGTTACGACGAAGTGACCGGCATGGCCTATAGCTCGCTGTTGGGGCAGATTATTCAGCCGTGGTTCTACAGCCAGCTGCGCACTCAGGAACAATTGGGGTATGCGGTCTTTGCCTTCCCGATGTCGGTGGGCCGCCAGTGGGGCGTAGGCTTCCTGTTGCAGAGCAACAGCAAACAGCCGGCCTACCTGTACCAGCGCTATCAGGATTTCTATCCGAAAACCGAGAAACGCCTGCGTGAAATGAGTGAGGCCGATTTTGAGCAGTACAAACAGGCGCTGATCAACGAACTCAAACAGCGGCCGCAAACCCTCAGCGAGGAGGCCAGCCGGTTCGCCAATGATTTCGATCGCGGCAACTTCGCCTTTGATACCCGCCAGAAGCTGATCGCGCAGGTGCAACAGCTGACGCCGACCAAACTGGCGGATTATTTCCACCAGGCAGTGATCCAGCCGCAGGGGCTGGCGGTGCTGTCGCAGGTCAGCGGCAGCGGGCAAGACAAAGCGGATTACGCGGCGCCTAAGGATTGGGTCACCTATCCGAACGCGTCGGCATTGCAGCAGATCCTGCCGCGTAAAGTGGCTACGCCATGACGGAAGTCGCCCCGCAGAGGCTAGAACCGCTGACGCTGCCGCTGTTTGGCGAACGCCTGATCGAGGCGTCGGCGGGCACCGGCAAAACTTTTACCATCGGCGCGCTGTATCTGCGCTTGCTGCTGGGATTGGGGGGGGAAGCGGCGTTTCCCCGCCCGTTGACGGTCGAAGAAATCCTGGTGGTGACCTTTACCGAGGCCGCCACCGAGGAGCTGCGCGGGCGTATCCGTGACAATATCCACGGGCTGCGCATCGCCTGCGTGCGCGGCATCAGCACTAACCCGCTGTTTTCGGCGCTGATGGAAGAAATTGACGATTTGTCTGACGCCGCTGCACAGCTGCTGGCGGCGGAGCGGCAGATGGACGAAGCGGCGATTTACACTATCCACGGCTTTTGCCAACGGATGTTGACGCACAACGCCTTCGAGTCCGGCATGCTGTTTGAACAAACGCTGGTGCAGGACGAACTGCCGCTGCGGCGGCAGGCCTGCGCCGATTTCTGGCGCCGTCATTGCTATCCGTTGCCGCTGGGCGTGGCGCGTGCGGTTAGCCAGGAGTGGAGCGGCCCGGAAGCGTTGCTGGCCGACCTTTCCGGTTATCTGCACGGTGAAGCGCCGGCGCTGCGGCGGCCGCCGAAGGACGAAGAAACCGTCCTGATGCGCCACGAGCAGATTTTCGCGCGCATCGACGCCATCAAGGCGCAATGGCGGGCGGCGGCGGGCGATCTTGAGGCGTTAATCGCCCAGTCCGGCGTCGATAAGCGCAGCTACAGCAGCAAACACCTGCCGAACTGGTTGAACAAGGTCGGCGAATGGAGCGGGCAGGAGACCCAGGATTACCAACTGCCGAAGGAGCTAGACAAGTTTCGCCAGTCGGTGCTGCTGGATAAGACCAAGAAGGGCGAGCCGCCGCGTCATGCGCTGTTCACGGCGATAGACGAACTGTTCGATGAACCCTTGACGCTGCGCGACCTGATCATGGCGCGCGCGCTCAGCGAGATCCGCACCTCCATTCAGCAGGAAAAGCGCCAGCGCGCCGAGCTGGGGTTTGACGACCTGCTCAGCCGTTTGGACAGCGCCCTGCAAAGCGGCGGCGGCGAACAGTTGGCGCAGGCGATCCGCCAGCGCTATCCGGTGGCGATGATCGATGAATTCCAGGATACCGATCCGCAGCAATACCGTATTTTCCAAAAACTTTACGTCGGCCGGCCTGATTGCGGCCTGCTGCTGATCGGCGATCCCAAGCAGGCGATTTACGCCTTTCGCGGCGCCGACATCTTTACCTACATGCGCGCGCGTTCAGAGGTGAGCGCCCACTATACGCTGGAGACCAACTGGCGCTCGTCGCCGTCGATGGTCGCCAGCGTCAATCACCTGTTTTCTCAGGTAGAAAAACCTTTCCTGTTCGGCCAAATTCCCTTTATTGAGGTTAACGCGGCGGAAAAGAACCAAGGGCTGGCGTTTGAATTGCACGGCAAGCCGCAGCCGGCGATGCAGTTCTGGCTGCAGCAGGGGGAAGGCGCGGGTGTAAGTGATTACCAACAGCTAATGGCGCGCCTGTGCGCCACGCAAATTCGCGACTGGCTCAGCGCCGGGCAGCAGGGCCTGGCGCGGCTGCAGAGCGGCAAGGCGTCACGGCCGGTGCAAGCCTCTGATATCACGGTGCTGGTGCGCAGCCGCAACGAAGCGGCGTTGGTGCGCGATGCGCTCAGCGCGCTGTCTATTCCGTCGGTCTACCTGTCCAACCGCGACAGCGTGTTTGACACCCCGGAGGCCAAAGACCTGCTGTGGTTGCTGCAGGCGGTGTTGGCGCCGGAGCAGGAGCGCACGCTGCGCAGCGCCATGGCCACCGGGCTGATGGGGCTGGACGCGCCGACGCTGGACGGCCTGAGCCGCGATGAGCGCGCCTGGGACGCGCTGGTTAATGAATTCGACAATTACCGCACGCTCTGGCTGCGCCGCGGCGTGTTGCCGATGCTGAGCGAGGTGATGAAAGCGCGCCAATTGGCGGAGAACCTGCTGGCCAGCGCCGGCGGCGAGCGTCGCTTGACCGACGTGCTGCATCTGGGGGAGCTGTTGCAAGAAGCGGCGGCGCAGCTCGACAGCGAGCATGCGCTGGTGCGCTGGCTGGCGCAGCAGATCGCTCAGCCTAATCGCCAGTCCGACAATCAGCAACTGCGGCTGGAGAGCGACCGGCATCTGGTGCAGGTGATCACGATCCACAAGTCCAAGGGGCTGGAGTTCGATCTGGTGTGGCTGCCGTTCGTCGGCAACTTCCGCCAGCAGCAGCAGGCGCTGTATCACGATCGCCACAGTTTCCAGGCGCTGCTGGACCTCGACGCCAATGAAGAGAGCCAGGCCTGGGCGGAGGAGGAGCGGTTGGCGGAGGATCTGCGTCTGCTGTATGTGGCGCTGACCCGCTCGGTGTACCACTGCAGTATCGGCATTGCGCCACTGTTCCAAGGCACGCGCAAGAAACAGGGCGATACCGACCTGCACCGCAGCGCATTGGGCTATCTGGTGCAGGGCGGGCAGCCCGGCGACGCCGTGTATCTGCAGGAGCGGCTGCAGCAATTGGTGGGCGGAGGTATCGCGCTGTCGCTGGTTGAACCGCCGGATGCAGAACCCTGGCAACCCCAGGCGTCGCTGGCCGAAGCGTTGGCGGCGAAAAGCTTTACCCGGCGGATCCAGGATTTTTGGCGGGTGACCAGCTATACCGGTTTGCAACAGCACGGCGCGAGCCTGATGCAGGATCTGCTGCCGCGTCTGGATGTCGACGCGGCCGGTGAGCGCGGGGAAGAAAGTGAGCCAGCGCTTACACCGCATACCTTCCCGCGCGGCGCAACGCCCGGCACCTTCCTGCACAGCCTGTTTGAAACGCTGGACTTCACCCAGCCGCTCGACGAACAGTGGCTGCTGGAACAGCTGCAGCAGCAAGGGTTCGCCGAACACTGGCAACCGATACTGCTGGCGTGGATGCAGGTGCTGCTCAATACGCCGCTCGATGACAGCGGCGTGACGTTGGCGGCGCTGACGCCGCAGCATAAGCAGGCAGAGCTGCAGTTCTATTTACCGATTAACCGGCTGTTGCAGGCGAAGGAGCTCGATGCTCTGGTGAAGCGTTACGATCCGCTTTCCGCCCGCTGCCCGGCGCTGGATTTCCATCAGGTGCAGGGCATGCTGAAAGGCTTTATCGACCTGGTGTTCTGCTGGCAAGGCAAATACTACCTGCTGGACTACAAGTCCAACTGGCTGGGGGAGGACAGCAGCGCCTATACCCGGCCGGCGATGGAGCAGGCGATGGCGGAGCATCGTTATGATCTGCAATACCAGCTGTATACGCTGGCGTTGCATCGTTATTTGCGCCATCGGCTGTCGGATTATGATTACCGGCGCCATTTCGGCGGAGTGATTTATCTGTTCCTGCGCGGCGTGGATGCGGCGCACCCGGGCAACGGCATTTTCACCTGTCTCCCCGCGTTTGAGCTGGTGGCGGGAATGGATAGCTTGTTCAGCGGCGAAGCTGCGGCGACGGAGGAAAAATCATGATCGCACTGCTGGAGCAGGCGGTGGCGCTTGGCGCGCTGCGCCCGCTGGACGTGCAGTTCGCCCGCGTGGTGGCGAGCGAAGACGAGCCTGATATTTTACTGGCCGCCGCCTGTCTGAGCGCAGAGGCGGGGGCGGGGCATGTTTGCCTGATGCTGGAGCAGCTGCAGGCGGACACGCTGTTTGAAGGGCGCCAACCGGCGCTGGCGCTGGCGCTGTGGGAGGCGGCCGGGCGACCGGATAGCGCACGTTGGCAGCAGCGCCTGGCGAGCAGCGCGGCGGTTGGGGACGGAAGCGGCGCTACGCCGCTGGTGCTGCGTGGGCAGCGCTTATATCTGCAACGCATGTGGCAAAACGAAGGTGAAGTGGCGGCGTTTATCGGCGGTGAAGGTGAATCGCTGACGGTGCCGGAGGAGGCGTTGCGCGCCATTCTCGACCGCTTGTTCGGCGCGGCGAGCGATGAACCCGACTGGCAGAAGATCGCCGCCGCGGTGGCTGCCACGCGGCGCATCGCGGTGATTTCCGGCGGACCGGGCACCGGTAAAACCACCACCGTCGCTAAACTGCTGGCGGCGCTGGTGCAACTGGATGAAAGCGCGCGCTTGCGGATTCAGCTGGCGGCGCCAACCGGCAAGGCGGCGGCACGCCTGACGGAGTCGCTTGGCAGCGCCAGCCGTCAGCTGGCGTTGACCCCGGCGCAGCAGGCGTTGTTCCCCACGGAGGCGGCGACGTTGCACCGTTTGTTGGGGGCGCAACCCAACAGTCAGCGCATGCGCTATCACCGCGGTAACCGGCTGCATTTGGATGTGTTGGTGGTGGATGAGGCCTCGATGGTCGATCTGCCGATGATGGCGCGCCTGATTGCGGCGTTGCCCGATCGGGCCCGGGTGATTTTCCTCGGCGACCGCGATCAGCTGGCCTCGGTGGAGGCCGGTGCGGTGTTGGGGGATATTTGCCGTTTTGCCGAGCAGGGATACAGCGAGGCGCGCGCCGCAGAGCTGAGCCGCCTGACCGGTTGTTCGATCGCTGGGCAGCGGGCCGAAGCGCAAGCGGCGGTGCGCGACAGCCTGTGCCTGTTGCGTAAGAGCTATCGCTTCGACGCCCGTTCCGGCATCGGTCAACTGGCGTTGGCGGTCAACGCCGGTGCGGGGGATCGCGCGCTGGCGGCATTAAACGGCCGTTTCGGCGATGTCGCGGGCTATGCGCTGGCGACGAGCGAAGAGTATCAGGCGCTGTTGGACGCGTGCGTGGCGGGCTATCGCGACTATCTGCGGCTGACTGCCGAAGGCGCGGATGCGGCGGCGGTGCTGGCCGCCTTTAGCCGCTTCCAGGTGCTGTGCGCGCTGCGTGAAGGGCCGTTCGGCGTCGCCGGCCTGAATGAACGTATTGAACTCGGGCTGCAGCGCGCCGGCCTGATCGACCGCAAACCGGGCGTGCTCGGCCGCTGGTATCGGGGGCGGCCGGTGATGATCGGCCGCAACGACAGCGCGCTGGGGTTATTCAATGGGGATATCGGCATTACTCTGCCGGATGAGCGCGGCGAGCTGCGCGTGCATTTCCAACTGCCGGACGGCAGCATCAAGTCGGTGCAGCCGAGCCGTTTGCCGGCGCATGAAACCGCTTATGCCATGACGGTGCACAAGTCCCAGGGATCGGAGTTTGAGCATACGGTTCTGGTGTTGCCGAACCATTTCCTGCCGGTGCTGACGCGTGAACTGGTCTATACCGCGATCACCCGTGCGCGTCAGCAGCTCTCGCTGTACGCCACGGACGCGGTGCTGCTGCGGGCCATTCGCACGCCGACCCAGCGTCGCAGCGGATTGGCTGAACGGCTGCAGACGACGGAATAAGCGATGAAGGGGCGCGGTAGCGGCCGCGCCCACAGGGATTACAGATCCGCCAGCAGAATTTTGGAGCGGCGTTGGTAGTTGTACAACGCCTGTTTCTGCATCGGCAGCACGTCGACCTCCGCCGGGGTGAAGCCACGCTCCTGGAACCAATGGATGCTGCGGGTGGTCAGCACGAACAGCTTCTTCAATCCCATCTGCCGCGCCTGATTTTCCACCCGCTGCAGCAGCATCTCGCCGCGCGAAGAGCTGCGGTAATCGGGATGCACCGCCACGCAGGCCATCTCGCCGATTTTTTCCTCCGGGAACGGGTACAGCGCCGCGCAGGCGATGGTCAGGTTATCGCGTTCGATAATGGTGAACTTGTCGATCTCCATCTCCAGCTGTTCACGCGAACGGCGCACCAGAATACCCTGCTGTTCGAGCGGCCGGATGAGCTCCAGAATACCGCCGATGTCGTTGATCGTCGCCCGGCGCACCTGTTCGGCGCTTTCCATCACGATTTGGGTGCCAATGCCGTCGCGTGAGAACAGCTCTTGCACCAGCGCGCCGTCCTCCTGATAGCTGATCAGGTGGCTGCGGCGCACGCCGCTGCGGCAGCCTTTCACCGCGCCGCGCAGGAAGCGCACGGTGCCGGAATGGTAATCACCGCCTTCCTCCAGCTCTTCAAGACGCTTTTGCGCGTCGTTGGGGAACAGCTCGGAAAGGATGTTGCCTTCCGCGTCGGTCACGCCCTGCGAGGAGCAGAAACCGATCATTTTTTCCGCTTTCAGTTTGATCGCCAGCTGAGTCGCGACTTCCTCCGAAGTCAGGTTGAAGCTCTCGCCGGTTACCGAGACGGCGACCGGGCCGATCAGCACGATGGCGTTGCTGTCGAGCTGACGATGGATCGCTTCTTCATCGATGCGGCGAATGCGGCCGCTGTGGCAGTAGTCGATGCCGTCATCGACGCCCAGTGGCTGCGCGATGATGAAGTTGCCGCTGACCACGTTAATGTGCGCGCCCTGCAGCGGCGTGTTGTTGAGGCTCATCGACAGCCGGGCGGTGATGTCCAACTGCAATAAACCGGCCGCCTGCTTGACTAACTCAAGCGTATGGGCGTCGGTCACGCGCGTATGCTTGTGGTAGATCGGTTCATAGTTGTGCTGCGCCAGGTTGGCGTCGATCTGCGGCCGTGCGCCGTAAACCACCACCAGGCGAATGCCCAGGCTATGCAGCAGCCCGATATCATTGACGATGTTGGAAAAATTCTCGTGTTCGATGGCTTCCCCACCGAGCATGATGACAAACGTCTTGCCGCGGTGGGCGTTGATATAGGGGACGGAGTGACGGAATCCTTGCACCAGCTCTGTACTACGTTCCTTCACGGGCAAACCTCTTTGCATATTTATACGATATTTTTGTATTTTTATTCTTTTATTGCGCCAATGGCAAGTGGGAAATCGTCATGAAGAGCGAGCTAAGGGCGCTAAATCGTTAATAAATTGAAAAACCATAAAAAGATTTTCTGATGACAGGGCTGGAATGATTGGTTAAAGTTTTCGGCATTCCCAAGTCATTGGTGTTTTTTTCATCTGTTGTAAACAGTTATTACTGCCGGAGCCGCATGCCAAACGCTAATCACAATCTGGGCCGCCGTCGTTTATTACAGGGCGTTGCCGCCAGCTGGTTGCTGAGTGTGAGTCGCACGGGCTTCGCCGCGTCATCGCACGTGATTGCCGTGCGCGTCTGGCCGTCCTCCACTTATACCCGCGTCACGCTGGAATCCAACGTCGAACTGAAATACAAGCAGTTCGCCCTGACCAATCCCGATCGCGTGGTGGTGGATATCGAAGGCGTGCATCTCAACAGCGTGCTGAAGGGCATCGCCGGGCAGGTGCGCGCCGACGATCCTTATCTCAAGCAGGCGCGTGTCGGCCAGTTCGATCAGAATACCGTGCGGCTGGTGCTGGAGCTCAAGCAAAGCGTCAGCCCGCACATGTTCTCGCTGGCGCCGGTGCCGGAGTATCGCAACCGTCTGGTGATGGATCTCTACCCGACCAAGGGCGGCAGCGGCGGCGAGGAGTATGATCCGCTACTGGCGTTACTGGAAGATTACAACAAAGGCGATCTGGAGCGCACGCTGCCGCCCGAAGCGCCGCAGGCCGGCAAGGCGGGGCGCGATCGGCCGATCGTCATCATGCTGGATCCTGGCCACGGGGGCGAAGATCCCGGTGCGATCGGCAAGTATAAGACGCGCGAGAAAGACATCGTGCTGCAGATTGCCCGCAAGCTGAGCGCCATGATCAAGCGCGAGCCGAACATGAAGGTGTTCATGACACGCAATGAAGACGTGTTTATCCCGCTCAAGGTGCGCGTCGCCAAGGCGCGCAAGCAACGCGCCGATCTGTTCGTTTCGATTCACGCCGACGCCTTCACCAGCCGCGCCGCGCGCGGGTCATCGGTGTTCGCGTTGTCCACCAAAGGCGCCACCAGCTCGGCGGCCAAGTTCCTGGCGCAGACGCAGAACGCCTCGGACCAAATCGGCGGCGTTAGCAAGAGCGGCGACCGCTATCTCGACCACACCATGTTCGATTTGATTCAGACCGCAACCATCAACGATAGCCTGAAGTTCGGCAAGGAAGTGTTGAACCGGATGGGTAAAATCAACCGGTTGCACAAGAATCGCGTCGATCAGGCCGGTTTTGCGGTGTTGAAGGCGCCGGATATCCCGTCGATCCTGGTGGAAACGGCGTTTATCAGCAATATTGAAGAGGAGCGCAAGCTGCGCACCAGCCATTTCCAGCAGCAGGTGGCGGAGTCGATTCTGGCGGGCATCAAGGCTTATTTCGCCAACGGCGGCGCGTTGGCGAGCCGATAGCGGCAGGGCCGGGCGCAAGTCCGGCTGTTTTTGCGGATTGCAGATACAAAAAAACACCCGTCAGGGTGCTTATCTGTTGTCATCAAGAGTTGGTTGCGGGGGCCGGATTTGAACCGACGACCTTCGGGTTATGAGCCCGACGAGCTACCAGGCTGCTCCACCCCGCGTCCGTCTTGATGCGGTATTACGACGAAACCACCGTTCATGTTATGCCGCTGGTACGGCATCGGTTGGTTGCGGGGGCCGGATTTGAACCGACGACCTTCGGGTTATGAGCCCGACGAGCTACCAGGCTGCTCCACCCCGCGTCCGTGTAATACTTTGTTATCGAACCCAAACGCAAAATACCGCCACTGCGGCATCGGTTGGTTGCGGGGGCCGGATTTGAACCGACGACCTTCGGGTTATGAGCCCGACGAGCTACCAGGCTGCTCCACCCCGCGTCCGATGGATGCGCACTATACTCTCCATGCGTTTTGTTGCAAACCCTTTTTGCATTTTATTGGCCTAAACCCGTTTTTCTGCTGAATTTGCCCGCAATTTGCCTTCTTTTTCATCACCATCCTCCGTGCGGCTTTTTTTATTTGCAGCGATTCCTTTATCAATGAGCGTTTGTTATCGTTCAGCCGGTAGATCATATCAGTTTGAGAGTGTGCGCGATGAAAGGACGTTGGGGCAAATACCTGCTGGGCGGGTTGATGGTGGCGGTATTGGCGGGCTGTTCGTCCAAGCCGACCGATCGGGGTCAGCAATATAAGGACGGCCGTCTGGATCAATCGCTGGAGCTGGTCAATCAGCCCAACGCCAAAGGTTCGCCGGTCAACGCCAAGGATTATTCGGATCAGCTGATGGAGATCAAGTACGCGTCGCCTTCGCTGTTTAACCGCAACAACAGCACCTATCAGGCGGTGCAAAACTGGATGGCGTCCGGCGCCGACACGCGCATGCTGAGCCAGTACGGCCTCAGCGCTTACCAGATGGAAGGCGTCGACAATTACGGCAACGTGCAGTTTACCGGCTACTACACGCCGGTGGTGCAGGCGCGCTATACCCAACAGGGCGAGTTCCGTTATCCGCTGTACCGCATGCCGCCGAAGGGTAGGGGCCGCTTGCCGGATCGCGCGGGCATTTATTCTGGCGCGCTCGACGATCGCTATATCATCGCTTACACCAACTCGCTGATGGACAACTTCATGATGGAAGTCCAGGGCAGCGGCTACGTCGACTACGGCAACGGTCAGCCGCTGGTGTTCTTCGGCTACGGCGGCAAGAACGGCCACGCCTACCGCAGCATCGGCAAAGTGCTGATCGATCGCGGTGAAGTGGCCAAGGCGGACATGTCGATGCAGGCGATCCGTCAGTGGGCGGATACCCACAGCGCCGCAGAGGTGCGCGAGCTGCTGGAGCAGAACCCGTCGTTCGTGTTCTTCCGCCCGGAAGCTTTTGCGCCGGTGAAAGGCGCCAGCGCGGTGCCGCTGATCGCCAAAGCGTCGGTGGCCTCCGACCGTTCGCTGATCCCGGCAGGCACCACGCTGCTGGCCGAAGTGCCGCTGCTGGACAACAAGGGTAAATTCACGGGAAAATACGAGATGCGTCTGATGGTCGCGCTCGACGTGGGCGGCGCCATCAAGGGCCAGCATTTTGACATGTATCAGGGCATCGGGCCGGAAGCTGGCCACTCGGCGGGGTACTACAACCACTATGGCCGCGTCTGGGTGCTGAAGAACAACGGCGGCGGCCAGCTGTTCAGCGCCAATCAGTCAAACGGCGGCGGTTCGTTGCTGGTCACCCGCTAAACGCGCACGGCGTGAAAAGATTGACCCGCAAGGGCCGGATTTTCCGGCCCTTATCATTTGCATTACGAAGGTAATTAAAGCGTTATGAGCACAGCTTATTCGGAAGCCTATCTGCAGCGTTTCGGCGGCACGGCGCGGTTATACGGCCAGCAGGCGCTGGCGGTGTTCGCGCAGGCGCACGTCTGCGTGATCGGCATCGGCGGCGTGGGTTCCTGGGCGGCTGAGGCGCTGGCGCGCACCGGCATCGGCGCCATCACTCTGATCGACATGGATGATGTTTGCGTCACCAATACCAACCGTCAGATCCACGCGCTGCGCCAGCATGTCGGGCAATCGAAAACCGAGGTAATGGCGGAGCGTATCCTGGCGATCAACCCGGAATGCCGGGTGACCTGCATTGACGATTTCATCACCCCGGACAACGTCGCCGAGCTGCTGGACCATAACTTCAGCTACGTCATCGACGCGATCGACAGCGTGCGGCCGAAAGCGGCGCTGCTCTCATACTGCCGCCGCTTCAAGATCCCGGTGGTGACCACCGGCGGCGCCGGCGGGCAGATAGATCCGACCAAAATCGAAGTGGCCGATCTGGCGAAAACCATTCAGGATCCGCTGGCCGCCAAGCTGCGCGAGCGGCTGAAGCACGATTTTAACGTGGTGAAAAACGGCAAGGGCAAGCTGGGCATCGACTGCGTCTTTTCCAGCGAGCCGCTGGTTTATCCGCAGCCGGACGGTTCGGTATGCGCTTCGCGCAGCACGGCGGAAGGGCCGAAAAGAATGGATTGCAGCGCAGGTTTCGGCGCGGCGACCATGGTCACCGCCACCTTTGGCTTCGTCGCCGTGTCGCACGCGCTGAAAAAGATGGTGGCGAAGGCGGCGCGTCAGGCGTAACGGGCGGCGATCGCCTGCACGGCGGCGGCCAACGCCGCCAGCCCGCTGGCGCGAGTGGCGCTCAGCTGAGCGCGCAGCGCTAGGCGGTCGAACAGCGCCAGCGGATCCAATTCGGCGATCTGCTGCGGCGTTTTCCCTTCCACTTCGGTCAGCAGCACCGCCAACAGGCCACGCACGATGCGGCCTTCGCTGTCGCCATAAAAGTGCAGCGTGCCGTCTTCCAGCAACTGGTGCCCCAACCAGACGCGGTTTTCACACCCGCTCAACGCCATTTCTTCACTGCGCAAGGCCTCCGGCAGCGGCGGCAGCCGTTTTGCGAGCATAATCAGTTGGCGGTAGCGGTCTTCCCACTGTTTCAGCGCGCTGAAGGTGGCGATCAACGCTTCGGCGGTGATCTCTCGGCCAAAAGGATGGGGGGCGAGCATAGCGTCTCCGGGAGTCAAGTCAGTCAGCCAGCAGGTCGAGGGCGTGGGTCAACGCGCTGACCAGCGTATCGACGTCCTGTTGAGTATTGTAGGGGGCGAACGACGCGCGCAACGTGCCGCTGACGCCTAACGCCGCCATCAGCGGCTGCGCGCAGTGCTGGCCGGCGCGCAGCGCAATGCCTTGCTCCGCCAGCAGCGTGACGATGTCGCTGTGGTGTACGCCGGCGATATCGAACGCCAGCAGGCTGGAACCGGAACTGCGGAAGCTGCGAAAGCCCGGCAGCTGCGCCAACCGCTGTTCTGCCCGATCCGCCAGCTCGCGACTGTAGCGCTCCGCCGCCGCCATGTCCTGTTCGCGAAGCCAGGTGAGCGCGGCGGCCAACCCCAGCACGCCGGCGATGTTTGGCGTGCCGGCTTCGAAGCAGTGCGGCGGTTTTTGCGGGATAAAACCGTCGAACGACGCCTGGGTCAACATCTTTCCCCCTCCTTGCCACGGCGCCATCTGCGCCAGCAGCTCGGATTTGCCGTACAGCGCGCCGATGCCGGTCGGGCCATACAGTTTGTGGCCGGAGAAGGCGTAGAAATCGATATCGAGCCGCTGTACGTCGGCCGGATCGTGAACCACGCCCTGTGCACCGTCGATCATCACGCGCGCGCCGGCGGCATGGGCCAGCGCGATCGCCGGCGCCAGATCCGGGCAGCCGCCGGTGACGTTGGACATTTGCCCCAGCGCCAACAGGCGGGTTCTATCGTTGAGCAGGGCGGGCAGCTGCGCCAGGTCCGGCAGCCGGTCGGCGCCGATCGGCAGTTTCACTACCCGCGCGCCGGTTTGATCCGCCACCATCAGCCAGGGGATCAGGTTGGCGTGGTGCTCCGCTTCGCTCACCAGAATTTCATCCCCCGGCTGCAGACGCGGACGCAGATAACTCTGCGCCACCAGGTTGATCGCCTCGGTGGTGCCGCGCGTCCAGACGATGTCGTCGGCCGACGGCGCATGGATCAGTTGCGCGACCTGGCCGCGCGCCTGCTCGAAACGGGCGGTCAGATCCTGCGCCGCCCGATGCTGGCTGCGGTGCACGGTAGCGGCGTCGTCGCGATAAAACTGCTGCGTGGCGTCGATCACCGCCTGCGGTTTCAACGCGGTGGCGGCGCTGTCCAGATAGATGCCGTCCTGCGCGAGCGCGGGAAACTGTTGGCGAAAAAGGCTGGGGTTAAAAGGCGTCATACCCTGATTGTCACTGGCTTGAGTCGATGGGTGATCCTGTCCTATTTTGCCGCCGGAGACAAGCGTTCGCGCCGATTAGGACTTATCGCCTGGCAAAATTGGGAAAGTTTGTTATGCTATTAAACGTGCGCTTATTAATCGCATCTATACACATAAAAGGTATTTATCAGCATTTAAAACTACAAAGGAGTCCTCAATGAAGAAAACAGCCGCAGTTCTCTCTGCCCTGATGCTTACGTTCACCCTGGCCGCCTGTTCCAGCAACTACGTGATGCATACCAATGACGGACGCACCATTGTCGCTGACGGCAAGCCTAAAGTGGATAACGATACCGGCATGATCAGCTATAAAGACGCCAACGGCGTCGAACAGCAGATCAACCGCGCCGATGTGAAAGAGATGGTTGAAAGCAACCAGTAACCGTCAGGCAAAAAAAAGCACCGCAAGTTTTGCGGTGCTGCATAAAATCACTATGGACAGACAGGGTAAATGTACAGGAAGTGAAAAAACAGTAGCCTAGCTACCATGTCCGGAATCGCCGGACAATTTGCAAACACAACATCACAACCACAAGCCAAAAGTTCATCGGCGTCCTCGACACCCACTCCCTTTTCGTTCCGGCCCGGGAAGTGCCGCCACTATAGGTATTTGCTGGCGCATCCTCAACGGACAAATTATAATGGCTCGGATTAAAAAAACTAATGGCAATGCGCCGTTAGCGTTTGTCCATGGCTTGCCACACAAAGCCGCCCGATTTTCGGCGCCGAATCATTCGGATTAATGTTACACAAAAGTAGCTAATTTAATGTCTAAACGCTTACCTCCCCTCAATGCGCTGCGCGTGTTCGATGCGGCCGCTCGCCACCTGAGTTTCACCAAGGCGGCGGAAGAGCTGTTCGTGACTCAGGCCGCGGTGAGCCACCAGATCAAGTCGCTGGAGGACTTCCTCGGGCTGAAGCTGTTTCGCCGGCGCAATCGCTCGTTGCTGCTGACCGAAGAGGGGCAAAGTTACTACCTTGATATCAAGGAGATCTTCTCTTCGATCAACGAGGCGACGCGCAAGCTGCAGGCGCGCAGCGCCAAGGGGGCATTGACCGTCAGTTTGCCGCCGAGCTTCGCCATTCAGTGGCTGGTGCCGCGTCTGTCCGGCTTTAACTCAGCTTATCCGGGCATCGACGTGCGCATCCAGGCGGTGGACCGTGAAGAGGACAAGCTGGCGGACGACGTCGACGTGGCGATTTTCTATGGCCGCGGCAATTGGCCGGGGCTGCGCGCCGAGCGCCTGTATGCGGAATATTTGCTGCCGGTTTGTTCGCCGAGCCTGCTGACCGGCGATCATCCGCTGAAAACCGCAGACGATCTGGCTTATCATACGCTGCTGCATGACGTTTCACGTCGCGACTGGCTGGCCTATACGCGCCAGCTGGGGTTGCAGCACATCAACGTACAGCAGGGGCCAATCTTCAGCCACAGCGCCATGGTGGTGCAGGCGGCGGTGCACGGTCAGGGCGTGGCGCTGGTGAACAACGTGATGGCGCAAACCGAGATTGAAGCCGGTCGTCTGGTGTGCCCGTTCAACGATGTGTTGGTCAGTAAAAATGCTTTTTATCTGGTATGTCATGACAGCCAGGCAGAACTGGGTAAAATAGCCGCCTTCCGGCAGTGGATCCTGGCGCGTGCCGCCAGCGAACAAGAGAAGTTCCGCTTCCGCTACGAACAATAAGGCCGGCCGCCGCCTTGCCGCGGCCGGTGATTTTTAATGGGATAGATCACGATGAGCAGCCGTTCCATGCTGGTTTTCGCCGCTATCAGCGGCTTTGTGTTTGTCGCGCTGGGCGCATTCGGCGCGCATGTGTTAAGCGGCACGCTGGGCGCCAACGAAATGGCCTGGATCCGCACCGGGCTGGAGTATCAGGGGTTCCACACCCTGGCTATCCTGGCGCTGGCGGTCGCGATGCAGCGCCGCGTGAGCCTGTGGTTTTACTGGAGCGGAGCGCTGTTGGCGTTCGGCACCGTGTTGTTCAGCGGCAGCCTCTATTGTCTGGCGCTGTCGCACCTGAAGGTCTGGGTATATATCACGCCGGTTGGCGGCGTGTGCTTCTTGATCGGCTGGATATTGATGTTGATTGGCGCTTTGCGTCTGAGGAAAAAGGCCGAGCGCCATGAATAAGATTGCGTTGTACTGCCGTCCCGGCTTCGAAAAAGAGTGTGCGGCGGAGATCACCGATAAAGCCGCCCAGCTGGAGATTTACGGCTTTGCGCGGGTAAAAGAGCACAGCGGTTACGTGTTGTTCGAATGCTATCAGCCGGACGATGCCGACCGCCTGGCGCGGGAGATTCCGTTCCGCGAACTGATTTTCGCCCGCCAAATGATCGTGGTGGGTGAGCTGCTGCGCGATCTGCCGCCGGAAGATCGGGTATCGCCGATCGTCGGCATGCTGATCGGCGTGGTTGATCGCGGCGGCGAGCTGCGGGTGGAAGTGCCGGACACCAACGAAAGCAAAGAGCTGATGAAATTCTGCCGCAAGCTGACGGTGCCGCTGCGCGCCGCGATGCGTGAGCAGAAGGTGCTGATGGCGCGGGAGAACCCGACTCGCCCGGTGGTGCACGTGTTCTTCATCGCGCCGGGCTGCTGTTACGTCGGTTACTCCTACAGCAACAACAACTCACCGTTCTATATGGGCATTCCGCGTCTGCGTTTCCCGGCCGATGCGCCGAGCCGTTCGACGCTGAAGCTGGAAGAAGCGTTCCATGTGTTCATCCCTGCCGACGAGTGGGACGAGCGCCTGGCCAGCGGCATGCATGCGGTCGATCTGGGGGCCTGCCCGGGCGGCTGGACCTATCAGCTGGTGAAGCGCAGCATGATGGTGCATTCGGTGGATAATGGCCCGATGGCGCCGAGCCTGATGGAAACCGGCCAGGTAACGCATCACCGCGCCGACGGCTTCAAGTTCGAGCCGAACAGCAGCAAGATCTATTGGTTGGTGTGCGACATGGTGGAGAAACCGGCGAAGGTGACCAGCCTGATGATTCAGTGGCTGGTGAAAGGCTGGTGCCGCGAAGCGATCTTTAACCTCAAACTGCCGATGAAAAAACGCTACGAGGAAGTGTCGCAAAACCTGATGAGCATCCGCGAAGCGCTGAGCGCCGCCGGCATCAGCGTTGAAGTGCATGCCAAGCAGCTGTATCACGACCGCGAAGAGATCACCGTACACGTGCGCCGCATGTGGTCGGCGGTGCCGGGCCGCCGCGACGAGCGCGATTAATCGCGTTAAACCTGATGAAGGGCGCTGCTTGCAGCGCCCTTATTGTATCGGCAGGCGCAGCTGCTGCAGGTTACCGTCTAGCGACAAATCGGTGCGCAGCGTGGCGACGTGTTTGCTGACGTAGGCCAGCTCGCGGTGCTGCTCCAGCTTGCCGCGCCATTTCTCCGGCACCTGCTCCAGGTGCTGATAGATCCCGTCCAGACTGCCCGACTGCTGCAACAGCAGCACGGCGGTTTTCGGCCCGATGCCGGCCACGCCGGGGATCTTGCTGCTGCCAATCCCCGCTAACCCCCAGTAGTCCGGCAGTTGCGGCGGCAGCACGCCGAATTCCTGCTGCACGAAAGGCATATCCAACCAGCGTTTCTGGAAGTAATCGCGGATCTGTACGTTCGGCGCCAGCAGTTGGCAATAGCCTTTGTCGGTGGAGACGATGGTCACCTGGTGGCCGCCGCCGGCGACCTTCGCCGCCAGCGTGGCCGCCAGATCGTCGGCCTCGTTGCCGGGCGAATGCCAGCTGGCGACGCCCAGTTCGGCGAAGGCCTCACGCAGCTGCGGCATCTCCTGTTGCAGGTTTTCCGGCATCGGCGAGCGCCCGGCCTTGTAGTCCGGCAGAATTTGGTGGCGCCAGCTTTCGCTGCGGTCGTCCTCGTCAAATACCGCCACCGCGTGGGTCGGGCGGCTGTGCTGAAGCAACTGCTGCAGCGCGTGGCGGCAGGCGTTGACGCAAGGGGAGCCCTGTACGGCGTGAATGCGGCGGATGAGGTTCAGGGCGTCGACAATCAGTAGGTGTATCATCATGGGCGGCAAGGTCAGAAAAAACAGGGCGGCCGTTACGCCGCCCGGGATTGAGGATCAGGCGACGATTTCGTAGCAGGGCACATAGGCGCTGCCCGGCAGCTTCATGCGGTGCTGGGCGACAAAGCCCTGCAGCAGGCTGTCCATCTGCTTCATCATCTGCGGTTCGCCGTGCAGCTTGTACGGGCCGAACTGCTCAATGGCGTGGATGCCGTTTTCCTTCACGTTGCCGGCCACGATGCCGGAGAAGGCGCGGCGCAGCGCGGCGGCCAATTGCTCCGGCGGCTGGTTCGGATACAGATTGAGGTTCGCCATGTTCTCGTGGGTCGGCTCGAACGGCAGCTGCAGATCCGGTGCGATGCGGATCGACCAGTTGAAGCTGTAGGCGTCGCCGGTGTTGCGGCGGTTCTCCTTCACCAGCGGCATGGCTTTTTTCATCTGCCGTGCCACTTCCGCCGGATCGTCGATGATGATGGTGTAGTGACGGCGCGCGGCGTCGCCCAGCGTGTTCATGATGAACTCGTCCAGCACGCGGAAGTAATCGGCGCTCTCTTTTGGCCCGGTCAGGATCAGCGGCAGCACCTGCTCGCTGTTCTCCGGGTTCATCAGGATACCCAGCAGGTACAGCAGCTCTTCGGCAGTGCCGACGCCGCCCGGGAAGATGATGATGCCGTGCGCGATGCGCACGAACGCTTCCAGACGTTTTTCGATGTCCGGCATGATCACCAGCTCGTTCACCAGCGGGTTAGGCGGCTCGGCGGCGATGATTGACGGCTCGGTCATGCCGATGAAGCGGCTGTTGCGGTAACGCTGCTGCGCGTGACCGACCGCCGCGCCTTTCATCGGTGCTTCCATGGCGCCCGGCCCGCAGCCGGTGCAGATGTTCAACTCGCGCAGGCCCAGCTGGCTGCCGACCTTGCGCGCGTACAGGTATTCGTTCTCGTTGATCGAGTGCCCGCCCCAGCACACCACCATGTTGGGATCCTCATCCAGATGCAGCGTGCGCGCATTGCGCAGGATCGAGAACACCAGGTTGGTGATGTGGGCCGAGTTTTCCAGGTTCAGGTGTTGGAAACGGCCGGCGCTGGCGATTTGGCCGTGCACGAACAGAATGTCGCGCAACACGGCGAACAGGTTGGCCTGCAGTGAACGGATGATGCGGCCGTCGACGAACGCCTCTTCCGGCGGATTGACCAGCTCAAGCTTCACGCCACGCTCGCGGCGCAGCACGTTGATATCGAAGGTTTCATAGCGCGACAGCAGCTGTTTGCTGTTGTCGGTTTGGCTGCCGGAGTTCAACACGGCCAGCGAACAGTTGCGAAACAGGCGGTACAGGTCGCTGCTGGCGGTGCGCTTCAGCATGTCTACTTCCAGCTGCGACAATAAATCCATAGAGCCAAGCGGGCTGATGTGTGTAATCAAGGTAACTCCTTTGCACCCGGTGCGGGGCGGTAGTAATCCATACGCAGCAAAACAGCATCTCGTTATGGTTGGCGTGCTGCGGCGAAGCGGGCGCTCTGCCCGGCCGCAGCCTCGTTTTAACCTTACCGCCGTCCCTGCGCTTTTACCAACACAAACCGCTCGTTAGCTCAGTTGTTGAGCAATGTTTCGCACTTATTGGCGCGCCAGGCGGCCGTGCTCGGGAGCGAATGCGACGTTGCTGCGCCACGGGTTGATATCCAGTCCGCCGCGGCGGGTATAGCGGGCGTAAACCGTCAGGCTTTGCGGCCGGCAATAGCGCATCAGATCGTTGAAGATGCGCTCGACGCATTGCTCGTGGAATTCGTTGTGGTGGCGGAAGGAAACCAGATAGCGCAGCAGCGCTTCGCGATCGAGCTTGCCGCCGCGGTAGCTTATCTGCACCGAGCCCCAGTCCGGCTGATGGGTGATCAGGCAGTTGGACTTCAGCAGGTGGCTGACCAATTGCTCTTCCACTACCTCTTCACCGGCGGCGTTCTGCAGGTAGTCGGCGTTGAACTCATAATTGTCGATGCGAATATCCTGCTGGTCGATGCAGTCGCCGGCCAGACGAGCGATCGGGCTGCCTTCCAGTTGGTCGACGCTGAACAGGGTGACGCTCACCTCGCCCTGGGCGCAGGCGGACAAATCGCGTTGCAGCGTGCTGCGCACCGTTTCCCAATCGGCGAACGGCGTTTGGTTGAAGCTGTTGAGATACAGCTTGAAGCTTTTCGATTCGATCAGGTTCAGGCTGTCGGCGTTGAGGCCGATCTCGCCCACCGCCACCTGAGGCAGCCCGTTGGCGTTCAGCCAGGAGAGTTCGTACAGCGTCCAGATGTCCGCGCCGTGGAAGGGCAGGTTGTCGGGATACAGCCCCAGCGGCTCGCGGTTCATGCTGCGCGGCACCGCCTGCAGCAGCGTGGCGTCGTAGCGATCGCGATAGGCGGTGGGTTTGCCCAGCGTCAGCCCTGACAGGGCCTGGTGGTCTTGATATGAGGACATCTGCTGTCACCTCGGTCAGAGATAGGTACAATGGCCGTCAGTTTAACGTATGCGAGAAAGAATATGGACCATGATGTATCGCACGCTCTGCGTGAATTCACTCAACGCTATGTCGAGTTGTGGCAGCAAGAGCGCGGCCACGCGCCGGCCAGCGAGGCGCTGTACGGCGTGCCGTCGCCCTGCATCGTGGAGAATCGCGAGGACGACGTGCTGTGGTTGCCGCAGCCTTTCGAACCGGCGGCGACGCTGGAGAAGGTAGAGGCCGCGCTGGAGCTGCGTTTGCAGCCGGATGCGCACCGTTTCTACACGCAGCAATACGCCGGTGACATGAGCGCGCAATTTGGGGAGCATCGCCTGAGCCTGCTGCAGGTATGGAGCGAAGAGGATTTCATCCGCCTGCAGGAGAATCTGATCGGCCATCTGGTGACGCAAAAGCGCCTCAAATTGTCACCGACTCTCTTCCTGGCGACCACCGAATCCGAGATGACGATGGTGTCGCTGTGCAACGTCAGCGGCAACGTGGTGCTGGAGCAATTCGGCAGTGATAAGCGCACCTTGTTGGCGGCGACGCTGGGGAATTTCCTCGATGCGCTGCGCCCAGTGCTGGACTGAAGCGCGGCGGATTCGCCGTCGGTCGTGTAAGAGATCTCTCACACGGGCTGTGAGAGATCGCTCTTAATTTTTTTCACCTCTCTTTGGACCATGAGATTATTGTTATCCAGATCAATTGGTTAGAATTTCTTTAGGATAACTCTTAGTCTTAATTTAGTGTGAGACACCTCTCAAACCCTTGTGATTCCGGGAAATTTGAGCGATCTTATCATTACCGGCACGGACCCGGCGGAGCAGGAAAGCATCAGGATGATGCAGCTTCAGGAAGAAGAAAGGGAAGCGCTCAGGCAAGAGCGAGGGATGGCGTCAGGAGATGCCCAGGATGTTTCAGGATTGAAACCAAGGACACCTCCAGGACGGAGATTGAGAGCCGGCGCAGGACTGTCGGCGGGTCAGGAAGGCTGAGGAACCGCGTCAGGACGATGCTGCAGGATGATGCAAGGACCACTTGGTCAGGATGGCCGCAGGAAAAGTTTTCAAGGATTGAGCAGGGAGCATGCTGTGTAGCGGGATGGCTATAAAACGAACCGGGGGCACTGTTAACGCAGTGCCCCCAACTTTTTGTTCTATTCCGCCGCGCGTGCGCCCCGTCTCAATCCTTCTTCCGCGTTAACCAATCGCGCCCAGCGTATCGCCTGCGCCCTGTTTTTTCGGCAGCAGGAACAGCGTGGCGTAGATATCCAGCAGGTAAATCGCCGCCAACAGGCTGATGGCGGCGGTAAACGACACCTGCGTCACCAGCGCGCCGATCACCAATGGCCCCAGGCCGCCGACGCCGCGTCCCAGATTGAACAGGATGTTTTGCGCGGTGGCGCGCGCTTGCACCGGGTAGGTATCGGAAATCAACGCGCCGTAACCGCCGATCATGCCGTTGACGAACATGCCCATCACTGCGCCGGCGAACAGCATCAGCATCGGATCGCTCAACTGGGCGTAGCCGATCATCATCACCACCGCGCCGACCTGATACAGCACGAAAATCTTCCAGCGGGCGAAGCGGTCGGCCAGGACGCCGAACAGCCAGATGCCGAACGTCATGCCGACCACCGTCACCGCCGTCCACAGGCCGGACTTGGTGAGCGAGAAGCCGAAGTTTTTCGCCAGATAAGTCGGCATCCAGATCATCAGCCCGTAGTAGCCGAAGTTCTGCACCGAACAGAGAATGAAGATGCCGATGCTGGCCTTGCTGGTGGCGCGATCCTTAAACAGCAGGCGCAAACGCTGAAGGAAGGAGAGCGGCTGCCCGGCGTCTTTCTGCCGCACGAATTCCTCCGGTTCGCCCAGCGTGCGGCGGATCAGGAATGACGCCAGCGCCGGCAGCAGGCCGACCAGGAACATGCCGCGCCAGCCGATATGTTCCAGCAGCAACGGCGTCAGGAAAGCGGCCGCCAGCACCCCCAACTGCCAGCCCATGCCGACGTAAGCTGAAGCGCGGTTGCGTTTCTCCGCCGGCCAGGCTTCGGCGATCAGCGCCATGCCGATGCCGAACTCGCCGCCCAGCCCGATGCCCGCCAGCGTGCGATAGGCGAGTAGATCCCAATAGCCTTGCGCCACGGCGCACAGGCCGGTGAACAGGGAAAACATCAGGATGGTGATAGTCAGCACCCGGATGCGGCCGAAGCGATCGCTGAGATGGCCGAAGATCACGCCGCCCAGCACCGCGCCGATCAGCGTCCAGGTGACCAGCGAGCCGGCGGCCGATGAGGTTAATCCTAATTCGATGCTGATGGCCGGCAGCATAAAGCCGAGGATCAGCAGGTCAAACCCGTCCATGGCGTAACCGGTGACCGAGGCCAGCATGGCCTTACCGGGCGTCGCGTGATTTTTTTTCTCTGTTATTACGGACATGAATCTTTATCTGTGTGGTGAATTCGGTGGGCCTATTGTGCCGCGCGGCGGCGCACGCCACCAGATAAAAACGGCAGCCGGTCTCGGGCGCGCCAAATTTGGGCTATAAAAATGCTATGCTTTGCCGCCTTTCAGCCAGCGAGCTGAATATCATGATGAAAAGAGATCGGGAATGCAGATGAGTATACATAATCAGGTTCGCCGCAGTTTGCAGGCGATTGAACAATCCATGCGCGATTTGGCCTTGTGGCAGGCCGCGCCGCCCGAGCCTGAGGCTTTCTCCAGCACCGAGCCGTTCTGCATCGACAGCATGTCGGCCGAGGCTTGGCTGCAGTGGGTGTTTCTGCCGCGCATGTATGCGCTGTTGGACGCCGAAGCGCCGCTGCCGACGCGTTTTGCCATCACGCCTTACTTCGAGGAGGCGTTGAAGGAGCGTGAGCCGAGCAGTCTGCCGCTGTTGGTGCTGCTGCAGCAGTTGGATTTGATGTTGAATAAAGAGCCGTAATTCGCCGGCGGCGCGCAGATTTTTGCCGCCCGGCAGTGTAGAGTACTCGCGCGGATGCCGGGCAGGAGAGCCGACGGCGTCTTTCGGCTCGGTTAAACCGCGGCGGTTGACCGGGGGCTGCATTAGGATGATGAGGTGCTGCAATAATGGATTTATTAAGGTTTATCCTTCGTTTGCCTTTTACCCTGGTTAAGGGCGTTTGCCGCCTGTTGGGTGGGGTCTTGTCGCTGTTGGGGCGGTTGCTGAGACCGCTGGTCGGCAACCTCAGCTGGCGCGCGCCGGCCTGGTGGGCTGCGCTGCCGCGCGGTTTTCTGCGGCTGGAAAGCGGCGTGGATAAACATCCGAAAGCGATCGGTCTGGGCCTGCTGCTGCTGGCAGGCGCCGCGGGCGGCGCGTTTTACGGTTGGCACTGGTGGCAAAATCGGCCTCAGCCGATCGAACCGGCGCCGATGGTGGTTCAGGAGGTCAGCGCATCGCTGGCTAACCCCGCGCCGATAGATTACACCGCCGCCCGGCAAGCGCCACAAACGGTGAGTCTGGCCTTCAGCGGCTCGGTCGCGCCGATCGCCGCGGTGGGCAAAACCGTGAGCGCCGGCATCACCCTCAAACCGACGGCGGAAGGGCAGTGGGCGTGGAACAATGAATCGACGCTGGTGTTCACGCCGAAAAAGCCGCTGCCGATGGGCGCGAAATATGACGTGACCCTCGAGCCCGCCGCCTTGCTGGCGCCGCAGGTCAAACTCGCCAAAACCCGCTATGCCTTCACCGTGCCTGCGTTCGACTACCGTCTGGGGCAGGCCGAGTACTACCGCGATCCGCAGAATGCGCAGAAACGCAGCGCGATTTTCAATCTGCAGTTCAACGCGCCGGTCGACGTCGCCAGCTTTGAAAAACAGATTTCGCTGGGATTGAAAGAAGGCAGCGCCACCTCCGAGAAGAAGCTGAATTTCTCTCTGGTCTATGACGAGAAAAAACTGAACGCCTGGGTGCATTCCGAGCCGCTGCAGGCGCTGGATCAGGGCGGCGCAGTACATCTGACCGTCGGCAAGGGCGTTAAATCGACGGCGGCCGGCAACGCGGTCGAAGAGGCGAAAAGCAACTGGGTCAAGGTTCCCACCCTGTACAGCCTGGCGCTGAGCGACGCCAGCGCCCAGGTGGTGGACACCGACGGCGGCAAAGGGCAGCGTGCGCTGGTGGTTGGTTTCAGCGATGCGGTGAAGGATAAAGAGCTGGCGCGAGCCGCGAAAGCCTGGCTGCTGCCGCAGCACGATCCGAGCGATGCCGAGGCCGCCAATGATGCTGAAGACTTTTACCCATGGACGGTAGACAGCGTCGGCAAGAACGTGCTGGCGCAGGCGACGCCGCTGCCGTTGACGCTTAACGAGGCGGAAGAGGCCTATCAGCCGCAGTTCAGCTTCCGTTTTGACGCCCCGGCGCACCGCTTTATGCTGCTCGAGATCGATAACCAGCTAATCTCCGCCGGCGGTTACAAAATGCCGAAGAAGGTTTATCGGGTGGTCGAAGTGCCGGAGTTCCCGAAATCGCTGCAGTTCATGTCGCAGGGCTCGCTGCTGTCGGTCAACGGCGACAAGCAGATCAGCGTGGCGGCGCGCAACGTGGCGGGCCTGCGGCTGGACATCAAGCGGGTGATCCCGAGTCAGCTGCAGCACATTGTTTCCTTCAAAAGCCGGGAATACTCGTCCACGGAATTCAACCGGCTCAACGATGAGTATTTCACCGAGCATTTCAAATACCAGACGGCGCTCAACAACGAGCGGCCGGGGGAAGTGAACTATCAGGGCATCGATCTTTCCCGCTATCTCTCCACCAACGCCAGTTCCCATCGCGGGGTGTTTCTGTTGACGCTGTCGGAATGGCAGCCGAATCGCAAACCGGCGGCGGAAGAGGCGGGCGCCGAGCAGGAGCAGGAACAGGACGAGAGCGCAGGGGAAGAACAGCCCGACGTCGGCGATTCGCGTTTTGTGGTGGTGACCGATCTGGGCATCGTCGCCAAGAGCTCGCAGGATAAGACGCGCGACGTCTTCGTGCAGTCGATCCAAAGCGGTGCGCCGGTCAGCGGCGCCAACGTATCTGTGGTGGCCAAAAACGGCGTGACGCTGCTCAGCCAAACCACCGGCGCCGACGGCCACGTGCGTTTCCCGGCGCTGGATGTGTACACCAACGAGCGCCAGCCGGTGATGTTCCTGGTGGAGAAAGAAGGGGATGTCTCCTTCCTGCCGACCGGCAGCTCTAACGATCGCGGGCTGGATTTCTCGCGCTTCGACGTTGCCGGTGAACAAACGCCGACCGATCCGCGCACGCTCAGCAGCTACCTGTTCTCCGACCGCGGCGTGTATCGGCCGGGAGACACCTTCAATATCGGCCTGATCACTCGCGCCGCCGACTGGCGCGTTGGCCTCGCCGGCGTGCCGGTGCGCGCCGAAATTCGCGATCCGCGCGACAAGCTGATGTCCACCGTGCCGCTGACGCTGGGCGCCAGCGGTTTCAACGAACTGAGCTATACCACCGATGAAAACTCGCCCACCGGCGAGTGGAACGTTTATCTGTATCTGATCGGCAAAAACAACGACACCTCCACGCTGCTCGGCCATACCGCAGTCAATGTGAAGGAGTTCGAGCCGGATCAACTGAAAGTGAAGCTGGCGTTGACGCCGGACCGCCAGCAAGGCTGGGTCAAGCCGTCTGAGCTGAAGGCCAGCATCGATGTGCAGAACCTGTTCGGCACCCCGGCGCAAGATCGCCGTGTGACCACCAGGCTGACGCTGCGGCCAATGTATCCGAGCTTCGATCGCTTCCCGGATTATGCGTTCTACGAAAACCGACAAAACAGCGACGGGTTCGAAACCGAGCTGGAAGATCGCACCACCGATGAACACGGCGCGGCTGATATTCCGCTCGATCTGAAATCTTACGCCGACGCCACTTATCAGCTGCAGCTGTTGTCGGAGGCGTTCGTTGCCGGCGGCGGTCGCTCGGTGGCGGCTACCGCCCGTACGCTGGTTTCGCCTTACGATTACCTGATTGGGGTGAAGGCCGACGGCGATCTGGGCTACATCAATCGCGACGCGGAGCGGCATCTGAACGTGATCGCCATCGATCCGGCCCTGAAACAGATCGCCATGCCGAACCTGAAGCAGGTGCTGATCGAACAGAAATACATTTCGGTGCTGACCAAACAGGATTCGGGCGTTTACAAATACCAGTCGAAGATGAAGGAAGTGCAGCTCTTGGAACAGCCGCTGGCGCTGGGCGATCAGGGCGCGGATCTGCGGCTGGCGACCGATAAGCCGGGCGACTTCGTGCTGGTGATCGAAGATGCGCAGGGCAAGACGCTCAACCGCGTCGCCTACAGCGTGGCCGGCAACGCCAACCTGAGTCGTTCGCTGGATCGCAACGCCGAACTGAAGCTAAAACTCAACCAGGCGGAATACCAGCCCGGTGAAGAGATCGAGGTGGCGATTAACGCGCCCTATACCGGCAGCGGCTTGATCACCATCGAGAAGGACAAGGTTTACGCCTGGCAGTGGTTCCACACCGACACCACCAGCTCGGTGCAGACGATCCGCGTGCCGGCCGGCATGGAGGGCAACGGCTACATCAACGTGCAGTTCGTGCGCGACATCAACTCCAGCGAGATCTTCATGAGCCCGCTGAGCTATGGCGTGATGCCGTTCAAGATCAGTACCAAGGCGCGCCAAAACAGCCTTGAGGTGACGGCGCCGCAGGTCATCAAGCCGGGTGAAAACCTGACGATGACGGTCAAGACCGATGCGCCGCAGCAGGTGGCGCTGTTCGCCGTCGATGAGGGTATTCTGCAGGTGGCGCGTTATCGCCTGAAGGATCCGCTGGAGTTCTTCTTCAGCAAGCGCGAACTGAACGTGAGCAGCTCGCAGATCCTCGATCTGATCCTGCCGGAATTCAGCAAGCTGATGGCGCTGACCGCGGCGCCGGGCGGCGATGCGGGCGAAGGGCTGGATCTCAACCTCAACCCGTTCAAGCGCAAGCGCGATAAGCCGGTGGCCTATTGGTCCGGCATTACCGAGGTCAGCGGCGAGAAACAGTTCGTCTATCCGGTGCCGGATTACTTCAACGGCAAGATCCGCGTCATGGCGATTTCGGTGACGCCGGAGAAAATCGGCAAGGCGCAAACCGCCGCTACGGTGCGCGACAGCTTCATCATGACGCCGAACGTGCCGGCGATGGTGGCGCCGGGCGATGAGTTCGACGTCAGCGTGGGCGTCAGCAACAACCTCGAAGGGCTGAACGGCCAGTCGGCAGCCATCAACGTCCTGCTGACGCCGCCGCCGCAATTGGAGGTGGTGGGCAACGCGACGCAAAGCCTGACGCTGGCGGAAAAACGCGAGGGTGTGATCGCCTTCCGTCTGCGCGCCAAAGCCGTTTTGGGCGATGCGCCGCTGGTGTTCGACGCCCGTTACGGCGACCAGGCCAGCCGTCGCACCGTCAGCACCTCGGTGCGGCCGGCGGCGCCGTACCGTACTCAATCGGTGATGGGGCGCATGAACGGCGGCAGCCAGAACGTCGATGGCCTGCGCCAGATGTTCGACGCTTTCGCGCAGCGCCGGGCGGCGGTGTCGAATTCGCCGCTGGTGCTGACCAGCGGGTTGGCGCAATACCTGGCGGATTATCCGTATTACTGTTCCGAGCAGATCGTCAGCCGTTCCATTCCGTTGATGTTGCAGAGCCGCCATCCCGAGATGAAAAGCAGCCTGAGCCAGGCGGAAGTCAGCAAGCAGCTGCGCAACCTGCTGGGCGTGCTGCGCGCCCGTCAGAACGACAGCGGGGCGATCGGCGCCTGGCGTTCGTCGCCGGATGCCGATCCTTTCGTCACGCCTTATGTGGTGCAATATCTGCTCGAAGCCAAAGCGGCGGGTTACGCCCTGCCGGAAGGCATGCTGGACGAAGCCAACGGCGCGCTGCGGGAGCTGGCGGCCAGCGGTTTCGACGATCTGTATCTGCTGCGCCTGCGCAGTTGGGCGGTCTACCTGCTGACGCTGCAGGGCGAAGTGACCACCAACTCGCTGGCGGCCGTGCAGGATACGCTGCAAAAACGCTATGGCGAAGGGTGGAAAACCGATCTGAGCGCGCTGTATCTGGCCTCTTCCTATCGTTTGTTGAAGATGGACGACGAAGCCGCCGCGCTGTTGCAACCCAGCTGGCAGCAACTGAGCAAAGCCTATGACAGCGCCTGGTGGACGCAGAACTATTTCGATCCGCTGGTGCAGGATGCGACGCGGCTGTATTTGATTACCCGTCACTTCCCTGAGAAGGTGGCGTCGATTCCGCCGCAGGTGCTGGAGAATATGGTCAAGGCACTGAAGGAAGAGCGTTATACCACCTACTCCTCTGCAATGAGCATCCTGGCGCTGGAAAGCTATTCGGCCCAGGTGGCGGCGCAATCCGCCAATGCGGACGCGTTAGGCATCGTGCAGGTGGGCAAAAGCGGCGGCGACCCGCAGCGCATCAGTGAGCTGCAGGGGCTGTTCGTTCAGGGGCAGTTCAACGCCGATGCCACCGCCGTGCGCTTCACCAACGGCGGCAGCGCGCCGGCCTGGTATGTGGTGACGCAGGCCGGTTACGATCTGAACGCGCCGCAAAAAGCGCTGTCGCGCGGGATTGAGATCGTCCGCGAGTACACCGACGAACAGGGCAAACCGGTGACGCAGGTGACGCTGGGGCAGAAGATCAACGTCCATCTTAAGGTGCGCGCCAACTCGAAAGAGGGGCAGAGCAACCTGGCGATTGTCGATCTGCTGCCGGGCGGGTTCGAAGTGGTGCAGCAGACGCCGCCGGAACCGGCCGATGCCGGTGAGGAGAGCGACGATCGCGGCGGCTGGCAGTCGCCGCTGGCCGCCACAGGCTCCACCTGGGCGCCGGATTACAGCGACATCCGTGAAGATCGGGTGATTATCTATGGCAGCGCCGGCACCGAGGTGCAGGAGTTCGTCTATCAGATCAAGGCCACCAATACCGGCAGCTTTATTATTCCACCGGCCTACGGCGAAGCCATGTATGACCGAGAAGTGCAGGCCATGTCGGCCGGCGGCGGCAAGCTGGTGGTGGTGCCGGCGGGCAACGACTAGGCCGTATCCGGCGTCAGGCCAGCGTCTGGCGCCGGAATGCTGAGAACGTATGAAGATCCTGACCGGGCGCGTGCTGCAAAACGGCTTGATGGCGGTGTTTTTACTGGCGCTGCTGTTGACCGCAATTCGGCTGTGGCCGCATCCGCCCCTGTGGCAGGGGCTGCCGCAGTCTTCCGTTTATTACGACAGGCACGGCGCGCTGCTGCGCATTACCCTGGCCAACGACGATCGCTACCGGCTGTGGACCCCGCTGGAGCAAGTGTCGCCGCTGGCGGTGCGCGGGTTGCTGCTGCACGAAGATCGTTGGTTCTACTATAACCCCGGCTTTAACCCCGTCAGCCTGATGCGCGGTTTCTGGCGCAGCTATGTCGCCGGCGGCAAAATGCAGGGCGGTTCGACCATCAGCATGCAGCTGGCGCGGATGCGCTGGCATCTCAATACCCGTACGCCGGGCGGCAAGGTGTTGCAGGTGCTGCGTGCGGTGCAGCTGGAACTGAGCTACTCCAAGCGCGATATCCTGGAAGCCTATTTGAATTACGCGCCCTACGGCCGCAACATTGAAAGCATCGGCGCCGCCAGCCTGATCTATTTCGCCAAGTCGCCGCGGGAGTTGACTCTGCCGGAGGCGCTGACGCTGGCGGTCTTGCCGCAGTCGCCCAGCTACCGTCTGGAGCCGAAAACCGGCGTGCTCGGCGCGGCGTTGACGCAGGCGCGCAATCGTCTGTTCCAGCGTTGGCAGCGGGTTTACCCCACCGACGCCAGCCAGCAAACGCTGTTCCGCCTGCCGTTGGCGCTGCGGCAGCCTGAACAAGTGCCTTATATCGCACCGCACTTTATCGAACAGCTGCGCCTGCAGACGCAGCAACTGGTGCAGCGCGATACCCGCGTAGACACGACGCTGGACGCCGGGCTGCAGCGGCTGGTCGAACGGCAGGTCAACGCTTTTATCGCCCGCAACCGCAGCCGCGGCATCCAAAACGCCGCGGTGCTGCTGGTGGACAGCCGCGATATGGGGGTGCGCGCGCTGGTGGGCTCGGCGGACTATTACAATCGTCCGATCCAGGGGCAGGTGAACGGCACCAACGCCAAGCGTTCGCCGGGATCGACGCTGAAGCCGTTCATCTACGCGCTGGGCATGGAGCAGGGCGTGCTGCATCCGATGACCATTCTGAAAGACGTGCCTTCGTCGTTCGGCGCCTATGCGCCGGAAAATTTCGACCGGCGTTTTCTCGGCCCGGTGACCGCCACCGACGCGCTGAATTTCAGCCGTAACATCCCGGCGGTCTATGTCGCCTCACAGCTGCGTCAGCCGACCTTTTATCAGTTTTTGCGCCTGACCGGCGTCGCCAATATGGCCAATGAGAGCCACTACGGACTGTCGCTGGTGCTGGGCGGCGGCGAGGTGACGGCGCAGGAGCTGGCGAAGCTGTACGCGTTGCTGGCGAACCGCGGCGAGCTGCGGCCGCTGCGATTGCGGCTGAACGAGGGTGAACCGAGGCCGGTGCGGCTGTTGAGCGAGGAGGCCAGCTTCATCACGCTGGATATGCTGCGCCAGCACCGGCGGCCGGGCGATACGCTGGCGCAGCGTTCTTCGTCGCTGCCGGTGTACTGGAAGACCGGCACCTCATGGGGCTTTCGCGACGCCTGGAGCGTCGGGATTTTCGGCCCTTACGTGCTGGTGGTGTGGGAAGGCAACTTCGATGGGCGCGGCAACAATGCGTTGGTCGGCGCCGAGGCGGCCGCGCCGCTGTTTTTCAATATCATCGACAGCGTCAACGCCAGCTATCCCGCCCTGCGGGAACCGAAACATCCGTTCCCCAAGCGGCTGCGGCGGGTAGACATCTGTCTCGCCAGCGGCGATCTGCCGACGCCGTGGTGCCAGCAAAAGGGCAAGACCTGGTTCATTCCCGGCAAGTCGCCGATCAAGGTAGACAGCGTCTACCGACCGGTGGTGCTGGATATTCACAGCGGCGAGGTTGTTTGCCCGCCGTATGAAGCGGCGCAGACCCGCACCGAAATTTTTGAATTCTGGCCTTCCGATTTGGCCAACGTGTTCGCCCAGGCCGGGCTGCCGAAGCGGGCACCGCCGGTCAATCGCTGCAAGGACAACGGCATCGCCGTCGGCGGCAACGCGCCGCGCATCACCTCGCCGTTGAAAAACACCACTTATACCCTGCGCCAGTCGCAGCAGGGACGGGACAACATCGCCTTCAATGCGGTGACGGACGCCGACAGCAAGACGGTGTACTGGTTCGTCGACGATATCTATCTCGGCAGCAGCGCCAGCAAAAAACCGATCGACTGGCGGCCGATCAATAACGGGCGCTACCGCATTCGGGCGGTGGACGATCGCGGCCGCGCCGATACGCGCCTGGTGACCATCGAATGGGTGAACTAGCGTTGCGTCTCATGCCTGTTATACTCGCGCCCGAAACGGCTATTGACCTGGGAATGCGATGTGATTGAGATTTTGTATCAGGATGAACACCTGGTGGCGGTGAACAAACCGTCGGGCTGGTTGGTGCACCGCAGTTGGCTGGACCGTCATGAAACTCGCTTTATGATGCAGACGGTGCGCGATCAGCTCGGGAAGCACGTCTTTACCGTGCACCGTCTCGATCGTCCGACGTCCGGCGTGCTGCTGATGGCGCTCTCCAGCGAGGTGGCGCGCCTGCTGTCGCAGCAGTTCGAGCAGCATCAGGTGCAGAAAACCTACCATGCGGTGGTGCGCGGTTACGTGCAGGAGGGGGCGACCCTCGACTACCCGCTGACGGCGGAGCTGGATAAAATCGCCGATAAACATGCCGATGCCGACAAGGAGCCGCAGCCGGCCGTGACGCACTACCGGCCGTTGGCGCAGGTGGAGATGCCGGTGGCCGTCGGCCGCTACGACAGCGCGCGTTACAGTCTGGTGGAACTGCAGCCGGAAACCGGCCGCAAACATCAGCTGCGGCGCCATATGGCGCACCTGCGCCACCCGATCATCGGCGACAGCAAGCACGGCGATCTGCGGCAGAATCGCGGGATGGCGCAGCATTTCGGTTGCCCGCGCCTGATGCTGCACGCCAGCCATCTGCAGCTGACGCACCCGGTGACCGGCGAGCCGCTGCAGGTAACGGCGCGCTGGGACGAGGCCTGGCAAGGGGTGATGGCGCAGTTCGGCTGGGCGGGGGTATTCCCTGAACTTGCCGGGGTTGAGTTTAGCGCGGCTAACGGTCAGGATAGCTGACAATTTTTAAAGGTAATGAAGGGAGTAGGAGCCATGGCTCAGGTTGGTATCTTCGTGGGAACGGTCTACGGCAATTCGCTGCTGGTGGCGGAAGAGGCGCAAAACATCCTCAGCGAGCAGGGCCATGAGGTCAAACTGTTCGAAGAGGGCACGCTGGAGGCCTGGCAGTTTTATCGTCAGCACTACGCGCTGGTGATCACCTCCACCACCGGGCAGGGCGATCTGCCGGACAGCATCGCGCCGCTGTTCCATGCTATCCGCGATCAGGTTGGCTATCAGCCGGAGCTGCGCTATGGGCTGATCGCCCTCGGCGACAGCAGCTATGACCACTTCTGCGGCGCCGGGCGCACGTTCGATGCGCTGCTGCAGGAACAGGGCGCCACCCGCGTTGGCGAAGTGCTGGAAATCGATGCGATGGAACAGCCGGAGCCGGAAGTGGCCGCCTGCCCGTGGGTCGAGCAGTGGGGCACGCTGCTGCAGTCATAACGTAAAAAGGCGCCGCAAAAGGGCGCCTTAACGATGATGCGGGTCAACCGATCCGCATTATTTGCCGCGGGTGAGTTTTTCCAGATCGGCTTCGATCTCGGCAATTTTGTGCGACACCACGCCCTCGAGATGGCGCAGGTCGTCGAGGATTTTACGCTTCAGATCCACTTCCACCTGATCGCGCTGGCACAGCTGATCCAGCTCGTCGATCACGTAACGCAGGTTCGGGTTGATCTCGTGAATTTCCTTGTAGCCCTGGCCGGCGTTGTCCGCCACCACGGTTTTACGCTGGCGCGGATACTTGAACTTCACGCTCTTGGCGAAGAACTCGCCCTTGTCCTTGCGGAAATAGATCTTGAGGATGTCGTTGTTGGCCTCTTGACGCAGGCTATAGCGATCGACGTCTTCCGGTTGATTGATGCCCAAACTCTTCAAGTTATCGTACATACTGCGCCCTCTTTAGATGTGATCGTTATATTCCACGACTGCGATTATGGCGGAAAGCGAGATCTGCGACTGTGACTGCCAGCGAAACGCAGACAAAAAAATAGCGGGTGAATCACCCGCTATTTCAATTTAGTCGATAGTACGCAATAACTCATTAATGCCGACTTTACCGCGCGTTTTGGCGTCGACTTTCTTGACGATCACTGCGCAGTACAGGCTGTAAGAACCGTCTTTCGACGGCAGGTTGCCGGAAACCACCACCGAGCCCGCCGGCACGCGGCCGTAATGGATTTCGCCGGTCTCGCGGTCATAGATGCGGGTGCTCTGGCCGAGGTAGACGCCCATCGAAATCACCGAGCCTTCTTCCACGATCACGCCTTCCACCACTTCGGAACGCGCGCCGATGAAGCAGTTGTCTTCGATGATGGTCGGATTGGCCTGCAGCGGCTCGAGCACGCCGCCGATGCCGACGCCGCCGGACAGGTGAACGTTTTTGCCGATCTGCGCGCAAGAACCGACGGTGGCCCAGGTGTCGACCATGGTGCCTTCGTCGACGTAGGCGCCGATGTTAACGTAAGACGGCATCAGCACGGTGTTGCGAGCGATGAACGCGCCCTGGCGCACGGTGGCCGGCGGCACGACGCGGAAGCCTTCCTTCTGGAAGCGCGCTTCGTCGTAGTCGGCGAATTTCATCGGCACTTTGTCGTAGTAGCGGGTTTCCGCGCCGTCCATCACCTTGTTGTCGTTGATGCGGAAAGAGAGCAGCACGGCTTTCTTCAGCCACTGGTGGGTGACCCATTGACCGTCGATCTTCTCGGCGACGCGCAGGGCGCCGCTGTCCAGCAGGCCGATCACCTGGTTTACCGCTTCGCGCGTTACGGTGTCTACGTTCGCCGGGGTGATGTCCGCACGGCGTTCGAAGGCGCTTTCAATAACGTTCTGTAATTGCTGCATGCTGTTCTCTTTCCTGATGTTGTCGGTAAAAAGTTACTTGTATCACATTTTATCGTTTGGGGTGAGGGCCTCTGTCAACCGTTGCTCCAACTTTCTGCGCGTTTCTTGGTCGAGCGCGCGCCGCTCGCCGTCGGCCAGGATAAACAAATCCTCGACCCGCTCGCCGATGGTGGAAATGCGCGCGCCGTGCAGCGACAGCCCCAGATCGGCGAACACTTCGCCCACCCGCGCCAGCAGGCCGGGTTGGTCGAGCGCGGTCAGCTCCAGGTAGCTGCGGCGATCGGTGTGGGTCGGCAGGAAGGTGACCTCGGTCGGCACGCTGAAGTGGCGCAGCTTGGAAGAGGGACGGCGCACGCGCGGCGGCTGGTACTCACGCTGGGTGATGGCCTGCAGCAGCGCCTGGCGGATCGCCGCGTGGCGATCCTGCGCCAGCGGGCTGCCGTCCGGCTCCAGCACGATAAAGGTGTCCATCGCCATACCGTCGCGGTTGGTGAAGATCTGGGCGTCGTGCACGCTCAGGTTGCGGCGATCCATCTCCCCGGCAACGGCGGCGAACAGATAAGGACGATCCGGGCTCCAGATGAAGATCTCGGTGCCGCCGCGCGTCGCCTGGCGGCTGACCAGCACCAGCGGCTGGGTGGAATCGTGGGCCAGCAGATGGCGGGCGTGCCAGGCCAGCTGATTCGGCGAGTGGCGCAGGAAATAGTCGGCGCGGCAGCGGCTCCAGATGCGGTGCAGCGCCTCTTCGTCGATGTTGTCCATGCGCAGCAGCGCCAGCGCCTGCAGCCGGTGGTGGCGCACGCGTTCGCGCAGGTCCGGGCTGTTTTGCATGCCGCGGCGCAGCTGTTTCTCGGTGGCGAAATACAGCTCGCGCAACAGGCTCTGCTTCCAGCTGTTCCACAGGGTTTCGTTGGTTGCGCAGATATCCGCCACCGTCAGGCATACCAGGTAGCGCAGGCGAGTTTCGCTCTGCACTTCGCTGCTGAACTGCTGGATCACCGTCGGATCCTGGATATCGCGGCGCTGCGCGGTGACCGACATCAGCAGGTGGCAGCGCACCAGCCAGGCCACCAGTTGGGTTTCTCGCGAGTTGAGGCCGTGCAACTCGGCGAACTCCACCACGTCCTCCGCGCCGAGGATCGAGTGATCGCCGCCGCGCCCTTTGGCGATATCGTGGAACAAGGCGGCCAGCAGCAGCAGTTCCGGGTGCGGCAGGCGCGGATACAGCTCCACGCACAGCGGATGGCGCGGCCGGGTTTGCGGATCGGCGAAGCTCTCCAGCTTCTGCAGCACCCGGATAGTGTGTTCGTCGACGGTATAGGCGTGGAACAGATCGAACTGCATCTGCCCGACGATCTTGCCCCACTGCGGCATATAGGCCCACAGCACGCTGTGACGGTGCATCGGCACCAGCGCGCGCGACACCGCGCCGGGATGGCGCAGGATGGCCATGAACAGATCGCGCGCTTCCGGGATGGTGCACAGCGGCTGTTTCAGGTGGCGGCGCGCGTGGCGCAGCTGGCGCACGGTGGTGGAGTAAATGCCTTTGATCTCGCGGTTGCGCACCATCAGGTAGAACATGCGCATGATGGCTTGCGGCTCGCGGATGAACAGCGTTTCGTCACGCAGATCGATCAGATCGCCGCGCAGTTGGAAATCGTCGTTCAGCGGACGCGGTTTTTCGGTGGCGTCCAGCGCCAGGATGGCTTCGTCGAACAGCTGCAGCAGCATGTGGTTCAGCTCGCTGACGCGCCGCGTCATGCGGTAGAAGTCTTTCATCATGCGCTCGACCGGCTCGTTGCCTTCGCCTTCATAGCGCAGCAGCTGCGCGACGCTGAGCTGGCGATCGAACAGCAGACGGTTGTCGTAACGCGGCAGCACCAGGTGCAGCGCAAAGCGGATGCGCCACAGGAAGCTCTGGCATTCGTTCAGCTCGTTGCGTTCGGCCTGGGTGAGAAAGCCGAAGCCGACCATTTCGTCCAGCGAGGTGGCGCCGAAGTGGCGGCGCGCCACCCACAGCAGCGTGTGGATGTCGCGCAGGCCGCCGGGGCTGCTTTTGATATCCGGCTCCAGGTTATAGCTGGTGCCGTGGTAGCGCTGATGACGTTCTTGCTGCTCGTTGATCTTGGCGTGGAAAAACTGCGGCGAAGGCCAAAAGCCGTCGCTGAAGATATGTTTTTGCATCTGCAGGAACAGCGCGACGTCGCCGCAGATCATGCGCGATTCGATCAGGTTGGTGGCCACGGTCAGATCCGCCAGCCCTTCCAGCAGACACTCTTCCAGGGTGCGCACGCTGTGGCCCACTTCCAGCTTGAGATCCCACAGCAGGGTGATGAATTCGCCGACCCGCTGCGACTGTTGCTCCGTCAGCCGGCGCTGGCTGAGCACCAGCACGTCGATATCCGACAGCGGGTGCAGCTCGCCGCGGCCGTAGCCGCCGACCGCCACCAGCGCGGTTTCCGGGATATCTTCAAAGCCGTAGAACGTCCACAGCCGGCGCAGCAGGCGATCGATGAAGTCGCTGCGTGCCGCCACCAGGCTTTCTGCGCTGGAGCCGGCGTCGAACGCCGCCGCCAGCCACAGCTGAAACTGTTCCAGCCGCTGTTTCAGCACCGGGCAGGTGAGCTCGTCGTCGCCGTAGGCGCTGGGGGAGGCGGGCGGCATCGGCACGGCCGGGGCCGCCTGTTGAAGAAGATTGTCAGACATAGTGCGCAGCCCATAAAAAAGGCCGGCATAAGCCGGCCTGGTGATATTCTGCACGCGGCGTTCGCCGCGGTGCTTACATCTCGTGCGTAATGATGTTGGGGATGGTGTCATCCTTGCGCAACGTCATTATCTCGCAGCCGTTATCAGTCACCACAATAGTATGCTCATACTGCGCCGACAAGCTGCGATCTTTGGTTTTTACCGTCCAGCCGTCTTTCATGGTGCGGATGCGGTAGTCGCCGGCGTTGACCATCGGTTCGATGGTGAAGGCCATGCCCGGCTGCAGCACCACGCCGCCGTCGTCCGCGTCATAGTGCAGCACCTGCGGCTCTTCGTGGAACACTTCGCCGATGCCGTGGCCGCAGTACTCGCGCACCACGGAGAACTTCTCGGCTTCGACGAATTGCTGGATAGCCTTGCCCAGGGTGCGCAGACGGATGCCCGGTTTGACCATCTTCAGCGCCAGATACAGGCTTTCCTGAGTAACGCGGCACAGGCGCTCGCCCAGAATGGTCGGTTTGCCGACGATGAACATCTTCGAGGTGTCGCCGTGGAAACCGTCTTTAATCACGGTCACGTCGATGTTGACGATGTCGCCGTCTTTCAGCGTTTTGTCGTCGCTCGGGATGCCGTGGCACACCACTTCGTTCACCGAAATGCACACGGATTTCGGGAAGCCGTGATAGCCGAGGCAGGCGGAAATGGCCTGCTGCTCGTTGGTGATGTACTCGTGACAGATACGGTCCAGCTCGCCGGTGGTCACGCCAGGTTTGACGTGCGGCTCGATGATCTCCAGCACTTCGGCGGCCAGGCGGCCGGCCACGCGCATTTTTTGGATGTCATCAGGTGTTTTAATTGAGATTGCCATGAAATTCGTCCGCAGGTGTCGTTATCGTCGACAATAAGAAGCAGTGACTTATGGTATCAGCCCGGCCGGGGGCTGCCAAATTTCATTTCCTGACGCCCGGCGAAACGCAACAAAAGTTGGTGTCGGCGGCAGGTTTATGGTATAAAGCGCGCCGGCGATCCGTGTCTTGGTTCTTGTGACCTGGCGGGAATGAGCCGAAAATACTTTAACTGCACTCATTTTGTGTAAATAACACACACGTATCGGCACATCCGCCGGGGTGCCCTGAGGTGACTTGTCGCCGCCAGGGTCGGCGTTATGGGATACGTGGAGGCATAACCCCAATTAATCTATAGAGGTTTAATCATGGCAACTGTTTCCATGCGCGACATGCTCAAGGCTGGTGTTCACTTTGGTCACCAGACCCGTTACTGGAACCCGAAAATGAAGCCTTTCATCTTCGGCGCTCGTAACAAGGTTCACATCATCAACCTGGAGCAGACCGTACCAATGTTCAACGCCGCTCTGGCTGAACTGAGCAAGATCTCTTCCCGTAAAGGCAAGATCCTGTTCGTTGGTACCAAACGCGCAGCAAGCGAAGCGGTAAAAGACGCTGCGAACAGCTGTGACCAGTTCTTCGTGAACCACCGCTGGTTGGGTGGCATGCTGACTAACTGGAAAACCGTTCGTCAGTCCATCAAGCGTTTGAAAGATCTGGAAATCCAGTCTCAAGACGGCACCCTGGACAAGCTGACCAAGAAAGAAGCGCTGATGCGCACTCGTGAACTGGCCAAGCTGGAAAACTCCCTGGGCGGTATCAAAGATATGGGCGGTCTGCCAGACGCACTGTTCGTTATCGATGCCGATCACGAGCACATCGCGATCAAAGAAGCCAACAACCTGGGTATCCCGGTATTCTCTATCGTTGATACCAACTCCAACCCAGACGGCGTTGACTTCATCATCCCTGGTAACGACGACGCAATCCGTGCAGTAAACCTGTACCTGACTGCTGTTGCTGCCGCTGTGCGTGAAGGTCGTTCTCAAGATCTGGCCGTTCAGGCGGAAGAAGGCTTCGTAGAAGCTGAATAATAAGGCAAGCTCGTCACTGAGCCCTTATTAACCAGGTATTGACATATGTTGGTTAGGGGGGCCTGTAAAGGCCCCCTTTGCTTATCTGAATGAGAACTGTCTCCACGCGAGATAACCGAGGAAAAATAAATGGCTGATATTACCGCTGCCCTGGTAAAAGAACTGCGCGAGCGTACCGGCGCTGGCATGATGGATTGCAAGAAGGCGCTGGTTGAATCCAACGGCGACATCGAACTGGCAATCGAAAACATGCGTAAGTCCGGTGCGATCAAAGCCGCTAAAAAAGCAGGCAACGTAGCTGCTGACGGCGTGATCAAAACCAAGATCGAAGGCAACTACGGCATCATTCTGGAAGTTAACTGCCAGACTGACTTCGTTGCGAAAGACGCCGGTTTCCAGGCGTTCGCCGACAAAGTGCTGGATGCCGCTATGGCCGGCAAAATCACTGACGTTGACGTGCTGAAAGCACAGTTCGAAGAAGAGCGCGTAGCGCTGGTGGCAAAAATCGGCGAAAACATCAACATTCGTCGCGTTGCTTCCCTGGAAGGCGACGTGCTGGGCAGCTACCTGCACGGCGCGCGCATTGGCGTTCTGGTTGCGGCTAAAGGCGCTGACGAAGAGCTGGTTAAGCAAATCGCAATGCACATTGCGGCGAGCAAGCCAGAGTTCGTGAAGCCAGAAGACGTGTCTGCTGAAGTGGTAGAAAAAGAGTACCAGGTTCAGCTGGACATCGCCATGCAGTCCGGCAAGCCGAAAGAAATCGCAGAGAAAATGGTTGAAGGCCGCATGAAGAAATTCACCGGCGAAGTTTCTCTGACCGGTCAGCCTTTCGTTATGGATCCGAGCAAATCCGTTGCTCAGGTGCTGAAAGAGCACAACGCTGACGTGACCAACTTCATTCGCTTCGAAGTGGGCGAAGGCATCGAGAAAGTCGAAACCGACTTCGCTGCTGAAGTTGCCGCGATGAGCAAACAGTCTTAATGACTGTCGATGGAACCGCCGTCTGGCGGTTCCATACTATCCAGCCAGAATTACACCGGTGGCAGGCCCTGCAGCGTGATGCTCACCTCAGGCGCGTTTCATCGGCTGAAATCCCCAATACTAATACTGCTTCTTAGGACAGAACACCATGGCAACCAATGCAAAACCCGTATATCAGCGTATTCTGCTTAAACTGAGTGGCGAAGCCCTGCAAGGTGCAGAAGGTTTTGGTATCGACGCCAGCGTTTTGGATCGCATGGCTCAGGAAGTGAAAGAGCTGGTCGAACTGGGAATTCAGGTCGGTGTAGTTATTGGCGGCGGGAACTTGTTCCGCGGCGCGGGGTTGGCGCAAGCCGGCATGAACCGCGTAGTGGGCGACCACATGGGAATGCTGGCTACCGTGATGAACGGCCTGGCTATGCGTGATGCACTGCACCGTGCCTATGTGAACGCCCGCCTGATGTCAGCGATCCCGCTGAACGGCGTATGTGATAATTACAGCTGGGCAGAGGCTATCAGCCTGCTGCGCAACAACCGCGTGGTGATCTTCTCCGCCGGTACCGGCAACCCGTTCTTTACCACCGATTCCGCAGCTTGCCTGCGCGGCATCGAGATCGAAGCGGACGTGGTGCTGAAAGCCACCAAAGTGGATGGCGTATACTCCGCCGATCCGGTGAAAAACCCGGATGCGACGCTGTATGAACAATTAACCTATCAGGACGTGCTGGAGCGCGAGCTGAAAGTGATGGATCTGGCGGCGTTTACGCTGGCCCGCGATCACGGTCTGCCGATCCGCGTGTTCAACATGAACAAGCCCGGTGCGCTGCGCCGCGTGGTGATGGGTGAGAACGAAGGTACGCTGATCAGCAAATAAGGCTGTTCACACCTCTTTTTCGGAGCGCGTGACGCCAGGCGCCGCGCGCTCTTCGAGTACGATTACGGGCTATACTTGAGTATCGCCTGCCAAGTAACCAGCTTCCAAGGGTTTGCAACGTGACTAATGAAATCAGAAAAGATGCTGATTCACGCATGGAAAAAAGCGTAGAAGCATTCAAAAACCAAATCAGCAAGATCCGTACCGGCCGCGCTTCTCCAAGCATTCTGGACGGCATCATGGTGGAATACTACGGCGCCGCTACGCCGCTGCGTCAGCTGGCCAACGTGACCGTGGAAGACTCCCGCACGCTGAAAATCAACGTATTCGACCGCAGCCTGAGCCAGGCCGTTGAGAAAGCGATCATGAGCTCCGATCTGGGCCTCAACCCGTCTTCCGCCGGTTCTGACATTCGCGTTCCGCTGCCTCCGCTGACCGAAGAACGTCGTAAGGATCTGATCAAGATCGTGCGCGGCGAAGCCGAGCAGGGCCGCGTAGCGGTGCGTAACGTGCGTCGCGACGCCAACGACAAGGTCAAGGCGCTGCTGAAAGATAAAGAGATCAGCGAAGACGAAGAGCGTCGTTCACAAGACGAGATTCAGAAAATGACCGACGCTTACATCAAGCTGGTCGACGCCGCGCTGGCGGAGAAAGAAAAAGAGCTGATGGAATTCTAATCAGCATCGCGCAGAAAAAAAGCGTCGCCTGGGCGGCGCTTTGTTTTTTGTGGCGCAGATCCCGTTTCATCGTACTGAAAGATCATGGACAAGCGGTGTCCAAGGTTCCACACTGGAGCACCTCCGATCTCATCAGACAGTTATTCAGAGTGAACTCATGAAGCAACTGACCATTCTTGGCTCGACCGGCTCGGTAGGGACCAGCACCCTGGCCGTGGTCAGGGCGAATCTCGACCGTTTTGCGATCAAAGCGCTGGTGGCCGGCCGCAACGTTGCGGTCATGGCGCAGCAATGCATGGAATTTCGGCCCGCGTTTGCCGCGATGGCGGATGAAAGCGCCGCGCGCGCGCTGCGCGCTATCCTGGCGGAGAACGGTGTCGCTACCGAAGTGTTGGCTGGGGAACAAGCGGCCTGTGAATTGGCCGCTTTGGATGACGTCGATCAAGTGACGGCGGCCATCGTCGGCGCCGCGGGGCTGTTGCCGACGCTGGCGGCGATCCGCGCGGGCAAGCAGGTGCTGCTGGCCAACAAAGAGTCGCTGGTCACCTGCGGGCGTCTGTTTATGGACGCAGTGCGGCAAAGCCAGGCGCAACTGCTGCCGCTCGACAGCGAGCACAACGCGATTTTTCAGAGTTTGCCTGAGAACATTCAGCGTCAGTTGGGATACTCTTCACTGGACAGTCATGGTGTTTCGCGCATCGTGCTTACCGGTTCCGGCGGCCCGTTCCGCACCACGCCGTTGGAACAGTTCGCCGCGATGACGCCGGATCAAGCCTGCGCCCATCCGAACTGGTCGATGGGTCGCAAGATCTCGGTGGATTCCGCCACCATGATGAACAAAGGTCTGGAATACATTGAGGCCCGCTGGCTGTTTAACGCCTCGGCCGAGCAAATGGAAGTGATCCTGCACCCGCAGTCGGTGATTCACTCAATGGTGCGCTATGCCGACGGCAGCGTGCTGGCGCAGTTGGGGACGCCGGATATGCGCACGCCAATCGCTCACGCGATGGCGTATCCGCAGCGTGTGAATTCCGGTGTGGAAGCGCTGGACTTCTGCCGTATCGGTTCGCTGACCTTCGCCGAACCGGAGCGTGAGCGTTATCCTTGCCTGTATTTGGCGATCGAAGCGTTCGATGCCGGCCAGGCGGCCACCACCGCGCTGAACGCGGCCAACGAAATCGCCGTGGCGGCATTTTTGCAGCAGCAGATTCGCTTTACCGATATCGCGGCGGTCAATCGCCAGGTGGTGGAACGTCTCGCGCTGCAGGAACCGACGAGCATCGAAGCGGTCTTAGACATTGACCGTCAGGCGCGCGCCGCCGCTGAGGAGCAGGTTCGCGCGTTGTGCGGCCGATCACGGTGATTATCCGATTTTGCTCGTAATTCGCGTGCGCCGCAGCGGGGCCGTTTGTTCATGCCCCGCTGAGGTGGTATAGTCTGCGCCACCTGTCAGCGGTTATACCGTTGAATTATGGCCCGATTGGCGCCTTGTGCGTCAATGGCGGCCCGGCTGCGCCGGGTGTCGCAAGGGCAGGCTGAAAGCCGTGTCGGGCACACGGCTTTTTTTGCGCGTAAGGGCCTGATGTTCCGGAAAGGCAGTTATATTTCTATTGAGGAAATAAGTACGAGTTATGTCGTCCGCAAACCAACAAGAGGCTAATCCATCTTCCCCGGGGCCGCGCCATGTCGCCATTATCATGGACGGTAACGGACGCTGGGCCAAACGTCAGGGCAAGTTACGTGTCTTCGGTCATAAAGCAGGGGTGAAATCGGTTCGCCGCGCGGTCAGTTTTGCCGCCAGCCACCATTTAGATGCGCTCACGCTTTATGCCTTCAGCAGCGAAAACTGGAACCGTCCGGTGCAGGAAGTCTCTGCCCTGATGGAGCTTTTTGTCCGCGCTTTGGATAGTGAAGTAAAAAGCCTGCATAAACATAACGTCAGGCTGCGAGTGATCGGCGATATCAGCCGATTCAGCGCGCGTTTGCAGGAGCGGATCCGCCGCTCTGAAGCTCTGACGGAAAATAACGATGGCCTGACGCTCAATATCGCTGCCAACTACGGCGGCCGTTGGGATATCATTCAGGGAGTAAGGGAACTGGCCGAACAGGTACGGGTAGGCGAGTTGCACCCGGATCAGATCAGCGAGGAATTATTGAACGAGCGGGTTTGCATGAGCGACCTGGCGCCGGTGGATCTGGTTATCCGCACCGGTGGCGAGCATCGCATCAGTAATTTCCTGCTGTGGCAAATCGCCTATGCTGAACTTTACTTTACTGATGTGCTCTGGCCTGATTTCGATGAACTTGTCTTTGAAGGTGCGCTGAATGCATTTGCACAACGTGAGCGCCGCTTCGGGGGAACAACACCTAACGGCGCCGATGCGTCCTAGGGAGAACTTTTGCTGAAGTATCGCCTCATAACTGCTCTGATTTTAATCCCGATCGTTATCGCGGCGCTGTTCCTGTTGCCGCCGTTGGCCTTTGCTCTGGTAACGCTCGTCGTGTGCATGTTAGCTGCCTGGGAGTGGGGCCAATTGGCCGGTTTTACCTCCCGTTCGCAGCGCATCTGGTTGGCGATACTGTGCGGTTTTCTGCTTGCGCTGATGATGCTCAGCGTCCCCGCTTACCATCAATCCGTGCCGCAGATAAGCGGCTCGCTGTGGCTGTCGTTGGCCTGGTGGCTGGCGGCGTTGCTGTTGGTGCTGTTCTATCCCGGCTCGGCCGCTATGTGGCGCAATTCGCGCCCGCTGCGCCTGCTGTTTGGCCTGCTGACCATCGTGCCGTTTTTCTGGGGCATGCTGGCGCTGCGCCAGTTCGGCTACGAGCAAAACCCGTTTACCGGCGCCTGGTGGCTGCTGTACGTGATGTTGCTGGTGTGGGGCGCAGATTCCGGCGCCTACATGTTCGGCAAGCTGTTCGGCAAGCATAAGCTGGCGCCGAAGGTCTCACCGGGCAAAACGTGGGAAGGGTTGATCGGCGGGTTGCTGACGTCGGCGGTGATCTCGTGGCTGTTCGGCCGCTACGCGCCGCTGAACGTGGTGCCGACCACGCTGCTGGCCTGTTCGGTGATCGCCGCGCTGGCTTCGGTGCTGGGCGATTTGACCGAAAGCATGTTCAAACGCGAAGCGGGCATCAAGGACAGCGGGCATTTGATTCCCGGTCATGGCGGCATACTGGATCGTATCGACAGCCTGACCGCGGCGGTGCCGGTGTTTGCCTGCCTGATGCTGTTGGTGTTTTAATCCGTCGATGACGGAAAGTGAGGGATGATGGTCAGCGTGCTTTGGAACCTGGTGGCGTTTCTGATTGCGCTCGGTATCTTGATTACCGTGCATGAGTTCGGACACTTTTGGGTTGCCCGTCGTTGCGGCGTGCGCGTTGAACGCTTCTCCATCGGCTTTGGCCGGGCGCTGTGGCGCCGAACCGATCGCCAGGGCACCGAGTACGTTATCGCTCTGATCCCGCTCGGCGGCTACGTGAAGATGCTGGACGAGCGCGTGGAGTCGGTGGCGCCGGAGATGCGCCACCAGGCCTTCAACAATAAAACCGTCTGGCAGCGCGCGGCCATCATCAGCGCCGGCCCCATCGCCAACTTCCTGTTTGCTATCCTTGCCTACTGGCTGGTGTTCATCATCGGCGTGCCGAGTTTCCGTCCGGTGATCGGCGAAATCGCGCCGCAATCGATCGCCGCCAAGGCTGAAATTTCGTCTGGCATGGAACTAAAGTCGGTTGACGGCATCGAAACGCCTGATTGGGAGTCAGTTCGTCTGGCGCTGGTGGCGAAGATTGGCGATGCGCAAACCGAAGTCGGCGTAGCGCCGTTCGGCTCTTCGCAGGTGGTGACCAAAACCCTGGACTTGCGCCAGTGGAACTTTGAACCGGACAAGCAGGATCCCGTTGTCGCGCTGGGGATTATGCCGCGCGGCCCGCAGATCGAATCCGTGTTGGCGGAAGTGCAGCCGAACTCGGCGGCGCAAAAGGCGGGTTTACAAGCGGGGGACAGGATCGTTAAAGTCGATGGTCAGCCGTTGGGTCGTTGGCAGACGCTGGTGAAGCGTATCCACGATGGCCCGGGGCAACCGCTGGCTTTGGAGATTGAAAGAAACGGCGCCCCCTTGTCTTTGACGCTGATACCGGATACAAAGCCGGTGGGAAAAGACAAATCGGTGGGGTTTGCAGGCATCATTCCAAAGGTGCTGCCGCTGCCGGAAGAGTATAAGACGATTCGCCAGTATGGACCGTTCCCGGCGCTGTATCAGGCCGGCGACAAGACCTGGCAGCTGATGCGGCTGACGGTCAACATGCTGGGCAAATTAATAACCGGTGATGTAAAGCTGAACAACCTGAGTGGCCCGATCTCGATTGCACAGGGAGCTGGGGCGTCAGCCGGAGTCGGATTCGTGTATTATCTGATGTTCCTGGCGTTGATTAGCGTCAACCTGGGGATCATCAACCTGTTCCCATTACCGGTGTTAGATGGTGGGCATCTCCTCTTCCTGGCGATAGAAAAGCTGAAGGGTGGGCCGGTTTCCGAGCGAGTACAGGACTACAGCTACCGCATAGGTTCGATCGTGTTGGTGTTGTTGATGGGTCTTGCACTTTTCAATGATTTTTCCCGCCTTTAGGGGCGGGGATAGGTTAGGAAGAACGCATAACAACGATGGCGATGAAAAAGTTGCTCATAGCGTCGCTGCTGTTTGGCAGCGCCACCGTATACGGTGCAGACGGGTTCGTAGTGAAAGACATTCATTTCGAAGGCCTGCAGCGAGTCGCCGTCGGTGCGGCGTTACTCAACATGCCGGTTCGCGTCGGCGATACCGTCACTGACGATGACATCAGTAATACCATTCGTGCCTTGTTTGCCACCGGCAACTTCGAGGACGTGCGCGTACTGCGCGATGGTAATACCTTGATCGTGCAGGTGAAGGAACGTCCTACCATCGCCAGCATCACTTTCTCCGGCAACAAGTCGGTGAAGGATGACATGCTCAAGCAAAACCTGGAAGCCTCCGGCGTCCGGGTGGGCGAGGCGCTTGACCGCACCACGATTTCCAGCATTGAAAAAGGGCTGGAAGACTTCTATTACAGCGTTGGTAAATACAGCGCCTCGGTGAAAGCCGTGGTCACGCCGTTGCCGCGCAACCGTGTCGACCTGAAGCTGGTGTTCACGGAAGGGGTCTCCGCCAAGATTCAACAAATCAACATCGTCGGCAACCACGCCTTCACCAACGACGAACTGATCTCGCGCTTCCAGCTGCGTGACGAAGTGCCGTGGTGGAACCTGGTCGGCGATCGCAAATACCAGAAGCAAAAACTGGCGGGCGATCTCGAAACCCTGCGCAGCTTCTATCTGGATCGCGGCTATGCCCGCTTTAACATCGATTCTACCCAGGTGAGCCTGACGCCGGATAAAAAAGGCATCTACATCACCATCAACATCACCGAAGGCGATCAGTACAAGCTTTCTGATGTTGTCGTGAACGGCAACCTGGCCGGCCACTCGGCGGAAGTCGCTCAGATCACCAAAATCGAGCCGGGCGAGCTGTATAACGGCAGCAAAGTGACCAAAATGGAAGACAACATCAAAACGATGTTGGGCCGTTATGGTTACGCCTACCCGCGCGTCGGCACCCAGCCGGAGATCAATGACGCGGATAAAACCGTCAAGCTGCACGTCAACGTTGACGCGGGCAACCGTTTCTACGTGCGCCGCATCAAGTTCGAAGGCAACGACACCAGCAAGGATTCCGTACTGCGTCGCGAAATGCGCCAGATGGAAGGCGCCTGGCTCGGCAACGAGCAGGTCGAGCAGGGCAAGGAGCGTCTGAACCGCCTGGGCTACTTCGAAACGGTCGACGTGGAAACCCAGCGCGTGCCGGGCACTGCCGATCAGGTCGACGTGACCTACAAGGTGAAAGAACGCAACACCGGTACCTTTAACTTCGGCGTCGGTTACGGCACCGAGAGCGGCGTCAGCTTCCAGGCCGGCGTGCAGCAGGATAACTGGTTGGGTACCGGCTACTCGGTCGGCATCAGCGGCACCAAGAACGATTACCAGACGTATACCGAATTCTCGGTCACCAACCCGTACTTCACCGTTGACGGTGTGAGCCTGGGCGGCCGCGTCTTCTACAACGACTTTAAAGCGGATAACGCGGACCTGTCCGACTACACCAACAAGAGTTACGGTGTTGACGGCACGCTGGGCTTCCCGATCAACGAAAACAACTCGTTGCGCACCGGCCTGGGCTATGTCCACAACGGCCTGTCGAACATGCAGCCGCAGATCGCCATGTGGCGTTACCTCGACTCGATGGGCGTGGATGCGAACAAGACCGACCGCGCCAGCTACTCGACGGACGACTTTACCCTGAACCTGGGCTGGACCTACAACAACCTGGACCGCGGCTACTTCCCGACTTCGGGTAACCGCACCACGTTGAACGGCAAGGTCACCATTCCGGGCTCGGACAACGAATACTACAAGGTGACGCTGGACAGCGTACAGTACGTGCCGATCAACGACGACCGCACCTGGGTGCTGTTGGGTCGCGGCCGCCTGGGTTACGCGGATGGGCTGGGCGGCAAGGAAATGCCGTTCTACGAGAACTTCTACGCCGGTGGTTCGAGCACCGTGCGTGGTTTCCAGTCCAACACCATTGGTCCGAAGGCGGTGTACTACAACTCCAATTCGTACCAGTGCCAGTTCAACGCCGGCAGCACCACCGATCGTCAGAGCATCTGTGGTTCGGATGACGCGGTGGGCGGTAACGCCATGGCGGTAGCCAGCCTGGAGTTGATCACCCCAACGCCGTTCATCAGCGAGAAATACGCCAACTCTGTGCGCACGTCGCTGTTCATCGATGCGGGTACCGTGTGGGATACCAAGTGGAAGAATACCAACGAGACGCTGATGTACGGCGTGCCGGACTACAGCAAGGCCAGCAATATTCGTTCTTCCGCCGGTATCGCGCTGCAGTGGATGTCGCCATTGGGGCCATTGGTGTTCTCTTACGCCAACCCGATCAAGAAATACGAAGGCGACAAGTCCGAACAGTTCCAGTTTAACATCGGTAAGACCTGGTAACGGGTCTCGCCTCTGGGCATAACAGTTATTAAGAATCGCAATGGCCAGGCGCCCGCCGGCAGAGGGAGATGATTCTCATTGTTTGGTGGGACAAGTCTGGCAAATTGTGTACTTCAGTGTCATATGACACAAATGGGTGATGGTAAGGAGTTTATAGTGAAAAAGTGGTTGTGTGCCGCAGGCCTCGGTTTAGCAATGGCTGCTTCAGCTGGCGTTCAGGCAGCAGATAAGATCGCTGTCGTTAACGTCTCCAGCATTTTCCAACAGCTGCCGGCCCGCGAAGCGGTCGCTAAACAGCTGGAAAACGAGTTTAAAGGCCGTGCAAGCGAACTCCAGAACATGGAACGTAGCCTGCAGACCAAAATGCAACGTCTGCAGCGTGACGGCGCTACCATGAAAGCCAGCGACCGCAGCAAGTTGGAAAAAGACGTGATGGCGCAGCGCGAGCAGTTCTCTCAGAAAGCCCAGGCTTTCGAGCAGGACAACCGTCGTCGCCAGATGGAAGAGCGTAACAAGATCCTGAGCCGCATTCAGGACGCGGTGAAATCTGTCGCGAGCAAAGGCGGTTATGACGTGGTGATCGACGCCAACGCCGTTGCCTATGCAGACTCTTCCAAAGATATCACTGCTGACGTGCTGAAACAGGTTAAATAACACATGCTTTCAATTCGACTGGCTGATTTAGCGCAGCAGTTGGATGCACAATTGCACGGTGATGGCGATCTCGTCATCACCGGCATTGCTTCTATGCATTCGGCACAGCCTGGCCAAATCACGTTTTTGTCAAACAGCCGCTATCAAGAGCAGCTGTCTTCCTGCCAGGCAAGCGCCGTGGTGCTTACCGAAGCGGATTTACCACACTGCCGTGCTGCGGCGCTGGTGGTTAAGAACCCTTACCTGACCTATGCGCGCATGGCGCAGCTGATGGACACCACGCCGTCGCCGGCTCAGGATATCGCGCCAAGCGCGGTGATCTCGCCTGAAGCGCAGCTGGGGCAGAACGTCGCCATTGGGGCGAACGCGGTGATCGAGTCGGGTGCGGTGCTTGGCGATAACGTGGTTATCGGCCCGGGCTGCTTCATCGGCAAACACGCACGCATCGGCGCGGGAACGCGTCTGTGGGCGAACGTAACGATTTATCATGCGGTCGAAATCGGCCAGCGCTGCCTGATTCAGTCGGGCACCGTGATCGGCGCAGACGGTTTCGGCTATGCGAATGAGCGCGGCGAGTGGATCAAGATCCCTCAGTTGGGCACGGTGATTATCGGCGATCGCGTCGAAATCGGCGCTTGCACCACCATTGACCGCGGCGCTTTGGATAACACCCAAATCGGGAATGGTGTTATCATCGACAACCAATGCCAGATTGCACATAACGTCGTGATTGGCGACAATACCGCCGTCGCCGGCGGTGTGATCATGGCCGGCAGCCTGAAAATCGGCCGCTACTGCCAGATTGGCGGCGCCAGCGTGATCAACGGTCACATGGAAATTGCCGACAAGGTTGTTGTTACCGGAATGGGAATGGTTATGCGACCAATCACCGAACCTGGGGTATACTCTTCGGGCATTCCGTTGCAGCCTAACAAGGTTTGGCGTAAAACCGCTGCGTTGGTAATGAATATCGATGAGATCAGCAAGCGCTTGAAAGCTGTCGAACGTAAAGTCGGAAAAGACTAGTCATTGCCGCCCGCTCTCGCGGGTACAAAACGAAACGCGTTGGTCGTGAGACCAAAAGCGCAAAGAGATGTTAATTTGCGGCCTGCATGATGATCTCCTTTTGGGGTCAGCGCAGGCCGTGTTGTTGATGCCATCAGTTTTTAGAGACAGGAAGAGTATTTTGACTACTGACACTCATACTCTGGATATTGCAGAAATTTTGGATCTGCTTCCTCACCGTTACCCGTTCTTGCTGGTCGACCGCGTCCTCGAGTTTGAAGAGCACAAATATCTGCGTGCGGTGAAGAACGTATCGGTGAATGAACCGTTTTTCCAGGGCCACTTCCCTGGCAAACCGATTTTCCCAGGCGTATTGATCCTGGAAGCCATGGCGCAGGCCACCGGCATCCTGGCGTTTAAAAGCGTCGGCAAACTGGAACCGGGCGAGCTGTATTACTTCGCCGGTATCGATGAAGCTCGCTTCAAGCGCCCTGTGGTGCCAGGCGATCAGATGGTCATGGAAGTCACCTTCGAGAAAACTCGCCGCGGTCTGACTCGCTTCAAAGGCGTGGCGACCGTTGACGGTAAAATTGTCTGCGAAGCAACCATGATGTGTGCCCGCAGCCGGGAGGCTTAATCCGTGATTGACCAAACCGCCTTTATCCATCCTAGCGCGATAGTCGAAGAAGGCGCCGTGATTGGCGCCGGCGTGCATATCGGCCCTTTCTGCTACGTCGGCTCCCAGGTGGAAATCGGCGCCGGCACGGTGCTGAAATCCCACGTGGTGGTGAACGGCATTACCAAGATTGGCCGCGATAACCAGATTTATCAGTTCGCCTCTATCGGCGAAGTGAATCAGGATCTGAAATACGCGGGCGAGCCGACGCGTGTGGAAGTGGGCGATCGCAATCGCATCCGCGAAAGCGTCACCATCCACCGCGGCACCGCGCAGGGCACCGGCCTGACCAAAGTGGGCAACGATAACCTGCTGATGGTCAACGTGCACGTCGCCCACGACTGTGTAGTTGGCAACGCTTGCGTGCTGGCCAACAACGCCACGCTGGCGGGGCATGTGGAAATCGACGATCACGCCATCATCGGCGGCATGACGGCGATCCATCAGTTCTGCATTATCGGCGCGCATGTGATGGTAGGCGGTTGTTCCGGTGTCGCTCAGGACGTGCCTCCGTTCGTCATCGCTCAGGGCAACCACGCTACGCCGTTCGGCGTCAACGCGGTCGGCCTCAAGCGCCGCGGTTTTGACAAGGATGAAATGCAGGCGATCCGCAACGCCTACAAAATCCTGTATCGCAGCGAAAAAACGCTGGATGAAGCGAAAGCGGAAATCGAAGCCCTGGCCAAAGAGCAGCCGGTGGTGCAGCAGTACCTCGATTTCTTCACCCGTTCCACCCGTGGCATCATTCGCTGAGTTATGTCGAATCGTCCATTGACTATCGGATTGGTCGCCGGAGAAACCTCCGGTGACATTCTCGGCGCCGGTTTGATCCGTGCGCTCAAGGCGCAGATCCCTGACGCGCGTTTCGTTGGCGTCGCCGGCCCGCTGATGCAGGCCGAAGGGTGCGAAGCCTGGTACGAAATGGAAGAGCTGGCGGTAATGGGCGTGGTGGAAGTGCTCGAGCGCTTGCCACGCCTGTTGAAGATCCGCAAGGATCTCACCCGCCGCTTCGGTGAGCTGCGGCCGGACGTGTTTGTCGGCATCGACGCGCCGGACTTCAACATCACGCTGGAAGGCCGCCTCAAGCAGCGCGGCATTCGCACCATCCACTATGTCAGCCCTTCCGTGTGGGCCTGGCGACAAAAGCGCGTTTTCAAAATAGGCAAAGCCACCGATTTGGTGCTGGCCTTTCTCCCTTTCGAAAAAGCGTTTTACGATCGTTTCAACGTCCCCTGCCGGTTTATCGGTCACACCATGGCGGACGCTATGCCGCTGCAGCCCGATCGGTTGGCGGCGCGCGCTCAGCTTGGCATCGCTCCGCAGGCGCGCTGTTTGGCCTTGTTGCCGGGCAGCCGCGGCGCCGAAGTCGAGATGCTGAGCGCCGACTTCCTCAAAACCGCGCAGCTGCTGCGTACGCGTTATCCCGAGCTGGAAGTGGTGGTGCCGCTGGTCAACGCCAAACGGCGTGAGCAGTTTGAGCGCATCAAGGCCGAAGTGGCGCCGGATCTGACCGTACACCTGCTGAATGGGCAGGGGCGTGAAGCGATGATCGCCAGCGACGCGGCGCTGCTGGCATCCGGCACGGCGGCGCTGGAATGCATGCTGGCCAAGTGCCCGATGGTCGTGGGCTATCGCATGAAGCCGTTCACTTTCTGGTTGGCGCAGAAGCTGGTGAAAACGCCTTATGTCTCGCTGCCGAATCTGCTGGCGGGGCGGGAGATCGTCACCGAACTGCTGCAGCATGACTGCGTCCCGGACAAACTGGCTGCCGCCGTGATGCCGCTGCTGGAAGAGAGCCCGGAAACCGACGCGCTGAAACAGACTTTCCTTACCTTGCACCAAAGCATCCGTTGCGGTGCGGACGAACAGGCCGCTCAGGCTGTGTTGGAGCTGGCGAAAGCATGATTGAACCCTTTATCTATCCCGCTGCCACGCTGATTGCCGGTGTGGACGAAGTGGGCCGCGGCCCGTTGGTCGGCGCGGTGGTCACCGCCGCCGTGATCCTCGATCCGGCGCAGCCGATCGTCGGGCTGGCAGACTCCAAAAAGCTCAGTGAAAAACGCCGGCTGGCGCTGTATGACGAAATCGTCGCCAAAGCGCTCTCCTGGAGCCTGGGGCGCGCCGAACCGGCGGAAATCGACCAGCTGAACATTTTGCACGCCACCATGTTGGCGATGCAGCGCGCGGTGGCCGGGTTGCATATCGCGCCGGACATGGTTTTAATCGACGGTAACCGTTGCCCGAGCTTGCCGATGCGTTCGCAGGCGGTGGTGAAGGGCGACAGCCGCGTGGCGGAAATCAGCGCGGCGTCCATTCTGGCGAAGGTCACGCGCGATCGCGAAATGGCCGAGCTGGACAGCGAGTTCCCGGACTACGGTTTCGCGCAGCATAAAGGCTACCCGACCGCCTTCCACCTGGAGCGGCTGGCCGCGCTGGGCGCCACCGAGCATCATCGCCGCAGCTTCGCGCCGGTGAAAAGGGCGCTCGCGCTGTAGCCTGCGAGCCTGACCGGCTCGACGATAGCATTAACCCGGGCTCAGCACGCTGAGCCCCTTCAATCAGGTATCTGGAGATGGCCGAACCTCGTTTTATTCACCTGCGCGTCCACAGTGACTACTCCATGATTGATGGATTGGCCAAGACGGCGCCGCTGGTGAAAAGAGCCGCCGCGTTAGCCATGCCTGCTCTGGCAATCACCGATTTCACCAACCTGTGCGGGCTGGTGAAGTTCTACGGCAGCGCGCACGGCGCCGGGATCAAACCGATCATCGGCGCGGATTTCCATGTGCAAAGCGAAGTCTTGGGCGACGAACTCGCTCAACTGACGGTGCTGGCCAGCAACAACGAAGGCTACCAGAACCTGACGCTGCTGATTTCCCGCGCCTATCAGCGCGGCTACGGCGCCGCCGGCCCGATCATCGATCGCGACTGGCTGATTGAACATCGCGAAGGGCTGATCCTGCTCTCCGGCGCGCGTCAGGGCGACGTCGGCAAGTTCCTGCTGCGCGGCAACCAGGCGCAGGTGGATCAGTGTCTGGATTTCTACCAGCAATATTTCCCGGACTGCTACTACCTGGAGTTGATCCGCACCGGCCGTCCGGATGAAGAGAACTATCTGCATGCGGCGGTGGCGCTGGCCACCGAGCGCGGTTTGCCTGTGGTGGCCACTAACGACGTGCGTTTCCTGGTGGAAGATGACTTTGACGCTCATGAGATCCGCGTCGCCATCCACGACGGCTTTACGCTGGACGATCCCAAGCGGCCGCGCAACTACAGCCCGCAACAATACATGCGCAGCGAAGACGAGATGTGCGAGCTGTTCGCCGACATCCCGGAAGCGCTGCTGAACAGCGTCGAAATCGCCAAACGCTGTAACGTCACCATTCGCCTCGGCGAGTACTTCCTGCCGCAGTTCCCGACCGGCGATATGAGCACCGAGGACTTCCTGGTACTCAAATCGAAAGAGGGGCTGGAAGAGCGCCTCGAGTTCCTGTTCCCCGATCCTGAAGTGCGCGCGCAGCGCCGCCCGGAATACGACGAGCGTCTGGACGTCGAGCTGAAAGTGATCAACCAGATGGGGTTCCCCGGCTACTTCCTGATCGTGATGGAATTTATCCAGTGGTCGAAGGACAACAACGTGCCGGTGGGCCCAGGGCGAGGCTCCGGCGCCGGTTCGCTGGTGGCCTATGCGTTGAAAATCACCGACCTCGATCCGCTGGAATTCGACCTGCTGTTCGAACGCTTCCTGAACCCGGAACGTGTCTCGATGCCCGACTTCGACGTCGACTTCTGCATGGAGAAGCGCGATCAGGTAATCGAGCACGTGGCGGAGATGTACGGCCGCGAAGCGGTATCGCAGATCATCACCTTCGGCACCATGGCGGCGAAAGCGGTTATCCGCGACGTAGGCCGCGTGTTGGGGCACCCGTACGGGTTCGTCGATCGCATCTCCAAACTGGTGCCGCCGGATCCGGGCATGACGCTGGAGAAAGCCTTCGCCGCCGAACCGCAGCTGCCGGAGATTTACGAGGCCGACGAAGAGGTCAAAGCGCTGATCGACATGGCGCGCAAGCTGGAAGGGGTGACGCGCAACGCCGGTAAACACGCCGGTGGCGTGGTGATCGCGCCGACCAAGATCACCGACTTCGCGCCGCTGTACTGCGATGCCGAAGGGAACCACCCGGTGACCCAGTTCGACAAGAACGACGTGGAATACGCCGGGCTGGTGAAGTTCGACTTCCTCGGTCTGCGCACCCTGACCATCATCGACTGGGCGCTGGAGATGATCAACGCCCGGCGCGCCAAGACCGGGCTGGAACCGATCGACATCGCCGCCATCCCGCTCGACGACAAGAAAAGCTTCGACATGCTGCAGCGTTCGGAAACCACGGCGGTGTTCCAGCTTGAATCGCGCGGCATGAAAGATTTGATCAAACGTCTGAAGCCCGACTGCTTCGAAGACATGATCGCACTGGTTGCGCTGTTCCGTCCGGGGCCGCTGCAGTCGGGCATGGTGGATAACTTCATCGACCGCAAACATGGCCGCGAAGAGATCTCCTACCCGGACATTCAGTGGCAGCATGAGTCGCTCAAGCCGGTGCTGGAGCCGACCTACGGCATCATCCTGTATCAGGAACAGGTGATGCAGATTGCCCAGGTGCTGGCCGGCTATACGCTGGGCGGCGCGGACATGCTGCGCCGTGCGATGGGTAAAAAGAACCCGGTCGAAATGGCCAAGCAGCGCGGCGGCTTTGAAGACGGCGCCAAAGCGCGCGGCATCGACGGCGAACTGTCGGTGAAAATCTTCGACCTGGTGGAGAAATTCGCCGGTTATGGCTTCAACAAATCGCACTCCGCCGCCTACGCGCTGGTGTCGTACCAGACGCTGTGGCTGAAGGCGCACTATCCGGCCGAGTTTATGGCGGCGGTGATGACCGCCGATATGGACAACACCGACAAAGTGGTGGGGCTGGTGGACGAATGCTGGCGCATGGGGCTGAAGATCCTGCCGCCGGACATCAATAGCGGCCTGTATCACTTCCACGTCAACGACGACGGCGAGATCGTTTACGGCATCGGCGCCATCAAGGGCGTGGGGGAAGGGCCGATCGAAGCCATTATCGAAGCGCGCAACAGCGGCGAGCAAGGTTATTTCAAAGACCTGTTCGATCTCTGCGCGCGCTCCGACATCAAGAAACTGAACCGCCGCATTCTGGAAAAACTGATCATGTCCGGGGCGTTCGATCGCCTTGGGCCACACCGCGCCGCGCTGATGAATTCGCTCGGCGACGCGTTGAAAGCGGCGGATCAGCATGCGAAAGCCGAAGCTATCGGCCAGGTGGACATGTTTGGCGTGCTGGCGGAAGCGCCGGAGCAGGTGGAGCAATCCTACGCCAACATCGCGCCCTGGCCGGAGCAGGTGGTGTTGGACGGTGAACGGGAAACGCTGGGGCTGTACCTGACCGGCCACCCGATCACCCAATACCTCAAGGAGATCGAACGTTACGCCGGTGGCCAGCGTTTGAAAGACATGCACCCGACGGATCGGGGCAAAATGACTACCGCCGTCGGGTTGGTGGTCGCCGCGCGGGTGATGGTGACCAAGCGCGGCAACCGCATCGGCATCTGTACGCTGGATGACCGTTCGGGCCGTCTGGAAGTGATGCTATTCACCGAAGCGTTAGAAAAATACCAGCATTTGTTGGAAAAAGACCGTATCCTTATCGCCAGTGGACAGGTCAGCTTTGATGACTTTAGCGGCGGGCTTAAAATGATGGCCCGCGAGGTAATGGACATCAGTGAAGCCCGGGAAAAATACGCTCGCGGGCTTGCTATCTCGCTGACTGACAGGCAAATTGATGACCAGCTTTTGAACCGTCTCCGTCAGTCGTTGGAACCCCATCGCTCGGGGACGATTCCAGTGCATCTCTACTATCAACGGGAAGATGCGCGAGCCAAGCTGCGTTTTGGCGCAACCTGGCGCGTGACGCCCACCGACCGCTTGTTGATAGACTTGCGGACGTTGGTAGGCAATGAGCAGGTGGACTTGGAATTTGACTAAAATAGGAATGCTATGAGTCTGAATTTTCTTGATTTTGAACAGCCGATTGCAGAGCTGGAAGCGAAAATTGACTCGCTGACTGCAGTCAGCCGTCAAGACGAAAAATTAGATATTAATCTGGACGAAGAGGTTCAGCGCCTGCGTGAAAAGAGCGTTGAGCTGACGCGCAAGATTTTTGCCGATCTTGGGGCCTGGCAGATTGCCCAATTGGCACGCCACCCGCGCCGTCCTTATACCCTGGATTATATCAAACACATCTTTACCGACTTCGAAGAGTTGGCGGGCGATCGCGCTTACGCCGACGACAAAGCGATCGTCGGGGGGATTGCGCGTCTGGATGGCCGCCCGGTGATGATCATCGGGCACCAAAAAGGCCGTGAGACCAAAGAGAAGATCCGCCGCAACTTCGGCATGCCGGCGCCGGAAGGCTACCGCAAGGCGCTGCGCCTGATGGAAATGGCCGCCCGCTTCAAAATGCCGATCATCACCTTTATCGATACCCCGGGCGCTTATCCGGGCGTGGGCGCGGAAGAACGCGGCCAGTCGGAAGCCATCGCGCGCAACCTGCGTGAGATGTCGCGCCTGAACGTACCGGTCATCTGCACCGTCATCGGTGAAGGCGGCTCGGGCGGCGCGCTGGCGATCGGCGTGGGCGACAAGGTGAACATGCTGCAGTACAGCACCTACTCGGTGATTTCGCCGGAAGGCTGCGCCTCCATCCTGTGGAAGAGCGCCGACAAGGCGCCGCTGGCCGCGGAAGCGATGGGCATCACCGCGCCGCGTCTGAAAGAGCTGAAGCTGATCGACTCGGTGATCCCGGAGCCGCTGGGTTCCGCGCACCGCGACGTGCCGGCGATGGCCGCCGCGCTGAAAGCGCAGCTGCTGGCCGATCTGAAAGATCTGGATGGCCTGAACGACGAAGAGTTGCTCAACCGCCGTTACCAGCGTCTGATGAACTACGGCTACTGCTGAGTTGCGATCTTCACGGTAATAAACCGCCTTCGGGCGGTTTTTTTTTGGCTACACACCGCCGGATTTTCGTGGTGTTATAGAGACTTGGCCGTTAACTGACAGGAGCTGCCGATGAATATCATCGCCATCATGGGCCCGACGGGCGTCTACTACAAAGATGAGCCGATCCGCGAGCTCCACGCGGCGCTGGGCGCGATGGGATTCCAGCTGGTATACCCCAAAAACAGCGGTGACCTGCTGAAGCTGATCGAAGCCAATGCCCGCATCTGCGGCGTGATCTTCGACTGGGACGATTACAGCCTGGAGCTGTGCAGCGAGATCAACGAGCTGAACGAATACCTGCCGCTGTACGCCTTTATCAATACCCACTCCACCTTCGACGTCAGCCTGCATGAAATGCGCATGGTGCTCTATTTCTTCGAGTATGGCCTGAATGCGGCGGACGATATCGCGCAGCGCATCCAGCAATACACGGCGGAATACATCGACACCATTACGCCGCCGCTGACCAAGGCGCTGTTCAACTACGTGCGCGAAGGAAAGTACACCTTTTGCACGCCGGGCCACATGGCCGGCACCGCGTTCCAGAAAAGCCCGGTGGGCTGCCTGTTCTATGACTTCTTCGGCGCCAATACCCTGAAGGCCGACATCTCGATTTCGGTCACCGAGCTCGGGTCGCTGCTGGATCACACCGGCCCGCATCTGGAGGCCGAAGAGTACATCGCGCGCACCTTCAATGCCGAGCAGAGCTATCTGGTCACCAACGGCACCTCCACCGCCAACAAGATCGTCGGCATGTATTCAGCGCCGGCGGGCAGCACGGTGCTGATCGACCGCAACTGCCACAAATCGCTGTGCCACCTGCTGATGATGAGCGATATCGTGCCGATCTATCTGCGCCCGCTGCGCAACGCCTACGGCATCCTCGGCGGCATTCCGCAGCGCGAGTTTACCCGCGCCAGCATCGCCGCCCGGGTGCAGGAGACCCCGAACGCCACCTGGCCGGTGCATGCGGTGATCACCAATTCCACCTATGACGGCCTGCTGTACAACACCGACTACATCAAGCAGACGCTGGAGGTGCCGTCGATCCACTTCGACTCCGCCTGGGTGCCTTACACCAACTTCCACCCGATTTACGACGGCAAGAGCGGCATGAGCGGCGATCGGGTGCCCGGTAAGGTTTTCTACGAAACCCAATCCACCCACAAGCTGCTGGCGGCCTTCTCGCAGGCCTCGATGATTCATATCAAGGGCGACTACGACGAGAGCACCTTCAACGAAGCCTACATGATGCACACCACCACTTCGCCGCACTACGGCATCGTGGCGTCGATGGAAACCGCCGCCGCCATGCTGCGCGGCAATCCGGGGCGCCGCTTGATCAACCGTTCGGTGGAGCGCGCGCTGCATTTTCGCCGTGAAGTGCAGCGGCTGCGCGAGGAAAGCGACAGCTGGTTCTTCGATATCTGGCAGCCGGAAGAGATCGATGAAGCGCAGTGCTGGCCGCTGGATCCGGACGATAACTGGCACGGTTTCGGCCAGACCGATCGCGATCATATGTATCTCGATCCGATCAAGGTGACGATCCTGACGCCGGGCATGAATGAGCTGGGGGCGCTGGAGGAAGAGGGGATCCCGGCGGCGCTGGTGGCGAAGTACCTCGACGAGCGCGGCATCGTGGTGGAGAAGACCGGGCCGTACAACCTGCTGTTCCTGTTCAGCATCGGCATCGATAAAACCAAGGCGATGAGCCTGCTGCGCGGCCTGACCGACTTCAAGCGCGCCTACGATCTCAACCTGCGGGTGAAGAACATGCTGCCGGATCTGTACGCCGAGGATCCGGATTTCTATCGCCACATGCGCATCCAGGATCTGGCCGCCGGTATTCATCGCCTGATCTGCCAACACGATCTGCCGCGCCTGATGCAGCGGGCGTTTGACGTGCTGCCGGAAATGAAGCTGACGCCGCACCAGATGTTCCAGGAGCAGGTGCGCGGCAATGTGGAAACCTGCGAGCTGGATCAGTTGGTGGGCAAAGTGGCGGCCAATATGATCCTGCCTTATCCGCCGGGCGTGCCGCTGGTGATGCCGGGGGAAATGATCACCGAAGAGAGCCGGGCGGTGCTCGATTTCCTGCTGATGCTGTGCTCGATCGGCGAGCGCTATCCCGGTTTTGAAACCGATATCCACGGCGCCAAGCTGACGGAGGACGGACGCTATCTGGTGAAGGTGCTGAAAGCCCCGCAGCCATAAGGCCATAATGCGCCCGGCGGTTTGGAAAGATGCGCCGGGCTTCCTCATTGACGGCCTCATCGCCGCCGGATACCGTGCACCATCAGAATGAACAGGAGAGGGTTTCTATGCTGGCATTACGTCAGGTGCATCACATCGCGATCATTGGCGCGGACTACACCGCCAGTAAGCATTTCTATTGCGACATTCTCGGCTTTACCCTGCTGAGTGAAGTTTACCGCGAGGAGCGTGACTCCTGGAAAGCGGATCTGGCGCTCAACGGGCAATACACCCTCGAGCTGTTTTCTTTCCCTTCGCCGCCGGCCCGCGTCAGCCGCCCGGAGGCTTGCGGCCTGCGCCATCTGGCGTTCAGCGTTGACGATATAGACCAAGCCATCGCCCATCTGCAGGCGGCCGGCGTCGCCTGCGAACCGGTACGCGTCGATCCTTATACTCAATCTCGTTTTACCTTTTTCAGCGATCCCGATGGTTTACCGTTAGAATTATACGAGAGTTAACGGCTTAATCGCCTCCCGGCGGCCACAGCCGGGGGCGATTATGCTATGATCGCGCCCTTGCCCCACATGCCTACAGAGTTATTTCCGCCATGCAAGAGCCTGCTTTTCGCGTCGGGGAGTGGCTGGTTACCCCTGCCGACAACACCATCAGCCGTGACGGCCGCCAGAAAACGCTGGAACCGCGCCTGATCGACATGCTGTGCTATTTCGCCCGGCACCCCGATGTGGTGTTGAGCCGCGACGAGCTGATCGATAGCGTTTGGAAGCGCAATATCGTCACTAATCACGTGGTGACCCAATGCATTTCAGAACTGCGCAAATACCTGAAAGACGGCGACAGCGACAGTCCGGAATACATTATCACCGTGCCTAAGCGCGGGTATAAGTTGGCGGCTTCGGTGATCTGGTGTGAAGACGGGGAGTCGCAGCCCGCCCCTGCGCCGGCGCCGCAGATTGCGGTGATCATGCATGAGCCGGAAGACGGCAGCGATGATGAAGACGATACGCCGTACGTGCCGCCGAGCCGGACCCGAACGCCGGTTGCCGCGCCCGGCGAAAAGCAGCCGCGCTTTTATCGCCGCTCGACGTTCTGGGTGTGGCTGGCGTTTCTGGCGGCGCTCAGCGTCTGCGTGGCGTTTGTCGGCATCGCCACGTTGTCGCAACGCGTGCCGGTATCGACCATGCCGGTGCTGCTTAACCCGCGCGATATCGATATCCGCATTCAGGGCGGCGAGAGCTGCAGCAACTGGATGCCGCAGCTCTCCTATGTGGTGGGCGTCAGCGAGCTGATCACCGATTCGCTCAACACCTACTCGACCTTCCTGGTGCACGACCAAACCAATTACAACTATTCCGGCCCCAGCAACTCCGGCAAGTCGCTGTATATCGAGTTCGTTAATCAGCGCCACTACCGCGCCCAGCAGTGTTTCCTGTCCGTACGGCTGGTGGATAACGCCGACAGCTCAATCATGTTGGACAAGCGTTACTTCATTACCGCCGATAACCAGCTGAAGATCCAAAGCGACTTCCTTGCCAGCCTGTCCGCCGCGCTGAAACAGCCCTGGCCGCCGCAGCTGGAACAGCGTCTGGCACAGCTGCTGCCGGACAACGGGCCGCTGCTGCAGCGCTTCTACCAGGCGCATCAATTGTTGATCCACGGCGACGCCGATTCGTTGACTCGCGCCAGCGCGCAGCTGAGCGAGCTGATTAAAAGCGCGCCTAATTTCCACTACCTGCTGGCGGAAAAAGCGCTGGTGGATGTGCTGCGCAACTCTTATCAACCGTTCGACAGCCAGGGGCTGGCGCAATTGCGCGCCGATATCAGCCATCTGGCGACGATCCCCGAATTGAAAAATACGCCGATCGTGCAGCAAGTTCTGGCGGTTGATGCGCTGGCGCAGGGACGCATTGACGATGCGCACCGGGCGATCGAGCTGGGGATTGAGTTGCAAATGTCGTGGCTGAATTATGTGCTGCTGGGCAAAGTGTATGAAATGCAGGGGCAGAATCATTTGGCGGCGGATTCTTATATTACCGCGTTCAACCTGCGCCCCGGTGAAGATACCTTGCATTGGATCACCAATGGCGTATTCCAGACGTCATTGACCAACGTGGTGCCTTATTTAAATAACTATCAGCGCCAATAATTCACCAGAACCACGCCGCCATTATTCTCAGGGAATTCCGGCGGCGTTATTTATTGGTGAAGACATGTTGCGCCATTGTGTTATTTTGCTGCGCAATGTCGTTCCTTTTCAGCCGTTTGTTATTCGTGATTAACCTGGTTATTATCCTGTTTTTTAACGATGTTTATCTTTTCTTTAGCTTACCTTTTTATCTTGATGTGTTAATCAAAAACCTCAGATTATCATTTGTATGATCATGAGCGTAATCTCACTTTATCTTTAGGACTTTATTTCTGCCGATGGTTAGCATCCTGACTATCAAGCCGGCTCATTAAAATCTTTTATTTATGGGTGTGGCTTATAAGAAACGTAAATCAGGAGAAACTGACCATGGCTTCACCCAAGAAGATAGGGCTTATTGCCTGCACCGGCGTAGTCGCCGGTAATATGATGGGGAGCGGGATTGCCTTATTGCCCGCCAACCTGGCGAGTCTCGGATCCATCGCCATTTGGGGATGGGTGATCTCGATTATCGGGGCGATGTCGCTGGCCTACGTGTACGCCCGCCTCGCGACCAAAAATCCGCAGCAGGGCGGCCCTATCGCCTACGCCGGTGAAATTTCCCCGGCGTTCGGCTTCCAGACCGGCGTGCTTTATTACCATGCCAACTGGATCGGCAACCTGGCCATCGGCATTACCGCCGTTTCTTATCTCTCCACCTTCTTCCCGGCGTTGAACAACCCGGTGCCTGCCGGCATCGCCTGTATCGCCATCGTGTGGATCTTCACCTTCGTCAACATGCTGGGCGGGACCTGGGTCAGCCGCTTGACCACCCTGGGCCTGGTGCTGGTGCTGATCCCGGTGATCGTAACCGCCACCCTCGGCTGGCACTGGTTTGACGCCGCCACCTACCAGGCTAACTGGAATACCTCCGGCACCACCGACAGCCATGCGGTCATCAAAAGTATTCTGCTGTGCCTGTGGGCGTTCATCGGCGTGGAATCCGCGGCGGTCAGCACCGGCATGGTGAAAAACCCGAAACGCACCGTGCCGCTGGCGACCATGCTTGGCACCGGTTTGGCGGGCATCATCTACATCGCCGCCACCCAGGTGATCAGCGGCATGTTCCCGGCGTCTGAAATGGCCGCCAGCGGCGCGCCGTTCGCCATCAGCGCCTCGGCGATTATGGGCAACTGGGCGGCTCCGATGGTTTCCGCGTTCACCGCCTTTGCCTGCCTGACCTCGCTCGGGTCATGGATGATGCTGGTCGGCCAGGCCGGGGTGCGCGCCGCCAACGACGGCAACTTCCCGAAAGTGTACGGCGAGCTGGATAAAAACGGCATTCCGAAAAAAGGCCTGCTGCTCGCGAGCTGCAAAATGACCGCGCTGATGGTGCTGATCACCCTGATGAGTTCCGCCGGCGGCAAGGCTTCCGATCTGTTCGGCGAGCTGACCGGCATCGCGGTGCTGCTGACCATGCTGCCTTACTTCTACTCCTGCGTAGACCTGATTCGCTTCGAAGGGGTCAACGTGCGCAACCTGCTGAGCCTGATCGCTTCGGTGTGCGGCTGCGGCTTCTGCTTCATCGCGCTGATGGGCGCCAACTCTTTCGAACTGTCCGGCACCTTTATCATCAGCCTGATTATCCTGATGTTCTACGCCCGGAAAATGAATACCCGCCAGGCTGCCAATGCAGCGGCGGTCGATGAAAACACCACGGCCAAAGCGCACTGATTCGCGTCCGCTGACCGACTGAATTTACCCAGCCCCTTTCTTTCCGACCTGTCAGCCGCGACGGGAAGGGGCTTGCTTTGCCAGGAGAAATGCATATGAACGTTATCGCCATCATGAATCACATGGGTGTCTACTTCAAAGAAGAGCCTATCCGTGAACTGCATCAGGCGCTGGAAAGTCTGGATTTCCGCATCGTTTACCCTAACGATCGCGAAGACCTGCTGAAACTGATCGAGAACAACGCCCGTCTGTGCGGGGTGATCTTCGACTGGGACAAATACAATCTGGAGCTGTGCGAAGAGATCAGCCAGCTGAACGAATACATGCCGCTGTACGCATTCGCCAACACCTATTCGACGTTGGACGTCAGCCTGAACGATCTGCGCATGCAGGTGCGCTTCTTCGAATATGCGCTCGGCGCGGCAACCGACATCGCCGCCAAGATCAAACAGAACACCGACGAGTATATCGACACCATCCTGCCGCCGTTGACCAAGGCGCTGTTCAAATACGTGCGCGAAGGCAAATATACCTTCTGTACGCCGGGCCACATGGGCGGCACTGCGTTCCAGAAAAGCCCGGTGGGCAGCCTGTTCTACGATTTCTTCGGCCCGAACACCATGAAGTCGGATATTTCGATTTCGGTGTCCGAGCTTGGGTCGCTGCTGGATCACTCCGGCCCGCACAAAGAGGCGGAAGAGTACATTTCCCGCGTGTTCAACGCCGAGCGCAGCTACATGGTGACCAACGGCACCTCCACCGCCAACAAGATCGTCGGCATGTATTCGGCGCCGGCGGGCAGCACGGTGCTGATTGACCGTAACTGCCACAAGTCGCTGACTCACCTGATGATGATGAGCGACATCACGCCGATCTACTTCCGCCCGACCCGCAACGCCTACGGCATCCTCGGCGGCATTCCGCAGAGCGAGTTCCAGCGCGCCACCATCGCCAAACGCGTGAAGGAGACCCCGAACGCCACCTGGCCGGTGCATGCGGTGATCACCAACTCCACCTATGACGGCCTGCTGTACAACACCGACTTTATCAAGAACACTCTGGACGTGAAGTCGATCCATTTCGACTCCGCCTGGGTGCCTTACACCAACTTCCATCCGATCTATAAAGGCAAGTGCGGCATGAGCGGCGGCCGCGTGGAGGGCAAGGTGATCTACGAAACCCAGTCCACCCACAAACTGCTGGCGGCCTTCTCGCAGGCTTCGATGATTCATGTGAAGGGCGATATCAACGAAGAGACCTTCAACGAAGCCTACATGATGCACACCACCACTTCGCCGCACTACGGCATCGTGGCGTCGACCGAAACCGCCGCGGCGATGATGAAAGGCAACGCCGGCAAGCGCCTGATCAACGGCTCTATCGAGCGCGCGATCAAGTTCCGCAAAGAGATCAAACGCCTGAAAGTCGAGTCCGACGGCTGGTTCTTCGACGTCTGGCAGCCGGAGCATATCGATGAGCCGGAATGCTGGCCGCTGCGCTCCGACAGCGCCTGGCACGGTTTCAAGAACATCGACAACGAACACATGTATCTGGACCCGATCAAGGTCACTATCCTGACCCCGGGGATGAGCAAGGAAGGCGAGATGCAGCCGTTCGGCATCCCGGCCAGCATCGTGGCGAAATACCTCGACGAACGCGGCATCATCGTCGAGAAAACCGGGCCTTACAACCTGCTGTTCCTGTTCAGCATCGGCATCGATAAAACCAAGGCGCTCAGCCTGCTGCGCGCGATGACCGACTTCAAACGCTCGTTCGACCTGAACCTGCGGGTGAAAAACATGCTGCCTTCGCTGTATCAGGAAGCGCCTGATTTCTATGAAAACATGCGCATTCAGGATCTGGCGCAGAACATTCACCGCCTGGTGGAGCAACACAACCTGCCGGACCTGATGTACCGCGCGTTCGAAGTGCTGCCAACCATGGTGATGAATCCGTACCAGGCGTTCCAGAAAGAGCTGCACGGCGAAGTGGAAGAGGTCTATCTGGAAGAGATGGTCGGTAAGGTCAACGCCAACATGATCCTCCCATACCCGCCGGGCGTGCCGCTGGTGATGCCGGGCGAGATGCTGACCGAAGAGAGCCGGCCGGTGCTGGAATTCCTGCAGATGCTGTGCGAAATCGGCGCGCATTATCCGGGCTTTGAAACCGACATTCACGGCGCCTATCGTCAGGCGGACGGACGTTATCGGGTGAAAGTGCTGAAGGCGAAATAACCGCAGCCAATAAGAGGGGAGGCGCTCGCGCTTCCCCTTTGTCGTTCACCGACTGATGGGAGACCACCATGAAAACACCCTCACAGCCGCGCGCAATCTACTATGTCGTAGCGATACAAATTTGGGAATATTTCAGCTTTTACGGCATGCGTGCGTTATTGATCCTCTATCTGACCCACCAACTCGGCTATACCGACAGCCACGCCATCGATCTCTACAGCGCTTACGCTTCGTTAGTTTACGTCACTCCTATTCTTGGCGGCTGGCTCGCCGACCGCCTGCTGGGCAACCGCGTCGCGGTGATCGCCGGCGCGGCGCTGATGACCCTGGGACATATCGTGCTCGGCCTGAGCGCGGTCTCCACCCAGTCGCTTTATCTGGCGCTGGCGATCATCATCTGCGGCTACGGCCTGTTCAAATCCAATATCAGCTGCCTGCTGGGCGAACTGTATCCGGCGCAGGACTCGCGCCGCGAAGGGGGCTTCTCGCTGCTGTACGCCGCCGGCAACGTTGGATCTATTCTGGCGCCGATCGCCTGCGGGTTGGCGGCCGAGCGCTATGGCTGGCACGTCGGCTTTGCGTTGGCCGGGATCGGCATGTTCGCCGGTCTGGTGATTTTTCTGCTGGGCGGACGCCATTTCCGCCACACGCGCGGCGTGAATGCACCGCTGATGCGCGCCAGGAGCCTGGGCCTGCCGCACTGGGGATGGCTGCTGGCGGCGTTGCTGGCGTCGCCGCTGTTCTTCACGCTGCTGTTTGAACGCGGCTGGGCCGGCTATTTGCTCGGGTTGGTGTGCGTGGCGGCGGTGGCGCTGGTGGCGCGCATTATGCTGCGCGCGGACGCCGGCCAGCGGCGGGGGCTGTGGCAGATCATCGTACTGATGCTGCTGGGCACGCTGTTCTGGGCTTTTGCCCAGCAGGGCGGCAGCTCCATCAGCCTGTTTATCGATCATTTCGTTGACCGGCGCTGGTTCGGCTGGACGGTGCCGACCGCGCTGTTCCAGTCGGTTAACGCCTGCGCGGTGATGCTGGGCGGCGTGGCGCTGGCCTGGCTGGCGAGCGGCGATGGCGACCGCACGCTGCGCATCTGGTGCAAGTTCGCCTTCGGTCTGCTGTTGATCGGCGTCGGCTTTACGCTGATGGCGCTCAATACGCGGCTGCACGGGCCGGGATCGATGGGGCTGATGATCGCCGGTTTGGCGGTGATGGGCTTTGCCGAACTGTTTATCGATCCGGTGGCGATGGCGCAGATCACCCGGCTGAATATCCCCGGCGCCACCGGCGTGTTGACCGGCATCTATATGTTGGCGACCGGTTCGATCGCCAACTATCTGGCGGGCATTATCGCCAATCAGACCGCCGAGGATCACATCGAAGGGGCGGCGATGCAGACGTATGGCCGCATTTTCGCCCAGATCGGCTGGGGAGCGGCCGGATGTGCGCTGGCGGTGATCGCGGTGCTGGGCGGCTGGTGGCTGCTGACGCGACGCCAGGCCCGGACGGTTAATGCTTGATTGATGGCGGTAGGCGGGGTTAACGTGCAGCTATGTAGAAGTGACAAAGCCTACCGATGGATACTGATCAATTAACGACGCAGGTGGCGGACCAGCTGGGCGCGCAGCAGCGGCTGCTGGTGGCGTTCAGCGGCGGCCTGGATTCCAGCGTGCTGCTGCATCTGCTGGCGGCGTTGGGCCGCCAACGTCCGGCGCTGCAGCTGCGCGCGCTGCACGTGCATCATGGCCTGAGCGCCTTTGCCGACCGTTGGGTTGAGCATTGCCGCAGCCGGTGTGCCGAGTGGCGGATCCCGCTGACGGTGACGCACGTGCAGGTGGATGCCCGCCAGGGCGGCATCGAAGCGGCGGCGCGGGCGGCGCGCTATGCCGCTTTCAGTGCAGCATTGGCGGAGGGCGAAGCGCTGCTCACCGCCCAACACCTTGACGATCAAAGCGAAACTTTCCTGTTGGCGCTCAAGCGCGGCAGCGGGCCGGCGGGGTTGTCGGCGATGGCGGCGCGCGCCACGCTGGGCGAGCACCTGCTGTTGCGGCCGCTGCTGGGCTGCTCGCGTCAAACGCTGGAAAATTACGCGCAACGCCACGGTTTGGCCTGGATAGACGACGACAGCAATCAGGACACGCGCTTCGATCGCAATTTCCTGCGGTTGCAGGTGTTGCCGCAGCTCAATCAACGTTGGCCGCACTTCGCCTCGGCGGTGGCGCGTAGCGCCAGCCTGTGCGCCGAACAGGAACAATTGTTGGACGAGCTGCTGGCGGAACCGCTGCAAAGCCTGTTGGCGGCGGATCGCTCATTGGCGATCGACGGTTTGACGGCCTGTTCGCCGGTGCGGCGCTTCGCTCTGTTGCGGCGCTGGATCGCATTGTTCAACGTTACCATGCCGGCGCGTGAGCAGTTGCAGCGTCTGTGGGATGAGGTGGCGCTCAGCCGGGAAGATGCCGAACCGCAGCTGCAGCTCGGCGCCTATCAGATCCGCCGTTTCCGAGGCCGATTGCACCTGTTGCCGCCGCTGGCGGCGCTGCGCGATGTGCATCTGCCCTGGCAGCCTGACCAGCCGCTGACGTTGCCGGACGGGCTGGGGCAGTTGGTTGCCGGTGAGGGCGATCTGGCGCTGCGCGCGCCGCTGCCATCGCAGCAGATTAGCATTCGTTTCGGCGGTGTACAGGGCGCGGTGCGCATCGTGGGGCGCGCCCATTCGCGGCCGATAAAAAAACTGTGGCAGGAGCTGGGTATTCCTCCCTGGCAGCGTGAACGCATCCCGTTGATTTATTATGATGAGCAGCTGATCGCCGCGCTGGGCGTATTCGTCTGTGAGGCGGGGCAGGTGCCGGAAGGCGAACGCCCGTGGCGGCTGCGCTGGGAAAAAAATCATAATCGTGAGGAGCAATGATGAAGTTTGTGGAAATCGCGCTGTTGGCCGCCGGCCTGTTCAGCCTGCCGGCATTGGCGGCGGGGGATGCGGCCGCCGGTCAGGCCAAAGCCGCCGCGTGCGCGGCCTGCCACGGCGCGCAGGGCAAGGTGACGGTGCCGATGTACCCGAATCTGGCCGGGCAGAACGCCATGTACCTGCAGCACGCGTTGCAGGCGTACAAGAAAGGGGAACGCAACGGCGGCCAGGCCGAGGTGATGAAAGCCTATGTGTCGGGATTGTCGGATGACGATATCGCCGATCTGGCGGCTTATTACGCCAGCCTGAAGCCCTAAATGACGAGGGCAGCCGTTGGGCTGCCCTGTTGGGATGGGGTTACCGCTGCTCAGTCCGACAGACTGACGACCACGGTACCGATTTCCGGATGACTGAAACTGCTGATATGGTCCAGACGCAGGTCGCGCTGCTGGCCGTTCTGTTCGATGGTCAGATACTCAACGCGTTTCTTTTGCAGCAGGTCGATCGCCTTGGCCTCGATCACTTCTCCGTCGCGTAACTCCAGCTTCAGAATAAGTTTATGCTGACAGGCGAGTTCCAGGTTGTCGTAGTCATCGCAATTGATGGGTTGGTACTCATCATTCATCAACATAGTCGCTCACCAATAAGTTAGCGGCGGCAAAGGCCGCCTGTTCCCTAACGGAGGACGGTAGCGCGTGGTTCGCTGCGACATCGTCCAATGCCTTCAACGCACAAGCCAGCGCATCAGGCACGTAGCCAAGATCTCCACTGCCAATCTCGGCGTAAGTACGGCGTACTAACTCACAGTATTGTTGCACAGTTTCCTCCCTTAAGAACCTCTGCATCATCAAGACTACTATCGCGATGAGGCGCAGGCTCTCGGAGTTTTATCCTATCCTAGACGACTATAGCACAGCTGTTATGGAGTTATCAGCACCCCGGCACGCCTTTCGCACTGCCGCAGCCTGGCCGCGCTGGCGGGGTTTGGCCCTGATCAAGTACACTGTCGCCGGATAATAATGAGGTCACCCATGGCGCTGAAAGCAACCATTTATAAAGCCGCGGTCAATATTGCTGATATGGATCGTCACTTCTACCACGACGCCACGCTGACGCTGGCGCAACACCCTTCCGAAAATGAGCAGCGCATGATGCTGCGCCTGTTGGCCTGGATCTGTCACGCCGACGAGCGGCTGGTGTTCACCAAAGGACTGAGCGCCGACGACGAGCCGGAGATCTGGCAGCGCAACGACCACAACGGGTTGGAAATGTGGATCGAGATGGGATTGCCCGACGAGAAACGCATCCGCAAGGCCTGCAACCAGTCGCCGCGCGTGGTCTTGTACGCTTACGGCGAGCGCGCCGCGCACGTTTGGTGGCAGGCGATGCAGGGAAAAGTGGCCGGCTACAAGAACCTGAGCGTGCGCTTCCTCGATGACGAACAGCTGGCGCGCCTGACGGCGCTGGCCAGCCGCACCATGACGCTGCAGGCAACGCTGCAGGAGGGAACTATTTGGCTGTCTGATGCTCAGAATAGTCTGGAAATCCAGTTTGCCGAGTGGCAGCAGGCACAGGTGTGACCGGTGCTGGAACTGTCAAGAAACGTAGCCATACCGGATAATGAGCTGGAATTGACGGCGATCCGCGCGCAGGGCGCGGGTGGCCAGCACGTGAACAAAACCTCAACGGCGATCCATTTGCGCTTTGACATCCGGGCATCCAGCCTGCCAGAGTATTATAAGGAAAGGCTGCTGGCGCTGAATCATCATCTCATTACCGCTGATGGCGTAGTGATTATCAAGGCGCAAGAGTATCGCAGTCAGGAATTGAATCGCGAAGCGGCGTTGGCCAGATTGGCCGCGCTGATTCAGCAGGCGATGGTGGTGGAAAAAATGCGCAAGGCGACCAAGCCGACCAAAGGGGCAAAATTGCGCCGTTTGGAAGGCAAGGCGCGTAAGGGCGCCACCAAGGCGCTGCGTGGCAAGGTTCGCACTTAGGAATACATGAACACAGTAGGAGAATAACTGTGAAGAAAATTACGGTAGCCCTGTTCTTGGCGGCAGGCGCACTCTCGTTGTTGGGATGCAACAATCATTATCAACCGAAGGAACAACCGCTGCAGGCGATGCCGCAGAGTTATCAAGGGCTGTTGCCTTGCGCCGATTGCGGCGGGCTGGATACGGCGCTGTTCCTGGATGAGGACGGCACCTTTGTGCTGCAGGAAACTTATCGCGGCACCAAAGACGGCGATCAGACCTTCGCCGACTATGGCAAATGGGCGCGCACCGCGGATAAGCTGGTGCTGACTGACAGCACCGGGGAAAAACGCTACTTCCGCCCGGTGGGCAAGAGTCTTGAGATGCTGGATCGCAGCGGCGCGCCGATCGCCTCCAAGCTGAATTATCGTCTGGAGCCGGTCGAGAAGCCATTGCCTAAAACGCCGATGGTGATGAAAGGCAGCTACACCTATATGGCCGACGCGGCGGTGTTCAAAGATTGCGCCACCGGCATCACGTTCCCGGTGGATAACAACATCGCGCTGGAGCAAGGTTATGCCAAAGCCAATAAGAATGCCGGTGAGCCGGTGTTTCTGACTTTCAACGCGCACTTCAGCGTGCAGCCGTCGATGGAAGAGGGGCAGATAGAGAAGGCGGTGGTGCCGGACGGTAAAATCGCGTTCGACCGCAGTAAAAGCTGCAGCAACAACTAACTTCCCCTGTCCCCATGGACATAAAAAAACCCGCCTAGGCGGGTTTTTTATTCGCTGACGCTCGGTGTTCAGCGTTTGATCTGGCCCAGCAGGAAATCAACGATTTCACCGGTTTTGATCATGTGCTTCTCGCCGACGCGGCGGTTTTTGTACTCGATCTCTTCGTTGTCGAGGTTACGGTCGCCGATAACGATAGAGTGCGGCACGCCGATCAGCTCCATATCCGCGAACATCACGCCCGGGCGCTCTTTGCGGTCATCGAGGATTACGTCGATGCCGTGGGAGCGCAGGGTGTTGTACAGCTCTTCGGCCAGCGCCTGCACGCGGAACGACTTGTGCATGTTCATCGGCAGAATAGCGACCTGGAACGGCGCGATGGCGTCTGGCCAGATAATGCCGCGTTCGTCGTGGTTCTGCTCGATGGCAGCGGCCACGACGCGCGTCACCCCGATGCCGTAGCAACCCATGGTAAGCACCTGGTTGCGGCCGTCTTCACCCTGTACGGTCGCTTTCATCGCTTCCGAATACTTGGTGCCGAGCTGGAAGATATGGCCCACTTCGATGCCGCGTTTGATCAGCAGCGTGCCCTGACCGTCCGGGCTGGCGTCACCTTCCACCACGTTACGGATGTCGGCCACCTGCGGCAGCGGCAGATCCCGCTCCCAGTTGATGCCGAAGTAGTGTTTGCCGTCAACGTTGGCGCCGGCGCCAAAGTCGCTCATCGCCGCTACGCTGCGGTCGGCAACCACCGGCATCTGCAGCTTGACCGGGCCGAGGGAACCCGGGCCGGCGCCGACGATGGCGCGGATCTCTTCTTCAGTGGCGAAGGTCAGCGGCGCGGCAACCTGCGCCAGCTTCTCGGCCTTGATTTCGTTCAGCTCGTGATCGCCGCGCACCAGCAGGGCGACCAGTTTATGGCCGCTCTCTTCGGTGGCGCGCACCATCAGCGTCTTCACGGTTTTTTCCACCGGCAGCTGGAATTGCTCCACCAGCTCGGCGATGGTTTTGGCGTTTGGCGTATCCACCAGGCGCAGCTCTTCGCTGGCCGCCGCGCGCGGCGCTGCCGGAGCGACCGCTTCCGCCAGCTCGATGTTGGCGGCGAAGTCGGAACCGGTGGAGAACACGATATCGTCTTCACCGCTGTCTGCCAGCACCTGGAATTCGTGCGACGCACTGCCGCCGATCGAGCCGGTATCGGCCTGCACCGGGCGGAAATCCAGGCCCATGCGGCTGAAGATTTTGCTGTACGCTTCGTACATCGCGTCGTAAGTCTCCTGCAGAGACTCCTGCGAGGTATGGAAGGAGTAGGCATCCTTCATCAGGAACTCACGGGAACGCATCACGCCGAAACGTGGGCGCACTTCATCACGGAACTTGGTCTGGATCTGGAAGAAGTTCAGCGGCAGCTGCTTGTACGAGCTGATCTCGTTGCGGATCAGATCGGTGATCACTTCTTCATGCGTCGGGCCCAGCACGAAAGGACGGTCGCCGCGGTCGACGAAGCGCAGCAGCTCGGGGCCGTATTGCTCCCAACGGCCGCTTTCCTGCCACAGGTCGGCAGGCTGAACCACCGGCATGGACACTTCGATCGCGTTAGCATTGTTCATTTCTTCGCGAACGATGTTTTCAACCTTTTTCAGAACGCGCAGGCCGGTCGGCAGCCAGGTGTAAAGACCGGAGGCCAGCTTGCGGATCATCCCGGCGCGCAGCATCAGCTGGTGGCTGATCACTTCGGCGTCGGCAGGTGTCTCCTTCAGAGTGGAGAGCAGATATTGGCTAGTACGCATGGTGTTTTGGTTCCGTTAGAACTGCAAATTGCATCGGGCTGCCAGAGTGGCGGCCAAAAAGTGATTTAGTTTACCAGCGCGAGCGGGTCGCCAAAAGAGAGGCGGCGGAATTTTAACGCGGGTCGAGCGACAGCACTTCGGTGTGGCCGTCCACGACGCGCCAGCGCACGTTGAAATCCAGCAGCCAGACGGCGTAATCCCGTTCGACGTCCTCTCCTTTACGATAGGCGGGACGGGGGTCCTGTGCCAGCACCTGGCTGATAAAACGCCTTAATTGCGGGTAGCGCGCCTGATGTTGCTGCAGCTGCTGTTCCGCCTGCGGCGCGAAACGCACCGGCATATCGCCGGCGGGCGCGGCCTGGGCAAAGCCGGCGCGGGCCTGCGGTTGGCTCTCGGCGAACGGCAGATAAGGCTTGATGTCCACCACCGGGGTACCGTCGACCAGATCGAGGCTGCCCAGTTCCAGCGCCACTTCCCCGTTTTTCACCCGTACGCCTTTGAGCTCAATGAGCGACATGCCGAGCGGATTGGGGCGGAAGGTGGAGCGGGTGGCGAACACGCCCATGCGGGCATTGCCGCCTAAACGCGGTGGGCGTACCGTCGGGCGCCAGCCGCCTTCCATGGTTTGATGGAAAATGAACATCACCCACAGATGGCTGAAATCGCTGAGACCGCGAACCGCTTCCGCCTGGTTGTAAGGCGGCAGCAGCAGCAGTTCGCCGCCACCGTCTTCGACCAGCCCCGGTTGGCGGGGCACGGCGAATTTCTCTTTATACGGCGAGCGGATCACGCCGATCTGCTCGAAAACGAATTCGGTCATTTAGACGAGACGTTAAGCGCCGAGCCCTGGCAAACGGCCTGCTGGTAACAACCGGCGACGCCGCTGACAATCTGGCAGTCGTGCAGCAGCACGGCGTTGGCCTTCATGTAAGACGCACGGATTTGCATGCGTTTACGGGCGGTAGCCAGATTCGGTGGGGAGTCTTGTACGGTGGTTTGGCACGATTCGCCGGACACTTCACCCAGATCGCGGAATGGTTTACCCACGAGTTCTTCTGCACTTTTATACAGTTTTACCGGAGCGGGGCGGGCGGCCGGCGTGGTCTTGGCCGGGGCGGTCGTGGTCGGCTTGCTGGTGCTGTTTGTTGAGGATGGCGCGATACGTTGCGATGAACATCCGGCCAGCGCGAGCGCTAACAAACAGAGAGGTAAAACACGCATTGAGATTCCTCTGCCTTAATGAAAGTGGCGCTATTGAAGCAATCTATGGCGGAAATAACAAGACGGGCCTTGGCCCGTCTTGCAATTATAGGAATAAAATTGGTGAATAAGCGCTTACCAGCCTTTCACGGCACCGCCGTTGAAGATTTTGTTGGCGGCGGCGTCCACTTCGTCAGACTGGTAGGCCTGAACGAATTTCTTCACGTTTTCCGCGTCTTTATTATCTTCGCGCGCAACCAGCAGGTTGACGTAAGGCGAGTCTTTATCTTCCACAAACAAACCGTCTTTCGCCGGCGTCAGGCCGATCTGGCTGGCATAGGTGGTGTTGATCACCGCCAGCGCGATCTGCTGATCGTCCAGAGAGCGCGGCAGCTGAGGGGCTTCCAGCTCAACCAGCTTCAGGTTTTTCGGGTTCTCGGTCACGTCCAGTACGGTCGGCAGCAAGCCAACGCCGTCTTTCAGTTTAATCAGACCGACTTTCTGCAGCAGCAGCAGCGAACGGCCCAGGTTGGTCGGATCGTTCGGCAGTGCGATCTGAGAACCCTCTTTCAGTTCGTCCAGCGATTTGATTTTCTTGGAGTAACCGGCGATCGGGTAAACAAAGGTGTTGCCGACCGGCACCAGCTTGTAGCCGCGATCTTTGATTTGCTGATCCAGATACGGTTTGTGCTGGAAGGCGTTCAGATCGATATCGCCTTTGCTCAGCGCTTCGTTAGGCAGCACGTAGTCGTTGAAGGTGACCAGCTCAACGTCCAGACCGTATTTCTCTTTCGCCACTTTCTGCGCCACTTCGGCCACTTGCTGTTCAGCGCCGACGATCACGCCGACCTTGATGTGGTTTGGATTCTTTTCATCCTGGCCGCAGCCCGCCAGAGCCAGAGTGCCGATCAGTGCGCCAATTGTCGCGATGGATTTAAATGTTAACGACATATCCCTTCCTCATTATTAGACTCGCATTAATATGCTGTGAAACTATTTATGGGTAACGGCTTTGACGATGCGATCGCCGCAGAATTGGATCAGATAAACCAAAACTACCAGTAATACTAATACGGTATTCATAACTGTGGCGTTATAACCGATATAACCGTATTGGTAACCGATTTGGCCCAGGCCGCCGGCGCCGACCGCGCCGCCCATGGCGGAGTAGCCCACCAGGGTGATCAGGGTGATGGTCGCGGCGTTGACCAGGCCCGGCAGGGCCTCCGGCAGCAGCACTTTCTTGATGATCTGCATCGGCGTGGCGCCCATGGCGCGCGCCGCTTCCACCAGACCGGACGGGATCTCCAGCAGGGCGTTTTCCACCATGCGCGCGATGAACGGCGCGGCGCCGACGGTCAGCGGCACGATCGCCGCTTGCAGACCGATCGAGGTGCCGACGATCATGCGGGTAAACGGAATCATCCAAACCAACAGGATAATGAACGGGATGGAACGGAAGATGTTCACCAGCCCGGACAGGATCTTATACAGCGAATTGTTGGCGATGATCTGCCCAGGGCGGGTGACATACAGCAGCACGCCGACCGGCAGGCCGAGCACGAAACCGAAAAAGCCGGAGACAAAGGTCATCATGACGGTTTCCCACACGCCACGCGCCATCAACCACATCATTGCCTCAGACATAACCCAGAACCTCTACTTTTACCTGATTTTCTTGCAGGAACTTAATCGTTGCCAGCGCGTCTTCGTCGCTGCCGTGCAGCTCCGCCAGCATCACGCCGAATTTCACGCCGCCGGCATAATCCATCTGGGCGCTGATAATGTTGTTGTTCACGTTGAAGCGGCGAGCGGCTTCAGACAGCAGCGGCGCATCGACCGACTGACCGGTGAACTCCAGGCGCAGCAGCGGCTGACGGTCGCCCTGACGCTCCGGCGACAGGCGCGCGGCGTAGTCGTCCGGGATATCCAGATGCAGCGTGGACTGAATGAACTGTTGGGCTAGCGGTGTTTTCGGGTGCGAGAACACTTCGCTGACGCTGTCTTTTTCGATCAGCTGCCCCTGGCTGATGACCGCGACCTGGTCGCAGATGCGTTTCACCACGTCCATTTCATGGGTGATGAGCAGAATGGTCAGGCCCAGACGGCGGTTGATGTCTTTCAGCAGTTCCAGGATGGAACGGGTGGTGGCCGGATCCAGCGCGCTGGTGGCCTCGTCGCACAGCAGCACTTTAGGGTTGCTGGCCAGCGCGCGCGCGATCGCCACACGCTGTTTCTGGCCGCCGGACAGGTTGGCCGGGTAGGCGTCGTGCTTGTCCGCCAGGCCGACCAGTTCCAGCAGTTCGGTCACGCGCTTTTTGATCTCGGCGCGCGGCGTATTGTCCAGCTCCAGCGGCAACGCCACGTTGCCGAACACCGTACGGGAAGAGAGCAGGTTAAAGTGCTGGAAGATCATGCCGATTTGGCGACGGGCGCGCGTCAGTTCGCTTTCTGACAGAGACGTCAGATCCTGGCCATCGACCAGCACCTGGCCGGAGGTGGGGCGCTCAAGCATGTTGGCGCAGCGGATCAGCGTGCTTTTACCGGCGCCGGAGGAACCGATGACGCCATAGATTTGCCCGGCAGGAACGTGAAGGGTCACGTCAGAGAGCGCGGTAATGGTGCGCGAACCCTGCTGGAACACTTTAGTGATGTTAGAAAGTTTAATCATATTCTTCTTATTTTAGCGTGGTTGCCCGTGGCTAGATAAAAGTAAACCTCGGCGTGGAACCAAGGTATGCCTCAGATGTTAAGGCGTCTAGACGTCTAAGTCAACGACCAACGACGTTCTCCGGCGTTCTCAGCGTGGGGTAAAACATGCGATACTGTTAGCGTATACAGGCCCTCAGGAGCAAAGCGGTGACACAAAGCGTTCCAGCAATTTTTCTCGATCGTGACGGCACGATTAATGTTGACCATGGCTATGTCCATGAAATCGACAACTTCCACTTTATCGACGGCGTGATCGACGCCTGTCGCGAGCTCAAAAAGATGGGCTTCGCGCTGGTGATGGTGACCAACCAGTCCGGCATTGCGCGCGGGAAGTTCAGCGAAGACCAGTTTATGTACCTGACCGAGTGGATGGACTGGTCGCTGGCGGATCGCGACGTCGACTTCGACGGCATCTATTTCTGCCCGCATCATCCGGAGGCGGCAGTAGAAGAGTATCGCCAGGTGTGCGACTGCCGTAAGCCGCAGCCGGGCATGTTGCTGCAAGCGCAGCAGGAATTGAACATCGATATGGCCGCTTCTTATATGGTGGGCGATAAACCGGAAGACATGCAGGCGGCGATCGCGGCCGGCGTCGGCACCAAGGTGCTGGTGCGTACCGGCAAGCCGGTGACGGAGCAGGGCGAAAAGCTGGCCGATTGGGTGCTAAACAGCCTGGCGGACCTGCCGGCAGCCATCAAAAAGCGGGTTTAATAGGCGTTACGAATGAATAGTGAGCGGTCAGATAAAAAATGCATATTAACGCTTGTCATTCTGAACCGGCTCCCTATAATGCGCCTCCATCGACACGGAACATGTGAACAACTTCACAGAGTATCCGGGGGTCGCAGAGAAAAAATCCTGAAAATTAGGGTTGACTCTGAAAGAGGAAAGCGTAATATACGCCACCTCGAGTTAGCAAGCGAAAGCGCCTAACTTACTGCTCTTTAACAATTTATCAGACAATCTGTGTGGGCACTCCACAAGACGATATCCAGCATCTTCGGATGCAAAAAAATATCAAGTCTTGAAGAGTGACTAACTGAAGTAAAATTCAT
>NZ_JBJNMO010000007.1:0-252647 GCF_052168495.1 Serratia sp. CY52157 | reverse complement strand
CTTCGGTGAGTCGGCGCCGGCGGAGCAGCTGTTCGCCGAGTTCGGCTTCACCGTGGACAACGTGGTGGCCAAGGCGCAGGCGCTGCTGAAGTAAGCCGCCGGGCGCAAGCCGATAAAAAGGGGCACTGGCGCCTAATGCTGGTCAGTTAGCGTTTTTATGCAGGCGTTCGTGACATTTTCGGTCGATAAAAGTGAGATGCCCCATGTGGCTCATGCACCTCGACCGAGCCAGGGGCCGAAGGCGCGGCCCCTGGCAACCCGCGCCTTTGCCCTGTCAGACGGTTGGCTTTGCCAACTCCCCTCCCTCCGCCATAGCGCATTGAGGCCGGTTGCGACAGGCGTCCCTGCCTGTCTCACCTGAAACCGCCGTCCATGGCGGTTTCTCCTAATGCGCTATGCCTGCGTTCGGCGTCTTCAAGGGCGCCCAACACCGCGCTCATCTCCAACTTCTCTACCACAACCTCATAAGCGAAAGATTTCCCGATAGCAGCCAGCTCAGGTGTTGACCTTGGGCGCGCATCACCGGCTGCCGAGCAAGACGGCGTTGTCAGGGGCAACCGGCCAGGGAAGGCCGGTTGAGGCGAGACTAACAGGGACGTTTGTCGCAGCCGACCCGCCCGACAACGCAGACGCGGCGAGGGTATCCGCATAGCGGACAGACGGTGTTAAGCAAAGGCGCGGGTGGAGGGGCCGCGCCATCGGCCCCTCCAATTGCCGTTCATATTGGCCACAGAGAAATGCGGGACATTTACGGCAATTCCCCTGCACAGAACGCCCAGAGGCTGGATAAAAAATGCCACCCAGGCTTAACCGAGCCGCCTTGGTCATCATGACCGGCTTTTTTTATTCCATCACCCGATGAATCTGCAAATACTGCAGCAGCATGATGGTCTTGCCGTCTTTGATCCGGCCATCGGCGATCATCGCCACCGCGTCGCGAAACGGCAGTTCGATCACCTCAATATCTTCATCTTCAATGCCGCCGCCGGCCGCGCGCCGCTCATCGTCCTGGTATTCGGCGATAAAGAAGTGCACGATCTCGGTCACGCCGCCCGGCGACATGTAGGCTTCGAAGATTTTCTTCACCTCGCTGACCTGAAAACCGGTCTCCTCCACCGCTTCGCGGCGCGCGCACTGCTCCGGAGAGTCGGCGTCCAGCAAGCCGGCGCAGGCCTCGAGCAGCATGCCGCTCTCGTTGCCGTTGACATAGGTCGGCATGCGGAACTGGTTGGTCAGCACCACCGTGCCCTTGGCGCGGTTATACAGCAAAATGGTGGCGCCGTTGCCGCGATCGTAGACCTCGCGCACCTGTTGCACCGAACCGCCGTTTTTGCGTTTCAGATCGAACGTGTACTTGTGCAGCACATACCAGTTGTCCGACAGCAGCTCTTTCTTCACATTCTCAATTTTCGACGACATAACCCTTTTCCCTTGCGTGACAACGTGAAGATCATACCGCGATTAGGCCGCGCCGCGGCAGACGATTTGCAACAAAAATCACACCGCGCCCCGCCGGACAAGCCGGGACTTAACATTGCTTAAAATAATGAAAAATAAGTCGCGCTCAGGCGCATGAGATTGCATAAAACCCAGTGCGATTCGCCCCCCAAAGACAAATCGTCAGAGGAAACCGGCCCGCCGCTGAAAATCGACGGGCGTTTCGCTATTCATTTGATTACACAACCACAATTGTTCCCGTTTTGTTGACAACTTGATACAAATCGCGGTGCATTTTAGTTGCAAAAGTTATAGTTTTGCTTTCGAATGAAACTGGCGACGCGCCCTACCTGAGAGAAGGATCCTTGATTGCTTGTTAAACGTTCCGTGACCGGCAGCCTGGCCAAAGCGCTGTTCGGCATCGTGATACTGTCGGTGCTCGCCACCGGGTTGGCGTTGACCACCGTCGCCGGCAGCCAGAGCGATGCCGAAGCGATCAATATCGCCGGTTCGCTGCGCATGCAAAGCTACCGGTTGGCCTTCGATCTCGACCAGCAGAGCCCAGAGCTGGAGCTGCACCTGCAGCAATACCGGCAGTCATTGCAGGCGCCGGCGCTGCAAAAACTGGCGCGCTTCTACGTACCGGCCGAGGTGCGCAACCATTACCTGGCGCTGCAACAGGCGTGGCAAACGATGGAGCGGCAGATCCGCAACGGGCAGGCGATCGCCTATCGGGCGGAGGTCGCCGGCCATGTCAATCGCGTTGACCATTTCGTGTCCGCCCTGCAGCGCTATTCCGAACTGAAACTGACCCTGGTGGCCGCCGTCAGCGTGCTGGGTTACGCCGCCATCATCGGTCTGGTGCTGTTTTGCATTCGTTTCATGCGCCGCCAGGTGGTCACCCCGCTGCAGCATCTGGTCGACGCCAGCCAGCGCGTGCAACAAGGGGATTTTCGCCACCCGCAGTTGGACGTGACGTTGCCGAACGAGCTCGGCGTGCTGTCGCAAACCTTCAGCGCCATGTCGGACGAACTGGCCCGGCTCTATCAGTCGCTGGAGCTGAAGGTACAGGAAAAAACCCAACGTCTGCAGCAGGCCAATGAAACGCTTGAGGTGCTGTATCGCTGCTCGCAGGCGCTGAGCGTGCGCCAGCTCGATCAGCAGGCGTTCGAAAATGTGCTGCGCATCGTGCGCCAAAGCGAACGGCTGCGCTGCATCCAGCTGAACGTAGCGGACGGCCAGGGCCAGTGGCGGCTGAGCGAAGGGGAAGCGGCGCCGACGCAGGCCTGGAACGCGCTGCCGATCACCCAGGGCGACAAGCCGCTGGGCGAGTTGCGCTGGCAGCCCGAGGCGCACCCGCCGCATCCTCACCTGATGCAGAGCCTGGCCAATATGTTGGGCCGCGGCGTTTACTTCAACCGGGCGCAAAAGCAGCACCAATATCTGCTGTTGATGGAAGAGCGTGCGACCATCGCCCGCGAGCTGCACGATTCGCTGGCGCAGACGCTGTCGTTCCTGCGCATCCAGCTGACGCTGCTGCGGCGCAGCGCCGCCGATCCGGCGGCGCAGACCATTATCGACGATTTCGATCGCACGCTGGCCGATGCCTATCGCCAGTTGAGAGAGCTGCTGGCCACCTTCCGTCTCAACATTCAGGAGGCGGATCTGAACGCCGCGCTGGAGCAGCTGTTGCAGCCATTAAAAGCGCTAACCCCCGCGCGGATTCAGTTACACTGTCGGCTGTCTTCGCAAGCGCTCAACGCCCAGCAGCAGGTGCACGCGCTGCAGATCGTGCGCGAGGCGGTGCTCAATGCCGTCAAGCACGCCGGGGCAGACGAGATTACGGTGTGTTGCGAGGTCAACGCCGCAGGCGACAACGTTTTCAGCATTACCGACGACGGTTGCGGCATCGCCAGTCTGGAGGAACCGGAAGGGCATTATGGTTTGACCATCATGAGCGAACGCGCGGCGCGATTGGGAGGAACGCTGCACATTCAGCGCAGAAGCGGCGGCGGCACGGCGGTTTGCCTGACATTCTCGCCCTGACCTTGCGGCTGTTCATTCTGCGTTACGGTTGCCGCCGGGCGGAAGGCCGTCCGGGGAGGTTTACGGCGCTGATTGCCGCTATTTTTGAAGAGACAGTCCCACTGTGAAGCACGCCGCAGGGCGCGTTTGAGTGGCTTTACTTGCTACAGGGAGCATATTTCATGGTGATGAAGCAATACCGAGTCATGATCGTTGACGATCATCCGTTGATGCGGCGCGGCATCAAACAACTGCTGGGACTGGATGCGCGATTTAGCGTGGTGGCGGAGGCCGGCAACGGCAGCGAGGCGGTTGCGCTGGCGCTGCAGCACGCCCCGGACGTGATCTTGTTGGATCTGAACATGAAGGGCATGTCCGGGCTGGACACGCTGCGGGCCCTGCGCGACGAAGGCGTGGACGCGCGCATCATCGTGCTGACGGTCTCCGACGCGCGCAGCGATCTGTATGCGCTGATAGACGCCGGCGCCGACGGCTACCTGCTGAAAGACAGCGAGCCGGAACTGCTGCTGGAGCACATCGGCGCCGCCGCCGAGGGGCAGAACGTGATCAGCGACGCCATGGCCGACTATTTGCTGGCGCGCAGCGAGCAGCGCGATCCCTTTGCCGCCTTGACCGAACGTGAGCTGGATGTCTTGCAAGAGGTGGCGCGCGGCCTGTCCAACAAACAGGTAGCGGCGCAGCTGCATATCTCTGAAGAAACCGTGAAGGTGCACATCCGCAACATACTGCGCAAATTGGACGTGCGTTCTCGCGTGGCGGCGACGGTGATGTACCTGGAGCATAAAAGCCAATGAACGTCAGCCCCGGCCGCTGCGCCGGGGCAGCTTACTCGATGGCGCTGAGCAGCGCCTGATGGTGCTGGTGCACCCAGCTCTTGTTGAACGGCCCCCAGCTTTCCAGCTGATAGAAACCGTCGTTGTTGCGCACGCCCTGCTGTACGAACTGCAGCTCGACGCCCATGCCGGGCAGCGCCTTCAGCACATCCTGCAACGTGCGGCGCGGCCAACCGGTCAGCGCCATCAACCGCGGCACATTGGGCCGCTCACTGTGGCTGATCAGCCAGCACAAATAAAGCCGACGGGCAAATACCGGGTTAATTCCCATGCCAAGCTCCTGCTGTAAGGTGAGTCCTGTTTATTTCCGGTTCCGTGCGCGCAAAAAGGCGCGCAAGGCCTTCGACAGTCATAAAAATGTCTTAATCGCGTCTCGTTGTCGGCAAACAAGCGCCAACGCCGTTTTACGCTACCGTTATTTACACTATCTCCTTTTTTTCTCCACGCTTTCCTCGGCTTTCCCGAGTACAGTGCAATAGCGCCGGGATCCCTCCCTGCCGCTGAAATGCATAATTCTGATGCGTTTTAAAGATAGAACAAGTCATAACGAGGTTCGCGCTGCATGGCCAATTTTTTTATTGATCGCCCGATTTTCGCCTGGGTGCTGGCAATAATTCTTTGCCTGACCGGCGCGTTGGCGATTTTTTCTTTACCGGTAGAACAATACCCGAATTTGGCGCCGCCGAACGTGCGCATCAGCGCAACTTATCCAGGCGCTTCGGCGCAAACGCTGGAAAACACCGTCACGCAGATCATTGAACAGAATATGACCGGCCTCGACAACATGATGTATATGTCGTCGCAGAGCACCAATACCGGCCAGGCGACCGTCACGCTGACGTTCGAAGCCGGCACCGACCCCAACGAAGCGATGCAGCAGGTGCAAAACCAGCTGCAGGCGGCGATCAAACGTCTGCCGCAGGCGGTGCAGAATCAGGGGGTCACGGTCTCGAAATCCGGCGATACCACGCTGATGATGGTGGCGTTCGTCTCCACCGACAACAGCATGGACAAGCAGGACATCGCCGATTACATCGTCTCCAACCTGCAGGATCCGCTCAGCCGCATCAACGGCGTCGGCAGCATGGACGTCTACGGCTCGCAGTACGCCATGCGCATCTGGCTCGATCCTAACAAACTCAACAGCTATCAGCTCACGACCCAGGACGTGGTCAAAGCCATTCAGTCGCAGAACGCCCAGGTGGCGGTCGGCCAGTTGGGCGGCACGCCGTCGGTCGATAAACAGGCGCTGAACGCCACCATCAACGCCCAGTCGCAGCTCCAGACGCCGGAGCAGTTCCGCCAGATCACCCTGCGGGTCAATCAGGACGGTTCGCTGGTGACGCTGGGCAACGTCGCCACCGTTGAGTTGGGCGGCGAGAACTACAACTACCTCAGCCGCTACAACGGCATGCAGGCCGCCGGCATGAACATCAAGCTGGCTTCCGGCGCCAACGAACTGCAGACCGACCAGTTGGTGAAGGACAAAATCGCCGAGCTGTCGCAATACTTCCCGCACGGGCTGGAAGCCAAAGTGGCCTATGAAACCACCCCGTTCGTCAAAGCCTCGATCAAGGACGTGGTGAAAACGCTGCTGGAGGCCATCCTGCTGGTGTTCCTGGTCATGTACCTGTTCCTGCAGAACTTCCGCGCTACCCTGATCCCCACCATCGCCGTGCCGGTGGTGCTGATGGGCACTTTCGCCATCCTCTCCGCCTGCGGCTTCAGCATCAACACCCTCACCATGTTCGCCATGGTGCTGGCGATCGGCCTGCTGGTGGACGACGCTATCGTGGTGGTGGAGAACGTCGAGCGCGTGATGAGCGAGGAAGGCTTGCCGCCGCGAGAGGCCACGCGCAAATCCATGGGGCAGATCCAGAGCGCGCTGGTCGGCATCGCTCTTGTGCTGTCGGCGGTGTTCGTGCCGATGGCGTTCTTCGGCGGCACCACCGGGGCCATCTATCGCCAGTTCTCCATCACCATCGTCTCCGCCATGGTGCTGTCGGTGCTGGTGGCGATGATCCTGACCCCGGCCCTGTGCGCGACGCTGCTTAAACCGATCGCCAAGGGGCATCATCACGGCAAGCGCGGCTTCTTCGGCTGGTTCAACCGCATGTTCAACCGCAATGCCGATCGCTATGAGCGCGGCGTGGGGCGCATCCTGCACGCCAGCGGCCGCTATATGGTGATTTATCTGCTGCTGCTCGGCGGCATGGCGCTGCTGTTCATCAAGCTGCCGACCTCGTTCCTGCCGCAGGAAGACCGCGGCATCTTCACCGTACAGGTGCAGCTGCCGGCGGGATCGACCCTGCAGCAAACGTCCAAAGTGGTGGAGAAGGTCGAGCAATACTTCCTCACCGAAGAGAAACAGGACGTGTTGTCGGTGTTCGCCATCATCGGCTCCGGGCCGGGGGGCAACGGCCAAAACGTGGCGCGCCTGTTTGTCCGGCTGAAAGACTGGGACCTGCGCGCCTCGGGCGCCAACAGCTCATTCGACATCATCGATCGCGCGACTCAGGCATTCAGCAAGATTAACGAAGCCCGGGTGATCGCCAGCAGTCCGCCGGCGATCACCGGCCTCGGCAACTCCTCCGGCTTCGATATGGAGTTGGAAGACCACGCCGGCCTCGGCCACGCCAAGCTGATGGCGGCGCGCGATCAATTGCTGCAGCTCGCCGGGCAAAATCCGCTGCTGTCGCGCGTGCGCCACAACGGCCTGGACGACAGCCCGCAGTTGCAAATCGATATCGATCAACGCAAGGCTCAGGCGCTGGGCGTGTCGATCGACGACATCAACAGCACGCTCTCTACCGCCTGGGGCTCGACCTACGTCAATGACTTCGTCGATCGCGGCCGGGTGAAAAAAGTCTACGTGCAGGCTGCGGCGCCGTTCCGCATGCTGCCGGATGACATCAACAAATGGTATGTGCGCAACAGCACGGGCGGCATGGTGCCGTTCTCGGCCTTCGCCAGCTCGCACTGGGAGTATGGTTCGCCACGGCTGGAACGCTATAACGGCAGCTCGGCGCTGGAGATTGTCGGCGAAGCGGCCAACGGCGTCAGCACCGGCACCGCCATGGCGGAAATGGAGAAACTGGTCAGCCAGCTGCCGACCGGCTTCGGTCTGGAATGGACGGCGATGTCCTATCAGGAACGGCTGTCCGGCTCGCAGGCGCCGGCGCTGTACGCCATCTCGCTGCTGGTGGTGTTCCTGTGTCTGGCGGCGTTGTACGAGAGCTGGTCAATTCCGTTCTCGGTGATGTTGGTGGTGCCGCTGGGGGTGATCGGCGCGGTCGCCGCCACCTGGCTGCGCGGCCTGGAGAACGACGTTTATTTCCAGGTCGGCCTGCTGACCATCATTGGGCTGTCGGCGAAAAACGCCATTCTGATCGTCGAGTTCGCCAATGAGCTGAACCAGAAAGGGCAGGATCTGATGTCGGCGACGCTCGACGCGTCGCGCATGCGCCTGCGGCCGATCCTGATGACCTCGCTGGCGTTCATCTTCGGCGTGCTGCCGATGGCCACCAGCAGCGGCGCCGGTTCCGGCAGCCAGCATGCGGTCGGCACCGGGGTGATGGGCGGCATGATCTCCGCCACCCTGCTGGCAATTTTCTTCGTGCCGCTGTTCTTCGTGCTGGTTCGCCGCCGCTTCCCCGGTAAAGCGCATCCTGCCGCCACACCGCCCGGCGAAGAGTGATCGGCGGCGCATAAAAAAAGCAGCGTCGGATGACCGATGCTGCTTTTTCGAACGAATATCTCGTTCCCACGGTGTTTCAGTAATTTTCCAATGACTCAACCTTGCCATCGGCTTCATCGCTGTGTCAGTTGCCCAACATCTCATCAATGAAGTCTTTCCAGTTTCCTAATTCACGATCAACCATAATACTTTACAACCTCAATTATTTGACGAAGCGGATTCTACGCCTGTTTTTTGACCATGTGAAGGGAAACGGGAACGATGCCGAGCCCGGAAACCGGGGTTAGCGCACATTTTCGTATTTATCTGATCAATGTTCAGTGCGGCTATTCCCTTGTGATATCAATTTCTCCACGATAGCGTGTAAAAGGTATAACAATACGCCAATGGAGCGCCGATCATGTCCACCTCTTTGTCTGTCTCACAGTTGAAAGCGCAAGGTCATTATCAGGAAGCCACTGCGCTGGCGTTGCGGCAACTGGCGGCAGAGCCGGAAGCGGCGATGCTGCATTTTCAGCTGGCCTGCCTGTACGACGTTCAGGGTTTGGAGCGACAGGCGATTCCCTGCTACCTCGCGGCGTTGGATCGCGATTTGCCGCCCGCCCAGCGCCGTGAAGCCTGGCTGGGCCTCGGCAGCACTTACCGCGCCCTGGGGAAATACCCGGCTTCGCTGCGCGCTTTCGACGATGGCCTGGCTGAATTCCCGCAGGCCAACGAGCTGAGGCTGTTTCGCGCCATGACGCTGTACAATCTGGATGAAGGTAAACGGGCCGTGGCCGATCTGTTGTTGTTGCTGGCGGAAACCTCGTCAGACCCCGACATCCGCGGCTATCAGCGCGCCATTCAGCACTATGCCGCCGATCTCAATCATATTGATTAGAGGAAAACGATGGAAATCATCACCGATATGAACCGCCGCGCCATCGACTGGCGGCGGCTGTGTGAATTGCTGCAGGCCGCCGGGCTGGGCGAACGCGATCCGCATACGCTGCAACGCGTTTATCAACACAGCCAGTTTTGCTATTGGGGGTTTATCGGCGATGAGCTGATCGCCACCGCGCATGCCATCAGCGATTTGACTTCGGTCGCTTACCTGGCCGACGTGGCGATCGATCCGCGCTTTCAGGGGCAGGGATTGGGGCGCCGGTTGATGGACCGGGTAATGCAAGATCTGGCGCCGCTCGGCAAGATTTTCATCTATTCGGTGCCGGAAAAACTGGCTTTCTATAAAAAGTACGGTTTTCACGATTTGACCACCGGCATGGTGTTCGCAGAAGGGGATGCTCTGCGGCGTTTGCAACAGGGGGGCTACGTGCGTTAATCGCGCATTACAACATTCGGCTGATAAAAATACGGCGGCAAATGCCCCGCAGAATTGCTGCCGCTGTCACGATCTTTCACCGCGGCCGACGATTGTCGTAGCCGATATATTCATCGTTAACGCGATCCAATCCGTCCACAAGACAAGACGCTATTTCCGACGTGATCTTATCGGAAATTTCGATCCGGCATTCTTTCATGCCGTTCCCCCGTATAAATCCTCCCCACTTGCACAACGCTCGCAGCTTAAAACATCGCATTTTTTTGATTAAGATTTATCTTTGCCATTAATTTGGCGCGGGCCATGAGATTGTCCCAGCACACTCTTTGAACTGAGTTAAAAATAAGCGACGCCCCTCGCTAAAAAGCAAGAAATATCTTAATTATTAATTCATTAGCATCCCATCCCTTACAGAAACGATCGATATTAACGATCGAATATTTTATTTTGATAGCCACTTTCTATGTTAATTCCTTTTAATAACCGGAGTATTAATAGAGGATTTCTATTCTATCCCTCTTTCTTCACTGGGCAACTCGATTAAAAACCAAATTTACTCTTTATAAATCATGCTAGTATATGGGGCTTTCCTGATTGTCCACCGCAGGATAGCGTTCTTTCCCTGCGGCGCCCAATAAGTTCAATGTGAAATTATTTAGATTGTTTCTTTTTTTATGTTTTAAGATATCAATCCTCACCGGGAAATAGAAATTAAGGGATTATAATAAAATGAAAATTGATATTTTCAGCGCGTGTGCCTATACCGCTATCGGCATCCGGCAGCTCATCAATCAAACCTGGGCGGAGAAACGCGCGCCGGCCGGTTTTAGCCGCAAAAGGGTCTGCTTTATCGATGTCACCATCGCCAATTTTGAAGCGCGCTACCGCGATGAATATGCCAACCCCAATACCTACAAAATAGTCATTATCACCGACTGCCTGCATGACATGGTGATTGTCGACAGCAAGACCATTATATTATCAAACCTTATATCATTGAGCCGCTTCAGCCACCTGATCGGCGACTTATATAAGCGCTACAGCCACTATACCGAGCCGCCGCAACTCTCTCAGCGCGAATCGCATTTTCTCTCGGAATGGTCGACGGGAAAATCGCTGGCCGACATCAGCAATGCCATGAATATCAGAAATAAAACAGCCAATCATTACAAGTCGCGAATAATGAAAAAACTCGGCGCCAGCCGGATAAAACCGCTCTTGCATATTACCCGCGTACGGTGTTTGACCGATCGTTTAAACATAAGGATCAATAAAGAGTAGCTCTCTCTCCGCCAGCTCTGCATTGGCGGCAGAACGCTTTCGCCGGCGCCTTTTCACCAGCACGCTCGGCGAAGGCAGCCGTTCAACCACGTTGCCGACCTCTTATCCCTGGCGCGCAATCGCACCTCGCACGCATCGTTGTCTGGATCTCGCCGCCGCTTTACTGGCATTATCTCTGCTATCGCCGGGCGGCTAGCGGGCCAAAGATCGCCCACGCCGCTCAGTATCGACTCGACGAGACAGGTAGCTTTACGCCATGGCAAACAAACCGCAACAGACAACGCTGACGATGTACGGCATCAAAAACTGCGACACCATCAAAAAAGCCCGCCGCTGGCTGGAAGATCAGGGCGTGGCCTATCATTTTCACGACTATCGCGCCGACGGCCTGGACGAACAACGGCTGCGCGGTTTCGTCGCGCAACTGGGGTGGGAGCCGCTGCTCAATACCCGCGGCACCACCTGGCGCAAGCTGGATGAAGCGCAGCGCAACGCCTGCAATAACGCCGACGCCGCCATCGCGCTGATGCTGGCGCAGCCGGCGATCATCAAACGCCCGTTGCTGGACGCCGGCAACGGGCGCGCCCTGCTCGGTTTCAACGCCGACGCTTACCAGCAATTTATCGCCGAGGTCGCCGTATGACTTGCCCGGTTATCGAACTGGCTCAGCAACTGATCAAACGCCCTTCCCTCAGCCCAAATGATGAAGGCTGCCAGCAGCTGATGATCGATCGCCTGCAGGCGATCGGTTTCACCGTCGAAGCAATGGACTTCGAAGACACCCAAAACTTCTGGGCCTGGCGCGGCGAAGGGCAAACCCTGGCGTTTGCCGGGCACACCGACGTAGTGCCGACCGGCGATGAAAAGCGCTGGGACAACCCGCCGTTTGAACCGGCGATCCGCGACGGCATGCTGTACGGCCGCGGCGCGGCGGATATGAAAGGGTCATTGGCCGCGATGGTGGTGGCGGCGGAACGCTTTGTCGCCGCCAACCCGAATCACCGGGGCCGCCTCGCTTTTCTGATCACTTCGGATGAAGAGGCCAGCGCCACTCACGGCACGGTTAAAGTGGTTGAAGCGCTGATGGCGCGCAACGAACGGCTGGATTACTGCCTGGTCGGCGAGCCGTCCAGCACCGAGCGCGTCGGCGACGTGGTGAAAAATGGCCGTCGCGGCTCGATCACCGCCAACCTGCATATCCACGGCGTACAAGGGCACGTCGCCTATCCGCATCTGGCGGACAATCCGGTGCACCGCGCCATGCCGGCGCTGAATGAACTGGTGGCGATCGAATGGGATCGCGGCAACGAGTTCTTCCCGCCGACCAGCATGCAGATCGCCAACGTGCAGGCCGGCACCGGCAGCAATAACGTGATCCCAGGCGATTTCTACGTACAGTTCAACTTCCGTTTCAGCACCGAACTGACCGACACGATGATCAAGCAGCGCGTGGAAGAGCTGCTGGAACGCCATCAGTTGAATTACAGCATCGAGTGGCGTCTGTCCGGCCAGCCGTTCCTCACCTCGCGCGGCGCGTTGGTGGATGCGGTGGTCAACGCCGTCGAGCACTATTCTGAATTGACGCCGCAGCTGTTGACCACCGGCGGCACCTCCGACGGCCGCTTCATCGCGCAGATGGGCGCGCAGGTGGTGGAGCTGGGGCCGGTCAACGCCACCATCCACAAGGTCAACGAATGCGTCAACGCCGCGGATCTGCAGCTGCTGAGCCGCATGTATCAACGCATCATGGAGCAATTGATCGCATGATCAACGCAGAAATGCTCACCGGCCGCTCGACCGAGCACCTGGCGCCGCTGAGCGGCAACCATCGGCTGCAGCCGGATGCCGTCAACGCGTTCCTGGCGATGCAGCAGGCGGCGCGTGCGGCGGGATTCGATCTCCAGCCCGCCAGCACCTTCCGCGATTTTGACCGGCAGTTGGCCATCTGGAATGGCAAATTCTGCGGCCAGCGGCCAGTATTAGATAAGGACAGTCAACCGATCGACATCGCGCCGCTGTCCGCCGCCGAGCGCTGTGAGGCGATCCTGCGCTGGTCGGCTCTGCCGGGCGCCAGCCGCCACCACTGGGGCAGCGATCTGGACGTGTACGATCCGTCGCTGTTGCCGGAAGGGCAAAAGCTGCAGCTGGAACCGTGGGAATATGAGGAAGGCGGCTACTTTGCGCCCCTTAACCAGTGGCTGACGGCGCATATGGCCGAATTCGGTTTCTACCGCCCCTTCACCGAAGACTGCGGCGGCGTGGCGGTGGAGCCGTGGCATCTGAGCTACCGGCCGCTGGCGCAAGAAGCCGAACACTTGCTGACGCCGGCGCTGTTGCTGGCGGCCTGGCAAGACAAGGAGGTCGCCGGTGCCGAATGGCTCGAACGCCATCTGCCATCGATTTTTTCGCGTTTTATACGCAGTAAAGGAAAGGAGTAGCTATGCAATGGTTAGCTGATTACTGGTGGATTATCCTGCTGGTTCTGGTGGGGATGGTCGTCAGCGGCATCAAGGAACTACGCCGCGTTGACGTCAAAAGCTATCTGGCCAACAAGCCGGAGATTCCGCCGCACCGCGACAACAACGCCCAGTGGGATGACGAAGACGACTGGCCGAAGAAGAAGTGATATCAGGGCGCTCATCGGCGCCCTGAATTTTTAGCGGAAGGCGATCAGCTCGCCGCGCTTGCCGGACAAGGCTTCGTCCCAGTAGCGCTGCGGCACATAGTAATGCAACCTTTCCAGCGCGGCGTTCATCATGCCCTGGTTGATCGCATGCCCAACGTCCTGTTCCACGTCCAGCGTGAAATCGGCGCCGTTGGTCCGCAACGCCTCCGCCGCCGCGTGAGCGTGCTGCACCGCGATCACCGCGTCCTCTTCGCCGTGGATCAAATGCACCACGCTGTCGCCGAACGCCTGCTCAGGCAACTGGGCGAAACGCCCGCTGAATGCGACCACTCGCCCGGCGAGGCGGGTTTCCGCCTTCAACGCCTCCAGCGCCATGATCGCTCCCTGCGAGAACCCCACCAGGGCAGTGCCGGCATAGCCAACGCCGCTCAGCTGCTGCCAATGGCGCACCACGGCCACAAACTGCGGCATTACGTCTGCGATGCGGGCCACGCGGTTCTCTTCGGTCACGTCCTGAACCGAAAACCACTGGCGGCCGACGCCGTTGCCAAACGCTGCGGGGCCACCGATGCTTACCACCTGCGCCTGGGGAAACTCTTTGGCGAAGTAACTGCCGATCTCCCCCATCGCCACCGGGTTGTCGCCGACACCGTGAAACAGCAAGATCAGCTGCGCCGCCGGGGTCGCCGGGCTTTGGACAACGAAATGCTCATGTTTCATCGATGACTCCTTAATAGTAACCAAACCTGACGCAGCGACTGTCGTCGCCGCACCGCTGACAGCCACTATACGCCGCTGAGAAATCGGGAAAATCGGGTTTTATTGAGCAACTTCTTCAATTTATTGCAATGACTGCGCCCAGTCGCGCCAGTAGCGGCAGTGCTGCGCATTCAGCTGTTCCAGCGCCTGCGCCGTTTCATGCCGCCAATGGCGCAGCAAGGCTTTCTGGCCGCTGACGCCCGCCCGCTCTGCGCACTCCGCGGGAGAGTGCCGCCGCTGCAGATGGCCGCGCAGTGCGGGCAGCGGCAGACTGCTGGCCAACAGCAACCGCTGCAACGCCCCCAGGCTGGCCTCCAGCGGCCGATGGGCAAAAGCGAACCCGGCCAGCTCGCGCCAGTCCTCTTCGCCGAGCGACGTATCGCCGTCGTCGCCCGGGATCGCCAGCGTAAGCTCGATACGCTGCCGCAGCCAGGGCCAGTCGCGTGCCAGATGCTTGTGTGCCGCGTGCCGCAGCGCCTCTCCTTGCTCGCTCAGGGGCAAGATCGCCATCGCGGTATAGCAGCCGCTGCTGGCCTCCGGCTTGCTGCCGATGCGCACCAGCTCGAAACCGCAGGATTGCCAAAAGCGCCACAGCGGCTCGGTATAGCCGAAGCTGACCGACAGAAAGTCCAGCCCCTGCGCCTGGCGGCGTTGCCGCTCGATCAACTGGCGCGCGATACCCCGCCGCCGCAATGCCGGCAGCGTCGCAATGCGGGTAATGCGCCGTGAACGCAGCGTCGGCGCCCACCATTGGCCGCCATGCGCCGCCAACGACTGCGCCACCAGATTGCCGCGCGGCCGACGGCGGCTGGCCCACACGTCGTGCGCCAACTCGGCGCTCAATCCGCCTTCTTCCACCAGCCACACGGCACCGACCACCTCCAAATCGGCCTGCGCCAGCCCGAAATGCATGCCGGGCGCATCCATCAGCCGGCGTAAATCCAGCGGTGAGGTGCGGTAATGCGCGCTGCTCAGCAGGGCGTAGAAACGCGCCAGCCGCTGCGGATCGGCGCACAGCTCGCCTTGTTCCGCCTGGCTGTAATCGATCGCCTGGCCATCCGCCGGCCAGGCGGGCAGCTCGTTGAACAACAGCGCATTGTCCGTTATCCGTTCCAGCGCATCCCCCTGCGCCCAACGCATCGGCTGCTGCAGGCTCAGCGCCTGATAGGCCGGCAGCCCGGCGCAAAACTTCAGCAGAAAACCGCGGCCGGTGCCTTCATAGCCCTGCACCGTGGTGGTCAGCAACACGCGCGGGAAATAGCCGATCAACTGCTGCAACAGCGGCGCGGGGATCGCCGCCGCCTCATCCACCAGCAGCCACCCCACGGCGCTGACGTCGCCTTCCCGGCACTGCGCCAGCAAGGCATCGGGCGCCCAAAACTGCGCGCGCCCCTGCGCCCATTCCCCGGCCACCGCCGTGGCGGCGCGGCTCGGCCCGGTGATCCAGCAGGTCAGCGGCGACTGCGCCACCAGCATGCCCGCCAGCGTCGATTTGCCGCGGCCGCGAGCGGCGGTCAGCACCCACACGCCGGACTCGGCCTGCAGCAGCGCCGTCAAGATCGCCTGTTGTTCCTCGGTCGGTCGGCCATCCGGCGGCTGCCACCCTTCACGCGCCGTCAGCGCGGCCAGCGTCAGGGGCTCATCCTGCCGCCAGATCGTCACTTCGCTGTCGTCGGTCAGATGCTGCTGCAGATGGCGGATGAAATGCGGGGTGGTGATCGGCTGCGGGCAATCGCTCCAGCGCAGGCTGTCGCCGTCCGGCAACTGAGCCCATTGCCGCCAGGGCGGCGTCAACAACAGCAGCCAGCTGCCGGCGCGCAGGGCGCCGCTCAGCGCCGCCAACGCCTCTACGTCCAGCGAATGACCGGCATCGAACACTGCATGCAGCCGCTCCTGCCCCAGCAATTGACGCACCGCGCCGCTCGCCAACGCCGCCTGACCGGGCGGCGGATTCTCCCCGACCCAAGGCCAGTCGCCGGGCAACGTCGCCGCCAGCCGCTGCGCCTGTTCGCGGCACCACTCGGGTTCGCCGCTGAGCACCAGCAGGCGCCGGATGCCCTGCCGCCGCATGAGTTGTTGCGCTGCCTGTAGCATAAGGCTGTATCTCAATTCGAAAAAAATGCCGGAGTCAGGCTCCGGCACTTGAGGTGTTAACGGGATGCGAAGGTGTTGCAGGTATTGGGATCGCCGCTGTCGAAGCCCTGTTTAAACCAGGTGTAGCGCTGCTGCGAAGTGCCGTGGGTAAAGCTGTCCGGCACGACGCGGCCCTGGCTCTGTTGCTGCAACCGATCGTCGCCAATCGCCTGTGCGGCATTCAGCGCCGCCTGCAGGTCGCCCTCTTCCAGCATCTGCTGCTTCTCGGCGTATTTGCCCCATACGCCGGCAAAGCAGTCCGCCTGCAGCTCCATTTTCACCGACAGGCGGTTCACTTCCGCCTGGCTGGCGCCCTGCTGCATCTGGCGGACCTTCGGCTCGATGCCCAGCAGGTTCTGCACATGGTGGCCGACTTCGTGCGCCACCACATAGGCCTGAGCGAAATCACCGCCGGCGCCCAGCTTGGTCTTCATGTCCTGATAGAAAGACAGATCGATATAGACCGTTCTGTCGCCCGGGCAGTAGAACGGCCCCATCGCCGCCTGACCGGTGCCGCAGCTGGTGCGCGTCACGCCGCGATACATCACCAGCTTCGGCGGTTGGTAGGTTTTGCCCATGCGCTGGAAAATCTCTTTCCAGTTATCTTCGGTCGAGGCCAGCACCACCGAAGTGAATTTGGCCAGCTCATCGTCTTTCGGACTGATGCTGGCGCTCTGTTGTTGACCCTGAGGAGCGACATTACCGCCGTTCAACAGCGGCGACAGATCGATGCCGTAATAGCCGGCCACCAGCACCACCACCAGAATGACGATGCCACCCTTGCCGCGCACCGGCACGCGGAAACCGCCGCCACCGCCGCCCAAACCTGAAGACTGCCCGCGACGATCCTCAACATTGTCACTTTCCCGACGCCCTTGCCAACGCATAAATACACTCCAGATATTTCCCCTGCTCGTTGAAGATGCCGCGCGTTGGTAAGCGCAAAGGCAGCTTCAAGCCTGAGTGGGATAGGTTTTAGTCATCTCGCATCCATCATTATAAATGGTCTGCCGCGGAGGAAATGTAGAAATTTTCTGGAAAAATGCAGAACAGCGGGACGATCCGGCCGGATCGCCCCGAATGGCGGTGCCAACGCTTAGTCGAGCTTCACGCCGATGCGACGCGCCACTTCTTCGTAGGCTTCGATCAGGCCGCCCAGGCTTTGACGGAAGCGGTCTTTGTCCATCTTGTCCAGGGTGTTTTTGTCCCACAGACGGCTGCCGTCCGGCGAGAATTCATCGCCCAGCACCACTTCGCCGTTGAACAGGCCGAATTCCAGCTTGAAATCGACCAGGATCAGGCCGGCGTCGTCGAACAGCTTGGTCAATACTTCGTTGGCGCGATAGCTCAGCTCACGCATGCGCGCCAGATGCTCTTTGCTCACCCAGCCGAAGGTTTCGCAGTAGGATTCGTTGACCATCGGATCGTGCATGGCGTCGTTTTTCAGGAACAGATCGAACAGCGGCGGGTTCAGCACCAGACCTTCTTCGATGCCCAGACGCTTCACCAGCGAACCGGCGGCGCGGTTGCGGATCACGCATTCCACCGGCACCATGTCCAGCTTCTTCACCAGCACTTCGTTGTCGGACAGCAGACGCTCCATCTGGGTCGGGATGCCGGCTTCTTCCAGTTTGCTCATGATGAAATGGTTGAACTTGTTGTTCACCATGCCTTTGCGATCGAACTGCTCAATGCGCTGACCATCCAGTGCTGACGTATCGTTGCGGAACTCCAACACCAACAGATCGGGATTCTCGGTGGTGTAAACGGTTTTTGCCTTTCCGCGATACAGCTCAGCTAGCTTTTGCATCTTACTTACTCCAGTGATGTATCCCCGTTGTCTCCCGAGCGCGGCCCGGAATTAGGGGTATAGAATTGACCTAATGAATTCTTTGGCGTGCCGGGCACTATTGTGCCAAACCTGCGACGCAAACGATACCGTATAGATAAAACAAAAAGGGGCCGAAGCCCCTTTTTGGTTATTTAACGCTGGTTTTACTGAAGGCAGACTGGAATGCCGCCACCAGTGCGTCGTTTTTCGACTGGGTGAGCGGCTTGCCTTTCGGATCGATGAATTGCAGGCTGGTGCGGTTGTTGAGATCGCCGACCTGCAGCTTGTAATCCCCTTCCGCCAGCTCAGGATCCTTGACGCCCAACGCATCCCAATCGCTGCTGCTCAGGGACTTGTAGGTCACGGCGACGGTGCCCTGCGGACGGCTGCGGTCACCCACTTTCATCCCCAGTTTTTCGAGCGCCGGCGGCAGGCGATCCCACACCACGGTGTACGGGCCGCGCACGACCAACATCGGCAGGCCGGTATCATCGGCGCCGCTCTGCACGTCCAGCGCGCCGAAGCGGCTGGCGGTCTGGCTGCTCGCCAGGTTGTCCTGCTTGTCCAGACCTTCGATCAGGGTGTTGATCATCATGCCGTTGTAACGCTGGATCTCAGACTGATCGGTGACCTGTTCGGTCTTGCCCTGCTGCTGCAGGCCAACGCTTTTCACCACCAGCGCCTGCTGGTAGCCTTGTTGCTGCACGCTGATCTGATAACGGCCTTCGTACTGGTTGTCTTCGTCCAGACGGTTCCACTTCACCCAGTCGGTGGTCAGGGTCTGACCGGCGTCCTGGCGGGAAGCGATCGCGATGTTCTTCGCCTGCAGCAGGCTGACGACGCGCGACCACAGGTTTTGGTTCTGCGGGCTGTTTTCCAGCAGCAGCGTGCCGCTGTCGCCGGCGTATTGCGCGCGAGAACCGCTCAGCAGCGCCAACGGCTGCACCGGCGGACGAATGTCCAGTTGCTTGCCGACGTTGCCTTGCAGCGTCGTGGCGGGCACGTCATAGTTGCCGCTCTGCACCGGCAGGATCATGCCGGACGGCGCGTTCAGCGCCTTGAGCGGAGCCGCGTCGAGGTAAGCCTCGTCGCCGCTGACCTGGCGCTTGTAGCGCTGATCGCTGCTGCAGGCCGCCAGCATCATCACCAAAGAGATGCCCACTACTTTTGCTACCGTCGACTTTTGCAATGAATAAGCCATCAAATTTCCCTTAGAGTTACAGCAAACCGACGCTTTTCAGCGCGCGCTCCACCACCGGGCGGGCGGTTTCGCTCAACGGCGTCATCGGCAGACGCAGCGTATCGGTTGCCATCAATCCCAACGCCTTACAGGCCCACTTCACCGGAATTGGGTTTGCTTCTACAAATAGATCCTGATGCAACGGCATCAAGCGCTGATTTAAGCGGCGCGCTTCGGCGAATTTGCCCTGCGCCGCCAGCGCACAAAGTTCTGCCATCTCGCGCGCAGCCACGTTGGCCGTCACGGAAATCACCCCTTTGCCGCCCAGTTGCATGAAGTCCAGCCCGCTGGCGTCGTCGCCGCTCAGCAAAATGAAGTCTTCATCGTCAACCAGCACTTGGATCTGACTAACGCGACTTAAGTTCCCCGTCGCTTCTTTTACAGCAACAATATTCTTGATTTTCGCCAGCCGAGCGATGGTCGGCGGCAGCATGTCGCAGCCGGTGCGCGAAGGCACGTTATACAGGATCTGCGGCAGCTCGGTGCTCTCGGCGATCGCCTTGAAGTGCTGATACAGCCCTTCCTGCGTCGGCTTATTGTAGTACGGCGTCACCGTCAAACAACCTACCACGCCAGTGTTGGCGAAGCGGGTGGTGAGCGCGATGGCTTCGGCGGTAGCGTTGGCGCCGGTGCCGGCGATCACCGGAATGCGGCCGTCGGCCAGCTCCAGCGTCTGCAGCACCACGTCAACGTGCTCGTCATGGGCAAGCGTTGCGGACTCGCCGGTGGTCCCTACGGAAACGATCGCCGCGGTGCCACTGGCTACATGATAATCGATCAATTTTTTCAGGCTCGCGCGATCGACAGCACCTTTGTCGTCCATCGGCGTAACCAGTGCAACAATACTTCCCGTAAACATTGGCCGTCCCCTCCACAAACAAGTCACTCATGGTACTTTTGCTGCCTATCCAAAAGCAAGCGCACAACCGCGTTGTAAGCGCTTGGCAGGCGGTTTTTTTTATGTTTACCATGGTAACCCCATTAAGCACGACAGGAAGCGCCATTTTGCCTCAGTCAGACGAACACTATCTCGTGATTACCGCGCTCGGCGCCGACCGCCCCGGAATCGTCAATACCATCACCCGCCACGTCAGCAGTTGCGGATGCAATATCGAAGATAGCCGTCTGGCCATGCTGGGAGAGGAGTTCACGTTCATCATGCTGCTGTCCGGCAGCTGGAACGCCATCACCCTGATCGAATCCACCCTGCCGCAAAAAGGCGCGGAGCTGGAGCTGCTGATCGTGATGAAGCGCACAAACTCGCATGAAAGGCCGCCGATGCCGGCCACCGTGTGGGTTCAGGTCGAGGTGAAGGACTCGCCGCACATCATCGAACGTTTTACCGATCTGTTCGACTCCAGCCAGATGAATATCGCCGAGCTGGTCTCACGCACGCAGCCGGCGGACGGCGACCTGCCGCCGCAGCTGTATATTCAAATCACCGCCCACAGTTCCGGCGATCGAGACGCCTCAAATATTGAGCAAGCCTTCCATCGCCTATGTACAGAATTGAACGCGCAAGGCAGTATTAGCGTGGTGAACTATCCACAGCATGATGAGAAAGATGGAGAGTAGTGATGAGCCCATTGAAAGCCGGTGACACAGCGCCGAAATTTAGTTTGCCTGACCAGGACGGTGAGGAAATTAATTTGGCCGACTTCCAGGGACAGCGAGTATTGGTTTATTTCTATCCGAAGGCGATGACGCCGGGCTGCACTGTGCAAGCCTGCGGCCTGCGGGACAACATGGACGAATTGAAAAAGGCCGGCGTCGAAGTGCTGGGCATCAGCACCGACAAACCGGAAAAACTGTCGCGCTTCGCCGAAAAGGAGCTGCTCAACTTCACGCTGTTGTCTGATGAAGACCATCAGGTATCGCAACAGTTTGGCGTGTGGGGCGAGAAAACCTTCATGGGCAAGACCTATGATGGCATTCACCGCATCAGCTTCCTGATCGACGCCAAAGGCAAGATTGAAAAAGTGTTTGATGATTTCAAAACCACCAATCACCACGACATCGTTCTGAACTACCTGCAGCAGTAATTCTCACGAAGCGCAGCGGCCAGCTGCGCTTCGTCTCCCTCCGTCAGCCGGCCTTGTCTTCCACCTCGACCCGCAGTTCATCCGGCCAGGCGTGAATCACCGCCTTCACCAGCGTCGCCAGCGGTATGGCGAAAAACACGCCCCAGAAGCCCCACATTCCGCCGAACACGATCACCGACAGGATAATCACCAGCGGATGCAGGTTGACCGCCTCGGAGAACAAGATCGGCACCAACAGGTTGCCGTCCAGCCCCTGCACCACCAGATAGGCGACGATCAGCGTCCAGAAATCGGCGCCGACGCCCCACTGGAACAACGCCACCACCACCACCGGTATGGTGACCAGCACCGCGCCGATATAGGGGATCAGCACCGAAAAACCCACCAGCACCGCCAGCAGCAGCGAGTAGCGCATGTCCAGCACGGCGAACACCAGGTAGGTCGCCACACCGACAATCACCATCTCCAGCACCTTGCCGCGAATATAGTTGGTGATCTGCTGATTCATCTCGTTCCAGACCTGCCCCGCCAGACCGCGATTGCGCGGCAACACGCGGCGCACCGCGTTCAGCAGCTGCTCTTTGTCTTTCAACAGGAAGAACATCATCATCGGCACCAGGATCAGGTAGATAGCCAGCGTCAACAGGCCGACCAGCGACGCCAGCGAGAATTTCACCACCGACTCGCCCATACCGGACAGCCGGCTGCGCAGATTTTCCGCCATCATGTCGATGATGCCGGCATCCACCAGCGCCGGATAACGCTTCGGCAGCGTCGCGGCGAAGTTATAGAACTGGTTGAGCATGCCCGGCAGATCGCTCATCAGATTGATGCCCTGCTGCCAGGCGGTCGGCGCGACGACGAACACCAGCAGCATGGCGACGCCCGCGAACACCAGCAGCATGATGCTCGCCGCCCAGGTGCGCGAACAGCCGATGCGCTGCAGGCGCGCTGTCGGCCACTCCAGCAGATACGCCAGCACGATGGCGACCAGCAACGGGGTCAGAATGCCGTGCAGAAAATAGAGAATGAGGAAGCCGGCGACCAGGATCACCAGCAACGCGATAGCCTGTGGATCGGTGAAACGGCGGCGGTACCACTGTAATAGCATCTCCAGCATCAGAGCGGGCTCCTCGAGATTTGACGGGCGGGCATGGCGATTCCTGTGATGGGCCTGATTAAAGCATAGATAGAACGGCGCACGTGGGGGGGTGCAAAGCACTCAGAGTACTCAAAGTTCGCCATACATCAACAGCGATTTGGCTGAATTTATCGCGCCGGTGGGCGATCGGCGCAAAAACCCGCAGACGCCGCGTCAGAGTCGGTGAACGGCCCCGGGCGGGGCCGCAGAAGATTACAGCGAGGCACTGATGGAGAGCGGCGAACCGACCGCCAATGCGAACAACAACACACAGCCGATGGCGATCGCCGCCGCCAGATCATTTTTCATTGTCCTGTCCCTTGATGCGTAAACCGATTATCGCCACGAACTCTGTCGGTTCTTTACGTTGAAGGCCTCTGCCGATGCACACCATTAAAAACCCCCGCCTGAGCGGGGGAGAAAACGTTCTGGTGCATCAAGTATTACAAGGAGGTCATGAGGGATTGCTAACCCTAAATGACTATTTCAAGCTAGGATTATTCCCAGAGCATGGCAAGCGATCGCGTCGAGGTTCTCCGCACTTTGAGAAAAACCTCATAAAAAAATCCCGCACGGCAGCGGGATGAAGGGATGATAACGTCATAAATTTTTTATGCGGACAATGAGGCGGTATTGTCGTCATTTGGCGACAATACCGCGCCGCTCAGGCGGTCTCAAGGGAAATCTGACCGCCGTAAGGAAATCAGAATTTCGCCAACGCACGCGATCGTGAGCCATTCTGCAGCAACGAAAAGAAATGGGATTTTCGTCAGACCGCCGCCGTGTAAAAACCGGTAACATGGTCGTCATAATCCCAAATGCCGTCGGGGGAGAGATGAACAACAAGCCATTTGAATTTGATGAGGCAATCTGCCAGGCAATTGGGCGCGGCGTGTGCGAAGTCGTGAAAATAGGGGATGAAATCAGCGTCTTCTCTCTGCTGGAAGCTATCGAGAGCTTCATCGAGCGGCAGGCGCTCAGCGAAAGTGAAGTGGCGGCGGCGGACGACGCGCTGGATTTGATCAGCGGATTGGTCCACCGCCAGTAGCGATGCGTTAACGAAAAGAAAAGGAATAGCATGACCATACCTTCCCCACTTGTCTGGCAGCGTGCGGACTATCTCGTCAGCACCGATCCCGCCCTGCTGGATCTCGATGCCATTCACGCTTTTCTGACCCGTTCCTCATGGGCGGAGGGAATCGATAAAGAAACCGTCCGCCAGTCTCTCACCCACAGCCTGTGCTTCGGTTTATATCACGAGGCCAGGCAGATCGGTTTCGCCCGGCTGGTCACCGATTACGCCACTTTCGGCTATCTGTGCGACGTGTACGTGCTGGAGACGCATCAAAAAAGCGGGCTGGGTCTGTGGCTGGCGGAATGCTGCCAGGCCCATCCGCTGATGGCGAAGCTGAGGCGAATCATGCTGGTCACCAGCACCGCCCCCTGGCTCTATGAGAAAGTGGGCTATTCGGCCATCAACCACCCCGACTTTGTCTGGCAGATCGCCCGGCCGGACATCTATCGACGGTAATGCTATTTCAACGCCTGCTCGGCCAGCAGCCCGAGCGCGATGACGATCATCGCCGCACCGGAGATGCGCCCCACCCCCTTCGCTGCCTGCGGGCGCGTGCGCAGCACGGACTGTGAACCGAATCCCACCAGCAGATACACCAGGCCGCAGCTGATCAAATGCACGGCGCCCAACGCCAGCATCTGCATCGGCACCGACCACTCGGCCCGGGCGTCGGTAAACTGCGGCAACAGCGCCAGAAACAGCAGAAACACCTTGGGGTTCAGGCCGCTGACGCACACGCCCTTGCCGGCCCAGCGCAGCCAGGAATCGGAACGCTGATCCTCACCGGCGCCCGGCACCGGCGGATGCAGCAGCATATTGAAACCGATCCACAGCAGGTAAGCCGCCCCCAGCAAGGTGAGCGCCGTCAGCGCCAGCGGATTGCCGACCAGCAACGCGCCGACGCCCGCCACCACGATCGCAATCATCAGCAGGTGGCCGAACAACAAACCGGCGACGGCGGGCACCACCACCCGGCCGCGAATGCCCGCCGAGATCACATAAGCCCAATCCATACCCGGCGTGATCACCAACAGAATCGACACCGCCCAAAAAGCGGCGAACAGAGCGAGCGTCATGCCGGCGCCCTCTCAAACGCACAGCGCCGCACCGAACAGAGAACCATCGCGTTTTCCTCGTAGAATAAGCACGGCCCCCGCCTGGCGGCGGCCGTCAAAACCGTTCAACAGATGGCAAGAATATCCTCAAGGCGTTAAAATGTGCTTTCAATTACTTGCCTGAAATCGGCATAAGCGGGGAAATTTTTCCAAATGGACAAGATTGATCGCAAAATTCTTGCGGAACTGCAAACCGACGGGCGTTTGTCGGTGACCGAGCTGGCCGAGCGGATCGGATTGAGTGTATCCCCCTGCCACCGCCGGGTGCGCGCATTAGAAGAATCCGGGGTGATCAGGGGCTACCGCGCCCAGCTCGATCCCGGCAGCCTGGGCTACAACTTCTCCGCTCTGGTGTTCGTCACCATGCGCGAAGGCGATCGCCGCGCCGTCGAAACCTTCGAAAACGCCATGGTGGACATTCCGCAGGTGGTGCAAGCGCAGCGTTTGTTTGGCGATCCCGACTATCTGCTGCATGTTATCGCCCGCGATCTGCCCGCCTTCCAGCAGCTTTACGACGAGAAGCTCTCCGCCCTGCCGGGCGTGCAGCGCCTGAGCTCCACGCTGGTGATGAAAACCGTGGTGCCGGAACGCTCTTTCCTGCCGCTGGGGAAATGACGACGGGAGCGTTGCCGCTCCCGTTTTTATCTTTTTAAGGCACAATCACGAAATCCGGATTGGCGACGGCGAACAACGCCTCGCGGTCCGCCGCCGGTGGGTAAATCCACTGCGTGTTAATCTCCTGTTTAATCTTTTTGCCTTCCTGACGGGTAAAGCGCACCTGGCGCTGCCAGCCTTCGGTATACAGCGCGCCCCAGGGGCCCAGATCCAGACAGGTCACATACTTCGGCTGGCTATACGGGTGCGTCGGCAACCCGACTAACTCCGCCGCCGCATTGTGACCGGCAACGCGGCCGAGGCTCATCGCATGCTGGCAGGTCATCAGATTGTGGTTACCGAGATCGTCGGTCGCCGCTTTCACCGTATCGCCGGTCACGAAAATGCCCGCCGCCGCCGGCGCGCGCAGGAAGGCGTCGCCGATCACTCGGCCATTAGCGTCACGTTCGCCGGGGATTTGCTCGGTCAGCGGATGCGCACGCACGCCTGCCGCCAAGATCACCGTGTTGGCGGCGATGCGCTCACCGTTCGACAGCATCACCCCCTCGGCATCGATAGCCGAAACGCGCAGGCCGGCTCGCGCTTCCACGCCGCACTCCGCCAGCGCCTGGCGAATCACCGCCCCCGGCTCCGCGCCCATTCCTGCGCCCACTTCCGGGGCGCTATCGACGATCACCACGCGCACATTCTCGTTTTGCCCCAGCGCATCGCGCAGCCGCTGCGGCATCTCCGCGGCGCTCTCCAGCCCGGTCAGCCCCGCTCCCACCACCACGGCGGTGTTGCGCGCCGGCGTTGACGGTTTGGCCGCCAGCGCTTTGATATGAGCGCCCAAGCGCTGTGCGCTTTCCAGCGTATCGACGTTGAAACCGTATTCGGCAAAGCCCGGCACCGCAGGCACGGAAAGCCGACTGCCGGTGGCCCACACCAAACGATCGTAGGCCAACTCAAGGGGTTCCCCCACCGCCGGCGCCACCCTGAGCGTTTTGGCGGCGGCGTCGATACGTTCCACCGTCCCGGCCAGGTGCCGTGCACCGACGGCGGTGAGCTGCGCGGAAATGTCGGGGTTCATGTTTTCCAGCACCGCTTCATACAGGCGTGGCCGGATGGTGACCGTTGGCGTCGGCGAAACCATCAGCACCTCGATGTCGTCATGCTTACCGGCAAGGGTAATGGCGCGCATGGCGGACACGGCGGCCCAAAAACCGGCAAAACCGGAACCGGCAATCACTATTTTCTGCGTCATGGGATGACTCCTTCATACAGGGTTGACCGGGCGACGAGGCTGCCCGCAGTTTTTTCGGATGAACGGCGCCGTTCCGCTCCCGTCGCAGGGTGCAGAAGGACCGCCCGCCCCTTCCGAAGAGGCGGGAAAAAATGTGTTTTGTTTTAAGGAAAGGCGGAGTTTAGGTCTTGGCGCGAGCCGTTTTGCCGCTGCGCGCGGTGCGTTCCGTCATGCGCTCGTCGAGCCAGATGTTGACCTCGCCGAAGAAGCCCTGTGGCGCCTTGCGGCCAAAACGGGCAGCGACGTCGCCGAGGGTTTGCGCCGCCAGCGCATCGCGCATCGCCTTCTCCGCCTGCAGCATCACCGCATGGATAGCGCATTTGCCGGAGACCGCCCATTCCGGCGGGGAATCATCGAACACCGCACAGCGCCCGCGCACCTCCTGGCAATCGAACAGCGGCTTGTGCCCCTCGATGGCGTCGATAATCTCCAGAAAGCTGATCTCTTTCGCCGGACGGGCCAGCCGGTAACCGCCGCGCACCCCTTCACTGGCGGCGACGATGCCCGCCTTTTCCAGCTTGGGGAAAATCTTGGCCAGAAAGCTGGGGGAGATCCCTTGCAGTTCGGCGAGTTCGCGGCTGCTGAGCGCGCGCTGGTTATCGCCGACCAGCCACAGCAGGCAGTGGATGCCATATTCAACGCTGGTTGTGATGTACGCCATATGTCCGTTTTTGACCGTCAGTAAACCTTCAATAACGCAGACTATATGAGTCTGCGTTTATCTTGTCAATAAAACACGGACTAACTTTATCCGCGTTTTATTGAAGTTCCGTCTCGCTCCCGACGGAGAAAACGCCCTTCGAAATGAAAAATAAAACTTTTTTGCCCTATTCGCCCCCGGCTAACGTTTCCTTGTCGCCTGCCGCTGACTATGATGTGATGATTGCCGTCGCGGCGGTTTGTGATCCGCCGCACTTTCACGCGGATCGCGCCGTGGGAATAAAGAACTCTTGTCTGCTGCTGACGTCTTAGAAATGATTATTTAAGGGAAACGCCTGACTATGACCAACCGGTTGACCAAAACCGCGTTAGCGGTGCTGTTGCTCGGCACGTTGAACGCCACCGCCCTGGCGCCAGCACAGGCGGAAAGCCAGGACCAGTTGCCGGATATGGGCACCTCCGCCGGCGGCACCCTGAGCATCGGACAAGAGCTGGCGATGGGCGACTTCTACGTGCGCCAACTGCGCGCCAGCGCCCCGCTGATCAACGATCCGCTGCTGAGTCAATACATCAACCAACTGGGCAACCGGCTGGTGGCCAGCGCCTATTCGGTGCGCACGCCGTTCCATTTCTATCTGGTGCGCAACGACGAAATCAACGCCTTCGCCTTCTTCGGCGGCAACGTGGTGCTGCATTCCGCCCTGTTCCGCGTCAGCGACAATGAAAGCCAGCTGGCCTCGGTGCTGGCGCACGAAATCTCGCACGTCACCCAACGCCACCTGGCGCGCGCAATGGAAGATCAGCAACGCAACGCCCCGTTGACCTGGGTGGGCGCACTTGGTTCCATCCTGCTGGCGATGGCCAACCCGACCATGGGCATGGCGGCGCTGAGCGGCACCATGGCCGGCACCCAGCAGGGCATGATCAGCTTTACCCAATCGAACGAACAGGAAGCCGATCGCATCGGCATTCAGGTGCTGCAGCGCGCCGGTTTCGATCCGGAAGCGATGCCCGACTTCCTGCAGAAACTCTCGGATCAGTCGCGTTACGCCTCCAAGCCGCCGGAAATGCTGCTGACGCACCCGCTGCCGGACAGCCGTCTCTCCGACGCACGCAACCGCGCCAACCAGATGCAGAAACACATCGTGCAGTCTTCGCAGGATTACCTGATGGCCAAGGTGCGCGCACTGGGCATGTACAGCTCGGAAGGCTATGGCCTGAACGAAGAGCTGCTCGGCTCGCTCAGCAAGGGGAACGTGCGCGAACAGGCGGCCGCCAAATACGGCCGCGCCATCCTGTTCTATGAAGCGAAAAAATACGACGACGCGCGCAATATCATTCAACCGATGCTGGCGCAGGATGCGAAAAACGTCTGGCTGATTGACCTGATGACCGATATCGATCTCGGCCAGAAACGCGCGCCGCAGGCCATCGCCCGCCTGCAGGCGGCCAACGCCGCCCAGAACAACAACCCGGTGCTGCAACTCAACCTGGCCAACGCCTATGTCGAAGGCAACCAGCCGGCGCAGGCGTCGAAGATCCTGAACCGCTACACCTTTGCCCATCCGGACGATCCGAACGGCTGGGATCTGCTGGCGCAGGCCAGCGCCGCTCAGGGGCTGCGCGATGAAGAGCTGTCGGCCCGCGCCGAAAGCCTGGCGCTGAACGGCCGGCTCGATCAGGCTATCGGCCTGCTCAGCAATGCCAGCTCGCTGCAGAAACTCGGCAGCCTGAAACAGGCGCGCTACGATGCGCGCATCGACCAGCTGCGCCAACTGCAACAGCGCTTCCGCCAATACCAGCGCAGCTGATTCAACAAGGAATGAACGCCATGAAAAACGTCACGATTTACCACAACCCGCGCTGCTCCAAGAGCCGTGAAACCCTGGCGCTGCTGGAACAGCACGGCGTCGATCCCAAGGTGGTGCTGTACCTCGAAACGCCCCCTACGGTCGATGAGCTGAAAAAGCTGTTGAAGGAACTGGGCTTCACATCGGCGCGCGATCTGATGCGCAAAAAAGAAGATCTGTACAAGGAATTGAAGCTGGCGGACGACAGCCTGAGCGAAGAGCAACTGTTGGCGGCGATGACGGCGAACCCGAAACTGATCGAACGCCCCATCGTGGTGAAAGGCAGCAAGGCGCGCATCGGCCGGCCGCCGGAGCAGGTGCTGGAGATTTTGTAATCGTCCGGCAAATCTCTTATTGAACCGCAAAATACCAATAGCCCTGAACAGGGCTATTTTTAATTAATTGTTATATAAGTACTTTTCATCATCACAGTCTTCTTCCGCTGCTATGCTGCGCAAACGCCAAATCTCTCGGTGAAACAGCCGTTGACAATCGTCAACACCCCGCCTACCCTGATCGCATCACTGGACGAGCGATGAAAAAACACCCAGACAAGCACATTCAGGCGGCATTAGCTTACGCCCTTTCTCAGGGTTGGCATTATCGGCCCAGCAAGGGGCACGCATTTGGCCGACTACATTGCGCCTTTGCCGGGCATCAAGAACATATGATGAGCATCTGGAGCACGCCAAAAAACCCAGAGGTACATGCCAAACAGATTCGGCGCAAAGTCGATCACTGCCTGGCGCTGTCGCAGAAAAAATAACCGGAGAATCACCATGACGCTCTATCATTTCTCATTGACGCTGGATGGGGTCACCGCCGATACCGCCGGGCTGGAAGATGCGCTGTATGCGGCGGGATGCGATGACGCGCTGATCTGTTTCTACGGTAAAGCCGTTTACCTGGAGTTCGATCGAGAAAGCGATAACTTTGCGCACGCGATTTGCAGCGCCATCAGCGATATTGAATCCGCAAATATCGGCGCCAAGGTGATATCGGTGGACTCCAGTCTGGTGGGATTAAGCGATATTGCCGAGCTCACCGAACTGTCGCGTCAGGCGATCGCCATGCTAAAAGACGGAACTCGCGGCCCCGGCGGCTTCCCTTCCCCCATTCAACGGCTCGGCGGCGCCTCACCGCTGTGGCGCTGGGCTGACGTGGCGGCCTGGTTGGCACAGCAGGGGAAAATCGACCCACGGCTTGCAGACAATGCGCAGTGTCTGGAACATATCAATCTCGCTTTGCAACTGCGAAACGATCGGCAACGCCAGCAGGTTGAGCACTACTGCTCCCTGCTGGAACACGCGGAAAAATAGGCAGATTAGCCCGTTACAGCCCCAGGATCTCTTTAACGAACGGGATGGTGAGCTTGCGTTGGGCGGTGATCGAGGCGCGATCGAGTTGATCGAGGGTCATAAACAGCGTGCGCATCTCGCGATCCAGCCGTTTCAACAGGAAGCGGCCCACGTCTTCCGGCAGCTCGAAGCCGCGCAGTTTGCCGCGCAGCTGCAGCGCCAGCAGTTTCTCTTCGTCTGACAGCGGCTGCAGCTTGTAGATCTGCCCCCAGTCCAGGCGCGAAGCCAGATCCGGTAAACGCAGGTTCAGCTGACGCGGCGGACGATCCCCGGTGATAAACAAACGGGTGCGGCCGGTTTCCAGGATGCGGTTGTAGAGGTTGAAGATCGCCATCTCCCACTCTTCGTCGCCGGCGATGCATTCGATATTGTCGATGCAGACCAGCGCCAGCTGCTCCATGCCGTCCAACACTTCAGGCACGAAGTAGGCGCGCTTGTCGAGCGGCACATAGCCCACCGCTTCGCCTTTCTGCGAAAGCTCGGCGCAGGCCGCATGCAGCAGATGGCTGCGCCCGCCGCCTTCACGCGACCAGAAATAGATATAGCTGCCATGTTCCTGACGGACGGCGGATTGGATCGCGGCTAATAGGGATGGGTTCTCGCCCGGATAAAAACTGGCGAAAGTTTCATCATCGGGAAGATAAAGTGGCAGTGAAAGCTGTGCCGGCGTATTCAGAGAAGCACCTCAACCAAAACTGGCAGAAAAACGTGGGCAGTTTAACACAGAAAACGGGCGCTGTTGAACCGGCAGGATCTTATGCCGCAATAGTGAACAATGCCTAAGCATCGCTTGATCGGCGGCGGCGCCCGCCGAGGCAAGAATTATCCGATATCATTCCCTAACTCCATGCCTGCGCAGGTTAAATTTGTAATTTAAGTAAAATCTGACCTAGTATAGGTAGGCTAAATGCAATCACCATCAACAAGGTTTCTGCAAGGATATAGACGATGAAAGTATGGAATAAAGTGCTGTTGGCCTCCTTTATCGGGTTGTTGGTTGCCGGCTGTGATGACTCCTCCAAGGTTGACGCCAACCTGGATAAAGCCAAAGACAGCGCCGAGCAGATGAAAGACGCCGCCCAGAAAAAAGCGGACGATCTGACGGACAAAGCGAAAGCGACGGCGGATGAAATCAAAAAAGAGGCCGCCACTCAGGCGGATCAGCTGAAAGACAAAGCTTCGGCGATTAAAGAAGACGCCGCCAAGCAGGCGGACGCCATCACCAACGACGCCAAGGCCAAAGCCGCCGCGATCAAAGACGACGCAGGCAAACAGAGCCAGCAGTTGGTGGATCAGGCCAAGGCCATCAAAAACGACGCCATCAACGGCGCCAACGATCTGACCGAGCAGGCCAAGGCGAAGACCGAAGCCATCAAGAACAGCGCCGAAAACAAAGCGCAAGAGTTGAAACAAGAGACCGATGCGGCGGTGAACGGCAATACTCAGCCGGCCACCCAGCAGTAAGCTATTCTCAGCCACCAAAGAAAGGAGCAGTAAATGGGGATTATTTCCTGGATTATCTTCGGCCTGATCGCCGGTATTTTGGCTAAGTGGATCATGCCCGGCAAAGACGGCGGCGGCTTTATTCTGACCGTCGTGCTGGGGATCATCGGCGCCGTGGTCGGCGGCTATATCAGCACCTTCTTCGGCTACGGCAAGGTTGACGGCTTCAACTTCGGCAGCTTCGTGGTGGCGGTTATCGGCGCCATCGTGGTGCTGTTCGTGTACCGCAAAATTCGCAGCTAAGGCGAATGCCATAAGTCAAAAGGGCAGCCCCTGGGCTGCCCTTTTCGTTACTTCTGCTCCGCCGATTCGTCCGGCGCGTCAAGCACCTCTTCTTCCTTGCGGAACAGGCTGATGACCTTGAACAGCAGGCTCAGGCCAATGCCGACGATGGTCGCCAGCGCCATGCCTTTCAGCTCCGCCGCGCCGATGTGCACCTTGGCGCCGCTCACGCCGATGATCAGGATCACCGAGGTCAAAATCAGGTTCTGCGCTTTGTTGTAATCCACTTTGGATTCGATCAGCACGCGAATGCCCGAAGCGCCGATCACACCGTACAGCAGCAGCGAAACGCCGCCCATCACCGGCACCGGCACCGCCTGGATCGCCGCCGCCAGCTTACCGATGCAGGACAACAGGATCGCCAGCACCGCCGCGCCGCCGATCACCCAGGTGCTGTAGACCTTGGTGATGGCCATCACGCCGATGTTCTCGCCGTAGGTGGTGTTCGGCGTGGAGCCGAAGAAGCCGGAGAATACCGTCGAGATGCCGTTGGCGAACATCGAGCGGTGCAGGCCCGGATCGCGGATCAGGTCTTTTTTTACGATGTTGGCGGTCACCACCAGGTGGCCGACGTGCTCGGCGATCACCACCAGCGCCGCCGGCAGAATGGTGAAGATGGCGAACCACTCAAAGCGCGGGGTGTAGAAGGTCGGCAGCGCGAACCAGTGCGCCTCGCGGATCGGCGTCAAATCCACCACGCCCATGAAGAACGACAGCGCATAGCCCACCAGCACGCCGATCAGGATCGGGATAATCGCCAGGAAGCCGCGGAACAGTACTGAACCGAGCACCGTGACCGCCAGCGTCACCAGCGAAATGGTGATGGTGGTCGAGTCGGCGCTGGCGCCTTCCGCCGGCAGCAGCCCCGCCATATTGGCCGCCACGCCCGCCAACTCCAGGCCGATGACGGCGACGATCGCCCCCATCGCCGCCGGCGGGAACATCACGTCCAGCCAGCCGGTGCCGGCCTTTTTCACGATCAGCGCCACCAGGCAGAACAGCACGCCGCACATGATGAAACCGCCCAACGCCACTTCGTAACCGAGCGGCAACAGCAGCAACACCGGCGAGATAAACGCGAAGCTGGAACCGAGGTAGGCCGGGATCTTGCCTTTACAGATGAACAGATACAGCAGCGTGCCGATGCCGTTGAACAACAGCACGGTCGCCGGGTTGATCTTGAACAGGATAGGCACCAGCACGGTGGCGCCAAACATGGCGAACAGGTGCTGGAAGCTGAGCGGAATGGTCTGGAGCAGCGGCGGGCGCTCGCTGACGCCGATGGCGCGACGGGTCATGTGTGCTTTTCCTCGGTTTATTGGTTTTATAGGTTTTAGTCAAAAAAAAGCCGACTCGTTAAGTCGGCTCAAATGTTTACTTAGTACCAAATATCTTGTCGCCCGCATCGCCCAGGCCAGGCACGATATAGCCCTTGTCGTTCAGACACTGATCGATGGAGGCGGTGTACAGCTCAACGTCCGGATGCGCTTTCTCCAGCGCGGCGATGCCTTCCGGCGCCGCGACCAGAACCAGCACCTTGATGCTGTGGCAGCCGGCTTTCTTCAGCAGATCGATAGTGGCGATCATCGAACCGCCGGTGGCCAGCATCGGGTCGACGACCAGTGCCATGCGCTCTTCGATGTTGGAAACCAGCTTCTGGAAGTACGGCACCGGCTCCAGGGTTTCTTCGTCGCGGTATACGCCCACCACGCTGATGCGCGCGCTCGGCACGTGCTCCAGCACCCCTTCCATCATGCCCAGGCCTGCGCGCAGGATTGGCACTACGGTAATCTTTTTCCCTTTGATCTGATCCACTTCAACTGGCCCGCACCAGCCTTCGATGGTGACTTTTTCCGTCTCCAGATCGGCGGTCGCTTCATAGGTCAGTAAACTACCCACTTCTGAGGCCAGCTCACGGAAGCGTTTGGTGCTGATGTCATTTTCGCGCATCAGGCCAAGCTTGTGTTTTACCAGCGGGTGTTTCACCTCAACGATCTTCATCATTTTTCTCCTATTAAGGTGGTTGCGGCCAAAAAAATCGCGGGATTATACCTCCTTTTTTTCGCCGCGCCACCCACAATAGCCCGATCGGGATCAACAAAAGTTTGAATATCAGTATAGATAACGAAAAAGCGGAGCCGGTTCACAAGCCGCTCGCAAACGTTTGCCTGCGCTGTTAGAATTGCCGCGCCTTATTCCGGAATCAACATCGGAAGCACAGTTTTCAAACCGCAAATCGTCGTGGGGAATCGCGCAGTGACCGACAAAACCTCTCTCAGCTATAAAGACGCAGGTGTCGATATCGATGCAGGCAACGCATTGGTAGATCGCATCAAAGGTGTAGTTAAACAGACCCGTCGCCCGGAAGTGATGGGCGGTCTGGGCGGGTTTGGCGCCCTGTGTGCGTTGCCGCAGAAATACCGCGAGCCGGTGCTGGTTTCCGGTACCGACGGCGTGGGCACCAAGCTGCGTCTGGCGATGGATCTGAAACGCCACGACACCATCGGCATCGATCTGGTGGCGATGTGCGTCAACGATCTGGTGGTTCAGGGCGCCGAGCCGCTGTTCTTCCTCGACTACTACGCGACCGGCAAGCTGGATGTGGACACCGCGGCCAGCGTGATCACCGGCATCGCCGAGGGCTGCAAACAGTCCGGCTGTGCGCTGGTGGGCGGCGAAACCGCTGAAATGCCGGGCATGTACCACGGCGAAGACTACGACGTGGCCGGTTTCTGCGTCGGCGTGGTCGAAAAATCCGAGATCATTGACGGCAGCAAAGTGCAGTCCGGCGATGCGCTGATCGCCCTGGGCGCTTCCGGCCCGCACTCCAACGGCTACTCGCTGGTGCGCAAAATCCTGGAAGTGAGCAACACCGATCCGACCGCCACTCAGCTGGAAGGCAAACCGCTGGCCGACCACCTGCTGGCACCGACCAAGATTTACGTGAAGTCCGTGCTGGAGCTGATCGAGAAGGCTGACGTACACGCCATCGCTCACCTCACCGGCGGCGGCTTCTGGGAAAACATTCCACGCGTGCTGCCGGAAGGCATGCAAGCGGTGATCGACGAAGCCAGCTGGCAGTGGCCGGCGGTGTTCACCTGGCTGCAGCAGGCCGGTAACGTCAGCCGTCATGAAATGTATCGCACCTTCAACTGCGGCGTAGGCATGGTCATCGCCCTGCCGGAAGCCGAAGTGGAAGCGGCCATCGCGCTGCTGACCGCGGCAGGTGAAAAAGCGTGGAAAATCGGTAAACTGACCGCCTCTTCCGACGAACAACAAGTGGTCATCAACTGATGAAAAAGATCGTGGTGTTGGTCTCCGGCCAGGGGAGCAATCTCCAGGCGCTGATTGACGCCTGCCAGCAGGGCCGCATCGCCGCCGAAATCGTGGCGGTGTTCAGCAACAAGGCGCAGGCATATGGCCTGCAACGCGCCGAAGCGGCGGGCATCGCCGCCCAGGCGCTGGATGCCAAGGCCTACGCCGATCGCACGGCGTTCGACGCCGCGTTGGCGGACGCCATCGACCAGTACCAGCCCGATCTGGTGGTGCTGGCCGGCTACATGCGTATCCTCAGCCCGCAGTTCGTGCAGCGCTATGCCGGCCGCATGCTGAACATCCACCCTTCCCTGCTGCCGAAATACCCGGGGCTGCATACACATCGTCAGGCCATCGACAACGGCGACAGCGAACACGGCACCTCGGTGCACTTCGTGACCGAACAGCTCGACGGCGGCCCGGTGATTTTGCAGGCCAAGGTGCCGATTTTCACTGACGACGAGGAGGATGACGTGGTTGAACGGGTGCAAACCCAGGAACACACGATCTATCCACTGGTGGTGAGCTGGTTCGTCGACGGCCGCCTGGCGATGCGCGACGGCGTCGCCTGGCTGGACGGCGAACGCCTGCCGGCGCAGGGCCACGCCGCCGACTGATGCGCGCAGCCTGAACCTTGCCTAAACGGCGCCCACGCGGCGCCGTTTTTTTTCGCCTTCATCCATTCTGTGAAGTTATACTTTGCACAATTTCACGGCACAGAGGAGCCCACATGTCCAGCACTGCCAGCGTCAGGTTACGCCCATTGGAACGGGACGATCTGTCGTTCGTCCACCAGATGGACAACAACGCCAGCGTTATGCGCTATTGGTTTGAAGAACCCTACGAAGCCTTTGTCGAGCTTTCCGATCTCTACGACAAACACATCCACGATCAGAGCGAGCGCCGCTTTATCATCGAGCACGAAGGCGCCAAGGTCGGCCTGGTGGAACTGGTGGAGATCGATCACATCCACCGCCGCGCAGAATTCCAGATCATCATCGATCCCGCCCACCAGGGCAAAGGCTACGCCAGCACCGCCGCCCGCCTGGCGATGGACTACGGCTTCTCGGTGCTGAACCTGTACAAGCTGTACCTGATCGTCGACAAGGAGAACCCGAAGGCGATCCACATCTACAGCAAGCTGGGCTTTAACGTGGAAGGCGAGCTGATCGACGAGTTCTTCGTCAACGGCGAATACCGCACCGTGCTGCGCATGTGCATCTTCCAGCCGCAATATCTGGCGAAGTTCAAAACGCCGGGCGATAAGCCGCTGGTGAAGTGACTGCTAGCGAGAAAAAGAGAAAACCCGCCCAGGCGGGTTTTTTATTGGGAAATAAGTGGCTAGTATTAAGGCATGCTATTTTATCGTCAGGAAACAACCTGATGAATACGAAAATAAATAATATTCTCCAATATAATTAATCGAAAAATAATTAATAGTGATAGTAAGAGTTACCCTCTGCCTCTACAAAGGAAAAATGCCATGACGACCGTCTCAAACCTGCTGCTTTTTATCGGCCTGGCGATGCTCGCCATCGCCGCCGGTCTAAATACCTATAGCGGCTACGCGCCTGCAGATCCCAACAGCACCCCGCTGTTTTCCCCGCTCTGGTGGACGCGCTGGTTCCCGCTCTATGCCTCGGGCGCTGCGTTGTTGCTGGTGGGGTTGGTATTGCGGGTTACGGCTAAAGGCCGCGCGCATTAAGGATTACCATTTCAGCACCGCCGAGCCCGCCACAGCCATTATCGACATGAGCAATGATATTGATCATCACCGACAACATAATTGTGGTTGATAATAAATTGCAGAGAATGGATTGAATTCCACATGATGAAAAATGAATAAAACAAACTCGCCGGCAATCAGACTTATGCCATGCCTTAATTCATGCCGGCTTAATGCGCGGGTAAAATAAAACAGCAGACGCAGGCCGACTGTAACGGCCATTGCCAGCGACGGAGCGAAAACCTCCGTCGCTCTCCCCTCACCCATACCGCCCGGTAATATAATCCTCGGTGCGGCGCTGGCGCGGCGACGTGAAAATGGCGTCGGTGTCGTTGTATTCCACCAGCCGCCCCTGATGAATAAAGGCGGTGTAGTCGGAGACGCGCGCCGCTTGCTGCATGTTGTGCGTCACCAGCACCACGCTATAGCGCTGCTTCAGCGCGGAAATCAACTCTTCGATGGTCAGCGTGGAGATCGGATCCAACGCCGAGGTCGGCTCGTCGAGCAGCAATACTTCCGGCTCGATGGCGATGGCGCGCGCGATCACCAGGCGCTGCTGCTGGCCGCTGGACAAGCGGAAGGCGTTTTCGCGTAGCCGGTCCTTCACCTCATGCCACAGCGCGGCGGCGCGCAGCGAACGCTCTACCGCTTCATCCAGCAAGCGCCGGTCGCGCACGCCCTGCAAGCGCAGGCCGTACACCACGTTTTCATAGATCGATTTCGGGAACGGGTTCGGCCGCTGGAACACCATGCCCACCCGCCGCCGCAGCGCCGCCACGTCGATCTGCGCGCCGGAGATCGCCGCGCCGTTCAGCTGCAGTTCGCCCTCGATGCGGCAGTTGTCCACCAGATCGTTCATGCGGTTGAAACAGCGCAGCAGCGTCGATTTGCCACAGCCCGAAGGGCCGATCAGGGCCGTCACCCGGTGTTTCGGGATACGCAGCGAGATATCGTGCAGCACCTGTTTGTCACCATAAAACAGGTTCAGGCCGTTGACCGCCAGCGCGGTCTGTTCATCGTCGAGATGCTGGACATCCAGCCGGGGCAAACTGCCTGGCGTCATCAAACCCATTACGCACTCCCCAAAAATAGCGTCATTGTTACTGCGACCATGCTCGGTACCGCTCCCTCAGCGAATGGCGGATGCCCATCGCCGCCAGATTCAAACTCACCACGATCGTCACCAGCAAGAAGGCGGTGGCGAACACCAACGGCCGCGCCGCCTCCACGCTCGGGCTCTGGAATGCCATATCGTAGATCTGGAAGCTCAAATGCATGAACTTCCGCTCCAGGTGCAGATACGGGAAAATCTCGTCCACCGGCAGCACCGGCACCGATTTCACGACCCCCACCAGCATCAGCGGCGCGGTCTCCCCGGCGGCGCGCGCCACCGCCAGGATCAGGCCGGTCATCATCGCCGGCGCCGCCATTGGCAGCACGATGCGCCACAGCGTCTCGGCCCGGCTGGCCCCCAGCGCCATCGAGCCCTGCCGCAGCGAGGTGGGTATGCGCGACAGCCCTTCCTCGGTGGCGACGATCACCACCGGCAGCGTCAGCAGCGCCAGCGTCAGCGCCGCCCACAGCACGCCGGGCGTGCCGAAGGTCGGGTTGGGCAGGGATTCAGGATAGAACAGCTGATCGAGCGTGCCGCCTATCATATAGACGAAGAAGCCGAGGCCGAATACGCCATAGACGATCGAGGGCACGCCGGCCAGATTGACCACCGCGATGCGGATCACCCGTGTCAGCAGATTGTTGCCGGCATATTCGTGCAGATACACCGCCGCGATCACGCCAAACGGCATCACCACGATCGACATCAGGATCACCATCAACACCGTGCCGAAAATGGCCGGGAACACCCCGCCCTCGGTATTCGCCTCACGCGGGCTGTCGATGAGAAACTTCTTCACCTGCTCGCCCCAGTGCGCCAGCTTCTCGGAGGTGCTCATGGCGTTCGGGCACCAGGCATCGCGCACCTGGCTGAGCGGAATGGTCAACGTCTGCCCGTGCATGTCGCGCAGCAGCAACGCGTCGCGCTGGCGATCGCGGTTCAGCCCCGCCAGACGTTCGGACAACAGCTGATACTGCCGCTGCAGCTCCAGCCGTTCGGCCTTGATGGCGTCTTGCGCGCGGGCGTCCAGCTTATCGTCGCGCTGCAGGCGCTTTTCCCGCAGCCGCAGCGCGTCAAACTGCTGATTGATGCGCGCCATGTCGCGGAATTGAATGTCGTGCGCCTGGCGTGAGAGCGCGGCGATTTGCGGCAGGCGCTGCTGCAACGCCTGCCCCAGATTGCGGCCGGTCAGCGGTTGCCCATCTTCCAGCAGCCCCGCCAGATAGCCGTAAGCGGTGCCGTGGCTGTCGCGTTCCAGCACCAGCAGGCTGCGCGGCGTGCTTTGGCTGCGGATATCGCTGGCCAGCAAGGTGCGGAAATCCTGCCCCTCGCGCTCGCGGTTGCCGACCTTAATCAGATAACGTTCGACGTTCTGCGCCTCGCCCGGCGGCGTGACGCCCGCCTCGGCCAGCTGGCGCCGGGAAATGCTTTGTTGCTGGTACAACTCGCCGATCACCGTCACCGGCCCGGCGCCGTTCTGATTCAGTTCGAACTGATAAACCGGGCTCGGCCAGAAATAGCGCATCCCCTGCCCGGCCAGCAGCAACAAAATGCCGATCAGCGCCAGCAGGCTGACGGCGACCGAACCGGCGGTCAGCCACACCCACGGCGACCCGCTCTTCACCCAGTTTTTCATGGCGCCTCCTGATTCGGCGTGTAGCGCTTGCGCAGCCGCAGGCGCACCGCCTCCGCCAGCGTGTTGAACACGAAGGTGAAGACAAACAACACCAGCGCAGTCAGGAACAGCACGCGGTAATGGCTGCTGCCGGAAACCGCCTCCGGCATTTCGATGGCGATATTGGCCGCCAGCGCTCGCAGCCCCTGGAACAGGCTGCCGTCAATAATCGGCGTGTTGCCGGTGGCCATCAGCACGATCATGGTTTCTCCCACCGCGCGGCCAAAGCCGATCATCAGCGCGGAGAAAATGCCGGCGCTGGCGGAAGGCAGCACCACCTTGATCACCGTCTGCCATTGGGTGGCGCCCAGCGCCAAAGAGCCCTGGCTCAGGGTGGCCGGCACGCTGAACAGCGCATCCTCCGCCAGCGAGAAGATGATCGGCACCAGCGCGAACCCCATCGCCACGCCCACCACCAGCGCATTGCGCTGGTCATAATTATCCCCCAGCCAGAAATGCAGCGGCTCACCGAACAGCGCCACCTCCAGCCACGGCCCCAGGCTGAACGCCAGCCACACCGTCAACGCCAGCAGCGGCAACAGCAACAGCAGATCGACGCCCGGCCGGCAGCGCGGCATAAAGCGATGGGTCAACGCGCCGCACAGCAGCACCGCCGCCGCCAGCAGCAGCGGCAACGCCAGCACCGCCAACAGATACTGCTCGATGATCGGCGCCAGCCAGATGCCGGCCACCAGCCCGATCACCACCGTCGGCAGCGCGCCCATCACTTCGATAGCCGGTTTGATCACTCGCCGCAGCCCCGGCGTCATAAAGTAAGCGGTATAGATGGCGCCGGCCAACGCCAGCGGGATGGCGAACAGCATCGCGTAAGCCGCCGCCTTGAAGGTGCCGAAGATCACCGGCATCAGGCTGAATTTAGGTTGGTAGCTGTCTTCGCCGGAGGTGGACTGCCAGACATAGGCCGGCTGCGGGTAGTTCTCATACCACACCTTGCCCCACAGCGAACGCCAGGTGACGTCCGGATACGGGTTGTCGAGCGCATAGCGCCGCCAGCCCTGCGCGCTCTCCAGCAGCAGGCCATCGCCGCGCGGCGCGAACGCCATTTGCCGCACCTCGGCGCCCAAACGGGTATTCAGCAGCGGCTGGGATTGGATCGTGGAGAATAACGAGAAGCCGCCATCGGGCCGCAGGGTGGCGAACACCCGGCGATAGGGCTCAGCCACCGTCAGCTCCTGCCCGTCGGCGCCGTGGTCGAAATGCTGCACCGGCGTCAGTCGCCAGCGCTGCTCTTTTTCCACCTCAAACCACTCGCGCAGGTTGCCGTCGGCGCCCTTGATCAGCAGCGCGCTGCCGCCGGGCAGCGCCGTCATCTGGTACGGGGCGTGTTCGCCCAAGGTGCGCGTTTCACGCAGTTGCAGCTGCGCGCCGTCGATCTGGTAACGCGCCAGCCGGTTGCCCGCCAGCAGGTAAAGCTGGCGGCCATCCGGCGTCAGCACCAGTTGCTCCCCGTCGTGTTCCAGCGGACGTTCGCTGAACTGCGGCGGCCGATCCGGGCTGAAACGGCCGAACACCAGCCGCCGATCGTCGGTCACCCCGGCCAGCAGATACTGCCCGCGATGCGCGTCCGCCAGCGACAACAGCTTCAGCGGCTTGCGCTGCGGATCCAGCGCCAGCGGCGGTTGACCGAGTGGGAACAGCCACTGCGGCCGGCCGTTTTCCGCCGTGGCGAAATCCGCGCGCGCCACCACCAACCGGCCGTCGGCCTGCGCCAACGCGAACAGATCCCGCTCTCCGGCGGCCTGCGCGAGCAGCGCCGGTTTGGCCAGCAGCGTTTGCTGCACCAGCGGTGTCTGGGCCTGGCCGCTCGGCGCCGGCGACAGACGATAAAATTGCCCCGTGCCCTGCGCATCGATGCGATAACCGACGCGCTGCTGCACGTCCATGCCCAGCGCCAGCGCCGGGGAAGACGCCACAATCGGCAGCGGCTGAACTTGCCCAAGCGAGGCCGGTTTGAACAGCGGCAGCACCGCAAACAGCAGATAAACGAAGATCAGCATCAACGTCATCAGCACCATCAGCCCGCAGGCGGTCACTGCCGCCTGCACGCCGCGGTCGATGCGCCCGCGCAGGCGATCTCGGGGATGTTGATTTGCCGTCGTCTGTGTCATGTGTCTCGCTGTCGCTGATGTAATCGGGCTTACGCCGTAAGATAACCGGGCATCTTATGTCAGTTTTATGACGTTTGCATGACAAAGTTACCCGACTCAACCCAGGTTTTTTACACTGCCAACAGACAATATGAATTTGATATATTGCTGACAAATGACCATAAACACGCTTTATAACGCCAAGAATAAGCCTGCTAACCGTCATTTCATGCTGATCGTTTCACTGCCGGGCATCCCGCCGCGGGGAAAATTTATTGTCGGCGAAAAACGCCGCGCGCCAACGCAATGGATATGTTGGACTTTCCTGTCAATCTCTCGCAATAATGATGAAGGACACTAGAGCGGCATCCGGGCGCTGCGTCCCGGATCCTATTCTAAAATTGAACTGGAGTGGCAATGGGTCAGGAAAAGCTCTACATCGAAAAAGAACTAAGCTGGTTATCCTTTAATGAACGCGTGTTGCAGGAAGCCGCAGATAAGAGCAATCCCCTGATTGAACGAATGCGTTTTCTGGGCATTTACTCCAACAACCTCGACGAGTTCTATAAGGTCCGCTTCGCCGATCTCAAACGCCGCATCCTGATCAGCGAAGAGCAGGGCTCCGCCGGCGCCTCGCGCCACCTGCTGAAAAAGATCCAGGCCAAGGTGCTGAAAACCGATCAGGAATTCGACGGCCTGTACAACGATCTGCTGCTGGAAATGGCGCGCAACCAGATCTTCCTGATCAACGAACGCCAGGTGTCCGAAAACCAGCAAATCTGGCTGCGCCAGTATTTCAAACAGCATCTGCGCCAGCACATCACGCCGATCCTGATCAACCACGACACCAATCTGGTGCAGTTCCTGAAAGACGATTACACCTATCTGGCGGTGGAAATTATCCGCGGCGCGCGCACCGACTATGCGCTGCTGGAAATCCCGTCGGACAAAGTGCCGCGCTTCGTCAATCTGCCGCCGGAAGCGCCGCGCCGCCGCAAGCCGATGATCCTGCTGGACAACATTCTGCGTTACTGCCTGGATGAGATTTTCAAAGGCTTCTTCGACTACGACGCGCTCAACGCCTATTCGATGAAGATGACCCGCGACGCCGAGTACGATCTGGTGACCGAAATGGAATCCAGCCTGCTGGAACTGATGTCCTCCAGCCTGAAACAGCGCCTCACCGCCGAACCGGTGCGCTTCGTTTATCAGCGCGACATGCCGAACGAGATGGTGGAACTGCTGCGCGGCAAGCTGGGCATCTCCAACTACGATTCGGTGATCGCCGGCGGCCGCTATCACAACTTTAAAGACTTCATCAGCTTCCCGAACGTCGGCAAGGCCAATCTGGTCAACAAGCCGCTGCCGCGCCTGCGCCACATCTGGTTCGACGGTTTCCGCAACGGCTTCGACGCCATTCGCGAAAAAGACGTGCTGCTCTACTACCCGTACCACACCTTTGAGCACGTGCTGGAGCTGCTGCGCCAGGCGTCGTTCGATCCGAGCGTGCTGGCGATCAAAATCAACATCTACCGCGTGGCGAAAGACTCGCGCATCATCGAATCGATGATCCACGCCGCGCACAACGGCAAAAAGGTCACGGTAGTGGTCGAGCTGCAGGCGCGCTTCGACGAAGAGGCCAACATTCACTGGGCGAAGCGCCTGACCGAAGCCGGCGTACACGTGATCTTCTCGGCGCCGGGGCTGAAAATCCACGCCAAACTGTTCCTGATTTCGCGCCGTGAAGGCGATGAAATTGTGCGCTATGCTCATATCGGCACCGGCAACTTTAACGAAAAAACCGCGCGCATCTATACCGACTATTCGCTGCTGACCGCCGACTCGCGCATCACCAACGAAGTGCGCCGGGTGTTCAACTTTATCGAGAACCCCTACCGGCCGGTCACCTTCGACAACCTGATGGTGTCGCCGCAGAACTCGCGCCTGAAGCTGTATGAGCTGATCGACAACGAAATCGCCAACGCCCAGGCCGGGGAACAGGCCGGCATTATGTTGAAAATAAATAATCTGGTGGATAAAGGGCTGGTAGATCGGTTATATACCGCGTCCGGCGCCGGCGTGAAGATCCGCCTGCTGGTGCGGGGCATGTGTTCCCTGATTCCCAACCTGCCGGGGATCAGCGACAATATTCAGGTGATCAGCATCGTCGATCGCTTTTTGGAACACGATCGGGTTTACGTTTTCGACAACAAAGGTGACAAACGGGTGTATCTGTCCTCCGCCGACTGGATGACCCGCAACATAGATTACCGTATCGAAGTGGCGGTATCGCTGCTGGATCCGGCGCTGAAACAGCGCGTTCTGGACATTCTGGAGATCCTGTTCAGCGATACGGTCAAGGCCCGTTATGTGGATAAAGAACTGAGCAACCAGTACGTGCCGCGCGGCAACCGCCGCAAAGTGCGCGCCCAGGTGGCTATTTACGAGTATTTAAAAGCTCTGGAACAACCAGGACAGTAGGCCAGCAACTATGCCGCTAAAAAACACTGCAACGAACAAACCGCAGGAAATCGCCGCCATCGACCTCGGGTCGAACAGTTTCCACATGGTGATCGCCCGCGTCGTCAACGGCGCCTTACAGGTATTGGGCCGTTTAAAACAGCGGGTGCACCTCGCCGACGGATTGGACAGCAACAACGTACTCAGTGAAGAGGCGATAGAACGCGGCCTGGCCTGCCTGGCGCTGTTTGCCGAACGGCTGCAGGGCTTCCCGGCGGATAACGTCACCATCGTCGGGACCCACACCCTGCGCCAGGCGGTGAACGCCGAAGTGTTCCTCAAGCGCGCCGCCAAAGTGATCCCCTACCCGATCGAAATCATCGCCGGCCAGGAAGAAGCGCGCCTGATCTTCATGGGCGTGGAGCACACTCAACCGGAGAAAGGCCGCAAGCTGGTGATCGACATCGGCGGCGGCTCGACCGAGCTGGTGATCGGCGAAGACTTCGAGCCTCTGCTGGCGGAAAGCCGCCGCATGGGCTGTGTCAGCTTCGCCCAGCTGTTCTTCCCCGGCGGCGAGATCAGCAAAAACAACTTCCGCCGCGCGCGGCTGGCGGCGGCGCAGAAGCTGGAAACGCTGGCCTGGCAGTACCGCATTCAGGGCTGGCAGTACGCGCTGGGCGCCTCGGGCACCATCAAGGCCGCCCACGAAGTGCTGGTGGCGATGGGCGAAAAAGACGGTCTGATCACCCTCGAACGCCTGGAAATGCTCGCCGAACAGGTGCTGCAGTTCAAAAGCTTCAGCTCACTGAGCCTGCCGGGGCTGTCGGAAGATCGCCAATCGGTGTTCGTGCCGGGGCTGGCTATTCTGTGCGGCGTGTTCGATGCACTCGCGATCCGCGATCTGCGCCTGTCTGACGGTGCGCTGCGCGAAGGCGTGCTGTATGAAATGGAAGGCCGCTTCCGCCACCAGGACATCCGCAGCCGCACCGCCAAAAGCCTGGCCGATCACTACAACATCGACCGCGAACAGGCCAAGCGGGTGCTGGAAACCACCGAACTGCTCTATTCGCAGTGGATGGCGCAAAACACCAAGCTGGTGCATCCGCAATTGGAAGCCCTGCTGAAATGGGCCGCCATGCTGCACGAAGTGGGGCTGAGCATCAACCACAGCGGCATGCATCGCCATTCGGCCTACATTCTGCAAAACTCCAACCTGCCTGGCTTTAACCAGGAACAGCAGCTGCTGTTGGCGGCGTTGGTGCGTTTCCACCGCAAGGCGATCAAGCTGGAAGAGCTGCCGCGCCTCAACCTGTTCAAAAAGAAACACTACCTGCCGCTGATCCAGCTGCTGCGTCTGAGCACCCTGCTCAACAACCAACGCCAGTCGACCACCACGCCGGAAACGCTGCGCCTGACCGCCGACGACAACCACTGGACGCTGCGCTTCCCGGCCGGCTACCTGGCGCAAAACAACCTGGTGCAGTTGGACTTCGAGCGCGAGCAGGCCTACTGGAACGACGTCGTCGGCTGGAAGCTGCTGATCGACGAAGAAGGTTCGCAAGACGAACAGCGCTCCGCCTGATCCTCCGCCCCCTGCCAGCCAGGGGGTTTTTCTTTCCGCCCCCGCTCCGCCAACCTAAACGAAACCCTAATACGGCGCGCCGCTCGCCGGAAAAAAATGGACAACTTTTGTCATCAGCGCCTAAAATCCGGTTACAAATTCTCGAGCGAATAACACAGGACACCGGCATACCGGGTGATATATGCGCAAGAAAACCACCGGACAGATGACGAAGATAGTGTTGTTTATCAGCTTTATCATTTTAGTCGGCCGACTGCTGTACGCCGCCGTGGTGGCGGTGCCTCATCATCAGGAAAAAAAGCAGGCCGCTGCGCAAAACGCCGCCGAAGTCAGCGCGCCGCAACAGGACGCCTCCTCTGAATAACCGCCGCGCCCCGTCCGTTTCATAAAAATGACTCCGGCACTCGCTATGCTCTATCTTTTAATGAGCCTGCGTCAGGAACGCCGAGCGCCCGTTAAGGAACACCATGTCAGCCGCAACCCATAACGTCAAAAAAGTCGCTGAACACCGCCAGCGCATTCTCACTCTGTTGTTGAACAATAAGGAATTGGTCGACGGCATTCTCGGCCGGCCAGGGGATGAACACGCCCTCAGCCAAAGCGAACTGCTGAACCAAACGGCGGAAATTACCGGCCTGCTTGACGACATGCACGCCGCCGACCTGGCGGACCTGCTGGAAGCGCTGCCGCAGGACGAGCGCATGGCGCTGTGGCGGCTGGTGGGCAACAGCAAGCGCGGCCAGACGCTGGTGGAAGTCGCCGAACCGGTCTGGGACAGCCTGATCGAAGAAATGAGCGATAAAGACCTGCTCAAAGCGATCAAAACGCTGGACGTGGACGAACAGGCCTATCTGGCGCAATACCTGCCGCGTAACCTGATGGGCCGGTTGCTGACCTCGCTGGAGCCGGAGCAGCGCGCTCAGGTGCGCGAGATGAGCCAGTACGCCAAAGACAGCGTCGGCTGGATGATGGATTTCGAACTGGTGACGGTGCGGCCGGACGTCACGCTCGGCGCGGTGCACCGTTTTTTGCGCATGCGCAAAACCATTCCCGACGCCACCGATAAACTGTTCGTCACCGATCGCAAAAACACCCTGCTGGGCGAACTGCCGCTCACCGCGGTGCTGCTGAACGACCCGGAAATCCCGGTACGCGAAGTGATGGACAGCGACCCCGCCACCTTTCAGCCTGAGGACAAGGCCGATGAAGCGGCCGGCGCGTTCGAACGTTATGACCTGATCAGCGCCCCGGTGGTTGACGCCAAAGGCAAACTGATGGGCCGCCTGACCATCGAAGAGATCGTCGACGCCGTCAACGAAGAGAGCGACACCAACCTGCGCCGCATGGGCGGTTTAAGCCCGGAAGAAGACGTGTTCGCCCCGGTCAGCAAAGCGGTCAAAACCCGCTGGGCCTGGCTGGCGATCAACCTCTGCACCGCATTCGTCGCCTCGCGAGTGATCGGCCTGTTCGAGCACACCATTTCCCAGCTGGTAGCGCTGGCGGCGCTGATGCCGATCGTCGCCGGCATCGGCGGCAACACCGGCAACCAGACCATCACCATGATCGTGCGCGCGCTGGCGCTGCACCAGATTGAAGTCGGCAACATCTCGCGCCTGATGCTCAGAGAGCTGGGCGTCGCCATCATCAACGGCGTGGTGTGGGGCGGCATCATGGGCGTGATCACCTGGCTGCTGTACGGCGACGCGGCGATGGGCGGCGTGATGACGTTGGCGATGCTGCTCAACCTGCTGCTGGCGGCGCTGATGGGCGTGGTGATCCCGATGACCATGCTCAAACTGGGCCGCGACCCGGCGGTCGGCTCGAGCGTGCTCATCACCGCGCTGACCGATACCGGCGGCTTCTTCATCTTCCTCGGCCTCGCCACCCTGTTCCTGCTGTAAGACGCTCAAAGCCGGCCCCGCGCCGGCTTTTTCGTCATTCTGTCGCCGGGTTTGCGCTAACGCAGTAAAGTCGGCCCTCCCGGTAGGTTTTCCTCCCGCGCTGTACTACCCTTTTTCAATAAATCATCTTGATTCATCCACGTCATGAATCCAATCACAGGCAGAGGTCATCGGTAAGGATGTCTATGGATATCAGCGCGCCGAACGCGTTCGGCACACACAAAGGCGTTATGCTGACACATTCTCTGTTCGTGGCGCTGGCGACATTTTTGCTCGCCTTGCTGAGCCTGTCGTTATCCAGTGAGGCTCATCACTTCACGCCGCTGTGGTTCCCGACCGCCGCCGCGATCGCCGTGCTGTATCGCCATCCCCCGCGTCATTGGGGTTTACCGCTGCTGGCCAGCGGCACAGGCATCGTGCTCGCCAGCTTTCTGCTGTTCGGCCTCAGCGCCATTCCCGTCAAGCTGGCCGCCATCAACCTGCTGGAAGCGGCAGTCTGCGCTCTGCTGCTGCGCCGCACGCTGCCGGCGATCGATCCGCTGAGCGATCTGGGCTGTTGGCTGCGCTTCGTGGTCTGCGCGGTGATATTTACCCCATTGTTCAGCGCGCTGCTGGCCGCCGGACTGACGCCCACGCCGGACCAAACGTTTTGGCAATCGTTCGGCACCTGGTTCATCTCTGAGGCGATAGGGGTGCTGTCGCTGGCGCCGCTCGGGCTCACCTATCACCGCCGCCTGTTGGCCGGGCTGAATCCGTATCCGCTGCTATTGACCCTGATGGGCTCGCTGGCCTTCAGCTATCTGGCGCTGACACATCTGCCCTTCCCCTTTACCTTCGTCATCCTGCCGCTGCTGTGGGCGGCTATCGCGCTGTCGCGCTTCGAAACCTTCACCGTCTGTTTCTGCACTCTCTTGCTGATCACCGTCCTGCTGTCGCTGGGCCTGCTGCGCCTTCAGTCTTCCCAGCACACTTTCCTGGGCGAACTCGGCCTCTATCTGCCGATGTTGCTGATCCTGATCCCGGCGCACGCCATGGCGATGGTGATGCACACCTTCCGGGTGGAAAAGCAACATATCGTCGAGAGCGAAAGCCGCTTTCGCAGCGCGCTGGAGTATTCCGCCATCGGCATGGCGCTGGTGTCGCCGGAGGGCAAATGGCTGCAGGTTAACCAGGCGCTGTGCAAGCTGCTCGGCTATCCGCCCGAAAGACTTTATCGCCTGACCTTTCAAGAGATCACCCACCCGGACGATCTGAACGCCGACCTGACCCAACTGCACGAACTGCTCGACGGCCATATCAGCAGCTACACCATGGAGAAGCGCTATATCCGCAGCGACGGCCAGACGGTTTGGGCGCTGCTGGCGGTCTCGCTGGTGCGCGACGGCGAAGGCCGGCCGTTGTACTTCATCTCTCAGGTGGAGGACATCAGCGACCTTAAGCGCAGCGAGGCGGAGAACAACCGGTTGGTGGAGCGCATCACGCTGGCCAACCAGGTGGGCGGCGTCGGCATCTGGGAATGGGTGATGAGCCAGGAAAACTTCACCTGGGATCAGCGCATGTTCGAACTCTACGATCTCACCCCCGACCAAACGCCGACGCTGGCGTTGTGGCGCACCCTGCTGGTGCCGGAAGATCGCGAGCGCACCGATCGCGAGCTGGCCGAGATCCTGGCGCAGCCGCGGCCATTCATCATGGAGTTTCGCATCACTACGCGCAGCGGCAAAGTGCGCCATATCCGCGGCCAGGGCAACGTGATCCTCGACGATCAGGGCCGGCCGCTGCGCCTGATCGGCACCAATATCGACATGACCGAGCTCAAGAGCCTCGCCGAGGCGCTGCACGAAGAGAAAGAGCGCCTGCACATCACCCTCGACGCCATCGGCGAAGGGGTGATCTCCACCGACAGCCACCTGCGCATCACCTTTATGAATCCGGTGGCGGAACAGATGTGCGGCTGGCCGCTCGAATTGGCGATCGGCATGCCCGTCGCCGGCGTGGTGCGCCTGACCAACGGCAAAGACGGCCCGGAAATCGAAAACCTCACGCAATACCCACGGCAATGGCCGGCGGATTATGCGCTGGTGCTGCACAGCCGCGACGGGCGTTATTTCGACGTACAGCAGTCGGTCTCACCGCTGAAAACCCTCGACGGGGAAACCATGGGCGCGGTGATGGTGCTGCAGGACGTCACCGCCTCGCGCGAACTGATGAAAAAACTCAGCTACAGCGCCTCGCACGATGCGCTGACCGGATTGCCGAACCGCACCCGCTTCGAGAAACAGCTGAAAGCGGCGATCGTCGCCGGCGGGGAACCGTCATCGCCGCATTCACTGGTGTTCCTCGATCTGGATCGGTTCAAGGCGGTGAACGACACCGCCGGCCATGCGGCGGGCGATGCCCTGCTGCGGGACATCGCCCAGCTGATGCGGCATCAGCTGCGCCATAGCGATTGCCTGGCCCGGCTGGGCGGCGACGAGTTCGGTCTGATCCTGTACGACTGCCGGCTGGAACAGGCCAAATCGCTGGTGCAGCAAGTGGTTAATCAAATCAGCCAGCACCCGTTCTACTGGGAAGGGAAGATTTACCGCGTCGGCGCCAGCGCCGGCATCACGCGCATCAGCGCCGACGCCAAAAGCAGCGAACTGCTGGCGCAGGCCGATATCGCCTGCTACACCGCCAAGCACCAGGGGCGCGGCCAGGTTTATCTGTACGAAACGCGGCAGAAACAGCTGCTGGAGCGGCAGCACGAGGTGCTGAGCCTGCAGGAAGTGCAGACGATCATCAGCGAGGGGCAACTGCGGCTGCTGACTCACGCGGTCGCGCCGCCGGCGACGCCGCTGTCGGCCGCGTTTCACCAGGTGAAGCTGCAGGTGATGGCGCCGGACGACCGCCCGCTGTCGCACGAGGCGTTCATCGCCGCCGCGCAGCTGTACGGCCTGATGCCGGACATCGACCGCTGGACGGCGGCGCAACTGCTGGTGAAATATGCCGACGACATCAAACGCAAAGGGCTGTCGCTCGCGCTGCCGCTGGCCATCGACAGCCTGCTGAGCGCCGACTTCCAGCGCTACCTGACTGAAACGGTGCGCGCTTCCTCGCTGCCGCCGCAGGCGCTGCTGTTCAGCGTCGATGAGGCCGCGATACTGGAGCACGCCGCGCAGTGTCGGGCATTTCTCCGCGAACTGCAGCAGCAGGGCTGCCGGCTGATCGTCAACGGCTTCGGGCATAACATCAATGCGTTCGATGAGCTCAGCGATCAGAGGATCGACATCATTCGCATCGATGAGCGCTTTATCACCAACGTGCACTGCAACCAGATGGACGAGCTGATGGTCTCGATGCTCAACGGCGCGGCGCATCGCATTAAAGCGCAGACCTTCGCCGGACCGGCTCACCAGCCGGTGACGCTGCAGGCGCTGCGCGACATTGGCGTCGATCTGGCGGACGGCGACCAGGTGGCGCTGGAGCAGCCGCTGGCGGTGTTGCTCAGCGACGGCTATTTCGGCATCCGTTAACCCTCTCCCCCCACTCAGGCGCCGTCTCCCGGGCGGCGCCTCGCATCTCGTTCGTTACATGATATTAACCAAGACAAGATTAGTGATATAAATAACACCTGAAGCTTAAACGATTAAGTAAGATGAAATCCCCATGCGAACATCGACGTATCCGTTGATTTTCCTCGACAGGTGATGGCTCAGAGACAAGGGACTATGGAAAAGAAATGGTTTTCCGCCAGGGAACTGATGGGTAAGGCGGGGTTGCCCTCAACCCCGCAAGGGGTCAATTTGATGGCCCGGCGCGAAGGCTGGGTCAGTCGCCGCCGCAGCGGCGTACAGGGCAAAGCGCTGGAATACCATATCGACAGTCTGCCGTTCGGCGCGCGCAGCCTGTCAGCGTTGCGCGAAACCGACCATCCGGATTACGACGTCAAACGTCAGGATCCGGTACGGGTCTGGATCGAGTATTACTATCACCTCACGCCGGCCGAACGGGAAAAGCTGCTGGCGTTCCTGATGCGTGAAGGCATGAGCCGCCTGCTGCAGCTGATCGAGTCTCCCCGCTAGCCGCGTTCAACTCTCCGCTTCCGGCGCCCAGCCGCCGTTGTGCCACAGATGCAGCGTGGCGTAAGAGCGCCACGGGCGCCAGCGCTCGGCGTAGCGTTCAATCTGGCGCGGCGTCATGCCGGGGAAACGCTGTTTGATCAGGTAGTCGCCGGCCAGGAACACGTCCGGCCACGACCAGGCGCGCATCGCGATATAGCTGGCGGTCCAGCTGCCGATGCCCGGCAGCGCGGTCAGCGCCTTGATGCCCTGTTCGATGTCCAGCACGTTGTCGAGCTGCAGCCGCCCTTCCCCCAGCGCGCGGGCGATCTCGATCAGCGCCGCCGCGCGCTTCACTTGCACCCCGAGCGGGCGCAGTTCTTCAGGCTGCAGCTGCGCCACCCGTTCTGCTGTGGGGAAAACGTGGGTGATGCCCTCATGCGGCGTCGCCAGCGCTTCGCCCCAGCGTTCGGCCATCCGCCCGGCGAAGGTCGCCGCCATTTTCACGCTGACCAACTGCCCCAGCACCGCACGCGCCGCCTGCTCGAAACTGTTCACGCAGCCCGGCAGGCGCAGCCCCGGCGCATCGGCCGCCAGCGAGCCCAGCGCCTCATTGATGCGATCCGGCGCGGCGTCCAGATCAAACAGCAGGCGCACCCGGCGCAACACCTCCGTCGTCACCAGACTGAGCGTCGGCGCAATCTCGACCCGAACCCGATTGCTCGCCTCTTCCGGCTGCACGCTGAGCCAGCCGCGGTGTTCCGTGCCGCCCTGGCTGACGGCGATCGAGCGCAGGTAGCGGCGCCCCTCGACCCGCTCCACGCCCTGCACGGCGCGCGCCTGCAAGAAATTCAGCATGCGCGCCCAGTCATAGGGCGGCCGATAGCCCAGGTGAAACACCAACCCGCTGGCGGCGGCCCGTTCACCGCGCGCGCCGCCGCTGCGCAGCGCCGAAGGGATCAGGCGGTAACGCGCCTTGAACAGCTCGTTGAAACGCCGCAGGCTGCCGAAACCGGCGGCGAACGCCACCTCGCTGAGCGGCAGATCGGTGTCCGCCAGCAAGCGCTTGGCCTGCAGCAACCGATGCGACTGCGCGTAGTCGATCGGCGAAGCGCCAAACTGTTCGGCGAAGATGCGCCGCAGATGGCGATCGGAAATGCCCAGCCGCGCCGCCAGCGCTTCGCAGCTGTGTTCGGACAGATACCCTTGCTCGATGAGCTGCACCGCCACCTGGGCATAGCGGTTGCCCAGATCGATCAGCGCCAGGCCGGGCGCCAGTTCCGGTCGGCATTTGAGGCAGGGGCGAAACCCCGCCAGTTCAGCCGCCGCCGCGCTCGGATAAAAGGTGCAGTTTTCCAGCTTCGGCGTGCGGGCGCTGCACACCGGGCGACAATAGATGCCGGTGGAAGAGACGCCGACGAAAAAACGGCCGTCGAATTTGCGGTCACGCGCGCGCAGCGCGTCGTACAACGCTTGCTGTTGAGTATTCATGGCAACGCTCGGGTTCGGTTTTTTCTGCATTATGGGACTCGGCTAGCGCGCTGACGTGCGGAATTCGGACATTAAGTTACGCACCTTCCCACCGTCCAGATTAGCGATTGTCTTTAATGATTATGCGTCTGAACAGTGTTCAGACGCATCATTTTCACCGCCACCGACATAAAGCCCCGCTGCCCGACGACTTATTGCCCCTGGCGCGGTACCCCCAATGCCCGGCGCATCAGCCCATCGAAGGCGCGATCGGACAACAAGCGCCGCAGAAAAATCAGCGGTTTCGCGCCAAACCCCACGGCATAGCGCGTTTTCGGACGATGGGCGGCGACGGCTTTGGCGATCGTATCGGCAATCACGCTCGGCGGCGATTGCCGTTTCTTGCTGGCGTCGCTGACCATGGCGTGGGCGACAGCGTGAGCCTGAGCGGCGTACTCGCTCTGGCCGGAAACGCCGATCAGTTTTTCCGCGGCGATATCCGCCCATTCACTCTGGATGCCGCCGGGTTCGATCACCACGACGTCGATGCCGAAAGGTTGCACCTCCATGCGCAAACAGTCGCTGATGGCCTCCAAGGCGAATTTGGTGCCGTGATACCATCCGCCCAGCGGCGTATGTATTTTCCCGCCCATCGACGTAATATTGATGACGGTGCCGGAGCGCTGCGCTCGCATGTGCGGCAAAATCAGCTGCGTCAGCCGAACCGCACCGAACACATTCACATCAAATTGAGCGCGAGCCTCATCCGCAGAAACGTCTTCAATAGCGCCATAGGAGCCGTAACCGGCGTTATTGACCAACACATCGATACGCCCCGTTTCGGCGATGATGGTCTTTACCGCCTGCGCCATGGAAGCATCGTCGGTGACGTCCAACGGCAAAACGCGAATGCCGGCGGCAGCCAGAGCCTGCATGCGTTCAACCCGGCGGGCGGCCGCATAAACGGTATGCCCGCGCTGCTTTAACGTGACGGCGGTGGCTTCGCCAATACCGGACGAGGCGCCGGTCACCAGGATCACTTTGGACTTCATACTGACTGCTCCTTATTAGGATGATTGCGTTGGCGACTGCCTGCGCAGTCTGTATGTTGTCCACTTTAAGCGACGGGCCCTGCCGCAACCATGTCGAACCGCGCCAATCAACTCGCAGAATGCGCCAACGTGAACAGCGCCTCTCGGCTAATTCAGCCGCATCGCCTGGCGAGCCGCTTCCGGCGTTTGCCCTGTCCATTCGTGAAAGGCGCGGAAGAAAGAGTTCGGCTCTTCAAAACCGAGCAAAAAGGCAATCTCTCCGCTGGTAAGGGTCGAATGCTTAAGATAGTGGCGCGCCAATTTTTCCCGGGTGCCGTTGCTCAGCGAACGAAAACTCTCGCCCTCATCTTCCAGACGCCGCTGCAGCGTCCGGCGGCTCATGCCCAATCTTGCCGCCACCGCGTCGATGCCGGCGGTATTGCTGGGAATCAACTCCAGCAGCACCGCACAAACGCGCTCTCCGGTGGTTGCCGTGGCGTCCAGTTCACTGAGGCGACGACGCAGCTCGGGTTCGAAAACGCGCCACATGCCCTCATTCACAGTCAAAAAGGGACGCAAGGCATCTGCGGAGGAGAAAGTAATGCCCGGCCCTGCCCCAGGCGTTACCGCGCAGCCGAAGAAGGCTGCCAAGGGGCGTGAAAGGGCTGCAGGCGGCAGTTCAGGCAAGGTGATACGGCGCGCTTTTACCTGTTCGCGCGTGGCAAGCTGCGCCAGCCGAACATAAAATGCCAGCTCAGCCACCAGCAAAGACGCCGGTACTGCCTCCTCCGCCAACAGCCAGCGGGGTAAAATCGTCATTTCGCCTTCAGGGCCGATGGCGAGCTCCAGGCTCATCGGCGCCGTAAGTTGCTTGTATTTCGCTAACCGCTGGACAGCTTGCGCCAGATTGGCGCTGCACAGGGCGGCGAATATCGGAGGGTCAAACGATTCCGTTGACATCAGCGCAACGATTTTCAACGGAAACAACGGGTCGCCCGTTCCTTCCTCCATCGCGCGCCAGAAGCGGAAATATTCTTCCGTAGTGATCCCTTCAGCGGTGCGTGACAACAGATCTTCAGGCAATGCAGCCCGGCGTAAAACATCCGTCGGCTGGAGCCCCAGATCTTTCAGCAGGGTTCTCCAGCCGATATTCATGAGAAAGGTCGAGTTGCGCGTCATGAAATCCTCATCACAGAGTCATAGGGAAAGGCATTCCCCGCTCGGAATACCTGTTGAGTATAAAGAAATGGCGTGCGTCTTGATGGGCGAAGCACGCCATTTTCATAGCCGACTGTGCCATTGCTGCGGCTTGAGCGTTATCCGCACTGAGAAAGTTCGCGCACGCCGCCGCGCCCGCTAAATTTTTCGACACTCGCGCATTGGCGCATTGCCCGCCGGCCCCGTCTCGGGTAAAGTCGCCCCCCTTCATTGGCATGGGGACAAAAAAGAGATGTTTATTGGATTCGATTACGGGACAGCCAACTGTTCCGTTGCAGTGATGCGCGACCACGGCCCCGAGCTGTTGACGCTGGAAAACAACGCGCCCTATCTGCCTTCGATGCTGTGCGCGCCGACCCGCGAAGCGGTGAGCGAATGCCTGCACCGCCATTGGCAGATCCCGACCGGCAGCGAAGAAAACCAGCAGCTGCTGCGCCGCGCCATCAGTTACAACCGCGAAGAAGACATTCCGGTCAACGGCGACAGCGTGCTGTTCGGCCTGCAGGCGCTGGCGCACTATATGGAAGATCCGGAAGAGGTGTACTTCGTGCGCTCGCCGAAGTCCTTCCTCGGCGCCAACGGCCTGAAACCACAGCAGATCGCGCTGTTCGAAGACCTGGTGTGCGCCATGATGTTCCACATCAAACGCCAGGCGGAAAATGTGCTGCAAACCGGCATCGATCAGGCGGTGATCGGCCGGCCGATCAACTTCCAGGGCATCGGCGGCGACGAAGCCAACCGGCAGGCGCAGGGCATTCTGCAACGCGCCGCCGAACGCGCCGGTTTCAAGGACATTGAGTTCCAGTTCGAGCCGGTGGCGGCGGGGCTGGACTTCGAAGCGACGCTGAGCGAAGAGCAAACCGTGCTGGTAGTGGACATCGGTGGCGGCACCACCGACTGCTCGGTGCTGCTGATGGGGCCGCAGTGGCGCAACCGCGCCGATCGCCAGCAGAGCCTGCTGGGCCACAGCGGCTGCCGGGTCGGCGGTAACGATCTGGACATCATGCTGGCCTTCAAGCAGCTGATGCCGCTGTTCGGCCTGGGCGGCAAAACCGCCAAAGGCATCGCCCTGCCGGCGCTGCCTTACTGGAACGCGGTGGCGACCAACGATGTGCCGGCGCAAAACGATTTCTACAGCGCCGCCAACGGCCGCGTGCTGCGCGATCTGATCCTCGACGCGGCGGAGCCGGAAAAGGTCAAGCGCCTGCTGAAAGTGTACCAGCAGCGCCTGAGCTACCGATTGGTGCGGGCGGCCGAAGAGAGTAAGATCGCCCTGTCCGGCCAAACGGCCATCAGCGCGCCGCTCAATTTCGTGCAGGCCGATCTGGCGGAGAACATCAGCCAGGATCAGCTCGCCGACGCCATCTCGCAGCCGTTGATGCGCATTCAGGAGCAGGTCAGCGCCGCGCTGGCCAGCAGCCAGACCGCGCCGCAGGTGATCTACCTGACCGGCGGCAGCGCGCGTTCGCCGCTGCTGCGCGCCGCGCTGCAACAGCAGCTGCCGGGCATTCCGATCGTCGGCGGCAACGACTTCGGCTCGGTCACCGCCGGGCTGGCGCGCTGGGCGCAAACGCTGTTCCGTTGACAGCCCAAGGGCGCGGCTCGCCGCGCCCTTGTTCATTGGAGGCTATGCATCATGTCGACCATCCTTACCCTCGACAGCGCCAGGCTACGGCTGCGCCCCTGGCGCGACGACGACCTGCCGGCCTTCGCCGCGCTCAACGCCGATCCGCAGGTCATGCGCTATTTCCCGGCGACGATGACGGCCGAGGAAAGCCGCGCGCAGGCCGAACGCATCCGCGCCTTCCTGCAACAGCACGGCTGGGGGCTGTGGGCGGTGGAAGTGAAAAGCGGCGCGCCTTTTATCGGTTTTGTCGGGCTGGCGCGGCCGGGCGACGATCTGCCTTGCTCCCCCTGCGTGGAGATCGGCTGGCGGCTGGCGGCGGCCCACTGGGGCAACGGCTACGCCGCTGAGGCGGCGCGCGCCGCGCTGGCGTGCGCCTTCGACACGCTGCATTTGCCGGAAGTGGTGGCCTTCACCGCCGAAGATAACCAGCCGTCGCGCCGGGTGATGACGCGCATCGGTATGCGCTTCGACGGCGAAACCTTCCTGCACCCGCGTCTGCCGGCGGGCCATCCGCTGCAAAAGCACGTCTTGTACCGGCTGAATCGACAAACGTGGCGCGAACGCCACGGCGATTAATACAGCGTATCCTTCAGCCGCTGCGGCAGCGCGCTGTCGTACTCCTCACCGTCGAAGCGCGTTTGGCTCACCGCGGCCAAAATATGGCCGGGGCTGGGCAGCACCGAACGCTCGAGGCGGCTGGCCTCTTCCCATAACCCCGAACGCAAGATCGCCCGGCTGCACTGGAAGAACACCGCCTCCACCCGAATGCGCAGCACCGAACGCGGCAGCTGGTTGCGGTGGGCGAAGCGCTGCAACACCGCCGGCGCCACCACGATCTCCGCCCGCCCGTTAATCCGCAGCGTTTCGCCGATGCCGGGGATCAGCAGCAGCAGCGCCACCCGGTTGTCGTGCAGGATATTGCGCAGGCTGTCGATGCGGTTATTGCCGCGCCGATCCGGCAACAGCAGGGTTTTCTCGTCTTCGATATGAATGAAACCGGCCGGATCGCCGCGCGGCGAGACGTCCATGCCGTCCGGCCCCACCGTCGAGAGGGCGGCGAACGGCGCCGCCTCGATAAACGGACGGTACGCCGGGTGGATGTAGCTGACTTCTTTAAAAACCGAGGGCGCGGCAGGCTTGCCGTACAGCTGTTCCAGCGCCGCGAGGTCGTTGATGATATCGCCAGACATTGCAGTTTCCTGAATGAGTCATATTGACTCCTTCAGCATAGAGCAAAATCGCCGGCGGCTCTTACTCGGCGCTGGCGTGGTTCAGCGTCTGAATGTCGTCCGCATCCAGCGTCAGACGCGTGGCGCTGACCAACTCATCCAGCTGCGACAACGAGGTGGCGCTGACGATCGGCGCGGTGATGCTCGGGCGCGCGATCAGCCAGGCCAGCGAGACCTGCGCCGCAGAGACGCCGTGTTTGCCCGCCACCTGATCCAGCGCCGCCAGGATGCGGAAACCGCGCGGGTTCAGGTAGCGTTCGACGATGCGATCGCCGCGCTGACTTTTGCCCTCATCTGCTTTGCTGCGGTATTTGCCGGTCAGAAAGCCGCTGGCCAGCGCGAAGAAGTTGATCACCCCGAGGCCATGGCGCTGCGCCACCCCCTCCAGCTCGGCTTCATACCCTTCGCGCGCATACAGATTGTATTCCGGCTGCAGGGTTTCGTAGCGCGCCAATCCGTTGCTCTCGCTCACCCGCAGCGCTTCTTCCAGGCGATCCGCCTGATAGTTGGAGGCGCCGATCGCCCGCACCTTGCCGGCCTTAATCAACGCATCGAACGCCGCCAGCGTCTCTTCCAACGGCGTATCGCGGTCATCGTCATGCGACTGATAAAGATCGATATAATCGGTTTGCAGGCGCCGCAGCGAATCTTCCACCGCCTGCTGAATATAGCGCGGCGACAGACCCTGTTTGCCTTCGCCCATCGGTTTGCCCACCTTGGTGGCGATGATCACCTTGTCGCGCTTGCCGCTCTTCTTCAGCCATTCGCCGATGACGGTTTCCGATTCGCCGCCCCGGTTGCCCGGCGCCCAGCTGGAATAAACGTCGGCGGTATCGATAAAGTTGAGCTGATTGTCCACCAGCGCATCCAGCAGGCTGAACGAGGTCGCTTGATCCGCCGTCCAACCGAACACATTGCCGCCAAAGGTCAACGCCGGCACCTGAATGCCTGAGCGGCCCAATTCTCTGTTGCTCATCACCTGCTCCTGTGGGAAAAGATTCGCGGGTTAATTATTAGCGCCAACCAGGATAGAACGCTAAAACGGATTGGCTATAAGCTGAAACAAATCACTTATAAACATAGCACGCTCAAATCACCCACTTATTAGGACAATGCTGACGGTTCCTCCATATTTCCTTCATTTTTATGCCGTCCCCGCTGGCTAAACTAGTATCCTGTAAGGAGTGTCATTTTTGTGGCAATGAGTGCCCGCACCCCTGCCTTTTGGAGAGAATTTTCGCCGCCATGAATGCAAAACCCCAACGCCGTTCCCTGATGCCGCGCCTGCTGGTTGCGGCCATCCTGGTCATCGCCACCGTCTTCGCCTGGCGTTATTTTAACGCCGCTCAACCGCCGGCCGGCACGGCCCCGGGCGCGCAGCAGGCCGGCGGCAAAGCGGGGGCCGGTCGCGCGGCGGGCGGGCGGCGCGGCGCGCCGATGTCGCCGGTGCAGGCCGCGACGGCCACGCAACAGACGGTGCCGCGCTATCTTTCCGGCTTGGGCACCGCCACCGCCGCCAATACCGTCACCGTTACCAGCCGGGTCGACGGCCAACTGATGGCGATCCACTTTACCGAAGGCCAGCAGGTCAAAGCCGGCGATCTGCTGGCGGAGATCGATCCCCGGCCGTTCCAGGTGCAACTGACCCAGGCGCAGGGGCAGTTGGCGAAAGATCAGGCCACGCTGGCCAACGCCCGACGCGATCTGGCGCGCTACCAGCAATTGGTGAAAACCAATCTGGTTTCCCGTCAAGAGCTGGATACGCAGGCCTCGCTGGTGCAGCAAACCGAAGGCGCCATCAAAGCCGATCAGGGCGCGGTCGACAGCGCCAAACTGCAGATCACCTACAGCCGCATCACTGCGCCAATCGACGGCCGCGTCGGGTTGAAACTGGTCGACGTCGGCAACTACGTCACCAGCGGCAGCACCACCGGTTTGGTGGTGATCACGCAGACGCACCCGATCGACGTGGTGTTCACGCTGCCCGAAGGCAACATCGCCGATCTGCTCAAGGCGCAAAAAGCCGGTCCGGTGAGCGTCGAAGCCTGGGATCGCACCAACCAGAACAAGCTGACGACCGGTTCGCTGCTGAGCCTGGACAACCAAATTGATACCGCCACCGGCACCATCAAGCTGAAAGCGCGCTTCGCCAACGAAGACGACGCGCTGTTCCCCAACCAGTTCGTCAACGCGCGGCTGCAGGTGGATACCCTGCACGATGCGGTGGTGATCCCGACCGCCGCGCTGCAGATGGGCAACGAAGGCAACTTCGTCTGGACGCTCAGCGAAGACAACAAGGTCAGCAAACACCGGGTCACCGCCGGCGTGCAGGACAGCCGGCAGGTGGTGATCAGCGCCGGCCTCAACGCCGGCGATCGGGTGGTGACCGACGGCATCGATCGCCTGACCGAAGGCATGCAGGTGGAAGTGCTGGCGCCGAACGACGCGCCTGCGGCGTCAAAAGCCAAGCGCGAACCTGACGTTCAGAGGAAGTCCTGATGCAGGTGATGCCACCGACCCGCGGCGGCGGCCCTTCCCGCCTGTTTATCCTGCGCCCGGTCGCCACCACCCTGCTGATGGTGGCGATACTGCTGGCGGGGATCATCGGCTATCGCGCGCTGCCGGTTTCCGCGTTGCCGGAAGTGGACTACCCGACCATCCAGGTGGTGACGCTGTATCCCGGCGCCAGCCCGGACGTGGTCACCTCCGCCATTACCGCGCCGCTGGAACGCCAGTTCGGCCAGATGTCCGGCCTGAAGCAAATGGCGTCGCAAAGCTCCGGCGGCGCCTCGGTGGTGACGCTGCAATTCCAGCTGGCGCTGCCGCTCGACGTCGCGGAGCAGGAAGTGCAGGCGGCGATCAACGCCGCCACCAACCTGCTGCCGAACGATCTGCCCTACCCGCCGATTTACAGCAAGGTTAACCCGGCCGATCCGCCGATCCTGACGCTGGCCGTCACCTCCACCGCCATGCCGATGACGCAGGTGGAAGACATGGTGGAGACGCGCGTGGCGCAGAAAATCTCTCAGGTGACCGGCGTCGGCCTGGTGACCCTGGCCGGCGGCCAACGCCCGGCGGTGCGTGTAAAACTGAACGCCGCGGCGGTCGCCGCCTATGGCCTGAACAGCGAAACCATCCGCACCGCCATCAGCAACGCCAACGTCAACTCGGCGAAAGGTAGCCTGGACGGCCCGACCCGCTCGGTCACCCTGTCCGCCAACGACCAAATGAAATCCGCCGACGACTATCGCCAGCTGATCGTCGCCTATCAGAACGGCGCGGCGATCCGCCTGCAGGATATCGCCACCATCGAACAAGGGGCGGAAAATACCCGACTGGCTGCCTGGGCCAACCAGCAGCAGGCGATCGTGCTGAACATTCAGCGCCAGCCCGGCGTCAACGTCATCACCACCGCCGACAGCATCCGCGAAATGCTGCCGACGCTGATTAAAAGCCTGCCCAAGTCGGTCGACGTCAAGGTGTTGACCGATCGCACCACCACCATCCGCGCCTCGGTCAGCGACGTGCAGTTCGAGCTGCTGCTGGCGATCGCGCTGGTGGTAATGGTGATCTACGTGTTCCTGCGCAACGTGCCGGCGACCATTATCCCCAGCGTGGCGGTGCCGCTGTCGCTGGTCGGCACCTTCGCCGCCATGTATTTCCTCGGCTTCTCCATCAATAACCTGACGCTGATGGCATTAACCATTGCCACCGGTTTCGTGGTGGATGACGCCATCGTGGTGATCGAGAACATCTCACGCTACATCGAGAAAGGGGAAAAGCCGCTCGACGCCGCGCTGAAAGGGGCCGGCGAGATCGGCTTCACCATCATCTCGCTGACCTTCTCGCTGGTGGCGGTGCTGATCCCGCTGCTGTTCATGGGCGACATCGTCGGCCGCCTGTTCCGCGAGTTCGCCGTGACGCTGGCGGTGGCGATTTTGATCTCCGCCGTGGTATCGCTGACGCTGACGCCGATGATGTGCGCCCGCATGCTCAGCCACGAATCGCTGCGCAAGCAGAACCGCTTCTCCGCCGCCTCTGAGCGCTTTTTCGAGCGCGTGATCGCGCGATACGGCCAGTGGCTGAAAACGGTGCTTAACCACCCCTGGCTCACGCTCGGCGTGGCCGTGGGCACCCTGGCGCTGACGGTGTTGCTGTACCTGCTGATCCCGAAAGGCTTCTTCCCGGTGCAGGACAACGGCATCATTCAGGGCACGCTGGAGGCGCCGCAGAGCGTTTCGTTCAGCAATATGGCCGAGCGCCAGCAGCAGGTCGCGGCGCAGATCCTCAAAGATCCGGCGGTGGAGAGCCTGACCTCGTTCGTCGGCGTCGACGGCAGCAACGCCACGCTCAACAGCGGCCGGCTGCAGATCAACCTGAAGCCGCTGAGCGAACGCAGCGACCGCATTCCGGCGATCATCAGCCGGTTGCAGCAGCAAACGGCGCAGTTCCCCGGCGTGAAGCTGTACCTGCAGCCGGTGCAGGATCTGACCATCGATACCCAGGTCAGCCGCACCCAGTACCAGTTCACCCTGCAGGCGATGTCGCTGGACGATCTCAGCCTGTGGGTGCCGCAGCTGATGGATGAGCTGAAGCGCACCCCGCAGCTGGCGGACGTCACCAGCGATTGGCAGGATCAGGGGCTGGTCGCCTACGTCAACGTCGATCGCGATTCGGCCTCGCGCCTCGGCGTCACCATGAGCGACGTGGACAATGCGTTGTACAACGCCTTCGGCCAACGCCTGATCTCCACCATCTACACCCAGGCCAATCAATACCGGGTGGTGTTGGAGCACGACGTCAGCGCGACGCCGGGACTGGCGGCGCTCAATGAGATCCGTCTGAGCGGCAAGGACGGCGCCGTGGTGCCGTTGAGCGCCATCGCCAAAATCGAAGAACGTTTCGGCCCGCTGTCGGTCAACCACCTCGACCAATTCCCGTCGGCCACCGTCTCGTTCAACGTCGCCGCCGGCTACTCGCTCGGCGAAGCGGTAGACGCCGTCACCCAGGCGGAAAAAAATCTCGCCATGCCGAAAGACATCACCACCCAATTCCAGGGCGCGACGCTGGCCTTCCAGGCGGCGCTCGGCAGCACGCTGTGGCTGATTTTGGCGGCGGTGGTGGCGATGTATATCGTGCTGGGCGTGCTGTATGAAAGCTTCATTCATCCGGTGACCATCCTCTCCACCCTGCCGACCGCCGGGGTCGGCGCGCTGCTGGCGCTGATGCTGGCCGGCAGCGAACTGGACGTGATCGCCATCATCGGCATTATCCTGCTGATCGGCATCGTGAAGAAGAACGCCATCATGATGATCGACTTCGCGCTGGCGGCGGAACGCGAACAGGGCTTATCGCCGCGCGACGCCATTTATCAGGCCTGCCTGCTGCGTTTCCGGCCGATCCTGATGACCACGCTGGCGGCCTTGCTCGGCGCGCTGCCGCTGATGCTCAGCACCGGCGTCGGCGCGGAGCTGCGGCATCCGCTCGGCGTCTGTATGGTCGGCGGCCTGATCATGAGCCAGATCCTGACGCTGTTCACCACGCCGGTGATCTACCTGCTGTTTGACAAACTGGCGCGCAACACGCATCGCCAGCCGGATACGCAGGAGCTGCCGTGAAATTCTTCGCCCTGTTCATTCACCGGCCGGTGGCCACCACCCTACTGACGCTGGCCATCGCCATCAGCGGCGCGATCGGTTTTCGCCTGCTGCCGGTGTCGCCGCTGCCGCAGGTGGATTTTCCGGTGATTTCGATCAGCGCGTCGCTGCCGGGCGCCTCGCCGGAAACCATGGCCTCCTCGGTGGCGACGCCGCTGGAGCGCGCGCTGGGCCGCATCGCCGGGGTCAATGAAATGACCTCGATGAGCTCGCTCGGCAGCACCCGGGTGATTTTGCAGTTCGATCTCAGCCGCGACATCAACGGCGCCGCGCGCGACGTGCAGGCGGCGATTAACGCCGCGCAAAGCCTGTTGCCGACCGGCATGCCGAGCCGCCCCAGCTATCGCAAGGTCAACCCTTCCGACGCGCCGATCATGATCCTGACGCTGACGTCGGACACCTACAGCCAGGGGCAGCTTTACGACTTCGCGTCCACCCAGCTGGCGCAGAAGATCAGCCAGACCGAAGGCGTCGGCGACGTTTCCGTGGGCGGCAGCTCGCTGCCGGCGGTGCGGGTGGAGTTGAACCCTTCGGCGCTGTTCAATCAGGGCGTTTCGCTGGATGCCGTGCGGCAGGCCATCAGCAACGCCAACGTGCGCCGCCCGCAGGGCGCCGTCGAAAACCCGCAGCAACGTTGGCAAATCCAGGCCAACGACGCGCTGAAAACCGCCGACGCCTACCGCCCGCTGATCGTTCATTACAACAACGGTTCGGCGGTGCGGCTCGGCGACGTGGCCGAGGTCAAAGATTCGGTGCAGGACGTGCGCAACGCCGGGATGACCGACGCCAAGCCGGCGATCGTTCTGGCCATCAGCCGCGCGCCGGACGCCAACATCATCGAAACCGTCGATCGCATTCGCGCCGAGCTGCCCGCGCTGCAGGAAAACATTCCGGCCGCAATCTCGCTCAACGTCGCGCAGGATCGCTCGCCGACCATTCGCGCGTCGCTGGCCGAGGTCGAACAGTCGCTGGCGATCGCCATCGGGCTGGTGATCCTGGTGGTGTTCATCTTCCTGCGCTCCGGCCGCGCCACGCTGATCCCGGCGGTCGCCGTGCCGGTGTCGCTGATCGGCTCGTTCGCCGCCATGTACCTGTGCGGCTTCAGCCTCAACAACCTGTCGCTGATGGCGCTGACCATCGCCACCGGCTTTGTGGTGGACGACGCCATCGTGGTGCTGGAAAACATTTCCCGCCACGTCGAGGCCGGCATGAAACCGATCAACGCTGCGCTGCTGGGCGCGCGGGAGGTCGGTTTCACCGTGCTGTCGATGAGCGTTTCGCTGGTGGCGGTGTTTATCCCGCTGCTGCTGATGGCGGGCCTGCCCGGCCGGCTGTTCCGCGAATTCGCCGTCACCCTGTCGGTGTCTATCGGGCTGTCGCTGATCGTCTCGCTGACGCTCACGCCGATGATGTGCGCCTATCTGCTGCGCCACCAGCCGGCGCGTTCGCAGCGGCGCGCGCGCGGCTTCGGCAAAATGCTGCTGGCGCTGCAGCAGGGATACGGACGCTCGCTGAACTGGGTGCTTGGCCACTCGCGCTGGGTGCTGGCGGTGTTCCTCGCCACCATTGCGCTCAACGTCTGGCTGTATATCAGCATCCCGAAAACCTTCTTCCCCGAACAGGATACCGGCCGCCTGATGGGCTTTATCCAGGCCGATCAGAGCATCTCGTTCCAGGCGATGCGCGGCAAACTGGAAGATTTCATGAAAATCGTGCGCGAAGATCCGGACGTGGAAAACGTCACCGGCTTTACCGGCGGCTCGCGCACCAACAGCGGCTCGATGTTCATCTCACTGAAACCGCTGTCGGTGCGCAGCGACGACGCGCAGAAAGTGATCGCCCGCCTGCGCGCTCGCCTGGCCAAAGAACCGGGCGCCAGCCTGTTCTTGATGGCGGTGCAGGATATCCGCGTCGGCGGCCGCCAGGCCAACGCCAGCTACCAATATACGCTGCTGGCGGATGACCTCGCCGCGCTGCGCGACTGGGAACCGAAGATCCGCGCCGCGCTGGCGGCATTGCCCGAGCTGGCGGACGTCAACTCGGATCAGCAGGATAAAGGCTCGGAGATGGATCTGGTCTACGATCGCGAGACCATGGCGCGCCTCGGCATTTCGGTGTCCGACGCCAACAACCTGTTGAACAACGCCTTCGGCCAGCGACAGATTTCGACCATCTATCAACCGCTCAACCAATACAAGGTGGTGATGGAAGTCGCGCCGCCTTACACTCAGGACGTCAGCTCGCTGGACAAGATGTTCATCATCAACAACGAAGGCAAGGCGATACCGCTCTCCTACTTTGCCAGTTGGCGACCGGCCAACGCGCCGCTGTCGGTCAACCATCAGGGGCTGTCCGCCGCCTCAACCATCTCCTTTAACCTGCCGGACGGCGGCAGCCTGTCGGACGCCACCGCCGCTGTCGAACGCACCATGACTCAGCTCGGCGTGCCGTCCACGGTGCGCGGCGCCTTCGCCGGCACCGCCCAGGTGTTCCAGGACACCCTGAAGTCGCAGCTGATCCTGATCCTGGCGGCGATCGCCACGGTGTATATCGTGCTCGGCGTGCTGTACGAGAGCTATATCCATCCGCTGACCATCCTCTCCACCCTGCCTTCCGCGGGCGTGGGGGCGCTGTTGGCGCTCGAGCTGTTCGGCGCGCCGTTCAGCCTGATCGCGCTGATCGGCATCATGCTGCTGATCGGCATCGTGAAGAAAAACGCCATCATGATGGTCGACTTCGCGCTCGAGGCGCAGCGCAACGGCGGCATCAGCGCCCGCGAGGCGATTTTCCAGGCCAGCCTGCTGCGCTTCCGGCCGATCCTGATGACCACGCTGGCGGCGCTGTTCGGCGCGCTGCCGCTGGTGTTGACCAGCGGCGACGGTGCGGAGCTGCGCCAGCCGCTCGGCATCACCATCGCCGGCGGTCTGGTGATGAGCCAGCTGCTGACGCTGTACACCACGCCGGTGGTCTATCTTTACTTCGACCGGCTGCAGGCGAAGTTCCGCCGCAACAAGCAGCTGGCCCCGCTGCCGCACTAATGGCCGACCGATGCTGATGAAACACGCCGCCACGGTACGTTGGCAACTCTGGATAGTGGCGTTCGGCTTCTTTATGCAGACGCTGGATACCACTATCGTCAATACCGCCCTGCCCTCGATGGCCGCCAGCCTGGGGGAGAACCCGCTGCGCATGCAGTCGGTGATCGTCGCCTATGTGCTGACGGTGGCGGTGACGCTGCCGGCCAGCGGCTGGCTGGCGGACAAGGTCGGCGTACAGCGGGTGTTTTTCAGCGCCATTGTGCTGTTTACCCTCGGCTCCCTCCTCTGCGCCCGCTCGGCAACCCTGAACGAGCTGATCGCCTCGCGCGTGCTTCAGGGCATCGGCGGCGCGATGATGGTGCCGGTCGGCCGCCTGACGGTGATGAAGATCGTGCCGCGCGAGCAGTACATGGCGGCGATGACCTTCGTGACGCTGCCAGGCCAGATCGGCCCGCTGATGGGGCCGGCGCTGGGCGGACTTCTGGTGCAATACGCCAGCTGGCACTGGATTTTCCTGATCAATATTCCGGTGGGCATCGTGGGCGCCATCGCCACGCTGCTGCTGATGCCCAACTACCAAATGCAGACCCGCCGCTTCGATCTCAGCGGCTTTTTCCTGCTGGCGATCGGCATGGCGTCGCTGACGCTGGCGCTCGACGGCCACAAAGGCATGGGCCTGACCGGCGGCGCCATCGCCGGCCTGGTGGCGCTGGGCGCGGCGGCGTTGTTGGGGTATGTTTGGCATGCCTACGGCAATAGCCGCGCCCTGTTCTCGCTGCGGCTGCTGCGCACCCCGACCTACAAGATCGGGCTGCTGGCCAGTCTGCTGGGGCGCATCGGCAGCGGCATGCTGCCGTTCATGACACCGCTGTTTCTGCAGGTGGGCATGGGCTTCACGCCGTTCCACGCCGGGCTGATGATGATCCCGATGATCATCGGCAGCATGGGCATGAAGCGCATCGTGGTGCAGGTGGTCAACCGCTTCGGCTACCGCAACGTGCTGGTGGCCGCCACGCTGCTGCTGGCGCTGGTCAGCCTGAGTTTCCTGCTGGCGGCGATGCTCGGCTGGCTGTGGCTGCTGCCGGTGATACTGTTCTTCCAGGGGATGGTCAACGCATTGCGCTTCTCGGCGATGAATACCCTGACGCTGAAAGACCTGCCGGACCGCCTGGCCAGCAGCGGCAACAGCCTGTTGTCGATGGTCATGCAGCTGTCGATGAGCCTCGGCGTCAGCGTCGCCGGCATCTTGATCGGCAGCTTCGCCCATCACCAGGCGGTGGCCGACAGCCCGGCCATCCACAGCGCATTTATTTACAGCTACTGCTGTATGGCGTTGATTATCGCCCTGCCCGCGCTGGCCTTCGCGCGCGTGCCGGCGGATAGCGCGCCTAACCGCACGCTGGCCAAAGAGCCGGGCACCGGCTCAACGAGGTTGCAATGAAGATAGGCATTACCGGGAAGCTGTTCCTGGCCATTTTCGCCACCTGCATGCTGGTGTTGATCACCATGCACTGGGGGGTGCGCGTCAGCTTTGAGCGCGGTTTTATCGACTACATCAAGAGCAGTAACGAGCAGCGCATCAACATGCTGAGCGAAGCGCTGGAGGAGCAGTACAGCCATCATGGCAACTGGATATTCCTGCGCAACAACGATCAGGTGGTCTACCAAATCATGCGTTCGTTCGAGCAGAACAGCGACAGCAGCCACAACCTGCCGCCCAAAGGCTGGCGCACCCAGTTTTGGGTGGTGGACAGCCAGTTCAATCGGCTGGTCGGGCATTCCGGCCCGTTGCCGAAAGAGGGGCCGCGCCACCCGATCCGCTACAACAACGAGATCGTCGGTTGGGTGCTCACTACCCCGGTCGAACGCCTGACGCGCAATACCGACATCAACTTCGATCGCCAGCAGCGCCGCACCAGCTGGATCATCGTCGCGCTCTCCACCCTGCTGGCGGCGGCGGTGACCTGGCTACTGTCGCGCGGCATGCTGGCCCCGGTTAAACGCCTGGTGGCGGGCACCCATCGATTGGCGGCGGGCGACTTCACCGCCCGCGTGGCGGTCAGCAGCCAGGATGAGCTGGGCAGGCTGGCGCACGACTTCAACCAGTTGGCCACCTCGCTGGAGAAAAATGAACAGATGCGCCGCGCCTTTATGGCCGACGTGTCGCACGAACTGCGCACGCCGCTGGCGGTGCTGCGCGGCGAGCTGGAGGCGCTGCAGGACGGCGTGCGCCAGCCGACGCCCGCGTCACTCAGCTCGCTGCAGGCCGAGGTGTCCACTCTGACCAAACTGGTCGACGATCTGCACCAGCTTTCGCTCTCCGATCTCGGCGCGCTGGCCTATCGCAAATCGTCGGTGGACTGCGTGCATCTGCTGCAGATCGCCGTCGCCGCCTTCCGCGAGCGCTTTCGCGCCAAAGGGCTGGAGATCGTTACCCATCTGCCGCCCCAGGCGCCGCTGTTCGGCGATCCCGATCGCCTGAATCAGCTGTTCAATAACCTGTTGGAAAACAGCCTGCGCTACACCGATGCCGGCGGCCGGCTGGAAATCAGCGCCGAGCTGCAGCCGGGGCGGCTGTCCCTCTGCTGGCAGGACAGCGCGCCGGGCATCAGCGATCAGCAACTGACGCGCATTTTCGAACGTTTCTACCGGGCGGAAGGCTCGCGCAACCGCGCCAGCGGCGGTTCCGGATTGGGGCTGGCGATCTGCCACAACATCGTGGAAGCGCACGACGGGAAAATCCGCGCCGAGCATTCGCCTTTAGGCGGCGTGCGCATTACAGTAGAATTTGCTACCCCGATAAAAAATAAGGCGCCCTGATGGACATTCAGAATCAACCCGTGCAGATCATGATTGTTGAAGATGAGCCCAAGCTGGGCCAGCTGCTGGTGGATTATCTGCAGGCGGCGGGCTACGCCACCCGTTGGCTGACCAACGGCAATGAGGTGGTGCCGACCGTGCACCAGCATCCGCCGGCGCTGATCTTGCTCGATCTGATGCTGCCGGGCGCCGATGGGCTGACGGTGTGCCGCGAGCTGCGCCGCTTCAGCGACGTACCGATCGTGATGGTGACGGCGAAAATCGAAGAGATTGACCGCCTGTTGGGGCTGGAGATCGGCGCCGACGATTACATCTGCAAACCCTACAGCCCACGCGAGGTGGTGGCGCGGGTGAAAACCATCCTGCGCCGCAGCTATCGGCCGCAGGAGAATGCGCGGGAAGATGACCTGCTGCACATCGATGAACCGCGTTTCCAGGCCAGCTATCAGGGGCAGTTGCTGGATCTGACGCCGGCGGAGTTCCGCCTGCTGAAGACGTTGGCCAGCCAGCCGGGCAACGTATTTTCGCGCGAGCAGCTGCTGAATAACCTGTATGACGACTATCGGGTGGTCACCGACCGCACCATCGACAGCCACATCAAAAACCTGCGCCGCAAGCTGGAGCTGATCGACGGGCAAAAATCCTTTATCCGCTCGGTATACGGCGTCGGTTACCGCTGGGAAGCCGAACCCTGCCGGCTGGTGAATGGGGTTTAGGGGAGAGAATCGACTGCGTTCCACCAAGGCGCGCGGTCAGCCACACCCTGTTGTCGCTCATCCGACAGCAGGAAGTCGTGTGGTAGGGCTGTGTTAGCGATCATTCTCAACAGAGGCTCCCAATCTTTATCGCTGCCCTCGCTTTTATCATTTCCTACTGACCGTTCGATTTTTTCCATCCTTGGCGCTCCTGTGCAAAATTTGCCCTATTTTATCTCTGCGAGGTGAACCCGCCAAGATGAAATCGCGAGTGTTCCACGGCTTAGACGTCCCAAATACTGCGCTGCGCAATCACCGCCCCTCCCTTAGCTTCCCGTGCGGCGCCGGGCTTCTCGGGCGAAAACTCCGCGCCGGCGCAAAAAAATTGCGCATTTTTTCGACTAAGCTGCTGTGAGGTTTAGCCACCGATTTTCAAGCGATTGGCTACACTTACATCACGAATCGGAACCTACAGGAGAAGAACCATGGCAATCGGTCATTACGAGCTGAAAAAAGCAAAGAACGGACAGTACCACTTCAACCTGAAAGCCAGTAACGGCGAGATCATTCTGGCCAGCGAGATGTACGCCAGCAAAGCGTCGGCGGAGAACGGCATCGCCTCGGTGCAGACCAATTCGCCGCATGAAGCGCAGTTTGAACTGAAGCACAGCACCAGCAACCAGCCCTACTTTGTGCTGAAGGCCAAGAACCATCAGGTGATCGGCGTCAGCGAAATGTACAGCTCCGAAAGCGCAGCCAAAAACGGTATCCAGTCGGTGATTAAAAACGGCCCGACCACCGATATTCGCGATTTGAGCGCCTGATCCCCCGTTTCGCCCGCGCGGTGGCCGCCATCGCGCGTTTTCCGTTTGACCGGGATCAATCTCCCTTGAATAAATCCGGTTAACTGCTGATTTTTTGCCGCGCCGCGGCTACAATCCCCCGCTTTTACTGCGCCATCAGGTGGCGTGGTGCTGACCTGAAATCAGACCGAGACACACTATGTTTACACCGGAACTTCTCTCCCCGGCCGGAACGCTGAAAAACATGCGTTACGCCTTCGCCTACGGCGCCGATGCGGTTTACGCCGGCCAGCCGCGCTACAGCCTGCGGGTGCGCAACAACGAGTTCAACCACGAGAATCTGGCGCAGGGCATCAACGAAGCGCACGCGCTGGGCAAAAAATTCTACGTGGTGGTCAACATCGCCCCGCACAACGCCAAGCTGAAAACCTTCCTGCGCGATCTGAAACCGGTAGTCGATATGGGCCCGGATGCGCTGATCATGTCCGATCCTGGCCTGATCATGATGGTGCGCGAAGCCTTCCCGCAGATGGACATCCACCTGTCGGTGCAGGCCAACGCCGTTAACTGGGCGACGGTGAAGTTCTGGAAACAAATGGGCCTGACCCGCGTGATCCTGTCGCGCGAACTGTCGCTGGAAGAGATCGCCGAGATCCGCGCCGAAGTGCCGGACATGGAGCTGGAGATCTTCGTCCACGGCGCGCTGTGCATGGCCTACTCCGGCCGCTGCCTGCTGTCCGGCTACATCAACAAGCGCGATCCCAACCAGGGCACCTGCACCAACGCCTGCCGTTGGCAGTACAAGGCGGAAGAAGGCAAAGAGGACGACACCGGCAATATCGTGCACCTGCACGAGCCGATCCCGGTGCAGACCGTCGAGCCGACGCTGGGCATCGGCGCGCCGACCGACAAGGTATTCATGCTGTCTGAGGCGCAAAAACCAGGCGAATATATGAGCGCCTTCGAGGACGAACACGGCACCTACATCATGAACTCCAAGGATCTGCGCGCCATCCAGCACGTAGAGCGTCTGACGCAGCTCGGCGTGCATTCGTTGAAGATCGAAGGGCGCACCAAGTCCTTTTACTACTGCGCGCGCACCGCCCAGGTCTACCGCCGCGCCATCGACGACGCCGTTGCCGGCAAACCGTTCGATCCGACCCTGCTCACCACGCTGGAAGGCCTAGCGCACCGCGGCTATACCGAAGGCTTCCTGCGCCGCCACGTGCACGAAGCGCAGCAGAACTACGAATACGGCTCTTCGCTCTCCGAGCGCCAGCAGTTCGTCGGCGAGTTCACCGGCGTGCGCCGCGAAGGCTGGGCGGAAGTCGACGTGAAGAATAAATTCTCACTCGGCGACAGCGTCGAGATGATGACGCCGGGCGGCAACGTGCTGTTCACCCTCGAAAGCATGCAAAATAAGAAAGGCGAGCCGATTGAGGTCGCGCCGGGCAACGGCCATATCGTTTATTTGCCGATCCCGCAGGATATCGATCTCAATTATGCTTTGCTGATCCGCAATTTGGCGGAAGAAAATAGCGCCGGAGCCTAACAATGAATCGCCGTCATTCGGCGGCGATTTTTAGCAAATATTAGAATTGGATCACATCAATGTGCCCGCAGCTTGGTTACTATCACGCTGCTTAAAACGAACAACGAAAATATTTGCATAGCAATACTAGGAACCACCTCCTTAGCCGGCCCAATCTCCCTTGGGCTGGCTTTTTCTTTATGGGCCCGCCATTGCCGCCGGCGCGCCTATTTCTCATTACGTTTTCCCGTTATCCATTTTAATAAAAATAATAACGCCACATCGATATATAAATAACGCTATAGCGATTAATCCTGCCGCCATTAAAATTGCGCTTATTGTCAGGTTAAATTCAGATAAATTCGCATCGTCCTCATATTCACGGCACAATGGGAAATAACCGGAATTAGCTGAATATTCTGATGGCTTGGCGGCCTGGGCTGGTTTATCTTGAGGCATTATTGGTTTTCCGCCGGAGGAGCTCGGCAATGCCTCAACACTCACATGCACCAGCACTGCTTATCATCAACGGCAAGGGCGCCGGCAACGAAGAGCTGCGCCAGGCCGTCAACCGGCTGCGCGAAGAGCAAATAACGCTGCACGTGCGCGTCACCTGGGAGCACGGCGACGCCGCGCGCTACGTCGCGGAAGCCGCTCGGCTCGGCGTCGGCACCGTCGTCGCCGGCGGCGGTGACGGCACCATCAACGAAGTGGCCGCCGCGCTGGCGCAACTGCCGGCGCAAGGTCGGCCGGCGCTGGGCATTTTGCCGCTCGGCACCGCCAACGACTTCGCCATGGCCTGCAACATTCCCCTCTCGCCCGAGCAGGCGCTGCAGCTGGCGATCAAAGGCCGCTCGGTGCCTATCGATTTGGCCAAGGTCAACGGCGAGCGCTACTTCATCAACATGGCCACCGGCGGCTTCGGCACCCGTATCACCACTGAAACGCCGGAGAAGCTGAAGGCGGCGTTGGGCGGCGTGTCCTACTTCGTTCACGGCTTATTGCGCATGGATACGCTGCAGGCCGACCGCTGTGAAATCCGCGGGCCGGACTTCCGCTGGGCCGGCGAAGCGCTGGTGATCGGCATCGGCAACGGCAAACAGGCCGGCGGCGGCCAGGAACTGTGCCCCAACGCGCTGATTAACGACGGGCAGTTGCAGCTGCGCCTGCTGATCGCCGATGAACTGCTGCCGGCGCTGGTGGCCGCCCTGTTCAACGACGAAGAGAGCAACAGCATCCTCAGCGCCGCGCTGCCGTGGCTGGAGATCGACGCGCCGCATGAGATGACCTTTAACCTCGACGGCGAGCCGCTCAAAGGCCGCCATTTCCGCATCGAAGTGGTGCCGCAGGCCATCGAATGCCGCCTGCCGCCGAACTGCGCCCTGCTGGGCTAATCCGGCTCTGCGCCCGCTCGCCGCTCGGAACGCCAAGGCAGGCGAGATCGAACAATCAAGCACTTAACGCGCCGGGGGCGATCGTCCCCGCGTATTTGGCCTCGCCAATGGCATTTCCTCTCAATCGCATCTATTGTTTGTCCTTGCCGGATCAAGTTCGGTAGCATCGCTTTACAGCTTCAATCACCGCTTTTTTACTACGCCGGTGGTCAAAAACCCTTGCATTGCCGGTGTATGAAGAAGCTTAATCGGGAGTGAATCATGACTGATATTGTGCAGTTGCTAGGAAAGGAAGCGGAAGATCTGCTGCAACACCGCTGTACCACTATCCCCGCCGAGAATCTCTACCTGCCGGGCGCCGACTTCGTCGACCGCGTAATGATCGATAACAACCGCCCCAACAGCGTGCTGCGTTCGATGCAAACCCTGTTCAACCACGGCCGCCTGGGCGGCACCGGTTACCTGTCGATCCTGCCGGTCGATCAGGGCATCGAGCACTCCGCCGCCGCCTCGTTCGCCGCCAATCCGCTGTATTTCGATCCGAAGAACATCGTCGAGCTGGCGATTGAAGCCGGCTGTAACTGCGTCGCCTCCACCTACGGCGTGCTGGCGTCGGTATCGCGCCGCTATGCGCATAAAATTCCGTTCCTGGTCAAACTCAACCACAACGAAACGCTGAGCTACCCGACCCAGTACGACCAGACCCTGTACGCCAGCGTCGAGCAGGCGTTCAACATGGGCGCAGTGGCGGTTGGCGCCACCATTTACTTCGGCTCCGAGCAGTCGCGCCGCCAGATCGAAGAGATCTCGATCGCCTTCGAGCGCGCGCATGAGCTGGGCATGGTCACGGTGCTGTGGGCCTATCTGCGCAACCCGGCGTTCAACAAGGACGGCGTGGACTACCACTCCAGCGCCGATCTGACCGGCCAGGCCAACCACATCGCCGCCACCATCGGCGCCGACATCGTCAAACAGAAAATGGCCGAAAACAACGGCGGTTACCGCGCGGTGAAATTCGGCTATACCGACGATCGCGTCTACACCAAGCTGACCACCGATCACCCGATCGATCTGGTGCGCTACCAGCTGGCCAACTGCTACATGGGCCGCGCCGGGCTGATCAACTCCGGCGGCGCCGCCGGTGAGAACGATCTACAGGAATCGGTGCGCACCGCAGTGATCAACAAACGCGCCGGCGGCATGGGCCTGATCCTGGGGCGTAAAGCGTTTAAGAAATCGATGAAAGACGGCGTGGCGCTGATCAACGCCGTACAAGACGCCTACCTGGACAAGAAGGTCACCATCGCCTGATGTGACAGACCGTCTGTCCCAAAGCCCGGTTCGCCGGGCTTTTTTGTGCCCGTTTTCTCCCCCTCGTGCCACAGTTCTTCTCTTTCTTTCACTTTAAACTTTCAAAATAAAATATTTATCTTTCAAATTGTGATCTATTTAAAACAAATAGCCCAACAAAGTGACTACTGTAAGGCCCATGGCGACAGAGCCGCCGTTCGCTCCAGGCCATATCAGTCCATTACAGGAGAACATAATGATTGAGCTAATCACCCACGGCGCCGAGTGGTTTATCGGCCTGTTTCAGAAAGGCGGTGAAGTGTTTGTCGGCATGGTGACCGGCATTTTGCCTTTATTGATCAGCCTGCTGGTTATCATGAACGCGCTGATCAAATTTGTTGGCCAGGAACGTATCGAACGATTGGCACAGCGCTGCGCGGGCAACCCCGTTTCGCGTTATCTGCTGCTGCCGCTGATCGGCACCTTTGTCTTCTGCAACCCGATGACCCTCAGCCTGGGGCGCTTCATGCCGGAGAAATACAAGCCAAGCTACTACGCGGCGGCCTCCTACAGCTGCCACTCGATGAACGGCCTGTTCCCGCACATCAACCCCGGCGAGCTGTTCGTTTACCTCGGCATCGCCAGCGGCCTGACTACCCTCGGCCTGCCGCTCGGCCCGTTGGCTGTGAGCTATTTCCTGGTGGGGCTGTTCACCAACTTCTTCCGCGGCTGGGTCACCGATCTCACCACCAGTCTGTTCGAACGCAAGATGGGCATCCGTCTGGATCGCCAGGTGCAACTTTAATTCGTGGAGTGCAGCATGAGTGCTTATATCCGTATTGAAAAAGGCGCCAGCGGCTGGGGCGGCCCCCTGGAACTGCCGATAGAACCCGGCAAAAAAGTGGTGTACATCACCGCCGGCACCCGGCCTTCCATCGTCGATCGCCTCAGCGAATTGACCGGCTGGCCCGCCGTCGACGGTTTCAAAGAGGGCGAGCCGCCGGCGGAAGAGATCGGCGTGGCGGTGATCGACTGCGGCGGCACCCTGCGCTGCGGCCTGTACCCGAAACGCCGCATTCCGACGGTCAACATCCACGCCACCGGCCAGTCCGGCGCGCTGGCGCAGTTTATCCTCGAAGACATCTATGTCTCCGGCGTGCGCGACCACAACATCAGCCGAATCGACGCTACGGAGAACCCACCCGCCGCCGCCGCCGTTGCAGCGCCGCCCAAGGCGCGCGACTACGACACCAGCAAGAAGATCACCGAACAAAGCGACGGGCTGCTGGCGAAAGTCGGCATGGGCATGGGATCGGTGGTGGCGGTGTTCTTCCAGGCCGGGCGCGACACTATCGACACCGTGCTGAAGACCATTCTGCCGTTTATGGCATTCGTCTCGGCCTTGATCGGCATCATCATGGCCTCCGGCCTCGGGGACTTTATCGCTCACGGCCTGACGCCGCTGGCCAACAGCCCGATCGGCCTGGTGACGTTGGCGCTGATCTGCTCATTCCCGCTGCTGTCGCCGTTCCTCGGCCCCGGCGCGGTCATCGCCCAGGTGATCGGCGTGCTGGTCGGGGTGCAGATCGGCCTCGGCCATATCCCGCCGCAGCTGGCGCTGCCCGCGCTGTTCGCCATCAACGCGCAGGCCGCCTGCGATTTCATTCCGGTCGGCCTGTCGCTGGCGGAAGCCAAACAGGACACCGTACGGGTCGGCGTGCCTTCAGTGCTGGTTGGGCGCTTTCTGACCGGCGCGCCAACGGTCCTGATCGCCTGGGCCGCCTCGGCCTTTATTTATCAATAGCATGATTTCCAGGGAGACGTTTATGCACACCATTTTTCATACCACCATCACGCAGATCGGCGGCTGCGCCCGCGACGCGTTGCTGGACAACATGCTGATCACTTTCCGTGAAGGCGCGCCGGCGGATATCGAAGAGTTCTGCTTCATCCACCGCCACGGCGCGACCGCCGGCGAACTGCAGGTGGGCGGCGTGATGGAACTGGCGCAGCAGCGCTACGCCATCACCGCCGTCGGCAGCGTCGCCACGCAGAATCTGCGCGAGCTCGGCCACATCACCGTGCGCTTCGACGGCGAAGCCGAAGCCGAATTCCCCGGTTCGATCCACGTTTCCGGCCCGACGCCGACCGATATCCCGTTGGGCAGCACGCTGTCATTTATCGCATAAGGAGTAGACCATGTCTGAAGTAGCTGTAGTGATCGGCGGCGGCCAAACGTTAGGCGCCTTTTTGTCCCACGGGCTGGCGCAGGCCGGCTATCGGGTGGCGGTGGCCGATCTGAACGCCGACAACGCCAATCGGGTGGCGCGGCAGATCAACGAAGAGTATAGCGCAGGCAGCGCCTGCGGTTTTCAGGCCGACGCCACCGACGAGCAGAGCGTGATCGCGCTGGCGGCGGCGGTTGACCGGGAGTTTGGCCAAACCAACCTGCTGGTCTACAGCGCCGGCATCGCCAAGGCGGCGCCGATCACCGACTTCCCGCTGGGCGACTTCGACCGCTCGCTGCAGGTGAACCTGGTGGGCTATTTCCTCTGCGCCCGTGAGTTCTCGCGCCTGATGATCCGCGATGGCATCGCCGGGCGCATCATTCAGATCAACTCCAAGTCCGGCAAGGTCGGCAGCAAGCACAACTCCGGCTACAGCGCCGCCAAGTTCGGCGGCGTGGGGCTGACGCAGTCGCTGGCGCTCGATCTGGCGGAATACGGCATTACGGTGCATTCGCTGATGCTCGGCAACCTGCTGAAATCACCGATGTTTCAATCGCTGCTGCCGCAGTACGCGCAAAAATTGGGCATCGCGCCGGACCAGGTGGAGCAGTACTACATCGACAAAGTGCCGCTGAAGCGCGGCTGCGACTACCAGGACGTGCTGAACACCCTGCTGTTCTACGCCAGCGATAAGGCCTCTTACTGCACCGGCCAATCGATCAACATCACCGGCGGCCAGGTGATGTTCTGACGCCACCGACGCCCCCTTCCGCGGAAGGGGGCATAAGGAGAACCCCATGACACAAGCTTTGATCGCCTTCGCGCTGCTGGCCTGGCTGCTGCAAATCGCCTTCGGCTGGTGGCAACTGCAACGTTTCAACCGCGCCTTCGACGGCTTATGCCGACTGGGCGCCGTCGGCGTCGGCCGCTCCGGCGGCCGTTTTCGCCCGCGGGTGGTGCTGGCGCTGGCCTTCGACGCCGATCGGCGGGTGTGCGGCAGCCTGTTGCTGCGCGGCCTGACCGTTTTCGCCCGGCCCCGCCCGGTGCCTCATTTGCACGGTTTGCATCAGCGGGATTTGCGCCCGGATGTGATCTTCCCCGAGGATCGCGCATGCCAGTCTGCACTATCGTTAGCGATTGAACCCAAATCGTGATATTTTCACATTAAAAGGCATTACCTTTCATAGTGAATTATTCAGCGAGGGGAAATGCCCCACTCTTGTGAACGGGAATCGCGATGAAACCAAAGCAGCGGCAGGCCGCTATCCTTGAATATCTGCAGCAGCATGGCAAAACGGCAGTGGACGCCCTGGCCGAGCATTTCTCCACTACCGGCACCACCATCCGCAAAGATCTTACCCTGCTGGAAGAAGAAGGTGAGGTGATCCGCACCTACGGCGGCGTGGTGCTCAGCCGCGACGACGGCGATCAGCCAATCGACCGTAAAACCCATATCAACACCGAGAAAAAACGCCGCATCGCCAGCGCCGCCGTGGCGCTGATCGCCGACGGCGACTCGCTGATCTTCGACGCCGGCAGCACGGTGCTGCAGATGGTGCCGCATCTGGCGCAGTTCAATAACATCACGGTGATGACCAACAGCCTGACCATCGTCAACGCGCTGGTGGAGCTGGATAACGATCAGACCATCCTGATGCCCGGCGGCACCTACCGCAAAAAATCGGCCTCGTTCCACGGCAGCCTGGCCGAATCGGCGTTTCAGCAATTCAGCTTCGACAAGCTGTTTATCGGCGCGGACGGCGTCGATCTCAACGCCGGCGTCACCACCTTCAACGAAGTGCACAACGTCAGCAAAGCGATGTGCGAAGCCGCCGGCCGCATTATTTTGTTGGTGGACTCCTCGAAATTCGGCCGCAAGAGCCCGAACGTGGTGTGCGAACTCAGCGCCGTCGATACGCTGATCACCGACCGAGACATCAACCCCGATTACCTCGCCGCCCTGCAGGCGAAAGGCATCAATATCATTCTGGTAGGAGACCCCGATGAGTAACGCCAACGCCCTGCTCGCCTTCGCCCGCGAAACGCTGGAGATCGAGTTGACCGAAGCGCAGCGCCTGCTGGCGCGCCTGGATGACAATTTCGTCTGCGCCTGCGAGCTGCTGCTGAACTGCCGCGGCAAAGCGGTGATTTCCGGCATCGGCAAGTCCGGCCATATCGGCAAAAAAATCGCCGCGTCGCTGGCCAGCACCGGCACGCCGTCGTTCTTCGTTCATCCGGCGGAGGCGCTGCACGGCGATCTCGGCATGATCGGCGCCGACGACGTGGTGGTGTTCATCTCCTACTCCGGCCGCGCCAAAGAGCTGGATCTGATCCTGCCGCTGCTGGCGGAGAACGGCATTCCGGTGATCGCCATCACCGGCGGCAAAGAATCGCCCCTGGCGCAGGGCGCGGCCTGCGTACTGGATATCGGCGTCGAGCGCGAAGCCTGCCCGATGGGGCTGGCGCCCACCTCCAGCGCGGTCAACACCCTGATGATGGGCGACGCTCTGGCGATGGCGCTGATGCGCCAGCGCGGTTTCAATGCGGAAGACTTCGCCCGCTCGCACCCGGGCGGCAGCCTGGGGGCGCGCCTGTTGAACCGCGTGCATCACCTGATGCGCACCGGCGATCGCCTGCCGCGCGTGAGCGAAAGCGCCAACGTGATGGAAGCGATGCTGGAACTGAGCCGCACCGGGCTCGGGTTGGTGGCGGTGTGCGACGCGCAGCAGCGGGTGGTGGGCGTGTTTACCGACGGCGACCTGCGCCGCTGGCTGGTGAAGGGCAACAGCCTGCAGGATCCGCTCAGCCCGGCGATCACCCGCCCCGGCTATCGGCTGCCGGAGCAGTGGCGCGCCGGCGAAGCGCTGGAAGCGCTGCACGAACAGCACATCAGCGCGGCCCCGGTGGTCGATATGGACGGCGTGCTGGTGGGGGCGCTCAACCTGCACGATCTGCATCAGGCCGGCATTGGCTGATCGACGCCGGGGGCGGCATCGTCAGCGCCCCCGGTCAGATCATTTCCAGTCGGGATTGTTCTCAAACTGCTGCTTAAGCAGCGCTTTCATGTCGTCATCCGGCTTGCCGAGCCACTGGTACTTGGCATATTTCTTCGGATGATCGACGGCTTCCGGCCGATCTTCCACCGCGACTCGCACGCCCCAGGCCTGGGATTTATCCGCGCTGAACGCCACGATCAAAAAGTTGTTGCCGCAGTCGTGCGGTTTGCACAGATTGCCGACCAGATACTCTTTGCCCTTCCAGCTCAGGTTTTGCGCCGGCGTAGAGGTGCCGACGCCCTTGCGCGCCCAGCCCGGCATCCGCGCCTGGCCTTTGACCATGTTTTGCCAGCTGGCCTGATACCCCGGCTGCTGAATCAAATCCGATGTGGTGACGATCTGCTGAGCGAAGCTGCCCGCGCTGAAGCTGAGCAGTGCGCCGAAGAGGGCGCAACGCAGCGCCTGGTGTCCCGTCATAGTCCTTCTCCCTAGGTTAAATCAGGTTTCGCCCGTAAACCGGGCCTGAACTAGTCAGACCACGGTTGCGGCAAAAAGTTGACTCACCACCAGGCGTGAAAATGATGCACCGGCCCGATGCCGTGCCCCACTTCCAGCGTATCCGCCTGTTGCAGCGCGTGTTGCAGGTAGTCCTTGGCGGCGGCCACCGTGGCCGCCCAGTCGGCATGGCGCGGGCGCAGCGCCGCCAACGCGGCTGAGAGCGTGCAACCGGTGCCGTGAGTGTGGCGGGTGGCGACGCGCGGCGCGGTAAAGCGCTGCTCGCCTTCGGCGGTAAACAGCCAGTCCGGGCTCTCGCTTTCGCTCAGGTGGCCGCCCTTCATCAGCACCGCCCGGCAGCCCATCGCCAGCAGCGCCCGCCCCTGCTCGCGCATCTGCGCTTCATCTTCCGCCGGCGCGCACGCCAGCAGCGCCGCCGCTTCCGGCAGGTTCGGCGTAATGATCGACACCAGCGGCAACAGCTCGCGCCGGATAGACTCTACCGCCTCCGGCGCCAACAGCGGATCGCCGCTTTTCGCCAGCATCACGGTATCCAGCACCACGAATTCCGGCCGGTAATGCCGCAGCCGTTCGGCCACCGCCTGCACGATGTCGGCGTTGGCCAGCATGCCGATCTTGACGCTGTCGATGCGCACGTCGCTGAACACCGAGTCCAGCTGCGCGGCGACGAACGCCGGATCGATGTAATACACCGACTGCACGCCGCGGGTATTTTGCGCCACCAGCGCGGTAATCACCGAGGTGCCGTAGGCGCCAAGCGCCGAGAAGGCCTTCAAATCGGCCTGAATGCCGGCGCCGCCGCTGGGATCGGTGCCGGCGATGGTCAGGGCGTTAATGCGTTTCATCACAGATCCTCCCCGCGCAGTTGATACAGCGCATCGAGGAACGCCGGCGTAAAGCTGCCCGGCCCGGCGGCCTGCCTGGCCGCCAGGCCGCCGCAGTGGGACATCACCCGGCAGGCGGTCGCCACGTTGTCCAGGCGATCGCCCGGCAGGGCGCAAAACGCCGCCACCACCGCCGACAGCGCGCAGCCGGTGCCCACCACCCGCGTCATCAGCGGAGAGCCGCCTTCGATCGCCCAATCGCGTTGGCCGTCGGTGACGTAATCCACCGCGCCGGTGACCGCCACCACCGCGCCGCTGCGCTGCGCCAGCTCACGCGCGGCGGGCAATGCCGCCAGCGAGTCGTCGCCGCTATCCACGCCGCGGCCGCTGGCCAGCAACCCGCTGAGCGCCATGATTTCCGAGGCGTTGCCGCGTATCGCCGCCGGTTTCTCGTCCAGCAGCTGTTTGGCGAAGGCGGTGCGGTAGGAGAGCGCGCCGACCGCCACCGGATCCAGCGTCCAGGGCTTGCCGGCCCGATTGGCGGCGGCCACCGCCGCCCGCATCGATTCGGCGCGCAGCGCGTTGAGGGTGCCGACGTTGATCAGCAGGCCGTCGGCCAGCGCGCTGAACTGCGCCGCCTCTTGCGGCTCCACCACCATCGCCGGAGAGGCGCCGAGCGCCAATAGCACGTTGGCGGTCAGCGACTGCACCACTTCGTTGGTCAGGCAGTGGATCAGCGGAGGCCGCTGTTGGAATTGGGTCAGGCAGGCCGCGGCGCGGGCGCCGGGTAGTGCATCAGGTCGAGCGATCATATTCCTCCCAACCGGCGTTCAAGAAGGCGGCGCCGGTTGAGCGGCCGTGACTTCCCTACGCTGGCATTATCCAGATCAGGTAATACGGGTATTTCTCAGCCTTCACGCGGAAGGGCACCCCGAGTCATGTAGATTGAATCTCTATACTTTTTGCCAGATTAGGGGAAGTGGGTTGCTAACGCAAGCCCGACCTTCCGGTTATCATTTCTTCTCCTCGAAAATACGTATCCCCCTTTTTCTGACCCCCATCCCAGACAGCAAAAAGGGGGCAAGCCCCTTATTACTTACACTCTGTATAGAATGTGCTGGTTTTCATTGTTTCCGAATCGAAGTTGCTAAAAAAGAATTCTCATCTTGCTGTACGATTATTAACAACAACTTCTTTAAGGATGCGACTGTTTATTTTCTCCTTCCACAACTTTTGTTTTTCGCTAAGGTTTCTTTTCTTCATTGTATCAACAAGGAAACCATACTCTTTATCGTATAAATACCCTTTATCATTCGCATACTCAATTAGTTCCAAGTTTGGATTGGCATAAATATTTTTCTTAATCCTTTTCAACCCTTCAAACAAATTTCCAGTTGAAATATTCAAAAATCTATTTATACAAACGTTACCAACATACGTGGTTTTACCATTTTTTTTATTTTCAATGTAGCAATGCTCTTTGATACTCTGACCACATGGACAGAAATCCATTTCTTCAGAAACTTCTATCGAGTGTAGACTCCACTCTGTTTTGGCAACTTCAAAGTTATTCGAAACCGATAAAGATAAGATGTGTTCTTTTAGCCTTTCAAAGTTATGACTTTCCATCAATAGATCTCCAGAGATAGAAAAAGCGCCACTACGAGCGCTTTGAGATTTTTTTATTTATTACCTTTATTGCTAGGCATTATGATAATTTCAGTTACCGCAGTATCAGGATGCCGTTTAGTTTCCATGGGCTTAACAAACTGACCAGTTATCGCAGAACGAACTACTGTTTTCTTAGCCATAGAAACACCTCATCCTGAAGATAAAGATTAAACTTTTTATCCTTGATAAGGTTAAGGGACAAACGAAACGGTGTCAAAAAAAACCACATAAAAATAAAATACAATATGCGGCATCCCCGTGTGATTTACATCGCAACCATCTCCTTGTGGATGACTGACCACTCAATGCTGATAGCGTAAGGCTGCGAGTCAATGAATCCGCGCTTGCTTTTGCTGACCAGTCGATATAATCAAACAAGCGATTCACATCACTTTATAGTGTAAACCCAACTAAAGTAAAGGCTCAACTACCGTGGTGAGGTCAGTCCATCCTTAACATTGCTTTGCTCATTCTCTGAAGCCGCTCGTAAGGGCACCCAGGCTGATTTAGAAAAAGCACATCTAGTCTCTATCTATTGAAGAATCCCATTTTTATCCATCTAACATTCTCCTTTAAGGCATAACTAGTTATCAAAATACTTTGCTTGATTTATAAATACCTGTGAATGCGATTATATAAGCAATCCCTGTTTTAGTATAGTCTATACTAAATCATAAAGTTTGCATCCAAAATTTACCCACCATCAATTATCGATTTAACAATAACCAACCGAAAGTTATTTCTCACCATGGTGAGATGACATATAATCCCTGATTAGAAATTCATTATATTTAGCAGGTAACAGAGCCACTTCCCCCCATCCAAGTTGAGGAGTCATATATCCCTTCCCAACCTCATCGACTTGACTGTAAAATATAACTATTCGACCAAGGTTGTTTTCATTGAAAAACCCTCTACCATCAGCAGTATCGTTAGTAATTCGTATTCTGAAATCCTTAAATGAGGTTCCTTGGGTAATCTTTAACCAGACATTGCTATGACCTGAAAACCTTTCAATCATCAAAAATTCACCAAAATAGAATGCGGGCTCAGAGCAATCATCCTTTATATCATTTATTTCTTTGAGAGAGTCACATAGCCTATAACGCTTAGCTCTACCATCTTCACCAACAAGATAAATCTCACGGTAATAATTGTGATCGAAATTGACGCATAGAGACTGAACACTTGTTACCTGACTGGGAACCTTGAAAGACTCACCATGATGGCGGGCAATGGGCAATGAAACCTCTTTGCCATTTTTTCTCTCGAAATGCGAATCGACTGGGACTTCGTCACCTTCAGAGCCTATCCTGGGATTATTGTCTGGCCGAGACTCCAGAAAACCACTTATGACAATGAGCTCCTCATCTTCAACGGCTTTCTTTGCATCCTCCTGAGATGAGTATTTTTTGTACTGAATAGACCCACATCTCAGGCTACAGAAGGGCGCATTATCATCTTTAAGATGTTTGTAATAGGCCGGAACTTCGTTCGTAGTCATGCCCCTGTCAGGATCTGCAGGTACACGGGTGATATGTTCATAGCAAGAAGGGCAGAAAATATATCCTTTCATGTGGAGTGAGTAAGCCAAGGGCTCAACGGTATTTCTTTTGATAGCAAGAAGCGTATGCTCGCCTTTAATCCAGTCAGGATCATAATATGCGTAAGCTATTCTTCGAATTGCCATTTCATCTCCTTAATAAATATCATTTTAATAATTATTTCTTCCTCCCCATCCCTCGTTAATCGGGAGTTTTTCCAAAAAAATCGCAACTATGTTCATCTTCACAGTTAACCATAGTACCCTTTTCATTCTGAAAAGTAAGTATCAAAACCATATGAATATAGCCCTCTAACCTTTCAATATAAATCCCAAAGATTTTTTGACATCCATCACAAAAAAATCAAAAATTAATGTTCTATTACGCCCAACACAATCCGTTAATTACGTAGCAGCTGAATTACACGCTACCGAGACGCTTCTTCTCCACCGACGATTGCCTTATGCTTGGACGCACGCTCTTCTCGCTTCGCGCATTATAGACAGGACTGGCGATGCATCGACTTTATACCTACCTCTGCGGCATTCACGCACGCTCTTCACAGGTGCGAGCAATCAACAAAACGGAAAGCGTCGAACGCTTCTTTGATGAGGAAAACGTTATTGAAGAGCGCGAAATGCTTTATGAATTCAGCAACGGCGTCACCCTCTTGTGCAAGATGGAGTCGGATAGTTTTCAATCCGACGATCTGTGCCGCGAATGCTGGATAAGCTACGAAGTCGTACACGACGGCGGCCATACCGTCTCGCCGAGAAAAAAGCAGTTTTATAATCGCTGCCAGGAAGCGTTCTGGATGAAAATGCAGGCGGAGCACGCCTGACGACATATCGCCACGCGCTTAAGATGGCCGTACGTTCCTACCGCAATGCGCTATAGTCTGCATACATCACCGGGAGATGCCATGCAGATAAGACCCTACCAAGAGACCGATCGCCCCTTCCTGCGCACGCTGTACCTGGCGTCGCGCAAGGTGGCGTTCGGCTGGCGCGATACCTCAAACTATCAGTTGGAAGATTTCGACGGCGCGACGCTGGGCGAAGCGATTTGGGTGGCGGAAGACGGCGGCGCGCTGCTGGGATTCGTCTCCGTCTACCGCGAAGATAACTTCATTCATAACCTGTATGTCGATCCCCATCAGCCGCCGCGCGGCGTCGGCAGTGCGCTGCTGCATGCGGCGCAAGCCACCTTCACCGCCACCGGTTCGCTGAAATGCCTGGTGAAAAATGAAAAAGCGCTGGCGTTCTACCGCAAGCACGGCTGGCGCATCATCTCCACTGGCAACGACGGCGAAGAAGATTATTACCTGATGCACTCACCGGCCCGCTAGCCCTTACCCGCCGCATCCGGCATCCCGCACAGCGTCAGCCGCCAAAACAGCAATGCGCTCAGGCTGACGCCCGCCCCCAGCCAGCAAACGCCGCTCCAGCCCGCCCAGGCGTACACATGGGTGCCGGCAAAGGCGCCCAGCCCGCTGCCGACGGCGTAAAACAGCATGTAGCAGGCCACCAGCCGGCTGTGCGACTGCGGGTGTGCGCTGAAAATCATGCTCTGGTTCAGCACGTGGATAGCCTGGCCCGCCAGATCCAGCAGCACGATGCCCGCCACCAGCCAAACCAGGCCGCTGCCGAGCAAACCGAGCGGCAGCCAGGCCAGCGTCAACAGCAGCAGACATGCGCCGCTGGCCGCCTGCCCCAGCCCGCGATCCGCCAGATGCCCGGCGCGCACCGCCGCCAGCGCGCCCACCGCGCCGACCAGGCCGAACGCTCCCACCGCGGCATGGGTGAAGTTGAACGGCGGCCGGCTCAGCGGCAACACCAGCGAACTCCAAAAGAGGCTGAAAGCGCCGAACATCAGCAGCGCCAGCATGCCGCGAATTTGCAGCGTGCGGTCATGCAGCAACAGGCTCAACATTGAACCCAGCAGCGCGGGATAACTCAGCGTGCTGGGAACGGTGCGTGGCGCTGGCAGCAGGCGCGACAGGATCGGCAGCAATACCAACGTCACTCCGGCAGAGAAGAAGTACACCGTGCGCCAGCCGCCGACGTCCGCCAGCGCGCCGGACAAGGTGCGCGCCAGCAGCAACCCCAGCACCACCCCGCCCTGCGCCGCGCCGACTACCCGCCCGCGCTCCTGCGGCGGCGCCAGGGCGGCGGCGAACGCGATCAGGCCCTGCGTCATGGCGGTGCCCAGTAGCCCCACCAACATCATCCCCACCAGCAGCCAGGCCGCACTGGGCGCCCAGCCCACCAGCAGCAGCGCAGCGATCAGCCCCAGCTGTTGCCCCGCCAGCAATCGATGCCGGTTCAACCGATCCCCCAGCGGCACCACCAACAGCAACGCCAGCGCGCAGCCCAACTGAGTCACGGCGATCACCATGCCGACCGCCGCCAGGCTGATGGAAAAATCGCGGGCGATGGCGTCTAACAGCGGCTGCGCATAGTAAACGTTGGCCACGCTAAAGGCGCTGGCGGCGGCCAACAGCAGCACCAGGGCGGCCGGCAGGCGCCCCAATGCCGCACAGGGAGGATCCAGCAGTTTGTCGCTCATCGCACACCTCAATGTGGTTTCATTATTAAACCCAATGAACTTTAGGTGCAGAGGTTTTATAATGCAACCAGAATATGCAGCAGGAGATAATCGTCGTGAAACGTAAGAGCCTGGAAGACGCGCCGTGCCCGGTGGCGCGCACGCTGGATGTGATTGGCGACTGGTGGTCGCTGCTGATCGTGCGCGACGCCTTCGACGGCGTCACCCGCTTCAGCGAATTTCAAAAAGGGCTGGGGATGGCGAAGAACATCCTTACCACCCGGCTGCGCGCCCTGGTGACGCACGGCGTGCTGGAGATCGTGCCCGCCGCGGACGGCAGTGCCTATCAGGAGTATGTGCTGACCGAGAAAGGCCGCGCGCTGTTTCCGGTGATCGTTGGCCTGCGCCAGTGGGGGGAAGATCATTTGTTCGCCGAGGGAGAAGCGCACTCAACGCTGGTAGAAAGCGACAGCGGCCGCCCCGTGCCGCGCCTGACGCCGATCGGCAACGCCGGGCAGACGCTCACCCCGCTTAACACCCGGGTGGTGAAGGTGGGGGAACGGTTTGAGCCATCTTTTAACAATCGCCAATTAGCTATAAAAGAAACACTTCCAACCGAAATCGCCGCACAGATCGACGCCGCATACAATGTGCTGACAGAGCAACTCGGCGAGACACTCTTGGGCATCCATCTGTATGGATCTGCGGTCGATGGCGGTCTTAAACCCAACAGCGATATCGACATATTGGTCGTCATCAGCAAGCCGCTGATGTCAACCACTCGGGCCGCCCTCATGAAAGCTTTGCTGACCGTGTCGGCTCCGCCAGATGCCGACAGTATTTTTCGCCCGCTGGAAGTCACCGTGCTGGTACAGACCGACATCAAACCTTGGCGCTATCCGCCACGACGTGAGTTACAGTTTGGCGAATGGCTGCGTGAAGAGTTGCTGGTGGGAATTGTCTCCCCCGCCACCTTGGATCCTGATGTGGCGATCCTGCTTACCAAAGCCCGGCAGCATCATCGACATCTGTTCGGCGCCTCCTTTGAACTCCTGTATGACAGCGTCCCTCGCAGTGACTTCATCGCCGCGCTCACCGATACCCTGAGTCAATGGAAAGAACCTGATGACTGGCATGGCGACGAATGCAACATTGTGCTTGCGCTAGCGCGCATCTGGTTCAGCGCGGCAACCGGTCGGATCGCCCCCAAAGATGTGGCCGCCGAATGGCTGCTGGAACGCTTGCCATCTGAACACCAGCCGGTACTTAGCACCGCGCGGCGAGTTTATCTCGGACAAGCGATAGATGACCTGTCTCAGCATCAGCAGCCGTTGGCGGCATTCATCGGCTATGCCAAAACGACGATCGCAAGTCTATTGACGACAACAGCATCGCAATAAGACGCAGGCCTGTCGACACCACTTATCGTCTGCACTTTTTGATGCAGGGACGGATTTTGTTCATAGCCGCCGCCTCCTGCATGATTCGCTTCGCAGCGCCATCCGGGTAATGTATAGTCCGCGTTTTACGGAGATCCCATGCTGACTAACTCATCCATTCGTCTGAACAAATACATTAGCGAGAGCGGTATCTGCTCACGCCGCGACGCCGATCGATACATCGAACAGGGCAACGTTTTCATCAACGGTAAACGCGCCACCGTTGGCGCCCAGGTATTTGCCGGCGATGTGGTGAAGGTTAACGGTCAGCTGATCGAACCGCGCAATGAAGAAGATCTGGTGCTGATCGCGCTGAACAAACCGGTCGGCATCGTCACCACCACCGAGGACGGCGAGCGCGACAACATCACCGACTTCGTCAACCACAGCAAGCGCATCTTCCCGATCGGCCGCTTGGACAAGGATTCGCAGGGGCTGATCTTTCTGACCAACCACGGTGACCTGGTCAACAAGATCCTGCGCGCCGGCAACAATCACGAGAAAGAGTATCTGGTGACGGTCAACAAGCCAGTGACCGACGAGTTTATTCGCGGCATGGGTGCCGGCGTGCCGATGCTTGGCACGGTGACCAAAAAGTGCAAGGTGAAGAAAGAAGCGCCGTTCGTGTTCCGCATCACGCTGGTGCAGGGGCTGAACCGCCAGATCCGCCGCATGTGCGAACACTTCGGCTATGAGGTCACCAAGCTGGAACGCACGCGCATCATGAACGTCAGCCTGAAAGGCTTGCCGCTGGGCGAATGGCGCGATCTGACCGATGACGAGCTGATTGAGCTGTTCAAGCTGATTGAAGGCTCTTCGTCCGAGGCTAAACCGATGAAGAAAGCCCCGGCCAAATCTGCCCCGGCGAAAAAACCGAGCGCCGGCGGACCGAAAAGCGCCGATAAAACCGCTGCGCCGGCCGGCCGCAAGCGCTTTACCCAGCCAGGACGCAAGAAAAAAGGGCGTTAAACGTCCTTCCCTGCTCAGCCCGCCGTTGCGCGGGCTTGGCGAGGGCGAAACCCTGACCACCACCTAGACGAGTCTGATTGAAAACGAGGAAAAATCAGGGGGTAAGAGTAAGAGTCACTATTTTTTTAACAGCGTGGTCTTACCGTCAGGCTCTTGAGCAAAAGTCTTCCCATCCAGACTGATAAAAATCCTTTTATTAGCATCACCATTAATAATCATCGCTATATCCTTATAGATACATTTGTTCTTGGCATCGCCCTCGGCAAAACAATGATAGTCATCAACACTTCCATCATTGCTACCCGTCGGAGCGGCAACATAGCCGTCAAAATTCATTACGGCAACGGTAAAGTGACTCTCGTCTTTGATAATATGATATTTTTCCTGAAGTTTATCTTTATTATCATTCCACCAAGATATTTTACCTTCCGTGGTCAACGGAAGGTATTGAACATAAACAGCAGCACCATCAACCCGCACAACATTAGCCGGCCTGACAAGCACCCAAACCAACCAAAAAGCCGCTACGGCAACCAAAGAAAAGAACGCAACCTTTTTCTTGTTAAGCATAGTTTTCACCTGTCACTATTATCTTCGCGCCAAAGTTGGTGAAAAATGGTCTAAACGCGAACTCTTTATACCTTTGAAGTACAAACCAAAGCCTGAAAAAACCAATAGAATTAAACGTTAACTTGCTAATATCTTCTTTATCCAATCCAAAATGATCCTGAGCTTTATAGCTAATCACGGCAGTATATCTATTACCTTGAAAAACCAAAGAATCAACACTGATCTCTGTACTGTTGACCTCATGCACACTGACTCCCATTCCATTTATGCAGTCTTCCCAGCGAACATACTTTGGCAAACGGCTCTGTGATAACTGAAGAGCAAATGCCTCTTTATTCAGCCGATATGAGTTAAAGTCAAAGGTGTCGAGAACACTTTTAATTCGAATTAGCGTACTATTTTCTGATTTATCGCTCAGTATCAGCCTTTTATAGGCTAAATCCATTTGAACATCTTGAAAGTCAGTTCCGTTATTGCACTGCATATGATTGAAAAGCTTAACTATCAAGCCTTGATAAACGCCAGTAAAAGAAAAGTATCTCGATGCAGCTCTCAGCTCATCAAAAAGCATGGCAACCGCCTTTTCTTTTCCTGCTGCCGGAATATTTCGCGTTGCCGGATGATCATAGGGCGATTTATAAGCACTCCAATCGATAAACGTTGATACTTGCCCCAAGCGATACCGTTGCTTAAGTGTACGTTCATCCATATCGCCATATTGCATATCATCCGCAAAACGGTCGTTAAAAGGCTTCTTGCTGGTGAAAATCGTTAACGGCCTTGTCAATTCACGCATTGGAAAATCAGTCCCTTGCCCATACCAATAAGAGCATTAATCATACAGGCAATCCCGCCCTGCTCATATCGGGAAATGTCTTAGCGCCCCCTTACTCAGGCTCACGGGAAACTTAATGCCCACCATAAAAAAGGCCCGCATCAAGCGGGCCTGAAAGTACCAGAGAAGTCTAGAGGAAAAATCAGAACGACCAGCGCAGGTTGGCGTTGACCGAATTGACGCGGGTATCGGCGCCGAATTGCCCCTGATAGCCAACATCCAACGTCGCAGCGCGCGACAGCTTCACGCTCACGCCGATATCGCCCACCATCACGTTGTCATCCACGGCCTGGCCCTGAGTAACGAACGCGTCGCTGCCGGCAAACGCCATGCGCGATGAGGTGTTCTTATCGCCGTAGGCATGTTGCCAGCCGAGCGAGCCGTAAAGGCTGACGTTCTTCGGCAGTTCGGTCACGCCGCGCACCCCGAGCGTGGAGTAGAAGGTGTCCATCGTTTCATTGCGCACGCTCAGCGCCGCCGCGCCACCCGACTCCTGGAAGCTGTCGGTATGCAGGCGGATGTAGCTCAGGTTGATGAACGGTTCGACGTTCATCTCCGGCTGGCCGAAACGGTAACCCGCTTCGGTGAACGCCAGCAGCGAGTTCGCGTCATAATCCGACTTCAGCCGATCCGAGAAGCCGCTGAAATCGACGTTGCGCTTGCCTTCAATCTTGTGCCAGGTGTAACCCAGCGCGCCGCGCAGCGAGAACGCATCCTGTTGCCCGGCCGCATACAGGCCGAGGTGGTAGTTGTCGGTATCGGCCTTGGATCGGCGGCTGTCGACGTCATAATCGCCGCGGCTGTAACCGAAGTAACCGCCGATGCGCACGTTATGGTCCGCCAGCTTGCGATCCGCCCCCAACAGGAAGCCGGTGGTGTTGCCATCCAGCTTGCCCACGTTGCCGTTGCCGCTGTTCCTGCCCCAGGAACTGAAGGTCTGGCCCCAGACGCCGCTGTTTTGCGCCTGCGCCGGTTGCACCAGCGACATCGCCAACGGCGGTACCGGCAGACTGTCATTGTCGAACAGGCGCAGCATGCGCTGGTTCAGCACGTTGAACAGCTGGGTGCTGCCGGCGATCAGGTTAGACTGCATCGACGGATAGACTTCGCCGGACAGCTGATTGAACGCCTCGCGCGCTTCCGGCGCGCTCAGCAGCAGCAGCGAGTTGTATAGCGCCAGTGAAGGACCGCGCTGCGCCAGCGTGGAGAGCGCGCCGGCGGTATTCCACTGGTTGCCGCTCTCGGCCACCGTTTGGAAAATGCCCGGCTTGCCGCTGCCTGGATTCTCGCCCCCCGGATTTTCCCCGCCTGGGTTTTCTCCGCCCGGATTCTCGCCCCCTGGATTCTCACCGCCAGGGTTTTCTCCGCCCGGATTCTCACCACCTGGATTTTCCCCACCCGGATTCTCACCGCCCGGGTTTTCACCGCCGGTGTCTTTCTGCGCGATGGTCAGATCCACGGCGTTGGCGCTGTGTTTTAACGCCACATCGAGGAAGGCGGACTTGGAGACCGCCGACGCGAACTGGCCGTCAATGCCGCCGTCCGAGGTCAGAATGCGGTAGCTTTGGCCGGTTTTATAGCTGGTTTGCGGATCCAGCGCCGTAACCTGCACCTTGGCCCGATCGCTGATGGTGGTTTTGCCCGCCACCAGCAGTTGATCGCTGCGGCCGTCGCCGGCGATATCGACGTCATAGAAGGATTCGCCGATAAAGTTCAGGTAGCGTTTCAGCGTCAGCGTGCCGATATTGCCGTCGCCGGGCGAGATATGGCCGCCGGACTGGATCTCGGTCTGGCCCAGCGTGCCGTTGCCGCCCAGCGTGCCGCCGGCCTTGATCGACGCGGCGCTGCTGTAGCCCAGCCCGTTATTGACGTCGGTGCCCGCCGTCGCGTTAAGGATCAGCGTGCCGCCGTTCTCGGCGCCAAGGGTTTGGATCTCGAAGATGTCGTCTTCTTTCTGGGTATTGATGTCGCTGGCGATGATGAGCTTGCCGCCGCGCGCGGTGACGTTCGCCTGCAGCTCAGAGAGATCGCCGTTCAGCGTCGTGTGCCCGGCGCTGTTGATCACCTCGCCTTCGCCGCTCATCTTGTTGCTGAAAACGTAATTGCCGTCGGTATGGTTAAAGTACACATAGCTGCGGAACAATCCGCCTCGCAGGGCGATCGCCGTCTGGGCATCGATGGCGCCAGCGGCGCCCGCCGCGCCGAGCGTCGGTTCGGTCAACCCGGTGCCGGTGTCCATATTGCCGCGGCTGCCGATAATCAGCGCGCCGCGGTTCGAGCCGGAACCGGTCTTGCCCAGCACCACTTCGTTGCCGCCGGCGGAGAATGTCCCGCCGTCCATGACCGCCAACACGCCATTGCCGTAATCGCCGACGTTGACGCTGCTGCCGCTGGTAAACCGTGAGCCGTTGCCGGCGATCGTCAGCTCAGCGGTTTTACGCGCGCCCGAGACGCCCGCCACCTGAATATTACCGACGTTGACCGCAGCGCCGTTCAGCACGTCCAGATCGCCGTAGAGCGTGAGCGCACGGCCGACGTTCCACTGGGAATTGGCCCCCTTGACCGTGGCTTTCGGACTCAGCGTATCGGTCTCACCCGGCCCGCTGCCATTGCCGATGCGTGCGTCAAAGGCGGTGTTCAGCACCGCGCCGTCTTCAATCGCCAGCGTGGAACGTGCCCCCAGATCGGTGCCGACGCTGAGAAAATTGCTGGTAACGCGAGAACCGGCGCCGGTGGCGATAAGGTGGCTGTCATAGCCACGGGTGGTGCCGACCACGATCTCTTTCGCGCTGGCCAGCGCACCGTCTTCAACCCGCAAAGTGCCCCGCCCCAGATTGAGGCCGCCGCGCAGCACGAACTGATCGTTCACCGCATTCAGCTCGGCGTTCGGCCCGCGGACCGTGACTACGCTGTCATGAATTTGGCCGTTGAACATCCGGCCGATATTGATGTTATAGGCGCTGATCTTGCCATTCTCGATCAGCAGGTTGCCGCTTTGGTTACGGCCGACGTAAACGTCCCCGGTGTAGGCCAATGATTCGGTAATTTTTGAGTCGCCGTCAAAAATGGCATCGTCTGCGCGAGCGATATCGGCGGGCGCCAGCATCAACAGCGGCGCGGAAAATAGAGCGAGGTAAAGTTTGGAAAGCGGTGTTTTAACCGCTAAAGAATGCGATGTCGTGTCATTCACGGGCTATCTCCGTACTCGTTAGCGTGATGTCGCGGAATGTATTGTTATAAGAAAACTCAATGCGCTAGAAGAGGTATGAGGCGTTATTCCGCGCACGCAGGTTTATTGATCGTCGAAGCAAAAGTTTATTGCCCCCCGGCGCTGGCGCTCCGACGATGGAAAACCAGGAAGCGGCAATACCGCCTCCAAAGCGAATTATTTATGGGTGACTACCGGTGTACAGGTCGGCGCGCTCAGCGACGGCGAGGAGCCTAAAATTCCCGGCATCATCAGCGATGAACAATCGAAAATTCGGCCTTTTTCTGTGGTGGCGCGATAAGAAAGTTTTTGGCCGCCCAGCGCATCCGGCTGCGCGCCATTGACATTGGTCACGGTAATTTCGTCCGATGAACCCAGGCCCAGCATTTTAGCGGTTTCCGCCTGCAGCAGCGGAATGGCCTGATCGGTTTTCAGGGTGGAACAACCGGCTATCATCATCGTAACGGTTAAAGCGATAAGTGGTTTCTTCATAAATTATCCTTTATAACCAATCAGTTAAAATTACCGATTGGCTTTATGTTTTCTCTTATCCAAATCCTCGAATAATATATTTCCCTTTCCTAAACGAAAAAACCCTCCTAAAGTAGGGAGGGTTGATAATAACTCATCAGACCTATCTGATATTTGAAGGCGAAAGGAGAATCCTTTGGGGCAGGATTATGCGTTGGTCGTTGATGACCATCCATTGGTAGCAAGCGGCATCGCTAATTTTCTCAGCACGCATTGCCGATTCAAACAGGCGCATGTGGTGACCACAGAAGAGAATTGCTACCGTCATATTAGGGAAAACGGCCCGCCGCGTTTACTGGTGATCGATTTTTGGCTCTCTTCCGGTACGGCGTTGAAATTACTCAAAGAAGTAAGGCAACTTTATCCTCAGGTGCGGATCTTGGTGGTTAGCGGCGACGAGAATAACGATATCTGGCAGAAAGTGCACACTGCCGGCGGGCATGGATTTGTATTAAAAAACGAACCTCCTGAATTATTCGCCAAGGCGGTCTTTGCGCTGAACGATAATCAGGAATGGTTTCCTGACGGGAATGAATTCGCCGTTAAAAGCAACTACGAGCATTTAAAAAAATTTAATTTAACCCCGCGACAAGTTGACGTATTAAATATGATGATGCGTGGCCTGCCCAATAAAAGGATCGCCGCGCAGCTGTCTATTTCCGAACCCACCGTCAAAGAACACATCAGCAATATTTTGAAAAAGATCGGCGTCAACAGCCGGGTCGAAGCCATTACGCTGTTGCACGGCAAACGGGAGCCGTCGCAATGAGGTTTTTCCAGAATTTACACAATGATGGCATCTCACCACGCGCGCAGATCCGCCTGCTGGACAACACCTTCATGCGATTGGTGTTCAGCTTTACCGCCGTACCTTTCGTCGGTATCCCTTTTGCCATCTGGATTTATTTGCTGGGGGATGAACTTGGCCCAACCATTGCCTGGATCATGGTTTACCTGCTATGCGCCGTGGCGATCAGAATATGGCATCGACGCTACCTGCGCGAGGCCAAAGCAAATGATGAAGACACCGTGCTGCGCCGCTGGCTGCCGCGCATTAATAAGGTGGCCTTTATTCACGGGCTGGGGATCTCCTCACTCTATTTAATTACCCCGCAGACCCATAACTTTGATTTTTTCCTGCTGCTCAATATCAGCATCGCCGCGATCGTCGCCGCCAACGCAACGCATCTGACGCCCGTCATCAGCACCTTTACGCGTTTTTTCTTCGCCTCCTGGGGGCTGCTGAACCTCGGTATCATTTGGCGGCTGGAAGACGTGATGTTCATCGTGCTGATGCTGAACTTGCTGTACGGTTTCGCCATTTATCGCCACGCGTTAACCTCACATGCGTTCTTTATTCAGCAAGCGCTGCTCGAAGAGCAAAGTTCGCGCCTGGCGGAACAGTTCCGCCAGGCCAAAGAAGAGGCGGAACAGGCGCTGTTGGACAAGAACCAGTTCCTGACCACCGCCAGCCACGATCTGCGCCAACCGGTGCACGCCATGGGTTTTCTGATCGAAGCCATCATCCACAAAAACCGGGACGACAGCCTGACGCCGCAGCTGCTGGATCTGCAGCAGAGCGTGCGCTCAGTGCATCTGATGTTCAATTCGCTGCTTGATCTCAGCAAGATCGAATCCGGCAACGTGCGCACCGCCGCCACCCATGTGGATATCGGCGCCCTGCTCGACTCAGTGATCACCCTGTTCCGCGAAGAGGCCAACAGCCGCTCGCTGGCGCTGCGCACCTGGCGGCCCAGGCGGCGCATCAGCGTGATGGGCGATCCGCTGCTGGTGCGGCAATCGCTGATCAATTTGATCCAAAACGCCCTGCGCTACACGCAACGGGGCGGCGTACTGATCGCCATCCGCCCGCGCGGCGCCGAGTGCCTGGTGGAAGTGTGGGATACCGGCGTAGGCATCGCCGACGAAGAGAAAAGCAAAATCTTCTCCCCTTACTACCGCCCCGAGCTGGCGTGGAAGATAGACAGCGCCGGGCACGGGCTGGGGTTGGCAGTGGTAGCGCGCTGCGCCAAGCTGATGAAAGTGAAGTACGGCATGCACTCCGTCGAGGGCAAAGGCTCGCGCTTCTGGATGCGCTTTGCGCAATACCTCGGCGAAGACAAAGCGCCGGAGATCGCGGCGACGTACAACAACACCGCCACGCCCACCCGCTACGCGCCGCTGCGGGGATCCTGCCTGGTGGTGGACGACGATCCTTTGGTGACCTCCGCCTGGGAAAGCCTGATGAGCACCTGGGGCATCACCGTGCGCTGCGCGGCCTCCGCCGAGGAAGCCTTCGCCATCGTCGACGACGGCTTTACGCCGTTCGCCGTGCTGTGCGATCAACGCCTGCGCTCCGGCGAGAGCGGTTTCGACATCCTCAAAGCGTTGTTCGAACGCCTGCCGGACGTGAGTGGCGCCATGGTCAGCGGCGAGTTCAATTCGCAAGTTCTGCAAGAGGCCGAGCAGGAAGGCTATCTGGTGCTGCGCAAGCCGCTGGAACCGGCCAGGCTGCATGCGCTGTTGACGCAGTGGGGGGCCGGCTAGCGCATATTGAGGGCGATCAGGCCATGATCAGACGCTTAAACAGCAGCTGCTGAATGTCCTGCCGATGTGACAAAATCGCATGTGCTGTTACCACCCTTCCGTCGACAGAATACAAAACCCGGTAACCTTCAGGGTGGTTAAACTCCCGGTACTTTGCGCAGCCGATTTTCAGCAGCTCGGGGCAAATCTGGCATCCCTGTGGAAACTGGCCAACGATGCGCTCAAACTGAGTGAGAATGTCTGCGATAACCAGGCGTGGCTCAACATCAATACGGCGCAGGAAACCCGCTATTGTGCCGATGCAGTGCTTTACCGTAAGCGTGTACTCAAAGGTCACCTGCTGTTCCATTGCAATCCTTTAATGTTGAGCACTGTAATGCTTAAAGCCCATCCAACAGCTGTTCCTTTGAGAACACGCACCCTTCCGCTTTATCCTTCTCTGACAGCGTCAGCAATTTCAGCAGAGCAATGGCGTTCTCTCGCTCCTGCTGCTGCTCATAGGATTCTATCACGTAGGCGGGAACCCCATTTTGCGTGACCAGGATAGGTTCAGAGAGATCGAGCGTGGCCGCGTTTTTTTTAACGTAGCTGATGGTCTCTACTTTCATCGTGCCCCCAGGCGCTACCAATCATATTAAGGTCTGAATATAGTCTATATTTAGACCAAAAACAATAATCTGCTTCAAACCTCATGATTGAAGCGAGGCAGAAAATAGCATAGCCATATAAAGAAAAATCCTCTGTGAAAACAAAAGATGGTACAGGCAAGCGAGACGAATCCGCCCTATCTACCAGCGCCCCCTTTTCGTCATCAGTTACCCTGACCTTATTCGAACGCCTGCCGGACGTGAGCGGCGCCATGGTCAGCGGCGAGTTCAATTCGCAAGTTCTGCAAGAGGCCGAGCAGGAAGGCTATCTGGTGCTGCGCAAGCCGCTGGAACCGGCCAGGCTGCATGCGCTGTTGACGCAGTGGGGGGCAAGTTAACTACACAGATGGCGCAGGTTATCCGCCAGCAATAAGGCAGGCTCAATGAATAAAACATTAAGCCTGCCGCATTTTACGTGGCGTTATCTAAATACGATTAATCGCATTTAGGCGGTTCTGGTTTGCAAACCGGCGGCTCAGGTTTACATATCGGCGGTTTTGGCGTGCAATCGCCCCAGGCATTATTCCACGCGTTTCCCCAGCTGTTAATCACTTTGCCGATAATAGCCAGACCCAGGCCAATCGTTGCGCCGTTCACCTGCTGAACTTCTGTTGAATTTAATTCTCTCATTTTTCATCTCCATTCACTAAAAAGAATCAATTTAAAATACTGCTTTTTATGAACCGTCGGTTCACGCTTTAGGTATAAGGCGCTCGATAAATTAACTCAATAACGAAAATCTTAATTAAAGATGAAATAAATATAAAATTTTATATTTCATCAAACAATTACGCCATTGCATTTACAGGCTGCAAAGTAATTACCCGATCTGCCGATGCAATCGTCGATGGCCGATGAGCAATGATAACGCGGGTCATTTTCAACGAGGATATGGCTTCGTTCACCCTTTTTTCATTGTCCAGATCCAAATGACTGGTGGCTTCGTCCATAAACAGAATACTGGGCCTTCGATATAACGCGCGGGCGATAAGAACCCGCTGTTTTTGCCCGCCGGAAAGGCTACCCCCCAATTCGCCCACCAAGGTTTCATATCCCATCGGCATTTTCATAATATCGTCGTGAATATTGCAATGCTTGGCGCATTCAACGATAAATTCCGTATCGGGATGAGCATCAAAACTGCATATGTTCTCGGCAATTGAACCGGCAAGCAGTTTATCTTCTTGCAATACACATGCGATGCACTCCCGATAATTATTAATGCCGATATCATGAATGTTAATGCCGTTGATAAACAAGCGCCCTTCCGTCGGTTCCAACAGCCCGCACATCAGCTTCATCAACGTGGTTTTGCCAACGCCTGAAGGCCCGACGATCGCCACGCTTTCTCCCGCCGCGATCTGCAGGCTGAGCCCGGGGATCACTGGGCGCGAAAGGCTGTCATATTGATAAAGCAGATCGCGCACTTCAAAAGTCACCGCCTCGTTGGGATTGCATATCTTGCGATAGGGCTTTTCTTCCTCTGTCGTAGAAAGCACGATGTCCGCCAGCCTTTCATTATGCAAATTCAGCATTCGCAGCCGAATGACCATATCGATAAGATTTGACGCGCGATCGGAGAATTGCCCCCGATAGGCATTAAAGGCGACAAACATGCCTAATGTCATTTGACTGTCGATCACTAAAGACGCGCCCAACCACAAGATAACGATTTGATCGCAGGCCGCAAGAAACGCATTCACGCCGCCAAAGAACATATCGAGCTTCGTTACCCGAATATTGGCGTTTGCCGTATCGATATTTAAATTTAACCAGAACTGCGAACGCGTTCCCGCCAACCCCAACGACTTCAGCGTCGCGATGCTGTACAGCGTCTCCATAAAATGTGAGCTGGCTTTCGCCGACTTCACCAATTGCTCCTCGGACGCTTGCCGATAATAGCGATAGGTCGAAAGGCGCAGCAGAACATATAAGACCGTAAAGCCGGAGGCTACCCACACCAGCCAGCCGCCGTACATGAACATCATGATAAATACGCCGACCGACATGATGCCATCAATGATGCTGGAAACGATACTGGTGGTAAACGTGGTGCGAATGGCGTCCAACGAGCCAAAGCGCGATTGAATATCACCCAGCTTGCGCTTTTCAAAATAGGCAAGCGGGAGCTTCATCAGATGATCAAACAGCCCTGATTTCCACTGTATATCGATCAGCGCGCCCATCACGATGGAGATCCACGAGCGAAACATCGAAACGCAGGTGCGGAACAAGATAAAAAACAGTAAACCGACGCAAATAATGACCAATAAATTATGGTCGCCGGCCTGGATGACGTGGTCCATCACCAACTGAGTCCCGACGGGCATCAGCAGGTTGACGGCCTCAATGACCAGCGACAGCGCGAAAATTTTTACCAGCGCGCTTTTAAGACCGGTGACATTGCTGAGCAGTTTTCTAAAGTGCAGGCGATTTTTCTGCACCACAGGCGTGAATTCACTGCTTGGCCATACCTCTAAAGCGATTCCGGTAAAATGAAGGGAAAACTCCTGCAGGCCGATAACCCGGCGGCCAAATGCCGGATCGTGCAGGGTTATCCGTCCACCGCGAATGTTGACCAGGACCACAAAGTGATTCATATCCCAGTGCAATATGCAGGGCCTTTTCACCTGGTGAATCTCATCCAGGCTCAAGGATAGAGCCCGCGTTTTCAAATTGAGATTCTCGGCGATCGCGATCAGCGAGCTCAGGGTGGCGCCGCGGGCCGAGATATCAAACTTCTGGCGCATCGACAGCATATCGATGTGCATGCCGTAATAGCCGCACACCATCGCTAAACTGGCCAGCCCGCATTCGGCGGCCTCCGTTTGCAAGACCTGCGGCACTTTTCTTCTGAGCGACAGGTTCAGCTTGCCAACGATATTCTCATAAACTTTATTCACGAAGTGGCCCCGACACACTGTTTTTCATGTCATAAAATGGCGCGAACATCCATTGGTAGATAGGTCTTTTTTCCAGGAAAAGCGTGGCTTGCGCCTTCATGCCGCTTGAAAGGTTCAGCTTCTTTCCCTGATAGCCAAACTGCGTGTTATCGATAGCCACCAGCACTTTGTAGTACGACTCAACCAGTTCAGCCGATTGTCGAGTTGGCGAACTGCTGTAAGTGGACATTTCCTGAATCGATGCGGGAACATAAGCGATGCTTTCGATCACGCCGGGAAACTGACCAAATTTTTCATACGGGAAGGCGTCATAGCGAACGTTGATGTGATCGCCTCGGCTCACGTAAGGCACGCTGCTGTTGGGCAACCATAAAACCAAATAATAGATGGCATGATTACTGGGGATTAATTGCGCCAGGCTGTCTCCCGTATTGACCATTTGCCCAGGCGTCACGCTGAGCGATTCAACGCGCCCGTCCGCCGGCGCATTGACAATCAACGAGCCGCTGGCGTCCGCTTCGGCCAGCTGCCGCAGGAGATCATTGCGCTGAAATTGATATTGTGAGATTTGATTATCGAAATCGGACGCTCTTGTCGCGAGATCGCTATTCAGGTTAGTTATCTGCAAAGACTCTTGAATGCTTTGGTTATAGAGACTGTGGAACGTACTCTGCTGCTGATAGTAGAGGTAAACCTGGTTATTCAGCTGATCCCGATTAATGAGCCCCTTACTGCGATACTCATCGTAATTTTTCATGGTTTCGCGCATGAAGTTAACGCCGTTGCGTGAATTTTCGACCATCTGTTTGGACTGGCTGTGCGCCAGTTTATATTGGTCAATCTGCGCTTGCAGATTGACCAGGGTCGTTTTCTTGTTCGCCTCCAATTTGGCGATGATGCTATCGACCTGCGCTAGTTGATTTTCTATCGCCTGCCGCGTGCTTGCGCTGACGGTGCCGGAATCCGTCACCCTGCTGACGTCTATCTGATAAAGATGCTGCCCTTTTTTTACCTGATCGCCCACATTGACAAAGCGTTGTGCAATGAATCCCTGCTGAGTAGCAAATATGTTGACCGATCTTGGCAGCGTCGTGACCTCTCCGCCCACGCTGATACGCCGGGTATAACCGCCATAGGTCACGAAAATGATCAGCACAGAAACGAATGAAAGTGAAATGCCCGCGATGACCCAGGCCGGCAACCCTGCAATTAACAATGCTTTTCCTGCCCATTTAGAACGACTGTGCGATAAGGCCTCTTCCCTAAACAAATTCTGACCTCTCCATATATAACGACACCGTTCATTTTTATCTTTTCCCTGGCCCAACACGGCGCTTATTTAGATTTAGTCTTTGTTGGCAAAACCCACAAGTAATAATAATCTTAAAAAAACACAAAACTGCTGAAACGTCACAAAAAGTGCGACCCTAATATTAGCAACGGCGTTATGAGTTGCATATTTCAACGCCGACCTCTTTAATCTAAGCGTATTCTCATCAAGCCGTCATTCACAGAGGCTGCGAGAATTAAGCGGCGAAACGCTTTACGTTTCGTTCCTGAGGCATAGGGATAAAGTTGAAAGGATTTACTATGAAAGAGCTAAATACTGCAGAGATCGAAATCGTTTCTGGTGCGGGGATTATTTCCGATACGGCAAGCTTTGTATCAGGATTTGCCGGCGATGTTATCATTGATACCGTAAAATTGGCCAATGATGCGCTTAATACCCGATTGATCTCTTCCGTAGGCCAAGGGTTCAACGCGATCGGTTTTGGCTTGGGCGCCGTTCATAATGTCGCGGACTCGCTTGGCTATGCGGCATTTAAAAGCGTTGCAGCCGTAGGCTCCCTGCTGGGCGGGGATGCAAGCCGTATCGAATATCATTACGAGAAAGAATGGGGTGCTTGAAAACAAGCGGCTCCCTCTGAAAGGTTAATGATGCTAACCACCTGCCCAATCAGGTGGTTATTTCAATTACGCACTCACTAACTCTTCTGTTTGAAAACCGCTTTGGTCAATGGAGAGGAGAACACGTTGTGCGGATCGTACTTATTCAGCACGTTGCAGGCATGATTCCAACTGTCATTGTTCCCTGCCCCTGCATTAAAGCTGCGCGGAATGTTTTCTTCGAGTACGGTTTTATCCTGCCACGCGGCCTGTGACGTATAACCCCAGCCTTTACTCCACTCTACGCGAACCGTCGCATAGTCGCCCGCATAGTGGCTAAAAATCCATTTTTCCATTTCACTGTAGAATTTATTGGCATCCGGCGTATCGGGCATGGTCAGAATATCCAACCAGATCGCGACATCCCATTCCGGATGGGATTCAACGGGGCGAATGGCCGAAAGATCGGGAGCAATGGCATTGGCCACCGCGCTCTCTTTTGCATTGTCCAATCCGGTGACGCGAATTTCAATCGGGCCATTCATCGGAAATGAATTCTTGCTCTGGTAATCGGCCACCATTTCTTCATATTTTTTCGTGAAATCGTGCAATACGTTTTGAATATTGCTCCGCTTCGTGATTATCGCGTAACCATTGGCCGTCACGCGCAGCGTTGTCGGCTTCACATACAACAGCAGATCCTTGCTCCACCCCCACAGATCCGCCGACACGGTGGCCCCTAAACCAATGCTGACCAACTCCATCTGCGCCTTGCCGAGTGTCGGGGTCAGCTCCGGATGACCATTATTGATTTTTTTAATGATATCGGAAATTTTAACCGGCAAATTATCCGAGAACGGATAGTTAAATGGACCATTAACCGGTTTTGACACTTTTGGGAAGCTGTCTTCTTGCTTCCACACTTTCAGCCATGGTTTTTCCGTGAACGGGAACCAAATGACTTCAACGCGCCCGCACAGATCCAAGAAATGGCTGAAGGTATTTTTTGTCGTGCTTGCAGTGGAAAAAAGATCCGCCGCGGTGACATTAACATAACTTTGACAGCGTAAACGCCGGTTGCGCGGCACCTGCAGCGTCACTTCGCTGATAAAAGCCCGGCCGACATGCACCAGGAATGCCGAGCTCTCCGCATTATCACGCGTAAACTCCTTTAATTCATACTTCGACCGCGCCTGATCCCAGACGACAGCTTTTAGCGACACCACGCTATTGCTCACGGAACCAAAGCTGGCAAACTCAGCCAGAGGCTCATCTTTTGCCGGAATGCAGGTTCCATGGCCGCCGATGGCGAGCACGCCGCCCAGGGTCAGATCGCCAGGCGCCGGCGTCGCGTAAAAGCCGAGTTTCTTTTTTTCTAATTCAGTGAGCAAAGCCTGCATTGTCACCCCCGTTTGCGCGGTGACGTATCCATGCTCTCCCACTTTATTGATTGAGATGTTTTTGAATTTCCTGGTGAGGTCGATCAGCACGACATTGCTGTTATCCTCCCCGTTTGCAATAACGAGCGGGGACCAGTTGTGCTTGATGCCAACCGGACGCACGCAATATTTATTCTCATGCGCCCAGTTAATTACGGCCAAGAGCTCATCCGTATTTTGTGGATAGCAGGTCAGAATATGATTGCCGGAGATTTCTTTTGACCAATTAACAAAATTGACATACTCATAGCCCACAGGGAACGTGTTCAAACTAGAACTAGTCATAACTGACTTCCTTTTAAAATTAAAATAGATAGAGATAAAAACGGCAACAGCCCGAGCGCTAATTGATCACCCTGATAAGCACCTCCTTTTCCTTGGGATAATCCCTCTGTTTTACTGCCCGAATAGCGTCAAGACTTGCCAATATAAATCAACACTTTGACGTTAATTTCCGCGTATTGAAAATTCTTTTCTTTATGCAACTCAATTAAAAAGCCGTTTCTTATTCGCACGCCAAGTAAAGGAAGATAGGCGTCATAGATGCTGTCAAAAAAAACCAGGTATTCGTTCAACCTGCCGTTAAACTCGAACAACAAATACTGCCCTCTTATCAACGTCAGATTGCGTGTCTCGTAGTACCCTTTGCTGAGCGTTACTTCCCAACCGGATGAGGCCAACTTTACCGTGCGCATTGACGTATCGGTATTTTTCCCTGTGCGGCTGCCGTATTTCTGTCGTTCCTCTCCTCCAGAGCTGGAAGCATTCATCGAATGATAGAGAAAAAACTTATATCCCTTAAGCAGGTATATGTTCTTGGGCATTTCGATAAAATGATATGCTGACGGATTTTGTATTAAAAAGGGAGGGAGATGTTTGGAAAAGTCCCATTCCTGGCTCGTTCTAAAGTCCTTTGGGCTTTCACCGAAAAAGCGTTGAAAGGCGCGGCTAAAAGCCTGCTGGGAGCTAAAGCCGATAGCAGTAGCCACTTCCAATACTTTTAAATCAGACTGTTTGAGCATGACGGCAGACTTGCTCAGACGCCTATTTCTGATATACGTCGCTATTTTCATTCCCGTATAACGCTGAAACATTCTTTGCAAGTGCCATTTCGAATAACCAGACAAATCCGATAACTTTTCTATCGAGAGATCATGCTGTATATTCATCTCGATCAAATTAACTAGCTCGACCACAATACTATGCTGGTAACTCATAATGACATCCATGCCCTAACAAAACCCACCCTCAGACAACCTGCTCATTGGGCTTTTATCCATTAAAATGAAAAACAAAGCGCTGCCGCAATCATGCAATTAGGATTAGAATGTGAAAAACGATGAACCTTTTATAATTGATTGACAGAGAGATACTTCTTTTTGGGTAGACATCCTCCTTGTGACGTTATTGGTATAATTCTTATAAAGCTTTTCCCTGGTGAAGGCTTTTCCTGTCTCTTTCATCTTGACCAATATCCATCCTGACGTTGTGCAACTAAGCAGTCAAAAGAAAGCATATCCTGGCATCCGTTGATAAATCGTTTGCCTCCCTCTCGGCGGTGCATTTTAATACCCTTACATTTAGAGTAGCCTATGTAGATAGCTTAGAAAATATCAAATGCCAGATAATTACATAGTTCGCACTTTATGTTACGACAATAATTAAAAGATAAGAAAAATCATATAATTAGAATTTCAATTCCAAGCAATGAATGCCGATAAAACGTAGGTCTCGTCCTTGAGAAGGGTTATTAAAAACAATGAAACCGCTGATTTCCCCAATAAAAACAGAAAGAAAGATTTATAAAATAAGAAATAGACTAATTCATCGCATCCTTCTGATATATTTATTCGTCAGACCAAGTCTTTCAGAAAAATCCCATAAAATGGCGCACGGAGTCCTTTAATTTTCGCAGAGGATTAATTAGCTACGCCATCGCCCGATGCCGATGAGTCGACGCGCCTCAATACGGCAATTCATTTTAATGCCGCGGCCCGGCGGATACGGTGAATAAAGCCCCGTTATCCGACGACATCATCGCACCGGCGAAGTGCGCGTGGTTGCAGAATACCGTTCTGCGGATAGGCGCAAAGCCGAGATGGAAAACGCCGCGCCTCAGAAAATGAGCCGTAAGCAAAGCGCAGGCGGCTCCGTGCGGGCTGTCCTCTCCATTCGCGCCTCTCTCAACCCAGCCCTCTTGCGGATCGGAGGCCGTCTACGGCACAGGGCGCCAAACATCAGGCATAAAAAAACCCGCCGTTAAGCGGGTTTGGTTCTCATGTGCGGTTCACTGACGCCAGCCTACGCCGGACGCGGGATTACTCCCACTCGATCGTCGCCGGCGGCTTGCCGCTGATGTCGTACACCACGCGGGAGATGCCGTCCACTTCGTTGATGATGCGGTTGGACACGCGGCCGAGGAAGTCATACGGCAGATGCGCCCAGTGCGCGGTCATGAAGTCGATGGTTTCCACCGCACGCAGGGAGACCACCCAGTCGTATTTGCGGCCGTCGCCCATCACGCCGACCGAGCGCACCGGCAGGAACACGGTGAACGCCTGGCTGACTTTGTTGTACAGATCGGCTTTGTGCAGCTCTTCGATGAAGATGGCGTCGGCGCGGCGCAGCAGATCGCAGTACTCTTTCTTCACTTCGCCCAGCACGCGCACGCCCAGCCCCGGGCCCGGGAACGGGTGACGGTACAGCATGTCGTACGGCAGGCCCAGTTCCAGGCCAATTTTGCGCACTTCGTCTTTGAACAGCTCTTTCAGCGGCTCGACCAGGCCCAGCTTCATCTCTTTCGGCAGGCCGCCCACGTTGTGGTGCGACTTGATCACGTGCGCTTTGCCGGTGGCGGAAGCGGCGGATTCAATTACGTCCGGGTAGATGGTGCCCTGCGCCAGCCATTTCACCTGCTCTTGCTTGCAGGCTTCTTCGTCGAACACTTCAACGAACACGCGGCCGATGATTTTACGCTTGGCTTCCGGCTCGTCGACGCCCGCCAGCGCGGTCAGGAAGCGGTTTTCCGCCTCGACGTGCACGATGTTCAGGCCGAAGTGGTCGCCGAACATTTCCATCACCTGCTTGGCTTCGTTCAGGCGCAGCAGACCGTTATCGACGAACACGCAGGTCAGACGCTTGCCGATGGCGCGGTGCAGCAGCATCGCGGTCACGGAGGAGTCAACGCCGCCGGACAGACCGAGGATCACGTGGTCTTCACCCACCTGCTCGCGGATGCGCTCAACCGCATCTTCGATGATGGTGGCCGGCGTCCACAGGGCCTCACACTGGCAGATGTCCAGTACGAAGCGCTCCAGCATGCGCTGGCCCTGACGGGTGTGGGTCACTTCCGGGTGGAACTGCACGCCGTAGAAGCGTTTTTCTTCGTTGGCCATAATGGCGAACGGGCAGGTATCGGTGCTGGCGACGGTCACGAAGTCGGACGGGATCGCGGTCACTTTGTCGCCGTGGCTCATCCACACGTCCAGCAGCGGTTTGCCGGCCGGGCTGATGGCGTCTTCGATGTCGCGCAGCAGCGCGCTCTCGTTGACGATTTCCACCTGCGCGTAGCCGAACTCGCGTTCGTTGGAGCCCTGCACATGGCCACCCAGCTGCATCGCCATGGTCTGCATGCCGTAGCACACGCCCAGCACCGGCACGCCGGCGTTGAACACGTAGTCAGGGGCGCGCGGGCTGCCGGCTTCGGTGGTGCTTTCCGGGCCGCCGGACAGGATGATGCCGCTTGGGTTGAATTCGCGGATCTGCTCTTCGCTAACGTCCCAGGCCCACAGTTCGCAGTAAACGCCGATTTCGCGCACGCGGCGGGCGACCAGTTGGGTGTATTGCGAACCGAAGTCCAGTATGAGGATGCGATGCTTATGGATATTTTGTGTCATGTGAGGCGAATTCCAGCAACAAGAGAAAAAGAGCGAAAATGTATGTTTTCGGGATGGGGCTTAGCGCCCCACCCCGGCCTCTCACTCAGGAGAGGTTAAGGCATCAGCCCATGCGGTAGTTCGGCGACTCTTTGGTGATGGTCACGTCGTGCACGTGGCTTTCCTGAATGCCGGCGCCGCTGATGCGCACGAACTCCGCCTTGGTGCGCAGATCGTCGATGGTGGCGCAGCCGGTCAGGCCCATGCAGGAGCGCAGGCCGCCCATCTGCTGGTGCACGATGGCTTTCAGCATGCCTTTATAGGCCACGCGGCCTTCGATACCTTCCGGCACCAGTTTGTCGGCGGCGTTATCGGTCTGGAAGTAACGGTCGGAAGAGCCTTTGGACATCGCGCCCAGCGAGCCCATGCCGCGGTAAGATTTGAACGAGCGGCCCTGATACAGCTCGATTTCGCCCGGAGATTCTTCGGTGCCCGCCAGCATGGAGCCGACCATCACGCAAGAGGCGCCCGCGGCGATCGCTTTGGCGATATCGCCGGAGAAGCGGATGCCGCCGTCGGCGATAACCGGAATACCGGTGCCTTCCAGCGCTTCCACCGCGTCGGCGATGGCGGTGATCTGCGGTACGCCTACGCCGGTCACGATGCGGGTGGTACAGATGGAGCCAGGGCCGATACCCACTTTCACCGCGCTCACGCCGGCTTCAGCCAGCGCTTTGGCGCCCGCCGCGGTCGCGACGTTGCCGCCGACGATCTGCAGATCCGGGTATTTGGCGCGGGTTTCGCGGATGCGCTGCAACACGCCTTCGGAGTGGCCGTGCGAGGAGTCGATCAGCAGGACGTCAACGCCTGCCGCCACCAGCGCATCAACGCGCTCTTCGTTGCCGGCGCCGGCGCCGACCGCCGCGCCCACGCGCAGACGGCCGTGCTCGTCTTTACAGGCGTTCGGCTTACGTTCCGCTTTCTGGAAGTCTTTAACGGTGATCATGCCCAGCAGGTGGAAGCTGTCGTCCACCACCAGCGCTTTTTCTACGCGCTTTTCGTGCATCTTCTGCAGCACCACGTCGCGCGCTTCACCTTCTTTCACGGTGACCAGGCGATCTTTCGGCGTCATCACCGCAGTCACCGGCTGAGTCAGATCGGTCACGAAGCGCACGTCGCGGCCGGTAATGATGCCGACCAGCTCGTTGTCTTCGGTGACGACCGGATAACCGGCGAAGCCGTTGCGCGCGGTCAGCTCTTTCACTTCCTGCAGCGTGGTGGCCGGGGTAACGGTCTGCGGGTCGGTGACTACGCCGCTTTCATGTTTTTTCACGCGGCTGACTTCTTCAGCCTGGCGCTCGATGGACATGTTTTTGTGGATGAAGCCCAGGCCGCCTTCCTGCGCCAGCGCGATGGCCAGGCCGGATTCGGTAACGGTATCCATGGCTGCGGACAGCATAGGGATGTTCAGGCGGATGGTTTTGGTCAGTTGAGTGCCGAGCTCTGCGGTGTTAGGCAGAACCGTGGAGTGGGCTGGAACCAGGAGGACGTCGTCAAACGTCAGAGCTTCTTTAGCGATACGTAGCATGGGCAATATCTCACCAGGGTGGGCTGTGAAAAAGATAAAATATTGCCGCGGCATTATACAGAGCGGAATCGGTTGCCTCCAGCACTTTCTTACAAAAAGTCTTGATTACCTTTTTCAGCCATGTAGTATCGACCAATTAAGTGATTGTTTTGAAATTTGATCTGGGTCACATGTCGCTACCTGTTTCGCCTTCCATTTTTACCGTAAGCCGCCTGAATCAGACGGTTCGCCAACTGCTGGAAATGGAAATGGGGCAGATTTGGCTCTCCGCCGAGATCTCCAACCTCTCCCAGCCCGCCTCCGGCCACTGGTATTTCACCCTGAAAGACGACCGCGCCCAGGTGCGCTGCGCGATGTTCCGCAACAGCAACCGCCGCGTCACCTTCCGGCCGCAAAACGGCCAGCAGGTCTTGGTGCGCGCCAGCATCACGCTGTATGAACCGCGCGGCGACTACCAGCTGATCGCCGAGAGCATGCAGCCCGCCGGCGACGGCCTGCTGCAGCAACAGTTCGAGCAGTTAAAACAGCGCCTGAGCGCCGAAGGGCTGTTCGATCAGCAGTTCAAGCAGCCGCTGCCCGCCCCGGCCAAACGCGTCGGGGTGATCACCTCCGCCAGCGGCGCGGCGCTGCACGATATCCTGCAGGTATTGCAGCGGCGCGATCCGTCGCTGCCGATCGTCATCTACCCCACCTCGGTGCAGGGCGCGGAAGCGCCGATGCAGATCGTGCGCGCCATTGAGACCGCCAACCGCCGCGATGAATGCGACGTGCTGATCGTCGGCCGCGGCGGCGGTTCGCTGGAGGATCTGTGGAGCTTCAACGACGAACGCGTGGCGCGGGCGATCTTCGCCAGCCGCATTCCGATCGTCAGCGCCGTCGGCCATGAAACCGACGTCACCATCGCCGACTTCGTCGCCGACCTGCGGGCGCCGACCCCTTCCGCCGCCGCCGAACTGGTGAGCCGCAATCAGCTCGAGCTGTTGCGCCAGCTGCAGTCGCAGCAGCAGCGGCTGGAGATGGCGATGGATTACTACCTGGCGCAGCGTCAGCAGCAGTTCACCCGCATTCATCACCGTTTACAGCAGCAGCATCCGCATCTGCGCCTGGCGCGCCAGCAGACGCTGCTGTTCAAGCTGCAGCGCCGAATGGAAGACGGCATGCAGCAGCAGTTGCGCCTGGCCGCCCGCCGCAGCGAACGTATCCAGCAGCGGCTGGCGCAGGTGCAGCCGCAGGGCCGCATTCACCGCTACCAACAGCGCGTGCAGCAGCAGGAATACCGTCTGCAGCAGGCGATGGAGCGCCAGCTCAACGCCTACCGCCAGCGTTTCGGCGTGGCGTGCAGCCAGCTGGAGACCGTCAGCCCGCTGGCGACGCTGGCGCGCGGCTACAGCGTGACGCAAACTCCGCGCGGCGAGCTGCTGAAAACCACCAAGCAGGCGCAGGTCGGCGAACTGCTGAAAACCCGCCTGCAGGATGGCTGGGTGGAAAGCGAGGTGAAAACCATCACCGTCGCCAAAAAGCCGCGCAAGAAGCGCGCGGCCGAGTAAGCCCTACTCCAGCGTAAAACGCTCGCCGGGTTCACCGTTCACCCACAGCGCGCGCGTTTCGCCTTCCGGCAGGCTGAGCATCAGCGTGCGCCAGGCCGGGCGGAAATGCCCTTCCGTCGTGATATCCACCATGATGCGCTGATGGTCGCAGCGCATTTCCCAGCGCAGCCACAGCGCATCGCCCTGCCGCCAGCCGTCGCTTTCGCCGTCGTCCTCAAACAGCAGCCCGCCGCTCGCCCCGCCGCCCTTGAGCGGAAACAGGCGCAGCTCGCGCCGATCGTCGGCGGCCACGTCCACATGCGCCAACCGCTGCGACAGCGGCAGCGCCGCCCCGGCGCGCACCAGCAGCGGCAGACGCTCCAACGGCGCCGCCAGCGTCACCGTCTGGCCGCCGCCGAACCACTGGCCGCTGTAGAAGCAGTACCAGCCTTCGCCATTATCCGGCAGATACACCGAACGGCGACGTTGCCCCGGCTCCACCACGCTGGCCACCAGCAGATCGCGGCCAATCAGAAAATCGTCGTTTTCGCCAAAGGTGCGCGCATCCTGTTCGTGATCGAGAAAAGTCGGGCGCAGCATCGGCTCGTCGTCGGCGCAGGCCTGCCACAGCAGCGTGTAGAAATACGGCAGCAGCCGGTAACGCAGGTTGATCGCCTCGCGCACCGCCGGGGTGGCGGCCGGGTACATCCAGGGTTCGTTGACCGTGGCGTCGTCATTCCAGGAGTGGATGGTGAAACGCGGGTGCATCACGCCGTTTTGTACCCAGCGCACCAGCAGCTCCGCGTCCGGTTTGTCACCGGAGAAGCCACCGACGTCGTGGCCGAGGTTATACAACCCGGACAGGCTCATGCCCAACCCCATGCGAATGTTGTAGCGCAGCGTCTGCCAGCTGGTGCGATTATCGCCGCTCCAGGTCTGCACGTAGCGCTGCATGCCGGCGCAGCCGGAGCGCGAGATCAGGTACGGCCGCCGCTGCGGCGCAAAGCGCAACTGGGCCTCCATCGAGGCGCGCATCATCAGCAGCGGCATCACCGGGCGGAGATGTTTGATGGCGATCGGCCGTCCAAAGCCGTGGCAGCGCGCTTCGCCGTCCCACACTTCGTACTCGTTGTTGTCGTTCCAGGTCGAATCGATGCCCATCTCCAGCAGCTGCTGTGTGACGCCCTGCTGCCACCAACGCACCGTCGCCGGATTGGTGAAGTCGAGGTGCGATCCTTCGTCGTCCCAGAAGCTGGAGCGTTCCGGCGCGTCGCTTTGCGAATCGCGGATAAACAGCCCCTGCGCCGCCACCTCTTGATACTGCGGATGATCCTGCAGCAGGCACGGCTTGATGTTGGCCGCCAGCTTGAGGCCGGCGTCGTGAAACGCCTGGCTGAGCAGCCTGGGCTGCGGCACCTTGTCATAGTTCCAGTTAAACACGTAGCGTTTGTTGTTGATCGAGGTGTAGCCCGACGACAGCTGGAAAGAGTCGCAAGGGATGGCATGTTGACGGCACAGCGCAATGAACTGTTGCAGCTGCTGCTGGGCGTCCGGCGCGTCGGTGTAGTGCATGGTCGAACCGCTGTAGCCCAGGCTCCACTTCGGCCCGAAGTGGGTGCGGCCGGTCAGGCGCACGAACGCCTTGGTGACATCCAAAACCTTCGGCCCGAGGAACAGGTAGTAATCCAGATCGCCCGCTTCGGCCTGATAGCGGCGGTAGGCCGTATGGTAGTTGTCGATCTCGTTGCCCAGATCCAGCCAGCAGCTGCTCAGGTTGTCGTAGAACAGGCCGAAGCTCGCCTCCGGCCCGCGGGTGATGGTAAACGGAATGTGCTTGTACAGCGGATCGGTGCTGGCGGCGTTGTAGCCCATCGCGTCCAGGTTGCGCATCTCGAAGCGGCGGCCGGTGCGTTCCAGATCGCCGGCCTTCTCCCCCAGGCCGTAATAGCGCTCATCGGCGAAACGCCGCTGGTAATGCGCCACGCCGTCGCCGTGCGCGTTGAGCAGGTAGGCGCTGGTCGGCCGATCCGCCGCCAGCGGCCGCCACTCGCCGGCGGCATTGCAATACTCCCACGCCAGCCACAGCGGCTGATGCACCGTCACGCGCAGCAGCGGCGTGCTGACCACCAGCCGATCGCCCTCCCGGCGCAGCTGATAGCCCGGCAGGCTGAAACCGGCGACGCTGAGCCGATCTCGCCCCTCCCAGGGCACATCCTCCTGCGGCGCAATGCTCCAGGTGCGATCCAGCGCCAGCTCGCCCTCACGTTTGATCAACACGCGGAACAGACCGTCTTCCAGCACGTACAGGCAGAAACGGTGGCGTTCATCGACCAGCAGCTCGACGTAGTCGGCATGCTGCGCCGCCAGCGTCCAATTTTTCAACGTTTTCATACATATTCCACTTAGCTGTGTGAAGGGGTTTTCTTACCGCCGCGCTCGGCGATCAGGGTGATCAAGAACAGGGCGCCGATCAAATCGAAGAAGCCCATCGCGATAAACAGCGGGTTGAAACCGAGGGTGTCGGATACCGCGCCGATCAGGAGCGTGAACAGGAAGCTGGCGATCCAGGCGCTGGAGCCGCGCATGCCGTTGACCGTCGCCATTTGGTTCTTATCGAACGATTCCACCACCAGGGCGCTGAGCATGCAGGAGATCACCTGATGGCCGAATCCGCCGATCGAGATCAACGCGATCGCCACATAGGGATCTTGGGTGATCGCCACGAACGCCAGCGACACCATCATAAAAGCGCCGGTCACCGAGCTGGCGACCACCGAGTTGACGCGGCTGCAGCCGAACCATTTGCGGTATAGCGTGGTGAGATAGCCGCTGGCGACGCTGCCGATATCCGCCGCCAGGAACGGCAGCCAGGCGAACATCGCGATCTGCTTCAGATCCATGCCGCGTTCGGTGGCCAGGTACAGCGGCACCCAGAAACTGAAGACCGCCCAGGCCGGCTCGGCGAGAAAGGCCGGGATGGCGATGCCATAGAATTTCTTGTTCTTGCACAGGCTGGCCAGCGAAGTGAAGAACGGCAGCTTCGGCAGCACCGGCTCGTTGTCTTCACGGATCAGATCCAGCTCTTGTTGGCTGAGGTTCGGGTGCTGCTGGGGCGAGTGGTAGAACAGCCACCACAGCACTACCCAGATCAGCGCCAGCCCGCCCGAGAACAGGAACGCGCCCTGCCAGCCGAAGGAGACGTGGGCGATGACGATGATCGGCGGCGCCAGCATGGCGCCGATGGAGAAACCGACGCCCGCCCAACCGGCGGCGATCGGACGCTCCTTCTTCGGGAACCAGTCGGAGATCGCCTTGGCGTTGGCCGGAGTGGCCGCCGCCTCCGCGCCCCCCATGAAGAAGCGCAAAATGGCCAGTTGCAACCAGCTGCCGGCACCGGCGTGCAGCATACACACCACCGCCCAAATGCCCGCGCAGATCAGAAAACCCATCTTCAGGCCGATGACGTCGATCAGCCAGCCGCAGATCGGCTGAAATACCGTATAGGCCAACTGGAACGACGCCACCACCCAGGCATATTGCTCGGTGCTCATGTTCAGGCTGGTTTTCAGTTCCGGCGCCAGAATGCCCAGCGAGTTGCGGGTAATGTAGTTGACCGTGACGCCCAACAAGAACAGCGCCAGCATCCACCAGCGTAGCGATTTGAACTTGCGCCGGCCGCTCTGCGCGACCGTCTGATTGATCTCCACACTCATCGGTTCTCTCCCCGCGGCCGCCCGTGACAACGACGCGCGCATTGGTAGGGTACATTGCGCTATCAAAAGGGGACGGTGAACACAGGCCAATGCCCGCCTAACAGACCGGCATTCCATCACAACCCCATGATTTATTTTTTGTTTTCTTCTTTGCACACCGTTAAAATTGGACTGACAAGTCGTTAAAATTGGTGTACCAATGCAGACTACTCAGCGATCACGCACAGCGAAACGGGGTTTTTTGCAAAGATTTTCACAGGCGGGTGAAAAAATAGTCATAATGGCCGCAGGATCCAGTCAAAGTGCTGAAAAGCCGCAGTGAAAATATTCTCATGGACGAATTTGAAGGAGATCACAAAATGAACGGAAAGCTGAAAATCCAGGAGATCGCCCGCCAAACCGGGCTGTCGATCAGCACCGTTTCCCGCGTGCTGGCGGGCAAGGCCAACACCAGCGCCGAAGCGCGCCGCAAGGTGCTGGAATGCGCGCAGCAAAACGGCATTCTACAGGGCATTTCCAGCGGCCGACTGATGTTGAACAACGTGATGGTGTTCGCGCCGCAGCGCGCGTTCGACGTGCGCACCGATATCTTCTACTACAAGGTCATTCAGGGCATCGCCGCCGCACTGATGCAGCACGAGGTGCGCATCCGTTACTGCGGCCTGGAAGAGCAGCACAGCGACGGCGCGCTGTTTCTGGAAAAAATGAGCGATCCGCACACCGAAGCGGCGCTGATCATCGGCATCGACGACGAACACATCCATACCCTGGCGGCCGATCTGCCCAAGCCCTGCGTGCTGATCAACTGCACCGATCGGCAGATGCGGCTGGACAGCGTCTCGCCGGATCATCAGCTGATTGGCGACTATTCCGCCAGCTATCTGTTCCAGCAGGGGCACAGCCATATCCTCAACCTGCAGTGTCTGCGCCGCCACACTATGGAGCTGCGGCTGGCGGGCATCCGGCAGGCCTACGCGCGGCATCATCTGCCGTTCGACGACGGCCGCCATCTGGTGACCACTTCCGGCTTCGGCAGCGAAGAGGCCGAACAGGCGCTGACTACCTACCTGAACAGCGCCCCGCTGCCGACGGCGATCCTGGCCGGCGGCGACTACATGGCGGTCGGGGCGGTCAAGGCGCTCAACAAGCTGGGGCTGAGCGTACCGGGCGACGTATCGGTGATGAGCACCGATGGCTTCAACCTGGCGGAAATACACGACGTGCCGCTGACCTCGGTACAGGTGCCGCGCGATGAGCTGGGCTACGAGGCGATCCAGCTGCTGCAGCGGCGCATGCTGCGCGCCGACGCGCCGCCGTGCAACCTGCTGCTGCATGGCCGGTTGGCGGTACGCGCCTCGGTGCGGCGCATCAGTCCCCACAAGACCACCCCGGCGGTGAGCACGCATAACCACAGGCTTTATGACGAGTAGACTACACTTAGGCTCAGTGCATTCATTCGATGAGGTAAATTTTTTGCCTAAGGAGAGCCACTATGCCAGCCCAGCGCATGCGTTCCGTTATTCCTCCCTACATGCTGCGCCGCATTATTGAACACGGTAACGCCCCGCAGCGCGACTGCGCGCTGCACACCCTGAACCACGTGCAAAGCCTGCTCGGCAACAAGCCGCTGCGTTCACCGACCGAGAAAAACGCCCGAGCCGGCGAAGCGCTCCGCGATATCTACGACGCCCAGAACGGCACCCAACTGCCCGGCAAACAGGTGCGCAAGGAGGGCCAGCCCAGCAACCACGACGTGGCGGTGGACGAGGCCTACGACTATCTCGGCGTCACCTACGATTTCTTCTGGCAGGCCTACCGGCGCAATTCGCTGGATAATAAAGGGCTGCCGCTGGTCGGCAGCGTGCACTACGGCAAGGAGTACCAGAACGCTTTCTGGAACGGCCAGCAGATGGTGTTCGGCGACGGCGACGGCGAGATCTTCAACCGTTTCACCATCGCCATCGACGTGGTCGGCCACGAGCTGGCGCACGGCGTGACCGAGAGCGAAGCCGGGCTGATCTACTACCAGCAGTCCGGCGCGCTCAACGAATCGCTGTCTGACGTGTTCGGTTCGTTGGTCAAACAATTCCACCTGCAGCAAACCGCCGATAAAGCAGACTGGCTGATCGGCGCCGGGCTGCTCGCCAAGGGCATCAAAGGCAAAGGGCTGCGCTCGATGTCAGCGCCCGGCACCGCCTACGACGACCCGCTGCTGGGCAAAGACCCGCAGCCTGCCAGCATGAAGGATTACATCCAGACCAAGGAAGACAACGGCGGCGTGCACCTCAACTCCGGCATTCCCAACCGCGCGTTCTACCTGGCGGCAACCGCGCTGGGCGGCTTCGCCTGGGAAAAAGCCGGCTACGTCTGGTATGACACGGTGTGCGACAAAGCGCTGCCGCAAAACGCCGACTTCGCCACCTTCGCCCGCGCCACGGTGAAACACGCGCAGGCGCGTTTCGATCAAAGCGTGGCGGACAAGGTGCAACAGGCCTGGCATCAGGTGGGGGTGGAGTAATGAAACCGCTGCCGACGCTCAATCAGGATACGGTCATTGAGCTGGCGCGCGAGGGAGGCTTCGCCTACATTCCCAAACTGGCGGGCCAGCGCCGCATTGCGCTGGCCGATATCACGCCGGAGCAACGGCAGCGCCTGAATCAGTTGCTGAATCAGACGCTGCCGTACGCCCAGGAAGAGGGCCAACCCAACTCCCCCGGCTGCGGCGACCAGCGCTACTACCGCGTACAGATCAACTACACCAGCCCCACCCTGAGCACCGAGATCGTGCTGTTAATCCCGGAAAGCAGCGCGCCGCAGGCGCTGGTGGATCTGTGGAAAACCGGCCAGGTGGATGAGTGAGGGCTTACAGCGGCTGATAGCTGAAATTCACCCGTTTTTTGGAGATCAGCCCGTGCCCGTTCTGGCACAGGTAATCCACCGCCCCGCAGGCCTTCAACTCTTGCAGCGGCTGCCCGCACTCCGGGCAGCTCGCCAGCTGCCGATAATCGCGCTGACAGGCGGCACAATGGTAGTGACCCGCTACCCAATTCATGGTCTGACGACAGTGCGGACAATGCGCATCCATAACGGCTCCCAGGTTAAATCGCGCCCCATGAGCGCAAGAAATAGATCCCCAACGCGGTGGTGAAGAACGACCCGACGGTGGTGATAGCGATAATGTTGGCCGCCAGCGTGGCGTTGCCGCCCATAGCGCGCGTCATCACATAGCTGCCCGAAGCGGTCGGCGTGGCGGAAAACAGGAAGATAATGCCCAGCGCCGCCCCCTGAAACCCGCACAGCCAGCCGGCCAGCGTCATCAGGAACGGCACCAGAAACAGCTTGGCCGCCGACGACAGCGCCGCCACGTTGGACGAGCGGAACATGGCGCGGAAATCCAGGCTGGCGCCGGTGCACAGCAGCGCCAACGGCAGCGACAGCGCGGAGATATAGCTGCCGGTCTGGCGGATCACGGTCGGGATGCCCAGCCCGGTTTGCGCATACAGCAGCCCGCACACCAGGCCGATGATCAGCGGATTGGTGACAATGCTGCGCAGCAGCGACAGGTGGCTGATTTTCTTGCCCTGCCCGCCCTGCAGGCTGCGCGTGAGGGTGATGACCGACAGTATGTTGAACAGGATCACGGTCACTGTCAGGTACAGCGAGGCGAGCGCAATGCCTTCGCTGCCGTAGGCGGTCATGGCGTAGGCCAAACCGACGATGGCGGTGTTGGCGCGAAACCCGCCCTGCACGAATACCCCGCGCTCACGTGGTTCTTTCACCACCCACCTGGCCGCCAGCTCCAGCAGCAGGAAGGTCGCCAGCGTGCCGACCGCGCCGAACAGCACCAGCGGCAGATTGCCGAGCAGCTGCGGATGGTTGTTGGCGATGCTGAAAAACAGCAGGCACGGCAGCGCCAGATTGAACACCAGGCGGGTCGCGCCATCGACGAAGCGGTCATCCATCAGGCGCCAATGGCGCAACAGGATCCCCAGCAGCATCATCAGCAGATTCGGCACGGTGACGTCGAACGCAAAACTCCAGGTTTCCCAGGACATGGTGTTCCTTCAGACAGGCGAGGTAATCTTCAGATAATAAAACGATTTCGGGCCAATAAAAAAGGGGCGCGGCATCACTGCCGCGCCCCTCATGAGCGATTACTTGCTCTTTTTCAGGTGGCTCATCAGGCGTTTGCGCTTACGCATCTGGGTCGGCGTCAGCAGGTTGCGTTTGCCGGCGAACGGGTTGTCGCCCTCTTTGAACTGGATGCGGATCGGCGTCCCCATCACGTTCAGCGAGCGACGGAAGTAGTTCATCAGGTAGCGCTTGTACGAATCGGCCAGATCGCTGACCTGGTTGCCGTGGATCACCACGATCGGCGGGTTGTAACCGCCGGCGTGGGCGTATTTCAGCTTCACGCGGCGGCCGCGCACCAACGGCGGCTGGTGATCGTCAACCGCCATCTGCATGATTTTGGTCAGCATCGAGGTGTTTACGCGACGGGTTGCGCACTCGTAGGCTTCCTGTACCGATTCGAACAGGTTGCCGACGCCGCTGCCGTGCAGGGCGGAAATAAAGTGCACCCGCGCGAAGTCGACGAAGCCCAGACGCAGATCGAGCATCTCTTTCACGTGCTCGCGATCTTCTTCGCTCATGCCGTCCCACTTGTTGACCGCAATCACCAGTGAGCGCCCACTATTGAGGATAAAGCCGAGCAGCGAGAGGTCCTGATCGGAGATGCCTTCACGCGCGTCAATCACCAGCAGCACCACGTTGGCGTCTTCAATCGCCTGCAGGGTCTTGATCACCGAGAATTTCTCGACGGTTTCGGTCACCTTGCCGCGTTTGCGCACCCCGGCGGTGTCGATCAGCACGTATTCGCGTTCGTCGCGCACCATCGGAATGTAGATGCTGTCGCGGGTGGTGCCCGGCATGTCATACACCACCACGCGCTCCTCGCCGAGGATACGGTTAGTGAGCGTAGACTTACCTACGTTCGGGCGGCCGACGATCGCCAGTTTGATCGGCAGATCCTGCGGATTGAACGCTTCTTCCGGCTCTTCGTCTTCTTCGCCTTCCAGCGTTTCGCCGTTTTGCTCGGCCCAGTAAGCGGCGTTGGCCTCTTCCTCGGTCAGCTCGACGTCTTCCGGTTTTTCCGGCACGAACGGCACCAGCACGTGTTCGATCAGCTGGGTCACGCCGCGGCCGTGAGAAGCGGCGATAGCGAACACTTCACCCAGACCGAGCGAGTAGAAATCGGCGGTGGCGGTGTCCGGATCCAGACCGTCGGTCTTGTTGGCCACCAGGAAGGTCGCCTTCTGGCGGCTGCGCAGGTGCTGGGCGATGCCCTGATCCGCCGGCATCAGGCCGGCGCGGGCGTCGACCATGAACAGCACGATGTCCGCTTCTTCGATCGCCAGCAGCGACTGACCGGCCATGCGCGTTTCGACGCCGTCTTCGGTGCCGTCGATGCCGCCGGTATCGACGATGATAAATTCATTGCCTTCGATTTCAGCACGACCATACTTGCGGTCACGCGTCAGCCCCGGGAAATCCGCCACCAGCGCATCACGCGTATGGGTTAAACGGTTGAACAAGGTGGATTTACCCACATTCGGGCGCCCGACCAGCGCGACGACAGGTATCATTGTTGAAGCCTCATTACTTAATAATCAATGCGTTACTGCACTGTGGATAGACACCAGCGGTGCAGCTTATAAAATACGAAACGGCCCCTGAACATTCAGGAGCCGTTTTCCCCTTCATCTTTCGCGCCACAGCGGCGTTGTCTGCGCACCTTCGCCTCGGTCACTTAGCTCACTAAGCTCCCGAGGACTCATGCGCTTGCCGCCTGGCTGCAACCCGAAATCATTCGGGTGCAAGAAGGGTTACGACGAGCGGCGTTAGCGGGTGAAAGCGTAAACTTTCCCGCCGCGAGCCTGGATGACCAGCTTGTCGCCGGCCACCATCGGCGCAGACAGGAAGCCGGAGCTGTCCACTTCCTGCTGGGCGACAAAACGGCCATCGGTGGTGTTGACCCAGTGCAGATAGCCTTCGGCGTCACCGGTCACCAGATAACCATTATACATCACCGGCGGCGTCAGGTTGCGGTGCAGCAGATCGCTTTGCGTCCACACGGTCACGCCGCCTTCGGTGCTGAGCGCCACCACGCGATCGTTCTGGTCGATCAGGTAGATGCGGCCCGCGTCGACGATGAAATCATTCACCGAACCCAGCTCGCGTTTCCAGATGATCTGACCGGAACGCAGATCCAGCGCCGTCAGGTTGCCGTTGTAACCCAGCGCGTAGACCACGCCGTCAACGATCACCGGCGTGGTGTCCACGTCGTTCAGGCGATCGATTTCGGTCGCGCCGCTCGGCTGAGAAATGCGCTGTTGCCAGATCAGTTGGCCCTGCTGCATCAGCACGGCGCTGACGCGGCCGTTGTCACCGCCGACGATGGCGGCGCCAAAGGCGACGGCCGGCGCGGATTCACCGCGCAGCGACAGCGAAGGCATGTCCAGGTTAACCGTCCACTTCACCGCGCCGTCGGCTTCGTTCAGCGCCTGCAGCATGCCGTTGGAGGTATGCACCAACACCATGCCGTCGCTGACAACCGGACGGGAGATCGCTTCGCCGGCCACTTTGGTCTGCCAGGCGATGGCGCCGTCGGCGGTGTTCAATGCGTAAACCACCGCTTTTTCGCTGCCGACGTAAACCTTGTCACCCGCAACCGTCAGGCCGCCCGACAGCAGCGCAGACAGGTTGCTGGAGAAGAAGCCGGTCTTCTCGGAAAGATTGACCTTCCATTTCTCGTTGCCGCTGTCGGCATCCATCGCTTTCACGATGCCGAAGCGATCGGCGGCGTAAATGGTGCTGTCCTGATAGGCCGGGCGCAGGTGGGAGTAATACTCACCGATACCGTCGCCCACCGAGGTGCTCCACGCCTTGTTCGGCGTAAACTGATTTTCAACTTTCGGCAACGGCGACATGGTAACCACGTCTTCTTCGCTGTTAAACAGCGAGCAACCACTCAGCAAGGCAGCGGAAACCAGTCCGACCAAGAGTGTTTTACGCAATTGCATGGGAATTCCCCTTAGCTGGACAAGTTATTCAATTTCATGCGCAGCAGAACCTGCAGCGCTTGAGAAGCGTTGGACTCAATGCCTTTGCTGTAAGCTTCGCGCGCGCCCTTGGCGTCGCCCTTCGCCAGCAGCACATCGCCGCGCACATCCTGCATCATCGCCGCCCAGCCTTCGCCTTTCACGCCATCCAGCGTTTTCAGTGCTTCATCCAGCTTTTTCTCCTGCAGCTGGACGCGCGCCAGACGCAGGTCGATCATCGCCAACAGGTTGTCGTCTTTGGTCTGGCCCTGCGCCAGCGCCAATTGTTGTTCCGCCTTGGCGAAATCATTCTGTTCGACAAAGTGCTTGGCCAACTGCAGCGCGGCCAGTACGCCGTAGCTGTTGCCGTTGGCCTGGACAAATTTCTCTGCGGCAGCCACGTCATCCGGCTTGCCGGCCGCCAGACGATCGCTGGCTTCCTGATAGGATTGCGATGCCGCCATCATGTTGGAGTTTTCATGGCTCTGCCAGTAACGCCAGCCAACCAGGGCACCAATTCCGAGCACCACGCCCACCGCCAGCGCTTTGCCGTTCTCGGCAAAGAACCGACGCAGTGCGTCGACTTGTTCGTTTTCAGTGGTATAGACTTCCACGGTGTCCTTCTCCTTAACCTAACATCAAAGCCAGACGCGCAGCGACTTCGCTTTGCGCCAGCGTTTCTTGTTCACCACTGCGCAGGTCTTTCACCACCACCTGCTGCGCCGCCACTTCGCTCTCGCCCAGGATCAGCGCGATGCGCGCGCCCCATTTGTCCGCACGGGTGATCTGCTTCTTGAAGTTGCCGCCGCCGTAATTGGTCATCAGCTTCAGCTGCGGCGCCGCGTCGCGCACCTGTTCAGCCAGCTGCATCGCCGCGCTCTGGGTGCCCGCGCCGGAAGAGATGACGTACACGTCGATAGCCGACGGCGCCTTGAATTCCGGGTTGACCGCCTGCACCAGCAGCACCAGACGCTCCAGGCCCATGGCGAAACCGACCGCCGGGGTGGCGCGGCCGCCCAACTGCTCGACCAGACCGTCGTAACGGCCGCCCGCGCAGACGGTGCCCTGCGCGCCCAAGCTGGTGGTCACCCACTCAAACACGGTGCGGTTGTAGTAATCCAGACCGCGCACCAGGCGCTCGTTAACGGTATATGGGATACCTGCCTGCGCCAAAAGTTCACACAGACCGGCGAAGTGAGCACGGGATTCTTCATCCAGGTACTCGGACAGGCGCGGCGCGTCGTTCAGCAGCGCCTGCACCTCAGGATTCTTGGAGTCCAGCACGCGCAGCGGGTTGCTGTACATGCGGCGTTTGCAGTCTTCGTCCAGCACCTCGACGTGCTGCTCCAGGAACGCCACCAGCGCATCGCGGTAGTTGGCGCGCGCCTCCAGCGAACCGATGGAGTTCAGCTCCAGCTTGACGTGCTCGGCGATGCCCAGCGCTTTCCACCAGCGGGCGGTCAGCAGGATCAGCTCGGCGTCGATATCCGGGCCTTGCAGGCCGAACACTTCCGCGCCCAGCTGATGGAACTGGCGATAGCGGCCCTTTTGCGGGCGCTCGTAGCGGAACATCGGGCCGATGTACCACAGACGCTGTTCCTGATTGTACAGCAGACCATGTTCGATGCCGGCGCGCACGCAACCGGCCGTCCCTTCCGGACGCAGCGTCAGGCTTTCGCCGTTGCGGTCTTCGAAGGTATACATCTCTTTTTCCACGACGTCGGTCACTTCGCCGATCGCGCGTTTGAATAACGGGGTCTGCTCTACAATCGGCAACCGGATTTCGCTGTAACCGTAGCCGCCCAGCACCTGCTTGAGGGTGCCTTCAATACGCTGCCATAATGCCGTTTCTTCCGGCAGGTAGTCGTTCATGCCGCGGATGGCTTGAATGTTCTTTGCCACGTGAGTTCTCTGTCCGTTGTCTGTAAAAATGAACCTGATTATAGGGACTTTGCCGCCCGGTATTCAACGCGGATGCGGTTTTCCGCCCTTCAGGTGCATAAACAAGCGGGCCAACAGGCCCGCCGTGTAGCGATAACGCTTATTTTTCCAGCAGATTGACCGTGATACGGTTGCTTTCGTCCATCATCGCGGCCTTGGCGCGAATCTTCGCTTCCAACTGGTCGATCATCTGTTCGTTGTCGAAACGCTCTTTCTGGCGCACGCCGTCTTCGTAGAAGCCGCTCTTCTTGTGGCCGCCGGTCACGCCCATGGTGGACACCAGCGCTTCGCCCGGGCCGTTCACCACGCAACCGATGATCGAGACGTCCATCGGCGTAATGATGTCTTCCAGGCGCTGCTCCAGCGCGTTCACCGTGCCGATCACGTCGAACTCCTGACGCGAACAGGTCGGGCAGGCGATGAAGTTGATGCCGCGCGCGCGGATGCGCAGCGACTTCAGAATGTCGAAACCGACCTTCACCTCTTCGACCGGATCCGCCGCCAGCGAGATGCGCAGGGTGTCGCCGATGCCTTCAGACAGCAGCATGCCCAGGCCGATGGCCGATTTGACCGACCCGCTGCGCGCGCCGCCGGCTTCGGTGATGCCCAGATGCAGCGGCTGATCGATGCGCGACGCCAGCAGACGGTAGGATTGCACCGCCAGGAACACATCCGATGCCTTGACGCTGACCTTGAACTGGTCGAAGTTGAGGCGATCGAGGATATCCACGTGGCGCATGGCGGATTCCAGCAGCGCTTCCGGCGTAGGTTCGCCGTACTTTTCCTGCAGATCTTTCTCCAGCGAACCGCCGTTGACGCCGATGCGAATCGGGATGTTCTTGTCGCGGGCGCAGTCCACCACCGAGCGAATGCGCGATTCGTTGCCGATGTTGCCCGGGTTGATGCGCAGGCAGTCCACGCCGTATTCGGCAACCTGCAGCGCGATGCGATAATCGAAGTGGATATCGGCGACCAGCGGCACGTTGACCTGCTGCTTGATCAGCTTGAACGCCTCGGCGGCGTCCATGGTAGGAACCGAAACGCGGACGATGTCGACGCCCACGCGCTCCAGCGCTTTAATCTGATTAACCGTTGCTTCAACATCGGTGGTACGGGTGTTGGTCATCGACTGCACGGCAATCGGCGCGCCATCACCAATAGGCACCTTGCCGACGTAAATGCGTGTAGATTTTCGACGGTTGATGGGCGCTTGGTTATGCATTACTTACTCTCCATTGCTGCTCTGACATCACGACCGGGGCCGCGCGATTACTGCGCGGCGACGGTCAGGCGAGCAACACGGTTTGACTTAACGAACCGGCTCAAATCAACCGGTTTACCCTGATACTGGATCTGTACTGCCGCCGGCGCGCCGATGGTCAGTTTATACGGCGCAGTGCCGGTCAGGTTCAGCTTGCCGCCCTGCTTCTGGGTGCCGCTGAACAGCGTTTTACCGCTCGCGTCGGTCACCTGCAGCCAGCAGTCGGCGGAGAAATCCATCACCAGCGCGTTCGGATCGGCCGCCGGCGCAGCCACGCCCGCATCGGCGGTCGGCAGCGGCGATTGCGCCGCCGGCGCGGTTTCCGGCAGGGTGGTCTGGCTTGGCGACACCACGGCAGGCTGTTGCTGAGCCGCGCCCGGCGTCTGGGCGGTCGCCGCCGGCGCCTGAGCCGCTGCGCCGGTATCGGCCGGCGCGGCGCTGTTGTCGGTCAACGGCACGTTGGTGCCGGCGTCGGCGTTGCCGTCCGTCAGCGGCACGGACTGCCCTTCGTTATTCTGTGAAAGCTGCGCGGAGGATTGATCGGCCATGGTGGCGATCTCTTCCTGCTGCGCCTTGTGGTTTTGCCACCACCAGGCGCCGGTCAGGCCAATCACCACGAACACGATAAGCCAGGTGAAGCTCATCAGCCAGCCGTCGCGTTTCTTGCGGCGCTTGCCCAGCGAGAAGCTTTGCATCGGCGCCACTTTCGCCATCTTCAACGGTGCCTGCTTGGCCAGCATCGGCAGCAGTTCGTCTTCCGGCAAATGCACCAGCTTGGCGTAGGAACGGATGTAGCCGCGCACGAAGGTGGACGCGAGGTCAGCGGACACGCTGTCTTCCTCGATATCGCGCACGGTGGACATTTTGAGACACAGGCGTTCTGCAACGGCCTGTTGGCTCAGCCCGAGTTGCTCACGGGCCTGACGCAGGCGCTGGCCCGTCGTCATGGATACGGTTTTATCTTGGGAGGCTTCAGTATTCATTAGCTAAGAACTGCTGGTACTGTTTGGATTGTGGAAAACTTCGCGCTAACTGCTTGCCATAGCGTTGAACGCTATCCTGACGGCCGGCTAACGCGGCGAAACGAATCTGTAACCATAAGCTGCTGGCGCTAGCCGGCAGAACATGCTGATAAACATCCAATAAAAGTTGCGACTGGGCGCGCTTCCCTTCTCCAAATTGCTTTTCGGCCTCCGCCAACAGCGGAGCGCCTTTGTCCGGATCGACTTTCAGCGCGCGGCTCAACAGCGTGCGCGCTTCATCGTTTTGTCCGGCCTTGAGAAAACAGTAACCTGCGTTTTCCAGGCTGTCGGCGACCTGACCATAATCGGGCGCCAGCGCCGCAGCGCTAAACTGCTGTTGCGCCGGTACATACTGCCCTAAACTGCAAAGAAACGCACCGTAATTATTCAGTACGGTGCCATTGCCCGGCGCAAGTTTGAGCGCTTGCCGATAACGCTGTTCAGCCGCGGCGTTTTCACCGATCCGCTGCGCGTAGAGCGCCATGCCCAACTGCGTGCGGTAATCCTGCGGGGCCGCGTCCAGCGCCTTTTCCAGGTTCTGGCGCGCGGCGTCCATGTCACCTTGCTGCAGGTACTCCAGCCCCAGCTGCAACCGCGTCTGGCCCGCCTCAGCGACCTGTGCTTCCTTTTCCGGCGATGAGCCGGAACACCCGGCCAACAACCCGACCGCCAGCCACACACCCCACAGTTTCAGCTTCATGCCCGCATTCATTTCCTTATCGGCCGTCAGCTAACGCCCATTAGCGTCAACATCTCGCATAACAGGCTGTTAGATAACAAAAAAGGTGCTATAGGATTCAGACCGCCCGTACGTTGATAGGTTCCCCGGCCATTTTCTTTTTCAGGGTACGCTTGGTACGGTCGATCACTTCACCCGCCAGTTGCCCGCAGGCGGCGTCGATATCGTCACCGCGGGTTTTACGAACAATAGTCGTAAAGCCGTATTCCATCAACACCTTGGAGAAACGATCCACCCGGCTGTTGGAGCTGCGACCGTACGGAGCGCCCGGGAACGGGTTCCATGGGATCAGGTTGATCTTGCACGGCGTGTCTTTCAGCACTTCCGCCAGCTGATGCGCATCGTCGGTGCTGTCGTTGATATGATCCAGCATCACGTACTCGACGGTGACGCGCCCCTGGTTGGCGTTGGACTTCTCCAGGTAGCGACGCACCGCGGACAGGAAGGTCTCGATGTTGTACTTGCGGTTGATCGGCACGATCTCATCGCGGATGGTGTCGTTAGGCGCGTGCAGCGAAATGGCCAGCGCCACGTCGATCATATCGCCCAGCTTGTCCAGCGCCGGCACCACGCCGGAGGTAGACAGGGTCACGCGGCGTTTGGACAGGCCAAAGCCGAAGTCGTCCAGCATGATTTCCATCGCCGGCACCACGTTGTTCAGGTTGAGCAGTGGTTCGCCCATGCCCATCATCACCACGTTGGTGATCGGGCGTTGGCCGGTCACCTTCAGCGCGCCGATGATTTTCGCCGCGCGCCACACCTGGCCGATGATTTCCGACACGCGCAGGTTGCGGTTGAAGCCCTGCTGCGCCGTCGAACAGAATTTGCACTCCAGCGCGCAACCCACCTGCGAGGAGACGCACAGCGTCGCGCGGTCGGCTTCCGGGATGTACACGGTTTCGACCTGCTGATCGCCCACCTTGATCGCCCACTTGATGGTGCCATCGGCCGAGCGCTGTTCTTCCGCCACTTCCGGCGCGCGGATTTCCGCCACGCGCTGCAGCTTGCCGCGCAGGACTTTGTTGATGTCGGTCATCTGCTCGAAATCGTCGCAGCAGTAGTGATAAATCCACTTCATCACCTGATCGGCGCGGAACGGTTTCTCGCCCATTTCGGCGAAGAACTCGCGCATTTGCTGGCGGTTCAGATCCAGCAGGTTGATTTTGGCCGCAGCCGGTTGCTCCACGTTAACGGAGGGGGTAGTCAGCGAATTATTTTCAGACACGGTGTGCTCGGACGTGATGGGTTCTAACATAATGATCTCTGGCCTCGTTATTACACGTTATGGCGCTAAAGAATGGAAAGTAAGTTGTGCATTTCAGCCCGCGAGATTCGGGTGGCGGCACTAAAAACACGCCCCTGACAAGTCGTCTTATCAGGGGCGCGGCATTGTACAAATTTTAGTAGCGGGTTTCTATGGCTGAAAGGCATTCAGGGCATTTTTATTGTTTCAGCCGGTGAATGTCTGGCTATCAGCTCAGAAACGGCACGATTAACGTGCGCAGATTTCGCTTTCGTTGAAGAAGTAAGCGATTTCACGCTGTGCGGATTCAACGGAGTCGGAACCGTGAACGGCGTTAGCGGTGAAGCTGTCCGCGTAGTCGGCGCGCAGGGTGCCGGCCAGTGCGTTGTCCGGGTTGGTTGCGCCCATGATGTCGCGGTTGCGCTGCACGGCGTTTTCAGATTCCAGAACCTGCACCATGATTGGGCCGGAGGTCATGAACTCTACCAGACCGTCGAAGAATGGGCGGCCTTTGTGCTCAGCGTAGAAGCCTTCAGCTTGCTCGCGAGTCAGACGCAGCATTTTAGCGGCGATGATTTTGAAACCGGCGCGCTCGAAACGCGCGTAGATAGCGCCGATGTCGTTGTTGGCTACAGCGTTTGGTTTAACGATGGAAAAGGTACGTTCTACGGTCATGATGGCCTCTGTATGACTTCCAAAACAGGCCGGTCTGCAATGTTGCCGGCCTTCTCAAGTGGCGCAGATTATATGTGCGCCGTTAACGCTTGCCTACGGGAAAATCAACATTTCATTAAAAAAATATGATCTTCCTGCGGCATTTCCGACCACGCGCCGCGTTACTGGGTCTTGTCGGTGGACGGGATCAAATTGCGCAGCCAGCTGCCCCAGCGGCGCTGATAAAACGGCTGCGTATGGGCGATCAGGTAGTGGCTGATGCCGCGCTCTTTCTCCGACACCAGGCAGAAATCGACCGGTTCGTCATTCGGCGCCGTTTCGCTGGCGACGCTGCCGGCCTCGTTGATCAACGCCTCGATCTCCGCCGGTTCTGCATCCACTTCCAGCCCGATCAGCAGATTCGGCTTCTCGTCCGCCGCCTGGTCGTGCATCAGCGCCAGAAACGCGCGGCGCACCGGTTTGCGCTGGCTGAACAGCGTGGTCAGCGCATCCACCATCGCCGACGGGTACTCTTCGGGCTGCCCCAACAGGATTTGGGTCTCTTTGTCAACGTAATGCTCAACCGGTTTGACGACGCCGCCGGTCGCCAGCAGCATCGCCACCTCTTCCGGGTAGAACTCTTTGCCGTATTCCGCCTTCGGGTTGAGGAACAGATCCGCGCCTTGGGTGATTTCAAACAGCACCCGCGCCGGCATGGCGATGAACGGCTGTTCGTCCTCAACGGCCTTCTGCAACGCGTCCAGCGAGGTGAAGAACGGAATGATGCTGCCGCCGTCCTGCTTTTCCCAATGCTGGATATTGACCGGCGTATCCGCGTTCAGCGTGATGTCGCCGTCCTGCTGCACCTGCTCGCTGTCGCCGAGGATCAGCACCGTGGCGTCGAGCAGTTCACGGAAGAACGCCGGACGGTGGGCCGGCTCCGTCACCGCCAGCTTCAGCAGGCGTTCAAGCTCGTTCTCGCTCGGGGCGGCATCGTGATGATGGGAACTCATGGCAAACTCCAGGGATCAAATAGCGAGGCCCAGCATGCTGGGCCCCGAAGATAATGCGCATTCTAGCGCCCGACGCGGCGGGCGTTCAATTATTTGGCTTTGCTCAGCAACAGATTGGCCAGGGTGCGCACGCCCAGCCCGGTCGCGCCGGCCGACCACTGATCCACCGCGCCTTTGCGGTAGGTGGCGGAACAGTCGATGTGCAACCAGCCTTGCTGGTAGTTCTTAACGAAATGCGACAGGAAGGCCGCCGCGGTGCTGGCGCCGGCGGTGTAGGCCGGGCCGGCCACGTTGTTCAGCTCGGCGAAGTTGGACGGCAGCTGGCTGCGGTGGAACTCGGCCAGCGGCAGACGCCAGAACGGCTCGTGCTCGGCGGCGGCGCTGCTCAGCAGCTCTTGCGCCAGCGCGTCGTCGAAGCTGAACAGCGCGTGATAGTCGTTGCCTACCGCCGTTTTCGCCGCGCCGGTCAGGGTGGCGCAGTCGATAATCAGCTGCGGGTTCTGCTCAGAAGCGTCGATCAGGCCGTCGGCCAGCACCAGGCGCCCTTCCGCATCGGTGTTCATCACCTCAACGGTTTTGCCGTTGCGGTAGCGAATGATGTCGCCCAGTTTGAAGGCGTTGCCGCTGACCATGTTGTCGGCGCAGCACAGGTACAGCTTCACGCGCTGCTTCAGGCCGCGCGCCGCCGCCAGCGCCAGGGCGCCGGTGATAGTGGCCGCGCCGCCCATGTCGGATTTCATCGAATCCATGAAGGCGCTCTGCTTCAGGCTGTAGCCGCCGCTGTCGAAAGTGATGCCCTTGCCGACCAGGCAAGCGAACACCGGCGCATCCGGGTTACCGGTCGGGTTGAAGTCCAATGCCAGCAGCACCGGCGGACGTTCGGAGCCGCGGCCGACGGTGTGGATGCCGGCATAGTTCTGCTCGCGCAGATCTTCGCCCTTGGTGATGCGGTAGCTGACGGCATCGCAGCCGACGTCGCACATCAGATCGACGGCGCGGGTCGCCAGTTGCTCCGGCCCCAGCTCTTCCGCCGGCATGTTGATGGTGTCACGCACCCAGTCGACGATCTTCAGGCGCTTATCCAGCTCCTGACGCGCGGCTTCCGGCAGTTCGGCCCATTCGACGTTGCGCTGCCCTTTCGGCCCGCGATAGCCTTGCCAGAACGCCCAGCTGTTTTCCAAATCCCAACCGTCGCCGGCCAGCTTGACGTTTTTGATGCCCTGGCCGTCAATTTTGCGGCCCGCGCGCTGGATCGCGCCCAGCTTGTCGGCCCCGGTCAGGTGGATAGTCATCCCTTCACCGTTGGTGCTCAGCAGCGCTTTCTCGCCCCAGCGGGCGTCGGCAGGTTGTTGCGACAGCGTGACCTGCATGAATTCAGTTGTCATAGCCTTCTTACTCCGGATGTTCCCTTTATTATTTCATTAGGGCTTTATTGCATACCCTATGGATTTCAAATTGCAGCTAGGCGCCCAGCGATCTCATCCCCAGGAGCTTACTCAGGTAAGTGACTGGGGTGTGATCGTGCAGGTAACAACGCTGCGGTTTGAAAGACGACGGGTATGTCGGATACAAAATAAACGGGCCGCCCATGGCAGCCCGTTACGCTATTTACTCCGCTTCATCTAACCAGACCAGCAGGATCGCTTCCAGTATTTTTTCGTTGGAAGCCTGCGGATCGTCATCGAACTCTTCCAGATCGCAGATCCACTGATGCATGTCGGTAAAACGCACGGTTTTCGGATCGGTGTCCGGGTATTGGTCGTACAGGGCTTCGCCGATTTCACGGCTGTCGGTCCACTTCAGTCCCATTATGATCTCCGGGTTGACGCTGCGGCTAACAATTAATGCTCACGCGCGTGGTTGACGGTGTAGCGCGGCATTTCGACCACCAGATCTTCGTCGGCGACCAGCGCCTGGCAGCTCAGACGGCTTTCCGGCTCCAGCCCCCACGCTTTGTCCAGCATGTCGTCTTCCAGCTCGCTGCTCTCTTCCAGCGAATCGAAGCCTTCACGCACGATGCAGTGGCAGGTGGTGCAGGCGCAGGATTTCTCGCAGGCGTGCTCGATTTCAATGCCGTTGCGCAGCGCAACGTTGAGGATCGACTCCCCTTTTTCGGCTTCCAGAACCGCCCCTTCCGGGCACAGATCTTGATGGGGCAGGAAAACAATTTTAGGCATGGTTAAACCTCATCCACAGAATGGCCAGCCAGCGCGCGGCGAATGGAAGCATCCATGCGGCGCGCGGCAAAATCTTGCGTTTGTGCATCTAATGTTTTGATGGCGTCTTCGATAGCGGCGGGGTCTTCACCCTGCACCGCCTGCTGCAACGCCTGGGTCGCGGCGGCGATCGCCTGGCTTTCCGCCTCGCTCAGCAGCGCGGCGTCGGTGGCCAGCGCGCCCTGCAGGCTTTCCAGCACCCGCGCGGCTTCCACGCGTTGCTCCGCCAGCTTGCGCGCGCCCACGTCGCTTTGCGCGTTGGCCATCGAATCCTTGATCATGCCGGCGATTTCGCTGTCCGACAGGCCGTACGACGGCTTGACCTGGATCGAGGCTTCGACGCCGGTGGATTTCTCCATCGCGGTGACGCTCAGCAGGCCGTCGGCATCCACCTGGAAGGTGACGCGAATATGCGCGCCCCCGGCAGGCAATGGCGGCAGGCCGCGCAGCGTGAAGCGCGCCAGCGAACGGCAATCCTGCACCAGCTCGCGCTCGCCCTGCAGCACGTGGATCATCATCGCGCTCTGGCCGTCTTTAAAGGTGGTGAACTCCTGCGCGCGCGCCACCGGAATGGTGGTATTGCGCGGGATCACTTTCTCCACCAGGCCGCCCATGGTTTCGAGGCCCAGCGACAGCGGGATCACGTCCAGCAGCAGCATGTCGCTGTCCGGCTTGTTGCCCACCAGAATGTCGGCCTGGATCGCGGCGCCGATGGCGACCACTTTATCCGGATCGATCGACGTCAGCGGCGTGCGGCCGAAGAAGGCGCCCACCTGCTCACGCACCAGCGGCACGCGGGTGGAACCGCCGACCATCACCGCTTCCAGCACCTCGTCGGCGGCGACGCCGGCGTCTTTCAGCGCGCGGCGGCAGGCCATCAGCGTGCGTTTCACCAACGGAGCGATCAGCACTTCAAACTGGGCGCGGGTCACTTCACCCTGCCAGCCGGCCACCTCGACGCGCACGCTGTCGGCATCGCTCAACGCGATTTTGGCGGCGATGGCGGCATCCAGCAGTTGGCGCTGCACGCCGTGGTCGCTGCGATCGGCCACGCCGGCCTGCTCGCGCAGCCAGTCGGCCAACAGGTGATCGAAGTCGTCGCCGCCCAGCGCGGAATCGCCGCCGGTGGCCAGCACTTCGAACACGCCGCGGCTGAGGCGCAGAATGGAGATATCAAAGGTGCCGCCGCCCAGATCGTAAACCGCGATCACCCCTTCCTGGCCGGAATCCAGCCCGTAGGCGATCGCGGCCGCGGTCGGTTCGTTCAGCAGACGCAGGACGTGCAGGCCGGCCAGACGCGCCGCGTCTTTGGTGCCCTGGCGCTGCGCGTCGTCAAAGTAAGCGGGAACGGTGATCACCACACCGTCCAGCTCACCTTCCAGCGCCGCTTGCGCGCGCGCGGACAGGGCCCGCAGGATATCGGCGGAGACGCCGACCGGGTTAACCGCGCCGGCGGCGGTGACGATCAGCGGCAGGCCGTTGTCGCTGGCTTGGAATTGGTACGGCAGGTTCGGGTAACGTTGCTGCACGTCCGCCAACGAGCGGCCCATCATGCGTTTGATGGAGCTGACGGTATTGGCCGGATCCTGCGCCGCCTGTTGGCGCGCCTCCCAGCCGACGCGCTGCGCGTCCGCCTGATAATGCACTACCGAAGGCAGCAAATGGCGACCCTGTTCGTCGGCCAGCGTTTCCGCTTGCCCGCTGCGCACCGTGGCGACCAGCGAGTTGGTGGTGCCCAAGTCGATGCCGGCGGCCAGACGTCGCTGGTGCGGCGCGGCGCTGAGGCCAGGCTCACTAATTTGTAATAAGGCCATGTTGAAGCTTCCACAATCAGAATCAGAAGGTGTTACTCAAAACCCAGCAGTTTTTCTTCGAGTTGTTCAACCTGTTGCTGGAGTTTGTCCAAGAAGCGCAGCTTGCGCACGGTGTCGGCGGCGTCCGCCCACTGTTCACTGTCCAACTGCTGCAGCATCAGCGCGCTGCGCTGTTTGACCGAGGCGGCCAGCCGCGCGCCGAAATCGGCCAGCAGGCTTTCCGCCTCCGGCTTGCGCTCAATGGCGTCGAGCTCTTCGCGCAGTTCCAGCTGTTCCATCAGGAACGCGGTGTCGCGCATCGTATGCTGTTCGTTGCCCAGATCGAAGCCGTGCAACGATAGCATATACTCCGCGCGTTTTAACGGGTGCTTCAGCGCCTGGTAGGCTTCGTTGATGGTCGCCGCCTGCTGCAACGCCATCAGGCGTTCGCGCTCCGGCTGGTTGGCGAAACGATCGGGGTGGAATTGGCGCTGCAGATCCTGGAAGCGGGACGCAAGCAGGCTGCCGTCCACGGTGTAGCGAACTGGCAGCCCGAATAAAGTAAAGTAATCCATAGCGTGCTCTGGGCGTTAGCGGATGAAGTTCCCCCGCCGAAACGGGGGAGCACGATGGACTGTCAGACGTTGAAACTCTCGCCGCAGCCGCACTCGCTTGAGACGTTCGGGTTGTTGAACTTGAAGCCTTCGTTCAGGCCTTCCTTAACGAAATCAAGCTCGGTGCCGTCAAGGTAGACCAGGCTCTTGCCGTCGATGATCACCTTGATGCCTTTGTCTTCAAACACGATGTCGTCATCGTTGGCTTCGTCAACAAATTCCAGCACGTACGCCATCCCGGAGCAGCCGGAAGTTCGCACTCCCAGACGCAGGCCGAGACCTTTGCCGCGGTTCGTCAAAAACGCCTGAACACGCTGCGCAGCGCTGTCGCTCATGGTAATAGACATCACAACCTCACACTTCACATCAAAGCCCGGCGCGGCCGGGCCGACTCAGACAAATTACTTGGCGCTATGCTTGCTCTTATAGTCAGCAATCGCTGCTTTGATGGCGTCTTCAGCCAGGATCGAGCAGTGAATTTTGACCGGCGGCAATTCCAGCTCTTCGGCGATCTGGGTGTTTTTGATCGCTTCAGCCTGATCGAGCGACTTGCCTTTCATCCATTCGGTCACCAGCGAGCTGGAGGCGATGGCGGAACCGCAGCCGTAAGTTTTGAAGCGCGCGTCTTCGATGATGCCTTCATCGTTAACCTTGATTTGCAGCTTCATCACGTCGCCGCAAGCCGGCGCCCCTACCATGCCGCTGCCGACGGTAGGATCTTCGTTGTCGAAAGAACCCACGTTACGCGGGTTTTCATAATGATCGATTACTTTTTCGCTGTAAGCCATGACCTTGCTCCTGAAACCTGAGAATTAATGATGCGCCCATTCGATGCTGTTGATGTCCACGCCCTGCTTGAACATCTCCCACAGCGGGGACAGATCGCGCAGACGGCCGATGGATTTACGCACCAGTTGAATGGTGTAGTCGATCTCTTCTTCCGTGGTGAAACGCCCCAGGGAGAAACGGATCGAGCTGTGCGCCAATTCATCGCTCATGCCCAGCGCGCGCAGCACATAGGACGGCTCGAGGCTGGCGGAGGTACAGGCTGAACCGGAAGAAACGGCCAGGTCTTTCAGCGCCATGATCAGCGACTCGCCTTCAACGTAGTTGAAGCTGACGTTCAGGATGTTCGGTGCGCCGTGCTCCAGATCGCCGTTCAGATACACTTCTTCCATATCTTTCACGCCGTTCCACAGACGATCGCGCAGGGTGCGCAGACGCGCCATCTCTTCGGTCATCTCTTCTTTGGCGATGCGATAAGCTTCGCCCATGCCGACGATCTGGTGGACAGGCAGGGTGCCGGAACGCATGCCGCGCTCGTGACCGCCGCCGTGCACCTGCGCTTCGATGCGGATGCGCGGCTTGCGACGCACGTACAGCGCGCCGATGCCTTTCGGACCATAGATTTTGTGGCCGGAGAACGACATCAGGTCGACTTTCAGCTTGCTCAGATCGATAGGCAGTTTGCCCACGCTCTGGGTGGCGTCAACGTGGTAGATGATACCGCGCGCACGGCACATTTCGCCGATCGCTTCGATATCCTGCACCACGCCGATTTCGTTGTTGACGTGCATGATGGAGACCAGGATGGTGTCATCGCGCATCGCCGCTTCGAGATCCTGCAGGCTGATGATGCCGTTGCTCTGCGGCGCCAGGTAGGTCACTTCAAACCCTTCGCGCTCCAGCTGACGGCAGGTGTCGAGCACGGCTTTGTGTTCGGTTTTGCTGGTGATGATGTGCTTGCCTTTTTTCTGGTAGAAATTGGCAGCGCCTTTGATCGCCAGGTTGTCGGATTCGGTCGCCCCGGAGGTGAAGACGATTTCGCGCGGATCGGCGCCCACCAGTTCGGCGATTTGGTTACGGGCGATGTCTACCGCCTCTTCCGCCTGCCAACCGAAACGGTGGGAACGGGAAGCCGGGTTGCCGAAAGTGCCGTCCAGGGTCAAAAACTGCATCATCTTCTCAGCAACGCGCGGGTCAACCGGCGTCGTTGCTGAGTAATCCAGATAAATCGGTAATTTCATTGCTCTTGTGCTCCGTACATCACTTCCAAAAACTAAAATAATTTCGCCAGCTGCTTATGCGCGCAGATTAACGTTGATAGTTTCTTGCGGACGACCGTTGGCCGTGCGGCGCGTATCGTTGTTTTGACGATCCGCCACCACCAGCACTTCCTGGTTGTTGACCAGTTCAGCCAGCGTAATGTTGTTCAGGAACCCGCTGATGCGCTCGCTCAGATCGCGCCACAGGGCGTGGGTCAAGCAGCGATCGCCGCCCTGACAGCCTTCTTTGCCCTGGCAACGGGTTGCATCTACCGATTCATCGACGGCAGTGATGACAGCGCCAACGGCGATCTCACCCGCGTCTTTACCCAGCAGATAACCACCGCCCGGACCGCGCACGCTGGCCACCAGGCCATTCTTGCGCAGACGGGAGAATAATTGTTCCAGATAAGAGAGCGAAATACCCTGGCGTTCGGAAATGTCCGCCAGTGGCACCGGCCCTTCCTGGGAATGCAGCGCTACGTCGAGCATAGCGGTTACGGCATAACGGCCTTTGGATGTCAGTCTCATAGCTCAATGGTTACCTGTTGGTCAAATATGGCCGAAAGTCTGACATTCCTGAGTAAAACAGTCAACTATTTAACCTAGTAATTAACTCAAGTATTAGCACGTTTTGAACTTAGCAAGAACAAAGGTATATAAAATACATGTTATAACCTTTGGATAACTAATACTATTGTCGCCCACCGTTATGCCACATCAATTAATTACCTTGATGTTTATCCTGTTTCTCGATCGAGGTCAGCATGCCGCGCAGGATATTCAGCTCCTGCCCTTCCGGGCGCGCGCGGGTGAACAGCCGACGCAGGCGACTCATCACCTGGCCCGGATGGGACGGGCGAATGAAGCCGGTACGCTGCAGCGTCTGCTCAAGGTGCTGATAGAAACGCTCAAGGTCGTCCACCAGCGGATACGGCGTCTCTTCCAGCTGCGGCGCGCCCGCCTGTTGGCGATCGAGGTAAGCCACGCGCACTTCGTACGCCAGGATCTGCACCGCCATCGCCAGGTTCAGCGAGCTGTAGTCCGGGTTGGCCGGAATGGCGACGTGGTAGTGGCACTTCTGCAATTCATCGTTGGTCAGCCCGACGCGTTCACGGCCGAACACCAGCGCCACCGGCGCGTGCTCGCCCTCGTGCACGGCGCGCACGCCGCATTCGCGCGGCTCCAGCATCGGCCACGGCAGGGTGCGAGAGCGCGCGCTGGTGCCCACCACCAGGCTACAGCCGGCGATGGCGTCATCGAGGGTATCGACGATAGTGGCGTTGCCGATCACGTCGCTGGCGCCGGCGGCCAGGGCGATGGCCTGAGAATCGGGTTTGATCAGCGGATTAACCAGATAAAGGTTGGTTAACCCCATGGTTTTCATGGCTCTGGCGGTCGAGCCCATGTTGCCGGTATGTGAAGTCTCTACCAGAACAATGCGGATATTGTGCAGCATACAAACTCTGAGCGTGGCGGAAAATCGCAGCATCTTAACACAGCCGTAGGCAATTTGCCGAACAGCTGCTATACTTCGCGCCGTTTCCTGTTCTTTAACATCCTAGTTGGAAGATACCCATGCATCCGATGCTGACTATCGCCGTGCGCGCTGCGCGCAAGGCCGGTAACCTGATTGCCAAAAACTACGAAACCCCGGACGCTGTAGAAGCGAGCCAGAAAGGGACCAATGACTTCGTCACCAACGTCGATCGCGATGCAGAGCATCTGATCATCGACGTCATCCGCAAGTCTTATCCGCAACACAGTATCGTGAGCGAAGAACGCGGTGAGCTGATCGGCGAAGATCGCGATGTGCAATGGGTGATCGATCCACTGGATGGCACTGCAAACTTCATCAAACGTTTCCCTCATTTCTCCGTTTCCATCGCCGTACGCATCAAAGGCCGCACTGAAGTGGCCGTGGTTTACGATCCGATGCGCAACGAACTGTTCACCGCCACGCGCGGTCAGGGCGCCCAGCTCAACGGTTACCGTCTGCGCGGCACCAACGCCAAAGATCTGGATGGCACCATCCTGGCGACCGGCTTCCCGTTCAAAGTCAAACAGCACGCAACGCCTTACATCAACATCGTCGGCAAGCTGTTCACCCAGTGCGCGGACTTCCGCCGCACCGGTTCCGCTGCGCTGGATCTGGCCTATGTGGCCGCCGGCCGCGTAGACGGTTTCTTCGAAATCGGCCTGAAGCCGTGGGACTTCGCCGCGGGCGAACTGCTGGTGCGTGAATCCGGCGGCCTGGTCACCGACTTCGTCGGCGGCCACAACCACTTCAGCTCCGGCAACGTGGTAGCAGGCAACCCGCGCGTCGTGAAAGCCATGCTGGCCACCATGCGCGAAGAACTGAGCGAAGCGCTGAAGCGTTAATCGCCAGAAGCGAATCGAAAAAAGCGCTGCCGATGCAGCGCTTTTTTTATGCCCGTCAGCGGGAGAAGGGGCGGATGCCGCCGCCGAATGCCGGCTGCGCGCTGACGTACAGCAACAGCCCGGCGGCCAACAGGATCAGGCCCCCGGCCAGCGCCAACGAGCCCCAGGCCACCGCGCTCCAGGCGGCGGGCGCACGCGAGCGGCTAAGGCGCACCGCCAGCCGTCGGCTGTAATGCACCAGCAGCGCCAGCATGGAGATGGTCAACGACGTGCCAAACGCCATCGCCAGCGCGGAGATCACTCCCCAGCCGAACACGCCGATCACCTTGGAGAACAGCAGCACCAAAATCGCCCCCGAACAGGGACGCATGCCCATCGCCAGCACGATGGCAGTCTGGGTGCGCCAATCGCTTCCCGCCTGCAGCTCGCTGTCGCTCGGCAGATGCCGGTGGCCGCAGCCGCAATCGGCGCTGTGCACATGCTCCGCCGCCAGCGGCGTCAGGCTGTTGATGCGCAGCGCCGGCGCCGGGCGCATCGCCTTGATCGCCGCAAACAGACGTTTCAGCGCGCGCCAACTCAGCAACACGCCAAGCAACATCACCAAAATAAAGCTGCCCTTCTCCAGCCAGAAGCTGCTTTGGTGCAGCTGGCGCGAAGAGAGCTGCAATACCACCAGCATCAGCGTGACCAGCGCGATCGCCACCCCGCCCTGCACCAGCGAAGCGGCGAAGGTCAGCTTCAGGCTGCTTTTCAGCCGCGCCGGGTGAGTGGCCAGATAGGTGGCGATCACCACTTTGCCGTGGCCGGGGCCGAGCGCATGCAAAACGCCATAGCCGAGGCTGAACAGCGTCAGCGCCAACCCTGCCTGCTGCGGCGCGGCCTTCACCTGCTGCAACAACCCCGCCATCTGCTGGTGCAGCGCTTTTTGCCATACCACGCTCTGCATCAGCAGCTGCGGCCAATAGTGCCACGCCAGCAGCGCGGCGGCCGCCAGCGCCAGCGTGAACGGCAGCAGCGGCCACAGGCCGAAAGCCCAGTGGCGCCGGTTTATCGTCGGTTGCGAGAGATTCAGCGACATTGCAGCGTCACCCGCTGGGCGAACTGCTGCCCCAGCGCCAGGTCTTCGCCGGGCGAGTCGTTCTTGTCGAGCGACAGCGCATAGGCCTGCAGCGACGCAATCGGCTTCGGCGTCATCAGCTTGTAGCTGCACAGTTGCGCCATCTCCGGCGGCAAATGCAGCGCATTTTGGTCTTTATAGGTCATATCCACGAAATAAGTCGGATCGTAAGTAGAAAGCTCGAACGGCTTGCCCGCCAGCGGCTGCGGCTCGGCCAACGGCAGCACGAACTCCAGTACCGCCTGGTTGCCCTGGCGCGACAGGTGATATTCGCTGGGCAAGTTCAGGTATTTCACCGGCTTGCCGTCGCGGTAAAGGTCGGTGAAATAGTGCTGCCCCAGCACGTTGGCCATCACTTCCGCCGCCAGCTTTTTCCACACTTCCGAATCGCTCTTGGCGTTTTTCGCATCGTAGAGCAGATCCGCCGAGGTGATTTCATCCATCACCCACACCATTTTCAGGCCGACCAACCGCTGATCCTTGGCGACGAAGGTGGTGTTCATATCGATAAAGCTGTGCGGATGCGCGATCGCACCGGCGCTGAACACGGCGCCAAAGGCAGCCAAAAGTCGACGTAACTTCATCATTATCCTGCTTTACTATATTTGTTATAACGTAACACAAATAAATGTCGAACGGCCCGCCTCTGCCGGCGATATTTGTGACGAAAGTTGTAAGCCGAAGTAAAAGCCGCGCGTTAACCCTGCCGGCACAAAGCCTTTTGCTATGCTTAGGCATAATCGCAACCTTTTATGCCGGAAGGTGATATGAGCCTGGACACCTCTCCCGTGCCTGAGCTCTCCGGACAACAACGGCGCTGCCATCTGCTGCTGATGCTGTACACGCCGGAGCCCGAGTTACAGCTGGAGACCCTCAGCCGAATCAATGGCGTCGCCCCCCCGATAACCCGGCAAGATATAGCCGAGGTGGCCAGTGAAATCCAGCGTTTCCACCATCTGGAGATCGCCGTCGATCCCGACCATGGCTACCGATTGAGGGGCAGCGCGCTCAACCAACGCCTGTGCCTGCTCCATTGGCTAAGGCGCACCCTGCGCTGCAGCCCGCGGTTCGTCGAAGACGATTTCGCCCCGCGCCTGCGGCAAGCGCTGGCGGCCGATGCCGAGTTGACATCGCTGTTGGCCCAGTCGCTCGACGCCTGCGAGCCGCTGCTCAATCGTCACTTTGACGCGCGCGACCGCCAATTCCTGCAGCATTATCTGCTCTACTGCGCCTGGCAAAACCGCCTGCAGCAACACCCGTGTTTCGACGCCGTTCAGCGCGACTGGCTGCGGCAAAAACCGGAGCAGCAAGCCGCCGCCTGGCTGCATCAGACCTGCAACCGGCTGTTTAACCAGCCGCCGCACGCGGACGAGCGCGATTTCCTGGCGCTGACCTTCACCCTGTTGAAAAGCCACAGCTACCACAGCAACGACTCGGCGCATGAGCAGCGGTTGATGACGGCGATCGACAGCATGGTCGAGCGGTTCCAGCAGCTGTCCGGCATGGCTTTCAGCAGCAAGGCGGAGCTGGTCAGCCAGCTGTTCGCCCATCTGGCGCCGGCGCTGGAGCGCTGCCGTTTCGCCATCGGCATCGACAATATGCTGCTGGAAGAAGTGGTGCGCAAATACCCGCGGCTGATGCGCACCACGCAGGAAGCGTTGAAACCGCTGGAGCAGGAGTACGGCGTGCATTTTTCCAACGAGGAGGCGGGCCTGGTGGCCATCAGCTTCGGCGCCTGGCTGATGCAGGACAACGCGCTGCAGGAAAAACAGGTGCTGCTGCTGACGCTGGATAACCCGCAGTTGGAAGAGGAAGTGGAATATCAGATCCGCGAGCTCACGCTGCTGCCGCTGAACATCAAGTATCTGCCGCTGAGCGACTATCTGTGCGGCGGAGCGCCGCAGGGCGTCACGCTGGTGATCACCCCCTACGCGGCGGTGCACAGCGCTCCACACCCGCCGCTGATCTATACCGAACTGCCGCTGGAAAACCGCCAGCGCCAGGCCATCCGCGCGCTGCTGGAAGCCCCTTAATCACCGGCTGACGCTGACCGCCGGCGGCCGGATGAACAAGGCCGGCACCGCGACCGCCGCCATCACCCAGAATACCCCGCCCTGCCAATGTTCGAACAGGAACCCGGCAATGACCGTCATGACGGCGATACCGCCGCCCATCGCCAGCGCCGAATACACCGCCTGCAGCCGGATCACCTCTTGCCCCTGGCGCGCGGCGATAAAGCGCATCGCCGCCAGATGGCAGACGGTGAAGGTGCCGCAATGCAGGATCTGGATCAGCAGCAGCCAGCCCAGCTCGGTGCTGTAGGCCATCAGGCTCCAGCGCAACACGCCGCAACAGGCGGAAAGCAGCAGCAGGTTGCGCGCATTCCAGCGGCGGAACAGCACGTTGCTGCTGGCGAAAATAATCACTTCCGCCACCACGCCCAGCGACCACAGATAACCGATGGTCGAGGCCGAATAGCCCGCCTCCTGCCAGTAAATGGAGCCGAAGCTGTAGTAGCCGGCGTGCGCGCCCTGCAGCAGCGTGACGCACAGCAGGAAGCGCCACACCGGCCCTTCTTTCAACAGCGCCCACAGCGAACGCTCGGCCCCGCCGTGCGTGCGCGCTTCGCCCTGCGGCATCACGCTCGGCTTCAGCAGCATGCCCAGCAGCATCGCCAGCACGCTGAGGATCAGGCTGTAGAGAATGGCGTTATGGCCCCACACCGCCACCAGTTGCCCGGTCAGCGCCGAGCCGATGACGAACGCCAGCGAGCCCCACAGCCGCACCCGGCCATAGTCCATGCGGATCTGCTTTTGCCAGGTGGCGGCCAGCGCGTCGGTCAGCGGCACCAGCGGCGAGAAGAACAGGTTGAAGCCCGCTATCACCAGCATCAGCCAGCCCCAGCCGTTGCCGAAGCAGAAGCCAACCGCGAAAGCCAGGGTCAGCAGCGCCAGCAGGCGCAGCGCGGAAACCAGATGAGAGGGATCTTTAACGCGGGGAGCAATCAGTAAACTGCCGAGGAAGCGGGCCACCAAACCGGCGCCGAGCAATATGCCGATGGTTTCGGGCGCGATGCCCTCGCCTTTCAGCCACACGCCCCAGAACGGTAAGAAAATGCCGTAGGAAAAAAAGTAGGTGAAATAACTGAGCGCGAGCCAACGCGTGGATTGCAGAACCATGATCCCTCCGGAGTGAGGGCAATACTTTGACAGAGCTCACACCGCCCCGCAATCTTCATTCCGCTTCAATGCGTTAGAGTGCCAGACAGCTCACAGTTTACCGCGAGCGGCCACAAAAAAACCCGCCGCAGCGGGTTTTATCAGGCAAAAGCGGGATTATGCGTAAACCGGCAGGCGGGCGCAGATATCCAGCACTTTCTTCTTGGTGCGTTCGATGGTGGCTTCATCGTTGATGTTGTCCAGCACATCGCAGATCCAACCGGCCAGTTCGCGCACGTCGGCCTCTTTGAAGCCGCGACGGGTCACGGCTGGGGTGCCGATACGCACGCCGGAGGTGACGAACGGGCTCTTCGGATCGTTCGGCACGCTGTTTTTGTTGACGGTGATGTTGGCGCGGCCCAGGGCGGCGTCCGCTTCTTTACCGGTCAGGTTTTTATCGACCAGATCCAGCAGGAACAGGTGGTTATGGGTGCCGCCGGAGACCACTTTGTAGCCGCGCTGCAGGAACACGTCCACCATCGCCTTGGCGTTGACCGCCACTTGCTGCTGGTAAACCTTGAACTCAGGCTCCATCGCTTCTTTCAACGCCACCGCCTTGCCGGCGATCACGTGCATCAGCGGGCCGCCCTGGCCGCCAGGGAACACGGCGGAGTTCAGCTTCTTATACAGATCTTCGTCGCCGCCCTTCGCCAGGATCAGGCCGCCGCGCGGGCCCGCCAGGGTTTTGTGGGTGGTGGTGGTGACGATGTGTGCGTGCGGTACCGGGTTCGGGTACACGCCGGCGGCGATCAGGCCCGCCACGTGCGCCATGTCGACGAACAGGTAAGCGCCGATGCTGTCGGCGATTTCGCGCATTTTGGCCCAGTCAACCACGCCGGAGTAGGCGGAGAAGCCGCCGATGATCATTTTCGGCTTGTGGGTTTGCGCCTGCTTGGCCAGATCGTCATAGTCGATTTGACCTTTGTCGTCGATGCCGTAAGGCACCACGTTATACAGTTTGCCGGACAGGTTAACCGGGGAACCGTGGGTCAGGTGGCCGCCGTGCGCCAGGTTCATGCCCAGAATGGTGTCGCCCGGCTGCAGCAGCGCGGTGTAAACGGCGAAGTTAGCCTGGGAGCCGGAGTGCGGCTGCACGTTGGCGTAATCGGCGCCGAACAATTCTTTGGCGCGGTCGATAGCCAGCTGCTCAACGATATCCACGTATTCGCAGCCGCCGTAGTAACGCTTGCCCGGATAGCCTTCAGCGTATTTGTTGGTCAGCTGGGAACCCTGAGCCTGCATCACGCGCGGGCTGGTGTAGTTCTCAGACGCGATCAGCTCGATGTGCTCTTCCTGACGCACCACTTCCTGCTCCATGGCACGCCACAGTTCCGCATCGTAATCGGCAATGTTCATTTCACGCTTTAACATCCGGCATCTCCTGACTTAAATCAGCTAACTAAAAAATCACCAAATAACTACCCGTTTGGGTTCTGGGCCACAGTGTAAACCGTTTCGCCCCACCGAAGATAGGTCTTGACAGAGGTTTTTACGCAAACGATTGGCATAAGGCGGCGCAAGGCTTTGATCCGCTAAACGCCGCCGTTTATCAACGGACATTTCCTCATGCGAACGATGCGCTTTTTTCATGTTCTGTGAGCGCGATCGACGCCGGAAGAACACCGCAACGAAAACAAGGGTATTTACAAGCGGCGTGGAACTCAATAAGATGCATTTAAAATACATCATTAAAATTCTCGTCAAGATCCCAACCCAAGGAGCGCTCCCATGCTGGATAGCCAAACCATCGCTACCGTAAAATCCACCCTTCCCCTGCTGGCTGCGACCGGGCCGAAGCTGACCGCCCACTTTTACGATCGCATGTTCGCGCACAACCCGGAATTGAAAGACATTTTCAACATGAGCAACCAGCGCAACGGCGATCAGCGTCAGGCGTTGTTCGACGCCATCTGCGCCTATGCCGCCAACATCGAGAACCTGGCGGCGCTGCTGCCGGCGGTGGAGCGCATCGCGCAGAAGCACACCAGCTTCAATATCCAGCCGGAACAATACCAAATCGTCGGCGGCCACCTGCTGGCGACGCTGGACGAAATGTTCAGCCCGGGTCAGGAAGTGTTGGACGCCTGGGGCAAAGCCTACGGCGTGCTGGCCAACGTGTTTATTCAGCGTGAAGAGCAGATTTATCAGCAGAGCGAAACCGACAACGGCGGCTGGCGCGATCTGCGCGCATTCCGCATCCTGAAGAAACAGCCGCAGAGCGACGTGATCTGCAGCTTCGTGCTGGCGCCGGTGGACGGCGGCCGGGTGGCGGACTTCAAACCGGGGCAATACCTGGCGGTCTACATCAAGCACGACAGCCTGGAGCATCAGGAAATTCGCCAGTACTCGCTGACCACCTCACCGAACGGCGAGTTCTACCGCATCGCGGTGAAGCGCGAAGATCAGGGGAAAGTGTCCAACTACCTGCACCGGCAGGCGCAGGAAGGCGACGTGATCGACATCGCCCCGCCGCACGGCGACTTCTTCCTCGACGTGGCGCCGACCACGCCGGTGGCGCTGATCTCCGCCGGCGTCGGCCAAACCCCGATGCTCGGCATGCTCAACAGCCTGCACGACAACCAACACCAGGCGCAGGTCCACTGGCTGCACGCGGCGGAAAACGGCAGCGTGCATGCCTTTGCCGAGGAAGTGGCGGATATTGCCGGGCGCATGCCGAATCTTAGCCGCCATGTGTGGTACCGCGAGCCGGGCGCCGATGACGTGGAAGGCCGCGACTACCACAGCCGCGGATTGATGGATTTGAGCGCGCTGCGCGGCAGCCTGGCCGATCCGCAAATGCACTATTACTTCTGCGGCCCGGTGGCCTTCATGCAGTTCGTGGGCAAACAGCTGCTGGAGATGGGCGTAGAGGCCGAACGCATCCACTACGAATGCTTCGGCCCGCATAAGGTGCTGTAATGCTTGCGGAGCGCGGCCGTCAGACCGCGCTCCCTCTTCATTTCGCCTGCAGTTGGCGCGCGTCCTGCACCTGCTGCACCGTTACCGGCGCCGCCTGGTTGCCCCAGCTTCCCCGCAGATAGCTCATCAGGTCGGCCGCCTGCCGGTCGTTCAACGCCCAGCCGTAAGCCGGCATCCCGAGCGCCATCGCCTGCTGCGTGATCGGGGTATGCGCCCCTTCCAGCACCACCCGCAGCGCGGTCAGCGGATTGTCCGCCGTTACCGTGGCGTTGCCCGCCAGCGCCGGGATGGTGAAGTCGGTGCCCTCTCCCTTATTGCCGTGGCAGGTCGAGCAATACATCGCATAGGTCGCCTTGCCGCTCGGATTATCCGCCAGCGCAACCTTCGAGGCGGCCCCGGCGACGGTGTCCGGCGCCAGGCTGCGCAGGTACACCGCGATGGCGTTCAGATCGCCGTCGCTGAGGTACTGCGTGCTGTGGGCCACCACCTCGCTCATCGGCCCGGCGACCGCCGCATGGCGGCTGCGGCCGGTTTTCAGCAGCGCCGTCACCTCTTCCGGCGGCAGGCCGCGCAGGTTGGAAGCGTACCAGCCGTCCAGCTCGGCGCCGCTCAGGAACACCGGTTCCTTACCGTCCAGCCCCTTCTCCTGCATCGCCCAACCGCGCGGCGTATGGCAGCTGCCGCAGTGGCCCGCGCCCTGCACCAGGTAGGCGCCGCGGTTCCACTCGGCACTTTGCTGCGGATCGGCCTGATACGGCTGGTCGTCGTGGAACAGCTGGTTCCACACCGCCAGCGGCCAACGCATCGACAGCGGCCAGCTGATGTCGCTGGCGCGGTTGGCGACGTTCTGCGCCGGCACCTCGTTCATCAGATAGTCATACAGCGCGCGCATGTCTTCCGCGCTCATTTTGGCGTACGAGGTGTACGGCATCGCCGGATAAAGCCGGTGACCGTCTTTGGCGATCCCCTGACGCATGGCGCGATCGAACTCTTCGAACGAGTAAGCGCCGATGCCGTGCAGCTTGTCCGGCGTGATGTTGGTGGCGTAGATAGCCCCGAGCGGCGTCGGGAACTTCATGCCGCCCGCCAATTCGGCGCCGCCCGGTGCGGCATGGCAGGCGGTACAGTCACCGGCTTTGGCGACGTATTCCCCGGCCGACATCGCCTGGGCCGAGCCGCCGGCGGCCAGCAGGCTCAACAGGTACAGCGAACGCAGACTCATGCTCCCTCCTTGGCGGCAACCTTGCCGTAGGCCAGTTCGTTCACCGCGCGCCACGCCTGATCGATCGCCGAGTTGGCGTACGGGCTCCAGTCGGCATCGGAGTTGGCGATAGCGATCTTGCCGATCGGCTGCCGCGCCGTTTCGATGATTTTCTTGGCTTCGTCTTCGTCGTCAAACAGCCCGTTGAGGAAGTAGGAGTAACCGTGCGACCAGCGGTTGACGGTGATCGCCTGAATGTCGCGCTGATGGTCGAAACCGGCCTCGCCCAGCATGCCCTGCAGCTGTTCGCGGATCATCTGTTCGTGCACTTCGAACGGCGTGCCCAGCAGCAGCGCGCGCCCTTTGCGCGACTGTTCGCGCGTGCTGAGGCCGCTGCCCGGCAGCGTCGGCACATACACCATATGCAGGCCGATCGGCCGATCCGGATCGCGCGGGTGCTGATAGCCGCCCATGCTCACCGGATAGTCCAGCTTCACGCGGCTGTACGGCGCGGCCGGCGAATAGACCTCGTGCACGCCCAGCTTGATGAACGGCTGCCAGTTGCGGATCACCACCTTGCTGTACACCAGCGGCGCCTTGACGTTCTGCTTCAGCGCCTCCTGCTGCTCGTGCGACATCTCCGGCACCAGATACGGGATCATCATGTTGTAGCCGGCCATCACCACCTGCCCGGCGCGCACTTTGGTCATCTTCTCGCCGGTCATGTAGGTGACTTCCACCTTGTCGCCGACGTTGGCCGCGTGCAGCCCGGTGCTGTTCAAACGCAGCTTCACCGGCGATTCCGGCCGATCGAGCTGGCTGTAGTCGAATTTGGCCAGCACCACATCGTTCATGTCCTTGCCGGCCGGCGCCACCGCCGGGATCAGTTGGCGCACCATCAGGCGCGCCAGCGTGGCGTTGCCGTCCGGGAAGTGGAACACGTAAGGATCGTCGAGATCCGCCTGCGACTCTTCGTCCAGCGGCGGCAGATTCATGCCGTCAAGGCCCGGCAGATCGCAGATGCGCGCATCGCTGCACGAGGTGCCGTCAATACCCACCGCCTGGAAGTCGTTGGTGGTCTGCTGGAAATAGCGGATCGCCAGTTCGCTCAGGCCCACCTTCTCGCGCAGGAACTGGGTATAGCTGTGGGTATCGAGCCACTCGACCTTCTGCTCCAGCGTCATCTCTGGCAGATAATCCTTCTCCACCGTGTGTAGCGCGATCAGCGCCTGGCGATCGCTTTCCGGCAGCGGGAAATCGCCGATGAACGCTTCATAAGAACGGCCGTTGAGCCGATCGCGCGGAATGTCGTCCGCCACCGTGCGCCCCGGATCGCCGCTCACCACCTTGTCGACGCCGAAGTTCTTGCGATCGAAGTAAACCCCGCGGCTCAAATTCAAATCCGGGTAGAAGGTGGTGTCGAAAGCCTGCTCCAGTTGGTCGATATCGACGCCGAGCTTGCGCAGCAGCCCCATCGCCACCGGGCTGAAGTTGGAGCGCGGCGACTGCAACGATTCGCTGCCGCCGTAGCCGAGCAGCATGCCGTCGTCGCTGTTGAACTCGTTGCGCTTGGCGTGGCCGCCGAAGTCGTCGTGGTTGTCGATCAAAAGAATGCGCTGCCGCTCGCCTTTCAGTTGCTGCCAGAAACAGGCGGCCGCCAGCCCGCTGATGCCGGCGCCGACCACCACCAGATCGAACTCTTCAACGGCGGGTACGCTGCCGAAATCAAAGGTTTTGCCGTCGCGCCCCAACTGGTGCGCATGCTCGAACGAGCCCGGATGGTTGCCCCGCAACCCGGTCAGCGCCGGCGGATAGTACAGGGTTTGATTGGCGGTTTGCGGCGACGCGCGCAAGATTTGCAGCGGCGTCAACCCGGCGGCGATGGTGATCGCCACTCCGTTGAGAAAATCGCGTCTGGTGATACCCATATAGGCTTCCTTTCAATTTTTATTATCATCAGCCGGCCGGAGCCGGCTCAAAGGCCGCGCTATTGTGCGGATAATTACTGTAAAATCAATGTTTGAACATTACATGACGAATGGCCGTGTAATCCTCCAGCCCGTACATCGACATATCCTTGCCGTAGCCGGACAATTTCTGGCCGCCGTGCGGCATTTCGCTCACCAACATGAAGTGGGTGTTCACCCAGGTGCAGCCGTATTGCAGGCGGGCGCTTAAGCGATGCGCGCGGCCCACGTCGCGGGTCCACACGGACGACGCCAGCCCGTAATTGGATTCGTTCGCCCAGGCCAGCACCTGCTCTTCGTCGTCGAACGGCGTCACCGTCACCACCGGGCCGAACACTTCGCGCTGCACGATCTCATCGTCCTGGCGCGCGCCCGCCAACAGCGTCGGCTGGAAGTAGTAGCCCGGCCCTTTCACCTTCTCGCCGCCGGTCACCACCTGTACGTGCGGCAACGCTTTGGCTCGCTCGACAAAACCGGCCACCCGCTCCAGATGCTGGGCGGTAATCAACGGCCCCAGCTCGGTGCTCTCGTCGTCCGGCGCGCCGATCTTCAGGCTGGCCACCGCCTCGCCCAACCGCTTGACCAGCTCGGGATAAATGCTTTTCTGCGCGTAGATGCGGCAAGCGGCGGTGCAATCCTGCCCGGCGTTGTAGAAGCCGAAACCGCGAATGCCGTCGACCACCTGCTGCAGATCGGCATCGTCAAACACCAGCACCGGCGCCTTGCCGCCCAGCTCCATATGAGTGCGCTTAATGCCGGCGGCGGTGTGGGCGATAATGTGCTCGCCGGTGGCGATCGACCCGGTCAGCGACACCATGCGCACCTTGTCATGCCCGGTCAGCCGATCGCCCACGCCGGCGCCGCGCCCGAACAGCACGTTGAGCACGCCCGGCGGGAACAGCCCGGCGGCCAGTTCGGCCAGTTTGAAAGTGGTCAGCGGCGTCTGCTCAGAAGGCTTGATCACCACGCAGTTGCCCGCCGCCAACGCCGGCGCCAGTTTCCAGGCCGCCATCATCAGCGGGTAGTTCCACGGCGCGATCGAGGCCACCACGCCGAGCGGATCGCGGCGGATCATCGAAGTGTGCCCGGCCAGATACTCGCCGGCGGCCATGCCGGTCAGGCAGCGGCTGGCCCCGGCGAAGAAGCGAAACACGTCGGCCACCGCCGGCAGTTCGTCATTCAATACGCAGTGATAAGGCTTGCCGCAGTTGAGCGACTCCAGCCTGGCGAAGGTCTCGGCATGCTCGTCGATCAGATCCGCCAGCTTGAGCAGATGCTCGGCGCGCTCCTTCGGCGTGGTTTGCCCCCAGGCGGCGAACGCGGCGTCCGCCGCCAGCACCGCGCGATCGACCTGCTCCGGGCTGGCCTCCGCCACCTGCGCGATCACTTCGCCGGTCGCCGGGTTATACACCGGCTGGGTCGCGCCCTGGCCATTCACCAGTTGGCCGTCAATCAACAGTTGGCTTTGCATAGGGTTATCCTTTTGTCAGAGGTCGGGTAAGGAAATTATTTGCCGCTGCCGGCGACGCTTTCTCCACCTTTGGTCAGGTAGTAAGCGCCGAGGATCGGCAGCATGGTCAACAGCATCACCGACAGCGCCACCACGTTGGTGATTGGCACGTCGCGCGGGCGGCCGAGCTGGTTCAGCAGCCACAGCGGCAGCGTGCGCTCGTGGCCGGCAGTAAAGGTGGTCACGATGATTTCGTCGAACGACAGCGCGAACGCCAGCATGCCCCCGGCCAGCAGCGCCGAGCCGAGGTTCGGCAAGATCACGTAACGGAAGGTTTGCCAGCCGTCGGCGCCGAGATCCATCGACGCTTCGATCAGGCTGTACGAGGTGCGGCGGAACCGGGCGATGACGTTGTTGAACACGATCACCACGCAGAACGTCGCATGGCCGACGACGATGGTCAGGATGCCGGGCTCGATGTTCAGCGCCTTGAACGCCGCCAGCAGCGCCAGGCCGGTGACGATCCCCGGCAGCGCAATCGGCAGCAGCAACAGCAGCGAAATGCTGTCCTTGCCGAAGAAATCGCGCCGATACAGCGCCGCCGCCGCCAGGGTGCCGAGCACCAGTGCGATGGCGGTCGCCAGGCAGGCGATCTGCGCCGACAGCAACACCGCATCGATAATGTCCTGCCGCCCGGCGGCGACGTTGAACCAGTGCAGCGTGAAGCCCTTCGGCGGGAAGCTGAAGGCCGCGTCCTCGGTGTTGAAGGCGTAGATGGCGATGATCGCCAACGGGAAATGCAGGAAGACAAGTCCGCCCCAGGCGGCCAGCTTCAGCCCTAAGGGCGCGCGTTCAGAGTGCATCGAAAGCCCCCAGACGTTTGACGATGGAAAGATAGATGGCGATCAGGACGATCGGCACCAGCGTAAAGGCCGCAGCCATCGGCATATTGCCGATCGCGCCCTGCTGGGCGTACACCATGCTGCCGATGAAATAGCCCGGCGGCCCCACCAGCTGCGGCACGATAAAGTCGCCCAGTGTCAGCGAGAAGGTGAAGATCGATCCGGCGGCGATGCCCGGCACCGCCAGCGGCAAAATGACGTGGCGGAAGGTCTGCGCCGGCCGGGCGCCCAGATCCGCCGAAGCGTGCAGCAGCGAGGGCGGCAGGCGCTCCAGCGCCGCCTGGATCGGCAGGATCATGAACGGCAGCCAGATATAGACGAACACCAGAAAACGCCCCAGCCCCGAGGTCGACAGCGTGTTGCCACCGACGCCGGGCACCGTCAGCAGCGACGCCAACAGCGGCTCCAGCCCCAGGTGCTGCAGGAACCACTGCGCCACGCCGTCTTTCGCCAGCAGCAAAGTCCAGGCATAGGCTTTGACGATATAGCTGGCCCACATCGGCATCATCACGGCGATGTAAAAGAACGCCTTGACGCGGCCGCTGGTGTAACGCGCCATGTAATAGGCGATGGGGAACGCCAGCGCCGCGCTGGCCAGCGACACCAGCACCGCCATGGTCAGCGTGCGCAGGATAATGTCGTAGTTGGCCGGGTTGAACAGCGCCGCCAGGTTGGCGAAGGTCAGATCCGGCGTCACCGCCATGGTGAAATCGTCGAAGGTGTAAAATCCTTGCCACAGCAGCGTCAGCAGCGAACCGAGGTACACCGCGCCGAACCACAGCAGCGGCGGCACCAGCAGCAAAAGCAGATACAGCGTCGGCCGGCGATAAAGCCAGGTCGACAGCGCGCGCACGGTGCCGCCGCGCGTCGAGGGGGAATCGATGCTCATGTCCATCTCACCTCTCCTCCAGCAACGGCACCATCGCCGCGCGCGGCCAGCAGGCGACGATCGGCTGGCCGATCTGCCGCTGTTGCCCTTCGGCGATCCACTGCGGATTGGCCTGGCTGACCAACAGCTTTTCGCCGCCGTTCAGCGCGATTTCATAGCGTGTGGCCGCGCCCTGGTAATGGATTTCCTGCAGCGTGCCCTGCACCTGGATCTCGTCCTGCGCCGCGCCGCCTTGCTCCAGCAGGCGGATATGTTCCGGCCGGATCGAGAAGGTTCGGCTTTCGCCGAGCAGGCGCTGCGCCAGCTCGCTGCGCACCACGTTGGAGGTGCCGACGAACTCGGCGACGAACGGCGTCTTCGGCCGCATGTAAAGCTCGCGCGGCGTATCCACCTGTTCGATGCGGCCGTTATTGAACACCGCCACCCGATCGGACATCGACAGCGCTTCGCTTTGATCGTGGGTGACGAAGATAAAGGTGATGCCCAGCTGACGCTGCAGCTTCTTCAGCTCGCCCTGCATCTGCTCGCGCAGCTTGAGATCCAGCGCGCCGAGCGGCTCGTCCAGCAGCAGCACCCGCGGCCGATTGACCAGCGCGCGCGCTAACGCCACGCGCTGGCGCTGGCCGCCCGACAGGTGCGCCGGTTTGCGTTCGGCGACGAAACCGAGCGCCACGCTCTCCAGCGCCTCTTGCGCCCGCGCCAGCCGCTCACGTTTGGCGACGCCCTTCACCATCAGGCCGTAGGCGACGTTTTCCAGCACCGACATGTGCGGGAACAGCGCGTAATCCTGAAACACGGTGTTCACGTCGCGCTGATACGGCGGCAGGTTGGCGGCTTCCTGACCGTGAATGCGAATCGAGCCGGAAGTCAGCTGTTCAAAGCCGGCGATCAGGCGCAGGCAGGTGGTTTTGCCCGAGCCGGATGGCCCGAGCATGGAGAAGAATTCCCCGTCCTGAATATCGATGGATACCCGATCCACGGCGCGAACATCGCCGAAAGTCCGCGAAACATCGATGAATTGCACGGCAATGGTCATTTTCTGTGCTCCATACGGATGTAATTCGGGCGCAGCGGGCTGCGCCCCGCGGCTTAGCGGCCGCCCATGATGGCGATGTAGTCCTGGGTCCAGCGGCTGTACGGCACGAACTTGCCGCCCTGCGCCTGAGGTGTTTTCCAGAAGGCGATTTTGTCGAACTGGTTGAAGCCGTTGGTTTCGCAGCCCTTCTCACCCAGCAGCGCGCTGGCCTTGCAGCCCGCCGGCGAAGCCGGCACCGACCCGAACCAGGCCGCCACGTCGCCCTGCACCTTCGGCTCCAGCGACCAGTTCATCCACTGGTAGGCGCAGCTCGGGTGTTTGGCGTCGCTGTGCAACATGGTGGTATCCGCCCAGCCGGTCACGCCCTCTTTTGGGAACACGGTGGCGATCGGCTGCCCCTCGCCCTTCAGGGCGTTGGCCTGATACGGCCAGGCGCTGGAAGCCACCACGCCTTCGTTTTTAAAGTCGCTCATCTGCACCGAGGTATCGTGCCAGTAGCGGTGGATCAGCGCGTGCTGGCTGCGCAGCAGCTTCAGCGCCGCCTGATACTGCTCTTCGTTGAGCTGGTAAGGATCGCTGATGCCGAGCTGCGGCTGGGTGGCTTTCAGGAACAGCGCCGCGTCGGCGATGTAGATCGGGCCGTCGTAAGCCTGCACCCGCCCCTGGTTGCTCTTGCCGTCCGGCAGGTTCTGCTGCTGGAAGATCACCGCCCAGCTGTCCGGCGGCGTCGGGAAGGTTTTGGTGTTGTACATCAGCAGGTTTGGCCCCCACTGGTACGGCGTGCCGTAGGTTTTGCCGTCCACGGTATACCAGGCGCCGTTCAGCAGGCGCGGATCGATGTTCTTCCAGTTCGGGATCAGCGCGGTGTTGATCGGCTGCACCCGCTTGCCGAAGATCAGGCGCAGCGAGGCGTCGCCGGAGGCGGTCACCAGATCGTAGCCGCCCTTGGCCATCAGGCTGACCATTTCATCGGAGGTGGCGGCGGTCTTCACGTTCACCGCACAGCCGGTTTGCTTCTCAAACTGGGTGACCCAGTCGTAGTTTTTGTCGGACTGGCCGCGTTCGATGTAGCCGGGCCAGGCGATGATATCCAGCCGGCCTTCGCCTTTGCCCAGCGACTGCGGCAGATCGGCCGCCTGAGCCAGGCCGCACAGCACGGTGAGACAGAGCGCGGAGACGGTGGTGGTGACTGCGGTAGTTTTTCTCATCGTAATTACCCCTGTGTTGCGTATCTGTGTGCGGCAGGGAACGGCTGCCGCCCGATTTTGCTTTATAGAACCGCTAGAAGCTGGCTTTGAACTTCGCCATTACGTGCCTGACAACGCTGTAATCCTGCAGCGAATCGCTGGACAGATCCTTGCCGTAGCCGGAGCGTTTCAGGCCGCCGTGCGGCATTTCGCTCGCCAAGGTGAAATGGGTGTTGATCCAGGTGCTGCCGTACTGCAGATGGGCGGCGATGTGCAGCGCCCGATCGATATTTTGCGTCCACACCGACGAAGCCAGCCCATATTCCGAGTCGTTGGCCCACTCGACCGCCTGCGCCAGATGCTCGAAGCGCGTGACGCTGACCACCGGGCCAAACACCTCGCGCTGCACGATCTCGTCGCTTTGCAGGCAGCCCGCCAGCAGGGTCGGCTGATAGTAGAATCCCGGCCCGGAGTGCGCCGCGGCGCCGGTGATCAATTCGATATGCGGTTGGCTGAGCGCGCGCTCGACAAAACTGGCGACGCGATCGCGCTGGCGGCTGCTTATCAACGGGCCGATCTCGTTGTCCTGATCGCGCTTGCGGGCGAAGCGCAGGCTGGCGACCGCCTCGCCCAGCGCGTCCACCAATTTGGGATAGATACCGGCCTGCGCGTAGATGCGGCAGGCGGCGGTGCAGTCCTGGCCGGCGTTGTAATAGCCATAGGTGCGAATGCCGTTGACCACTTCGTCAAGATCGGCGTCGTCGCAGACGATCACCGGCGCCTTGCCCCCCAGTTCCAGGTGGGTGCGCTTGACGCTTTTGGCCGCCGCCTGAAGAATTTTTTGCCCGGTGACGATATCGCCGGTGACCGACACCAGCCGCACCTGCGGGTGCCCCACCAGCTGGCTGCCGACCCCTTCCCCTCCGCCGTAGACGATGTTCAGCACGCCCGGCGGCAGGATCTCCTGCAGCGCCGGCACCAGCGCCAGAATAGTCAGCGGCGTGTGCTCGGACGGTTTGAACACCACGGTATTGCCCGCCGCCAACGCCGGCGCGATCTTCCACGCCGCCATCATCAGCGGATAGTTCCAGGGGGCGATCGAGGCGACTACGCCGATCGGATCGCGGCGGATCATCGAGGTGTGGCCCGGCACATACTCACCGGCCAGCTGCCCTTGCTGCGTGCGCACTGCGCCGGCGAAGAAGCGGAACACGTCGACCGCCGCCGGCAGATCGTCATTGAGCGCCTGATGCAGCGGTTTGCCGCAGTTGAGGGCTTCCAACTGCGCCAGCTGCGGCGCCTGCCGCTCGATGGCGTCGGCGATGCGCAGCAACAGCGTGGCGCGCTGGGCCGGCGTGGTGCGCGACCAATGGCCGAACGCCTGCTGCGCGGCTTTTACCGCGCTGCCGACCTGCGCCGAAGAGGCTTCGGTCAGGGCGATCAGCGTCTCGCCGTTGGCCGGATTGACGATGCATTCCTGCTGGCCTTCGCCGTCGATAAGCTGACCGTTAATGAACTGCTGACAGGACAAACCTGAGAGAACCTGCACATCCGCCATCGCCTGACGCCCCTAAGTGACAAAAACGTTAACCAAATGTGAATAAGTTAGTTTTAATCAGCCTAAGCGAGCCTCTGGCGGGCAACAAATTCTAAATACTGAACGCCGCGTTCGATTAAATCGAATGCTTAAGCCCAGCGGCGTGTTTGCTGCCGTTCTCGCGCGCGATGGTGAGGAACGGCGTCACCAGCTCCGGCCGCGCGCTGCCGCGCCGCCATGCCAGCCCGATATCCAGCGGCTCCAGCAGATCGTCCAGCTTGCGCGCCTCGATCATATTGCCCTCCAGCGACCAGGCGCGGTACGCCATGTCCGGCTGGATGGAGACCCCCATCCCCGCCGCCACCAGGCTGCGCACCGCCTCGGTCGAGGCGGTCTTCATCGCGATCTCCGGCTTCAGCCCGGCGCGCGCCCAGATGCGCCGCGCGTGCACGTCCATTTCATCAGCGTTGAGCTGGATCAGCGGCTGTTTGGCCACGTCCGCCAGGCTGATGCTCTCGTGCTCCAGCAGCGGGTGCAGCGGCGGTAGCCACAGGCGATACGGCGAGTGCATCAGCACCTCGGTCTGCAGCGCGTCGCGGTCCTCGATGTTCGACAAGATCAGCACGCCGATGTCGATCTCGCCGCTGACCAGCAGATGCTCGATGTACGGGCGTTCGTCTTCAACCACCTGCACGGTGACGTTGGGATAGGCCGATTTAAAGCGCGTGAGCAGTTCCACCAGGAAGTAGCCGGCCACCAGGCTGGTGACGCCGATGGTCAGCTTGCCGGTCAGGCTTTCAGTGCCGATCTGCAGGCTGCGCTTGGCATTGTCCACCGTCGCCAGGATCAGATACGACTGGCGCAAAAACTGGTGCCCCTGATGGGTCAGCGTCATGCCCTTGGCGTGGCGATCGAACAGCCGCACGCCGATCTCGGTTTCCAGCTGCTGGATAGCGAGCGTCAGCGAAGACTGGGAGACAAACACCGCCTGGGCGCCGGCGGAGATCGACCCGGTTTCCGCCACCGCGATAAAGTGGCGGATTTGGCGTAACGTCATCATCCCCATCGCCTTTCAAGCCGCTGCGTTGTTGTCTGCGTTCGCTTACCCCAGTCACTTACTTGAGTAAGCTCCTGGGGATGCACGCCCTTGCCGCCTAGCCGCAACTTGAAATTCATTGGGGATCACCTTAATCAAAATAGTTACGTTGATTGTAGATCTCGCGAGAGAAGCGATCGGGAAAAGTATCAAAAACGCGATAGCGTTCGCTTTTTTAGAATGCTGACAGGCAAAAATGGGGGGAACAATGAGGCGAAGAAGTGCGATGTGCGGGGGACAGAAATGACAAGGGCGCAGCAAGCTGCGCCCTGATGACCGATGATCCTGCGGAGGATCAGATCGCTTCTTCGTCCTGCTCGCCGGTACGGATGCGCACCACGCGCGCCACGTCGAAGACGAAGATCTTGCCGTCGCCGATCTTGCCGGTCTGCGCCGTCTGCATGATGGTTTCTACGCAGGTGTCGACGATGTCGTCGGCAACCACGATCTCTATCTTCACCTTCGGCAGAAAGTCGACCATGTACTCGGCGCCGCGGTACAGCTCGGTGTGGCCCTTCTGGCGGCCGAAGCCTTTCACTTCGGTGACCGTCATGCCGGTGATGCCCACTTCGGCCAGCGCTTCGCGGACGTCATCCAGTTTGAACGGCTTGATAATCGCGTCGATCTTTTTCATCTTCTTTCCTTTTACCAATTTTTGCGGCCAAAACCGGATGTGATGGGATAACGGCGGTCTTTGCCGAAGTTACGGGCGGTGATGCGCGGCCCGACGGCGGCCTGACGCCGCTTGTATTCGTTGATGTCCACCAGGCGGATCACCTTGCGCACGATCGCTTCGTCGAAGCCTTCGGCCACCAGATCGGCGACCGACTTGTCGCGCTCAACGTAGCCTTCCAGGATCGCATCCAGGATATCGTACGGCGGCAGGCTGTCCTGATCGACCTGATCCGGCGCCAGCTCGGCGGACGGCGGACGATCGATCACCCGCTGCGGGATCACGTAGGAGACGGTGTTGCGGTATTCGGACAGCTTGAACACCAGCGTTTTCGGCACGTCCTTCAGCACGTCGAAACCGCCGGCCATATCGCCGTACAGCGTGGCGTAACCCACCGCCATTTCGCTCTTGTTGCCGGTGGTCAGCACGATGCTGCGGCGTTTGTTGGACAGCGCCATCAGCACCACCCCGCGGCAACGCGCCTGCAGGTTCTCTTCGGTGGTGTCGCGCTCGGTGCCGGCGAACATCGGCGACAGCTGGCCCATAAAGGCATCGAACATCGGCTCGATGGAGACGATATCGAACTCCACGCCGAGGATTTCCGCCTCTTCCTTGGCGTCGGCGATGCTGATATCTGCGGTATAGCGGAACGGCATCATCAGCGCCTGCACCTTGTCTTTACCTAACGCATCCACGGCGATCGCCAGCGTCAGCGCCGAGTCGATGCCGCCGGACAGCCCCAGCACCGCGCCTTTGAAACCGTTCTTGGTCACGTAGTCGCGCACCGCCAACACCAGCGCCTGATACACCTGCGCCAGCTGCGGCAGTTCGGCGGCCGGATCGGCCATCGGCACCACGTCCAGCTCGTTGAATTCCAGGCGAGTGACCTGCTCGTCGAAGGCCGCCAGACGGTGGGTCATGCTGCCGGCGGCGTCGAAGACCTTGGAGCAGCCGTCGAAGATCAGCTCATCCTGGCCGCCGACCTGGTTGAGGTACACCAGCGGCAGCTGGGTGCGCTGGCAGTGGCCGGCCATCAGCGTTTTGCGGATATACGGTTTTTCGCGGTTATACGGCGAGGCGTTGATCGACAGGATAATCTCCGCGCCGGCGGCCTTGGCGGCGTCGATCGGCTCCGGGAACCACAGATCTTCGCAAATCAGCAGCCCCAGACGGTAGCCTTTCAGTTCCACCACGCAGGTGTCGTTGCCGGCGTGGAAATAGCGCTTCTCATCGAACACGCCGTAGTTCGGCAACTGCTGCTTGAAGTAGCGGGTCAGCAGGCGGCCTTCGGCAAACAGCGACAGCGCGTTGTACAGCTTGTCGCCTTCGCGCCACGGGTGGCCGACCAGGATCGCCGTCTCGGCGGAAGCCTGCTGCAGGCGCAGCAGCTGCGCATCACAGCGCTGATAGAAATCATTGCGGTACAGCAGGTCTTCCGGCGGGTAGCCGGACAGCGCCAGTTCGGTGAACATGACCAGATCGGCTCCCGCCTTCTGCTGCTCCTGCACGATTTGCAACATGCGTTCGGTGTTGCCTTCAATGTCGCCGACCAGCAGGTTCAGCTGGGCCAGGGCGATAGAAAGTGATCTGCTCATTTGTGTACGATCCCGCTTAATACGTTCCATGGTGCTCTACGCCGGGGCGCGCCGCGGCAAAGAGAACGGAGTGTAAATCATTCCGCCGGATTTGTTGAGAACCTGCGTGGCAGGCGCCGGCGGGAATCTGTCATTCTTTGAAATCGTTGGCGTCCAGCTCGTGGCGCGACAGCAATTTGTAAAACTCGGTGCGGTTGCGGCCCGCCATGCGCGCGGCCTGGGTCACGTTGCCCTTGGTGATCTGCAGCAGTTTGCGCAGATAGTGCAACTCAAACTGGTTGCGCGCTTCGGCGAAAGTCGGCAGCGCGGTGTTTTCCCCTTCCAGCGCCTGTTCCACTAGCGCCTCGCTGATCACCGGCGCCGAGGTCAGCGCCACGCACTGTTCGATGACGTTGACCAACTGACGCACGTTGCCCGGCCAGCTGGCGGTCATCAGCCGCTTCATGGCGTCGGTCGAGAAGCTGCGCACGAACGGCTTGTGCCGCTGAGCCGCTTCGCGCAACAGGTGATTGGCCAGCAGCGGAATGTCTTCGGCGCGCTCGTTGAGCGCCGGGATCTTCAGGTTTACCACGTTGAGGCGATAGTAGAGATCTTCGCGGAACTCGTTCTTCGCCATCGCCTTTTGCAGATCGCGGTGGGTGGCGGAGATGATGCGCACGTCGATGTCCAGATCGCGGTTGCTGCCCAGCGGCCGCACCTTGCGCTCCTGCAGCACGCGCAGCAGTTTCACCTGCAGCGACAGCGGCATGTCGCCTATCTCGTCGAGGAACAGCGTGCCGCCCGCCGCCGCCTGGAACAGCCCTTCGCGGCTGCTGACCGCGCCGGTGAAGGCGCCCTTGGCGTGGCCGAACAGTTCGGACTCCAGCAGTTGCTCCGGCAGCGCCCCGCAGTTGATGGCGATGAACGCCTTGCCGGCGCGCGGGCTGGCGGCGTGGATCGCCTGCGCCAACACCTCTTTGCCGGTGCCGCTCTGGCCGTTGATCAACACGCTGACGTCGGACTGGGCCACCATTTTCACCTGCTCCAGCAGCCGCAGCATCAACGGGCTGCGGGTGACGATGTCTTCGCGCCAGGCGTCGTCCCCCGCAGGAGAGGCCGACAGCGACAGCGCCTCGTCGATGGCCTTATAGAGCGCATCGCGATCCACCGGTTTGGTGAGGAAGCTGAACACCCCCTGCTGGGTGGCGGCCACCGCATCGGGAATCGAACCGTGCGCGGTAAGAATGATCACCGGCATGCCCGGCTGATGCTTTTGGATTTCGGCGAACAGCGCCATGCCGTCCATCTCATCCATGCGCAGATCGCTGATCACCAGATCGATCTGTTCGCGCGCCAACAGGCGCAGCGCCTCCTGGCCGCTTTCGGCGGTGGTGACGTGAAAACCTTCGCTGGTCAGGCGCATGCCCAGCAGCTTCAGCAGGCTGGGATCGTCGTCAACCAATAACAGGTTGGCCGGTTTGCGTGCGGTCATTGCGCGTGGGACTCCTTATTGGCGGGGTGCGGCGTATAGGTGTCTTCCGGTTCAACCGGCAACGCGGTGCCTTTTTCCGGTTCGTCCTGCGTTTCAGCGCCTTTGGCGGCCGCGCCGCTTTTACCGGCGGCTTCGCCCTTCTGCTGGCCCGCGCCGTTTTCCGGGATTTCCCCTTGCAGCTGCTTGCGCGATGAGAGCTGGCGCTCGATATCGGTCAGGTTTTCCAGCTTGCGCGAGGTGTCCTGCAGCTGCGATTGCAGGCGCGCCTGGCTCTGGCGCAGCGAATCGATCTGGCTGTCGCTGCTCTCCTGCAGATGCTGATAGCGCGCTTTCTCATCGAACAACGTGATCTGCAGCATCTGCTGCTGGCGCCACAGCTGCGTCAACGGACGTAGCGAACCGGGGAACTCCATCCGGTAACTGTTGATCCTGTCGAGCATCTGGCGGCGTTCACCGGAGGTCGGCTGTGCGCTCCCCAGCAGGATGCTCTGTTTGAAAACGCCGGACCAGCTGTCACCCGGCACCGTTTTCGCCAGCGCACGCGCCTGGGTCGAGCCGATGCGATCGGCGCAGTCCATCGCGCGCAGCCAGTAGAGCGCGTTATCCAGCGCGTCCTTGTCGTCCAATTGCCACAGGGTATCGCAAGCCGCGGTGCGGTAATCGATCACCTTGGTATCCGGGATCGCCTCTTGCTGCTGAGCGCTCAATCCGCCGCTGACGGCGCGATCGACGCAGCCCGCCAGCAACAGCGGCATAAAGAAAACGGCGCCCAGCCAGGTGATCGGGCGTTTGCCGAGCGGCGCTCTGTGCGTGGCACGCGGTGAACGTTCGGTCTGTGAAAGACGAAGGCGTTTAGACCATGTGTACATTATTTATTCATTCTCGGCGGTTAACGGCAGTTCAATGCGGAAGCAGACGTCTGCACCGGCGACCGTCGCCAGTTGCAGCTCACCGCGCATGCGACGGATACAGTCCTGAGCGATGCTCAACCCCAGTCCGCTTCCTTTTACCGCCCCTTTTCGCTGGTGACTACCCTGGAAAAAAGGCTCGAAAATCATGGCTCTTTCAGCCTCGGGGATCGGCGTGCCGGTATTGGCGACGTCGATTTGCACCCGTTGTCCAACCTGACGGCTGCGGATCCAAATGTTACCGGATTCCTTGCCGTAGTGCACCGCATTGGAGTAGAGATTATCCAGCACGCGCATTAATAGCGTAGGCTCTGCCCAGCAGATTTCCGCTTCCAGCGCGATTTCGGTGGAAATCATCTTCGCCCGCGCCGGCAAACTGTGCGCGGCGACCACCAAATCGACCATCTCGCGCAGCTCGACGTTCTCGTGCTCCGCCGGGCCATCGGCCAGTTTGCGGTTGTAATCCAGCAGTTGTTCAATCAGCTGCTGCAGGTGGCGGCTGCTGTTGTCGAGGATCGTCACCACCTCTTTCTGGTCGGAAGTCAGCGGCCCCGCCACCTCGTCGGCCAGCAGTTCGGTGCCTTCGCGCATGCTGGCCAGCGGCGTTTTCAATTCGTGCGAGATATGGCGCAGGAACTCGTGGCGCTGCGACTCCAGCCACGCCAGCCGTTCGCTCAGCCAGATGATGCGCTGCGCCAGCGAACGCAGCTCGCGCGGCCCTTTAAACGATGCGGTGCTGCCCAACGCGCGCCCTTCCCCCAGGCGGTTGATCATCCGCTCCACGGCCTTGACCGGCCCGATGATCATGCGGGTGAACAGCACCACCAGCAGCACGCTGACCAGGAACAGCAGCAGCGCCTGCCAGCCGAAGAACTGGCCGCGCTCTGCGATGGCCTGCTGCAGCTGCTGGCCGCGCGAGAACACCACCGCGCGCGTGGCCTGCACCATTTCGGCATTGGAGCGCGAGAACGATTCGAGCAAGGCCGAAGCCTCTTGGTCCGGCCCGCTGTTATGGCACTTGATCGCCGCCAGCTGGGTCAGCAACTGACGCAACGTTTGGTAGTAGCGCTCGTCCGGCAAGATCGGCGCGTGGGCGTCCAGCATCTGCGAATACTGCTTGCGCTGATTTTGGTACAGCTTCTGCAGCGTGGGCTCAACCAGCACGCAGTACTGACGATAGCTGCGCTCCATCTCCAGCGCCACGCTGGTCATCGCCTCGCTGCGCCGCGCGTCCACCAGCGTGGTGCGGTTGATGTCCGCCGCCTGCGCGCTCAGGTGATCCAGACTCTGGTAGGCCTGATAGGCCAGCACCAACAGCGGCAGCAGCACCAACAGGAACGCCAGCAGCACCAATTGCCGCAGCGAACGTGGGAATAAACGCCATTTTTTCAACGAAATCATCTCATTCTCTCAGGCCTGTCACGATGCTAACTGACTCGCCGGAAAGAGAAAAGCCCGGCAAGGGAGAATCCTGAACGCACAAGGAAAAAGCCGCGGGATCGGTGAACCGCGCCGATAAGGTTGGCCTGCCGATAGTATACGGCCCCGGTAACAAAAACCGGTACGAAAGCGAGAGTGTGGGAATAGCGTCTGCGTTCGAGGGCATAGGCAACGAAACAGGGGTAAGCGCAGCGTTGAGAATTGACGCCGGGGCAATAAGCTTGCCCCGCCGCAAGGAAAGTGTGGATGCCCTTGAACCTCGTCCCCAGGGTGATGTAGCGCAGCGGCTGGCATCGAACAGGACGAATAGCATCCGTAAGTATCCAGGATTGATGAACCCTTCATCACAGTTGGATACAGGCGGTGCCTCACTCCACGTGTCGCCCGATGCTTGATAAAGCCGCTTGCGCGGTCTGTTATCGGTTTGGTTGGACGATAGGCACCATTTCTTTGGCATCATTCGGAGGCTTATGAGGCGATTTGCCGTTTATAATTACGGCGCCGTCATAAAAAGGTGAATGAGCAACCGCAGAGAATAATGCACGTTACGTGCCAACTTTGCAATTAAATTAATAACAAATTGATTTCACTAAAAAATAAATAAAATTCTGCCGTTTGATTCGCCGATTCCGCGCCGAGCAGTGATGAAATAAACGCCGCTCTGTCGCCAAACGCCGACAACTAAAGTCAAACCTGTTTACCGATAATAAAATCAATGGCTTAAATGTCTCCATTTAGCGACAAGCAAACCAGCGCTTGTCGCAAAATGCAGACACTGCCGCCAATCGCCGAATGCCGGCCATAAAAAAGGGCGCAATTGCTTGCGCCCTCTGTACGGTGGTGGCCGTTTTTAGCCCAGTTGCTTACGGGCGTTGCGGAACATGCGCATCCACGGGCTATCCTCGCCCCACTCTTCCGGGTGCCAGGAGTTGCTGACGGTGCGGAACACGCGTTCCGGATGCGGCATCATCACCGTTGCGCGCCCGTTGGCGCTGGTCACGGCGGTGATGCCATTCGGCGAACCGTTCGGGTTAGCCGGGTAAGCTTCCGTGACCTGACCGGCGTTGTTGACGAAACGCAGCGCCACCAGGCCGTGGCTTTCCAACGCCGCCAGATGCGCCGCATCGCGCACTTCGACATGCCCTTCGCCATGGGAAACGGCGATCGGCATGCGCGAGCCGGTCATGCCCTGCATGAACAGCGACGGGCTGGCTGCGACTTCCACCAGGCTGAAGCGCGCCTCGAAGCGATCCGACAGGTTGCGCACGAAACGCGGCCAGTGTTCGGCGCCCGGGATCAGCTCACGCAGGTTGGACATCATCTGGCAGCCGTTGCACACGCCCAGCGCCAGCGTCTGCGGACGGTGGAAGAACGCCTCGAACTCGTCGCGCACCCGCTCGTTGAACAGGATAGATTTCGCCCAGCCTTCGCCGGCGCCCAGAACGTCGCCGTAAGAGAAGCCGCCGCAGGCCACCAGCGTGTGGAAGTCCTGCAGATCGCGGCGCCCGGCCAGCAGATCGCTCATGTGCACATCCACGGCGTCAAAGCCGGCTCGATGGAACGCCGCCGCCATTTCAACGTGGGAGTTCACCCCCTGCTCGCGCAGCACCGCCACTTTCGGGCGAGCGCCCTTGGCGATGTACGGCGCAGCGATGTCTTCCTCGGGTGCGAAGGTCAGCTTCACGTTCAGGCCGGGATCTTGTTCATCCTGCTTGGCCTGATGTTCCTGATCGGCGCACGCCGGGTTGTCGCGCAGACGCTGCATCTGCCAGGTCGTTTCCGCCCACCAGGTGCGCAGGGTATTGCGGCTTTCGCTGTACAACGCTTTGCCGTGCTGATTGATGACGAAACGATCGCCGGCCTGTACGCTGCCGATGTGATGCACGTTGTCGGTCAGACCGTGCTGCGCGAACGCCCGCTTCACGTCGTCAAGACGTTCGGCGCTCACCTGGATCACCGCGCCCAGCTCTTCGTTGAACAGCACCGCCAGCGCATCGTCGCCGAGGCCATCGAGGTTAACCTCTACGCCGCAGTGACCGGCGAAGGCCATCTCCGCCAGCGTCACCAGCAGGCCGCCGTCAGCACGGTCGTGATAAGCCAGCAGCGCGCGATCGGCCACCAGTTGCTGCATGGCGTTGAAGAAGCCCGCCAGCTGCGCGACATCGCGCACATCGGCCGGTTTGTCGCCCAGTTGGCGATAAACCTGCGCCAGCGCGGTAGCGCCCAGTGCGTTATGGCCGTTACCCAGGTCGATCAACAGCAGCGCACTGTCGCCCTTATCGGTGCGCAATTGCGGCGTCACGGTGTGGCGCACGTCTTCCACGCGGGCGAAGGCGGTGATGACCAGCGACAGCGGCGAGGTCATTTCACGCTGTTCATTGCCTTCCTGCCAGCGGGTTTTCATCGACATGGAGTCTTTACCCACCGGAATGGTGATGCCCAGCGCCGGACACAGCTCTTCGCCCACCGCTTTCACCGCTTCGTACAGGCCGGCGTCTTCACCCGGGTGGCCGGCGGCGGCCATCCAGTTGGCGGACAGCTTCACGCGCTTCAGGCTGCCGATTTCCGTGGCGGCCAGGTTGGTCAGCGCTTCCCCGACCGCCAGGCGGCCGGAGGCGGCGAAGTCCAGCAGCGCCACCGGCGCGCGTTCGCCGAGCGACATCGCTTCGCCATAATAGCTGTCCAGACTGGCGGTGGTGACCGCGCAGTCGGCCACCGGGATCTGCCACGGGCCGACCATTTGGTCGCGCGCCACCATGCCGGTGACGGTGCGGTCGCCGATGGTGATCAGGAAGGTTTTCTCCGCGACGGCCGGCAGATGCAGCACGCGCTTCACCGCGTCGGCCAGCGTGATGTTCTCACGCTGTACCGCCTGGCCCTGCGCCTGCAGACGGGTTACGTCACGGGTCATCTTCGGCGTCTTGCCGAGCAGCACGTCCAGCGGCATGTCGATCGGCTGATTGTCGAAGTGACGATCGTTCAACGTCAGATGTTGCTCTTCGGTCGCTTCGCCGATCACCGCGTAAGGCGCGCGCTCGCGTCGGCAGACCTCGTCGAACTGCGCCATCTGCGCCGGGGCGATCGCCATCACGTAACGTTCCTGCGATTCGTTGCACCATACTTCCAGCGGGCTCATGCCCGGCTCGTCGTTGAGAATGTCGCGCAGTTCGAAACGGCCGCCGCGGCCGCCGTCGCTCACCAGCTCCGGCATGGCGTTGGACAGGCCGCCGGCGCCGACGTCATGGATAAACAGGATCGGGTTCTGGTCGCCCAGCTGCCAGCAGCGGTCGATCACTTCCTGACAGCGGCGTTCCATTTCCGGGTTGTCGCGCTGCACCGATGCGAAGTCCAAATCGGCATCGGACTGGCCTGACGCCATCGATGACGCCGCGCCGCCGCCCAGACCGATATTCATCGCCGGGCCGCCCAGCACCACCAGCTTGGCGCCGACGGTGATTTCCCCTTTCTGCACGTGATCGGCGCGGATGTTGCCGATACCGCCCGCCAGCATGATCGGTTTGTGGTAGCCGCGCAGCTCAACGCCGTTATGGCTGTTGACGCGCTCTTCATAGGTGCGGAAGTAGCCCAGCAGCGCCGGGCGACCGAATTCGTTGTTGAACGCCGCGCCGCCCAGCGGGCCTTCGGTCATGATGTCCAGCGCGGTGACGATGCGCTCCGGTTTGCCGAAGTCCTGCTCCCACGGCTGTTCAAAGCCGGGAATGCGCAGGTTGGACACCGAGAAGCCCACCAGGCCGGCCTTCGGCTTGGCGCCGCGGCCGGTGGCGCCTTCGTCGCGGATCTCGCCGCCGGAGCCGGTCGCGGCGCCAGGCCACGGCGAGATCGCCGTCGGGTGGTTGTGAGTTTCCACCTTCATCAGGATATGCGCGTCTTCCTGATGGTAGTCGTACGTGCCGTTCTCCGGCGCGGCGAAGAAGCGGCCGACCTGCGAGCCTTCCATCACCGCGGCGTTGTCTTTATACGCCGACAGCACATAGTCCGGCGTCTGCTCATAGGTGTTCTTGATCATTTTGAACAGCGACTTGGGCTGCTGTTCGCCGTCGATGATCCAGTCGGCGTTGAAAATCTTGTGGCGGCAGTGCTCAGAGTTGGCCTGCGCAAACATATAGAGTTCGATATCCGTCGGGTTGCGCCCCAAACCGGTAAAGGCATTCAGCAGGTAATCGATCTCGTCCTGCGCCAGCGCCAGGCCGAGCCGGACGTTGGCCTGCTCCAGCGCGGCGCGCCCTGCGCCCAGCACGTCGACCGACTGATACGGCGCCGGCTGATGGTGCGCGAACAGCTGTTCAGCCTGTTGCAGCTCGCTGAAGACGGTTTCCATCATGCGATCGTGCAGCAGCGCGGCGAGCTGGTGCCACTGGGCTTCCGTCAGCTCAGGCGCCTTGACGTAGAACGCCAGACCGCGCTCCAGCCGCAGCACCTGTTGCAAACCGCAGTTGTGGGCGATGTCGGTGGCTTTGGAAGACCAGGGAGAAATGGTGCCCGGGCGCGGCGTGACCAGCAGCAGCCGGCCTTCGGGGGCGTGTTCGGCGAGAGAAGGACCGTACTTGAGCAAGCGCTGAAGTTTGGCGTGTTCTTCGGCACTTAGCGGTGCGCTAACATCGGCAAAGTGGACGTACTCGGCGTAGATATCACTGACGGGCAGGTGGGCGTCCTGGCAGCGGGACAGCAGTTTGGTAATGCGAAAAGCCGATAAAGCGGGCGAACCACGCAGAATTTCCATAATCAAAGTTCTCTCGTCTTCGAAGCGACGGATAAGACGCTTCATTGGGCGCAACAGGGGAAAACGCGCGTCATTATAGAGAATCCTCGCCGCCGACGAAACCGTTTGCGTAGGGATTATTGATAAAAGCGCGCCGCACCGTCGAATTGTCATAACGTGTCAATAAAGTTGCACACTGGCGTTTTGTTGCGCAAAATGCCCCCCGCACTGGTGATTTAACCATGAGAAAAGTCGCGGTTGTCGTCGCCGGCGTACCTGTGCCACCACTGGATAACTATTTGAAACGTCTTAAAATAAACTACATCCTCATCGGCGTTGTCACCCTGCTTCTGGCTCTCGCGCTGTGGCCCAATATCACCTGGCGCAGCGGCCAGGGCGGGCAACTCCAGGAGATCATTTCCCGCGGCGAGTTGCGTATCAGCACGCTGAACTCACCGCTGACCTATTTCAACACCAAGCAAGGGCCGGGTGGGCTCGACTACGAACTGGCCAAGCGCTTCGCCAACTACCTCGGGGTAAAACTGGTGGTGATCCCCCATCAGAACATCAATGACCTGTTCGACGATCTGGACGACGACGACGCCGACCTGCTGGCGGCGGGCCTTATCTACAACCAGGAGCGCCTCAGCCGCGCGCGCACCGGCCCCGCCTACTACTCCGTTTCCCAACAGCTGGTGTACCGGCTGGGCACCCCGCGGCCAAAAGGCTTCGCCGACATCAAAGGCAAGCTGGCGGTCGCCTCCGGTTCCGCGCACGTCAGCACGCTAAAGCAGCTCAAACAGGATAAATACCCGGATCTCGCCTGGGAGTCCTCCAGCGATCTCACCTCCAAAGAGCTGCTGGAGCGGGTTGCCGACGGCAAGCTGGACTATACCCTCGGCGATTCGGTGACCATCGCGTTGCTGCAGCGCATCCATCCGCAGCTGGCGGTGGCGTTCGACGTCACCGACGAAGAGCCGGTCACCTGGTACCTCAAACGCGACGGCGACGACAGCCTGTACGCGGCGATGCTGGATTTCTACAGTCAAATGGTGGACGACGGCACCCTGGCGCGGCTGGAAGAGAAATACCTCGGCCACGTCGGCAGCTTCGACTACGTGGATACCAAAACCTTCCTGTCGGCCATCGACTCGGTGCTGCCCAACTTCCGCCCGCTGTTCGAGAAACACGCCAACGAGATCGACTGGAAGCTGCTGGCGGCCATCGCCTATCAGGAATCGCACTGGAATCCGCAGGCCACCTCCCCCACCGGCGTGCGCGGCCTGATGATGCTGACCCGCGCCACCGCCGACGGCCTGGGGGTCAACGATCGCCTCGATCCGGAAGAGAGCATTCAGGGTGGCGCCCTGTACCTGCAGCGGCTGATGGCCAAGGTGCCGGACAGCGTGCCGGAAGATGAGCGCATCTGGTTCTCGCTGGCGGCCTACAACATGGGCTGGGGGCATATGCTGGACGCGCGTAAGCTGACCAAAACGCAAAAAGGCAATCCGGACAGCTGGGTCGACGTCAAACAGCGCCTGCCGATGCTTAGCCAAAAGCGCTACTACCCGCAGCTGACCTATGGCTATGCGCGCGGGCGTGAAGCCTACAACTATGTAGAAAACATCCGCCGCTACCAGGTCAGCCTGGTGGGTTATCTGCAGGAAAAAGAGAGAAAGGCGGCGCAAGCGGCCGCCGAGCAGGAAGCGTTGGGAAAAGGCTATCCGACGGTGATGCCGGAACTGGCGCTCAACTACTGATTATTCCGGCTTATCCGCCGCCCGCTGCGCCAGCTTGAGCGCTTTTTTCTGTTCGCGGCGCAGGCGGAAGAAATTGCTCAGGGTGGCGGCGCATTCGTCCGCCAGCACGCCCGAGACGATCTCCACCTGATGATTCATGCCCGGATGGCGCAAAATATCCACCAGCGAACCGGCCGCGCCGGTTTTCTCGTCGGCGGCGCCGTACACCAACCGGCGGATGCGGCTGTGCACCATCGCGCCGGCGCACATCACGCAGGGTTCCAACGTGACGTACAGCGTGGCGTTCAACAAGCGGTAGTTTTGCAGCACCGCGCCGCCCTGGCGCAGCGCCATGATCTCGGCGTGCGCGGTAGGATCGTGCCGGCCGATCGGCCGGTTCCAGCCCTCGCCGATGACCTGATTGTCCAGCACCAGCAGCGCACCCACCGGCACCTCGCCCTCTTCCTGCGCGCGCAGGGCCAGCTGCAATGCCTGACGCATCCAGTACTCATCGTTATATTCAGTCATCGCATAATTCCTCGTGCGCTTTTGCGGCGGGCATTATACACACTAGCCTCCCTTTGTCGTAGCCGCCCGCCAATGGCTATACTGGCCACATCAGCGTGTGATTCAGGGACAAGAAACATGAAACTCAGTAAAAAGAACGCCGTCGTGGTGCGCAAGGCGCTGGACGGCTGGGTTGGGGAAGGCGCCTTGAGCCCCGAGCAACAACAGCAACTGCTGCTGCATGTGGACGTGCAGCCTTTCGACTGGCGACGGCTGGCGCGCTATGCGTTTCTCGCCGCGCTGGCCTCGTTGCTGATCGCCGTCACCAGCCTGTTCGCCGACAGCGCACTGCTTGAATGGCTGAGCGAACTGTTCCGCTTCGACGCGCCGGTGCGCATGGCGATCGCCGGCGTACTGGCGGCGCTGGCCTACGTCTGGGCGCTGCGTCGTCGTCAACGCCACCCAGAAAAACGCTACGGCAATGAGGCGGCGCTGTTTGTCGCCGTGTTGCTCACCGCCTGCGCCTTATGGCAACTGGGCGTCTGGCTGGATAACGGCAGCGGGCGGGTTTCCGTGCTGCTGCTGGTCGCCGCGCTGCTGTACGGCGCCATCGGCTGGTTCAGCCGCTCCGGGCTGGTATGGTGGTTCGCCCTGCTGTCTCTCGGCAATGCCTTCGGCGCCGAGACCGGCTACCTGTCCGGCTGGGGCGCCTACTGGCTCGGCATGAGCTACCCGATTCGCTTTATCGCCTTCGGCGCGGTGCTGATCGCCGCCGCATTGCTGCTGCGGCCGCTATTGGCGCAGCGCGGCCTGCAGCGGGTGTCGCTGGCGATGGGCCTGCTGTACCTGTTCATCGCGCTGTGGCTGCTGTCCATCTTCGGCAACTACGGCGATCTCGACAGCTGGTACCGCGCGCGCCAGATTGAGCTGTTCCACTGGAGCCTGCTGTTCGGGCTGGCCGCCTTCGCCGCCATCTGGCTGGGGTTGAAGCATGACGACGCCATGCTGCGCGGTTTCGGGCTGACCTTCCTCGGCATCAACCTCTATACCCGCCTGTTCGAGTTTTTCTGGGACAGCATGCCGAAGACGATTTTCTTCGCGCTGCTCGGCCTGAGCCTGTGGGCGTTGGGGCATTATGCGGAGAAGATTTGGCAGCTCGGACGCAAACCGCACGACGTAACCGACGACTGATCGCGGCAGCGATAACAGCAAAGGGCGGAATTCTCCGCCCTTTGTTTATTCCAGCTGCTGCAGCTCGCCCTGCTTGCTCACCCGCCAACGGTGCTCGCAAAAAAACAGCAGCGGGTTATCCTGCTTGCTGTCGCTGTAACCGCTGTACAGTTTCAGCGGCGCGCCGAGCCGTTGCTCCAACTGCACCACTTTTTGTACGCCCAGACAGCGCAAGGTCAGCACCCAGCCGCCATAGCGGCGCGCGATGCGGCTGCCGACCAATCGCACCCGCGGCAGAAACGCCGAATCCCGATACACCTGCGCCACCAGTTGCTCCGGCGAGCCGGTAATCAGCCACACCTCGGCATCGTGCTCATCCAAATACTGCCGCAAGCGCATTTGCACCACCGGAAACGCAGTGACCTTCTGGCGGAAAACCTCGATGAACTGCCGCTCCAGCGCCTTCAGCGTCGCTTCGGTACGCCCGAAGGTGATAGCCCACAGCAACAGGCTCATCGGCCAGCGCGCGGCGCGCCCCAGCAGCAACAGCGCCAGGCCAATCAATGGCAACAGCGGTATCACCAGCAGCAAATTCAGCGGTAAACGGCGCAGCAGGAAACGCAAGAAACTGCCGAACATATCCTCCTGATGCAGAGTGCCGTCCAGATCGAAAAAGACCACGCGGCGCCCTGCTGCGGCCGATGGTTGCTGCTTGTCGCTCAAACGCTACTCCTCGGGATCGTTGAACCCCATCATCCAGGTGAAGAGAAAACCGGCGATAATCGTAATCAGCATCCCCGCCAGATACAACATCACCTTACCTGAGACGATGGTCAACGCCAAAGGCAGCCCCGAAATGCCGAAGGTAATCACCGTCGCCACTTTCCAGTAGCTGATCACCGCGCCGCCTACCGCACCGCCGAGGCAGGCGCCGATAAACGGCCGGCCCAGCGGCAGCGTCACCCCGAAGATCAGCGGCTCGCCGATGCCGAGAATGCCGACCGGCAACGCCCCTTTGATCACCTTCTTCAGCCGCGCGTTACGGGTTTTCAACAGCACCGCCAGCGCCGCCCCCACCTGACCGACGCCGGCCATCGCCAGGATCGGCAACAGCGGGTTGGAACCGTGCGCCTGCACCAGCTCGACGTGGATCGGCACCAGCCCCTGGTGCAAGCCAGACAGCACCAGCGGCAGGAACAGCCCGGAGAGCAGCGCCCCGACAAGCAGCCCGCCCTTGTCGATCGCCAGATTGGCGCCGTGGGCGATGGCATCGGAAATGGCGCCGCCGATCGGCTGCAGGATCAGGATCGCCAACGAGGCGGTCACCAGCGTGGTCAGCAGCGGATTGAGGATCAGTTCGACCGACTCCGGCAGCAGCGTGCGCAGGCGTTTCTCCACCCAGCACATCAACGCCACCACCAGCAGCACGGCGATCACCCCGCCGCGCCCCGGCTGCAGCGCCTCGCCGAACAGGGTGATCTGCGCCAGCGCCGGGCTGGAGAGGATCCCGGCCATCACGCCGCCCATCGCCTGTGAGCCGCCGAACACCCGCGCGGCGTTCACCCCGACCAGAATGTTCATGATGGCGAACACCGCGCTGCCGAAGATCGCCAGCAGCCCCAGCGCGTTCGGGTAGTCCAACGCCAACTGTCCGGCGATGTCGGGCCGTTTCAGCAGGTTGATGATGCCGGTGATCAGCCCCGAGGCGATAAACGCCGGGATCAGCGGAATAAAAACGTCGGCCAGTTTTTTCAGCGCGCCGCTCATCGGCGCCGCGTATTTCTGTTTGGCCTGCGCCTTGGTGCGGGCGGCGTCACCAACCGCGGGCTGCGCGCTGCCGCTCAGCAAAGCGCGCATGGCGTCCACCACCTTGGCGGCGGCGCCCGGGCCGACGATAAACTGATGCTGTTCACCCTGCTTGATATAGCCCTTCACGCCGGGCAACTGCTTGAGGGCCGCCAGATCCAGACGCTGTTCGTCGCTGACCTCGACGCGCACCCGCGTCATGCAGTTCTCCAGTTTGAGGATATTGCCCTCGCCCCCCACGCCCGCCAGGATCTGTGTCGCCAATGCCGTTGTCTTGTCCATCGCCGCCCCCACCGTGAATTAACGCGCCAACGCCGCGCGCAGGTAGCCGTCGTGCCGCTGCAGCCGCTGCTGCGCCTCATCGGCGCTGACGCCGGCTAAAATCATCAGGATCGCCGGTTTGACCTCAAAGCCGGTCTGCGCCAGCGCCGCCTCCGCCTGAGCGCGTTCGGCGCCGGTGGCCTCCACCACGATGCGGCAGGCGCGATCCACCAGTTTGACGTTGGTGGCCTTCACGTCCACCATCAGGTTCTGGTAGACCTTGCCCAGCTTGACCATCGCGCCGGTCGACAGCATGTTGAGCACCAGCTTCTGCGCGGTGCCTGATTTCAGGCGCGTCGAACCGGTCAGCGCCTCCGGCCCCACCACCGGCGAGATCGCCACCTGCGCTTCGTGCGCGATCGGCGAATCCGGGTTGCAGGAGATGGCCGCCGTCGGGCAACCCAGCCCGCGCGCATAGCGCAGCGCGCCGATCACGTAGGGCGTGCGCCCCGAGGCCGCCAATCCCACCACCATATCGACGGCGCTCAGGTTCAGCGCGCTGAGGTCGGCCTCACCCAGGGCTGCGTCATCTTCCGCCCCTTCCACCGCTTTGAGCAGCGCGCCCGGGCCGCCGGCGATTAGCCCCACCACCACACCGTGCGGCACGCCGAAGGTCGGCGGGCACTCGGAGGCATCCAGTACGCCCAGGCGCCCGCTGGTGCCGGCGCCCAAATAAATCAGCCGCCCGCCGGCCTTCAGCGCCGCCGCGGCCAAATCGACCGCCTGCGCGATCGCCGGCAGCACCTTTTCAATCGCCTCCGGCACCTTGCGATCTTCCTGGTTAAAGCAGCGGACCATGTCCAGCGTCGACATCTCATCCAGCCCCATGGTGGCCGGGTTGCGGGTTTCCGATACCAGTGCGCCTAAGTTCATCTGTTCACCTTTGAATTTTTAATTCACAAAATTAAATCAATATTTGAATATTTTATTCAACAAAGCGAGCGCTATTTGCTATTTTAACGACGAGCTCACAAAAATTTTCACCGCGCGTTTTCGCCGCCTGCGTGGCAAAATGGCCGCTGGTTTCCAGGGAAAGATCAATGAGTACCCTTCTGCGCATTCGCCAGATGTATCCGACACTGGCGCAAAACGACCGCAAGCTGGCGGATTTTTTGCTGAACAACGCCGAACAGGCGCGCCATCTCAGCTCGCAAAAGCTGGCCCAGTTGGCCGGCGTCAGCCAATCGAGCGTGGTGAAGTTCGCCCAAAAGCTGGGCTATAAAGGTTTCCCGGCGCTGAAGCTGGCGCTGAGCGAGACGCTGGCCCAGCCGCAGGCCGAACCGGTAGTGACCGTTCATAACCACATTCTCAGCAGCGACACGCTGAAAACCGTCGGTGAAAAGCTGTTGGCGGAAAAGCAGGCGGCGCTGCGCGCGACGCTGGACATCAACAGCGAAGAACGGCTGCATCAGGCGCTGGACATGCTGCGCCAGGCGCGCCGGGTGATGCTGATCGGCATCGGCGCCTCCGGGCTGGTGGCCAAGGATTTTTCCTTCAAGCTGCTGAAAATCGGGGTGATGGCGGTGGCCGAAGCGGATATGCACGTTCAACTGGCGGCGGTGCAGGCGCTGGACAAACGCGATCTGCTGGTGGCGATCTCCTTCAGCGGCGAGCGGCGTGAAATCAATCTGGCGGCGGAAGAAGCGCGCCAGGCCGGCGCCAGGGTGCTGGCGCTGACCAGCTTCTCGCCCAACGGCCTGCAGCAACGCGCCGATCACTGCCTCTATACCATCGCCGAAGAGCCCCGCACCCGCAGCGCGGCCATCTCTTCCAGCACCGCCCAGTACGCTCTCACCGACCTGCTGTTTATGGCGCTGATCCAGCACGACCTCGATCATGCCCGCGACCGTATCAGGCACAGCGAACAATTGATGAAAAAGTTGGTTTAACCGGTATAATCGCCGCTGCGAAAAATACCCCTGTTAATAATGAGAGATACGTCATGGCCCTGCTAATCACACGCAAATGCATCAACTGCGACATGTGCGAGCCGGAATGCCCGAACCAGGCGATTTCGATGGGCGATGAGATCTACCAAATCGATACCGACCGCTGCACCGAGTGCGTTGGCCATTACGATACGCCAACCTGTCAGCAGGTCTGCCCGATCGACAACACCATCATTACCGATCCGCAGCATCGCGAGACTAATGAGCAGCTGTGGGATAAGTTCGTGGTGTTGCACCACGCCGATCGCATTTAACCCGCCGCAGGGCTGACAAGGGCGCCGCAGGGCGCCCTTTCTATTTTCAGCTTTCGACGATCACCGTCGCGCAGGCATAGCGCCGTTCATCGGCCAGCGAAACGTGGATCGCGGTGACCCCCATCTCCCCCGCCAGCTCGGCGGCGCGGCCGTGCAAACGAATATTCGGTTTGCCCAACGCATCGTTGAACACCTCGAACTGGTTGAACGCCAGGCCGTTGCGAATGCCGGTGCCGAACGCCTTGGCGGTGGCCTCTTTCACGGCGAAACGCTTGGCCAGAAAGCGAATCGGCTGCTGGTGCTGCTGGTACAGCGCCCACTCGGCGTCGCTTAGCACCCGGCGCGCCAGACGATCGCCGCTGCGCTCCACCACCGCTTCGATACGCGCCATCTCGACGATGTCGGTACCCAGCCCGAGCACCGCCATTACCGGCGCGCTTCCCGCATCAACACTTTCATGTCGGCAACCGCGGCCGGCAGCCCGCTCATCACCGCCTGGCCGATAATCGCATGGCCGATGTTCAGCTCGTGCATTTCCGGCAGCGCGGCGATCGGCTGCACGTTGTGATAGGTCAGGCCGTGGCCGGCGTTGACCTTCAGCCCCTTCTCGGCCGCGTAGGCGGCGGCGACCGCGATGCGGCGCAGCTCGGCCTGTACCGCCAGCTCGCCCTGCGCTTCGGCGTAGGCGCCGGTGTGGATTTCAATATAGGGGGCGCCCACCGCCACCGCCGCGTCGATTTGGCGATGATCGGGATCGATGAACAGCGAGACCAGAATGCCCGCCTGCGCCAGGCGCTCGACCGCCACGCTCATTTTGTCCAGCTGGCCGGCGACGTCCAGGCCGCCTTCGGTGGTCACTTCTTCGCGCTTTTCCGGCACCAGGCAACAGAAATGCGGCTTCAGCTCCACGGCGATGTCCAGCATCTCGTCGGTCACCGCCATCTCCAGATTCATGCGCGTCTGGATGGTCTGGCGCAGCAAACGCACGTCGCGGTCGGTGATGTGGCGACGGTCTTCGCGCAGATGCACGGTAATGCCGTCGGCCCCCGCCTGTTCGGCAATGAATGCCGCCTGAACCGGATCCGGGTATTGGGTTCCGCGCGCGTTACGTAACGTGGCGATGTGATCGATATTGACGCCCAACAGTAAATCAGCCATGACAACCTCTAAATACGATTTTCAGTGCCAGCAGTTTACACGCGGGTGCAGAACGGCAAAAGGGGAAAAGGTCAGGCGTCGTCGACCGGCGTATTCGGCTGTTTGCGCACGAATTGGCGAAACAGTTCGCGGCTCTTCAACGGCTTGCCGCCGAGGTAGGGTTTCAGCGCCATGCGGGTGAAACGCTTGGCGGCGCGCAACGTCTCGGCATCGGGAAACTGCCGCTCCGCCAGCGCGCGCAGTTCGCGCCCGGTGAAGCTGTAGTGATCCACCACCAGGCTGGCGATAAAGCCTTTCTCTTCACGGTAGCGGTAGGTCATGGCGTCATCCACCGGCAGGCCGCTGCCGGCGCAGTGCAGGAAATCGAGGCCGTAACCCAGGTGCTGCAACAAGGCCAGCTCGAACTGGCGCAACGCCTGTTCCGGCGAGCTGTCTTCCGCCGCCAGCGCCTGCAGGCACTGCAGGTAGTCGAAGAACAGCACCGAGTAGTTGGTTTCCTGCTCCAGCACGCGCGCCAGCAGTTCGTTCACGTACAGGCCGCTGTAAAGCATCATGCCGCTGAGGGGTAAACCGAGAGAGACCGCTTCGGCGTTGCGCAGCGTTTTCACTTCGCCGCGGCCGCCCCAGCGCACTAACAGGGGGGTAAAGGGCTGCAGGCAGCCCTTCAGATTGGAGCGGCGGCTGCGCGCGCCTTTTGCCAGCAAGCGCACCCGCCCATGACCTTCGGTAAACAGATCCAGCATCAGACTGGTTTCACTGTACGGCCGCCCATGCAGGACGAAAGCGCGCTCCCAGCCGTCCACGGCGTTACTTCAGATCGTCAACATAGCCCAGGCTGCGCAGCGCACGTTCGTCGTCCGCCCAACCGGATTTCACTTTCACCCACAGCTCCAGATGCACTTTGGCGTCGAACATCTGTTCCATGTCCTGGCGCGCTTCAATGCCGATGGTTTTGATCTTGGCGCCCTTGTTGCCGATGACCATTTTCTTCTGGCCTTCGCGCTCGACCAGGATCAGGCCGTGCACATCGTAGCCGCCGCGATCGTTGGCCACGAACTGTTCGATTTCCACCGTCACCGAATACGGCAGCTCTTCACCCAGGAAACGCATCAGCTTCTCGCGGATGATCTCAGACGCCATAAAGCGCTGGGAGCGATCGGTGATGTAGTCTTCCGGGAAGTGGTGCTCTGCTTCCGGCAGCAGCTTGCGCACGATGCCGGCGATGGTGTCGACGTTCATCCCTTTCTCGGCGGAGATAGGCACCACGTCGAGGAAATTCATCTGCTGGCTGAGGAATGCGATGTGCGGCAACAGCTTGGATTTGTCGGTGACGTTATCGACCTTGTTGATCGCAAGCAGTACCGGGCAGCGCAGGCTGCGCAGCTTGTTGACCACCATTTCGTCGTCGGCGGTCCAGTTGGTGCCTTCGACCACGAAGATAACCAGTTCGACGTCGCCGATCGAGCTGCTGGCCGCGCGGTTCATCAAACGGTTGATGGCGCGTTTTTCTTCGATGTGCAGCCCTGGGGTATCGACGTAGATCGCCTGATAGGCGCCATCGGTGTCGATGCCCATGATGCGGTGACGGGTCGTCTGCGGCTTACGCGACGTAATGGAAACCTTCTGCCCCAGCAGTTGGTTCAGCAACGTCGATTTGCCCACGTTCGGGCGGCCAACGATGGCGATAAAACCGCAGTGTTGTTTTACTTCACTCATTCAAGCTCCAGCTTTTTCAGCGCTTGTTCCGCTGCCGCCTGCTCGGCTTTACGGCGGCTCGAGCCGGTGCCCACCACGGGCTCGCTCAAACCACTCACCTGGCAGTGGATGGTAAACTCTTGGTCGTGCGCTTCACCGCGAACCTGCACCACCAAATAAGAAGGCAACGGCAGATGACGCCCCTGCAAAAATTCCTGCAAACGGGTTTTCGGGTCTTTCTGCTTATCACCGGGGCTGATTTCGTCCAACCGGCTGCGATACCAGTCCAAAATCAGGCGCTCGACGGTCTGGATGTCGCTGTCCAGGAACACGCCGCCGATCAATGCCTCCACCGTATCCGCCAGGATTGACTCGCGGCGGAACCCACCACTTTTCAATTCGCCCGGCCCAAGCCGCAGACATTCGCCCAGGTCAAACTCGCGCGCCATCTCCGCCAGCGTGTTGCCGCGCACCAGCGTGGCGCGCATGCGGCTCATATCGCCCTCGTCTACGCGAGGAAAGCGGTGATAGAGCGCATTGGCGATGACAAAGCTAAGAATCGAGTCACCCAGAAACTCAAGACGTTCATTGTGTTTACTGCTGGCGCTGCGGTGAGTCAAAGCCTGCAGTAAAAGCTCCTGCTGTTGAAAAGTGTAGCCCAGCTTCCGCTGCAGCCTGTTTATTACGATGGGGTTCATGAGTTACCAATAGATCAAGAATGCGTCAAAAACTTGCAGCATACGGAACAGGCCTGCTTCGCCGAAAGCCGATCCAAAGCTGTTTCGTTTGCAGTGGCTCCCAGCAGGAGCCAACTTTTATCGCCCGAGAAAGTATTCTACAACGAGTGGAAACATAATGCTGTGTTTATATCCCCTTAATCTTTCACGCCGCAGCAGGCTGCGGCGTGAAATTGACAGGGAATAAATCAGCGATTAATGAATGCCGCCAATCCGGCTGAAACGCACGCCGGTAGGCCACTCGCCTTCCTGCTTTTCAAAGCTCATCCAGATGGCCGTGGCTTTACCCACCAGATTCTTCTCCGGCACAAAGCCCCAGTAACGGCTGTCCGCGCTGTTGTCGCGGTTGTCGCCCATCATGAAGTAATGCCCGGCCGGCACCACCCACTCCGCCAGCGGTTTGCCCGGCTGTTGGTAGTAAGCGCCCACCTGATCCTGCGTGCCCGGCACGGTCAGGATGCGGTGCGTCACGTTGCCCAGGCTCTCCTGACGTTCACGCAGACGAATGCCGCCCTGCGGCACGTTGTCATTCAGCGGGATCTGGTAGAAACCGTTGCTGGCCTCGCCCATGCCGCTGCGGCTGAACAGCTGTACGAAGTCGCTCGGCTGCGCGTCGGCGTAGGTGACCGCCAGCGCGGTATCGCAGGACTGCCCGCTGTTGCACGACGGCTGCACCGTAACGCGCTTATTCACCGGATCGTAAGTAATACGGTCGCCCGGCAGGCCAATCACGCGCTTGATATAATCCAGCTTCGGATCCAGCGGATATTTAAATACCGCAATATCGCCGCGCTTCGGATGACCGGTTTCAATTAGCGTGGTCTGGGTTATCGGATCTTTAATGCCGTAAGCATATTTCTCCACCAGAATGAAATCGCCAATCAACAGCGTCGGCATCATTGAGCCGGACGGGATTTGGAACGGTTCGTAAATAAACGAGCGCACCACAAAGACCAGCAGCAACACCGGGAAGACCGATGCCCCGGTCTCTACCCAGCCTGGCTGCTTAGCCACTTTCGCCAGCGTTTTATCGTCTACTGCGCCCGCGGTCTGCTCGTTGACCGCCGCAATCTTCGCGCGGCGGGCCGGCGCCCATTTAAAGCGCTCGAAGCACCAGATGATCCCGGTGACCAGGGTGGCCAACGCCAGGATCAGGGCAAACATATTCGCCATGCAAACTCCCTCGTTTCGCGAACTCGTCGCGGTTACTTGCCGTCTTTACCGACGTGCAGAATGGCCAGGAACGCTTCCTGCGGCAGCTCTACGTTGCCGACCTGCTTCATGCGCTTCTTACCGTCTTTCTGTTTCTGCAGCAGCTTTTTCTTACGGCTGACGTCACCGCCGTAGCATTTCGCCAGCACGTTTTTACGCAGCTGCTTCACGGTGGAGCGCGCGATGATGTGCGTGCCGATCGCCGCCTGAATCGCGATGTCGAACTGCTGACGCGGGATCAGATCTTTCATCTTCTCCACCAATTCACGGCCGCGATACTGCGAGTTGTCGCGGTGGGTGATCAGCGCCAGCGCATCCACGCGCTCGTTGTTGATCAGCACGTCCACGCGCACCATGTCGGAGGCCTGGAAGCGCTTGAAGTTGTAATCCAGCGACGCATAACCGCGCGACGTGGACTTCAGGCGGTCGAAGAAGTCGAGCACCACTTCCGCCATCGGGATTTCATAGGTCAACGCCACCTGGTTGCCGTGGTAGACCATGTTGGTCTGCACGCCGCGTTTCTCAACGCACAGGGTGATGACGTTGCCCAGGTATTCCTGCGGCATCAGCATGTGGCATTCGGCGATCGGCTCGCGCAGTTCCTGGATGTTGTTCAACGGCGGCAGCTTGGATGGGCTGTCGACGTAGATCACTTCTTTGCCGGTGGTTTCCACTTCGTAGACTACCGTCGGCGCGGTGGTGATCAGATCCAGATCGTATTCACGCTCCAGACGCTCCTGAATGATCTCCATGTGCAGCAGACCGAGGAAGCCGCAGCGGAAGCCGAAGCCCAACGCGGTGGAGCTTTCCGGTTCGTAGAACAGGGAGGCGTCGTTAAGGCTCAGCTTGCCTAGCGCATCGCGGAAAGACTCATAGTCGTCGGAGCTGATCGGGAACAGACCGGCGTACACCTGCGGCTTCACTTTTTTGAAGCCCGGCAACGCTTTATCCGCCGGCTGACGCGCCTGCGTCAGGGTATCGCCCACTGGCGCGCCGAGGATGTCTTTGATCGCGCAGACCAGCCAGCCCACTTCGCCGCAGTTCAGCACGTCGCGATCGACCTGCTTCGGCGTGAAAATGCCCAAACGATCGGCGTTGTACACCTGGCCGGTGCTCATGACCTTGATCTTGTCGCCCTTGCGCAGCGTGCCGTTCTTGACGCGCACCAGCGACACGACGCCCAGGTAGTTATCGAACCAGGAGTCGATGATCAGCGCCTGCAGCGGCGCATCCGGATCGCCCTGCGGCGCAGGAATGTCGCGCACCAGGCGCTCCAGCACGTCGGGCACGCCGACGCCGGTTTTGGCCGAGCAGCGCACGGCATCGGTGGCGTCAATGCCGACGATGTCTTCAATTTCCTGCGCGGCGCGATCCGGATCGGCGGCCGGCAGGTCGATTTTATTCAACACCGGCACCACTTCCAGATCCATTTCGATCGCGGTGTAGCAGTTGGCCAGCGTCTGGGCTTCTACGCCCTGGCCGGCGTCCACCACCAGCAGCGCGCCTTCGCAGGCCGCCAGCGAGCGGGACACTTCATAGGAGAAGTCAACGTGGCCTGGGGTGTCGATAAAGTTAAGCTGATAGGTCTGCCCATCCAGCGCCTTGTAATCCAGCGTGACGCTCTGCGCCTTGATGGTGATGCCGCGCTCGCGCTCCAGATCCATGGAATCGAGCACCTGCGCAGCCATTTCACGGTCGGACAGGCCACCGCAAATTTGGATAATGCGGTCAGACAGCGTCGACTTACCGTGGTCAATATGGGCAATAATGGAGAAATTTCGTATATGCTTCATTATAAAAGTTTTTCTGCCTTGGTATTTCTGAATTACTCGCCTATAGAAACCCGCATGGACCTAAAGCGACAGTGAATGGGTTAGGCCGTCTTGCACCTGAATCGCTGCATTCTACATGCCACACCACTGAAAACCTAGCGATCGGTGCAGTGAAGGCATTCTATTATGCGCAGCTAAATGTTACAGGGCGCCCCGGCTGATGAAAACAGATGTTAACACGGGCTATACGGCCTGAACCCAAGGCTTGCAGGTGCTCCGTGGCCGTCAAACTCCGGCGCTAATACATAACCGGCCGCAGCGCAATAAACCCCTTCTGAAATTATCGAAAAAGAATATTTGGATCAACCTCTTAGAATTCGATTTTGCCCCACATCCTTTAGGAAAAACCCCATATACGCCACCACCGTCCCTCGGATAGAAAGGGCATGAACTCCGCGACAAAACATTATTCCGGGCACTACATCGGCAGCCCACCGGGGTTCACCAGCATATCTGCGTACGTTGATTGGAAGGTGCATTATGATCGATAAAGGGCAAATGCTGAGCCGGCACGATTTTTCGAAGGTCAACTGGGGCATTCTGGCGGCGGCGGCGCTGCTGTTCAGCGTGGGGGCCGCGCTGTTGGTGCTGCCGCTGCTGAGCAGCATTGATGAGAACGACGTCATCACGCTGTTGCAGGCCGGCGCGGGCACAATTTTACTCGGCTGTACGCTGCTGGCGCTGCGGCATTACCTGCGCCCGGTGTTGACATATCGGCTCTACGAGCACGGCGTGCGGGTCTTTGACGGCCACCATCACAAAGAGCGTTTCATTCCGTTTGAGAAAATCGGCGACATCTATCGCTTTCGCGGCGGCAAGGCTTTTGGCGGGTTGTTTGACGTCACGGCGTTCCGCGCCGGCGCGGATCAGCCCTGGTGCACGGTCTTCAGCAATGTCGCCCATTCGTGGCGACTGGCGGACGTGATCGTCGATCAGCAGCTGCAGCAGCGCGGGCCATTGGCGTTGAACGCGCTCTATCAGGGGGAGACGGTGTCGTTTCACACGGTTGAGGGCGACGCACGCTGGCTGTGGCAGTTGCTGCTCGGCAAACGGCAAGGCACGCCGACCGAAACGCTGCGGCTGAGCGCCACCCTGCTGACCACTGAACGGGGCAACGTGCCTATCGAGCAGATCCGCGCGTTGGAAAATCATCCGCAGCGCGGCATCCGCTTATTCGACGGCCAGGGCAATGTGCTGTTCGCTATCAACGATGATTCGCTGCTCAGCGCCGATCTGTTCATCGCGCTGCTGGAACATATGATCCACAACCGCATCCCCGCCTATCACAACCCGGCGATGACGCGGTCGTCGGTTTAAATCAGCGGGGAGTTTTCCGCCTGCATGCGCAGTGCGGTAGGCGGTAAGCCAATCTGCAGCACCACCGGCTGATAGTCGGCCTGCTCGCCCAAATGCCGGGCCAAGCGGCGCGCCAGCATAAAGGCCACCCCGCCGCCCAGTACGGCGCCGACTGCCGCCGAGGCGTCGCTGCCGAAACAATATTGCAATAACGCGCCACCCAGCATCATGCCCAGCAGCGGCGTCAGGTAAACCAGCATGGCGGAGCGCAGCAGGCTGCCTTCCGCAATGCCGACCTCGACGCGCTGCCCCGGCTCGAGCGGCTGATCGATATGCACCTGCAGCTGATGCTCGGTTTCCGGCACCAGCTCGTTCAACGCACGCGCGCCACAGCCGGAGCGCGCGGTGCAGCTGCCGCAGCCGGCCTTGGGTTCACAGCGCAGCAGCGCTACGCCCTGTTGCCACGAAACCACCGTGGCCCACTCTTTCATCATTACGGCGATACCTTGAAAGAAATGCTGTCGGCGATGCGTTTGGCCGTCGCCGGCGGCAATTCGCCCACAATCGTGATTTCGTTGCCCGCACGCACTTCGGTCTGGATGGTGCGGCGCCCTTGACGGTAGTACTGCTGCCCGGCTCCGCTGCCCGCCGGGCTGACGTTGACCGAGAAGCTGAACAAGCCGTCGCTGTAAAGGCGGGATTCAACCGGCACGGCGACGTTCGGCAATTTGCGGCGGTTGCGCGCCACCTCGTCTACCCCCGCCGGCAGCCAGCCGGTGCTCCAGCTCAGCTGGACGTTTTCCACCGCCGGCAGCGACAGCAGCGGCGGCAGGTTGGCTTTGAGCAGCCCCTGCATCGCGCCCTGCACGTCGGCGCCGACCGCGAAGGAGATCACCCGATATTGCTCCAGCGTTTCGCCGTCGCGATCGAGCAAATCCACCCGCAGCGGCAGCTTGGTGTCCTCGTCCATCCAGACGATGTAGCTGTAGCGGGAACCGTCGCGCGCCACCACGCGCAGCACTTCACACGGCCGATCGGCGATGCGGGTGCTGCCCACGGAGATAAAGTCGTAGTACTTGGCCAGGCGGGTGAAATCGGCATAAACGATCGCCGGCAGCGCATCGACGATGTGATCGCCGGTGAGCGTGAACGGCTCCAGGCCGGGTTCGAAGTAGCTGATCCCGCCGCCGCGCTGCAGCACTTCGCGGCGCGGGCCGTCCATGTGCAACAGCTGGCCGAGCGGCACGTTGCCGATCACCGCATGGCGATAGCGCAACGACTCGATTCCCTGCTTGCTGATGCTGATGTAGGCGAGCTCGTAATTGAGAGAACGGCTGGCGCTGCTCATCTGTTGCAATAACGCCCCGGACGCAGTCGGCTGCGCCGGGGCGATGCTGGAATAGAGCAGGCTGCCCGTCAATAAACAAACGGAGAACCAGATTTGCTTCATTACTGCTGTTGCATTCCTAAAGACTGAGTTCCGGGAACCTGAATGGCAGCCTGTTGCGGATTGCTTTGCTCAAGCTGCAGCTGATCCGAATGCAGGCGACGTTGCAGTTCATAGTCCTGCAGCATGGCGTTGATACGCTTACGCTGTTCCTGCACCTGCTGCTGTTGGCCGCTGCCGGTGGAGAAACTGTCGGCAGGAACGCCCAGGCTGACCGGTGAGGCCTGGCCCATGATCGGCAACGTGGTGAAGGCCGGCGATTCGGACGCGTTCGATGACGCAGAAGGCTGGTTGTAGTGCTGCACGCCGACGATGACCGCCAGCGACACGCAGGCCGCCATGCCGATTTGCGTAATCTGGCTCGCCCAAGGACGCACTTTGTCCCAGAACGGCATTTTCTGCCAGGTGTGAGGCTGCGGCTGAGATTCCTGAACGGCGGAAGGCACCAGCCGGGCAGGTTCTTTCTCAAGTGCAGCGGCGACGCGATCGGCGATATCGAAATGCATCACTTGTCCGATATCACCCCGCAGTGTGTCACGTATCAGGTGATAGCTCTGCCAGCTTTGCTGAAGCGTTCGATCTTGCGACAGAGAACTCAACAGCTCGCTGTCGAACGATTCACCATCCATCAGAGCGGAAAGCTTTTCTTTCTGCATGCCTAAGTACCCTTCCTGTGCCCGCCATTGCTAACGCTGGATCAGCGGTTGAACTTTATTATCGATAGCTTCCCGGGCGCGGAAAATACGCGAACGTACGGTTCCGACCGGGCAATCCATGATGGCGGCTATCTCTTCGTAGCTTAGACCATCCAACTCCCGCAGGGTAATCGCCATGCGAAGATCCTCAGGGAGAGACTCAATGGTACGGAAAACTATCTGTCTCAGCTCTTCTGACAACATTAAGTTCTCAGGGTTCGAAATTTCTTTCAGTGCGCCCGCACTTTCGTAATTTTCCGCATCGTTGGCGTCCACATCACTGGATGGCGGACGGCGCCCCTGAGCAACCAGATAATTCTTTGCCGTGTTCACGGCGATTCGATACAACCAGGTATAAAAAGCGCTGTCGCCACGGAACGATTCCAGTGCGCGATAGGCCTTGATAAACGACTCCTGCACCACATCGGGCACATCGCCCTGCGGCACATAGCGGGAAACGAGACTCGCCACCTTATGCTGATAGCGCACTACCAGTAGGTTAAACGATTTCTGGTCGCCCTTTTGGACCCGCTCAACCAGAACTTGATCCGTTAACTGCTCGCTCATCCGAGGTAAACTCTCCCCAAATCCGTCTCCACGCGTAAAATTGTACTGCCAGCCATACATTATTTTCCTGAGCAAGCACTCGCTTGGAGTTCATATAGAACACGAAGTTCCATATCGCCATTGTTTTTTCTGTTGATGTCACCCTATCCGTGGCTTTTGCCCGGACAGTTAGGCTAACATGAAATTCACTCTTCTTCTGCACACATCATACGTTATGCAACCATCATCTGAACATGTTAGCGATGTACTGATCGTCGGCAGCGGCGCTGCGGGCCTGTCACTGGCGCTGCGCCTGGCGCAGCATTGCAAGGTTACCGTTCTCAGCAAGGGGCCGCTCAGCGAGGGGGCCACCTTTTACGCCCAAGGCGGGATCGCCGCGGTGTTCGATGAGACGGACAGCATTGCCTCACACGTTGATGACACTTTGATTGCCGGCGCCGGCCTGTGCGACAAAGAGGCCGTCGAATTCATCGCCGGCAACGCGCGCCACTGCGTGCAGTGGCTGATCGATCAGGGCGTGCTGTTCGACACCGAGGTCAACGCGCAGGGCGAGGCGCATTATCACCTCACGCGCGAAGGCGGCCACAGCCATCGCCGCATCCTGCACGCTGCGGATGCTACCGGTAAGGAAGTAGAGACCACGCTGGTGGGGAAAGCAAGCGCTCACCCCAATATTTGCGTGATGGAACGCCGCAACGCGGTTGACCTTATTACCTCGAACAAAATCGGCCTGCCGGGCACCCGCCGAGTCGTGGGCGCTTACGTCTGGAACCGCGAGCTCGAGCGGGTGGAAACCTACCGCGCCAAAACGGTGGTGCTGGCCACCGGCGGCGCGGCCAAGGTATACCAATACACCACCAACCCGGACATCTCCTCCGGCGACGGCATCGCCATGGCCTGGCGCGCCGGCTGCCGGGTCGCCAACCTGGAGTTCAACCAGTTCCACCCGACCTGCCTGTTCCACCCGCAGGCGCGCAACTTCCTGCTGACCGAAGCGCTGCGCGGCGAAGGGGCTTACCTGAAGCGCCCGGACGGCAGCCGCTTTATGCCGGATTTCGACCCGCGTGGCGAACTGGCACCGCGCGATATCGTCGCCCGTGCCATCGACCATGAAATGAAGCGCCTGGGCGCCGACTGCATGTACCTGGACATCAGCCACAAGCCGGCGGAGTTCATCACCCAGCATTTCCCGATGATCCACGAAAAGCTGCTGACGCTGGGCTTCGATCTGACTCGGCAACCGATCCCTATCGTCCCGGCGGCGCACTACACCTGCGGCGGCGTGATGGTCGATCAGCACGGCCGCACCGATCTCGACGGGCTGTACGCCATCGGCGAGGTCAGCTACACCGGCCTGCACGGCGCCAATCGCATGGCGTCGAATTCGCTGCTGGAGTGCCTGGTTTACGGTTGGTCGGCGGCGGAAGACATTCTGCAGCGCCTGCCGTTCATCCAGCAGGCCAAACAGGTGCCGCACTGGGATGAAAGCCGGGTGGACGATGCGGACGAACGGGTGGTGATTCAACACAACTGGCACGAGCTGCGGCTGTTCATGTGGGATTACGTCGGCATCGTGCGCACCACCAAGCGCCTTGAGCGCGCCCTGCGCCGCATCAACACGCTGCAGGCGGAAATCGACGAGTACTACGCTCACTTCCGCATCTCCAACAACCTGCTGGAGCTGCGCAATCTGGTGCAGGTGGCCGAGCTTATCGTGCGCAGCGCCATGGCGCGCAAAGAGAGCCGCGGCCTGCACTACACGCTGGACTACCCGGATTTGCTGCCGGAAGCGCTGCCGACCATTTTGCAGCCTTAAACTCTGCGACAGGGCGCCTTATCGGCGCCCTTTTCTTTTCAGTAGAACAGGTAGAAGTCGGTGATCAACCGGCGGAAATCGTCGGTATAGCTGCCGTCGGCCTGTTTGATCGCCAGCGCCTGCTCCCGCAGCGGCGTTTCCCGCCGCGTCAACGCCAGCAACACCCGGTGCAGCGGCGTATCGGCCCGATCGCTGACGTTCACTTTCGCCGCCGTGTGCCAACCGCTTTGCTGCGCCAGGCGTTCGAATGCGGCGCCGATGTCGTGCGGCAGCACCACGCAGAACGTACCCTGTTCCGCCAGCAGCTGTACTGCACAGGCTAACAGCGCCTCGTGCGTCAGGGTTTCGGTGTAGCGCGCGTTGTGGCGCGCCTGGTCGCGGCAGGCCACCGCCGGCTCAAAATAAGGCGGATTGCTGACGATCAGATCATACTCAGCGGCATGCTGCTGCGCATAATGGTGAATATCCTGCGCATGCACGCGGATGCGCTGCGGCCACGGCGATTCCGCCGCGTTTTCGCGCGCCTGGCCGGCGGCGGCTTCATCCAGCTCCACCGCATCGATGGTCACTTCGTCGCCGCTGCGCTGCGCCAGCATCAGCGCGATCAGCCCGCTGCCGCTGCCGATGTCCAGCGCCCGGCGCGCCTGCCCCAGCGGCGCCCAGGCGCCGAGCAGCACCCCGTCGGTGCCCACTTTCATGGCGCAACGATCGTGGGCGACAAAGAATTGTTTAAAGGTAAAACCCCCGCGGCGTGGGGTAAAATCGGCTTTCGATCGCTTGCTCACACTCACCACCTGGCTATAAAACTGGCGTAGCATAAGGCAATCTGATCGGCGGGAAAAGAGCGGCTTTCCGCTTAAATAGGTGAAGATCGCGGCCAACCCGTCTATAATCGGCGCCCCAAGTAGAGGTAGACCATGACAGCAACCACTTTTTCCGAACTCGAACTCGATGATCGCCTGATCGACGCGCTGCGCGACAAAGGCTACGATCGCCCCACCGCCATTCAGGCCGCTGCGATCCCGCCGGCGATGGACGGGCGCGACGTCTTAGGTTCGGCTCCGACCGGCACCGGCAAAACCGCCGCCTTCCTGCTGCCCGTGTTGCAGCATCTGCTGGACTTTCCACGCAAGAAATCCGGCCCGCCGCGCGTGCTGATCCTGACGCCAACGCGTGAACTGGCGATGCAAGTCGCCGACCAGGCGCGTGAATTGGCTGCTCATACCTCGCTGGATATCGCCACCATCACCGGCGGCGTCGCTTACATGAACCACGCGGAAGTGTTCAGCGAAAACCAGGACGTGGTGGTCGCCACCACCGGCCGCTTGCTGCAATACATTAAAGAAGAGAACTTCGACTGCCGCGCGGTGGAAACCCTGATCCTCGACGAAGCCGACCGCATGCTCGACATGGGCTTCGCGCAGGACATCGAAACCATCTCCGCCGAAACCCGCTGGCGCAACCAGACGCTGCTGTTCTCCGCCACGCTGGAAGGCGAAGCGATCCGCGAATTCGCCGAGCGCATCCTGAAAGAGCCGGTGGAAGTGGAAGCCGATCCGTCGCGCCGCGAACGCAAAAAGATCCTGCAATGGTACTATCGCGCCGATGACGTGCAGCACAAAACCGCGCTGCTGATCCACCTGCTGAAGCAGCCGGACGTGCAGAAATCGGTGATCTTCGTGCGCAAACGCGAGCGCGTGCATGAGCTGGCCACCTGGCTGCGCGAAGCGGGCATCAACACCTGCTATCTCGAAGGCGAAATGGTGCAGGCCAAACGCAACGAAGCGGTCAAACGCATGATGGATGGCCGGGTTAACGTGCTGGTGGCCACCGACGTTGCCGCGCGCGGCCTGGATATCCTCGATATCACCCACGTGTTCAACTTCGACATGCCGCGCACTGCGGATACCTACCTGCACCGCATCGGCCGTACCGGCCGCGCCGGGCGCAAAGGCACTGCCATTTCGCTGGTGGAAGCGCACGACCATCTGCTGCTGGGCAAAGTGGGCCGTTACCTGAACGAGCCGCTGAAAGCGCGCGTGATCGACGAACTGCGGCCGAAAACCAAGGTGCCGAACGAGAAGAGCAACGGTAAACCGTCGAAGAAAGTGCTGGCCAAGCGCGCGGAAGACAAGGCGAAGAACAAAGAAAAGGCCAAGGTGAAAGTGCGCCATCGCGACGCCAAAAACGTCGGCAAACGCCGTCAGGCGAAGGCCAAACCGGCCGGCGACGCGCAATAACCGCCGCTGCCAAAGAAAAAACCGCCTGTACAGGCGGTTTTTTTATGGGCGTTTACTGCTGCGCGTAATGCGTGGCCAGGCGGCGCCCCTGCAGCCATTTATCCAGCTCGCGGAACTGCGCCTTCAGCTCGTCATTCTGCAAATGCGCCGGCGTTTGCGAGAAGTAAAACTGGAACGCATAACCCTGCTGATTGCGCGCCCGGGCATCGGCACCGGCCTGCAACAGCAACAGCGCCAAGTACGGCGCGTTGATCTTCGCCGCCAGATGCAGCGGAGTATCCCCCAGCCGATCGCTCAACGTGGTGTCCGCCCCGGCCGCCAACAGCAGCCGCAGCTGCTCCTCACGCCCGGCCAGCACCGCTGCCGCGAGCGGCGTGGCGCCGGTAACGGCATTGCGCACGTTCACCTGCGCCCCTTCGGTCAGCAACAACCGCAGATACTGCGCGTCTTGCAACATCGCCGCGGTGTGCAGCGCGCTGTTGCCGTCCAGCCCCGCCGTTGCCGGGTCGGCACCGAGCTCCAGCAACGTCTGCACGCTGGCCGGCTGTTGCGAAAACACCGCCCACTGCAACAGCGTGACCTGCCGATCGCCCCGTTCGCGCAAGCGCTCCTGTGTGGCCTGCGCACCGATGCCCTGCGTATCGCCGCGCGCCACCGCCTGAGCCAGCGCCTGATTGCTGCGGCCGTCAAACGGTGAAATCTCCTGCCCCATCTGTTGCTCCTTAGCCATCATCAGTAAACCGGTCACCGCGACCAGCGCCAGTAAGGCTATCGCCAGCGCGCGCCGCAAGCGACGCCCTTCAGGCATTGGCCTTCGCCTCCCACGGCTTTTGTTCCGCCATCGAGCTTATCACCTTGTCGATGCCGTGCGCCGTCAGGCTGCGATCCAGATGCTTGCTCGGCCGCCAGTCATCGATGCCGGTCAGGGTATCGTTGTTGGCCAGGGTAATGTTGTGGCCGATGGCGTCCGGGATCAGCGAAGTCGATTCCTGGGTGCTGGTCAGCATGTCATATTGCTCGCTGTAACGGCGAATGCCCCCGGCTTCGGCGTCTTTCTTCGCCGCCGCCGGATCGATCCCCAGGCGATTCAGGGTGTAATCCGACACCCCGGCCGCATTGAAGGTGACCGCGACGGTGCCGGTCGCCAGCGCCGCCGTGGCCGCCAGACCACCGCCGAGCGAATGACCGGCGATCACCAGCGCATCGCCGAAGGCCGCCTTGGCGCTTTTGGCGGCGGCAACCGCCTGATTGTACTGCACATCGTCATAACCCGTCGCCTGCCGCACGTTGCTCAGCCAGTCGCGCCAGTCGTTGGTGCCGGCGAACGCCAACACATACTGCTTGTCGTTGCTGTAAATCCCGGCCTGGAAACCGCTGCCCGCGTCGTGCAGGCTGGCGGGATCGATGCCGAACCCGAGCAACGCGCTGTCGCTCAGACGGTTGAACCCGGCGGCGCCCTGGCCGTTCAGCGAGTAAACGTCCTTGGCCAACAGCGCCAACGCATAATCGCCTTCCTGAGATTGCTGCCCCCGGGTCACGCCCGGCGCAACCGCCGTCGGCGCCGCCGCGGAGATATCGCCGACCAGCGTATTCAACAGGTTCTGCGCGTTCAGCGTATTCTGAGAAGGGGTGGCTACCGGCGCCGGATTTGCCGGCGCTGCCGCAGGCTGCGATGCCGTCGCCGTTTCGGCAGCGGCGCGAGGTGTAGGGATCGCGGCCACCGGGGATACTGCAGAGGTAAAACTTAAAGGCATACTCATGCCGACTCCTTGTCGATAGACTTTTTTATTTAGCACCTGAATAGGTGCTGATTTAGCTATCGGCAGGTCGGATGAGTTCTGTATCAGGAATGCTTATCTTTGTGCAGAATGTGATCCGCCTTCAGTTTTCGGCCATCAAGCACAAAAAAGGGAGCCGAAGCTCCCTGATTGACTGCGCCGCCGATTACAGGCTTTCGGTAAAGGTGCGGGCGATAACGTCGCGCTGCTGTTCCGGCGTCAGGGAATTGAAACGCACCGCATAGCCGGACACGCGGATGGTCAGCTGCGGGTATTTTTCCGGATGCTTGACCGCGTCTTCCAGGGTTTCGCGACGCAGCACGTTGACGTTCAGGTGCTGGCCGCCTTCCACGCGCACGGTCGGCTGCATTTCCAGCGGCACTTCACGGTATTCGATCTGGCCCAGATCGCTGACCGCGACAACCTGATCTTCCGCGTAGTTGGCCTTGGCGCACACGCAGCGAGCTTCCGCTTTTTCATCGTCCAGCAGCCAGAAAGAATTCACCAGCGCCTGGTCGTTCGCTTTGGTAATTTGAATACCGGTAATCATTATGTTGCCTCCGTACAAGGGCGTAAAAATTCACATCGTGAGAAAACCCAATTCTGGTTTCGGCCATTTGGTAAAACCATTGTTGTCTTGTTGTTCTGTATACCAGCCTGACCGGGCCAGTTCTTTGATTAAAGTCAATTTTTACCGGGTGGGCACAAGGCGTGAAGGGGCAAATTTATGTTTTATATCAATTTTCCCGTCGCGCTAAAAAACAATTATTTTTGTAAATTTTCAAAAATAATTGCATTGCAAACGGCGGCGAGAAATGAAAAGCGGGTTTCGCTGCGCGGGCCGACACGGTAAGCTATAGCCCATGAATTGCTAAAGAAAACAAAGGAGAGCGTTTATGGCCACCTCCCTCACCTGGCATGACGTGATCGGCAAAGAGAAAGAGCAGCCCTATTTTGTTGAAACGCTCGCCTTTGTTGCCGCTGAGCGCCAGGCCGGTAAGACCATTTATCCACCGCAGAAAGACGTGTTCAACGCGTTCCGCTTTACCGAGCTGGCGGACGTCAAAGTCGTCATCCTCGGCCAGGATCCCTACCACGGCCCCAATCAGGCGCACGGCCTCTCTTTCTCGGTGCGCCCCGGCGTGCCGGCGCCGCCGTCGCTGGTGAACATGTATAAAGAGCTGGCGACCGACATTCCCGGTTTCGAGCGCCCGGATCACGGCTACCTGCAAAGCTGGGCCGAACAAGGGGTACTACTGCTCAACACCGTGCTGACGGTGGAAGGCGGCCGCGCGCACTCGCACGCCAACCTGGGCTGGGAAACCTTTACCGATAAGGTGATCGCCGCCCTGAACGAGAACCGCGAAGGCGTGGTGTTCCTGCTGTGGGGCTCGCACGCGCAGAAGAAAGGCAACTTTATCGACCGCAACCGTCACCATGTGCTGAAAGCGCCGCACCCGTCGCCGCTCTCCGCGCACCGCGGTTTCCTCGGCTGCCGCCACTTCTCGCAGGCCAATCAGCTGCTGGAGCAGCAAGGGCTCACGCCGATCGACTGGATGCCGCGCCTGCCGCAGGCGTAGTCCAGAGACAAAAAAGGCACCCTCGGGTGCCTTTCTTTATGCCGTTGCCGGGGCGGTTACGCCTTGGCTTTGGAGACCGCGACCATCGCCGGACGCAGCAGGCGGCCGTTCAGCGTATAACCTTTCTGCATCACCATCATCACGTGGTTCGGCTGGTGATCGGCGGATTCCATCATGCTCATCGCCTGATGCACTTCCGGGTTGAACGGCACGTTGACGTCGCCGACGATTTCGATGCCGTACTTGCGCACCACGTCCAGCAGCGATTTCAGCGTCAGCTCGATGCCTTCGATCATCGCGGCCAGTTCCGGATTGTTTTTATCCGCCAGATCCAGCGCGCGCTCCAGGTTGTCGATCACCGGCAGCAGATCGCCGGAGAATTTCTCCAGGGCGAACTTGTGCGCTTTCTCGACGTCCAGTTCGGCGCGGCGACGGATGTTCTCCGCTTCCGCTTTGGCGCGCAGCAGGCTGTCGCGCTCGTGCTGCTGAGCTTCCGCCAGTTGGGCTTCCAGTTCGGCGATACGCGCATCGCGCAGATCGACGCCTTCCGCCGCTTCCGGCAGCGTATCCTCGTGATGAGCGTGTTGTTCCATTTCTTCCGAGACTTGCTCGTTTGGCGTCTTCTGTTCTTTACTACTCATGAATATCTCCGCGTTTTAGCATTAATCTCGCAACTTGGCTTATTATGGGGATCAAAACCGGGGTTTCAAGTCAACCGGTCACAATGTGGGGCATAAACGGGTCCCGGTGAGGAAAATCACAACAAATGAATAAAAAATTCGCCTGTATTGGCATTGTTGGCCACCCGCGTCACCCTTCAGCGCTGGCAACCCACGAGATGCTGTTCCACTGGCTGGTCGCCCGCGGCTATTCGGTGATGGTCGAACGCCAAATCGCCCATGATTTGGGGCTGAAAGACGCCGTCACCGGCAGCCTGGCGGATATCGGCCAGCGCGCCGATCTGGCGGTGGTGGTCGGCGGCGACGGCAACATGCTCGGCGCCGCGCGCGTGCTGGCGCGCTACGACATCAAGGTAATCGGAGTCAACCGCGGCAACCTCGGTTTCCTCACCGATCTCGATCCCGACAACGCCCTGCAGCAGCTGGCGGACGTGCTGGAAGGCGAGTACATCGACGAACAGCGTTTCCTGCTGGAAACCATCGTGCATAAAGAGCACCAGCAGTGCCGCATCAGCACCGCCATCAACGAAGTGGTGCTGCACCCCGGCAAAGTGGCGCACATGATCGAATTCGAGGTGTACATCGACGATCGCTTCGCCTTCTCGCAGCGCTCCGACGGCCTGATCATCGCCACGCCGACCGGCTCCACCGCCTACTCGCTCTCCGCCGGCGGGCCGATCCTCACCCCGTCGCTGGAGGCGATCGCGCTGGTGCCGATGTTCCCGCACACCCTTTCCGCCCGGCCGTTGGTGATCAACGGCGACAGCACCATCCGCCTGAAATTCTCGCAGATCGGCAGCGATCTGGAGATCAGCTGCGACAGCCAGATCGCACTGCCGATCCAGGAAGGCGAAGAAGTGCTGATCCGCCGCAGCAACTTCCATCTGAACCTGATTCACCCGAAGGACTACAGCTATTTCAACACGTTAAGCACCAAGTTGGGCTGGTCGAAAAAATTGTTCTAAAATCTGCATCGGCCACTTTACTGTATATAAAACCAGTTTATACTGTATGAAACTACAGTTATGTGTTTATACACAGGAAGGTTCCCATGCTGGCGCAATTAACCATCAGCAACTTTGCTATCGTTCGTGAGTTGGAAATCGATTTTCAACCGGGCATGACGGCGATCACCGGTGAAACCGGCGCCGGCAAATCCATCGCCATCGATGCGCTGGGGCTGTGCCTCGGCAACCGCGCCGACGGCAACGTGGTGCGCCTGGGAGCCGCCCGCGCCGACATCTGCGCCCGCTTCTCGCTGGCGGACACCCCGTCCGCGCGCGCGTGGCTGGAGCAAAACCAGCTGGACGACAGCAACGAATGCCTGCTGCGCCGGGTGATCAACGCCGACGGCCGTTCGCGCGGCTTTATCAACGGCACCGCCGTGCCGCTGTCGCAGCTGCGTGAGCTGGGGCAACGCCTAATCCAAATCCACGGTCAACACGCCCATCAGCTGCTGCTCAAGCCGGAGCACCAAAAAGCGCTGCTCGACGCCTACGCCGACGAACCCGCCCTGCTGGCGGCGATGAGCCAGGCCTATCAACGCTGGCATCAGAGCTGCCGCGAGCTGGCGCACCATCAGCAGCAGTCCATCGAGCGCGAAGCGCGCAAGCAGCTGCTGCAATACCAATTGAAAGAGCTGAACGAATTCGCGCCGCAGGCCGGCGAGTTCGAACAGACCGACGCCGAGTACAAGCGCCTGGCCAACAGCGGCCAACTGCTGACCCTCAGCCAGCAAACGCTGCAGCTGCTGGCCGACAGCGACGAGAACAACATGCTCAGCCAGCTTTACAGCGCCAAACACCTGCTGCTTGAGCTGGCCGGGCTGGACGATAAGCTCAGCGGTCTGCTGGACATGCTGGAAGAGGCCTCTATCCAGATCAGCGAAGCCAGCGACGAACTGCGCCATTACGCCGATCGCATGGATCTCGATCCCAATCGCCTGCACGAGCTGGAACAGCGCCTGTCGCGTCAAATCAGCCTGGCGCGCAAACACCAGGTCGCGCCGGAAGAGCTGCCGCAGCTGCATCAGCAGTTGCTGGATGAACAGCAGCTGCTGTCGCAGCAGGAAAGCGACCATGAGCACCTGAACGAGGCGGTGACCCTGCATCATCAGCAGGCGCTGGCGCTGGCGGAGCAGCTGCATCAGAAACGCCTGCACTACGCCGCCGAGCTGACCACGCTCATCACCGACAGCATGCAGGCGCTCTCCATGCCGCACGGCAAGTTCAACATCGACGTGCGCTTCGAACCGCAGCACCTGAGCGCCGAAGGGGCCAGCCGCACCGAGTTCTGCGTCTCCACCAACCCGGGCCAGCCGCTGCAGCCGCTGGCGAAGGTCGCCTCCGGCGGCGAGCTGTCGCGCATCGCGCTGGCCATTCAGGTGATCACCGCCCGCAAGATGGAAACCCCGGCGCTGATCTTCGATGAGGTGGACGTGGGCATCAGCGGCCCGACCGCCGCCATCGTCGGCCGCCTGCTGCGCCAGCTCGGTGAATCCACCCAGGTGATGTGCGTCACCCACCTGCCGCAGGTGGCCGGATGCGGGCATCAGCACCTGTTCGTCAGCAAGCAGACCGACGGCACGGTTACCGAAACCCAGATGGCGCCGCTGGATAAACGCGCCCGGCTGCAGGAGCTGGCGCGCCTGCTCGGCGGCAGCGAAGTCACCCGCAATACGTTGGCGAACGCCAAAGAACTGCTGGCGGCATAAAAAAGCTCAACTTTTTCACTTTCCTGCGGTCTGACAGTGACGCTGTTGGCCCGAGAAATATCTAAAGTGCGGCGCGGCGGTGATCCAAAGCCATCTCAACAGCCTGAAAAAGGCCAAGCGCTTGAGGTGCTAAAGGAAAGCCAATGCGTCGCAACGTGAAAGATGAAGGGTATAAAGGTTTCCAACTGCCGCAAGGTCTATTATCATCGGCATCCTATGCCCTAAAGGAATGTGATTACTATGCGCTGTAAAACGCTGACTGCCGCCGCTGTAGTTCTTGTGATGCTGACTGCAGGCTGTTCTACTTTTGAAAAGGTGGTTTATCGTCCTGACATCAACCAGGGGAACTACCTGACGTCGACCGACGTGGCGAAAATTCAGAAAGGGATGACCCAACAACAGGTCGCTTACACATTGGGCACCCCAATGCTGCAAGACCCGTTCGGAACTCAGACGTGGTTCTATGTGTTCCGCCAGCAGCCTGGCCATGAAGATATCACCCAGCAGACGCTGACGCTGACCTTCGACAGCGCAGGCGTGTTGACCGACATCCAGAACAAACCGGCGCTGACCAAGTAATCGGCGCTTCCCGCTCTTCCGGCCCATGAGGGGGCATGGTGTTCCTCATGACAGTCGCAGGCTGCAACACGGAAGAGAAAATCAGTTTCAGATAAAAAATAAGGCGCTTATAGCGCCTTATTTTTTTGCCTTTTCTGCCCGTTGCCGGCGCAGCTCTTTCGGATCGGCGATCAGCGGCCGGTAAATCTCCACCCGGTCGCCATCGTTCAGCGTATCGCCCAGCTTGGCCGGGCGGCTGTAGATGCCGATTTTATTGCTTTTAAGATCGATATCCTGGCGCAGCTCCAGCAGGCCTGAAGCCTGGATCGCCTGCTCGACGCTGCTGCCCTCGGCCAGCTTCACCTTGCGCAGGTACTGCCGCTCCGGCAAGGCGTACACCACCTCGACCTGGATGTCAGACACTGTAGACCTCTTTCGCCCGCTGGGTGAATGCCTGCACCATGCTGCCCGCCAGCTCTTTGAACACCTTGCCGAACGCCAGCTCAATCAGTTTGTTGGTGAACTCGAAGTCCAGGTGCAGCTCCACCTTGCAGGCCTCTTCGCTCAGCGGCGTGAACTGCCAGCCGCCCATCAGCTTGCGGAACGGACCATCGACCAGTTGCATATTGATGCTCTGATTATCCAGCAGCGTATTGCGGGTGGTGAAGGTCTTGCTGATACCGGCCTTGGCGACGTCCACCGCGGCGGTCATTTCGTTGGAGGTAGCGTTAAGCACCCGGCTGCCGGTGCAGCCTGGCAGAAAATCGGGGTAAGAATGAACATCGTTAACCAACTGATACATCTGCTCGGCGCTGAACGGCACTAATGCAGACCGACTGATCTGGGGCATATCATTTCCTGTAAGACATAAAACGTACAGATAATACCATTTATCTGGCGGCAAACAAAAAATCTGCTAAGGGATGAGGGCGCCAAAAATGCGAAAAATTGCGCAGGTGCTGAACGGGAAAGGATTTCTTTCGCTGAAGCATCCAGTATAATGAACGCACTATGACAAAGAAAAAAGCACACAAACCCGGTTCCGCCACCATTGCCCAAAACAAGCGCGCGCGTTTCGAATACTTCATTGAAGAAGAGTTCGAGGCGGGCCTGTCGCTGCAAGGGTGGGAAGTTAAATCGCTGCGTGCAGGCAAAGCCAACCTCAGCGACAGCTACGTGACGTTCCGTGACGGTGAAGCCTACCTGTTTGGCGCCACCATCACCCCGCTCAACGTGGCTTCGTCGCATGTGGTGTGCGATCCGACGCGTACCCGTAAACTGCTGCTGAACCGACGCGAGCTGGACACCCTGCTCGGCCGCGTCAACCGCGACGGTTACACCGTGGTGGCCTTGTCCCTGTATTGGAAAAATGCCTGGAGCAAGATCAAGATCGGCGTAGCCAAAGGCAAGAAAGAGCACGACAAACGCGATGATATCAAAGATCGCGAATGGCAGACGGCGAAAGCCCGTATCATGAAGCACGCCAATCGTTAAGCCGCTGGCTTATCGAGGTAAACTTCTGGTATACTGCACAAAGTTACTTGGGGCTGATTCTGGATTCGACGGGATTTGCGAAGCCCTAGGAGCATGCCGAGGGGCGGTTGGCCTCGTAAAAAGCCGCAAAAAAATAGTCGCAAACGACGAAAACTACGCTTTAGCAGCTTAATACCCTGCTTAGAGCCCTCTCTCCCTAGCCTCCGCTCTTAGGACGGGGATCAAGAGAGGTCAAACCCAAAAGAGATCGCGTGGATGTCCTGCCTGGGGCTGAAGCGTTAAACTCAATCAGGCTAGTCTGTCAGTAGCGTGTCCATCCGCAGCTGGCCGGCGAATGTAAAGATTGGACTAAGCATGTAGTGCCGACGGTGTAGTAATTTCGGACGGGGGTTCAAATCCCCCCAGCTCCACCAAATACGTCGCCAGTGAACCAGATAGACCCGGCGATAATAGCGAAAAAGCCCACAACTTCGGTTGCGGGCTTTTTTGTTTTGTCACATTCAGGGGGAAGCCCCTTGGCCCGAGCTCCCCCGGGCCGATGCAGGCTAGTGATCCAGATAAAGATAGTGCAGCCAGCTGGTCATGCGCAGCAGCACTTTGCGCATCACGGAGACGTGCTCGAAGTGCCCGGTATAGACCGCCGCCTGGGCGCTCACGCCGTCGGGCAGATGATCCAGATCCGGGTTGGCCGCCAGATCGATCATCACGTACACCCCTTCCCGGCCCGGCGTGGCGCTCAGGCCCTGCAGTGCGCCGCTGGCCTGGTAGCTGCCGTCCGGTATCGCCGGCAACACCCGGCTTACGGTGCCGCCATAAACCTGTCCCGGCAAACCGTTGAACACCACCTCGGCCTGATCCCCCTGCGCCAAGCGCAGGATGGCGTTCTGGCGGAATACCGCCACCACCTGGCGCTTTTGCTGCGGGATAAAGATCATCACCGGTTTGAACGGCAAGCGCACCGCCGCCGTGCCCGGCCGCGCCAACACCTGCGTGACATAACCATCGCTCGGCGCACGCACCACCGTTTGTTCCAGGTTGTAACGCGCTTCGGCTATTTGCGATTTCAGGCTGGCTATCGTGGCGTCTTCGCCGTTATAGCGCCCGGACAACCGTGCCTGTTCCTGTTGGAACTGGGCTTTCGCCGCCTGCAGCGCGGCGGATTGCGCCTGATACTGCTGCTGCGCATGGCTGACGTCCTGCTCCGAAAACGGATTGACCGGCATGGCCGCCCCTTTCGCGTAGCGCTGGTAATCTTTACGGGCGCGCTCAAACTCCACGTTCGCCCGCTGCACGTTGGCGGCGGACTCGCTAAGCGCTGCCCGACGCGTTCTGATCTCCGCCTCCGCCCCGGCCAGATCCGCTTCCAGCTTGGTGAGCCGCGCGCGGTAGCGGCTGTCGTCGAGCCGGAACAGCACCTCGCCTTTGCGCAGCAGCACGTTGGTTTTCTCCGTCACCTCAACGATCATGCCCGAGACCTGCGGCACCATCGGCACCGACACGGCAATTTTCTGCGCCCGATCGCTGTACGGATGGTTGTAGTTCATCGTCAGAATCAAGGCGCCGACGATAAATATTCCGCCAAGCACCGCAGTCGGCACGGTCCATTTGTTGACCGGAATGCGGAACAGTTTAAATACGCCGTAGCTCAGCGCCACGTAGCTGAGAATAATGAGCAAATCCATAGGCTACGCTCAACTTACCGTGGGGCCGGGAACCGCCGTCGGCTTTTCCTGCAGGCGTTGTAATTCCGCTTCGAGCACGGCGATGCGCGCCTGCAGATCCGTTGAGGGTTCCGGCCTTTCACTCATGCCCCAGCCGCGTTCCGGCCGATAGAGCGTCGCCCAGATCCACAGCAGCGGCCAAATGGCGTGCAGCGTAAACAGGCTGACCCAACCGGCGACGTGAATCGCATCCTGATGCGGATGGCGGCGCTTTTTCGCCAGTAAATAAGGAATGTCATGAATAATAATGACGCCGTAGAATAATATCAGGAATACTGCGATCAGTACGCCTAAAGCAAAATAGTTAAGAAACATGTAAAGTCCTGGTTGAGAATAATGGAAATAAATAATCTCTATAGCGTGTTATATTGTCTGATATCGTTGGCGATGGTATCGATGGCATTCTTCACGTCGGTGACTTTCAGCTGTGCTTTCTCATTATTAAGATTTTCTCCCGAAGCCTTACGCACCACTTTAATGACCGGCTGATTGGTCGCGGCATCGATAAACTCGCCTTCCATATAGACCGCGCTCTCCATAGTACGGTGCCCGGTGACGCTTTGCGTCGCGGCGATCAGCAGCGTGATTGGCAAGACTTCATAGACCTGCAGCCCTTTCTTCTGCGTGTCGATCGCCGTGATGGCGCCGCGGAAAATCAGGGTATGCTCACGCGGCATGTCCACCAGCGTAAAATGGGTGCCCATCGCCTGCTTAAACTGCTGGTTGGTGTAATTCAGGATATTGTCGAGCGCGCGTTGGCTCACCATCTCGCTCGGTTTCGGCCGCGGGAAATAGATCATCGGTTGATACACCAGATATTGATAACGGGAAAAATCGACGTTCTTATCCTTCCAATATAAAACGTCTTTGCCGGACGCGGATTGACCTTTATTGATATCGTTATAATTGGTCAGAAAGGTCGAGTATTTTTCTTTTTCGGTCACGGCGGAAGAGCACGCGGCCAGTAATAACAGCGCAGGTAAAATAACCGCTCTTGTCACTTTCATTGACGGGTTTCTCTTTATTTTTGTGGATAGCAAATAATCAAATCGAATGATACCCACCCACCCGTGATAAGTCATATGACAATGCCGCCAAAGGTGTATATCATTTTTGATATACAAACTCATGCGAGCCGGCCAGTGAAAGAGAAAGACTTCCGCATTGAAGAACTCAGGATTGTCCGCGTCATTGCCGAAACGGCGAGCGTCAGCAAAGCGGCGCAGCTGTTGGATATGCCGCAGTCTAACGTGTCGCGCGCCCTCACCGCGCTGGAGCGGCGGCTCGGACTGGAGCTGTTCCTGCGCGGCCCGCGCACTCTGTCACTGACCGAGTTCGGCGAACAATTCTTGCGGCGCGCCTCGCAGTTGCTGAACGAGCATAGCGATCTGCTCGATATGGCCGGCACCTATAAGCGCAGCCTGAACGGCATGGTCACGCTCGGCGCGCCGATCGGCATCCACGCTTTCCTGGCCAGCTATTTGCTGCCGCCGCTGCTGCACGCTGCGCCGGCGCTGACTGTCGATCTGGTAACCCGCAACCCCGACGAACGCGAGAAAAAATATGGCGCAGTATTCGACAGCGACTGCGATTTGCTGATCAGCTTTTTCCAGCCGCAAAACGAAAGCCTGATTGCCAGGCCCTTTACCGGTTTTCGCGTCGGGCTGTTCGCCGCGCCGGATTACATCGCCCGCTCGCCGCTGAATGAGCTGGATGAACTGTCGCAGCATCGCTGCATTACCTTGCGCATGCTGGGCGGCATCCGCAATACCTGGAGCGGCTACAGTGCGCAGGGGGAGTTGGTGCAGGTCGAGATCAACGGCGCCAGCGTCTGCGATAACATTCTGCCGGCGATCGAGCTGGCCAAACAGGGCCTGGGCATCGTCTACGCCCCGTATTATTCCGTCGCCGCCGAGCTCGATGCCGGCATGCTGCTGCCCTGCCTGGCGCGCGAGCGCGGCATCGATATGCAGGCCTACCTGATCTACCGCCGGCGCGGCGTGTTGCCGCACCGCGTGCAGGTGACGATGGACAGCATCATGGAAAGCGTCAAACTGCACGCACACCGGCTGATATAGCTCAAAAAAACCCCGCCGCAGCGGGGTCTAACGCATCACATCAGCGCAAAATACCTCACCGCCCCTCTTTTTCCCCCAGGAAGAAATACCACAGCGGAATGGAAAGCAGCAGGGTGAACACCAGCGTATACAGCAGCACCATCAGGCTCTGCATGATCACCATCTGTGCGCTCCAGTCACCGATCGGCAGTTGAAACTGTTCGACGGTGCCGCCGAGGATCGCCCGGCCCATCACGCAGCCGACCGCCACCGCCACTGTCGCCACCGCCGCGCGAAACTTACGCACCTCGGCGCGGCGGGCGGCCGCTTCCGGCGTTTCGTCCCGAAGCCCTTGCCGCTGGCCGCGCCAGCGCCCTACGTCCACCAGCAGCAACGCCGCGAGGCTCACGCCCATTACCGGCAGGCAATAACCCAGCGCCGCTGCTACCAGCAGCGTGACGGCGCGGGCAGGCAGGGAAAGCGCCAGCCAGACGGCAACCAGGGTCTGCACCGGATGCTGCGTCCCCGCCGCCGGGCGGCGACTCCACCACATGCGGTAACCCAGCACGATCGTTAAGCACAGCCCGAGGCCGAACGCCGCCAGCAGCAGCTGATTCGGCAAGCCGAACAGAATGCCCATGTGGGCGTCGATGCCCCAGCGGGTCAGCTTGGCGATGAGTGGGAAGGTGTCGAACCGCACCTGATCGATGACGGCGAAGCTTTGCGGCGCGATGGCAACCGCGTCCACCTGCGTCGGCCAGCTGCGATCCACTTCGGTTACTGTCCAGGCTTTGCCCTCGCCTTTCGGCTGGCGCAGCTCGACCTTGGCGGCGTCGATCCCGGCGGCGCGCGCGGCGTGCAGCGCCCGCTCCCAATCACCGTTCAACGCATTGGCCTGCGCGGCAGGGCCCATCTTCATGCCCGGCATCATCCCGCGGTGCTCGGCGTGCGGATCGGCCGGCGTCTGCGGCGCATCGGCCTGCAGGCTGGTGTTGACCTGCGGCGTCAGCCAGCCCAGGTTGGCCCGCAGTGCGTCGATGTTGCTGCCGGCCCACTGCGACCAGGTCAACCCGGTAGCCGAGAAGAACAGCAGCCCGGCCAGCAGCGCCACGCCCAGCGTGATATGCCAATGGCGGTTAGCGGCGAAGCCCCCTTTCGCCCTTTTCAGCTTGCGCTTCGGCCGCGTCGCCAGCCACAGCGCCACGCCACCCAGCGCGGCCACCCACAGCCAGGAGGCCGCCAGCTCGCTGTAGTTACGCCCCAGGTCGCCGAGCAGCAGGCTGCTGTGTAGCTTGTCCAGCCAGGTGCGCAGCGGCAGCACGCCAGAGGTGCCGTACACCGTCATGTCGCCCTTGATCGCCAGGGTGTAAGGATCGACAAACAGCGCGCGCGACTCGGAGGCGCCCAGATCGGCACTCGCGAACTGCACGCGGGTGGTGTCCATTGCGCCGGGAGCCGGACGCACGGCGTAAATGCGCGCCTCGTCACCCGCCGCACGGCGGGCGGCGGCGATCTGGTCAGCCAGCGATCTCGCCTGCCCGTGCGGTTCGGTGAAAAGCGCATCGCGATACAGCGCCTCTTCAAGCTGCGGCGTCAACACATACAGCGTGCCGGTCAGTGCAGCGACCAGAATAAAAGGGGCAACCAGCAGGCCGATATAGAAATGCAGCCGTCTGATCAGGTTCAGCATCGCGCCACGCGGCGATGCAGCAGGTGGAGTTTTGGTTATTGAAGACATGGCCTTTCTCGTTTTTCAAACTGTGCACGCAGGCAAACCGTCCGCAGCGATACGGACGGCGTTACCCATGATCAAGCATTAGGGAAAAACGGCTGGCCGGGCGGCCCGCGCGGGCTCGGCCGCAGAGCAAGGCGCCGAATGGGCGGTGGGACGATGCGCGGCGCGCAAGGCAGGCGCGCGATGCGCGTCATCAGCCACAGCAGCGGGACGAATGCCCACAGCAGCAGCGGCACGTGGATCAGCAGCTCGCAATAGCCGCAGAAAATCATCTCCGCCGGGTCCATGCCGTGGTGGCCGGCATGTTCGGCGGCGGGCATCGCCATCCCGTGCATGTCGTGCGGCATGGCGGCTGCCGTCTGCGTCATGCCGCCCATCATCGGGTGGTGCGTCAGCGATTTCGACACCATCGGCGCCACAAACAGCAACAGCACCGCCAAAATGGCGATGCAGGCGGTAAAGCGTTGCTGTAGCTGACGTGGCACTCTCATCGCGGCGGCGAATTAACCCGGTCGGTGGCGAACAAGCGGCCAGTGTAACCCGCGATGCGCGATGAGGTGAAAGAAAAGTCAGGTTTGTCTTACCCGCCCCCGGCGAGGGCGATCACAGCGCCCGCGAGTAGACCCGCGAGGCTTCGCCCCAGGGATGATAGCCGAGCCCGTTATAAACGAAGCCGCTGCGTTCGTAGTACCCTTCCAGATCGGTGCACAGGTGCAGCTGCGGGAAGCCCAGCCGGCGGGTTTCCGCCGCTACATGCTCAATCAGTTTGGCGCCGAAGCCCCTGCCGCGCTGCGTCTCTTCTACGTAGAGCGCGCACAGCCAGGGATACAATTCCCCACGGCTGATAAAGTCGTTGGTAATCAGCCCCGCGCAGCCGAGGATCCGGTCATTTTCCATCAGCAGGTACCACTGCGGCAGCGGGTTGGCGGCGCCGAGGCTGCGGTTGATGGCGTCTTCATACATCATCAGCGTCTCTGCCGTGGCCCAGTGCCGCTGAAAATACGCAATGGCGCGCGGCGCCAGCTCGGGCGCTTGCCGCACCGAAATCATGTCCATCGTCATTCCCGTTATTCATGTTGTCAGCGTAGAATTATGCAGCAATATGCACGGTATGGCAGCGGCATTCCGCCGCCGTCATTCACCCCAAGGAGTCATCATGACGCAAAATATCTATGACAATCAGGCCTTCTTCGACGGCTATGCGCAGCTCAGCCGCTCGCAGCACGGCCTGGACGGCGCGCCGGAATGGCCCGCCATCCGCCGCATCCTGCCGGATTTACAGGGCAAAAGCGTGGTCGATCTCGGCTGCGGCTACGGCTGGTTCTGCCGCAGCGCCCGCGAACAGGGCGCAGCCAGCGTGCTGGGGCTGGACGTTTCGGAAAAAATGCTGGCCAAGGCGCGGGAGATGACCGCCGACGCGGGCATCGAGTACCGTCGGCAGGATTTGGCGCAGCTGCAGCTGCCGCCGGAAAGCTACGATCTGGTCTACAGCTCGCTGACGCTGCACTACCTCGAGGATCTGGCCGCCCTGTTCGCCACAGTTTACGCCGCGCTGAAACCGGGCGGGCAGTTCATCTTCACCGCCGAGCACCCGATCTACACCGCCCCGGCGCAGCAGGGCTGGCTGACCGACGGCAACGGGCAGAAATCCTGGCCGGTCAACGGCTACCAACGGGAAGGCCGGCGCGTCTCCAACTGGCTGGCGGAAGGCGTCATCAAGCAGCACCGCACGCTCGGCAGCTATATCAACCCGCTGGCGCAGCAAGGGTTTATCATCCAGCATTTGAACGAATGGGGCCCCAGCGCGCAGCAAATCGCCGCTAATCCGGCGTTGGACGAAGAGCAGGAACGCCCGATGATCTTCATTCTCGCCGCCCGCAAACCCGCCTGATTGATCCGCAGTAAACCGTTCACACCACCACAGTTGGGGAGGCCGCCTCCCCCCAACGGCTATTGTACCGGCAGCGCCGCCCCGTGCGCCGCGAAGTGCGTCAGCGCCTCGCCTTCCATACGATAACGCACCCACTCGTCCTGCGGCTGCGCGCCGATGCTGAGGTAGAAATCGATGGCCGGCTGATTCCAGTCCAGCACGCTCCACTCCAGGCGGCCGCACTGCCGCTCGCACGCCAGTTGGGCGATGTGCCGCAGCAGCGTTTTACCGGCGCCCGCGCCGCGATGCTTTGGCGCCACGTACAGGTCTTCCAGATAGATGCCGTTTTTACCCAGCCAGGTGGAGTAACTCATAAAGAACACCGCATAGCCCGCCGGCTCGCCGTTCACCGTACAAATCAGCGCTTCGGAACAGGCGCCCGGCCCAAACAGGCTGCGTTCGATGTCCTCCACGCTGGCCCGCACCTGCTCGCGCGCCTTTTCGTACACCGCCAGCTCGATAATCATATCCAGAATCAGTTTGGCGTCGCTTTTTTGCGCCGGGTAAATCTCAATGGTCATGGCAAGTCCCGTGTGAGTGGATGGCTGTGCTTGCCAGCATACAGCGCCTCTCATGCTGCATGAACGGCATTTTCAATATCATGCATCTGGATTGGAAACGCCTCGATCTCAACCTGCCGCAGGCGTGCGAAGCGGCGTTATAACGCGGGTTCGCCGATCGGCAGATACCCCTGCCACAGCGGCCGGGCGGGCTTGCCGTGCGGGTTGGCGCGCAGATGAACGTGGTAGCCCTGCAGCGCCTGCAGCAGCAGGCAGTCGTCCACCTCAGCCAGATCATCTTTGTGCTGCTGCGCGCTGTCCGTCAGCAGCGCCCGTTTGGCTTTCTCCTTCGCCTCGTCGGCGGAGCGCGCCACAAAAAGGCCGAACTGGTGCAATTCCGCCAGCTCATCGCTGCGGTAGCCGCCCACGTTAACGAAAAACAGCTTCTCTTCACCGGTAAACGGCGCAGGCTCCAGACTCACGTCGTAACCGTCCGCCCAGTCGATGCGCGCATAGCCGTCGACATGCACCTTGCGCTTATCGCCGAACCACTTTTCACGCAGCAGCGGATACGCTTCTTCCGGCCGATCCGCCGCCGCGAACTGCACGTCGTGCAACTCAATATTGGCGCCCGGCGCCGTACCGCCCACATAAAACATCAATAATCCCGGCATGTTAGTTTGCTCTTCCTGGTAATAGTCGCTGTGTAATTTAATACATAACGAAACGCCTGCCAACGGCGGCGCCATTCTGTGTTATCAATAGATGAGGTTTAATCTGTTGTGGAGGAACGCATGGCATTCAATATCGGTGATTTTGTACAACGCACCACCGGCGGCCCGAAGATGACCGTGGTGGCGATCGACGGCGAAACCCTGGTTTGCAGCTGGAATGAACTGGGTAAAGAGCAGCGTACGGAGGTGCAGGCCAACGAGGTGGCGCTGTACCACGAAGACGGCGATTTCGGCGTCTGCTGAATGACCGGGGCGCGCCGCGCCCCGTTATCGCCTCAGGCGCGAATGTCCTGATAGGCTGGGGTGGTATCGAACTCATGCTTGGCGAACGGGCACAGCGGAATGATTTTGCGCTGCTCCGCGCGCATTTTCTCCACCACCAGCGCCACCAGCTTTTTGCCGACGCCCTGCCCCTTCAATGACTCATCCACCCAGGTGTGATCGATAATGGTCAGCTTGTCGCCGCTCGGCACGAAAGAGATCTCGGCGATCAACTTGCCGTGCTCGTCATTGATATAAAAACGCTTCTCGTCCGCCAGTATTTTATGATCCATATTATTTCTCCCTATATTTCAGTGCGCCGCTGGGGCAAGTATCGATAACGCGTTTCACCTCGGCCGGCTCGGCATTGTCCAGCATAATCCACGGCCGGCGATTCAGGGTAAAAATAGCCGCGTTGCCACGCACGCAGTTGGCGGAATGGCGGCATATCGCGCTGTTAAAATAAACGTCAATCTTGTCGCCGGAATAACGGCGGTAACCGGCGGCGGTCAATTCTTCATCCATCATGGCCTCACATTGCCCGTTTTATTGTTTTTGCTCCAGGCTCAAGTATAGGCAATGCCGCTGGCTTCACCACGCCTCTCGTCCGCCGAAAAAAGTGGCGCAACCGCCCGCCGCAGCTAGAAAAAAACGTAAATTGTTCTAATCTTTAATCAGCAAGACAACATAATTCCGACAGTGGCTAAGGAGTTCGAAATGGGTGATAGCTCAAAAGACGGCGTAATTCTGCTGTCCCGCATTCTACTGATGGTTCTGTTTATCATTTTCGGCTGGATGAAACTGGTCAACTTCGGTGCGACCGTCACGGCGATGGAAGGCTATGGCACGCCGATGCCTTATTTGGCGGCGATTGTCGCCGTGGTGGTGGAGTTTATTTTCGGCATCGCGCTTATTCTCGGCCTGTTTACTCGCCCTATCGCGGTCATTTTTGCCCTGTATGTGTTGGGCACCGCGTTTATCGGCCATCCGTTCTGGAAAATGACCGGCATGGAAATGATGGGCAACGAAATCAACTTCTTTAAAAACATCAGCATCATTGGCGGTTTGCTGCTGCTGGCGGTGACTGGCGCCGGCCGTTATTCGCTGGACTATAAAATATTTAATAAATAATTCATCGATGGCCGGCGATATGCGCCGGCCATTTTATTTCGGCTATCCTTTCACCGGCTGCGCTTGGCGTGGCGCTCAAAGTTTTCCGCCCTGGCCTGCGCCGATTTACGCAGCGTGACATAGCAGGCGCCCTCGCCGCCGTCGCGCGGTAAGGCGCGGCAAAACGCCTGCACCTGTTCAAACTGCGCCAGCCATTTGGCGACGTAACTGCGCACGATATTCGGATGGCTTTCGTTCTGCCGCCCGCGGCCGTGCACGATCAGCAGCGAACGCAGATTTTGCGCCTCCGCCTGCATAATGAAGCGGAACAGCGCCTGCCGGCTGGCTTCAACCGGCTGACGCAGCAAATTCAGCGACGCCTGCGGCGGGTAACGCCCATTGCGCAGCTTGTCCAGCACGCCCTGCTGAATGCCTTCCCCTTTGAACTCCAGCGGCCGATCGCAGGGGATCACCTCGAGGAAATCGGTGCTGAGGAAGTTTTCCTGCCGCAGCCGCTGCGCTTCGCGCCGCGCGCTTTTGTCCACCGCCTCCTGCGGCTTGAGGTACAGCGTCTGCCGCCTGCTCGCCAGCGGCACCACGTCTGCCATCGCCTGTTCAAAAAAGTCTTTTTCCTGCTCGCTCATGTTCCACCTCTCTTGAACGGCAGCCTTTACGGCCGGGGATGGGGACGATTGTAAGACGCCTTGGCGCGGTTGCAAGCCGGGAATTGTCAGCGGCATTTGTCTCAATTGTCGTCAACGGGTGAGCTTGCGAGCAGTTTTCGCTATACTGCTAAGCCATCATTGAGTGCCGCAAAGGATCGAGCCCATGACAATGCGCGAGCTGGAAATCCAGTTTCAAAATGCGATGAATGAGTTGCAGAGCAGCTTCGAACGGCAACACCGCGAATGGCAGCGGAGCTACCAGGCGCTGCAGCAACTGCTGGAAGAAGCCAAACAGCGCGAAGCCGCGCTGCGGGCGCAGAATGAACAACTGGCGCGCAAACTGAGCACCGCCAGTTCGGTGCCGGAGCAGCATGCGCTGGTCAAGCAGATCAAAATGCTCGGCGCCCATCTGGACGCGCTGGCCAAAGACGCGGCCACCTTCAATCACCACCTGCGCCAACAGAGCGCGGTCGGTAATTTCAGCGGCGAACAGCATTGATAGCGGGCGCTGTCGCACAGCGCCTCCCGCCCCTCTTCTGGCGTATTGAGAGTGTAATAAAGCCTAAATGACCTGGATCATCCTCGCCGCCCTGATCGTCGTATTCATCATCGGTTACCGCATTTTGACGTCCGACACCCGTAAAGCCATCGATTCGCTGGCCCATCTGCTGAGGGTCAAACCGATGCTGATCGAATCGATGATCCAGGAAATGGGCGGCCGCCAAAGCCAGACCTTTATCCGCATGCTGAACAACGGCTATACCGAAGAGATGCACCAGGCCGCTTACCTGCTGTTCATCTACCTGACGTTCATCAAACAGGCGGACGACGAGCAGATTGGCCATTGGCGCGACGTGCTGCTGCGCGCCGGGCTGTCGCCGGAGCTGCACGCCGAGCACACCGAAGCGGCGCTGTTTTACTTCGCCGAGTTGGATATCGATGCGTTTGAACTGGCGCAGTTCCGCCGCGCCTACAACGAGCGTTTCAACCGCGAAGCGTTGGCCCACGGCTGATAGCGTCCCCCTGGCGGGGGACCGTTTACAGGAACATGCTGTAGAGGTAACGCGACAGCGCTTCGCGCGAGCTGAAGCCGTGTGCGATGCCGTAACGCTGATTCGGCGCGTCGCTGCTTAAATCCAGGGGAAATTCCAGATATTGCTCGCTGGTGCGCACCGGCGAGGTCGGCGTGGCGAAATGCACGCTTCTCTCTTTCAACGCCGGGTGGATCACCAACGCGGTTCTGCCCATCCGCGCTTCGCGATTCACATACACGTAGTGTGCGCCCTTGCGGTAACCATAGGCCTGATCGGTGACATAATCACGCTCAAAGCCGGTATTCTCCAACACTTTAGCCACTTCATCCGGCCGTAAATACATCGATTCCTCCTCTCATTCTGGACCGCTGAGCGACCTTACCGTAATCATTCACCGAAACAATGATTTTCTGGGGAGGAATCCGGGTTTCGGACTATTCCTGAATCAGGCCCGGCTGCGCTGCAGCAGGCGCAGAGTGAGCAACACCCCGAGCGCCACCAGCAGCGCCGCCGCCAGATAAATCGACGGCACGCCCGCCTGCCCAATCAGCAGCCCGGCCAGCGGGCCGGTGATGCCCAACGCCAGGTCGAGGAACGCCGAATAGGTGCCGAGCGCCGTGCCCTGATTCTGCGGCGGCACCTGTTTCACCGCCTCAACGCCCAGCGCCGGGAACACCAGCGAAAAACCGGCGCCGGCCAGCAATGCGCCGGTTTGCACCATCCAGGGCTCGCCGGCCTGCCAAATCAACAGCAGCCCGACGATCTCAACCAGAAACGACGCCAGCGTCACCTTCAACCCGCCGTGGCGGTTGATGACATTGCTGAAGATCAGGCGAATGCCGACGAAGGCGCAGCTGAACAGCGTCAGCGAAAACGCCGCGCCGCTCCAGCCTTTGTCGGCGTAGTAAAGGGTGATGAACGTGGCGATCACGCCGAAGCCGACGGTGCCCATCGCCAGCCCGAGACCATAGGCCCAAATGCGGCCGAACACCGCGCGAAAGGCGATGCGTTGCCCGGCGGCGATCGAGACGTCCGGCTTGCCGCTCGCCAACAACAGCGCCACCGCAACCGCCAGCACGATCAGCGCCGCCACCCCGGCCAAGCCCCACTGCTGATTCAGATACACGCCGAGCGGCGCGCCGGCCGCCATCGCGCCGTAGGTGGCGACGCCGTTCCAGGAGATCACCCGCGCGGTGTGCATCGCCCCAACCCGGCCGATGCCCCACAGCGTGGAGCCGGTGCTGGCGAAGCTTTCGCCGACGCCGAGAAACACCCGTCCCACGCACAGCAGCAGCAGGCTGAGCCATGGCCAACCGTCAACGCCGAACGCCAGCGCGTAAAACAGGCCGCTGGCGCCGCAGCAGGCCAGGCCGAACAGCACCACCTTCTTCGGCCCCAACTGATCGGCGTAACGCCCGGCATGCGGGCGGCTGAACAGCGTGGCGAAGTACTGCGCGCTGATGATAAGGCCCGCCAGCACCGAGTTGTAGCCCAGGTGGTCATGCACAAACCCCGGCAACACCGCCAGCGGCAGGCCGATGGTCAGGTAGCAGACGAAGGTGAACATCACCACGGACAAAATACGTCGGTTCAGTTGGAGGTTATTTTCTGCGGTCATCGAAGGCGGCTCGCATCGGACGGGGTAGACGAAGCCCTCCAGCATACCCCGACGAGATTTGATGATAAATGAGAGAGTGATAACGAATTATTATTTCGCTAACGGTTTGCCGCCACCCGCGCACGCAGAAAATCGATAAACGCCCGCACCTTCTCCGGCACGTGGCGGGTGTTCGGGTAGAGCGCATAGATACTCTGCTCGGGGAAACGGTGATCCGGCAGCAACCGTTGCAGCCTGCCGGCGTCTATGTCGGGCTGCGCCAGCCACGCCGGCAGCAGCGCCACCCCGGCGCCATGCAGGGCGAACGCCAGCAATGCCGCGGCGCTGTCGCCGGTGAGCGTCGCCGCATCCGCGACCTTGAACAGCACCGCGTCGCGCTGCGGCGTGACCACCTGCCAGCTGAGGGGCGAACTGAGCCGGCTGTGGGCGATCCACTGCGCCTGCGCCAGATCCGTCAGCGAATGAATCGGCCGCTCGGCCAGATAATTCGGCGCCGCCACCGGAAAGATGGCGAAGCTGTCGATCAGCGCCGCGCGGTGGCTGGAATCCGCCAGCTGGCCCAGGCGGATCGCCACGTCGAAGCGCTCAGAGATCAGATCGGCATGATAAGAGGAAGACACATGCTGGATGCGCAGGCGCGGATGCTGCCGCGAAAACGCCGCCAGCGCCGGCACCACGACCTGCGCGCCATACTCAGGCGTGCTGGTGATGCGCAGCACGCCGCTCAGCCCGTGATGATCGCGTCGCACGTCGTCGAGCACGTTCTCGGCCTCCTGCAACAGCTGCAGGCTGCGCTGGTAGAAGCGTTCGCCGGCATCGGTCAGCGACAATCGGCGGGTGCTGCGCGCCAGCAGTGACACCCCCAGCTCATTCTCCAGCTGCTTGACGTTAAAGCTCACCACCGCCTTGGTTTGCCCCAGCGCCGCCGCCGCCGCGGTAAAGCTGCCCGCTTCCACCACCGCCGCGAAGATCGCCAGACGCTGCAAATTCAGCATTTCGCCGCCCTTATTGTCAAAATCATTTTGACAGTGTAATCGCCCGCCGCCGATTTATCCGCACTTTTCCCCCCGATACACTGCTCGCCTTCAACCGGAGGCACCATGTCTTATCGCAGCAAAGTGGCAATCGTCTATCTGCTCGGCTTTTTCGTCGATCTGATCAATATGTTTATCGCCAACGTCGCCTACCCCGCCATCGGCCAGGCGATGGCGGCGTCGGTCAGCCAGCTGGCGTGGGTCAGCAACGGCTATATTCTCGGCCTGACGCTGGTGATCCCGCTCAGCGCCTGGCTGGCGCAGCGCATCGGCGGGCGGCGGGTGTTTCTGCTCTCGCTGGCGCTGTTCATGCTGGCCACCCTCGGCGCGGGCAACGCCGACAGCATCGGCGCGCTGATCGGCTGGCGCACCCTGCAGGGCATGGGCGGCGGTTTGCTGATCCCCATCGGCCAGACCCTGACCTATCAGCTGTACCGCAGCCATGAACGCGCCGGGCTGTCGGCCGCCATCATGTTGGTGGGGCTGCTGGCGCCGGCGCTGTCACCGGCGCTGGGCGGCTGGCTCGTCGATCGGTTGGACTGGCGCTGGGTGTTTTTCGCCAACCTGCCGCTGGCGGCCCTGGCCCTGGCGCTGGCGGCGCTGTGGCTACGTGCGGAAACGCCGACGGCGGCGTGCAAACCGCTCGACGCGACAGGATTACTGAGCGCCTGCGCGGCGCTGACGCTGCTGCTGCTCGGCCTGACCCGGCTGAGCGAAGCCGGTCATCAGGTTTCCGGCGCGGCGCTGCTGGCCGCCGGGCTGCTGGTGCTGGCCTATTATCTGCGCCATAGCCTGCGCACCCCGCAGCCGCTGCTGAACCTGCGGCTGGTCGGCGATCCGCTGCTGCGCAACGCCATGGCGGTTTATTTGTGCATTCCCGGCCTGTTCATCGGCGTCAGCCTGGTGGCGATGCTGTATTTGCAAAACCAGCTGGGGATGCCCGCCGCGCAGGTCGGCGGCCTGATGCTGCCCTGGGCGCTGGCGTCGTTCCTGGCCATCACGTTGACCGGCAAAAGCTTTAATCGCCTCGGCCCGCGGCCGCTGCTGATCGCCGGCTGCCTATTGCAAGGCGCCGGCATGCTGACGCTGGCGCAGATCGATCAGGCCGGGCAGCACGCGTTGCAGATCGCCGCCTTCGCCCTGATGGGGTTCGGCGGCAGTCTGTGCAGCAGCACCGCGCAGAGCAGCGCGTTTCTGCAGATCCCCGACGGCCAATTGGCGGACGCCAGCGCACTGTGGAATATCAACCGCCAGCTCAGTTTTTGCCTCGGCGTGGCGCTGCTCAGCCTGCTGCTGAATCTGCTGCTGGCCGTGTTGCCGCCCGCGGCGGCTTACCGAACCTGCTTCATTCTGGCGGGCGCCAGCGCACTTATCCCGCTGTTGCTGTGTCTGCGCCTCGCCAACCGCGCCATCGTGCGCCAACTCAACGCTCAACAGGATGCTTTATGAACCCGTATTTTACCGAAGTGATCGACGCCCACATCGCCATTGAACGCTGGCTGGGCAAAGGCGCCGGAGAGGAGCAAGCGCTGCTGGCGCGCTTTACGCCGGATTTCAGCATGATCGCGCTGAACGGCGCCCCGCTGGATTTCACCGCGCTGTGCGCTTTTTTCCGCGCGCATCGCGCCGCCAAACCGGGACTGGAAATCGAGATAGAAGAGATGAAGCTGGTGGCCGAATGGCCGACTGGCGCGGTAGTCAGCTACCGGGAAAAACAGAGTCTGCCGGGGCAAAGCGCCACGCTGCGCTACTCCACGGTGGTGTTTGAACGCCTGCCCGACGCGCTCGGCTGGCGGCATTTGCACGAAACCGCCGCGGCGCAATAATTACAGGAAGCTGCCGGCCAGAAACAGTTCCCAACCGACGATCACCCCGCACAGGGTTACCGCGCTGAAAATAACTTCAAACAGATAGCGATTGATCATCGTGCGTCGCCTCAAAAGAAGACACCCGGAAGAACCGGGTGTCTGGAGTACGGACTGGAGCGTGCGGAACCTTCCGGTTCCGCAAACATCACTTAATTAAGCTTTTTTACCGGCTTTTTTGTGGTGTTTTTTAGCGGCCTGAGCTTTCTGCACTGGCGCTTTTTTGTGGTGTTTTTTAGCAGCCTGGGCTTTCTGAGCTGGCGCTTTTTTGTGGTGCTTTTTAGCGGCCTGAGCTTTCTGGGCTGGCGCTTTTTTGTGGTGCTTGGCTTTCTTGTGGTGCGTTGCTTTAGCTGGCGCTTTTTCAGCAGCAGCCGCTGGCGCAGCGGTAGTGGTGGTCGCAGCTGGCGCGGTGGTGGTAGCCGGAGCAGTAGCTGCAGTATCAGCAGCGAAAGCAACAGAAGACAGACCCATAGTGGCAGCAACGATCAGCGCTAATACTTTTTTCATCTTTAAATCCTCAGAGTGTTGTTTCGGTAAGCTCCGGTGGAGCCGTTGAAACAGATACTAGTGGAATCAAACGGCCGTTTCCGTGAGTGATTGGTTTCGCCGAGTAACCAAATGTACAAAGCCCAGGTGCCGGCAAACACCTGCGTGACGGCGGTTTTTTTCCGTGATCGGCCACACAAATCTCGGCATGGTCTACACTTAAAAGACATGTGTCGAAATGGAGAGCTGAATGTTTAAGAAAGCGGAAAGAACAGAACGCGATATCGATCAGGATGTGACTCTGTTGGCCGATACGCTGGATGAAGTGTTGCGCGAGTCCGGTGACAAGACCAAAGAGGAACTGAAAGAGCTGCACAGCAAGGCGAAAGGCGTGCTGCGCGACGCGCGAGCGCGATTCAACGGTTCCACCAGTCTGACACAGCATGCGCGCGACGCGGTCGATCAAGCCGACAGCTATGTGCGTGACAAACCTTGGCAGGGCGTAGGGATCGGTGCCGCCGTCGGCATCGTGCTCGGCGTGCTGCTTGCCCGGCGTTAACACCCCTGCAGTCATAAAGATAAAACAGATGTGCGTCTGGCCCGCGGAAATCGCGGGCCGTTTAATTTTAGCGAAACAGCTGCGCCAGCCCCTGTACCGCCCGCTCCGCCTCCTCTCGCCGGCTGAAATTGGCGAACCCCAGCAGTAACCCTTGCCCCGCCGGATGGTCGATTCGCCAGTCAGACAACGCCTGCACCGCCAGCCCCTGCTGCCAGGCTTGCGCCGCCAACGGCGCATCCGCCAAGCCGTCGCGCAGCCGGGCCAACAGCTGAATGCCGCCCTGTTGCGGCACCGTCGTCAGCCACGCCCCCAGTTGCCGCTCCAACGCCAGCGTCAGCCACTCGCGCCGCTGGCGGTACAACGGCCGCATGCGTTTCAGGTGGCGATAGAAATGCCCTTGCCGGATAAAATCCGCCACGCCGGCCTGCAGCAGCGGCGGGCAACCGCAGCCGCGCAGCCGGCTGCTGCGCGCAAAGGCCTCCGTGAGGCCGACGGGCACCACTAAATAAGCCATGCGCAGCGCCGGGAACAGCGTTTTGCTGAAGGTGCCGGCGTACAGCACCCGCCCCTGAACATCGAGGCTCTTCAGCGGCGGCAGCGGCCGCCCGTGATAGCGAAACTCGCTGTCGTAGTCATCCTCAAGGATCCAGGCCCCGCGCTGCTGCGCCCAGTCGAGCAGCGCCACCCGCCGCGCCAGGCTGAGCGAGACGCCGAGCGGGCTTTGATGGGTCGGCGTCACCACCGCCAGCCGCGCCTCAGGCGCCGTCAGCATACCCGCGGCCACGTCCATGCCCTGTTCATCCACCGGCACGGCGACCGGCCTGACGCCGGCGGCTCGCAACAGCGGGCGCGTGACCGGATAGCCGGGATCTTCGATCCATACCGCGTCGCCGGCGTGCAACAGCGTCTCCGTCACCCAGTCCAGCAACGCCGGATAACCGGCGCAGAGGAAAATTTGCTCCGGCCGGCAGCTGATGCCGCGCGACAAATGCAGATAATGGGCGATCGCCTCACGCAGTTCAGGCAGGCCGCCGGCCGGCGGCAGCGCCAGGGAAGCCGCCGTGGAACCGCGCAGCTGGCGGGCGACAATGCGCTGCCACAGCGCCCGAGGAAACGCATCCAGCGCCGGCACGCCCAGTTGGAAAGGCTGCAGCATGCCCTGCGGCTGCAGCGGATCGGGCGCTATCGTCGCCAGCGGCGGCGCAGCGGGCATCGCGCCCGGCGGCATGTGCGGCAACTGCGGCGAGACATAGGTGCCCGCCTGCCCCCGGCTCTGCAAGAAACCTTCGGCAATAAGTTGCGCGTAGGCGCTTTCCACCGTGGCGCGCGCCACGCCCAAATCGCTCGCCAACCCGCGCACTGAGGGCAACCGGCTGCCTGCCGCCAGGCTGCCCTGGGCAATGGCGTCTTTAATCCGCTGGTAAATCTGCCGGTACAGCGGCTCGGCGAGCCGGCTGTCCAGCCGCAATGAAGTCAGGAACGGTGGCATCATGGCCCGGTTAAATAATCATTTTATGGCCCTATAGCATAGACCATAAGGCCGCTAAAGTAGCGCCATGATTTCGTTACTATCAATTGAGGTTGACCATGATTAAGCCACGTTTGAACTATGCCGAGCTGGCGCCCGCCCCGTACAAAAATATGGTGAGCGCGCTGATGGCGCTGGAGAAAGGCGCCCTGGACAAAGCGACCATCGAGTTGATGTTTATGCGCGTTTCGCAGATCAACGGCTGCGCCTACTGCCTGGACATGCACGGCAAAGCGCTGCGCGAAAGCGGCTTCAGCCATGCCAAGCTGGATACGTTGGCGGGCTGGCGCGTCAGCCATGAATTCAGCGAGCGTGAACGCGCGGCGCTGGAGTGGGCCGAGTCGGTTACGCTGATCGCCGCCACCGGCGCGCCGGACAGCGCTTTCGAGGCGCTGAAGGCGCACTTCAGCGATACCGAGATCGCCGATCTGACCTTCGCCATCAGCATCATGAACGCCTTCAATCGGCTGGCCGTCAGCATGCGCCAGTAATGCGCTCGCCTCCCCCTCTTCACCGAGAGGGGGAATTTCACACCCGCAAAAATTTTTCCCCTCGCCTTTTCCAGCCCCGGCGCGGCCTGCGCGCAAAACCCGAAAAAACACCATATATAGCGCGGTTGATAAAATAAATATCAACATATAGTATTTTATCTATCAGCCGCAGGGAATATTGTTCGGCTGATAACGCCGTCAGAAACGCCAGGAACAATGCTCCGTTCTCTGACTTGTCCGCCTTTCCTTCAGCCTAAAGGTAAATGCGAATCATGAGCATTATTATTTATAGTAAGCCGGGCTGTGTCCAGTGCAACGCCACCTATCGCGCATTTGATAAACAGGGGATTGATTATCAGGTGATCGACCTCACCCAGGATCCGCAGGCGCTGGACCACGTTAAATCCTTAGGTTATCAGCAAGTTCCGGTGATTATCGCCGGTGACGATCACTGGGCCGGTTTCCGGCCGGACAAAATCGGCGCGCTGGCGCTCACCTGCTGAGGCCCGACGATGAATCCGCTGGTCTATTTCTCCAGCAGCTCGGAGAACACCCACCGATTCGTTGAGAAACTGGGCCTGCCGGCGATCCGCATTCCGATCGCCGGCGCCCGCAGCAAATTGCTGATGGAACAGCCCTATATCTTGATCGTGCCCAGCTATGGCGGCGGCAGCGCCGTCGGCGCGGTGCCGATCCAGGTGATCCGCTTTCTCAACGTTCCGCAAAACCGTTCATACCTGCGCGGCGTCATCGCCGCCGGGAACACCAACTTCGGCGCAGCGTACGGCATCGCCGGCGACATCATCGCCAAAAAATGCCAGGTGCCTTTCTTGTACCGCTTCGAGCTGCTCGGCACTACGCAAGACGTTGAAAACGTTAGACAGGGAGTAACCGCATTTTGGCAACGACAGAACTGACCAGGCCCGAGACGGGCGCCCTGGATTACCATTCGCTCAACGCGATGCTCAATCTTTACGATGCGGAAGGCCGGATCCAGTTCGATAAAGATCGGCTGGCGGCGCGGCACTACTTCCTGCAGCACGTCAACCAAAACACCGTGTTCTTCCATAACCTGGAGGAAAAGCTGCGCTATCTGGTGGAAGAAGGCTACTACGAGCCGCAGGTGCTGGCGCAGTACGAATTCCCGTTTATCAAGCAGCTGTTCCAGCAGGCCTACGCCAAAAAATTCCGCTTCGAGACTTTCCTCGGGGCCTTCAAGTACTACACCAGCTATACGCTCAAAACCTTCGACGGCAAGCGCTATCTGGAACGCTACGAAGACCGGGTGTGCATGGTGGCGCTGACGCTGGCGGCGGGCGACACCGCCCTGGCGCAGGATCTGGTGGAAGAGATGATTTCGGGCCGCTTCCAGCCGGCCACGCCGACCTTCCTCAACTGCGGCAAACGCCAGCGCGGTGAGCTGGTCTCCTGCTTCCTGCTGCGCATCGAAGACAATATGGAATCGATCGGCCGGGCGGTGAACTCCGCGCTGCAGCTGTCGAAACGCGGCGGCGGCGTGGCCTTCATGCTGAGCAACATTCGCGAGGTGGGCGCGCCGATCAAACGCATCGAGAACCAGTCCTCCGGCGTCATTCCGATCATGAAAATGCTCGAAGACGCCTTCTCCTACGCCAACCAGCTCGGCGCGCGCCAGGGGGCCGGCGCGGTGTATCTCAACGCTCACCACCCGGATATCCTGCGTTTTCTCGACACCAAGCGGGAAAACGCCGACGAGAAGATCCGCATCAAAACGCTGTCGCTGGGGGTGGTGATCCCGGATATCACCTTCGAACTGGCGAAGAACAACGAAGAAATGTACCTGTTCTCGCCCTACGACGTCGAACGGGTGTATGGCACGCCGCTGTCTGAAATCAGCGTCAGTGAAAAATACCGCGAGATGGTGGACGACAAGCGCATCCGCAAGTCGCGCATCAACGCGCGCGAGTTCTTCCAGGTGCTGGCGGAGATCCAGTTCGAATCCGGCTACCCCTACGTCATGTTCGAGGACACGGTCAACCGGGAGAATCCGATCGCCGGGCGCATCAACATGAGCAACCTGTGTTCGGAAATCCTGCAGGTCAACCGCGCCAGCACCTATCACGAGGATCTGAGCTACGATCGCATCGGCAAGGATATCTCCTGCAACCTCGGCTCGCTGAACATCGCCAAAACCATGGACGCGCCGGACTTCGGCAAGGCGATCGAGACCGCGATCCGCGCGCTGACCGCGGTGGCCGACATGAGCGATATCCGCTCGGTGCCGTCGATCGCCGAAGGCAACCGCAGCGCCCGCGCCATCGGTCTGGGCCAGATGAACCTGCACGGTTACCTGGCGCGCGAGCGCATCTTCTACGGCTCGGAAGAAGGCATCGACTTCACCAATCTCTATTTCTATACCGTGGCCTATCACGCCATCCGCGCCTCGAACCGGCTGGCGATCGAACGCGGCGGCGCGTTCGACGGCTTTGAGCACTCGCGCTATGCCAGCGGCGAGTACTTCGACAAATACACCGAACGCGACTGGCTGCCGCAGACCGAGCGGGTGCGCGAGCTGTTCGCCGCCGCCGGCATCGCCATTCCGGGCCGCGATGAGTGGCGCGCGCTGCGCCAGTCGGTGATGATGCACGGGCTGTACAACCAGAACCTGCAGGCGGTGCCGCCGACCGGTTCCATCTCGTACATCAACAACGCCACCTCCAGCATCCATCCGATCGTCTCGCGCATCGAGATCCGCAAGGAAGGCAAGATCGGCCGCGTTTACTATCCGGCGCCGTACATGACCAACGACAACCTGGCGTATTACCAGGATGCCTACGAGATTGGCCCGGAAAAAATCATCGATACCTATGCCGCCGCGACGCAACACGTCGATCAGGGGCTGTCGCTGACGTTGTTCTTCCGCGATACCGCCACCACCCGCGACATCAACCGCGCGCAGATCTACGCCTGGCGCAAAGGCATCAAAACCATTTACTACATCCGCCTGCGCCAGATGGCGCTGGAAGGCACCGAGGTGCAGGGCTGCGTGTCCTGCGCGCTGTGAGGCAACTTATGACGACCGTAACATCGGCGCCGCTGGTGCGCGCCATCAACTGGAACATCATCGAAGACGACAAGGATCTGGAGGTGTGGAACCGCCTGACCTCCAACTTCTGGCTGCCGGAGAAGGTGCCGCTGTCCAACGATATCCCCTCTTGGGCCACGCTGACGCCGAAGGAGCAGCAGCTGACCATTCGGGTGTTCACCGGGTTGACGCTGCTGGACACCATCCAGAACACCGTCGGCGCGCCGGCCCTGATCGCCGATGCGCTGACGCCGCACGAAGAGGCGGTGTACTCCAACATCAGCTTTATGGAGGCGGTGCACGCCCGCTCTTACAGCTCAATCTTCTCTACCCTGTGCCAAACGCCGGACGTGGATGACGCCTATCGCTGGAGCGAGGAAAACCGCGCGCTGCAGAAGAAAGCCGGCATCATTCTGGCGCACTACCGCAGCGACGATCCGCTGCTGAAAAAAGTCGCCAGCGTGTTCCTCGAGTCGTTCCTGTTCTATTCGGGCTTTTACCTGCCGATGTACTGGTCCAGCCGCGCCAAGCTGACCAACACCGCCGATCTGATCCGCCTGATCATTCGCGACGAGGCGGTGCACGGCTACTATATCGGCTATAAGTTCCAGAAAGGGCTGGAGAAAGTGGACGCCGCACGGCGCCAACAGGTGAAAAATTTCGCCTTCGATCTGATGCAGGACCTGTACGACAACGAGGTGCGCTACACCGAGGAACTGTACGACGGCGTCGGCTGGACGGAAGACGTGAAGACCTTCCTGCACTATAACGCCAACAAAGCGCTGATGAACCTGGGGTATGAAGCGCTGTTCCCACCGGCGATGGCGGAGGTCAACCCGGCGATCCTGTCGGCGCTGTCGCCGAACGCCGACGAAAACCACGACTTCTTCTCCGGTTCAGGGTCGTCCTACGTCATCGGCAAGGCGGTCAACACCGAGGATGAGGACTGGGATTTCTGAGGACATGACAGCGATGCCGGTCTTTCAGGCCGGTATCGTGCATTCAATACCCTTGTTCTTTCTGACTGCGGATCGCCAGAACAAACGCCGTATCGATATCAGGAATGTATTTGTAGAGCGCCAAATAACCGCGAGCTTGCTGCCCAATAATCAATTCACGCAGCCCTGCGCCAAGGGACCGTCCGATCAATGGATTATGTTCCAATACCGCAATTGCCTGGATGATTTCCTGAATGCGCCGCCCTGAATCCGCAGCGCCATACTGAGCCAAATGAGCGAGAATACGTTCGATATCATCCCTGACCTCTGGCGCCAACTCGACATTTGCCATCAGCGCCCCAATTTTTTAACCGGAGGTTTGACAGCGGCAGTATCACCCGCTGCGTAATTTTCCAAATAACCGCGCATCTCTTTCCAAGAGACCGTCTCTCCCGTCGCAATTATCTTGGCATAGCGTTTTTCCGCTTCATTCTCAAAGTCGCGGCGCAACTCTTCCTGCTGCGTTTTCTCCGCTATTGCCTGCAAAATAAAGCTGTGAGACGTTACGCCAACCTGCTCGGCGACGGCAGCGACTCGGGCTTTAAGCTCATCTGGAATACGAATGGTCGTCGTCGACATAATCGCTCCTCACGTCGGTCAATCACATGTAGCTCAATTGTGCTACATGCAGTCTGGCAGCGCAATAATGCAGAGGATTATTTCACCGATTGACGCAGCTCTAGCCGCCGCCAGATAGCGCGTTTCTCCGCGTCGCTGGCGGTCGGCCAGGCGGCGATCTCCGCCCGCGTGCGCCGGCATCCGCGGCACTGCTGGGTTTCGTCGTCGATCCGACACAGGCTGACGCAGGGCGACCTGACGCCGGGATGAAACTGCTGATTGTCGCCCGCCATACGCTGCCCTTGATGTGATGAGTTCCGCCACAGGATACCCGATCCTGCGGCGGTGCGTCGTCAATCAGATGATGCCGCCGTTGGCGCGCAGGGTTTGGCCGTTGATCCAACCGCCGTCGGCCCCCGCGAGGAAGGCCACCGCCGCAGCGATATCGTCCGGCGTGCCCAGGCGCTCCAGCGGCGCCATCTTCGCCAGCCGCTCGATAAGCTCCGGGGTTTTGCCGTCGAGGAACAAACCGGTGGCGGTCGGTCCCGGCGCGACGGCGTTCACCGTGATATTGCGGCCGCGCAGTTCTTTCGCCAGCACGCTGGTCAGCGCTTCGATCGCCGCCTTACTGGCGGCATACATGCCGTAACCCGGCTGCAGCAACCCCACCACGCTGGAGGAGAAGTTGATGATGCGGCCATTGTCGCGCAGGCGCTTCGCCGCCTCGCGCATCGCATTGAAGCTGCCTTTCAGATTGATGTCGAGCAGGCGATCCACGTCTTCGTCACGCATATCCGCCACCGGCGCCAGCGCGATCACCCCGGCGTTATTGACCAGCACGTCGACGCCGCCAAACGCCTGTTCGGCGCTGTCGAACAGGCGGGCGACCGCAGATGCATCGCTGACGTCGGCTTTGACGCTCAAGGCGCGGCCGCCGCCCTGTTCAATCTTGCGCACCAGCTCATCGGCCGGCGCCGGGTTGCCCGAATAGTTGATGATGACGGTGAAGCCATCGGCGGCCAGACGCTCGGCGATGGCCGCTCCAATGCCGCGCGATGCGCCGGTAACGATGGCGACGGAGGGAGTTTTCTGATTCATCGGGAGATCCTTAAAGAAAACGACGAGGGTAACGTTAATAATGCACTCTTTATCACGGCGAATAAGCCCCGATTCTCTGGCATCATCATCCCAAATTATCGAACAATGTCCCCAAGGCGCTTACGATGGCCGCCCGTTGGGCGGCCATCTCCATTACAGCGCGCCGTAGTTCAATGGCACCCAGGCGTAACCGTCGCCCTGGCGGTTCAAATACCCCAACCCCGGGAACGACAGGTGTGCGCCCCCCACCAGCTCGCTCTGCCGCGCGCTGTCGCCAAATATCCGCAGCCGCTGAGCGACCGCCGCCTTGGCGTCATTATCAAAGCTGATAGCCACCTTCGGATGCGGCATCTGCACCGCCGCCACGTGGATCAGATCCCCCAGCAGCAACAGCTTCTGGCCCTGGCTGGTCACCTGATACACGCTATGCCCCGGCGTATGGCCGTGGGCGGCAAAGGCGGCAATGCCCGGGGAAAGCTCACCGTCGCCGCTGAACGGCTTAAAGTGGCCGGCCGCCTGATACGGCTTGATCACTGCCTGAGCCCTTTCGAAGTAGCTTTTACTGCCCGCGCTGGCCTGTTTCAGTTTGTCCGCGCTTAGCCAGAAGTCCGCGTCCTGGCTGGCGGCACGCACCACCGCATTGGGGAATACCGCCTTGCCGTCGTGCGTCAGGCCGCCGAGGTGGTCCGGGTGCATGTGGGTCAGGTAGATCTCATCCACCTGCTCCGGCTGGTAGCCCGCCGCACGCAGGTTATCCACCAGCTTGCCCAGGCCGTCGCCCAGCAGTTGGCCGGCGCCGCTGTCGATCATCACCAGCTTGTCGCCGGTATTGATCAGATAAGCATTGACCGACGTGACCACCGGCAGGCTTTGATGCTGCTCGGCTACCCCGGCGGCGATCTGCTGCGGCGTACGGCCCAGTAACAGCTTATCCGCCGGCAGGCGAATAATGCCGTCGGACAACGCGGTCACTTCAAAGCTGCCCAGCATGATGCGGTAAAATCCCGGCGTCGGGGTTTTGGCCTGCGGCGCGGCGGCGCCGGCCTGTAACGACATAACGGCCAGCGCCGCGCCCAACAGACAACGTTTCCAGAACATGATGACTCCTTGTGAGAATTGAACAGCGCTAAGTATTGACGCAAAAAGCCCGATGCGCCTGTTTAATAAATGCCTTTGATAAATATATAAATAATATATTCATTATGAATAATTTTGTTTGCCGAGCCACACAACCCCAATCCATATTTTCTCGTGCGCCGCTTCGTTATTTTTCTTACTCCCTAAACCACGAGTAAGGAAATATGATGAGCTATCAATTCGAAAACCTGGTCTTTGAAGGCGGCGGCGTAAAAGGCATCGCCTATGGCGGCGCACTGGAATTGCTGGAAGCCAAAGGCATCATGCCGCAGATCAAGCAAACCTCCGGCGCCTCAGCGGGCGCCATCGCCGCGCTGCTGGTCGGGCTGGGCTGCAGCTCGGCCGACGTGACCAAGATTCTGTCGGCGATGGATTTTAAAAAATTCCTCGATTATAACGGCGGCTTTTTCGGTACGCTCCAGGACGCCTATCGTCTGTTCAATCAATACGGCATTGCGCCCGGTGATTATTTTTATCAATGGTCGCGCGATATTATCAAGCAATGTACCGGCAACCCGGATATTACCTTCGAACAGTTCGAAGCAATGAAAACGGCGAAAGGGTTCAAGTCGATTTACTTTATCGGCGCCAACCTCAACAGCGGCCAGCGCGAAGTCTATTCGCATCGCACCACGCCGCGCATGAAAGTGGCGGATGGCCTGCGCATTTCGATGTCGTTCCCGTTCGCCTTCGTGGCGAAGAAAAATGCCCTGGGCGACCTGTGCATCGACGGCGGCATGATCGACAACTACCCGGTGCGGCTGTTCGACTATGACTTCTCCGCCACGCCGCCTTACATCGACAGCACCAGCCAGCGCATCAACACCCGTACGCTGGGCATTCGCCTGGACTCCGCCAGTGAAATCGCTCAGGCCGCCGGTCAGGCCGGCCCGCGCACGCCGGTCAACAACCTGTTTGATTTCACCCTGGCGGTGGCCAACGTGATGCTGGACATCCAAACCAAGGTGCATCTGGACAGCGATGACTGGAAGCGCACCGTGTATGTCGACACGCTCGACGTCGGCACGCTGGAGTTCGGCATCAGCGAGGAGAAGAAACGCGCGCTGATCGAATCCGGCCGTCGCGGCGTAGAGCGCTACTTCGCGTGGTATGACGCCGCCATGAAGCAAGCGGCGTAACCGGCAGTTCCCCGCCCGCGCGTCGGGCCGGCGCGCGGGCAAAAAAAATCCCCGCGGGGGCGGGGAAAGGCAAAGTAACGCTAAGGATTTATAGGAGTTATACGAAGAACTTGGCCAACACCAGCAGCGACAGCGAAACGTTGATAGCGCCGCCGATACGGGTTGCGATCTGGGCGAACGGCATCAGCGACATGCGGTTGCCGGCGGTGAGGATCGCGACGTCGCCGGTCCCGCCCTGCCCGCTCTGGCAGCAGGAGACGATCGCCACGTCGATAGGGTGCATGCCGATTTTCTTGCCGACGAAGAAACCGGTCGCTACCAGCGCGCTGACGGTGGTGACGATCACGATCAGATTCTGTACGGTGAACGCGTCCACCAGTTCCTGCCACGGCGTGATGGCTACCCCGACGGCGAACAGGATGGGATAGGTCACGGCGGTGCGGAAGAATTTGTACACCACCTGCGAGCCTTCCTGAATGCGCGGCGACACCCCGTGCGCCAACTTCACCGCCACGGCGGCGAACAGCATGCCCACCGGCGCCGGCAGGCCGATCAGACGGTGCAGCAGCATGCCCACCATATACAGCAGAATGGCCAACAGCGCGCCGCAGGCGATGGTGCTGACGTCCACCTTGCCGCTGATTTTTTCAACCGCGCTCATGTCGCTTTCACCCTGCTTGCTCGGCATCAGGCTGCCTTCGCCGGTCAGGTGCGGATAACGCTTGCCCAGCTGGTTGAGCAGGCCGGCGATGACGATAGCGGTCAGGCTGCCGAGCATCACGATAGGCAGAATGCGCCCCAGCGCCACGCCCTGCTCCATGTGCAGGATCGCGGCATAGCCCATCGACAGCGGGATCGCCCCTTCACCTACGCCGCCGGCCATGATCGGCAAGATCAGGAAGAAGAAGATCTGGAACGGTTCCAGGCCCAGCGCCATGCCGACGCCCATCCCCACCAGCATGCCGACGATCTCGCCGCACAGCATGGGGATGAAGATGCGCAGGAAGCCCTGGATCAGCACCTGGCGGTTCATGCTCATGATGCTGCCGACGATGATGCAGCAGATGTAGAGGTAAAGAATGTTGGTCGATTTGTAGAACTTGGTGGTCGACTCCACCACCACGTCCGGCAGCAGGCCATAGTGCACCAGCGCGGAAGGAATGAAGGTCGCGCAGATCGCCGCCGCGCCCATTTTGCCGATCAGTGGCAGGCGCTTGCCGAATTCGCCGCAGGCGAAGCCGAAGAACGCCAGGGTGGCCACCATCACCACAATATCGCTCGGCAACTTGCCTTCCAGGCAGTCGAGCAGAATCAATACGCCGGCCAGAATAAAGAACGGTAACGGAATAATCCCTACTTTATAATTGTCCAGTATCCGCCACCATTTCTCACGCAGAGGAATATCAGCGGCCTTGTCTTTGGCTACGAGGTAAGAATCATCTGTTGTGCTCATAATCTGGCCTCTTATTAGTTTGTTCAGCCATCATAGAGAAGCGCACGGATTATCTGCTGTGATTATGTTCAAAATTAAAAAGGGTTTTTAATGGTGGTTATGGTTTCTATGGGGTTAATTAAGATTATGTAAAAATCAGCGTGGTTTTAATGGCGTTAATACCGTTTTTATTTTAAAGCTTATCAACTTTATCGCAGACGAACAATTCTCGTCCGGTTCACGCTAATCCCGTGTGAGGGATCACAAGTTGATCGGGCGCAATATTACACACCCCGTATCTCGTGATAGGGTAAGGCTTCAGGATCTCTTTACGGTGAAGCTCCTCCATGCGCCTTAAACTCTCATTTCAAATCAAGCTGTTTCTGTGCCTGGTGGCCTTCTCCTGCCTGCTGCTGAGCTGCATCGGCGCCTACACCTATTACCAGCTGGATGCGCAGCTGCACCGCGATCTCGGCGCCCGCGCCCAGGTGCAGGCGCGTGAAATCGCCCTTATCCCTTCGTTGGTGGATGCCGTAGAAAAAAACGACGCCGCCAGGATCGCTGCGTTGATGAAAAAAATCCGCGCCAGCAGCGACGCCAGCTATATCGTCATCGGTGATAATCATGCCCGTCATCTCTATCATTCCGAATATGAGGGCCGCCTGGGCACGCCGATGATCGGCGGTGATAATAAAGAAGTATTGGAAGGAAAAAGCATTATTTCCATTCGCAAGGGTGGCATCGGCGTTTCATTACGCAGCAAGGCGCCGATTCTGGATGAAAATAATCACGTCATCGGCATCGTTTCCGTCGGCTATTTGAAATCGCATATCGATAATTTAAATGCCAGGACATTAACGCAAATTATCGGTTCCATCGTGCTGCTGCTGATCGCCCTGTTCGTTTTTTCCTGGCTACTATCGAAAAACCTCAAACGCCAAATGTTCTGGCTGGAGCCGAAAGAGATCGCGCTGCTGGTGCGCCAGCAAAAAGCGCTGCTGGAAGCCATCTATGAGGGCGTGATCGCCATCGATCCGCAGCTGCGGATCATCACCATCAACCATGCGGCGCGTGAGCTGTTGGATCTGCATCAGCCCGCCACCGGCCTGCTGGGCCGGCCGATCGGCGACGTGATCCAGGCCCAGCCGGACTTTTTCGCCGTCGCGCAGTTGGAGCACGACACCCATGACGAGGTGTGCCGCTTCAACCACGTGCGGGTGATCGCCAGCCGGGTGCGCATCATGCAGGAGCAAGAGCTGCAAGGCTGGGTGATCAGTTTCCGCGACAAGAACGATATCAATACCCTGAGCAGCCAGCTCAGCCAGGTGAAACGCTATGCCGACAACCTGCGCATCATGCGCCACGAGCAGCTGAACTGGACCGCCACGCTGGCCGGACTGCTGCATATGCAGCGCTACGACGAGGCCATCCGCTATGTGGAAGCCCAGTCGGAGGGCGCGCAGGAGATCCTCGATTTCATCTCGCAGCGCTTCAGTTCGGCGGCGCTGTGCGGGCTGCTGCTGGGCAAATACTCCAGCGCCAGAGAGAAAGGCATCGAACTGCGTTTCGATCCGGCCTGCCAGCTGCGGCAGATCCCGGCGGCGCTGAATGAGACCGAACTGATGTCGATCGTCGGCAACCTGCTGGATAATGCGGTGGAGGCGACGCTGCACTGCCCGGCTCCGCACGACGCGATCGAACTCTATATCAGCGACGGCAGCGACGAGCTGGTGATCGAGGTGGCGGATCGCGGCACCGGCATCGCCGAGGAGATTCGTGATACGCTGTTTGAACAGGGCGTGACCACCAAAGCGGATAAAAGCGACCACGGCATCGGCCTGCATCTGGTCGCCAGCCACGTGGCGCAGGCGCACGGCAGCATAGAAGTGTCGGACAACGAGCCGCACGGCGCGATATTCTCTATATTTATCCCTAAATAAAACCCATAACCCGATTTTTTTGAGCACCCGATTATGTCACACCAAACACTGGACGTTCTGATCGTGGAAGATGAGCCGCAACTGGCGACGCTGCACGCAGAGTTCATCGAGAAAAATTTCAACCTGCGGGTGGTGGCCTACGCCGCCACGCTGGCCGAAGCGCGGGCCAAAGCCAACGAGCATCAGCCGCGACTGATCCTGCTGGACAACTTTCTGCCGGACGGCCAGGGCATTGAGCTGATGGAAGAACCGGCGGTAAAGAATCCCGCCTGTTCAGTGATTTTCATCACCGCCGCCAGCGACATGCATACCTGCAGCCAGGCGATCCGCAACGGCGCCTTCGACTACATCATCAAGCCGGTGTCTTACAAACGGCTGCGCAACTCGCTCGAGCGCTTCATGCAGTTCGTGCAGACCCAGCGCACCTTCAAAATCATCGATCAGGACAATGTCGATGCGCTGTACAACCTGCAGTCGAAGCAGTTCTCCAGCGAACCGAGCGCCAAAGGCATAGAAACCAACACGCTGGAGCTGGTGCAGGCGCTGTTTATCGCCCAGCCGGCGGTGGCGCATGCGGTGGAAGACGTGGTCGAACAGGTCGGCATCAGCAAAACCACCGCTCGCCGTTATCTGGAATATTGCGTCGCCACCCAGTTCGTGCGGGTGGAGATGCTGTACGGCAATATCGGCCATCCGCGCAGGCTGTATCGCAAGGCCTGAGGCTGCCATCTGGCTGTCATACTAAGGCGATAACATGACGCTCGACGATATCCCCCTCGATATCGGCACCTGTCGTTAAAACTGATGAAATACTGATGACTTTTGCCCGGCCTCTGGTCGGGTTTTTTATTATCCGAACGGCAGGCGCGGCGCCCAAATATCTCTCTGCGCCACACCGTATTATTTCCCCAAAAACCAAACCATTATGGCGAATAATGGCCGTTAATTTTGAGTCACGGGCCAAATTACCATAACTAATTAAAACCTTGATGTAAACCACTAATATCCCATTTAAATGACATTGAGGGTTGTCTCAGATATTCACTGTGTTAGGGTAAAAAGCTCTTTTATTTTGCTAAGGACAGCCCATAACGCTTTAATTAAACCAGAGGAAACAGCAAATTGCATGGCAATTAAACTCGAAGTAAAGAACCTGTATAAGATATTTGGCGAGCACCCGGAACGCGCATTCAAACTGCTGGATAAAGGTCTGACAAAAGATCGGCTGTTTGAAAAAACCGGCTTATCGCTCGGCGTAAAAGACGCCACTCTGGCCATTGAAGAAGGCGAGATATTTGTCATCATGGGGCTCTCCGGTTCCGGCAAGTCCACCCTGGTACGCCTTCTCAATCGTCTGATAGAACCCACCCGCGGTCAGGTGCTGATCGACGGTGAGGACATCGCCAAAATATCCGACACCGCGCTGCGCACCGTGCGGCGAAATAAGATCAGCATGGTATTTCAGTCATTCGCGCTAATGCCGCACATGAATGTTCTGAATAATACCGCCTTTGGCATGGAATTAGCCGGAATACCGCTGCAGGAACGCCAGGAAAAAGCGCTGGACGCCCTGCGTCAGGTCGGGCTGGAGAATTATGCGCTGTCTTATCCGGATGAATTATCCGGCGGCATGCGTCAGCGCGTGGGATTAGCCCGCGCGATGGCCAATAACCCGGATATATTATTGATGGACGAAGCCTTCTCGGCGCTCGATCCGTTAATTCGCACCGAAATGCAGGATGAGCTGGTGAAATTACAGGCTCAGCATCAGCGCACCATCGTGTTTATTTCCCACGATTTGGACGAAGCAATGCGCATTGGCGATCGCATCGCCATCATGCAGGGCGGCGAGGTGATCCAGGTCGGCACGCCGGACGAGATCCTCAATAATCCGGCCAACGACTACGTGCGCACCTTCTTCCGCGGCGTGGACATCAGTCATGTGTTCAGCGCCAAGGATATCGCCCAGCGGCGTCCGGTGACGCTGATCCGCAAAACCCCCGGTTTTGGCCCCCGCTCGGCGCTGCAGCTGCTGCGCGATGAGGACCGTGATTATGGTTATGTTGTTGAACGCGGGAAGAAATTTATCGGCGTGGTGTCGATAGAGTCGCTGAAAAAGGCGCTGTCCGCCAATCAAACGCTGGACGATGCCCTGCTTGAGGCCCCCGCCGCCGTGCCGGCCGACACGCCGCTCAGCGATCTGATCTCCCTGGTCGCCCAGGCGCCGTGCGCGGTGCCGGTGGTGGGCGAAGAACATAACTATCTCGGCATCATCTCCAAGGCCATGCTGCTGCAGGCGTTGGACAAGGAGGGCTCAGCCAATGAGTGATACCACGCAAACCCAAGATCCCTGGGCTACCGCACCGGCCGATGCCGGCGCGGCCCACGCTCACGATGCCGCCGCCAACGCCGGCGACGCCTGGTCCAGCGCGCCGCCACCGGCCGCTCATGACGCCGCCGGGCAAGGCGCCGATTGGCTCAGCAGCGCCCCGGCGCAGCCTGAGCACTTCAGCCTGCTTGATCCGTTCCACAAAGCCTGGGTGCCGTTTGATTCCTGGGTCACGCAAGGTATCGACTGGCTGGTGCTGCACTTCCGCCCGCTGTTCCAGGGCATCCGCGTGCCGGTAGACGTGATCCTGAGCGGCTTCCAGCAATTGCTGTTGGGCATGCCGGCGCCGATCGCCATTCTGGTGTTCTCGCTGGTCGCCTGGCAGATCGCGGGCCTCGGCATGGGCGCCGCGACGCTGCTCTCTCTGGTCGCCATCGGCGCCATCGGCGCCTGGTCGCAGGCGATGGTTACGCTGGCGCTGGTGCTGACCGCGCTGTTCTTCTGCATCCTTATCGGCCTGCCGCTCGGCATCTGGCTGGCGCGCAGCAAGCATGCCGCCAAAGTGATTAGGCCGCTGCTCGACGCCATGCAAACCACCCCGGCCTTCGTCTATCTGGTGCCGATCGTCATGCTGTTCGGCATCGGCAACGTGCCGGGCGTGGTGGTGACCATTATCTTCGCGCTGCCGCCGATCGTGCGTCTGACCATTCTTGGCATCAAGCAGGTGCCGGAGGATCTGATCGAGGCCGCCGAATCCTTCGGTGCCAGCCCGCGCCAGCTGCTGTTCAAGGTGCAGCTGCCGCTGGCGATGCCGACCATCATGGCCGGCGTGAACCAGACGCTGATGTTGGCGCTGTCGATGGTCGTCATCGCCTCGATGATCGCCGTCGGCGGTCTGGGCCAGATGGTGCTGCGCGGCATCGGCCGGCTGGATATGGGCCTGGCCGCCATCGGCGGGGTCGGCATCGTGATCCTGGCGATCATTCTCGATCGCCTCACCCAATCGCTGGGGCGCGATCGCCGCAGCAAGGGCATCGGCCGCTGGTACCGTCGCGGCCCCATCGGGCTGTTTACCCGTCCATTTATCAAACAAGCCTGACGCTTTTCCCGCCGGCGGCTGCGGCCCCGGCGGGCCAGGGCACCACGACATCAAAAGAGGGGAAACACTATGCGCACCACGGGCATCTGGGCTCTCGCCCTGACGACACTGATTGGCTCACAGAGCGCCATCGCGGCGGATTTACCCGGCAAGGGAATAGCGGTACAGCCGGTGCAAAGCACCATTTCCGAAGAGACGTTCCAGACGCTGCTGGTCAGCAAGGCGCTGGAAAAACTGGGTTACGACGTGAAGGAACCGCGCGAAGTGGATTACAACGTCGCCTACACCTCCATCGCCTCCGGCGACGCCACCTTTATCGCGGTCAATTGGGATCCGCTGCACGCCGATCAGTACAAGGCCGCCGGCGGCGACGCCAAGTTCTACCGCGAAGGCGTCTACGTCAACGGCGCCGCGCAGGGCTACCTGATCGACAAGAAAACCGCCGAGCAGTACCACATCACCAACGTCGAACAGCTCAAGGATCCCAAGATCGCCAAGCTGTTCGACACCAACGGCGACGGCAAGGCCGATCTGACCGGCTGCACCCCGGGCTGGGGCTGCGAGGCGGTGATCAACCACCACATCAAGGCCTATGGCCTGAGCAATACCGTCGAACACAACCAGGGCAACTACGCGGCGATGATCGCCGACACCATCACCCGCTACAAAGAGGGCAAACCGGTGCTGTATTACACCTGGACGCCGTACTGGGTCAGCGATGTGATGGTGCCGGGCCGCGACGTGGTCTGGCTGCAGGTACCGTTCTCTTCCTTGCCGGGCGAGCAGAAGAACGTCGATACCAAGCTGCCTAACGGCGCCAACTACGGCTTCCCGGTCAACACCATGCGCATCGCCGCCAACAAGCAGTGGGCCGAAGCCAACCCGGCGGCCGCCAAGCTGTTCGCCACCATGAAGCTGCCGATCGCCGACATCAACGCGCAAAACCTGCGCATGCATGAAGGCCAGGCTTCGGAGGCCGACATCCAAAACCACGTCAACGGTTGGATCAAGGCGCATCAGGCGACCTTCGACGGCTGGGTGAAAACCGCCGCCGCAGCGGCGAAGCCGTAACCGAGCGGGGGCGCCTCTGCCGCGCCCCTACCCCGCCAGATCGATGCCGCTGAACTGTAAAAAACGGGCGGCGGCGTTCGACAAGGGCTGCGGCCAGATGCAATACACCTGGCGCCGCGGCCCGTCTTCAATCGGAATCGACACCAGCGCGCTTAAGCGTTGCGCGGTCGAGATCGGTACGATGCCCGCCGCCAACCCGCGCCGCACCAGATTCTCCAGCCATTCGATATGATCGATCTCAAAACTGACGTGCCGGCGGATGCCCGCCGCCAGGAAGGCGCGATCGGTTTGGCGCCGCGCGCCGGTGCCGCTGTAGAAATCCACCAGCGGCACTTCCGCCAGCGCCTGCAGGTTAACCCGCTCGCGGTTGGCCAGCGGGTGCTGCGGCGCCACCAGCGCCACCAGCGGCTCATCGGTCAACTGCCGGTGCGACATCGGCAGCAGATCGACATCGCCGGGCCAGATGCCGACGAACGCCATATCGCACTTCTGCTGACGCACATCCTCCAGCAGGGCTTCGCTCATGCCAACGTACAGGCGGATGTTCACCGCCGGATAGTGGCGATGAAACTTGTCGAGCTTTTCGGTCAGATCAATCGCGTTTATGGTTGAAATCGTGCCGATGGTCAGGGTGCCGGACACCGCATCGCCGGCGGCGGTCACCTCCTCCACCAGCGCCTGCTGCGCCGCCAACAGTCGCTGCGCCGAGGGTATGAAAGCCTGGCCGGCGGGGGTCAAGCGCACCCGGCGCGAAGTACGTTCAAACAGCGTACAGCCCAGCTCTTCTTCCAGTTTGGCGATCTGGTGGCTGAGCGCCGACTGCACCGTATGGCAGCGCTGCGCCGCCCGGGTGAAACTCTGTTCTTCCGCCACCGCCAGCGCATAGCGGATCTGTTTCAGGTTCATGGCATCTATCTTGAAATGAGATAAATCAAATGAAAATTATACATTGGTTTCCGGACGCGCGTTGCCGGATACTGCGCGCTATCTTCTTCCCGTGATGAAAAAACCATGAGCCAACAAAACGCCCATCCGGGCCTCAGCCCGGCGCTGACCGTGCTGATCGCCATCGCTACCGGCCTGGCGGTCGCCAGCAACTATTACGCGCAACCGCTGCTGGAAACCATCGCCACCGGTTTCAACCTGTCGGTCAACCAGGCCGGCTTTATCGTCACCGCCGCGCAGCTCGGTTACGCCACCGGCCTGCTGCTGCTGGTGCCGCTCGGCGACATGTTCGAACGCCGCGGGCTGATCGTGTTCATGACGCTGCTGGCCGCCGGCGGCATGCTGCTCACCGCCACTTCCGCCACGCTGCCGATGATGATCCTCGGCACCGCGCTCACCGGGCTGTTCTCGGTGGTGGCGCAGATCCTGGTGCCGCTGGCCGCCACGCTGGCCCACCCGGAAAAGCGCGGCAAGACCGTCGGCATCATCATGAGCGGCCTGCTGCTCGGCATCCTGCTGGCGCGCACCGTCGCGGGCGCCTTGGCGTCGTTCGGCGGCTGGCGCACCATCTACTGGGTCGCCAGCGTGCTGATGATCCTGATGGCGCTGATCCTGTGGCGCGCGCTGCCGCGCTATAAGCAACACTCCGGGCTGAACTACCCGCAGCTGCTGGCCTCGATCTTCAGCCTGTTCTGCCGCACGCCGCTGCTGCGCACCCGCGCCATCCTCGGCGCCCTGTCGTTCGCCAACTTCAGCGTGCTCTGGACCTCAATGGCCTTTCTGCTCGCCGCGCCGCCGTTCAACTATTCCGAAGGGGTGATCGGACTGTTCGGTCTGGTGGGCGCCGCCGGAGCGCTGGCCGCTTCGCGCGCCGGGCATCTGGCGGACAAAGGCAAGGCCGGGTTGACCACCACCGTCGGCCTGGTATTGCTGCTGCTGTCCTGGATACCTATCGCGCTGGCTAAACAATCGCTGTGGGCGCTGATCGCCGGCATCCTGATCCTCGATCTGGCGGTGCAGGCGGTACACGTCACCAACCAGAGCGTGATGTATCGCATCATGCCGGAGGCGCGCAACCGCCTGACCGCCGGCTACATGACCAGCTACTTTATCGGCGGCGCCCTCGGTTCGCTGCTCTCCGCGTCCGCCTATCAGCATGCAGGCTGGTACGGCGTAGCCGCCGTCGGAGGGGTGTTATGCCTGCTCAACCTGCTGACCTGGTGGCTCGGCAAGCATCACGATCCGCAGGGGCCGGCGGCAATCTGATTATCGTGCAAATAGTCACTAAAGAAATTTATTAGCGGTGCAGGGTATAAACATTACTTACTCTCTGGTAATGTTCTGGGCATAAACTATTGACGACCTATCTACCCTGCGACCCACAACCATGCAAAGCCAAGCTGCAGACAGCCTTACTCCGCCCGCCGTCAGCGCCACCTTCGCCAACGGCGTCGTCGACAGTTTGCCGATCGTCATCGGGTATGTCCCGGTGGCGTTCGCTTTCGGCCTCAGCGCCGTCAAACTGGGCTTTTCCCCGCTGGAAAGCATTTTCTTCTCCTGCATCATCTACGCCGGCGCCAGCCAGTTCGTGATCACCGCCCTGCTGAGCGCCGGCATGTCGCTGTGGGTCTCCGCGCTGACGGTAATGGCGATGGACGTGCGCCACCTGTTGTATGGCCCGGCGCTGCGTCACCGCATCGTCTCGCGCCTGTCGCCCGGCAAAACGGCGCTGTGGGCCTTTGGCCTGACCGATGAGGTCTTCGCCGCCGCCACCGCCAGGCTGATGCGCAATAACCGCAGCTGGAGCGAAAACTGGATGCTGGGCATCGCGCTCTGTTCCTGGCTCTCCTGGGTAGCCGGCACCGCGCTCGGCGCGCTGTTCGGCAACGGCCCGCTGGAGCAGTTCCCGGTGATCGAGGCCTCGCTCGCCTTCATGCTGCCGGCGCTGTTTCTCAGTTTCCTGCTGGCCGCTTTCCGGCGCCCGCAGAGCCTGACCATCGCCGCCGCGCTGGCCGGCGCGCTGCTCGGCGTGGTGCTGTTCTCCATTCCGGTCGCCATTTTGGCCGGCATCGGCGCCGGCTGCGCCGCCGCCCTGTTCCAACCCCCGCACGCGGAGGCCAGCCATGAACACTGATGTGTTGGTGATCGGCCTGGTGGTGGGCTGCGCCAACTACCTGTTCCGTTATCTGCCGCTGCGGCTGGCGCCGGCGCGCGCTCAGCCCGGCATCAAACGCGGCAAAGCCGCCCTGCTGCTCGACAGCATCGGCATCGCCTCCATCTGCGCCCTGCTGGTGGTCTCCAGCACGCCGGTGGTGATGCGCGAACCGGACAAGCTGCTGCCGACGTTAGCGGGGTTCGCCGCGCTGGCGCTGTGTTTCTACCGCAGTAAAAGCATCATTCTGTCGACGCTGCTCGGCGCGACGGCCTTTGGCGTCACATTAAAATTGTTAATGTTTTTCGGCCCTGGCTGACGCCGCCTCCGACCGTTTGGCTTCACACTGGCGTTTTCAGGCGTCACATCTTTACAAACACTGACAAATGACACGAATTGCTAAATTATCCGCACGGCTGAACATTTACATTATTTGTCACCGTCGTTACTATCTCGAACGAAATTAATGAGGCCCTAAATTATGGAAAGCTCGTTTGCCCCCATAGAACAAATGCTGAATTTCCGCGCCACGCGGCAGAAAGATTTCCCTTATCAGGAAATCCTGCTGACCCGTCTGTGCATGCACATGCAAGGCAAGCTGCTGGAAAATCGCAATAAGATGCTGAAAGCGCAGGGGATTAACGAAACACTGTTTATGGCGCTGATTACCCTGGATGCGCAGGAAAGCCACAGCATCCAACCTTCTGAGCTAAGCTCTGCCCTGGGCTCCTCGCGCACCAATGCGACCCGCATCGCCGACGAGCTGGAGAAGCGCGGCTGGATCGAACGCCGGGAAAGCGACAACGATCGCCGCTGCCTGCATCTGCATCTGACGCCGCAGGGGGAAGAATTTCTCAGTCAACTGCTGCCGCCGCAGCACCAATGTCTGCATTTCCTGTGGTCCACGCTGACCGACGATGAGCAAAAACAGCTGGAACAGCTGACGCGCAAATTGCTGGCACGTCTGGATCAAATGGAAATCACAGAACAGTTACCCTAATTCACAATTTCTGTTCAGGTACCTACTTATGCGATCCCCATTTCACTGGAGATTCACCCCGCTGTTCGCCGTGTTGCTGCTGGCCGGGTGTGCTTCTACCGATAATATTGCCCCGCAATCCACGCTGATGGATCCGCAGAGCCTGCAGTTGGCTCAGCCGAAAGTCAGTTCGCTGGCCGTCAGCCCGCAGTGGTGGCGCGCCCTCAAGGATCCGCAGCTGGACGCCTTGATGACGCAAACACTGCAAAGTTCGCCGACCCTGCGTCAGGCCGCCGCCCGCGTGCGCGAAGCGCAGAGCGTGGTAGGCGAAGCCAACGCCGCCAACGGGCCGAACCTGGATCTGAACGCCAGCACCCAGCGTCAGCGCGTGCCGCAAAACGTCAATATGGGGCTGGGGTATCCGCATAAGCCGATCTATTCAAGCTCCAACTCGCTGGGGTTGAACCTGGCGTACGAGTTCGACTGGTGGGGCAAATACCGCAACCAGGTGAACGCCGCCAAGGCGCAAGTGAACGCAGCGCGCGCCGAGCAGGAACAGGCGGCGCTGACGCTGACCAGCTCGGTGGCGTCCGCCTACTATCAGCTGCAGAGCAATCTCGCGCTCGAGAAGCTGCTGCAGCAGGAAGTGAACAACAACGAGCGCCTGACCGCGCTGCGCCAACAGCGCTATCAGGCCGGCCTGACCGGCGTCGACGTGCCGCAACAAACCCAGGCGCAGTCCGACGTCGCCAAACAGCAAATTCTGCAGCTGCAGTCGCAAATCGAACAGCTCAGACACCAGCTCGCCGCGCTGGCGGGCCAGGGGCCGAACGCCATGCAGCACCTGCGTCAGGTGCCGCTGCCTGCAGACAACCTGATGGCGCCGCAGGGCGAACTGACGGCGGATCTGCTGGGCAAACGCCCGGACATCGCCGCGCAACGCCAGCTGGTGGAGTCTTACAGCCAGCGCGTCAGCGCCGCGCGTAAAGAGTTTTACCCCAGCCTGACCATTTCAGCCTTCGCCGGCCTGATGACCACCAATACCAGTGGCACCAGCCCGAATCTGTTTGAAGCGGCCAGCCAGGCCTGGAACGTGATGCCGGCGATCTCGCTGCCGATCTTCCACGCCGGCGCCCTGCGCAGCAAGCTGGGTGAGGAATCCGCGCTGTATGACGAAGCGGTGGAATCCTACAACCAAACCATCCTGAATGCGGTACAGGAAACCGCCGACGCCATCACCATCCAGCAGAGCTCTGCACAACAGCAGCTGCAGGCGGCGTCCGCGGCCCAGTCGATGCAACAGGTGTATCAGGTCGCCAACGCCCGTTACCAGGCAGGGATTATCGGGCGCGACGATCTGTTGACCAGCCAGACGCAGCTATTGCAGCAGCAACAGGCGGAGTTGAATGCCAGCAGCAATTTACTGCAGGCGAAGATAGGACTGATCCGCGCGTTGGGCGGTGGCTATCAGGCCCCGGCCGCAGCGGATTCGAAAGCATAATAATATAAGGCTTGGAGAACACCATGAGCGCAAGCGCGGAAACCCAAAACCCGCAGCAGCCGAGCGGCAAAAAGAAGCAGCGCAAATTTTGGCTGCTGTTGCTGACGGTTATTTTCATTGTTATAGGGGTGGCTTATTTAGTGTATTGGTTCCTGGTGCTGCGTCATCACCAGGAAACCGATGACGCCTACGTCTCCGGCAACCAGGTGCAGATCATGGCCCAGGTGTCCGGCAGCGTGAACAGCGTCAACTTCGACAACACCGACTACGTCAAGCAGGGCGACGTGCTGCTGACGCTCGATCCGACCGATGCCGAGCAGGCGTTTGAACGCGCCAAAACCGGCCTGGCCAACAGCGTGCGTCAGACCCACCAGCTGATCATCAACAGCAAGCAGTATCAGGCCAACATCGCCTTGCGCAAGACCGATCTGAGCAAGGCCGAGAACGATCTGAAACGTCGCGTGGTGCTGGGCAGCGTTGACGCCATCGGCCGCGAAGAGCTGCAACACGCTCGCGATGCGGTCGACAGCGCCAAAGCCGCGCTGGAAGTGGCGGTGCAGCAATACAACGCCAACCAGGCGATGGTGCTGAACACCCCGCTGGAACAGCAGCCGGCGATCCAGCAAGCCGCCGCGCAGATGCGCGACGCCTGGCTGGCGCTGCAGCGTACCAAAGTGATCAGCCCGATTACCGGCTATGTCTCGCGCCGCAGCGTGCAGGTCGGCGCGCAGATCGCCGCCGGTTCGCCGCTGATGGCGGTGGTGCCGGCCGATCACATCTGGGTTGACGCCAACTTCAAGGAAACGCAGATCGCCAATATGCGCATCGGCCAGCCGGCGAAGGTGGTCAGCGACGTCTACGGCGACGACGTGGTGTATCAAGGCAAAGTGGTCGGTATCGACATGGGCACCGGCAGCGCCTTTTCGCTGCTGCCGGCCCAGAACGCCACCGGCAACTGGATCAAGGTGGTGCAACGTCTGCCGGTGCGTATTGAGCTCGACGCCAAGCAGGTGGCCGATCATCCGCTGCGCATCGGTCTTTCGACGCTGGTGACCGTCGACACCGCCAACCTGGACGGCCGCGTGCTGTCTGACGTGGTGCGCGACAAACCGCTGTATCAGAGCGACGCGCTGGCGTTGAATCTGGCGCCGGTTAACCAGCTGATCGCCGACGTGATCCATGCGAACGCCGGCTAAGCGCGCGGGAGGCCATCTTGCCACAGAAACCGCTTGAAGGCGCCCAGCTTGCCTGGATGACGGTCGCGCTCGCCATGGCGACCTTCATGCAGGTGCTGGACTCCACCATCGCCAACGTGGCGATCCCCACCATTGCCGGTAACCTCGGGTCTTCCAACTCGCAGGGCACCTGGGTGATCACCTCGTTCGGCGTGGCGAACGCCATCTCGATCCCGATCACCGGCTGGCTGGCGAAGCGCATCGGCGAAGTGCGGCTGTTCCTCTGGTCCACCGCGCTGTTCGTTCTCGCCTCCTGGCTGTGCGGCATCTCCAACAGCCTCGGCATGCTGATCTTCTTCCGCGTGATCCAGGGCGTGGTGGCCGGGCCGCTGATCCCGCTGTCTCAGAGCCTGTTGCTGAACAACTACCCGCCCGCCAAGCGAGCGATGGCCCTGGCGCTCTGGTCGATGACCGTGATCGTCGCGCCGATCTTCGGGCCAATTCTCGGCGGTTACATCAGCGACAACTACCACTGGGGTTGGATCTTCTTCATCAACATCCCGATCGGCGCCTTCGTTATCCTGGCGGCGATGGCGACGCTGAAGGGGCGAGAAACCAAAACCGAGATCAAGCCGATCGACACCGTCGGCCTGGTGCTGTTGATCGTCGGCATCGGTTCGCTGCAGGTGATGCTCGATCAGGGCAAGGAGCTGGACTGGTTCAACTCGACCGAGATCATCACCCTGACCGTCGTGGCGGTCGTGGCGCTGCTGTTCCTGGTGGTCTGGGAACTGACGGACGATCATCCGGTGGTGGATTTGTCGCTGTTCAAGTCGCGCAACTTTACCATCGGCTGTCTGTGCATCAGCCTGGCGTACATGCTGTATTTCGGCGCCATCGTTCTGCTGCCGCAGCTGCTGCAAGAGGTGTACGGCTATACCGCCACCTGGGCGGGGCTGGCGTCGGCGCCGGTCGGGCTGATCCCGGTGCTGCTGTCGCCGATCATCGGTAAGTTCGGCAACCGGCTCGACATGCGCAAGCTGGTGACCTTCAGCTTCATCATGTATGCCGTGTGCTTCTACTGGCGCGCCTATACGTTTGAACCGGGCATGGACTTCGGCGCTTCGGCCTGGCCGCAGTTCGTTCAAGGTTTCGCCATCGCCTGCTTCTTCATGCCGTTGACCACCATCACGCTGTCCGGCCTGCCGCCGGAACGCATGGCGGCGGCATCGAGCCTGTCGAACTTTACGCGAACCCTGGCGGGCTCGATCGGCACCTCGATCACCACTACCCTGTGGACGCAGCGCGAATCGCAGCACCATTCGCAACTGACGGAGTTCGTCAACCCGTACAACCCGCAGTCGCAGGAGATGTACCGGCAGCTCGAGCAGCTCGGCATGAGCAAGCAGCAGGCGTCGGCGTATATCGCCAACGAGATCACGGCACAGGGGCTGATCATCTCCGCCAACGAGATTTTCTGGCTGTCGGCCGGGGTATTCCTGGTGCTGCTGGCGCTGGTGTGGGTAGCGAAACCGCCATTCAGCTCCGGCGGCGGCGGGGGCGGCGGCGCTCACTAAGCTTCAATAAACGAAACGGGCGCCCTGAGGCGCCCGTTTTTTTATTCGACGTAATGAAAATCACGCCTGATTCTGACGCCACCAGTCCGCCAGCAGAATGCCGGTCGCCACGGAAACGTTCAGGCTTTCTACCTTGCCGGTGCCGCCGATAGACACGTTCATATCGCCCTGCTGCCAGGCGCTGTCGCTGAGGCCGTCGCGCTCCTGGCCCAGCACCAGCACCATCTTGGCCGGCAGCTTGGCCTGCGCCAGCGCGGTGCCTTTGTGGCTGGAGGTGGTGACGATGGTGTAACCCGCCTTGCGGAAGGTATCCAGCACCGACAGGAAATCATCGGCGTTGATCGCCTTGATGTGCTCCGCGCCGCCTTCTGCGGTACGCACCGCCGCGCCGGATTCCAGCAACGCCGGATCCTGCAGCAGCACGCCGTTGACGCCGAAGTGGGCGCACGAACGGACGATGGCGCCCAGGTTATGCGGGTTGCCGACTTCTTCCAGCGCCAATACGCAGTCGGTCGCCGGCGCAGTTTTCAGGTAGGTCTGCGCATCCAGGCCCTGACGCTTTTTGATCAGGAAGCAGACGCCGCCGTGGTGCTCGGTGCCGGAAGCCTTGGCCAGCTCTTCCTCATCCACCACGTGGTAGGCTTTGCGGTTAGCCGCCATCCAGCGCAGCGCTTCACGAAAGCGCGGCGTGACCGACTGCACGAACCAGGCGCGCACGATCGCTTCCGGGCGGCTGGCGAACAGCGCCTGACAGGCGTTCTCACCGTAAACGCGGGTTTCTTCCGCGCGCTGGCGGCGCAGCTGTTCCGGATCGATAAAGCTTTTGCCGCTGATGCCGCCGTGATCGAACGCCGGCTCTTCACTCGGCGCGCGCGACACGGTTCTCCACGGCGACTCGTTGCCGCCGCGATCTTCAGAGCGCGCCGGACGGCGAGGACGATCGCTTTCACTGCGGCGGGAATCGGCTCCGCGACGGTCATTGCCGCCGCGCGCCTTGTCTTGACCGGTGCGGCCCGAGCGCGCACCGTCAGCCGGACGGCCTTTGCCGGCCGGACGTTTATTCTTGTTGCGGTCGTCGCCGTTGTCGTCGTCGCTGCGGACGTACATCACTTTGACCTTACCGTTCTTGCCACTAAATGAATCGTTCATTGTCTTCTCCACCAACGCGCAGGGCGCGAAGATTACCTGATGTTGGTGCATGAAGCCACCAACTTGCGCTAAAAGCTCCCAACTATCACATCCATTGAACAAACCTCATTGTTCATGCGCCGGGTTTTGCCGATAATCGTCAGCATTAAAGAAACATCTCCGCAACCGCGTTGCGGGGACCCGGCTTTCTCAGTACCCGAGGTCAACATGAATACAGTTTGTGCAGCTTGCAATGCCACCAACCGTGTGCCGGAAGAACGTCTGGCGGACAACGCGAAATGCGGCCGCTGCGGCCATGAGCTCTTCGACGGTGAAGTGATCAACGCCACCGCCGCCACGCTGGACCAGTTGCTGCAGGACGATCTGCCGGTCGTGGTCGATTTTTGGGCGCCGTGGTGCGGCCCGTGCCGCAGCTTTGCGCCGATCTTTGAAGACGTGGCCGAAGAGCGCGCCGGCAAAGTGCGCTTCGTGAAAGTGAACACTGAAGCCGAGCCGGAACTGAGCGCCCGTTTCCGCATCCGCAGCATCCCGACCATCATGGTGTTCCGTCAGGGCAAGATGGTCGACATGCTCAACGGCGCGATGCCGAAGGCGCCGTTTGACAACTGGCTCAACGAGTTAGTGTGATTCGGCAAGTATAGGCCGTATCCCGCCATCGCGCGCGAACGCGCCCCGATCGAGCCCGCCCCTCCCGGCGGGCTTTTTTCTGCGTTACAATAGCGGTTTTTCCCCAGGATCGTTATGACCGACAACGCCGTACTTCGCCTGCGCCAATTCCGTTTAGACCGCGCCACCCGCCCCTTTCTGGCGCGCGGTTGCCGAGTGGCGCGTTGTCAGGGTTGCCTGCTGCCGCATAAAAACTGCCTGTGCGACACCATTCGCCCGCAGCAGGCCGGCAGCCGTTTCTGCCTGATCATGTTCGGCGCCGAGCCGCTCAAGCCCAGCAACACCGGGCGCCTGATCGCCGATATCCTGCCGGACACCCAGGCGTTCCTCTGGTCGCGTACCGAGGTCGATCCCGCCCTGTTGGCGGCCATCAACGATCCGACACGGCAGCCTTACGTGGTGTTCCCCGCGTCCTACGCCGACGCCGAGCGGCCGGTGTTCAGCGAACTGCCCGTCGGCGGCAAACCGCCGCTGTTCATCATGCTGGACGGCACCTGGGCGGAAGCGCGCAAAATGTTCCGTAAAAGCCCGTACCTCAATCAATTCCCGGTGTTTTCACTCAACGTCGACGCCGCATCGGCCTACCAGCTGCGCGAAGCCAGCCGCGCCGAGCAACACTGCACGGCGGAAGTGGCCGCCGCCCTGCTGCAACAGGCGGGCGATATGCCGGCCGCCGACGGATTGAATCAGCATTTCCGCTATTTCCGTCAACAGTATCTGGCGGGAAAACCGACCCGACCGGAGGCACCGGTCACAGCAATGTAGCCATAAAGCGCCTAAAATCAGGCGTAACGTTGCCAAAAGGAGCCGTGCATGAGCCAGCGAGGGTTAGAAGCGCTACTACGTCCCAAATCGATCGCCGTGCTGGGCGCTTCGCAGCAGCCGGGCCGCGCCGGCAACCTGATGATGAGCAACCTGCTGGCCGGCGGTTTCGGCGGGCCCATCTTGCCGGTGACGCCGCGCTACAAGGCGGTATGCGGCGTCATGGCCTATCCCGACGTCGCCAGCCTGCCGCTGACGCCGGATCTGGCGATCATCTGCACCCACGCCAGCCGTAATCTGGCGCTGATTGAAGCGCTGGGCCAACGCGGCTGCAAAACCGCCATCGTGCTCTCTTCGCCGCCGGAACAGTTCGCCGAGCTCAAAGCCTGCGCGCAGCGTTACGCCATGCGGCTGCTGGGCCCCAACAGTCTGGGGCTGCTGGCGCCGTGGCAAGGCATCAACGCCAGCTTCTCGCCGGTGCCGATCCAAAAGGGCAAGCTGGCGTTTATCTCGCAGTCCGCCGCCGTGGCCAACACCATTCTCGACTGGGCACAGCAGCGCGAAGTCGGTTTCTCCTATTTCATCGCGCTGGGCGACAGCCTGGATATCGACGTCGACGACCTGCTCGACTTTTTGGCGCGCGACAGCAAGACCAGCGCCATCCTGCTGTATCTGGAAAACATCAGCGATGCGCGGCGCTTTCTCTCCGCCTCGCGCAGCGCCTCGCGCAACAAGCCCATTCTGGTGATCAAAAGCGGCCGTAGCCAACAGGCGCAATTACTGCTCAACAGCCAACTGGGGCTGGACGCCGCCTATGACGCCGCCATCCAGCGCGCCGGCCTGCTGCGCGTCCAGGATACCCATGAGCTGTTCTCGGCGGTGGAAACCCTCAGCCATATGCATCCGCTGCGCGGCGAACGGCTGATGATCGTCAGCAACGGGGCGGCGCCGGCGGCGATGGCCTTGGACGAACTGCTCGGCCGCAACGGCAAGCTGGCGACGCTGAGCGAGGAGAGCCTGGCGACGCTGAGCGACGCGCTGCCGGACTTCATTCGCGCCGGCAACCCGCTCGACCTGCGCGACGACGCCACGCCGCAGCGTTATCTGGCGGCTCTCGAAGCGCTGCTCGACAGCCACGACTATGACGCGCTGCTGCTGATCCACGCGCCGAGCGCGGCTGCGCCCGGCACCGCCACGGCGCAGCGGCTGATCGACGCGCTGCATCGCCATGCGCGCGGCAAGCGCATCACGCTGCTGACCAACTGGTGCGGCGAATACTCTTCGCAAGAGGCGCGCCGGCTGTTTACCGAAGCCGCCATTCCGACTTACCGCACGCCGGAAGGCGCGGTCACCGCCTTTATGCATATGGTGGAATACCGCCGCAACCAGAAGCAACTGAAGGAGACGCCCGCGCTGCCGGTCGGCCTGACCGCCAATACCGCCGATGCCCACCGCCTGATTCATCAGGCGCTGGCCGAAGGCGCCACCCAGTTGGATACCCACGAGGTGCAATCTATTCTGCAGGCCTACGATCTGAGCACCCTGCCGACCTGGATCGCCGAAGACAGCGCCGAAGCGGTGCACATCGCCGAGCAGATCGGCTACCCGGTGGCGCTGAAGCTGCGCTCGCCGGATATCCCGCACAAATCGGAAGTTCAGGGCGTGATGCTTTACCTGCGCACCGCGACCGAAGTGCAACGCGCGGCGGAGGCGATCCTCGACCGCGTGAAGCGTACCTATCCTCAGGCGCGCATCCACGGCCTGTTGGTGCAGAGCATGGCCAACCGCGCCGGCGCCCAGGAGCTGCGCATCGCCGTGGAGCAGGATGCCATTTTCGGCCCGTTGATCATGCTGGGTGAAGGCGGCGTAGAGTGGCGCCAGGAAAATCAGGTCGCGGTCGCGCTGCCGCCGTTGAATATGGCGCTGGCGCGTTATCTGGTGCTGCAGGCGGTGAAAGGCGGCAAGATCCGCGGGCGCAGCGCACTGCGGCCTTTAGATATCCCCGGGCTGAGCCGTTTGCTGGTGCAGGTCTCCAACCTGATCCTCGACTGCCCTGAGATCGCCCGGCTGGATATTCACCCGGTGCTGGCTTCCGGCAGCGAGTTCACCCTGCTGGACGTTTCGATGCAGCTCGCACCGTTCAGCGGCGATCCGCAGGCGCGGCTGGCGATTCGGCCTTATCCGCATGAGCTGGAAGAAACCATCGCGCTGAAAGACGGCAGCCAATGCCTGTTCCGCCCTATCCTGCCGGAAGACGAGCCGGCGCTGAAGCATTTCATCGACCGGGTGACCAAGGAAGATCTCTATTACCGCTACTTCAGCGAGATCAACGAGTTTACCCATGACGATTTGGCCAACATGACGCAGATCGACTACGATCGGGAAATGGCCTTTGTGGCGGTGCGGGCAGACGAGATTATCGGCGTGACCCGCGCGCTGTCCGATCCGGACAACACCGATGCCGAGTTCGCCGTGCTGGTGCGTTCCGACCTGAAAGGCGTGGGGCTCGGCCGCCAGCTGCTGGAGAAAATGATCGCCTATGCGCGCGCGCATGGCCTGACCCGCCTGAGCGGCATCACCATGCCGAATAACCGCGGCATGATCGCGCTGGCGCAGCGGTTGGGCTTTGGCATCGAGGTGCAGCTTGAGGACGGCATCGTCAATCTGACGCTGCCGCTGCAGGCCGACGACGCGCAGTGACCTGCGTCGCAATGCGCTACGAATCCACCACTTAACGCCAAAACATACGCACAATCGAGGCAACTAATGGTATTATCGCCCGATTATTCGGTTTATTGTTTTTAAGTCTGTGGCGTTCCGGCCATCAATCATGAGAGAAGAAGCGCACTGTGATGTTGTCAAAATTTAAACGTAGCAAACATCAACAACACCTTGCACAACTGCCCAAACTCCCCCAGACGGTTGCTGATGTTCGTACTCTGTACGCGCCGTCCGACTTTCGCGCCACGCTGCTGGATTCCATCGCCAACGCCACCCAACGTATCTATCTGGTGGCTCTGTATCTGGAGCATGACGACGCCGGGCGTGAGATCCTCAACGCGCTGTATCAAGCCAAGAAGCGGCGGCCCGAGCTGGAAATCTGCGTGCTTGTCGACTGGCACCGCGCACAGCGCGGGCGCATCGGCGCCGCCGCCGCCAATACCAACGCCGACTGGTACTGCGCCATGGCCAGCCAGCATCCGGAGCAATCGGTGCCAATCTACGGCGTGCCGGTCAATACTCGCGAAGCACTGGGCGTATTGCATCTGAAAGGTTTTGTGGTCGACGATACCGTGATCTACAGCGGCGCCAGCATCAACGACGTCTATCTGCATCAGCATGAGAAATACCGTTACGATCGCTACCAGTTGATCACCAACGGCGTGCTGGCCGATACTCTGATCGATTACATCAAGCAGCATCTGCTCACCGCCGGCGCCGTACAACGCCTGGATCGCAGCGATCGGCCGAAAAGCCCGGAGATCAAAAACGAAACCCGTCTGTTCCGTTTCGCCCTACGCCGCGCCGGTTACCACTTCCGCGGCAAAGCCGGCAACGATGAGCTGGCGGTGACGCCGATGGTTGGGCTAGGCAAACAAAGCGTGCTGAATAAAACCATTCATCACCTGATGTCATGCACCGACCAGAAACTGACGCTGTGCACCCCCTATTTCAACCTGCCGGCGCTGCTGGTGCGCAACATCATTTATCTGCTGCGACAGGGCAAGCAGGTGGAAATCATCGTCGGCGATAAAACCGCCAACGATTTCTATATTCCGGAAGACCAGCCGTTCAAAATCATCGGCGCGCTGCCCTACCTGTATGAGATCAACCTGCGCCGCTTCCTGAGCCGGTTGCAGCGTTACATCGACACCGGCCAACTGATCGTGCGTTTGTGGAAGGATGGCGATAACAGCTATCACCTGAAAGGCATGTGGGTAGACGAAGAGTGGCAGCTGATTACCGGCAATAACCTCAACCCGCGCGCCTGGCGGCTGGATCTGGAAAACGCCATTCTGATCCACGATCCCAAGCAAGAGCTGCGCGAGCAACGGCAGAAAGAGCTGGAATGCATCCGTACTCATACCACTGTAGTCGGCCATTATCAGGAACTGCAAAGCATTCAGCAGTATCCGATCAAGGTGCGTAAGCTGATTCGGCGTCTGCGCCGTATCCGCATCGATCGGCTGATCAGCCGTATCCTGTAAGCGGTATGCTGACCCCGGCCAAGGCCGGGGTTTTTATTACAGCTGTATCTCCTTGCCTTTGCGATGCAACCGGAGCGAGACCAGCAGCGCCAGCAGGCACATGCCGGAGACATACCAGAAGAAGGCGTTCTCCACGCCAAACGATTTAAGCGACAGCGCCACATATTCCGCCGAGCCGCCGAACATGGCGTTCGCCACCGCATAAGACAAGCCCACCCCTAAAGCACGTACCTCCGGCGGGAACATTTCGGCTTTAAGCAGCCCGCTGATCGCGGTGTAAAAACTGATGATGAACAGCGCCAGCACGATCAGGCCAAACGCCATATAAGGATTACTCACCTCTTTCAGAGCGAACAGGATCGGCACCGTCAACACCGTGGCAAAGGCCGAGAAGATCAACATCGAGCTGCGACGGCCGATTTTGTCCGAAAACGCGCCTACCGCAGGCTGCAGCAGCATAAAGACGAACAGCGCGACGGTCATGATGGCGCTGGCCAGCTTGGCGTCCATACCGGCGGTATTCACCAGATATTTCTGCATGTAGGTGGTGAAGGTGTAGAAGGTCAGCGAACCGGCGGCGGTAAAGCCCAGCACCATCAGGAACGCCTTGCGATTTTTCCACAGCCCCGTCAGCGAACCGGCATCTTTGTGGTTACGCGTCTTCGCATCGGAGGTTTCATTCAGCGAACGGCGCAGGTACAGCGCAACTACCGCCAACACGGCACCCAGGGCAAACGGAATGCGCCATCCCCAGGCTTTCAGCTCTTCGGCGGGCAATATCTGCTGCAGGATCACCAGGACCAGCAGCGCCAACAGTTGCCCGCCGATCAGCGTCACGTACTGGAACGAGGCGTAAAAGCCGCGTCGCCCCTTGATCGCCACCTCGCTCATATAGGTCGCGCTGGTGCCGTATTCTCCCCCTACCGACAGCCCCTGGAACAGGCGGGCGATCAGCAGCAACGCCGGCGCCCAGCTGCCGATCGATTCATACGTCGGCAGGCAGGCGATCACCAGCGATCCGGCGCACATCATACAGACCGAAAGCAGCATGGAATTTTTTCGACCATGCTTGTCGGCAATATAACCGAATAGCCAACCGCCAATCGGCCGCATAAAGAAGCCGGCGGCGAATACCCCGGCGGTTTGCAGCAGCTGCGTGGTGCTGTTGCCCGCCGGGAAGAACGAGGCGGCAAAGTAAATGGAACAGAAGGAGTAAACGTAAAAATCAAACCACTCCACCAGATTGCCTGATGAAGCCCCGACGATAGCGAAAATGCGTTTCTTGTTATCCAGCGCCCCCTGTTCGACGCCGTGCTCATCCCCAAGAGCCGAGGTTGTTTCTGTCATGATGTATTCTCCGAGCCATAACAATGATGAAATTTGGCTTCCTGTCGCCCTGGTTGTTACTTTATTGTTACTTACAAGTTAACAGCCAAACTTAATAGCGGACGAAGAATATCTGACATTCAGAGAAACAATGCGTTGGTTTTGTGATGAATATTAAACAGTACGATGAAAGCTGAAGCGGATTACAACGGGGATTTTCCATTTTACGCAAAGCAAAAAGCCCTGAACGTCAGTTCAGGGCTTTCGGCTTTATTTGATGCCTGGCAGTGTCCTACACAATTCGTCTCATCCTGAGACTCTCCCCTCCGGGGCCGCCGCAAGCGGCGTTAAGGCCCGTTCCCGACGGGCCTTTCGCATGCCCATGCTCGAGCAGAACGCCAGATAACAGACAAAACAAAAAGCCCCATGCTTTCGCATGAGGCTTTTTGCTTTATTTGATGCCTGGCAGTGTCCTACTCTCGCATGGGGAGACCCCACACTACCATCGGCGCTACGGCGTTTCACTTCTGAGTTCGGCATGGGGTCAGGTGGGACCACCGCGCTATT
>NZ_JBJNMO010000006.1:0-281963 GCF_052168495.1 Serratia sp. CY52157 | reverse complement strand
GTGGAGTGCCCACACAGATTGTCTGATAAATTGTTAAAGAGCAGTGCCGAGAAACTCATCGGCGCGGGCTGCGTATATTACGCTTTTCACCCGGAGAGTCAAGCGTTTATTTCGCTTTCTTCTCGCTGACCCGGCGGCTTGTCAGTCGTTGTTCCCGGTCAGTGGAGGCGCATTATAGGGAGTTCTCGGCAGGCCGCAACCCCTAAATGCAAAAAACTTTTCAAGCGCGGATTTTTTCGGCAAAAGAGCGAAAAAGCGGCGAATTTATGTCACTTTTTCAGGCAAACAGCCATAAAAGCTGGCGATCACTGGAGTAAAATAGAAGAAACGAAGTCAGTAAGGATCCGCAGCCATGCCATTAAATGCACAACAACAGGCCGCCCAACGCAATCTTTCTTATCTGCTTGCAGAGAAACTCGGCCAACAAATTCTGGCAGGCGATTATCAGGCCGGCAGCATCCTGCCCGGTGAAATGGAACTGGGCGAGCAATTCGGCGTCAGCCGCACCGCGGTGCGCGAAGCGGTAAAGATGTTAGCCGCCAAAGGCATGTTGTTGCCGCGCCCGCGCATTGGCACCCGCGTGATGCCGCAAAGCCAATGGAATTTCCTCGATCAGGATTTACTGACCTGGTGGATGACGCGGGAAAACTTCGATCAGGTGATGCAACACTTCCTTATATTGCGCACTTCGTTGGAACCGCAGGCCTGCGCGTTGGCGGCAGACCACGCCAGCCCACAGCAAACCAAACTGCTGGCGGAACTGATGGCGGAGATGCGCGCGCTGCATACCCAGTTTGATCGCGAGCGCTGGATCCAGGTCGATACCCAATTCCACCAGCTCATCTACGAGGCCAGCGGTAATCCGTTCCTGACCTCGTTCGCTAACCTGTTCAGTTCGGTGTATCAGAGTTACTTCCGCGCCATTACAGGCAATGAAGTGATCAAGCTGCGCCACCATCAGGCTATCGTCGATGCGATACTCGCCGGAGACAGCGCAGGTGCTCTCGTCGCCTGCCAAGTTTTGCTGAAAGAGAAAGACTAGACACGCTCCCCGCTTATAGATAGAAGAAAGAGATGAGGGAGAGACGACCATTTAACCAGGACCGACCATGACCCAATCCGCGCGCAGTATGGCAGGACTCCCGTGGATCGCCGCAATGGCGTTCTTTATGCAGGCGCTGGACGCCACCATCCTCAACACGGCGCTGCCGGCGATCGCCCACAGCCTGGGGCACTCGCCGCTGGCGATGCAATCTGCCGTCATCAGCTATACGCTGACGGTGGCGATGCTGATCCCGGTCAGCGGTTGGCTGGCGGACCGCTTCGGCACCCGCCGCGTGTTCATCTTCGCCGTCACGTTATTCACCCTCGGTTCGCTGTTGTGCGCCCTCTCCCCCACGTTGAGCGTACTGGTTGCCTCTCGCGTGCTGCAGGGCATCGGCGGCGCGATGATGATGCCGGTCGCGCGACTGGCGCTGCTGCGCGCCTACCCGCGCAGCGAACTGCTGCCGGTGCTGAACTTCGTCACCATGCCCGGCCTGGTCGGGCCGATTCTGGGGCCGCTGCTGGGCGGCTGGCTGGTGACCTACGCCACCTGGCATTGGATTTTCCTGATCAATATCCCTATCGGCCTGCTCGGCATCTTCTATGCGCGCAAATACATGCCGGACTTCACCACGCCCAAGCGCCGCTTCGATTTTCTGGGTTTTATGCTATTCGGGCTGAGCCTGGTGCTGATCTCCACCGGGCTGGAACTGTTTGGCGAGCGGGTGCTGGCGAGCTACGTTTCGCTGGGCATTCTGCTCAGCGGCTTCGTGATGCTGTTCGGCTACATCGCGCACGCCCGCCGTCATCCTCAGCCGCTGATCGGCCTCGACCTGTTCAAAACCCGCACCTTCTCGGTCGGCATCGCCGGCAACGTCGCGTCCAGATTGGGCACCGGCTGCGTGCCGTTTTTGATGCCGCTCATGCTGCAGGTGGGATTCGGCTACACGGCGATCGTCGCCGGCTGCATGATGGCGCCGACCGCCATTGGCTCGCTGATGGCGAAATCCACCGTCACTCAGGTGTTGCGCTGGTTCGGCTACCGTAAAACGCTGGTCGGCATCACCGTTATCATCGGAGCGCTGATCGCGCAGTTCGCCCTGCAGAGCCCAGGCATGCCGCTGTGGCTGATGATCCTGCCGCTGTTCGTACTGGGCATGGCGATGTCCACCCAGTTCACCGCCATGAATACCATCAGCCTGGCGGATTTGAACGACGCCAACGCCAGCGCCGGCAACAGCGTCCTGGCGGTCACCCAACAGCTGTCCATCAGTTTCGGCGTAGCGATCAGCGCGGCGGTGCTGCGTTTTTACGAATCCCTGTCGTTAGGCACGATGATCGACCACTTCCATTACACCTTTATCACCATGGGGATCGTCACCGTGGCGTCGGCGCTGGTATTTATGTTGCTGAGAAGGAAAGATGGCCGCAACTTGATCAGCGGCCAGGAAAGCAAGAAAGAAGCGAAGGCGGCCAGTTAACGGCGGCCCACCGAGGCGCGTTCCACCAGCTCGGGCGTCAGCACCAGCACCTGGGGCGCGCGCTCCGGGTTTTGCAGGCGGTTGATCAGCGCATCGATCGCCAGCTCGCCCAGCGAATCCTTCGGTTGATGAATGGTGCTCAGCGGCGGCGCCAGATAACGCGCCAGTTCAATGTCATCGTACCCCATCACCGCCATATCCTGCGGCACGGAAAGCCCGGCCTGATACAGCGCCTGATAAACGCCTACCGCCACCGCGTCGTTGCCGGCGAACACCGCATGCGGCGGCTCTTCCAGCGCCAGCAGTTGGCGCATGGCGGTCACGCCGCCTTCAAACTCAAAGTCGCAATGCACTTCATACCCTGGCGGGATCGGTAATCCGGCGCGCCGCATCGCATTGCGATAGCCTTCCAGCCGGTGACGAGCGGTGGTTTTATCCTGCGGGCCGGCGATGCAGGCGATCTTGCGGTAGCCGCGAGCGATCAGATGATCGGTCGCCATCTCGCCGCCCAGCAGCGAGTTATCCTGAATAATGTCGTTCGCGCCCTCGAACGGCGCCCAGTCCATCATCACGATCGGCAATGACGGGTAGCGACTCAGGGCATCCTGAGATGGCCGGTGATTTTCGGTGCACATCAACAGCAAACCGTCGACGCGCTTTTGCAGCAGCGTCTCCATACTGCGGTTCATGCGCGCGGCGTCTTCTTCGGTATTGCACAGGATCAGACTGTAGCCGCGTTCATAGCAGCTGCGCTCCACGCCGCGCACCACTTCAGCATAAAACGGGTTGTTGCTGGCGGTCACCAGCATGCCGATGGTGCGGGTCTGATTGAGCTTCAGGCTGCGCGCCAGCGCAGAAGGCGCATAGTTCAACTGTTCCACGGCCGCCATGACCTTGTCGCGCACGCTGTCGCTGACAAAGCGATTGTTGTTGACCACATGCGAAACGGTAGAGGTTGAAACGCCCGCCAGGCGGGCGACATCTTTCATGGTGGCCAAAGGATCACCCCTGTTGCTGCAAGAAAGCGTCGATCTCTTCACGCCACGGCACCGAAGGCTGCGCGCCGGGGCGGGTGACGGCGATCGCCGCCGCCGCATGGGCGAAACGCACCGCGTCGGCCATGATCTTACCTTCCAACAGAGCAGTGACCAGCGCGCCGTTAAAGGTATCGCCGGCGGCGATGGTATCCACCGCTTGCACTTTGAAGCCGGGCACCCGTTTGCCGTTGCCGTTGCCGTTTTCGCTCAGCCACACGCCGCGGCTGCCGAGGGTGATGATCACCGTCGCGATGCCTTTGTCGTGCAGCGCCTGCGCCGCGCGCGCCGCATCGGCGTCGCTGTCCACAGCGATGCCGGTCAGGCGCTGCGCTTCGGTTTCATTCGGGGTGATCATATCAATCATCCCCAGCAGCTCGTCCGGCAGCTCGCGCGCCGGGGCCGGGTTGAGGATCACCTGCGTTTGATGTTGCTTGGCCAAGCGGGCGGCGGCGATCACCGTCTCCAGCGGCGACTCCAGCTGCATCAGCAGGGCGTCGGCGTCGATGACTTTTTGCCGGTAGCGCGCCAGGTAATCCGGCGTCACCGCGGCGTTGGCGCCGGCATTGATGCCGATCACGTTCTCGCCTTCGGCGTTGACGAAGATCAGCGCCACGCCGGTGGTGCTGTCGGCGATGGCTTCAATCGGTTGGGTATCAATGCGATCGCTCGCCAGCTGCCGGCGGACACGCTCGCCGATATCGTCGGCGCCCACGCAGGCGATAAAGGCGATCTCCGCCCCACTGCGCCCGGCCGCCACCGCCTGATTCGCGCCCTTGCCGCCAAACGCCACCTTATACTGCTTCCCGATCACCGTTTCGCCCGGGTGGGGGAATTGTTCAATATTGAGGATATGGTCGGCATTGATGCTGCCCAGAACCACCAGCTTACCTGTTTCCATCGCATTGATTCCTGAATTGCGCGCCATCGTAAACGCCCCGTCCCGATGGCGCTGGTATGACTTACTGAGTGACCAGTTTCAAATCGACCGGAATGGTCGCCGGCACTTTTTCGCCTTTCAGCACTTTATCGGCGGTTTCCACGCCTATCACGCCAATCTGATCGGGACGCTGCGCCACGGTCGCCGCCAGCTTGCCGCCTTCAACCGCTTTCACGCCGTCGGCGGTGCCGTCGAAGCCTACCACGATCACGTCGGTTTTACCGGCGGTTTGCAGCGCACGCAGCGCGCCCAGCGCCATTTCATCGTTCTGGGCAAATACCGCCTGCACATCCGGGTGAGCGGTCAGCAGGTTCTGCATCACGTTCAGGCCCTTGGTGCGGTCGAAATCGGCCGGCTGGCTGGCCAGCAGCTTGAATTTATTCTGATCCAGCGACTGTTTGAAGCCTTCGCCGCGTTCACGCGCGGCGGAGGTGCCGGCAATGCCTTCCAGCTGAATCACCTTGGCGTCGGCGCCCGCTTTCTTGGCGATGAAGTCGCCGGCCATTTTGCCGCCCACGCGGTTATCCGAAGCGATATGGCTCACCACGTCACCCTTGCTCGCCACGCGGTCCAGCGTGATGACCGGGATCTTAGCCTGGTTGGCCATCTTGATGGCGTTGCCCACCGCATCGGAGTCGGTCGGGTTGATCAACAGCAGCTTAGGCGCCCGCACCATCAGATCCTGCACGTTGGCCAGCTCTTTCGCCGGGTTGTTTTGGGAATCCAGCACCACCAGGTTATAACCCAGCTTGTTGGCCTCTTGCTGCGCCCCATCCTTCATCGAGACGAAGAACGGGTTGTTGAGGGTGGACACCACCAGCGCGATGGTGTCTTTGGCCATGGCATTGGCGCTCAGGGTGGCGCTCAACGCGATGGCGGAAGCTAAGGTTGCCAGTTTTTTCATTTTCATCATCGTGATTCCTGTAGGGGGAGGTTACTTGTTGCTTTTGTTATCTACCAGAACCGCCAGCAGTATCACCACTGCCTTCACGATCATTTGGTAGTAGGAAGAAACACCCAGTAAATTCAGGCCGTTGTTCAGAAAACCGAGGATCAGCGCCCCGATCAGCGTGCCGACGATGCGTCCCTTGCCGCCGGCCAGGCTGGTGCCGCCCAGCACCACGGCGGCGATGGCGTCCAGCTCATAGCCGGTGCCGGCGGTCGGCTGCGCCGACGAGAGGCGCGCCACTTCGATCACCCCCGCCAGCGCCGCCAGCAGGCCGCACAGCGAATAGACGATAATTTTCACTTTATCGACGCTGATACCGGACAGGCGTGTCGCCGCTTCATTGCCGCCCAGGGCATAAATATAGCGGCCCAGGCGCGTATGGTGCAGCATATACCAGGCGGCGATGAACACGATCGCCATGATCCAGATCGGCGTAGGCACACCCAGCGGACGGCCGATGCCGAACCAACCGAAGGTGTCGGCCACGTCGGTGAAACCGGTATTGATCGGGCTGCCGTTGGTGTACACCATGGTGACGCCGCGCAGCAGCAGCATCATCACCAGCGTAGCGATAAAGGCTTGCACCTTGCCTTTGGCGACGATCACCCCGGTGCAGGCGCCAATCGCGGCGCCCAGCGCCAAGGCCGCCGCCACCGCCACCAGCGCGTTGACTTCAAAGCCGACGATCGACGCCGCCACCGCGCCGGTCAGGGCCAGCAGCGATCCCACCGACAGATCGATGCCGGAAGTGAGGATCACCAGCGTCATCCCCACCGCCATGATGGCGTTGACCGAGGTCTGCTGCAGAATATTGAACAGGTTGTTCAGGGTGAAGAAGTTCGGGCTCATGGAAGAGACCACGGCGATCAGCACCAGCAGCGCAATCAACGACTTCTGCTCTAACAGCCACTCTTTACTGAACCAGCGCTTAGCTGCGATAGTCTGGGAACTCATATCTGATTACTCCTGCTTTACGCCGTATTGCTTGCCGACGGCTGCCGCCATCAACGCTTCCTGGGTGGCCTGTTCAATCGGGAACTCGCCGCTGAGATGCCCTTCGTGCATCACCAGAATGCGATCGCTCATGCCCATCACCTCCGGCATTTCCGAAGACACCAAAATGATGCTCAGCCCTTCCTGCTTGAACTGGTTGATTAACTGATAGATCTCTTTTTTCGCCCCGACATCGACGCCGCGCGTCGGCTCATCGAGGATCAGCACCTTCGGCCGGGTCATCAGGCCGCGGGCGATCGCCACTTTCTGCTGATTACCGCCGGAAAGCAGACCTATCGGCTGCTCCATCGACGGCGTTTTGATATTGAACAGGCGGATGAAGTCCCCCACCGCCTGCCGCTCGTCGGCCTGTTTCAGGCTGCCGTCGGCGCGGCTGAAGTAGCGCAGCGCGGTCAGAGACATGTTTTCCTTTACCGACATGCCCAGCACCAGGCCGTCGCGCTTACGGTCTTCCGAGATATAGACGATGCCGTTCGCCAATCCATCCTGCGGCGAATGGGTGACTACCTCGCGGCCGTCGAGGTTGACGGTGCCGGCCTTGCGCGGCGCGGCGCCGTACAGAATCTTCATCAATTCGGTGCGCCCGGCGCCCATCAAGCCGGCCACGCCGAGGATCTCACCGCGATACAGCGTAAAGCTGACGTCTTCAACGCCGGGTCCGGAAAGATGACTGACTTCCAGCCGCTTTTCCCCGCGCGGTAAATCAAGGCGCGGGTATTGTTCTTCCAGCTTGCGACCGACCATCATTTCAATCAGCGAATCTTCCTGCAGCTCGCTCACCGGCCGCTCGGCGATGAACTGCCCGTCGCGAAATACCGTCACGTCGTCGCAGATTTCAAAGATCTCTTTCAGACGGTGCGAGATATAGACGATGCCGCGCCCTTCGGCCTTCAGCTCGTTGATCACCTTGAACAGCGAGGCGGTTTCGGTGTCGGTCAGCGCATCGGTCGGTTCGTCCATGATGATCACTTTCGATTCGAAGCTCAGCACCTTGGCAATCTCCACCATCTGCTGATCGCCAATCGACAGTTCGCCCACCAGCCGGTGGCTGCTGTAGCGCAGGTTGAGGCGCGCCAGCAAGCGATCGGCCTCGGCGTACATGCGCTTCCAGTCAATGCGGCCGAAACGGTTGACGAACTCGCGGCCGAGGAAGATGTTTTCCGCAATCGTCAGCTGCGGGATCAGGTTCAGCTCCTGATGGATAATGCCGATGCCCGCTTCCTGCGAATCTTTAGGCCCGTTGAACGCCACCTCTTTACCGAGAAAATACTGACTGCCGGCGTCTTTCTGATAGATGCCGGTCAGCACTTTCATCATGGTGGACTTCCCGGCGCCGTTTTCCCCCACCAGCGCCATCACCTTGCCGGGATAAACGCTGAGAGCGGCGCCGGAAAGCGCCTTCACGCCGGGAAAGGCTTTATCAATCCCTTTCAGTTGCAGTAAAGGTTGCATAAACGCCTCAGAAAGTTACGCCGGCGCACAGGATCACGTTCGCGTAAGGCGAACACTCCCCGCTGCGGATCACCGCCCGGCTGTGCTCGGTTTGCGCTTTAAACGCCTGATGGCTGATATAACGCACGCCGATGGTATTGCCCTGGCGTTGGCCCAGTGCGGTCAGTTCAGCCAACAATGCCTCGTGGAGCGACGGATTTTGTTTCACGATTTCTTCCGCCAGGATGGCGCTTTCTACCTGCATCTCTTGCGTGACCGCCGCGAACACCTGCATGAAGGTCGGCACGCCCTGCGTCAGCGCCAGATCGATGCGCTGCGTCGCCGCCGGTATCGGCAAACCCGCATCGCACAAGGTGAGCTGATCGGTATGCCCCAGCCGGGCAATCACGGCAGACACGTCGGAATTCAGTAATACGCCTTTTTTCATCTTCTCACTCCGCTAGCGAAACGTTTCGCTCTCTGGAGGAGTGTAAAAAAACGGCAGGGGAAGGCAACCCGGACAATGCAGAAGTGTGATCGTCATCGAAACGTTTCGTTCGCGCACGGAGAAAGCGCAAACAAAAGGGGCTCAGCCTAGCTGAGCCCCTGTCAGGCGGGTTAGATCTCGACCTGCGTGCCGAGCTCGATGACCCGGTTCGGCGGGATTTCGAACTGATCCGGCGCGCGCAGCGCATTGCGGCTCAGAGCAACGAACAGTTTGCCGCGCAGGTAGAGGTACCATGGCCGCTTGGTGAGGATCAGCGATTCATGGGACATGAAGAACGACGTCTCCGACATGCGGCACGGCAACCCTTCCAGCCCGCAGCGGTGGAACACTTCCTCCACATTCGGCGTTTCGCGCCAGCCGTAGCTGGCCACCACCCGCCAGAAGGTCGGCGACAGCTGCTCGATGGTCACCCGGCGCACGTTGTGCACGTAAGGCGCATCCTCGGTGCGCAGCGTCAGCAGCACCACGCGTTCATGCAGCACTTTGTTGTGCTTCAGGTTATGCAGCAGCGCAAAAGGAATGACGTTGGTGGCGCGCGACAGGAAGACCGCGGTACCCGGCACCCGCACCGGCGGCGATTTCTCCAGCGAGGCGATCATCGCCTCCAGCGAGTTGCCGTGCTCATGCAGACGGCGCAACAGGCGGAAACGCTCGCTCTTCCAGGTAGTCATAATGATGAACATCACCAGCGCCAGGGTCAGCGGCAGCCAGCCGCCGGAGAACAGCTTCAGGGCGTTGGCGGAGAACATCGGCACGTCGATGATCAGCAAGATGGTTACGATGCCGATCGCCAGGAAGCGGTTCCAGTGCCAGTTATTAATCGCCACCGAAGTGACCAGTATGCTGGTCAGCACCATGGTGCCGGTAACGGCGATGCCGTACGCCGCCGCCAGGTTGCTGGAGTGTTCGAAGCCGATGATCACCAGCACCACCGAGATATACAGCGTCCAGTTGATCACCGGAATGTAGATCTGGCCGGATTCCATTTCCGAGGTGTGAATGATGCGCATCGGCGACAAATACCCCAGGCGCACCGCCTGGCGAGTCAGCGAGAAGACGCCGGAAATCACCGCCTGCGAGGCGATGACCGTTGCCAGGGTTGCCAGAATCAGCAGCGGGATCAGCGCCCAGTCGGGCGCCAGCAGGAAGAATGGGTTTTTGATCGCTTCAGGGTTTTTCAGCAGCAACGCCCCCTGGCCGAAGTAGTTGAGCACCAGCGAAGGCAGCACCACGGTGAACCAGGCCAGGCGGATCGGGAACTTGCCGAAGTGCCCCATGTCGGCATACAGCGCCTCAACGCCGGTGATCGACAGCACCACCGCCCCCAGCGCGAAGAAAGACACCTTCTTATATTCCATAAAGAAGTTGAGCGCCCATTTGGGATTCAGCGCCTGCAGCACTTCCGGGTTCGAAATGATGCTGCGCGCGCCCAGCACCGCCAACACGATGAACCACAACAGCATTACCGGGGCGAACAGCTTGCCGACGCTGCCGGTGCCGTGTTTTTGGATAACGAACAGCAGGGTCAGCACCAGAATCGAGAGCGGCACGATATAGGCGTCGAGCGCAGGCGCGGCGATTTCCAACCCCTCTATCGCCGACATCACCGAGATCGCCGGGGTGATCACCACCTCGCCATAGAAGAAGCTGCCGCCGATCAGGCCCAGTATCACCAGCACTGCGGTGGTGCGCGCCGAGGTATTGCGCCCGGCCAGCGACATCAGCGTCAAAATGCCGCCTTCGCCGGCGTTGTCCGCCCGCATCACGTAGGTGAGATATTTGAGGGAAACTATCACGATCAGCATCCAGAAAATCAGCGACAGGAAGCCGAAAACCACGTCTGGACGAACATCGAAGCCGTAATGGCCGGAGAAACACTCTCTCAACGTATAGAGAGGACTGGTGCCGATATCACCGTAGACCACGCCGATGGCAGCCAGGGTTACCGCCGATAGGGACTGCTTATGCTCTGCGCTCATAATTCGTTTCTTTATCAGAACATCCGTTAGCGATGCATCCGCATCAGGCAAAATACGGGCTCAAAGATCCGTCACGCCCACCAGAAAGCCGCACAGTATGCACCATTTATACGGCTTGCCTACCCTTATATCAGAGCCGAAAAATAAACAAAATGTGAACCGGATATCCGACTCAACTGAGAAAATTTTTACTAATCAATAAGCTATACCATTAAAAATAATGGTGGTTTATCATCGAATTATCGACCAAGATTGGCTAACTCTCGGACAATACGACGATTATATGACGCCATCATCCCTTCTGGCAGAACGAATTTCCCGCCTCAGCAGCGCGCTGGAGAGCGGCCTTTATGAGCGGCAAGAGGCGATCCGCCTGTGCCTGCTGGCGGCGCTGAGCGGCGAAAGCGTATTCTTGCTCGGCCCGCCCGGCATCGCCAAGAGCCTGATCGCGCGCCGGCTGAAGTTTGCCTTCCGCAACGCTCGCTCTTTTGAATACCTGATGACGCGCTTTTCCACGCCGGAAGAGGTCTTCGGCCCGCTCTCGATTCAGGCGCTGAAAGATGAAGGGCGCTATCAACGCCTGACCGCCGGCTATCTGCCAGAAGCGGAGATCGTGTTTCTGGACGAGATCTGGAAGGCCGGCCCGGCGATCCTCAACACCCTGCTGACGGCGATCAATGAACGGCGTTTTCGCAACGGCAACAGCGAAGAACCGATCCCGCTGCGCCTGCTGGTCACCGCTTCCAACGAACTGCCCGAAGCGGACAACAGCCTCGAAGCCCTGTATGACCGCATGCTGATTCGCCTGTGGCTGGACAAGGTGCAGGATAAACAGAATTTCCGCTCGCTGCTGGTCAACCGCCAGAGCGAAAGCCAAAACCCGGTGCCGGCGGCGCTGAGCGTCAGCGACGAAGAGTTTCTGCAGTGGCAGCCGCAGATCGATAAGGTGGCGCTGCCGGAAGCCTGCTTTGAGCTGATTTTCCAACTGCGCCAGCGGCTGGACGCGCTGGAACAGGCGCCGTACGTCTCCGATCGGCGCTGGAAGAAAGCCCTGCGCCTGCTGCAGGCCTGCGCCTTCTTCAGCGGGCGCGACGCCATCGCCCCGCTCGATCTGATGCTGTTGAAAGACTGCCTGTGGCACGATCTCACCTCGCTGAAGCTGCTGCAACAGCAGATCGATCAACTGCTGACCGAATCGGCCTATCAGCAGCAGTCGATGTTGATCCAACTGCAACAGATCCATACCCGCTGGATGCAGGACCAGCAGCAACAAAGCGACCGACAGGCCATCAGCCTGGTGAAAAAAGGCGGGATGTTCAGCCGCAAACCGCAATACGCACCGGCCACACCGTTCGCCGGCGGCACCCTCACCCTGCTGCTGCAAAAACCGCTGCAGCTGCATGACATTCAGGTCAATCATCTGAGCATCGAAAGCAGCGCGCTGGACACCTGGCTGCAAAAAGGCGGCGACGTGCGCGCCAAGCTGAACGGCATCGGCTTCGCGCAGCCGATCGATTTAGACGTCGATGACCAACTGCACCTGACGGTGTTGGACGTCAGCCGCCAGCCGTCGCTGCTGGCGCTGCCGGGCAAACAGGCTACCGCTACGCCGCAGGCGCTGCTGGATGAAATGGACGCATTGGCCCAGCGCCTGGCGGAACAGCGCCGCGCCTTCAGCCAACATCAGCCCTGCCTGTTCACGTCCGCCGCCGGTCTGGCCAAGATCGAAGCCAGTTTGCTGCAGGTCGCGGAACAGGTTAAACAGCAACAGCAGCAAATGCGCGGCCAGTAACCATGCTCAGTCTGGAGACGCTCGATCTGCTGCTGGCGATCACCGAAGGCGAGATGATCGAGGAGATGATCGTCGGCATGCTGGCCGCGCCGCAGCTGTCGGTATTCTTTAAAAAGTTTCCGGCCCTACGGCGGGCGCTGGATCGCGATCTGCCGCGCTGGAAGCTGCAGCTAAAGGAGCGTTTGCAGGAGGCCATGGTGCCGCCGGCGTTGGCGCAGGAATTTTACCGCTACCAACAGTGCCAGCTGGAGAACAATACCCAGTTCTATCACAACCTCAACGACACGATGGAGCTGCTGCGCCAGCTGGTTTCCCCGTTTTATGAACAGGCGCGCGCGCTGGTGGACGCCGCCGATCTGCCCAATCATCCGTTGGACGACAGTTTTCAAACGCTGTTTCTGCAGCGCTGGCGCATCAGCCTAACGCTGCAGGCCACCATGCTGCACCACCAGTTGCTGGAACAAGAGCGTGAGCAGCTGATGGCGGAACTGCAGGAACGCCTGGCGCTGAGCGGCGCGCTGGAACCGCTGCTGTCGGAAAACGACACCGCCGCCGGCAGGCTGTGGGACATGAGCAAAGGCCAGCTGCAGCGCGGCGATTACCAGCGGCTGGTGGAGTACGGCAACTTTTTGCAGCAGCAGCCGGAGCTGAAAAAGCTGGCGCAACAGCTGGGCCGCAGCTATCAGGCCAAAGCGGTGCAGCAACAGGACGCGCAGCCGGAGCCGTTCAGGGTTATGGTGCAGGTGCCGGCCACGCTGCCGGAAGAAGTGAGCGGCATTCATCAAAGCGACGACATTCTGCGCCTGCTGCCGCCGGAGCTGGCGACGCTGGGGATTGAAGAGCTGGAATTCGAGTTTTATCGCCGCCTGCTGGAAAAGCGACTGCTGAGCTACCGCCTGCAGGGCGACGTCTGGCAGGAACAGATCCTGATCCGTCAGGTCACCCACCAGCAGCAGGATCAGCAGCCGCGCGGGCCGTTTATCGTCTGCGTGGACACCTCAGGATCGATGGGCGGCTTCAACGAACAGTGCGCCAAGGCGTTCTGTCTGGCGCTGCTGCGCATTGCGCTGGCGGACAACCGCCGCTGCTACATCATGCTGTTCGCCAACCAGATCGTACATTACGAACTCACCGCCGCCAGCGGCATTGAGCAGGCAGTGCGTTTTCTCGGCCAGCAGTTTCGCGGCGGCACCGATCTGGCGGCCTGCCTGAACGCCACCGTCACCAAAATGGCGGAGAGCGGCTGGTTCGATGCCGATGCGGTGATCATTTCTGATTTTATCGCCCAGCGGTTGCCGGAGGAGGTAATAAAGAAGGTGAAACAGCAGCAGCAAAGCCACCAGCAGCGTTTCCACGCGGTGGCGATGTCCGCCTACGGCAAACCCGGCATCATGCGCATCTTCGATCACATCTGGCGCTTCGATACCGGGTTGAAAAGCCGGTTGATGCGCCGCTGGCGGCGCTAGGCGGAATCAGAGCAGGCCTTCAACCGCGCCGCGCACTTCCGGTGACCACACGCCGCACTGCACCTGGCCGATATGCGACAGCTGCAACAGCAACATCACCAAACGCGACTGACCGATGCCGCCGCCGATGGTCTGCGGCATATCGCCGCGCAGCAACGACTGATGCCATTCCAGCTTCATGCGATCTTCATCGCCGGTCAGCGCCAACTGATGTTTCAGCGCCGTGGCGTCGACGCGGATGCCCATGGAAGAAAGCTCGAAAGCGTCCTGCAGCACCGGGTTCCACACCACGATATCGCCATTCAGGCCCGCCAGGCCATCCGCCGTCGGCGTGGTCCAGTCATCATAATCCGGCGCACGCACATCGTGCGATTTGCCGTGCGACAGCTTGCCGCCGATGCCGATCAGGAACACCGCGCCCAATTCTTTGGCGATCGCCCGCTCACGCCCTTTGGCGTCCAGATCCGGATAGCGCTGCAGCAGGGTTTCGCTGTGCACGAAGTGGATCTGTTCCGGCAGGAACGGGGTCAGGCCATGCTCACGGCTGACTTCCGCTTCCGTCGCCTTGATCGCGGCGTAAATGCTGCGCACGGTACTTTTCAGATAGTCCAGACCGCGCTCACCGTCGCCCATCACCCGCTCCCAGTCCCACTGATCGACGTACACCGAGTGGATTGGCGTCAGGCGGTCTTCATCCGGGCGCAGCGCCTTCATATGGGTATACAGGCCTTCGCCGGCACCGAAATCGTAGCTGCCCAGGGTTTTGCGTTTCCATTTCGCCAGTGAGTGCACCACTTCGAAGGTGGCGTCCGGCAAAGTTTTGACTTTGACCTGCACCGCTTTCTCGCTGCCGGAGAGGTTATCCTGCGTGCCGTCGCCCAGGCGGCTAAGGATCGGGGCCTGCACTTCGATCAGACCGAGCTGCTGTTCCAGCTGGCGGGAGAAGAAGGATTTGACCTGGCTGATTTGTTGTTGTTTTTGGATAAACTGTTTTTTCATTGCCGTATCTCTTGTAAACCTGTCTCTGTTGCCATCGATTAAGCAACAAAACGATACGCCAATTCAATATCCGTTAATCAATATTGCCTTTTCACTTTTAATCGTTCATTTTTACCCGGACTGAATTCAACAATCGTTAATTAATGGGGGATTAAATGGCGGAAATTTATCAGATCGATAATCTCGATCGCGGCATCCTCAACGCCCTGATGGACAATGCGCGCACACCGTACGCCGAACTGGCGAAAAACTTCGCCGTCAGCCCCGGCACCATTCACGTGCGGGTGGAGAAGATGAAACAGGCCGGGATCATCACCGGCGCGCGTATCGACGTCAGTCCCAAACAGCTGGGCTACGACGTGTGCTGCTTTATCGGCATCATATTAAAGAGCGCCAAGGACTACCCTTCGGCACTGAAGAAGCTGGAAAGCCTGGAGGAAGTGGTGGAAGCCTATTACACCACCGGCCATTACAGCGTCTTTATTAAAGTGATGTGCCGCTCGATCGACGCGTTGCAACAGGTACTTATCAACAAGATCCAGACCATCGACGAGATCCAGTCCACCGAAACGCTGATCTCGCTGCAGAACCCCATTATGCGCACCATCGTGCCGTAACCCGCCAAATTGCATACCCACATTATCCACAGGTAGATCCCAGCCGATTCACAGCGTACAATGCAGCCACTTTGAGTGAGAAGGTTGGGATCGTTGGTTCATGGCAGACATTACTCTGATCAGTGGCAGTACGCTTGGCAGCGCCGAATACGTGGCTGAACATTTGGCTGAAAAGCTGGAAGACGCCGGCTTCTCTACCGAGATGCTGCACGGCCCTGAACTGGATGAACTGCCGTTGAACGGCCGCTGGCTGGTGGTCTCTTCCACGCACGGTGCCGGCGAACTGCCGGATAACCTTCAGCCGCTGTTGGAACAGATCGCTGAGCAGCAGCCGGATCTTTCCGAGGTGCAGTTCGGCGCCGTCGGTTTAGGCAGTTCGGAATACGACACCTTCTGCGGTGCGATCAAACAGATCGACGATCTATTGATCGCCAGAGGCGCTAAAAGGATCGGCGATCGTCTCGAGATCGACGTGACCGAGCATGAAATTCCCGAGGATCCGGCCGAGGAATGGGTAAAAAACTGGATTAATTTACTCTAATTCGTCTAAAGATCGCGCGAACGATTGTGGATAACTAAGCTTAAAAGCAGGGTAAAAGCCGTAGTTATCCCAATAACAACCGTAGTGCGCTTTTTGTCCTGTGTATAACAAGCCTTTTAGATCCCAGCTTATCTGCGTCGGGATCACCGATCATTCACAGCAAACGATCCTCCTTAATCTGCTGATCTTCATCGTGAATAGTCACTTATCCACAGAGGATCGCGATCCTAATAAGAGATCTAATAAAGAGATCTTTAAATAAAAAAGATCTTCTTTTAATTACCGACGATCCTGACCACTTGGTCGATCGTCTAAACTTGAGTAGAATCCCCGACCCCAGGGCAAATACGATCGTTCGCAATACGGCGAGGTGCAGTTCCATGTTTTATCCAGATCAATTTGACGTCATCATCATCGGTGGTGGCCATGCAGGTACCGAGGCCGCCATGGCCGCGGCGCGCATGGGACGTCAGACTTTATTATTGACACACAATATCGATACGCTGGGGCAGATGTCCTGTAACCCGGCGATTGGCGGTATTGGTAAAGGGCATCTGGTTAAGGAAATTGATGCGCTCGGCGGCTTGATGGCGACAGCGATCGACCACGCCGGCATCCAGTTTAGGATACTAAACGCCAGCAAAGGCCCAGCCGTTCGCGCCACACGCGCTCAGGCGGATCGCGTGTTGTATCGCCAGGCTATCCGTACCGCGTTGGAGAACCAGCCCAATCTGATGATCTTCCAACAGCCGGTTGAGGATCTGATCGTCGAAAACGATCGCGTCGTGGGCGCCGTCACCCAAATGGGCCTGAAATTCCGCGCCAAAGCGGTGGTATTGACCGTAGGCACCTTCCTGGACGGCAAGATCCATATCGGCCTGGAAAATTACAGCGGCGGCCGCGCCGGGGATCCGCCTTCGATCTCGCTGTCTCAGCGTTTGCGTGAACTGCCGCTGCGCGTCAACCGCTTGAAAACCGGGACACCGCCGCGCATCGACGCCCGCACTATCGATTTCAGCGTACTGGCGCCGCAACACGGCGATACGCCGGTGCCGGTATTCTCGTTCCTGGGCGATGCCAGCCAGCATCCGGAACAAATGGCGTGCTATATCACCCATACCAATGAAAAAACCCATGACGTGATCCGCAATAACCTCGATCGCAGCCCGATGTATGCCGGGATCATCGAAGGGATCGGCCCACGTTACTGTCCGTCGATCGAAGACAAGGTCATGCGCTTTGCCGATCGCAACGCGCACCAGATCTTCCTCGAGCCGGAAGGCCTGACCAGCAATGAGATTTACCCTAACGGGATCTCCACCAGCCTGCCGTTCGATGTGCAGATGCAGATCGTCCGTTCGATGGAAGGAATGCAAAACGCGCGTATTATTCGCCCTGGTTATGCTATCGAGTACGATTTCTTCGATCCGCGCGACCTGAAACCGACGCTGGAAAGCAAATTCATTCAGGGGCTGTTCTTTGCCGGTCAAATCAACGGCACCACCGGGTATGAAGAAGCCGCCGCACAGGGGCTGCTGGCCGGTCTGAACGCCGGTCGCTTCGCCGCCGAGCAAGAAGGCTGGGCGCCACGTCGCGATCAGGCTTATCTCGGCGTGCTGGTGGACGACCTCAGCACCCTCGGCACCAAAGAACCGTACCGCATGTTTACCTCACGCGCCGAGTATCGTCTGATGCTGCGCGAAGACAACGCCGATCTCCGCCTGACGGAAAAAGGCCGTGAACTTGGCCTGGTGGACGACGTGCGTTGGGCGCGCTACAGCGAGAAGCTGGAGCGGATCGAACGTGAACGTCAGCGCCTGCGCGACATCTGGATGCACCCGCACGCCGAGAACGTCGAACAGGTCAATGCGTTGCTGAAAGCGCCGTTGTCACGCGAAGCAAACGGCGAAGAGCTGCTGCGCCGTCCGGAAATGGACTACGCGCAATTGACCGCCACCGAGGCCTTCGCGCCGCCGTTGGACGATGTACAAGCCGCCGAGCAGGTTGAGATCCAGGTCAAATACGAAGGCTACATCGCTCGTCAGCAGGAAGAGATCGAAAAACAGCAGCGCAACGAGAACACCGTGTTGCCGTTGGACCTCGACTACCGTCAGGTTTCGGGGTTGTCGAACGAAGTGATCGCCAAACTGAACGATCACAAACCGAACTCCATCGGCCAGGCTTCACGCATCTCCGGCATTACGCCGGCGGCGATCTCGATTTTGCTGATTTGGCTGAAAAAGCAGGGGCTGCTGCGCCGCAGCGCATAAATCCCGCATCCAGGCGGCCGTTTGCTCAACCCGTAGCCAAACGGCCGCTGACATCACTTGCGCGCTGAATTATCATAGGCGCCTCATTCGCCAGCTAACCATCCGCTGGTCGTTCAGCGCCTGCCAGAGGATCCGTTGTGCAAAAAAAATTAGACTCGCTGCTCGCGGCAGCAGGCATTGAGCTGCCCGATCAGCAGAAACAGCAGCTGCTGGGCTATGTCGGCATGCTGGATAAGTGGAACAAGGCTTATAACCTCACGTCGGTGCGCGATCCGCAGCAAATGCTGGTGCGCCACATCCTCGACAGCATCGTGGTCAACCCGCATCTGCAGGGATCGCGTTTTATCGATGTCGGCACCGGCCCCGGTTTACCGGGCATTCCGCTGGCGATCGTGCGTCCGGATGCGCATTTCACGCTGCTCGACAGCCTGGGCAAGCGCGTGCGTTTCCTGCGCCAGGTGCAGCATGAACTGGGCCTGAACAATATCGAGCCGGTTCAGAGCCGCGTTGAAGCGTTTCCGGCCGAGCCGCCGTTCGACGGCGTGATCAGCCGGGCGTTCGCTTCGCTGCAGGATATGCTGTCCTGGTGCCATCACCTGCCGGCGAAAGGGCAGGGGCGTTTTTACGCATTGAAAGGCATGCGCCCGGATGAAGAATTGGCGCACCTGCCGGAGGGCGTTAGCCTGGAGTCTATCGTGCGGTTGCAGGTGCCTGAACTGGAAGGCGAACGCCATCTGGTGGTGCTTAAGGCAAACTGAGTTTGTTTTTGATCAAACAAGCGTGAATTAACGGTAGTAAGGCGTGTAAAGGTAAGCAGGCTAATTAGTTGGTCGCTTTTTTTAGTTAATTTACTTTCTATTAACACAAAAAACGCGGCTAATTAGCGACAATAGAGTAATTGCAATTAGAAATAGTCACGTTAGCAATCATGTGCGAAAGATTGGCCTTTGCTGCTAATGTTAATTGGCTGTTGGAATATTGCCCCGTTGCTTGTCAATAAAAGGTTTTCATCGGGTATACGGATTGTTTTTGAACAGTTAACTGATAATGTTTTGATTTATATAATCTTTTGATCGCTCAAATTGCTAAAGACGGTTTGATTGTCCATCGGCTATAAATCAGTGAAGGGCATTATTGTGATCGGCTTCGCGTTTCTAAACGCAACGCTGGAATAATCAGACAATTAAATGCGCCCTATTATTCCGACCGTTTTCTTGTGAAAATAGGCTGGAATAGGGAAATTTAAATAATTGTTCACCTTTTCGCTACTTATCGATTGAATTCGTTGGTATGCCCCGTATAATTTGCTCGTTTTTTGCTGCTTGACTCAGGACAGCAAAAACAGTTGTATACGTCACTCAGCATACCCCCTCTGGGGTACGGAGAGAACAAACGTCATGTCTGTGTCCCTATACAGCGGGAAAGTCGCACGCAAACTGCTGTTTTTGCAGTTAATGACTTTTGTTCTGATCAGCGTTGCTTTCTGGCTGAAAAGCCCGGAATGGAGCGCTTCGGCGTTGGCAGGCGGTCTCGCCGCCTGGTTGCCGAGTGCAATGTTTATGCTGTTTGCCTTGCGCCATCAGGCGCAAACGCCGGCGCCCGGTAGGGTTGCCTGGTCGTTCGCCATCGGCGAGGGGCTAAAGGTCGTGATCACCATCGTTTTGCTGATCGTGGCGCTGGGGGTGTTCAAGGCGGAGTTTATACCGCTTGGCCTGACCTATTTAGCGGTGTTAGTGGTGCAGATAGTGGCACCGGCCGTGATTAACAGTTACCGAACTTAACTAAATAAGGGTAAGAGGCATCATGTCTGCAGGAGAAGTCTTGACTCCACAGGAGTATATCGGTCACCACCTGACGCAGCTTCAGGTCGGGACTGGGTTCTGGTCGATCAACATCGACTCGATGTTTTTCTCCGTCGTCCTCGGGGCGCTTTTCCTGGTGATCTTCCGCAAAGTGGCCAAAAACGCCACCAGCGGCGTGCCGGGTAAACTGCAAACCGCCGTGGAGCTGGTAGTCGGTTTCGTCGACAGCAGCGTGCGCGACATGTACCACGGCAAGAGCAAGGTGATTGCGCCGCTGGCGCTGACCGTGTTCGTCTGGGTGTTCCTGATGAACCTGATGGACTTGCTGCCCATCGACTTCCTGCCTTACGTTGGCGAACACATCCTCGGCCTGCCTGCGCTGCGCGTCGTGCCTACCGCCGATGTGAACGTCACACTGTCGATGGCGCTGGGCGTGTTTATCCTGATTCTGTTCTATAGCATCAAAATGAAAGGCGTTGGCGGGTTCGTTAAAGAGTTGACCATGCAGCCGTTCAACCACCCTGTATTCATTCCTATCAACCTGATTCTTGAAGGTGTCAGCCTGCTGTCCAAACCTGTTTCACTGGGTCTGCGACTGTTCGGCAACATGTATGCGGGTGAGTTGATCTTCATCCTGATTGCCGGCCTGTTGCCGTGGTGGTCACAGTGGGTCCTGAGCTTGCCTTGGGCTATCTTCCACATCCTGATCATTACGCTTCAAGCCTTTATTTTCATGGTTCTGACGATCGTCTATCTGTCGATGGCATCTGAAGAGCACTGATTTTCTTAAAACACTTGCACTTTTAAACTGAAACAAACTGGAGACTGTCATGGAAAACCTGAGTATGGATCTGCTGTACATGGCTGCCGCTGTGATGATGGGTTTAGCGGCAATCGGTGCTGCGATCGGTATCGGCATCCTGGGTGGTAAATTCTTGGAAGGCGCTGCTCGTCAGCCTGACCTGATTCCTCTGCTGCGTACACAGTTCTTTATCGTTATGGGTCTGGTCGACGCCATCCCGATGATCGCTGTAGGTCTGGGTCTGTACGTGATGTTCGCCGTCGCGTAAGTAGAGCAACCCTCTACGACGTAACCAAACTATTAACTTTTAAAGAGGCATTGTGCTGTGAATCTTAACGCAACAATCCTCGGCCAGGCCATCGCGTTCGTTCTGTTTGTCTGGTTCTGCATGAAGTACGTATGGCCGCCGATCATGGCTGCCATCGAGAAACGTCAGAAAGAAATCGCTGACGGCCTCGCTTCTGCAGAGCGTGCCAAAAAAGATCTGGACTTAGCGCAAGCCAATGCGACCGACCAGCTGAAAACTGCCAAAGCAGAAGCTCAGGTGATCATCGAGCAAGCGAACAAACGCAAAGCTCAGATCATGGATGAAGCGAAAGCCGAAGCCGAGCAGGAACGTAACAAAATCGTGGCGCAGGCTCAGGCTGAGATCGAAGCCGAACGTAAGCGCGCTCGTGAAGAGTTGCGTAAGCAAGTCGCGATGCTGGCAATTGCCGGCGCCGAGAAGATCATCGAACGTTCCGTGGATGAAGCTGCTAACAGCGACATCGTTGATAAACTGGTCGCTGAACTGTAAGGAGGGAGGGGCTGATGTCTGAATTTGTAACTGTAGCTCGCCCCTACGCCAAAGCAGCTTTTGACTTTGCCGTTGAGCACCAAAGCGTAGAGCGCTGGCAGGACATGCTGGCGTTTGCGGCTGAAGTCACTCGCAATGAACAGATTTCTGAACTGCTGTCTGGCGCGGTTGCGCCAGAAACGCTGTCCAAGACGTTCATCGCGGTTTGTGGCGATCGGCTCGACGAACATGGCCAGAACTTTATCCGTGTAATGGCCGAAAATGGACGTTTACTGGTTCTTCCTGCCGTGCTGCAGCAGTTCATCGAACTGCGCGCCTCGCTGGAATCCACCGTCGAAGTCGAAGTGCTCTCTGCGAGCGCGCTGAGCGACGAACAGCAGGCGAAAATCGCCGCTGCGATGGAAAAACGTCTGTCACGCAAAGTTAAGCTGAATTGCAAAATTGACAAGTCTGTACTGGCCGGCATCGTTGTTCGCGCCGGCGATATGGTGATTGATGGCAGCGTTCGCGGTCGTCTTGAACGCCTGACAGACGTCTTGCAGTCTTAAGGGGACTGGAGCATGCAACTGAATTCCACCGAAATCAGCGAACTGATCAAGCAGCGCATTGCTCAGTTCAATGTAGTGAGCGAAGCTCACAATGAAGGTACTATCGTTTCCGTCAGCGACGGGATCATCCGCGTACACGGCCTGGCCGAAGTTATGCAGGGCGAAATGATCGCGCTGCCTGGCAACCGTTACGCAATCGCATTGAACCTGGAGCGCGACTCCGTTGGTGCCGTGGTCATGGGTCCGTACGCGGATCTGGCCGAAGGCATGAAGGTTAAATGCACCGGCCGTATCCTGGAAGTTCCAGTCGGTCGTGGTCTGCTGGGCCGCGTCGTTAACACCCTGGGCGCGCCAATCGACGGCAAAGGCCCGATTGAAAACGACGGTTTCTCTCCGGTAGAAGCTATCGCCCCAGGCGTTATCGAGCGTCAGTCCGTTGATCAGCCGGTTCAGACTGGCTACAAATCCGTTGACGCCATGATTCCAATCGGCCGCGGCCAGCGTGAGCTGGTGATCGGTGACCGTCAGACCGGTAAAACCGCGCTGGCGATCGATGCGATCATCAACCAACGCGACTCCGGCATCAAATGTGTTTACGTGGCTATCGGCCAGAAAGCGTCCACCATCGCTAACGTGGTGCGCAAACTGGAAGAGCACGGCGCACTGGCCAACACCATCGTGGTGGTGGCGACCGCTTCCGAATCCGCTGCACTGCAATACCTGGCGCCATACGCCGGTTGCGCAATGGGCGAATACTTCCGTGACCGCGGTGAAGATGCGCTGATCGTGTACGATGACCTGTCCAAGCAGGCCGTTGCTTACCGCCAGATTTCCCTGCTGCTTCGTCGTCCGCCAGGTCGTGAAGCTTACCCAGGCGACGTATTCTACCTGCACTCCCGCTTGCTGGAGCGTGCAGCGCGCGTTAACGCCGAGTACGTTGAAGCCTTCACCAAAGGTGAAGTTAAAGGTAAAACCGGTTCACTGACCGCTCTGCCGATCATTGAAACCCAGGCGGGTGACGTTTCCGCGTTCGTTCCGACCAACGTAATCTCGATTACCGATGGTCAGATCTTCCTGGAATCCAACCTGTTCAACTCCGGTATTCGTCCGGCAGTTAACCCGGGTATCTCCGTATCCCGTGTTGGTGGCGCCGCGCAGACCAAGATCATGAAGAAACTGTCCGGTGGTATCCGTACCGCGCTGGCGCAGTATCGTGAACTGGCTGCGTTCTCCCAGTTCGCCTCCGATCTGGACGACGCGACCCGCAAACAGCTGAGCCACGGTCAGAAAGTGACCGAGCTGCTGAAACAGAAACAGTATGCGCCGATGTCGGTTGCACAACAGTCTCTGGTGCTGTTTGCCGCAGAACGCGGTTACCTGAACGACGTCGAAGTCGCCAAAGTGGTGAGCTTCGAAGCCGCGCTGGTGGCCTATGCGGACCGCGAGCACGCCGAACTGCTGAACCACATCAACCAAACTGGCAACTTCAATGATGAGATCGAGGGCAAGTTGAAAAACGTCCTCGAGACCTTCAAGAAAACCCAGTCCTGGTAACGCCGAGCGGTCCTGCTGTTGAAAGACAGCAGGCCGTCTGGCACTGAGGAGAAGCAGAGATGGCCGGCGCAAAAGAGATACGTAGTAAGATCGCTAGCGTGCAAAACACGCAAAAGATCACTAAAGCGATGGAAATGGTCGCCGCCTCCAAAATGCGTAAATCGCAGGATCGCATGGCGGCCAGCCGTCCTTATGCAGAGACCATGCGCAAAGTGATTGGTCACCTTGCGTTAGGGAATCTGGAGTACAAGCACCCGTACCTGGATGAGCGTGACGTTAAGCGCGTTGGGTATCTGGTGGTGTCTACTGACCGTGGTCTCTGCGGCGGCTTGAACATCAACCTGTTCAAAAAGCTGCTGGCGGAGATGAAAGCCTGGTCCGAAAAAGGCGTCGAAACCGATTTGGCGCTGATTGGCTCTAAAGCGGCCTCTTTCTTTGGTTCCGTGGGCGGCAACGTGGTTGCCCAGGTGACCGGCATGGGGGATAAACCTTCCCTGTCGGATCTGATCGGGCCGGTGAAAGTGATGCTGCAGGCCTACGACGAAGGTCGTTTGGACAAGCTGTACATTGTCAGCAACAAATTTGTTAATACGATGTCCCAAGAGCCGCAGGTGCTTCAGCTGCTGCCGTTACCGCCAGCCGATGACGAAGAGCTGAAGAAAACGCCTTGGGATTACCTGTATGAACCGGATCCAAAAGTGCTGCTTGATACCTTGCTGCGCCGCTATGTGGAGTCGCAGGTTTATCAGGGCGTCGTGGAAAACCTGGCCAGCGAGCAGGCCGCACGAATGGTCGCGATGAAAGCCGCAACCGATAACGGCGGTAGCCTGATCAAAGAGCTGCAGTTGGTATACAACAAGGCGCGTCAGGCCAGCATCACTCAGGAACTCACCGAGATCGTTTCGGGAGCCTCCGCGGTTTAAGCTAGGTTTACGAATTACGTAGAGGATTCAAGATGGCTACTGGAAAGATTATCCAGGTAATCGGCGCCGTGGTGGACGTCGAGTTCCCTCAGGATGCCGTACCAAAAGTGTACGACGCCCTTGAGGTAGAAAACGGCACCGAAAAACTGGTGTTGGAAGTTCAGCAACAGCTGGGCGGTGGCGTGGTTCGCTGTATCGCAATGGGGACCTCCGACGGTCTGCGTCGCGGTCTGAAAGTGAACAACCTGGACCACCCGATTGAAGTGCCGGTGGGTAAAGCTACCCTGGGCCGTATCATGAACGTATTGGGTCAGCCCATCGACATGAAAGGCGACATCGGCGAAGAAGAGCGTTGGGCGATTCACCGCGCGGCGCCAAGCTACGAAGAGCTGTCCAGCTCCCAGGAACTGCTGGAAACCGGTATCAAGGTAATGGACCTGATTTGTCCATTCGCCAAGGGCGGTAAAGTCGGTCTGTTCGGCGGTGCGGGCGTAGGTAAAACCGTAAACATGATGGAGCTGATCCGTAACATCGCGATCGAGCACTCCGGTTATTCCGTGTTTGCGGGCGTGGGCGAGCGTACTCGTGAGGGTAACGACTTCTACCACGAAATGACCGACTCCAACGTTCTGGACAAAGTATCCCTGGTTTACGGCCAGATGAACGAGCCACCAGGTAACCGTCTGCGCGTTGCGCTGACCGGTCTGACCATGGCGGAGAAATTCCGTGACGAAGGCCGTGACGTTCTGCTGTTCGTTGACAACATCTACCGTTATACCCTGGCCGGTACCGAAGTGTCCGCACTTCTGGGCCGTATGCCATCCGCGGTAGGTTATCAGCCGACGCTGGCGGAAGAGATGGGCGTTCTGCAAGAACGTATCACCTCGACCAAGACCGGTTCCATCACTTCCGTACAGGCCGTTTACGTTCCTGCGGATGACTTGACTGACCCGTCTCCAGCCACCACCTTTGCGCACTTGGACGCAACCGTGGTACTGAGCCGTAACATCGCTTCTCTGGGTATCTACCCGGCCGTTGACCCGCTGGATTCTACCAGCCGTCAGCTGGATCCGCTGGTTGTTGGCCAGGAGCACTACGACGTAGCGCGTGGCGTGCAGTCCATTCTGCAACGCTACCAGGAACTGAAAGATATCATCGCGATCCTGGGTATGGACGAGCTGTCTGAAGAAGACAAACTGGTCGTATCCCGTGCGCGTAAGATCCAACGCTTCCTGTCTCAGCCGTTCTTCGTGGCAGAAGTCTTCACCGGTTCTCCGGGCAAGTTCGTATCGCTGAAAGACACCATCCGTGGTTTCAAAGGCATTATGGACGGCGACTATGACCACCTGCCGGAGCAGGCGTTCTACATGGTTGGCACCATTGAAGAAGCAGTGGAAAAAGCCAAGAAACTGTAACGCCTTGAGAGGAGGGTGATATGGCTATGACTTACCATCTGGATGTAGTCAGCGCGGAAAAACAGATGTTTTCCGGCCTGGTGCAGAAGATCCAGGTGACAGGCAGCGAAGGTGAACTGGGGATCTTCCCTGGCCATGCGCCGCTGCTGACTGCCATCAAGCCTGGCATGGTGCGTATTGTTAAGCAGCACGGTGAAGAAGAGTTCATCTACCTGTCCGGCGGCATCCTCGAGGTGCAGCCGAGCGTGGTTACCGTGCTGGCGGACACTGCTATCCGTGGTACTGACCTCGACGAAGCGAGAGCGTTGGAAGCTAAGCGTAAAGCTGAAGAACACATTCGCAGCTCTCATGGCGATGTCGACTATGCTCAGGCATCCGCTGAACTGGCGAAAGCGATCGCAAAACTGCGCGTTATCGAGCTCACCAGAAAAGCGATGTAATGTTTGGGTGCAGAGCACCCAACTTTAAGAAAGCGGCCTATAGGGTCGCTTTTTTTTTACTTTAAAATAAGCATTTCAGCCCGGCGTACAGAGTGGTGTATAACCCCTGATATCGGGAAAGAAACGTCGCCGATCGCCGACAGTTTTTTCGTCCCAGCGTCGAATTGGCCGCGATAGCGGCAGGCCAAGGCCCACGCGGCCTGCGCCGGGTTCGTGCAGAGAAATATGTAGTAATATCGCCGCTAAACGGTTTTACTTTCGTCTATCAAAATGGAGTTATCAGGTTGCTTATGTCGAACAGCGCAATGAGCGTGGTTATCCTCGCCGCGGGCAAGGGAACACGCATGTATTCCGATCTTCCCAAGGTCTTACATCCGTTGGCCGGCAAGCCGATGGTGCAACACGTCATTGATGCCGCGATGAAACTGGGCGCGCAACATGTACACCTGGTATACGGCCACGGCGGCGATCTGCTGAAAAGCACGTTGACCGAGGGCGCGCTGAACTGGGTGCTGCAGGCCGAGCAACTGGGCACTGGCCATGCGATGCAGCAGGCGGCGCCGCATTTTGCCGACGATGAAGACGTATTGATGCTGTATGGCGACGTGCCGTTGATCTCCGTGGATACGCTGCAGCGCCTGTTGGCGGCCAAGCCGCAGGGCGGCATCGGCCTGCTGACGGTCAAGCTGGACGACCCGAGCGGCTATGGCCGCATCGTGCGCGAGCAGGGTGACGTGGTGGGCATCGTCGAACACAAGGACGCCAGCGAAGCGCAGCGTCAGATCAATGAGATCAATACCGGCATCCTGGTGGCGAATGGGCGCGATCTGAAGCGCTGGCTGGGGATGTTGAACAACGACAACGCTCAGGGCGAGTTTTACATCACCGATATCATTGCGTTGGCGCATGCCGACGGCAAGAAAATCGAAGCCGTGCACCCGTCGCGTTTGAGCGAAGTGGAAGGCGTGAACAACCGTCTGCAGCTGGCGACCCTGGAGCGCGTGTTCCAGTCGGAACAGTCTGAAAAACTGCTGCTGGCCGGCGTAATGCTGTTGGATCCGGCGCGTTTCGACCTGCGCGGTGAACTTGTTCACGGCCGCGACATCACTATTGATGCGAATGTGATTATCGAAGGTCACGTCAAGCTGGGCGACCGGGTGAAAATCGGCGCCGGCTGCGTGCTGAAAAACTGCGTGATCGGTGATGACTGCGAGATCAGCCCTTACAGCGTACTGGAAGACAGCGTGCTGGAAGCCGACTGCACCGTGGGGCCGTTCGCCCGCCTGCGCCCTGGCGCGGAGCTGGCAACAGGGGCCCACGTCGGTAACTTCGTGGAAATGAAAAAGGCGCGTTTGGGCAAAGGCTCCAAGGCCGGTCACCTCAGCTACCTGGGCGATGCCGACATTGGCGATGACGTGAATATCGGCGCCGGCACAATCACCTGCAATTACGATGGCGCCAACAAGCACAAGACGCTGATCGGTGATGGCGTGTTCGTCGGTTCCGATACTCAGCTGGTGGCGCCGGTGTCGGTCGGCAAAGGCTCCACCATTGCCGCCGGTACCACGGTGACGCGAGATATCGCCGAAAACGAACTGGTCCTGAGCCGCGTCAAGCAGGTGCACATTCAGGGCTGGCAGCGCCCGGTGAAGAAGAAGCCATAGTGTGTTTTGCGTTGGGCTCTATTCACGAGCCCAATACAAAACATAATAACCCCACCATCTACAGGCTCGGGGACGCACGGTAAAACCGGCAAAAATCAGGTCAAGGCATCGAAAACGTCCACGAAGGACGTTCATTAGGAATACAACTGATGTGTGGAATTGTAGGCGCAGTAGCGCAACGTGATATCGCAGAAATTCTGTTGGAAGGTTTACGCCGTCTCGAGTACCGCGGTTATGACTCCGCCGGTCTGGCGGTGGTCGACTCGCAGGGTAACGTCAGTCGCCTGCGCCGCGTAGGCAAGGTGCAAAAACTGGCCGAAGCGGCGGAGCAGACCGATCTGCACGGCGGCACCGGCATCGCTCACACCCGTTGGGCAACGCACGGTGAACCGACCGAGGCGAACGCGCACCCGCATGTTTCCGACTACATTACCGTGGTGCATAACGGCATCATCGAAAACCACGAGCCGCTGCGCGAACTGCTGATCGAACGCGGTTACCGCTTCAACTCTGAAACCGACACCGAAGTGATCGCGCACCTGGTGCACTGGGAACAGCTGCAGGGCGGTACGCTGCTCGACGTGGTTCAGCGCGTGATCCCACAGCTGCGCGGCGCTTACGGCACCGTGGTGATGGACAGCCGCGATCCGAGCGTATTGGTCGCGGCGCGCTCCGGCAGCCCGCTGGTTATCGGCCGCGGCGTCGGGGAAAACTTCATCGCTTCCGATCAGCTGGCGTTGCTGCCGGTCACCCGCCGCTTCATCTTCCTGGAAGAAGGCGATGTGGTGGAGGTGACTCGCCGCACCGTCAACATCTTCGACAAACAGGGTAACGCCATCGAGCGCCCTGAGATCGAGTCCCAGGTGCAGTATGACGCCGGCGACAAGGGCGCTTACCGCCACTACATGCAAAAAGAGATTTACGAACAGCCGCTGGCGCTGAAAAACACCCTGGAAGGGCGTTTCAGTCATGGCCAAATCAACCTGAGCGAGCTGGGCCCGCACGCCGACGAGCTGCTGGCCAAGGTGCAGCACGTGCAGATCATCGCCTGCGGGACGTCTTACCACTCCGGGATGGTGGCGCGTTACTGGTTCGAAGCGCTGGCCGGCGTGCCGTGCGATGTCGAGATCGCGTCCGAATTCCGTTACCGCAAATCGGCGGTGCGTCCGGGCAGCCTGATCATCACCCTGTCGCAGTCCGGCGAAACCGCCGACACGTTAGCGGCGCTGCGTCTGTCCAAAGAGCTGGGTTATCTCGGTTCGCTGGCCGTTTGTAACGTTGCGGGGTCTTCGCTGGTGCGCGAATCCGATTTGGCGTTGATGACCAAAGCGGGCACGGAAATCGGCGTTGCTTCGACCAAAGCCTTTACCACGCAGCTCACCGTGTTGTTGATGCTGGTGGCGCGCCTGGGCCGTCTGAAAGGCATGGCGGAAAGCGTGGAGCAGGAGATTGTGCACGGCCTGCAGGCGCTGCCGGCGCGTATTGAGCAGATGCTGTCGATGGATAAAGAAATCGAAGCGCTGGCGGAAGGTTTCTCGGACAAACATCATGCGCTGTTCCTCGGCCGCGGCGATCAGTACCCGATCGCCATGGAAGGGGCACTGAAGCTGAAAGAGATCTCCTATATTCACGCTGAAGCCTATGCGGCGGGTGAGTTGAAACACGGCCCGCTGGCGCTGATCGACGCCGATATGCCAGTGATCGTGGTGGCGCCGAACAACGAACTGCTGGAAAAGCTGAAGTCCAACATTGAAGAAGTGCGCGCGCGCGGCGGTCAGCTGTACGTGTTCGCCGATCAGGACGCCGGCTTCGTCAGCAGCGAAGGCATGACCATCATTCCTCTGCCGCACGTTGAGGAAATCGTGGCGCCGATCTTCTACACCGTGCCGTTGCAGCTGCTGTCTTACCATGTGGCGCTGATCAAGGGCACCGACGTTGACCAGCCGCGCAACCTGGCGAAGTCTGTCACCGTAGAGTAATTTGCCGCAGGTAAACTGCAAAAGCCGGCCTTCGCGCCGGCTTTTTTCATGAGTGACCTTAAAGATGACAGCGCGACCGATTCGGCGATAAACATTGTCATATTCAAGCGGATAGGCCGTGCCCAAACGGTTTTTTTGTTGTTTGGCAATTGCGCTATTTTTGATTTAATTTATTGATTTTTAAATAAACAAACCCCATTCAAATGCACTGTAATATAACTGTCATATTGCGTACATTTTTCTGTCACCAAACTGTCCTATTTTCCCTCCTGCAGCAATACTTACTCTGATTAAAACGACTCGACGTCGATTTTAAGTATCCCATTAGGAGGGATTATGAAACTGATGCGTACCACCGTCGCCAGTATTGTGGCAGCGACCTTCTCCCTGACCGCCGTGTCCGCGTTCGCTGCTGCCAGCCTGACCGGTGCAGGTGCGACATTCCCCGCTCCGGTTTACGCCAAGTGGGCAGATTCTTATCAGAAAGAAACCGGCAACAAAGTTAACTATCAGGGCATCGGCTCCTCTGGCGGCGTGAAGCAAATCGTGGCCAACACCGTTGACTTTGGCGCTTCCGACGCCCCGCTGTCTGACGACAAACTGGCGGCCGATGGCCTGTTCCAGTTCCCGACCGTGATCGGCGGCGTGGTGCTGGCTGTGAATATCCCGGGCATCAAATCCGGCGAACTGACGCTGGACGGTAAAACCCTGGGCGATATCTACCTGGGCAACGTCAAAAAGTGGAACGATCCGGCTATCACCAAGCTGAACCCAGGCGTGAAACTGCCTGACCAGAACATTGCCGTGGTGCGCCGCGCCGACGGTTCCGGCACCTCGTTCGTGTTTACCAGCTACCTGTCCAAGGTGAACGCGCAGTGGAAAGAGAAGATCGGCGCCGGTTCTACCGTTAACTGGCCGACCGGTCTGGGCGGCAAAGGCAACGACGGCATCGCCGCCTTCGTTCAGCGTCTGCCTGGCTCTATCGGCTACGTAGAATACGCTTACGCCAAGCAGAACAACCTGGCTTACACCAAGCTGGTGTCCGCCGACGGCAAACCGGTCAGCCCGACCGAAGAGAGCTTCAGCAACGCCGCCAAGGGTGCGGATTGGAGCAAAACCTTCGCTCAGGATCTGACTGACCAGAAAGGCGACAACGTGTGGCCAATCACCTCCACCACCTTCATCCTGGTGCATAAAGAGCAGAAAAACCCTGCTCAGGGCGCCGAAGTGCTGAAGTTCTTCGACTGGGCCTACAAAACCGGCGGCAAGCAGGCTAACGAACTGGATTACGCCACCCTGCCGAAAGAAGTGGTTGAGCAGGTGCGTGCGGCCTGGAAAACCAACGTAAAAGACAGTTCAGGTAAAGCGCTGTACTAACAACGCAGGGGCGCGGGTTCGCCGCGCCCCACACAGTTCTTCAGGCTCCGATCCCGGTTGGGGCTGCCAGGGTTCAAACAGAGAGTAATCTATGGCTGAGTACAAGCCGACCATCAAAGCACCGGGCAAAAACGGTGACATCATTTTCAGCGCGCTGGTGAGACTGGCTGCGCTGATTACCCTATTGTTGCTGGGCGGCATCATCGTTTCGCTGATCTTCGCCTCCTGGCCAAGCATGCAGAAATTCGGCTTCGCCTTCCTGTGGACCAAAGAGTGGGATGCGCCGGCGGAGCAGTTCGGCGCGCTGGTGCCTATCTACGGCACCGTGGTCACCTCACTCATCGCGCTGATTATCGCCGTGCCGGTGAGTTTCGGCATCGCGCTGTTCCTGACCGAACTGGCGCCGAACTGGTTGAAGCGGCCGCTGGGCATCGCCATTGAGCTGCTGGCGGCCATCCCGAGCATCGTCTACGGCATGTGGGGCCTGTTCGTGTTCGCCCCGCTGTTCGCCGAATATTTCCAGACGCCGGTGGGCGACGTGCTGTCGGGCATTCCTATCGTCGGCGAGCTGTTCTCCGGCCCGGCCTTCGGCATCGGCATTCTGGCCGCCGGGGTTATCCTGGCTATCATGATCATTCCTTACATCGCCGCGGTGATGCGCGACGTGTTCGAACAGACGCCGGTAATGATGAAAGAGTCGGCCTACGGCATCGGCTGCACCACCTGGGAAGTCATCTGGCGCATCGTGCTGCCGTTCACCAAAAACGGCGTCATCGGCGGCGTGATGCTGGGTCTGGGCCGAGCGCTGGGGGAGACCATGGCGGTAACCTTTATCATCGGCAACACCTACCAGCTCGACAGCGCTTCGCTGTATATGCCGGGCAACAGCATCACCTCGGCGCTGGCCAACGAATTCGCCGAAGCCGAGTCCGGCGTGCACACCGCCGCACTGATGGAGCTGGGCCTGATTCTGTTTGTTATCACCTTTATCGTGCTGGCGCTGTCGAAACTGATGATCATGCGTCTGGCCAAGAATGAGGGGCGTTAACATGGCGACGATGGATATGCAAAACGCAGTCGTTCTGGCGGAAAGCCGCCGCAAAATGCAGGCCTGGCGCCGGCAGAAAAACCGCCTCGCGCTGTTCTTGTCGATGGCGACCATGGCGTTCGGGCTGTTCTGGCTGATCTGGATCCTTATCGCCACCGTGACCAAAGGCTTCGACGGCATGTCGCTGGCGCTGTTCACCGAGATGACCCCGCCGCCGAACACCGCGGGCGGCGGCTTGGCCAACGCCATCGCCGGCAGCGGCCTGTTGATCCTGTGGGCGACCATTTTCGGCACGCCGCTGGGCATCATGGCCGGTATTTACCTGGCGGAATACGGACGTAAATCCTGGTTGGCGGAAGTGATCCGCTTTATCAACGATATTCTGTTGTCCGCACCGTCGATCGTGGTGGGCCTGTTCGTTTACACCATTGTGGTGGCGAAGATGGAACACTTCTCCGGTTGGGCCGGCATCGTGGCACTGGCGCTGCTGCAGGTGCCGATCGTCATTCGCACCACCGAGAACATGCTGAAGCTGGTGCCGGATACGCTGCGCGAGGCCGCTTATGCGCTGGGCACGCCGAAATGGCGCATGATTTCCGCCATCACGCTGAAGGCGTCGGTGTCCGGTATCATCACCGGCGTGCTGCTGGCGATTGCGCGCATTGCGGGGGAAACGGCGCCGCTGCTGTTCACCTCGCTGTCGAACCAGTTCTGGAGCACCGACCTGATGCAGCCGATCGCCAACCTGCCGGTGACCATCTTCAAATTCGCCATGAGCCCGTTCGCCGAATGGCAACAGCTGGCCTGGGCCGGGGTGCTGTTAATCACCCTGTGCGTACTGTTACTGAATATCCTGGCGCGCGTGATTTTCGCCAAGAAAAAGCATTCATAAAATTTTGAGCGCCGCTTTGGCGGCGCTGATGAAAAGAGAGAAGTCTTGATGAGTATGGTTACTGACGCTTCCAGCAGCAAAATTCAGGTACGCGATCTGAACTTCTACTACGGCAAATTCCATGCGCTGAAGAACATCACGCTGGATATCGCCAAGAACAAGGTCACCGCGTTTATCGGCCCATCCGGCTGTGGCAAGTCCACCCTGCTGCGCACCTTCAACAAGATGTACCAGCTGTACCCGGAACAGCGTGCGGAAGGCGGCATCCTGCTGGACGGCCAGAACATCCTGACCGACAACTCGGATATCGCGCTGCTGCGCGCCAAGGTCGGCATGGTGTTCCAAAAGCCGACGCCGTTCCCGATGTCGATTTACGACAACATCGCCTTCGGCGTTCGCCTGTTTGAAAAGCTGTCGCGCGCCGATATGGACGAGCGCGTGCAGTGGGCGCTGACCAAAGCGGCGCTGTGGAACGAAACCAAGGACAAGCTGCACCAGAGCGGCTACAGCCTCTCCGGCGGCCAGCAGCAGCGTCTGTGCATCGCCCGCGGCATCGCCATTCGTCCGGAAGTGCTGTTGCTGGATGAGCCTTGCTCGGCGCTGGATCCGATCTCCACCGGCAAGATTGAAGAGCTGATCAGCGAGCTGAAGGCTGATTACACCGTGGTGATCGTGACGCACAACATGCAGCAGGCGGCGCGCTGCTCCGACTCTACTGCATTTATGTATCTGGGCGAGCTGATCGAGTTCAGTGATACTGATAACCTGTTCACTGCGCCGCAGAAAAAGCAGACTGAAGACTACATCACTGGCCGTTATGGTTGATAGGAAGCATCATGGATAACCTGAATTTAAACAAACACATTTCCGGCCAGTTCAACGCAGAGCTCGAGCATATCCGCACCCAGGTGCTGACCATGGGCGGGCTGGTGGAGCAGCAGCTGACCGACGCCATCACCGCGATGCACAATCAGGATGGCGAGCTGGCCAAGCGCGTGATCGAAGGCGACGCCAAGGTCAACATGATGGAAGTGGCGATCGACGAAGCCTGCGTGCGCATTATCGCCAAGCGCCAGCCGACCGCCAGCGATCTGCGTCTGGTGATGGCGATCATCAAAACCATTTCCGAGCTGGAACGCATCGGCGACGTGGCGGACAAGATCTGCCGCACCGCGCTGGAGAAGTTCTCGCACCAGCACCAGCCGCTGCTGGTCAGCCTGGAGTCGCTGGGGCGCCACACCGTGCAGATGCTGCACGACGTGCTGGACGCGTTCGCGCGCATGGATCTGGACGAGGCGATCCGTATTTACCGTGAAGATAAAAAGGTCGACCAGGAATACGAAGGCATCGTGCGTCAGCTGATGACCTACATGATGGAAGATTCGCGCACCATTCCGAGCGTGCTGACCGCGTTGTTCTGCGCCCGTTCTATCGAGCGTATCGGCGATCGCTGCCAGAACATCTGCGAATTTATCTTCTATTTCGTCAAAGGACAGGATTTCCGTCATTTGGGCGGCGACGCCCTGGAAAAGCTGCTGTCTCCGGGCGGTAAAGACGAAAAAGACGACTAACCCTTTCCGGGTAATATCCTTCCAAGGCGCGGTTTCCCGCGCCTTTATTCCATCTTAAGCGCGTAAATATAAAAAGGTTATAAATATAGCTTTTTATATTATTTCCTGACCTATGTGGCGCTTGCTAGCTTATCCGCCAGCAGGACATCAACCACTTAGGAGCTTTCTATGAAACATCGCGCTTTGGCCTTAACGTTGTTAGCCAGTCTGACCGGTTTCGCCGCCGGCGCCGCGCACGCGGACAAACTTGACGATATCAAGCAAGCCGGCGTGGTGCGCATCGCGGTGTTCGACAGCAACCCGCCGTTCGGCTACATCGATCCGCAGAGCAAGAAGCTGGTGGGCTACGATGTGGATGTCGCCGACGCGATCGGCAAAGCGCTGGGGGTGAAAGTGGAGCTGCGCGCCACCAACCCGGCCAACCGCATTCCGCTGCTGGTGTCGAAGAAGGTTGACCTGATTGCCGCCAACTTCACCATTACCGACGAGCGCGCCAAGGAAGTGAACTTCAGCGTGCCGTACTTCGCCACTGGCCAGAAATTCATCGCCCGCAAAGGCGTGTTGAAAACGCCGGAAGACATCAAGAAGCTGCGCATCGGCGCGGATAAGGGCACGGTGCAGGAAATCACCCTGCGCGAGCGTTTCCCAACGGCGAAAGTGATCTCCTACGATGATACCCCGCTGGCGTTCGTGGCGCTGCGTAACGGCAACGTGCAGGCGATCACTCAGGACGACGCCAAGCTGGTCGGCCTGCTCGGCAACCTGCCGGCGGCGCAAAAGGCGGAGTTTGAAATTTCGCCGTTCAGCCTGACCAAAGAGTATCAGGGCGTGGGCATTCCCAAGGGTGAAGATCGCCTGACCGCCGCGGTGAACGAGACGCTGATCAAGCTGGAAAAAGACGGCGAAGCGGTTAAGATTTACGATCGCTGGTTCGGGCCGGAAACCAAATCCGCTCAACCGCGCGGCGATTTCAAAATCGCGCCTTTGGATCAGCAACCAAAAGCCTGACTTAACCGCTTGCGGTGAGATAGGCACGGAGGGGCGCAGCTTGCTGCGCCCCTGATGCATTCTGCAAGACAAGGATTGAACATGAACCTGGACTGGCTGCTGGCGCCGCAATACCTGAGCTGGCTGTGGCACGGTTTTCTGCTGACGCTGTGGCTTTCCGCCTGCGCGGGGCTGGCGGCTACGCTGCTGGGCTTTGTGCTGGCGGCGATGCGCGACAGCAGCCTGCGGCCGTTGCGCTGGCTGGCGATGGGGTACAGTTCGCTGTTTCGCAATACGCCGCTGCTGGTGCAGCTGTTCTTCTGGTACTTCGCCGCCGGGCAGATCCTGCCGTCCGCCGCCATGCAGTGGCTGAACAGCGCCCATCAGGTTGGCCCGCTTGAGTGGCCGTCATTCGAGTTTCTCGCCGGTTTCTTCGGCCTGACGCTGTACTCCACCGCCTTTATCGCCGAAGAGATCCGCTCCGGCATTCGCGGCGTCGCCGGCGGGCAGAAATATGCCGCTCAGGCGCTGGGGCTGACCGGCTGGCAGGCGATGCGCTATGTGGTGCTGCCGCAGGCGCTGAAAATCGCGCTGCCGCCGCTGCTGGGCCAATACATGAACGTGATCAAGAACTCGTCGTTGACCATGGCGATCGGCGTGGCCGAACTCTCTTACGCCTCGCGTCAGGTCGAAACCGAAACCCTGCGCACTTTCCAGGCGTTCGGCGTGGCGACGGTACTGTATATCGCCATCATCGCGCTGCTGGAAGGCTGGGGCATGTGGCGACAACAGCGTAAACCGCTGGGAGGGCATTGAGATGGATTTCAGCGTGATTCACGACAACCTGGGCTACCTGCTGTGGGGCACCTGGCCGGATGGGCCGCTGGGCGGCGCGGCGCTGACGTTGGCGATCAGTCTGATGGCCGGAGTCGCCTCGGCGGTGCTCGGCACCCTGCTCGGCGTGGCGCTGGCGATGTCGCGTGGCATCGCCGCCGGGCTGCTGGCGGCGGTGTTGGGCTTTTTCCGCGCCATTCCGGTCATCATGCTGATCTTCTGGACCTATTTCCTGTTGCCGATGGTGTTTGGCGTCGAGATCCCGGAAATCACCACCGTCGTGTGCGCGCTGGCGCTGATCGCCTCGGCCTATCTGGCCCATGCGGTGAAAGCCGGCATCGCCGCGATCGGCCCCGGCCAGTGGCAGGCCGGGCTTTCTCTGGGGCTGACCCGCTGGCAGACGCTGCGCATGATCGTGCTGCCGCAGGCGCTGCGCATGATGGTGCCGTCGTTCATCAACCAGTGGATTTCTCTGATCAAAGACACCTCGTTGGCTTATATCGTCGGCGTTGGCGAACTGACCTTCCTGGCGACCCAGGTCAACAACCGCAGCATGGTCTACCCGATGGAAGTCTTCCTGTTCGTGGCGCTGGTCTATTTCGTGTTCTGCCTGGCGCTCGATCTGCTGGCCAACGCGGTCAACCGCCGTTTCGGCGCGCAAACCCGCGGCCTGAAGCGCTCCTGGCGCTGGTGGCGCAACAAGCCGCCGTTGCCGGCCAGTTAATCGGCCGTCAGCCGCCAGCCGCGTTCGCGCCACAGCGCGGGCAATTGAGCCAGGTCGTCAAACGTTGTCACCAGCGGGTGGTCGATCGGCGGGTTATGCGGATCGGCGCAGAAGTAAAAGACCGGGATGCCGGCATTGATGCCGGCCTGCGCGCCGGCGGGCGAATCGTCCACCAGGATGCAGCGCGTCACCGGCACCTGCATCTGTTCGGCGGCGTGAAACACGATCGCCGGGTCCGGCTTCCAGCGCTGAATGTCATAGCCGCTGAACAACCGGTCATCAAAATAAGGCAGCATGCCGGTCAGGCCGAGCGAGTGCTGCATCTTGCTGACCGGCCCGTTGGAGACGGTGCAGACTGGCACCGTCACCTGCGCCAGCAGCTCGCGGGCGCCGGCAATCTGTTGCAGTTCGCTGTCGAACAGCCGCGCCACTTCTTGCCGATACAGCGGCTCCAGCGTCTCTTTTGCCAGGTCAGTGCCCTGCTCGGCGTTGACCCGATCGATGATCTCGTACAGCTTCACCCCTTTGTATTTCTTGAATACCTCTTCCAGCGACAGATGAATGCCGTAGCGGGCGAACATATGGACATAGGCTTTGCTGCACAGCACTTCGCTGTCCACCAGCGTGCCGTCGCAGTCGAACAAAATGCAGTCAATCTGATTCATGCGGGACAGGTTCCTTCGGGTTAACGCCGCTGAGGCCGCTCAGCGATCACTTGATCAGGCTACGCGCCTTGAGATCGTGCAAAATCAGCGCGGCGACGTGTGAACACTGCGGCAGATCGCGGCTGTCGCACCACTTCAGCTCGGCGATTTCGGCGGCCGGCTGCAACTGCCCGGTAAAGTCGGCCTGGTAGCAACGAATGCGCACCTGAGTGCCGTCCTGCTTGCCGTCCGCCGGGCCGGTGAACTCGCCGTAAAACGCGATGGATTGCGGCTGCAGCGCAACGGTCAGCTCTTCGTCGATTTCGCGGCACAGCGCCTGCTCATCGGTTTCACCCGCTTCACGCTTTCCGCCCGGTACATAAAACAGCGTCTTGTTGTGCGAGCGCACCAGCGCCACTTTGTCATCTTTCAGCGCGATCAACGCGAGCTTATCGATAAAGGTCGAAGACATGCGGGTTCCTGTTTTTTTAGCGGGTAGGGTAAGAGATGCGATAGGCCATTTTATCGGCCGTGTCGGCAAACGGCAACGCGGCGGGCTGTGATGGAGAATGAATGCCTGTAAATACAAGCCGTTGACGCGTTTAGCCGTAAAGACGGCGAAAAAAACCTGTGACCGGCGTCAAAAGCCCCATTTTTTGTTATAGGATAGCCGGCGACTGTCCATTCCCATTTTCGGAATTCTGATAATGACCAAACCAGTATCTGGCCTTGACGCTGAGCAAGGCTTGCTTGGGCGCGTGTTTAAACTCAAGCAACATGGCACGACGGCGCGTACGGAAACGATTGCCGGTATCACCACTTTCCTCACCATGGTGTATATCGTGTTCGTTAACCCGCAAATTTTGGGCGCGGCGGGCATGGATACCCAGGCGGTATTTGTCACCACCTGTTTGATCGCCGCCTTCGGCAGCATCCTTATGGGCCTGCTGGCGAACCTGCCGGTGGCGTTGGCGCCGGCGATGGGCCTGAACGCCTTCTTCGCCTTCGTGGTGGTCGGCGCGATGGGCATCTCCTGGCAGGTGGGCATGGGCGCCATCTTCTGGGGCGCGGTCGGCCTGCTGCTGCTGACCATTTTCCGCATTCGCTACTGGATGATCGCCAACATTCCGGTCAGCCTGCGGGTCGGCATCACCAGCGGCATCGGTCTGTTCATCGGCATGATGGGGCTGAAAAACGCCGGCATCGTGGTGGCCAACCCGGACACGCTGGTGACCATTGGCAGCCTGACCTCGCACAATGTGCTGCTGGGGGCGCTTGGCTTCTTCATCATCGCCGTGCTCTCTTCGCGCAACTTCCACGCGGCGGTGCTGGTATCGATCGTGGTCACTACCCTGATCGGCTGGATGCTGGGCGACGTGAAATACGGCGGCCTGTTCTCCTTGCCGCCGAGCATCACCTCGGTAGTGGGCCAGGTCGACGTGGCCGGCGCGCTGAACATCGGGCTGGCCGGGGTCATCTTCTCGTTTATGCTGGTGAACCTGTTCGACTCCTCCGGCACCCTGATCGGCGTTACCGATAAAGCCGGTTTGACCGACAATCAGGGCAAGTTCCCGCGCATGAAGCAGGCGCTGTACGTTGACAGCATCAGCTCGGTGGCCGGCTCGCTGGCGGGCACTTCTTCCGTAACCGCTTACATCGAAAGCTCATCCGGCGTCGCCGTGGGCGGCCGCACCGGTTTGACGGCGGTGGTCACCGGCCTGCTGTTCCTGCTGGTGATCTTCCTGTCGCCGCTGGCGGGTATGGTGCCGGCGTATGCCGCTGCCGGCGCGCTGATCTACGTCGGCGTGCTGATGACCTCCAGCCTGGCGCGGGTGAAATGGGACGATCTGACCGAAGCGGTACCGGCGTTTGTCACCGCGGTGATGATGCCGTTCAGCTTCTCGATCACCGAAGGCATTGCGCTCGGCTTTATCTCCTACTGCGTGATGAAGCTCGGCACCGGCCGCTGGCGTGAAATCAGCCCGTGCGTGGTGGTCGTGGCGCTGCTGTTCGTGCTGAAGATCGTTTTCGTCGACGGCCATTGACAGCCAAAGGGCCGACGTCCGTCGGCCCTGAAACCCTAGACTCCCGGCGTTGCATCCGGCGCCCGATCCAGCACCCATTGCAATGGCCGCCTGAAGCGCGCCTGCCAACTGCCGGCGGCATCCTCCCCTTGGGCGAAGTGCAGCGTCTGAACCTGATTATCCTCTCCGAACAGATTGGCGAAGTGCAATGCCAGCGCCTGCTCGCTGAAGTTCTGCCGATCGTAATACGCCATCACGATTTTCTTTTTCGCCGCCAGCGACTGCTGGGCCGGCTTGATCTCGCCGTTGGGGGCGATCAATAGCGCGCCGGCGTAAAACTGCGGGTACTTCGCGATCAGATTGGCGGCGTGCAGCGCACCCTGGCCGCGAGCGCTGAGATAAATCCGTTGGGGGTTCAGCTTTAACTGTGGAGCCAGCTGTTGCACCGTACGCTGAAGGGCGGCCTGGGTGCTCTCGTCGCTGTAATTCGACCAGCGGAAGCTGTTTTCCGACAACATCTGCGTGCCGTTGATCTCGATATAGGCCACGCCCATTTCGCCGAACAGCAGCCGTTCCTCGGGGCTGATGGCGGCGGCCTTGCCGTAGGTATGCAGGAAGATCACCGTTGGCCAACCTTCGGGCGGCGCTTCGCCGTCCGGTATCGCGTAGCTGGCTTTGCCTTCATAGCGGCGGGCGTGCTGCAGATAGCGCGCTTTGGTGGCGGCCAGAATGGATTGGTAGGTGGCGGAGTGCTGGATGCTGTTGAAGGCGTCGTCCTCCAGCAGATTGTAGTAGTACCACAGGCCGCGATCGGCGCTCAGCTGCAGATAGCGCTCCGCCAGCTCGGTTTGCCCTTTCTCCGCCGACGATACCGCCAGCTGGTAGGGGGCCCAGACGTTGCGGCCGTCTTCGCGCATCAGCGTCAGGTACAGCGACATGGCGCCCAGCTTTTTATCTTCCTGGTTTTGCGCGGATCGCGACAGTTGGGCGTTAAGCGCACTGTGCGCAGGCAGCTCCAGCGGCTCTTCACCGGCGGGATAACGCATGTCTGCGGCGAAAGCGGGACTGGTGATGGAAACGAAAAATAACGCTAAAATGAAAAAATACATGATGCTATGGCTTTAATTTCAATAAATTGGCGGACTTCATGTCCTGTTGCGGCGCCCTGCGGGCGCCGCGAGACCGTCATTCCACGCGGCGAATGAAATCGCTGAACGCGGACAGCTGGCCGGTCAGGAAATCCAACGTTCCCTGATCGCTCAGTTCGCCGGCCTGTTCATCGACCTTGTTCTGGATCACGCCGCCCATAAACTCGGGCTTGTTCATCACCATCGCATCCAGGAACACCAGGATCTGGCGCAGGTGGTACTGGCAGCGCGCGCCGCCGATGGGCCCCATCGAGCTGGTTTGAATGGCCACCGGCTTGCCGGCCAGCGGTTGATTCGGCAAGCGAGACAACCAATCGATGGCGTTTTTCAACCCGCCGGGCACGGAATAGTTGTATTCGGGGGTGACGATGATCACGCCGTCGGCCTGGCGGATCTGCTCTGCTATCGCTTCGACCGCGGCAGGGAAACCCTCACCCTGTTGCATGTCGGCGTCGTACAGCGGGATATCGCGGATGGAAGGCAGCGCTTCAATGGTGACGCCCTGCGGAGCCAGGCCTGGCAGAGCGCGGGCCACCATGGCGTTGTAGGAGCCTTTGCGCAGGCTGCCGAGCAGAGTGACGATTTTTAAGGCTTGGTCTGACATGATGATTCTCCCTTTCGAATGAGCAGATTCAGCGGACAACATGGGCGAATAGTAGGCTAAAGCTCGGGTCGAGAATAGGCGATTGCTCAACATTTAGCTGTTTTTACAAATTACGGCAGAAATTCGTGCGGTAAAAACGGCTTTATCCGCCTTGCGCCACGTTAACCGGGCGTCTTCAGACCCGTCAGTTTGACGAAGCGCGAGGACGCCGCCGGGCTGCGGGGCGAGATTTCCCCGTCTTTGTGCAGGCCGCGGCGCTCTTCGTAGCGCCAGCACAGCAGGCGATCCAGCCCGGGGCTGCCGGCGCAGGCCCAGCTCAGGTATTCATCGGCGTCGCTCATCACCTGAACGTCCGGCGTGGCGCTGGAGCGCAGGTGCCCTGAGAACGGATGCAGACGCAGCGTAGACTGGCCGCTGTTGCCCAGGCCGGAAATTTTCAGCACGCTTTGCCGGATGCTCCACAGCTGAGTTTCCGCCTCCAGCCGATCGTCCTGCGCGCCGATCCAGGCACTTTCCGCCGGCGTCTGATGCGCGTGTTGCAGCGCGCTTTGCCGGGTACCGCGCGCCCGCATCACTTCGATATCCAGTCCGACTTTGCCTTCGTCGCTGAGCAGCACGCCCACGGTGTTGCTGGCGTAGGCGAGGCTAAAATCGGGCAGCTGATGATCGGCGAAGCAGGGGCGGCCGGTCGGGGTGGTGGCTATAGGGGGAAGCGTCGGCAGGCCGTACAGGTAAAACATCATTTCGGCGAGCAGAATGCGCCCTTGCAGGTAACGCGTGCGGCGCTTAACGGAAAAGGTGCGGGTGGCGGCTATAACTTCGTCGGAGAGTCTCTGGGTATCCAGGACAGCGGAGGCCGGGGTCCATCGGGCAAAATGACACGCCATTGTTCACTCCATGACAGAGGGTCGCTAAGAACGCAGGGGTGTTAGATTAAGGCTAAGTTGAGGATTTATCATCAAAAAACACTATGCGGATTATCCTATTTATTAACGATGGAAGAGATATCGTCCGACGCGGCATCGCTCCACCATTGGATCATTGATGTGTTCGGTGCCAAATCAAAGTATGGCTTGCCCAGCAAGTGATTGAGGATGCGCGCTGAACGCCAGGCCATCAGGCTCAGTCCGCCTTCTGCGCTGCCATGGCTGTGTATCCCGGCATTTACCGCATAAATTCGATTTTGTTCCGGGCCGAGCCATTCAAGATTAAAATTTGGCAGCAGCGGTAGATGCTGCTTCGAATCGAGCGGGATGCGTGGCACCAGGGGTTTCAGATAAGCGGGCAGAGTGGCGCGATAGCCGGTGGCCAGAATGACGATATCGGCTCTGAAACTTTCCTGGCGATTTTCCAGACCGTGAAGCGTGCGCAGATGAAAAGCCCCATCCTTTGATTCTACGGTCAGTAGAGTGCGATGGGGCAGTAAACGCACATTGCGTGTCTGGCGCATCACGTCAAAACGCATATAAAGCTCACGGTACAAGGTTCGCAGCGTATGATTGCTGATGCCGTCTGCCGGCAATTTCTGTGTTTTGATTTCACGTGCGCGGATCTCGGCCGGCAGCGTATAGAAATAGTCGACGTACTCAGGAGTGAAATATTCGTTGGTGAAGGGGGACTCATCCAGCGGCTGAAAATTGGGACGGCGCGAGAGCCAATCCAGCTGTGCCGGCTCGCCCCAGTGTCCCTGCAACGCGTTCAAAAAAACATCGGCGCCGCTTTGGCCGCCGCCCACTACCATAACCCGCTTGCCGCTGAAGTCTGGATTGCGCAGGGCTATTTCAGCGGCATGCATGCAGTTTTCACCCAGCGCCGGGTAAAATGCTTCCGGCAACCAAGGGTCATGTCCGGTACCCAGACAGATATTTTTCGCCCACAGAGTCTGGTTGTGGGTACTTACCTTGAACAAACCCTTTTCATCGTCAAAATCAATACACTCTACGGACTGTGAAAACTGTAGTCCGTCTAACCTTTCGCAGGCCCAACTCAGGTAGTCGGAAAATTCTTCCCGGCTGATAATTTGCTGCTCGGTGATTAAAAAACGATAAATTTTTTTCTTTTCGACCAAGTAATTAATAAATGAAAATTGGCTGCGTGGGCTGACGGCGGTAACCAGATCCTGCAGTACATAGGTTTGCATATAAGCTGAGGGCAACAGCATACCGGGATGCCAGCGGAAGCTGGCGTTACGATCGAGAAAGGTATAATTGACGGCGTTGCTTTCGGCGGCCAGAGCGGCCAGACTGAGATTGAAAGGCCCCAATCCCACGCCGATCAAGTCTAAAGGTTCGTTCATGTAAGCTTATCTCTCAAGCATCAAAATTGATGAGATAAGCTTAGGTGAGTTTTGATGCCGCCGGGAGAAGTAACATGCGGGCGCCGAGTAGGATACGGCGCTCGCAGTCGATTATTTCCCGATACAGAAGCTGGAGAAGATGCGGCCCAGCAGATCGTCGGAGGTGAATTCGCCGGTGATTTCGCTCAGGGCCAGCTGCGCCTGGCGCAGTTCCTCGGCCAGCAGCTCCCCCGCGTAAGCGCTCACTAACTGTTCTTTGCCCTGTACCAGATGCTGCGCCGCCAGTTCCAGCGCCTGCAGGTGGCGACGGCGCGCCAGGAAGCCGCCTTCCATGTTGCTGGTGAAGCCCATGCTCTGTTTAAGATGATCGCGCAGCACATCGACGCCTTCGCCGGTGCGGGCCGACAGGCGAATAAGTGAGTGGTTATTCACTTCCGTCATACCCAGCGTTTCACCGGTGATGTCGGCTTTGTTGCGCACCACGGTGATCGGCAGCGTGTCCGGCAGGCGCGCCATAAATTCCGGCCAGATCTCCGCCGGCTCGGTGGCGGCGGTGGTGGTGCCGTCAACCATAAACAGCACTCTGTCGGCCTGTTCGATCTCGTTCCATGCACGTTCGATGCCGATGCGTTCCACTTCGTCGCTGGCGTCGCGCAGGCCGGCGGTGTCGATGATGTGCAGCGGCATGCCGTCGATATGGATGTGTTCGCGCAGAACGTCGCGGGTAGTGCCGGCGATATCGGTGACGATCGCCGCCTCGCGTCCTGCCAGCGCATTGAGCAGGCTCGATTTGCCGGCATTGGGGCGCCCGGCGATCACCACCTTCATCCCTTCGCGCAGCAGGCTGCCCTGGCGCGCTTCACCGCGCACGTTGTCCAGATCCGCCATCACGTCGTTGAGCTGCGCCTCGATTTTACCGTCGGACAGGAAGTCGATTTCCTCGTCCGGGAAGTCGATCGCCGCTTCCACATAGATTCGCAGGTGAGTGAGCGCTTCCACGAGCTGGTGGATGCGGGTGGAGAACGCGCCTTGCAGCGAGTTCATCGCCGAACGCGCCGCCTGCTCGGAGCTGGCGTCGATCAGATCGGCAATCGCTTCGGCCTGCGCCAGATCGAGTTTGTCGTTGAGAAACGCGCGCTCGGAGAACTCGCCCGGCCGCGCGATGCGCACGTCGGGCAGCGCCAGCACGCGCTTGAGCAGCAGATCGAGGATCACCGGCCCGCCGTGGCCCTGCAGTTCCAGCACGTCTTCGCCGGTAAAGGAGTTCGGCCCCGGGAACCACAGCGCGATGCCCTGATCGAGGGTGGCGCCCGTGGCGTCGCGGAACGGCAGATAGTCAGCGTAGCGCGGCTTCGGCAGCTTGCCGAGCAACGCCAGGGCGACGTCTTTGGCCTTGCTTCCGGAAATGCGCAGAATGCCGACGCCGCCGCGTCCCGGCGGGGTGGCTTGGGCTACGATGGTATCGGTGGTGCTCATAACGGTTCTCTCTGACGATTAAGATGCAAAAAGGCGGTCTAATGACCGCCTTTGGGGTGACTGCAAGGGTCGGCGCGCCGAACCCCTACAATACGCTTAGCTTTTTTTCTTGTCGCGGCTGTGCAGACCGCGTTTTTCCAGACCACGGTAAATCAGCTGCTGCTGCAGGATGGTCACCAGGTTGCTGACGATGTAGTACAGCACCAGACCGGACGGGAACCACAGGAAGAACACTGTGAAGATCACCGGCATGAAGGTCATGATTTTCTGCTGCATCGGGTCAGTCACGGTGGTCGGCGACATCTTCTGAATGAAGAACATCGTCACGCCCATCAGGATTGGCAGGATGTAGTACGGGTCTTGCGCCGACAGGTCATGGATCCACAGGGCGAACGGCGCGTGGCGCAGCTCGACCGAACCCATCAGCATGTAGTACAGCGCCAGGAAGATCGGCATCTGAATGATCAGCGGCAGGCAGCCGCCGAGCGGGTTCACTTTCTCCGCCTTGTACAGCGCCATCATCTCTTGGCTCATGCGCTGCTTGTCATCGCCGATGCGTTCGCGCATCGCCTGCAGCTTCGGCTGCAGCATGCGCATTTTCGCCATCGAGGTGTACTGCGCCTTGGTCAGCGGGTACATGATGCCGCGCACGATGAAGGTGATGATGATGATGGAGAAGCCCCAGTTGCCGATAAAGCCGTGGATGAACTTCAGCAGTTTGAACAGCGGCTGGGAGATGAACCACAGCCAGCCGTAATCCACGGTCAGATCCAGGTGCGGCGCCAGTTGGGCCATCTGGTCCTGCAGCTCCGGGCCGACCCACAGGGTCGCGTTCAGCTGCTGCTGAGCGCCAGGCTGCACCACGACCGGCGTAGATTTGAAGCCGATGGTGGACAGGTTGTCACCCGGTTTGGCGGTGTAGAAGGTGTTGTCACCCTTGGTCGCCGGTACCCACGCGGTGGCGAAGTACTGCTGCAGCATGGCGACCCAACCGTCTTTGGTGGTGACGCTCAGGTTTTCGTCTTTGTCGAACGCGTATTTCTGGTACTTGTCCTCGCTGGACGAGTACGCCGCGCCGCGGAAGGTGTGCAGCGCGAAGTTGCTGCTGCCGGTATCGCGGTGCTTAGGCAATTCGGTGGTCTGCTTCAGCTGGCCGAACAGGGTCAGCTCCAGCGGCGCCGCGCCTTTGTTGTCGATGCTGTAATCTACGCCGACCGCATAGTGGTTGCGTTTGAGCACGAAGGTCTTGGTGTAGACCGCGCCGTCTTTATCGGTGTAGGTCAGCGGGATGCGCAGCTCGTCCTGGCCTTCCGGCAGGGTGTAGCTGTCCTGCGCCGCTTGGTACAGCGGGCGTTCGCCGTTGGCCGGGTTGTCCGGGCCGTTTTTACCGGTCAGGCCGCTTTGCGCCTGATAGACGAACGACGGAGTGGTTTCCAGCAGTTGGAACGGAGTCGATGAACCCAGAGTTTCCGGGTAGGCCAACAGTTTAGCCTGCTCGATATCGCCACCACGGGTGTTGATGGTCAGTGACAGCACGTCGGTGTTCACGGTAATCAGCTTACCCTGACCACTGGCTGGCACGGCCTGGCTGGCGGCATCACCGGCTACTGCGTTCGAAGTCTGTTGCGTGGTCTGTGCGGCCGGCTGCGGAGCGTTGTCCGTTTGCCATGCCTGCCAGATCATGAAAGACACGAACAGCAGAGCGATGAGGAGAAGATTGCGTTGCGAATCCATCGTTAGTGTTCTCTGTTATCGTCGGTTTTTGGCGGCACCGGATCATCGCCACCTGGGTTCAAAGGGTGGCATTTTAATACGCGTTTCAATGCTAACCAACTGCCTTTTATCATGCCAAACCTGCTTAATGCCTCAATTGCGTAATGAGAGCATGTCGGCTGGAAGCGACAACGAGGCCCTAGCAGCGGACTGATGACGAGCTGATAGGCCCGCACCAGCCCGATCAGGATGCGGGAGCCTGGCGACAGTGGCGACGCCATAATTTATCCAAAGCTTCCGTCAGCGCGCGGTTATCCAAATCCGCTATCCCCTTTTTGGCCACCACGACAAAATCCATCGCCGGTAATTCGTGCTGGCGCAGGCGGAAGCTTTCGCGGGTTAGGCGTTTGATCCGATTACGCTCGTGCGCGCGTTTGACGTGTTTTTTGGCGACGGTAAGACCGATGCGGGGATGCCCCAGCTGGTTCAGGCGGCCGAGGATGGTGATTTGCGGCGTGCCAGCCCGTTGTGGCTGCTGGAAGACGAAAGTGAAATGAGTGGGAGTTAACAAACGTAACTCCCTGGGAAAAGCGAGCTTAACCACTCAGCGGGTTAGCTTTATTACTTAGAAACAGTCAGACGAGCACGGCCTTTCGCACGACGGCGGGCCAGAACTTGACGACCATTTTTGGTGGCCATACGAGCACGGAAACCGTGGCTACGGTTGCGCTTCAATACGGACGGTTGGAAAGTGCGTTTCATAGCGATTTCTACCTAAACTTAAAATAATTACTGATCAGTAAACGCGTTTGGCTACTCGGCGTGAAGATGACCGACGCCTCAATCGCAATACATAAAGAAGCGGGATTGTAATAATTGTACAGTCCTGAGTCAATTCGCATCGCGCCAGCCTACCTGGTTGTCTGCCAATAACGGAACAAAATCCGGTCTTGGCCCGTGGTCACCGCAGAATCCTGTCTGGCTAATGACGCACCATAAGGAACCAGGTATCACACGTAGGGCGAAGATTATACGGACTCGGGGTGAAATCGCAAGGATCCCCGTGAGATCCTTTGCGCGCGATCCCAGGATCCGACGTGGATAACAGGGTATAACCGGTTGACAATGTAAAAAACGCGGCGCAGAGGCCGGGATCTGCGTGGTCATGCGGCGCCGGCGGCGAAAAGATCGCCGCCGGCCGCGGCCTGTGGATAAAATGGATCTAATCTGTGAGGAAGGGGAGGATCTCTTGCGCGGATTGCGCTATGATCCGTCATTCCGATCGCGATCCCTCATGCCGGGATCGTGAGGGACACAAACCGTGAAAGGCGGTTCGCATCCCCCACAGGCAAACAGCCGATGCCGGGTATGTGTCAAAAATCATGAGTTATAAAAAAGTTGCCCGTTTCTTTTCTTTATTGATCTTGTTCGAGTGGAGTCCGCCGTGTCACTTTCGCTTTGGCAGCAGTGTCTTGCCCGATTGCAGGATGAGTTACCTGCCACAGAATTTAGTATGTGGATTCGCCCATTGCAGGCGGAACTGAGTGACAACACCCTGGCGCTGTACGCGCCTAACCGTTTTGTGCTGGATTGGGTTCGCGATAAGTACTTAAACAATATCAATGGTCTGCTGAATGATTTCTGCGGCACGGATGCGCCTTTGCTGCGTTTTGAAGTCGGCAGCAAGCCGATCACGCAGGTGATCAGCCAGACCGTGACCGCCAGCGTCAGCAGCGCCCCTGCGGCCCCGGCGGCGCGCACGGCCGCGCCTTCGCGCCCGAGCTGGGACAACGCGGCGGCGCAGCCCGAGCTCTCTTACCGCTCCAACGTCAACCCCAAACACACCTTCGACAACTTCGTCGAGGGTAAGTCAAACCAGCTGGCGCGCGCGGCGGCTCGCCAGGTGGCGGACAATCCGGGCGGCGCCTACAACCCTTTGTTCCTGTATGGCGGCACCGGCCTGGGTAAAACTCACCTGCTGCACGCGGTCGGCAACGGCATCATGGCGCGCAAGGCCAACGCCAAAGTGGTCTACATGCACTCGGAACGCTTCGTACAAGACATGGTCAAAGCGTTGCAGAACAATGCCATCGAAGAGTTTAAGCGCTACTACCGTTCGGTCGACGCGTTGCTGATCGATGACATCCAATTCTTCGCCAACAAGGAGCGTTCGCAGGAAGAGTTCTTCCATACCTTTAACGCCCTGTTGGAAGGCAATCAGCAGATCATCCTGACTTCGGATCGCTACCCTAAAGAGATCAACGGGGTGGAAGATCGTCTGAAGTCCCGCTTCGGCTGGGGGCTGACGGTGGCGATCGAGCCGCCGGAGCTGGAAACCCGCGTGGCGATCCTGATGAAAAAGGCCGACGAAAACGACATTCGCCTGCCGGGCGAAGTGGCGTTCTTCATCGCCAAGCGCCTGCGTTCCAACGTGCGTGAGCTCGAAGGGGCGCTGAACCGCGTGATCGCCAACGCCAACTTTACCGGCCGGGCCATCACCATCGATTTCGTGCGCGAAGCGCTGCGCGATCTGCTGGCGCTGCAGGAAAAGCTGGTCACCATCGACAATATCCAAAAGACGGTGGCGGAGTATTACAAGATTAAAGTCGCGGATTTGCTGTCCAAGCGGCGTTCGCGATCCGTTGCCCGCCCGCGCCAGATGGCGATGGCGCTGGCGAAGGAACTCACCAACCACAGCCTGCCGGAAATCGGCGATGCGTTTGGTGGCCGCGACCATACCACGGTGTTGCACGCCTGCCGGAAGATCGAGCAGCTGCGTGAGGAAAGTCACGACATCAAAGAAGATTTCTCCAATTTAATCAGAACATTATCTTCATAGCGCTATGAAATTTATCGTTGAACGTGAGCATCTGCTAAAACCGCTGCAACAGGTGAGCAGCCCGCTGGGCGGCCGCCCGACCTTGCCGATCCTGGGCAACCTGCTGTTGCAGGTGACGGAAGGCTCCCTGCTGCTGACCGGCACCGATCTGGAGATGGAGATGGTGGCGCGCGTCGCCCTGTCCCAGCCGCACGAGCCGGGCGCGACCACCGTGCCCGCGCGCAAATTCTTTGATATCTGCCGTGGCCTGCCGGAAGGGGCGGAGATCGCCGTCACGCTGGAGAGCGAGCGCATGCTGGTGCGATCCGGCCGCAGCCGTTTCTCGCTGTCCACGCTGCCCGCGGCGGACTTCCCGAACCTGGACGACTGGCAGAGCGAGGTGGAATTCACCTTGCCGCAGGCGACGCTGAAGCGCCTGATCGAAGCCACTCAGTTCTCGATGGCCCATCAGGACGTGCGTTACTACCTGAACGGCATGCTGTTTGAAACCGAAGGCGAAGAGCTGCGCACCGTCGCGACCGACGGCCACCGCCTGGCGGTGTGCTCGATGCCGATCGGCCAGCAGCTGCCGTCGCATTCGGTGATCGTGCCGCGTAAAGGGGTGATGGAGCTGGTGCGCTTGCTAGACGGCGGCGATTCGCTGCTGCAGCTGCAGATCGGCAGCAACAACATTCGCGCCCACGTCGGCGATTTCATCTTCACGTCCAAGTTGGTTGACGGCCGTTTCCCGGACTATCGCCGCGTCTTGCCGAAGAACCCGGACAAAACGCTGGAAGCCGGCTGCGATCTGCTCAAGCAGGCGTTCGCCCGCGCGGCCATTCTCTCGAACGAGAAATTCCGCGGCGTGCGACTGTACGTCAGCCAGAATCAGCTGAAGATCACCGCCAACAACCCGGAACAGGAAGAGGCGGAAGAGATCCTCGACGTCAGCTACGACGGCGCGGAGATGGAGATCGGCTTCAACGTCAGCTACGTGCTGGACGTGTTGAACGCGCTCAAGTGTGAAGACGTGCGCCTGCTGTTGACCGACTCGGTCTCCAGCGTGCAGATCGAAGACGGCGCCAGCCAGGCGGCGGCCTACGTTGTCATGCCAATGCGGTTGTAGTCTCGTTACCTTGAATTACAGCACCGTCATCGGTAAAGAGATTGCATGGCTCTGACGCGTTTATTGATTAAAGATTTCCGCAATATCGAGGCGGCGGATTTGGCGCTGGCGCCGGGATTCAACTTCCTGGTCGGCGCTAACGGCAGCGGCAAGACCAGCGTGCTGGAGGCGGTGTATACGCTCGGCCATGGCCGCGCCTTTCGCAGTCTGCAGGCCGGTCGGGTGATCCGCCACGACCAACCGGAGTTCGTGCTGCATGGCCGCATCGACGGCGCGGAGCGCGAGCTGTCGGTAGGATTGAGCAAGAGCCGTCAGGGTGACAGCAAAGTACGCATCGATGGCAGCGACGGCCACAAGGTGGCCGAGCTGGCGCAGCTGCTGCCCATGCAGCTGATCACCCCCGAAGGTTTTACCCTGCTGAACGGCGGGCCGAAATTCCGGCGCGCTTTCCTGGACTGGGGCTGTTTTCATAACGAACCCGGTTTTTTCACCGCCTGGAGCAACCTGAAACGGTTACTGAAGCAGCGCAATGCCGCGCTGCGCCAGGTGAGTCGCTATGCGCAGATCCGCGCCTGGGATCAGGAACTGATCCCGCTCGCGGAGCGCATCAGCGAATGGCGGGCGGAATACAGCGACGCGATCGCCGCGGATATCACCGCGACCTGTGCGCAGTTTCTGCCTGAATTCGCCCTGAGCTTCTCCTTCCAGCGCGGCTGGGACAAAGAGAGCGACTACGGCGAGCTGCTGGAGCGCCAGTTTGAGCGCGACAGGGCGTTGACCTATACCGCGGTGGGGCCGCATAAAGCGGACTTTCGCATTCGTGCCGACGGCACGCCGGTAGAGGATTTGTTATCGCGCGGTCAGCTTAAGCTGCTGATGTGCGCGTTGCGCTTGGCGCAGGGTGAGTTTCTCACCCGGCAGAGCGGGCGGCGTTGCCTGTATCTGATTGATGATTTTGCCTCCGAGCTGGACACCGGCCGTCGCCGGTTGCTGGCCGATCGCCTGAAAGCCACCCAGGCCCAGGTTTTTGTCAGCGCGGTCAGCGCTGAACAAGTGACCGACATGGCCGGTGAAAAGGGCAAGATGTTCCGCGTGGAACAGGGTAAAATAGAGGTTCAACCACAGGACTAAAATGAGCGAGAAACGTTGATGTCGAATTCTTATGACTCCTCAAGTATCAAGGTATTAAAAGGGCTGGATGCGGTGCGCAAGCGCCCGGGCATGTATATCGGCGATACCGATGACGGCACCGGTCTGCACCACATGGTATTCGAGGTTGTGGACAACGCTATCGACGAAGCGCTCGCGGGCCACTGTAGTGACATTCAGGTCACCATCCATGCCGACAACTCGGTATCGGTGCAGGATGACGGCCGCGGCATTCCGACCGGCATTCACCCGGAAGAAGGGGTTTCAGCCGCAGAGGTCATCATGACCGTGCTGCACGCCGGCGGTAAATTCGACGACAACTCCTATAAAGTTTCCGGCGGCCTGCACGGCGTGGGCGTCTCGGTGGTTAACGCCCTGTCGGAGAAACTGGAGCTGGTGATCCGCCGCGAAGGCAAAGTGCACGAACAAACTTACAGCCACGGCGAGCCGCAGGCGCCGCTGAACGTGGTGGGCGAAACCGAGCAGACCGGCACCATGGTGCGCTTCTGGCCGAGTCACCAGACCTTCACCAATGTGACCGAATTCGAGTACGACATTCTGGCCAAGCGTCTGCGCGAGCTGTCCTTCCTCAACTCCGGCGTGTCTATTCGCCTGAAGGACAAGCGCACCGACCGTGAAGACCACTTCCATTACGAAGGCGGCATCAAGGCGTTTGTCGAGTACCTGAACAAGAACAAAACCCCGATCCACCCGAACGTGTTCTACTTCTCCACCGTGAAAGACGACATCGGCGTGGAAGTGGCGCTGCAGTGGAACGACGGTTTCCAGGAAAACATCTACTGCTTCACCAACAACATTCCGCAGCGCGACGGCGGCACGCACCTGGTCGGTTTCCGTACCGCGATGACCCGTACGCTGAACAGCTACATGGAGAAGGAAGGCTACAGCAAGAAGGCCAAAGTCAGCGCCACCGGCGATGACGCGCGTGAAGGCCTGATCGCCGTGGTGTCGGTGAAGGTGCCGGATCCGAAGTTCTCTTCTCAGACTAAGGACAAGCTGGTCTCTTCCGAGGTGAAAACCGCGGTTGAAACGCTGATGAACGAGAAGCTGGTGGATTACCTGATGGAGAATCCGGGCGACGCGAAAATCGTGGTCGGCAAAATCATCGACGCGGCGCGCGCGCGCGAAGCGGCGCGTAAAGCGCGTGAGATGACCCGCCGCAAAGGCGCGCTGGATCTGGCCGGCCTGCCGGGCAAACTGGCGGACTGCCAGGAACGCGATCCGGCGCTGTCAGAACTGTACCTGGTGGAAGGGGACTCCGCGGGCGGCTCTGCCAAGCAGGGGCGCAACCGCAAGAATCAGGCTATCTTGCCGCTGAAGGGGAAAATCCTCAACGTCGAGAAAGCGCGTTTCGACAAAATGCTTTCTTCGCAGGAAGTGGCGACGCTGATCACCGCGCTGGGTTGCGGCATCGGCCGCGACGAGTACAGCCCGGACAAGTTGCGTTACCACAGCATCATCATCATGACCGATGCCGACGTCGACGGTTCGCACATCCGTACGCTGCTGTTGACCTTCTTCTACCGCCAGATGCCGGAAATCATCGAGCGTGGCCACGTGTTCATCGCACAGCCGCCGCTGTACAAGGTGAAGAAAGGCAAGCAGGAGCAGTACATCAAAGATGACGAGGCGATGGATCAGTACCAGATCGCCATCGCGATGGACGGCGCTACGCTGCACACCAATGCCAGCGCACCGGCGCTCGGCGGCGAGCAGTTGGAGAAACTGGTGGCCGAGCACTACGGCGTGCAGAAGCTGATTGGCCGCATGGAGCGCCGCTACCCGCGCGCGCTGCTGAACAGCCTGATCTATCAGCCGACGCTGAACGAAGGCGATCTCAGCGATGAAGCCAAGGTGAAAACCTGGATCGCGTCGCTGGTGCAGGCGCTGAACGACAAAGAGCAACACGGCAGCAGCTATGACTTCGTGATCTTCGAGAATCGCGAGCGCCAGATGTTCGAGCCGGCGTTGCGCATCCGTACCCACGGCGTGGATACCGACTATAAGCTGGACTTCGACTTCATCCACGGCGGTGAATACCGCAAGATCTGCCAGCTGGGCGAGCAGCTGCGCGGGCTGATCGAAGAGGGCGCGTTCATCGAGCGCGGCGAACGCCGTCAGCCGGTAGACAGCTTCGAACAGGCGCTGGAGTGGCTGGTGAAAGAGTCGCGCCGCGGCCTGTCGGTACAGCGTTATAAAGGTCTGGGCGAGATGAACCCGGAGCAGCTGTGGGAAACCACCATGGATCCGGAAAGCCGCCGCATGCTGCGCGTGACCGTCAAGGACGCCATCGCTGCCGATCAGCTGTTCACCACGCTGATGGGCGATGCGGTTGAACCGCGTCGCGCCTTTATCGAAGAAAACGCCCTGAAAGCGGCGAACATCGATATCTGATGCGTTAATGGCTGTGAAAATCCGCGCCGGGCGACCCGCGCGGATTTTTTTTGGCCTTTTTTGGCGCTGACAGCCGAGGCTGAAACGCGTTAGCATGAATAAAAACCACTGGGAGAAGCGTTGAATGGCTATTGAACTGATTGCGATCGACATGGACGGCACGTTGCTGGATCCGCAGCATCAAATCACGCCGGCGGTAAAGCAGGCTATCGCGGCGGCGCGGCGCAAAGGGGTGCACGTGGTGCTGGCCACCGGGCGGCCTTATGTCGGCGTGCAGGATTATCTGCGCCAGTTGGACATTCAAGGCCCCGGCGATTTCTGTATCACCTATAACGGCGCGCTGGTGCTGCGTGCGGTCGACGGCGCCTGCATTCTGCAAGAAACGCTGGGCTTTGAGGATTATCTGCACTTTGAGCAGATGGCGCGCGAGTTCGGTGTTCACTACCAGGCGTTTGATTTCGATACCCTGTATACCCCGAACAAGGATATCGGCAAGTACACCATACACGAAGCGGAAATGACCGGCATTCCGCTGAAATACCGCAGCGTGGAAGAGATGGATCGCCAAATGCGTTTCCCTAAAGTGATGATGATCGACGAGCCGGAGCTGTTGGACCGCGCTATCGCGCGCATCCCGGAAGAAACGCGCGCGCGTTACACCATCCTGAAAAGCGCGCCTTACTACCTTGAGATTTTGCACAAAAACGTCGATAAAGGCGCCGGGGTGAGAATGCTGGCCGAGCATCTCGGCGTGGCGCGGGAGAACATCATGACGTTGGGGGATCAGGCCAACGATACGGCGATGATAGAATATGCCGGCGTCGGCGTGGCGATGGGCAATGCCATTCCCGAGCTGAAAGCGGTGGCGCAGTTTGTCACCAGCGCCAATACCGAAGACGGCGTGGCACGCGCTATCGAGAAGTTCGTGCTCAACGCCTGATAGCGCGGGGCGCTGCGGCGCCCCTTTATACTTTCGCCAACACCCCTTTGGCGATCTGCAGATCCTGAATCGCCAGCCCGGTGAGATCGGCGATGGTGATGTGCTGCGGCTCGCGTCGTACCCGCCCTCCCTGCGCCAAGACGGCGCCAATTTCGACGATTGGCGTTGAAATCAGCCTTTTTTGCCGATAAGCCGTCGCGATCTCGCCATAGTCCGCACACTGCGCCAGGGCATCGACCAGCAGCGCGTCCGCGCGGGCCACCAGCTCGGTCGCCAGTTCCTGCTTGCCGGGCGTGTCGGCGCCCACGGCGGTGATGTGCGTACCGGGCCGAATATCCGCCGCCTGCAATATCGGTTCGCGGCTGGGCGTGGTAGTCACGATCAGCTGACAGTGCGCCGCCAGTTCCGCCGCATTCTGCGTAACCCGCACCCGAAAACCCTCGGCTTCGGCATCGCGCCGATACGCCGCCAGCGCCTGTTCGTCTCGCCCCCACACCCATACCTCGCGGCAATCGGTCACCGGTTTCAGGCATTGCAGCTGCAGCCGCGCCTGCAGGCCTGTGCCGACAATGCCGATCGCCTGAATATGCGGCGGCGCGCACAGCTCGGCGACGATGCGGCCGGCCAGGGCGGTGCGCAGCGCGGTCAGCCAACCTTCATCTTGCAGCAGCGCCTGCGGCTCACCGGTCTGGGCGGAGAACGCCATCATCAGCCCCTGATTGCTCGGCAGGCCGTGTTCGGCATTGCGATAGAAACCGGTAGAGATCTTGACCACGAACAGTTCGTCGCCTTCCAACCAGGCGGACTTGATGCAGCAGTCGCCGTCGGCCCGCTCGAACAGGAAATGCTGCACCGGCGGCTGTTGCACCCGCTGTTGCGAGTAGGCGATAAAACCCTGCTTCAGCAGCGGCGTTATGGTCTCGGCGTCGAACGCGGCGAGGATTTGCTGCCGATTAAGGATGTGCATCGGCGATGGCCTTGAGGTATTTCTCCAGCACGATGTTCTTGCCGCACAGCACCACCGCCACCTTTTTACCCTGGTATTCCGGCGCCAGTTTGATCGCCGCCGCCAGCGCCACGCCGGCCGCGCCTTCGATAATCCAGCGATCGCTGGCGGCTATCCGGCGCATCGCGTGTTTAATCTCCGCCTCGCTGACCAGCACTTTGCGGTCGATCAGCTGTTGGCACAGCGGAAAGGTCACGGCGCCCGGCTCGACGCCGCCGGCGGTGCCGTCGGACAGGGTTTCTTGCTCTTCCACCGGGAAGATATGACCCGCTTCCAGCGCGCTGTACAGGCTGGTGGCGTTTTCCGGCCAGCAGGCGATAAGCTGAGTGTTCGGCGACAGTTGCCGCAGAACGGTGCCGATGCCGGCGATATAACCCCCGCCGCCGACCGCCACGAACACCGCGTCCAGATCGGTGAGCTGTTCAACCAGCTCCATGCCGCAGGTGCCCTGGCCGGCGATCACCTGCTCGTCGTTATACGGCGAGATATAGGTTTTCCCCTGTTCGCGTGCGGCCTGTTCCCCCGCCAGTTCGGCGTTCAGCGCATCGCCCGGCACCAATTCCACGGTGCCGCCCAACGCGCGAATGGTGTCGAGCTTGATGCTCGCCGCCGTCTCCGGCGCATAAACCGTGACGCCAACGCCCATCAGTTGCCCCGCCAAAGCGACGGCCTGACCGTGGTTGCCGGTAGAGGCGGCGATCACGCCGCGCCGGCGTTGCGCGTTATCCAGCAACCGCAGCTTGTTACTGGCGCCGCGAAATTTAAAGGAACCGGTGTGCTGCAGGTGATCGCATTTCAAATACAGCTCGCAACCCAATTGCTGAGAAAGCAGCACGCTGCGCTCCAATGGCGTGACTCGCACCTGAGGGCGCAGTTGCTGATGGGCAGAAACAATGGCATCGAAAAGGGGGTTCATACCGGCTCCGGATTTTTTAGACTTAAAATCCATTTTGTACTTTTTTGTATTTATTGTAAACCCCGTCGGGCAACCCGGCCAGAAAGCGGAAATGGCCGGGGGGCGCATCGCGTATGCGGTGAAAATAAACATTACTTGTCGTTTAGCGGCACAATTTTTTATTTATTTGCGTTAAGTAAGGTGTCGCTGCGGGCGTATTTAATGAGGAGAAGGATAATCAATAAAATAATGCTCGCTTCCTTTACTTATACCGTTTGGGCGTCGTTGAGTTTCCCCATCAGGAATGGGGCCGGCTTGCCGGGCGTTTATTTCCTGCCGGCGTCGTCGATAGGCTTAACGGATAAGTCTCATGGAAATTTCGACGCGGGAAAGCCCCCGGCTCGTCCTCGCCGGCCATATGAAACGCGGCTGCCGATCCGGTAAGATGGCCGTTCAGTGCCAGCATGCGCAGGAGAGCCGTCATGAGCCATCGGGAAAAACAACTGACTTTCGACCCACGCGGGCATCAGTTAACCAATATCAACGTCTGGACGCCGGACAGCCAATGGCTGGCTTATGACGTGCGCCCGCGCGGCGCCTCTTTCACCGGCCTGAGCATCGAGCGGGTTAACGTCGCCAGCGGCGCGGTGGAAGTGGTTTATCGCGCCCAGCACGGCGCACACGTCGGCGTGGTCACGGTCAGCCCTGATGCGCCGGCGCGTTACGTCTTCATCCACGGCCCGGAACACCCGGACAGCGCCTGGCAGTATGATTTTCACCACCGCCGCGGGGTGATCGTCAGCGAACCGGATCGCGAGTTGGCCATTACCCTCGACGCGCTGGATATCACGGCGCCCTACACGCCCGGCGCGCTGCGCGGCGGCAGCCATGTGCACGTTTTCAGCCCGGACGGCAGCCGCCTCAGCTTTACCTACAACGATCACGTGATGCATGAATGCGATCCGGCGCGCGATCTGCGCAACGTCGGCGTGGCCGTGCCGCTGCACGGGGTCAATCCGCCGAAACAGCATCCCCGTGAATATGACGGCAGCCACTATTGCGTGCTGGTTAGCGAGACCGTGCCGCAGCCGCAGCCGGGCAGCGATCAGATCAATCGCGCCTACGAAGAAGGCTGGATTGGCCGCGAAGGCTACCGTAAGGCCGACGGCAGTCGGCAACGTTGGGCGCTGGCGTTCATCGGCGATACGCTGTCCGCCGCCGGCGAGAAACTGCCGGAGGTGTTTATCGTCGATCTGCCGGAGAACGACGCCGACTACGCCAGGGCCGGCGCGGTGCCGCTGCAGGGGACGGAAAGCGAGCTGCCCGCGCCGCCGCTTGGCGTCAGGCAGCGGCGGGTGACCTTTACCGGTGAACGCCGTTTTCCGGGCGTGGTCGGTGCGCCGCGCCATTGGCTGCGCAGCTCGCCGGACGGCAGCCAGATAGCTTTTCTGATGAAGGATGACGGCGGCGTGGTGCAACTGTGGACGGTGTCGCCGAACGGCGGTGAGCCGCGCCAGGTCAGCCGCGGCGAGCATGACATCCAGTCGGCGTTCAGCTGGCACCCGCAGGGCGGGACGATAGCCCTGGTGTGTGACAACAGCGTGATGCTGTGTGAGGTCGCCAGCGGCCGCCTGCAGCGTTTAACGCAGCGCAGCGTGCAGCCGCCGTCGGGGGATGCCGTGGTGTTTTCGCCGGATGGCAAGAAAGTGGCATTTATGCGCGAGATTGCCGGATTCAACCAGATCTTTGTGGTTGAGGCGTAAGGCGGGCCTGATGGCCCGCTGCGTGCGAGATTAGTGTGTGGCGGTGCTGTCGTTGCCCTCGCCGGGGTTGCCGGTTGCCGCCAGATTCTGCTGCTCGCTGCGCAGGATGCGCGCTTTTGGCGAGTCTGCGGTGGCGTCATTGCCTGAACGCAGATAGTCGTAAGGCAGCAGCACGGTATCCATCACTGCGGAGAACGGCAGATCCAGCGCCACCAGCGGCATCATCGCCCAGCTGGTGTTGTCGTCCTTCAGCATGTCCACGCTGGCGCGGGTGCCGGGATAGTAACCCTGATTCGGGCCGGTATGGCTCATCACGCTGGAGCAACCGCTGGTCGCCAACAACATGCAGCCCGTCGCTATCGCTTTCATCGTCGTCATTAATCCATCCTGCAGGGTTGCTGTGCCCCTAAATTAAGCTGATTTATAACATCCTGTTGCTGCTTTAAAAGAAGCAAAATCCCGCTCTGTGGCGGCTCTCTCACTTTAGTGTAAGTGGTAAAAAAACTTTCACCTAACCGAAAAGCGCTTTTTTTGATCCTCGCCCGTTGAATTGATGAAATCAACCCCCATTTTATCATCAGAGCCGGATTGAGAATTTGCCGTAAGGGAATTCTGGCTTAATTAGCCTGTCCAGAATGGAAGGCGTATTTATTTCAACCTCGCTGAAGTGCCTTAGGAGGCTGTTTTATGCGTAATTTCGATCTTTCTCCGCTATACCGTTCCGCCATTGGTTTCGATCGCCTGTTCAACGCGCTGGAGGCCGGCCAGAGCCAGGGCAACGGCGGTTATCCCCCTTATAATGTCGAGCTGGTGGACGAAAATCATTATCGCATCGCCATTGCGGTAGCCGGGTTTGCCGAGCAGGAGCTGGAGATCACCACGCAAGATAATCTGCTGATCGTGCGCGGTGCGCACAATAACGAACCGGCAGAAAAAACCTATTTATATCAGGGCATCGCTGAGCGTAATTTCGAGCGTAAATTCCAGCTGGCCGAACATATTCAAATTAAAGGCGCCAAACTGGAAAACGGTCTGCTGTATATCGATATGCAGCGCATCGTGCCGGAAACATTAAAACCGCGCCGTATCGAAATTAAATAATTCCGTTTTCGCCGGCAGGAACGCTGTCGGCAAATATGCAGTAATAATCCGCCTGCCGTCAGGGGGCTGAATAAACACATCTCGCTTAATGAAAGGAGTTGTTCCTATGCGTAATTACGATCTATCCCCGCTTCTGCGTCAATGGATTGGTTTTGATAAACTGGCCAGTTCCATGGGGGGCCAGGAACCCCAGGGGTTCCCGCCGTATAACATCGAGAAAAGCGATGACAATCACTACCGCATTTCTCTGGCGCTGGCCGGTTTCCGGCAGAGCGAACTGAATATTGAAGTGGAAGGGCCGCGGCTGACCGTCAGCGGTAAACCCACGCCGCCGGAAAAACAGGTCGAGTACCTGCATCAGGGGCTGGTGTGCAAAGAGTTCCAGCTGACCTTCACTCTGGCGGAACACCTGCAGGTGTCCGAGGCCAAATTTGAAAATGGCCTGTTGCACATCGATCTGGTGCGTCAGGTTCCGGAAGCCTTGCAGCCTCAGCGCATCGCCATCGGCGCGACGCCGGAGCTGGAAGCCAAATAACCGACTGAAAAACGGTCATCATCATGTGGGGGAGATCCAGACGGATCTCCCCCGTTGCGTTATGTGGCGCACGCCACAGTCCCCCCGTCTGCCCGATGCCATAATCCTTGTTAATTGTGTGTCTATGCCCGCAAATCCCATGTTCAACTTTGGCAAGGATGTGACCTATGAGCGATATCGCCCTGACCGTCAGCATGTTGGCGTTGGCGGCCGTCATTGGGCTGTGGATGGGGAACTGGAAGTTGTACGGTGTCGGGCTGGGGATTGGCGGCGTGCTGTTCGGCGGCATCCTGGTCGGCCACTTCGCCCAGAGCGGGCAAATCAGCCTGAACGGGGACATGCTGCACTTCATCCAGGAGTTTGGCCTGATCCTGTTCGTTTACACCATCGGCATTCAGGTTGGCCCCGGCTTCTTCTCTTCGCTGCGCGTCTCCGGTCTGCGGCTCAACGCCTTCGCGGTGCTGCTGGTGCTGACCGGCGGCGCAGTGGCGGCGGCAGTGCACAAGCTGTTCGACGTGCCGCTGCCGATCATCCTCGGCGTGTTCTCCGGCGCGGTCACCAACACGCCGGCGCTGGGCGCCGGTCAGCAAATCCTGACCGATCTCGGTTCCGATCCGGCATTGGTGGACGGCATGGGCATGGGTTACGCCATGGCCTATCCGTTCGGCATTTGCGGCATCCTGCTGGTGATGTGGCTGATCCGATTGGTTTTTCGCATCAACATCGAGCGCGAGGCGCAGGCGTTTGAAAGCAGCCTGGGCAATCAGCGCGAGCTGTTGCACGCCATGAACGTGGCGGTGCGTAACCCCAATCTGCAGGGCATGGCGATCAAAAGCGTGCCGCTGCTCAACGGTGAAGCGATCGTCTGTTCGCGCCTCAAACGCGGCGAGATGTTGATGGTGCCGGCGCCGCATGAGCGGCTGGAGCTCGGCGACTATCTGCACCTGGTGGGCAAACGCGAAGATCTGGAGAACGCCCGGCTGGTGATCGGCGAAGAGGTCGACGCTTCGCTGTCCACGCGCGGCACTGCGCTGCAGGTAGTGAGGGCGGCGGTGACCAACGAGCAGGTGCTGGGGAAAAAAATCCGCGATCTGAACCTGAAGCAGAAGTATGACGTGGTGATTTCACGCCTCAACCGCGCCGGCGTGGAGCTGGTGGCCGGCAGCAACGTGACGCTGCAGTTTGGCGATATTCTCAACCTGGTCGGCCGGCCGGAGGCCATCGACGCGGTGACGGCAATCGTCGGCAACGCCCAACAAAAGCTGCAGCAGGTGCAGATGCTGCCGGTCTTTATCGGCATCGGCCTCGGGGTGCTGCTGGGCTCCATTCCGCTGTTTGTGCCCGGCTTCCCGGCGGCATTGCGGCTGGGGCTGGCCGGCGGGCCGTTGGTGGCGGCGCTGATCCTGGGGCGCATCGGCAGTATCGGCAAGCTGTATTGGTTTATGCCGCCGAGCGCCAACCTGGCGCTGCGCGAACTGGGCATCGTGCTGTTTCTGGCGGTGGTCGGTTTGAAATCGGGCGGCAATTTTATCGATACGTTGCTGCACGGCGAGGGGCTGACATGGATTGGTTATGGCGCGTTAATCACCGCCATTCCTCTGCTGAGCGTCGGCATTCTGGCGCGCACGGTGGGCAAAATGAATTACCTGACGCTGTCCGGCATGTTGGCGGGGTCGATGACCGATCCGCCGGCGCTGGCGTTCGCCAACGGCCTGCATCCCACCAGCGGCGCCGCCGCGCTGTCTTACGCCACCGTATATCCGCTGGCGATGTTCCTGCGCATCATGTCGCCGCAGCTGCTGGCGGTGCTGTTCTGGACGTTGTAGTGCGGATCGTCTACAGCCGATAAGGCATCAACACGCCATTGTCAGTGCCGAAATCTTTGGGGTTGCGGGAGATGAGCATCCGGAATCCCACCTGCGCGGTGGCCCAGATAATGGCGTCTGGCAGTTTCACATGCTGTGAGTGGCGCAGTTCTACGGCGCGTTCGGCGACTTCATCGGTAATAGGCAGCAGCAGAAATTGCCCTAAAAACTGACGTGTTTTCAGCTCCAGTGTCGGACCCTGTTTTTTAGCACCTACCATCACTTCCATCCAGGTGATGGCGCTGATGGCCGGATTGATGTGATACTCGACCAGAACGTCCCTGGCTTGAGGAATGCCGTTGAGATAATCGATCAGGATATTGGTGTCGAATAACGCCCGTTGAGCCACCATTATTCCCACTCCTCACGCTGACGATTTTCGTACTCCACGCCATCTCCCATCGCCCCGGACCAGAGCCCGAAAGCGTTGCTGGGATCTTCCACGTGGTTCTCCGTCAGATAGCGAGAGACTGCTTGACGAATGATCTCGGCCCGGGGAACGTGGCGGATATTTTTCAGATTATCGAGCTGCCGCAGGTCTTCTTCAGGTAAATCGATCACGATGCGAGTCATCGTTGGCCCTCCAAAAAAAGATATACGATATATGCATCGTATATCTTTATCGGTCGATTTTCAATCAGTCGGCGTTAGCCTTCCTGATGTGCGCGCTCGATCTCTTCCGCCAGAATAGCCACGCCGCGCTCGATTTTCTCCGGATCGGGCACGTAGTTCATGCGCATGCACTGGTGAGTGTGTGGCCAGTCGTGCTCCAGCCCCGGGAAGAAGTAGTGGCCCGGCACCATCAGCACGCCGCGCTTTTTCAGGCGCTGATACAGCACCTCGGTGGTGATCGGCAGATCCTTGAACCACAGCCAGAGGAAGATAGCCCCTTCCGGTTTGTGGATCAGGCAGCGTTCCGGCGACAGGTAGCGGCGAATGATCTCGATGGTGTGCTCGACGCGCTGTTTGTAGAACGGGCGAATCACCTCGTTCGACAGGCGCAGCAGATCGCCGCGCTCGATCATTTCCGTCGCCATCGCCGGCCCCATGCTGCCTGGGGACAGGCTGATGATGCCGTTCATGTTGGTCAGTGCGGTGATCACCTTCTCGTCGGCGATCACGATGCCGCAGCGCGAGCCGGGCAGGCCGAGCTTGGACAGGCTCATGCACAGGATGGTGTTCGGGTTCCACAGCGGCGTGGCGTCGCTGAAGATAATGCCGGGGAACGGCACGCCGTAGGCGTTGTCGATGACCAGCGGAATATCGCGCTGTTGCGCCAGCAGATCGAGCTTCATCAGCTCTTCGTCGGTGATCACGTTGCCGGTCGGGTTGGTCGGCCGTGAAACGCAGATCATGCCGATGTCATCACCGATGGTGAGATGTTCGAAATCGACGTGATACTTGAACTGGCCGTCCGGGAGCAGCTCGATGTTCGGTTTGGCGGAGACGAACAGCCCTTCATCCAGCCCGGCGTCGGCATAGCCGATATATTCCGGCGCCAGTGGGAACAACACGCGGCGGCGCGAGCCGTCGGCGTAGCGGCCGGCGAACAGGTTGAACAAGTAGAAAAACGCGCTCTGACTGCCGTTAGTCAGTGCAATATTCTGTGGCGAGATCTCCCAGCCGAGCTCGTCGCGCAACAGATTGGCCAGCGCTTTCAGCAGCGCGTCCTTGCCTTGCGGGCCATCGTAGTTGCACAGCGCTTCGGTCAGTTTGCCCTGGTCGAGCATCTCCTGGCACAGCTGTTTGAAATAGGCTTCCATCTCTGGGATCTGTGCGGGGTTGCCGCCGCCGAGCATGATGGCGCCGGGGGTGCGCAGGCCTTCGTTCAGGTCGTCCATCAAACGGGTAATGCCCGCATAACGGGTAAATTTTTCGCCGAAAAGTGAGAAAGTCATAGGTGCAGCAGTACTGTTTTTTAGCAGGTAATCACCCACCATACCGCCAGATAAACCCCGCTGCAATGCGGCTGACAAATCGACCGGTGGGCACAAGTTTTGCCCTGCGTTCGATTAGCAGCATATTACGCTGGATTATTGTGACCGTTCGCCGGCCCACGCCATTATCGCCTCAACCTTTCAGTCACGCGATCTTAGGGTTGGCACAGGTTTTGCGGCCCCGACCCAGATCACACTTTTTCGCTGCATTTCATTAACACTATGGCAATTTATAACCATATCGAGTAACTTCCGCATCCGTTAAATTTATCTTAACAATAAAGATTGTCTAAACTAATGCTCGGAAAGGGATGAGTAGTGCGGTAGCGTGGATGAAGCCATGCCAAAAGCACGGCTTTCAAGGCGGTTTTACTTGGCTGACCATAGTTAGTTGCCAGTTTCGTCCTTGTCTATCTACAGAGCAATCGGTTTGATGAGCGGTGTCTCCTGCTGGCCAGCATGGGGCATGTACGTTGCCGTTGCCGAAAATTGGCTATTTTGTATAAAAAATACTAATCATACTGCCCGCGAGGGAGCCGCAAATAGCATTCAGCGGCGTAACGCCAGGGTAGGGCGCTCTGTGTCCGGCAGATGCGCATCGTCAGGCATCGCAGCCCATTAGGCGGGTAGGGTTGGAGGATAAAGGTTTCGCGCCGATTCACCTGGCGTCATTTGAAAACCCATATGCAGCGTAGACTTTCGCTCACCGCGTACAAGTGAGATGAGGTCAGGTAGCAATGAAAAACAACGCAAGTCTGGTTTCGATAAATAAGTGGAAAAGAAATCTATAAAATTCTCTTTCGCACTTTTTAGCGTGCAGGAAGTTTAAAGAATAAATAATCAAGCTCTTTTATTTGTGAGATGAATTACTTCACTTGAAAAACAGGGAAGCATTTGCTGTTCAATGTTCATGAGCATTGCGGTGAACATCAATATGTCGTTATTCCAATCAGAGTAAAAAGGAAGATTGCACGATGATTCGTGGTAACATTAAAGAGTTTGAGAACACACTTGAGTGCCGTGTGAGCGCATACCCCATGATGACAGATGTAGGGTATTGCAAATTGGCTTCGGATGACTTTAACCTTACCGATGCGCAAAAATCAGACTTAAGTATTATTCAGCGGCATTTCGATACGCTTGCTCTGGATCCCTACGGTGAAAATGCGGGGCGCTATCGGCAGCACAGTAAATATGTGCTTTTACCTTGCTTTAATCTCTTGATTCCTCAATCTTCCGAACACGCCTACAGTTACAAACAAGATGTCGGATTTAATGATGAGGTCGTTGAGGAGGCAAGGAAATTTCAGCCTGTCCCAAACGAAATTTTGTCAAATAATCTGATCACGTCGCTTGTCCTGCATGATTTTAAAAATTCCCCGTTACATGAGTATGCTTCCACGATTCCCATGGAGGTCGGCATTCACTTCATCAGAATGAAAGCGACGGTTGATGCGCCGGGGATTTCCGTACCGAATCGACTTCATAAGGATGGCGAGCCTTGCACCTGGATACATTTGATCAATCGTGATGGTGTTTCTGGCGGTGAGAACATCATTACAGATAACACCAAGACGAACATCCTGTGTAATGAGGCGATGCTCAAACCGCTGGACTCCATCGGCATCGTTGATGATCTAGTCTGGCACCAGGTGAAACCGGTTCATGTGGATGGGCACGGTAAGGTGGGCTTCCGCGATGTCATATTAATCGATTTCACCCCGATGTTCGCGGTGCCAAATAACCCATCGTAATAAAGACTCACATGAACGGGGGGATCCTTTATTCAAGGCATGCCCCCCACTTCCTGATACTCGAAAATAGGCAGTAACCGTGTTAGCAAAAGAAACTCTTGCCGTTCACAGCGGGACCATTATCGACGAAATGCATGGTGGCATTCTTTCTCCGCTATTCTCCGCGAGTTCTCACAAGCATCTTGATATGACAGAAGATGTCTATCCAAGACATGGTAACTTACCCAATCAGCGCGCCGTTGCCGAGAAGATGTGCGCATTGGAAAGCGGTGGTGAGGCCGCTCTGGTATTCAGTTCCGGTATGGCGGCTTTCGCGACGGCGATGCTTTCGCATTTAAAAGCCGGTGACCATATTGTTTTACAAAACGGCGTGTATTCAGGTGCGCTCAAGTTTGTACAGAATCATTTTGCAAAATTAGGCATCACATACAGCGTTTCGGAGAGTTGTGAAGTAGAGAGCATCATCGCATTAGTCAATTCGAATACGCGAATGATATATATCGAAACACCGACTAATCCATTGCTTAAAATTCTGAACATTGAGCTATTGACCCGATTCGCCAAGAGTCGGGGGGTGTTCACCATTATTGATAACACCGTGGCGACGCCGATCAACCAAAACCCTCTGGAATATGGCGTCGATTTGGTATTGCACAGCGCTACCAAGTTTTTGGGCGGCCACGGCGATGTGTCAGGCGGCGTGGCTGTCGGCAGTGAAGAGTCCATTGCTGCAATGGCCGAATATATGAATGACTTTGGCGGGTGTCTGAACGCGCAGTCATGTCATCTGCTTGAGCGAAGCTTGCGCACGTTGGCCATTCGAATGAATGCCATTAACCGCAACGCGATGGAACTGGCCAGCCGTTTAAATGAGCACCCTAATGTGACGAACGTGTTCTATCCGGGGTTGCCGAGTCATCATAATCATAGCGTTGCCCGCGAACAGATGCGGGGGTTCGGCGGCATGGTCAGCTTTGAAATCGCCCCGCGGTTTGACGCGACAAGTTTTCAGAAGAAGTTAAATCTCATCGTCCCTTCCAACAGTTTGGGGGATTTGGAGACCACGCTGAACTCGCCTTATCAGGCCTCATCGTCGTTCAGAAGTCTTAGCGAGCAGGAGCAGAAAAAATCAGGGATTACGAGGCAATTAATACGAATGTCAGTCGGCATCGAAGACGTTAATGACTTGTATGAAGATTTGCATCAAGCGCTCAAGTGAATGATATGGAATTAGAAATGCAAACAGGCTCAACGTTGAATAGTGATGAAGTTCACCGCATAGAATCTCTTTATGGGCTGACGGTAAAAAGCAGCGCCTTCTTGGGGATGGGATCCGGCAATACCAATTACTGCCTCGAAACGGATATCGGCCGCTGTGTTTTCAGCATTATTGAAGAGCAAAGCCGTGATGACGTTGAGATCATGGCAAAGACGCTGGTATGGCTGGAAGCACATGATTATGAGACCTCCTTGCTGGTCAAACCCAAAGGGCAAGAAAGCTATTCAATTATATTAAGGGGCAAGCACTCTCTATTAAGAACCTATATGGATGGCGCCGTCCGCCGGGATTTCAACGAACATATGCTCAGGCAGCTCGGTGTTGCCATGGCGAAACTGCATACGATCCCCGTCCCTAATTTCTTAACAGACTCAGTCTTCTATGAGCAGAAAAAGTTCATGGATGCCCTCGATGCCAATATCGATCAGGATTATGAGCGCTGGGCCAAAGATAGACTCAGGCATCTTGCCGTAGAACGCATCAGCGGCTTGCCTACCTCTGTCATCCATTCCGATCTTTTCTACGACAATATGCTGTTTGAAGGCGAGCAGTTCGTCGGCATGATAGATTTTGAGTTGACCTGTATTTATCACTCCGTTTTCGATATCGCCATGGCGATTGTCGGCACCTGCGACATCAATGGGACGCTGTCGCCGGAAAAAGCGAAGCATATCATCGCGGGTTATAATTCTATAAGAATGCTTGAAGCGCGCGAAATTAAGGTGTTGAAAACCTATACGGAATACGCGGCCATTCTGACATCTCTTTGGCGTTATTGGCGGTATAGAATCTATCAGCCGGGTGGTGATAAATCTGATAAATATCGCGAAATGACAAGCCTGGCTAAAAGTATTGAACGCACCGACTTCTCACAAATTTGCTGACACGTTCCCTTCATAAAGTAAAAGGGCGTCGAGCGTAAATTCGACGCCAAGACAATCGAACGTTAATATTCGGCCCTGATTATAGTACGGAGTAACCCGCTGCATGGACATCAAAGACACGAAAAAAATCGTCATCCTCGTTGACGCCTACTCATCCGGAAATGATGTGGCACCGGAATTCAATAAAAAAGGATACGGGTGCGCGCACATTCAAAGTCGAGAAGATATCCCGGCGAAGCTGCTGAATAGCTACAGAGGAGATGATTTCTTTATCAGTTTGCAATACACGGGGGATGAGATCCTCAATCAATTGCAAGAGTATGATGTTATCGCGGTGATTGCAGGCTGTGAAACAGGCATTGAACTCGCAGATCACCTGGCTGAGCTTCTGGACCTGCCCGGTAACGATACCGGCACGAGCCGTTCTCGCAGGAATAAATACCTGATGCAGGAGTGCCTGAAAAATAGCGCGATCAATCATATCCCCACGCACCGGTTAACTACCCTTAAAGACGCCACGCAATATGCGACCGAGCTGTTTAAAAAATACCGGAAGCTGGTGCTAAAACCCGTTGACAGCGCAGGCACGGACTCCGTTTTTGTTTGCAAAACGGTTGAAGAAGTTGAAGCTCATTCGGGTGATTTGTTCAAAAAAAGCAATCAGCTCAATTTAAAAAATGAAGTCATTATTCTGCAGCCTTTTATTGAGGGGGAAGAGTACGTCGTCGATACTGTCAGTTATCAAGGCCGTCACAAGATCTGTGCGATATGGAAGATGGGCAAGGGCAGTTACAACGGGGCCGATTCCATCTGTGAGTTCACCGAACTGACCTCCTTCGATGCGCAGAATCACGCTCAGCTCAAAGATTACATCTTTAGCTGTCTGGATGCTTTAGGGATCACGTTTGGCGCAGCGCACTCGGAACTGTTTTTAACCAAAGACGGTTGGACGCTAATTGAAACCGGGGCCAGACCGCACGGCGCGGGTTTTCCGGCGTTGTCATCCCTGGCGTTGAAGCGCACGCAGATTGACGAACTGGTACTGAGCGTGTGTTCAACCGAGGCATTCCTGGAAGCGGTCGCAGAGGAATATAAACCGTTAAACTATTTAAAAATTAAAGAGCTGATATCTTTTAGCGCTGGCACTATCAAGGCCGTTAAGCATGTCGATACCATCGCCGGTTTGCCTTCCTACAAGAAATCAAATCTGCCGGATGTTGATCAGGAAATAAAACTCACGACGGACGTTTACAGCTCTCCGGGCTGGATTGCGTTAAGCCACCGTTGCGCCGATCAGCTCAATGCCGACTATCAATATATCGTTGGCCTTGAAAGTAAGGGCATGTTTGAAGTCTATGAACACTAAAATCAAGGCGTCCGGCCCAACGTACATTCTTGGATATTGCATCCTGGGTGCGGCCATAGATGTTTTTCTCTCAGGTTTGTTGCAGAGCATCGATCTGTTCGTATTATTGTTTTGGACTTTCACCTTGACCTGGCTCGGTTTCTTTGTGATCTCCGTGCTGTTTTTCCCCGTCAAGCTGCGAGCTTGCCTCAACGCCTGGAAGTTAATTCTATTATTGAATATCTCTACGCTGGGAGCTTGGGTTGGGCTTTTCGTTGGGTTGAAATGGACGGAGCCCTCCATTCTGGTGGCCATGCTTTTTGGACTGAGCCCGATCATTTCTGTTTTCATTGAGATTTATAATCGAAACTCGGTGGGGGTAAAAAACATCGTTATAGCCGTGATGCTGGCTTTTATTGTCGCCGTGCTGATGATATTGGCCGTGAAAGGGCAGCGTTTTAACCCCTTCGATTCAAACACCCTATTTGTTCTGGCGCTTGGCTTAGTGTGTCTCGTCACCTCAACCTGTATGGCTGTCGGCACCTATATTGCAAAATCATTGTCCAAACAAGCGTTTAACGCCGTCAATATTCAGTCGTTCAGATTTCCCTTGCTCATTGGCGTTTGCGCGCTGATGTTGCCGAGCGAAGGCGTATTGGCAACGACGCAATCCAGCTTCTGGATGTACCTGCCGATCATCGTCATATTAGGGAATATATTGCCGCTATGGATGCTGCAAAAGGGTATTGAACTCACCAGCGCCTTGACCACCAACATTATTGTGAATGTTTCACCCTGCATTACGCTGTTGCTGGAGGCTTTTGACCCGTCGATAGCCTACAGCCATATGAAACTGGCGGTGTTGGTGATGCTGCTGCTGGTCATGCTGATCGCCAATGACGACGTGGGCAAATTTATCGTCAGCAAGATAAGGGGAAAGCCCGTGAGTTTGACGGAGTGAAAATACTCCGTCGACAGCCGCAAAAAGCGGCGAGGCCGGCGATCCGCAGATCGCCGGCCGCGCTGAGTTATTTCTGCAACAGCTGCGGGTTGACGCAGTTTTCTTTCACCGTGCCGGTCAATGCCGCGATCAAGTTATCCACCGCGCAGGCGGCCATGCCGTAGCGCGTTTCATGGGTGGCGGAGCCGATGTGCGGCAACGCCACTACGTTCGGCATACTGAGCAGCGGCGAGTCGGCCGGCAGCGGTTCCTTCTCGAACACATCCAACCCCGCGGCGTGGATCACGCCGTTTTGCAGCGCTTCGATCAGCGCCTGCTCATCCACCACCGGCCCGCGGCCGGCGTTGATCAGAATGCCGCTTTTCTTCATCTTCGCCAGCTGATCGCGGCCGATCAGATGGAAAGTTTGTTCGGTCAGCGGCAGCGTGATGCAAACGAAATCCGACTCGGCCAGCAGGGTATCCAGGTCGCAGCGACGGGCGTTGAAGCGTTGCTCTGCCTCTTCGTGCGTGCGGCGGGCGTTGTACAGCACCGGCATGCCGAAGCCGAAGTGCGCGCGCTGCGCCAGCGCCAGGCCGATGCGGCCCATGCCGAGGATGCCGATGGTTTTGTGGTGCACGTCGACGCCGAACCAGTCCGGCCCGATGCTGCCGCGCCATTCGCCGGCTTTGACCCGTTCCGCCACTTCCACCACCCGGCGCGCCGTCGCCAGCACCAGGCTCATGATGGTGTCGGCGACGGTTTCGGTCAGCACCGTCGGGGTGTGCATCAACAGCACGTTATGGGCGTTGAGCGCCTCGACGTCGAAGTTGTCGTAGCCGACGGAAACGGTCGAAGCCGCGCGCAGTTTGGGTGCCTGCTGCAGGAAGGCTTCGTCAATTTTGCCGCCGGAACCGATGATCCCTTCGGCCTGCTGCAACGCCTGGCGCAGTTCCTCGCGGTTCTCCGGCTGCAGGCCGTTGAACGCGTGTACGGTGAAGTGCTGTTCCAGACGTTCACGCAGGTCGGCGGGCAGGCTTTTGTACAATACGATAGAAGGTTTCATCACGAACTCCAGCTGGGCCAAAGGGGGCATGGCGCCCCCTCGGGTTGATTGACAGAGGAAAAGTATAACCGGATCAAGCCATCTGCGGCTGGATCTCGTTGCGGGCGGGCTTGACGATCAGCGTCAACACCACCGCCACCACCAGTGCGATGGCCATAAACATGTAGGAAGCCGCCGGGCTGCCGGTGGCGCCGTTCAGGTAACCGACGAACCAGGAACCGAAGAACGAACCCAGCGCGCCCATGCTGTTGATCAGCGCCATGGCGCCGCCGGCGACGTTTTTCGGCAGCATTTCCGGAATGATGGCGAAGAACGGCCCGTAGGGGGCGTACATCGCGGCGCCGGCGACCACCAGCAGGCCGTAAGAGATCCAGAAATGGTTGGTGCCGACGGCGTAAGAGCCGAAGAACGCCAGCGCGCCGATCAGCAGCAGCGGCCAGACAAACAGCTTGCGGTTTTGCATTTTGTCCGACGCCCAGGAGACCACGATCATGGCGATGGTCGCCGCCAGGTAAGGCACCGCCGACAGCCAGCCGGCTTCCACCATGCCCATCTGCATGCCGCTGCGCAGGATGGAAGGCAGCCACAGCACGAAGCCGTATACGCCGATGCTCCAGGCGAAGTACTGCACGCACAGCAGGATCACGTTGCGCGAACGGAAGGCTTCGCCGTAGTTGCGCACGGCCTTGATGCCTTTCTGTTCTTCGTCCAGCTGCTGTTGCAGCGCCTGTTTCTCATCGGCGCTCAACCAGCCAGCCTGCGCCGGTTTGTCTTTCGCCAGCACCCACCAGCAGAACGCCCAGATGACCGCCGGAATGCCCTCGATGATGAACATTTCGCGCCAGCCGAAGGCGTGGATCAGGTAACCGGACACCACCGACATCCACAGCACCGTCACCGGGTTGCCGAGGATCAGGAAGGTATTGGCGCGTGAACGCTCCGATTTGGTGAACCAGTTGCTGATGTAAATCAGCATTGCCGGCATCACCGCCGCTTCCACCACGCCGAGGATAAAGCGGATGGCGGCCAACATCGGGATATTGCTGACCACGCCGGTCAGCGAGGCGCAGCCGCCCCACAGGATCAGGCACCAGAAGATCAGTTTTTTGACGCTGCGGCGCTCGGCGTAGATGGCGCCGGGAATTTGGAAGAAGAAATAACCGAGGAAAAACAGCGCGCCCAGCAGCGAGGCCATGCCCTTGGTGATGCCGAGATCCTCATTGATGCCGGCGGCGGAGGCGAAGCTGAAGTTGGCGCGATCGAGATAGGCCAGGCTGTAGGTGATAAACACGATGGGCATGATGTACCACCAGCGTTTGGCCGCGACAGTCGCTTTGTTCATGTTCAGTATCCTTCAGTGGTGTTGCATCCCCTTCGCCCAGCCCGTTGGGCATGAAAGACGAAGGGGCAGATGCTCTCCCGACGCGTCCCGGTTGTAGGGCCAGAGGCTGACGTCATGCGGAGAAGTCGTTTTTTTATTGTTATTCGGCCAGCGCCGCGCGGGTCGGCAAGCCTTCGCTGTCGCCGATGGCCTGGATCGCCAGCGAGCCGATTTTGTTGCCGCGTTGCACCGCCTGTACCAGCGTTTTGCCTTCCAGCAGGGCGCTGAGGGTGCCGACGGCAAAGCCGTCACCCGCCCCTACGGTATCCACCACGTTGTCGACCTTGACCGCGGCCACCGCCGCTTTATCGCCGGCGGCGGTTTTAAACCAGGCGCCGTCCGGGCCGGTTTTGATGATCACCGCCTGCACGCCGCGCTCCAGATAGAAATCGGCGATGCCTTCCGGCGTCGACTGGCCGGTGAGGATCTGTCCCTCTTTCAACCCCGGCAGCACCCAGTCGGCGGCGAACGCCAGCTGGTTCAGCTGCTCGATCATCACCTCGCGACTGGGCCACAGCACCGGGCGCAGATTGGGATCGAACGAAATGGTTTTGCCCATGGCGCGCATCTCGCGCGCCGCATGGTGGCACAGCGCCAGCGATTCGCCGGACAGCGCCGCCGCCACGCCGCTCAGGTGCAGGTGGCGCGCGGAACCGAAATACTCGCGGTTGAAATCGGCGACTGACAGGCGGCTGGCCGCCGAGCCTTTACGGAAATATTCCACGCTGGGATCGGTACCATCGGTAGTCTTGGATTTCACCTGAAAACCGGTCGGATAGTGGCCGTCGACCGTCACCTGCCGGTAGTTGATGCCTTCTTTTTTCAGCTGCTGCAGGGTGAAGCGGCCAAACGAGTCGTTGCCGACGCGGCTGACCCAGCCGACGTTCATGCCCAGACGGGCCAGGCCGATCGCCACGTTCAGTTCGGCGCCGGCGATGCGTTTGGTGAAGGTTTCCACCTCCGCCAAATCGCCGGTCTGCGCCGCCACGAACATCGCCATGGCTTCACCCAGCGTGACCACATCCAGGGGCGCCTGCTGCGCCGTCGTTGCCGTTAACGTTGTCATCATGGGGTTACTCCGCACGCAAAATATTGACGTAATGGCGGGTGACGGCTTCCAGGTCATCACCCTGCAACGGGAATTCGATGCCGCGCGGCGCATCGTGCGGCAGGCGGGCCAGCAGATCGCGCCAGCTGCCGTCGGTATCGTCCAGCGCAATGGCGCGCCAGCCGCGCGGGCCTTGCGTCGCGGCCTTGACGTGCACGTAACCGACGTGGCGGGCCAGGCGCTCGGCGGCGGCGAAGGCGTCTTGCCCCACCCACAGCCAGTTGGCCATATCGAAGGTCATGCTGACCGGCAGGTGGCTATCTTCCGCTGCATGGAAAAAGGCGTTCAGCATCGACAAAATGCCGCAGTCCGGCGTTTGGTCGTTCTCGACCACCAGTTTGACCGGATGTTGCTCCAGCGCCACTTTCAGCTCGGTAAAATCGAAGCCGGGGCGGAAATGGCCGAGGGAGAGCTTCAGCTGGCGCGCGTTCAGCGCCTGCGCTTCCGCCAGCAGCGCCGGCAGGTCGGGATTCAGCGTATGTTGCGGAGTGAACAGCGCCTCAGGGGCGGAATAGACGGCGAACAGCTGCTGGCGTTCTATCTCCTGGGCCAGCGCAGGCAGGCTGTCCAGTTCGCCGGCGGCGAACAGTTCGCGGCGGATCTCCACCCCGTCGGCGCCCGCGCCGGCGATGATGGGCAACAGCGCGCGCTGGCCGCCCTGTTGTTTGACGGTATCGGCGCCGTAGGCGCCGGTGACCACGATGATTTCTGTTTTCATTTTGACTCCTGAGGCGGCATTGTCGCCGCCGCTGCTGTTACCGGTACGTTAAATGGAACCGGTTCCAGTAGAAAGCGACAGAGTGTAAAAATATGATCGCAATCACGAAGCTGAGCAAAAAACAGCCGATGAAGGCGGGGCGGTTAGGGCCCCGGAGAAGGCGGGTTAGCGGGTGGTGGAGCCGCGGACGATCAGCTCGCCGGAGAACATCTGCTCGCCGCTGGGGGCGGCCAGACCCTGAATACGCTGCACCAGCCGCTCCAGCGCCGCGTGCCCCATTTGGTAGGTGGGTTGTTTCAGCGTGGTGATGCCGACGCCCGCCAGTTCCGCCCACTCCAGCTCGTCGAAGCCCAGCAGGCCGATGTCGTTGCCCCACTGGATGCCGAGCCGGCGCATGGCGCGCGCCACCTGCAGCGTCAGGGCGCCGTTGGCGGAGATCACCGCCTTGCGCATGCCGCGATGACGGCCGCTGAAATCGCTCAGCACCTGTTCCAGCTTCTGCCGATCGTTGAGCGGCGTTTCGGCCTGCTCCGCCAGCAGCGCAGGGTGCTGCGCCATGGTATGCCTGAAGGCGTGCAGGCGTTCCAGGCGGGTATTGACCGTACCGAGCGGTTCGCTGAGGAACAGGATCGCTTCGAAGCCTTGTTGCAGCAGGTGCTCGGTGGCGACGGTGGCGGCTTCACGGTTGTTCAGGCCCACTACGTCGCAGGCGAAGTCGGGGATTTTGCGGTCGATCAGCACCATCGGCAGCATCGACTGTTGCAGCGTGGATAACGCTTCCTCGCGCATGCCGACCGCGTTGACCACGATGCCTTCCACCCGGTAACTGCTGAGCAGCTGCAGGTAGTGCTGTTCCTGATTGACTTCGTTGTTGGTGTTGCACACCAGCAGGGTAAAGCCGTGTTGGCGGCAGGCGGCCTCGATGCCGCGCATCACGTCCACCGAATAGGGGTTGGTGATATCGGCGAGGATCAGGCCGATCAGGCGCGTTTGGCCGCCCTTCAGGCTGCGCGCCATCTGGCTTGGGCGGTAGTCGAGCTGCTGGATTGCCTGTTCGATGCGCTGTTTGAGATCGTCGGAAAGCAGGTGCTGTTCACCATTCAGATAGCGTGACACGCTGGTCTTGCCGGTTTTGGCGATGCTCGCTACATCGCTGATGGTGGCGCGTCCTGAGGCGCGCGTTGCCTTGACAGTGCTCACAGCCGATCCCTCCTGCGGTTAATTGCCAAGGAGACTACCATACCCGGCGTGCGGGCGGGAATGTTGAAGGATAAGGAGAAAATCGCAGGGAAGCGGCGGGGCGCCGGTGGCGCCCCGCGCGGGATTACTGCAGCGGGCTGAGGGTGATCTCGACGCGGCGGTTTTGCGCCTTGCCTTCCGCGGTGCTGTTGGACGCGATCGGGTTGTCCGGGCCGGCACCGGCGGTGCGGATACGGTTCGCCGCCACGCCCTGGGTGATCAGCGCGCTGGCTACGCCATCGGCGCGCTGCTGCGACAGGTTCATGTTGAGCGAACGGGAACCGGTGCTGTCGGTGTAGCCGATGACGTTGACTGCGGTTTTCGGATACTCTTTCAGCACCATGGCGACGCCGGTCAGGGTATTGGCGCCCGCCGGTTTCAGCGTGGCGCTGCTGCTGTCGAAGGTCACGTTGTTCGGCATGTTCAGCACGATGTTGTCGCCCTGACGGGTGACGCTGACGCCGGTGCCTTTCATCTTGTCGCGCAGTTTGGCTTCCTGCACGTCCATGTAATAGCCAGCGCCGCCGCCGAGCGCCGCACCGGCCGCCGCGCCGATCAGCGCGCCCTTGCCGCGATCTTTCTTGGAAGAGGACAGTACGCCGACGCCGGCGCCCAGTGCGGCCCCGAGGCCCGCGCCGATGCCGGACTTGCCGACTTCGGATTCGCCGGTGTAAGGGTTGGTGGTACAGGCCGACAGCGTGAGCGCGACGCTCACTGCGCCGGCAATAATTACAATGCGTTTTTTCATGTTCTTGTCCTTAATGGCATCAATATCTGTACGCGCCGGCCCAACACGGGGGCGCAAAAAAGTAGGCGACGCAGGTGGGGCCCGCATCACCGCGCTACTATGACGCGTTGGCTCGCCGGCAGTTCCGGAGAAAAACGTGACAAATGATGAGCGCGGGTAAGTGCTGGGGGAGTTATGCGACAAAACGCCGGGCGGCGCCATGCAGCGGATTCCTAATTGCGCGCCGCCAGGGCGCGAATGCGCCTTTTTTAACCGTAACCGGTTGAATTCTCGATTGCCGGCCAGTTCATGATCAGCGTATAGGCCTGGGTTTCGTCGTTAAACAGGCGCTGCGTTACCTGAAAACCGTGCTTGTGGTAAAACGCGCAGGCGCGCAGGTTTTGCTGATAAACCTCCAGGCTGAGCCGGCGGTAGCGCTGCTGCACGTGCGTCATCAGCGCCCGGGCTACGCCGCGGCCGTGATACGCCCGATCGACAAACAGCGCGCCGATGAACTGTTCGTCCAGCACGCTGATAAAGCCGACGATCTCGTTTTCATGCCAGCAGGCCCAGCTCTGCGCGCGCGGCAGGTAATTTTCCCGCACCAGTGCGGCGCTTTCACGCCAGTATTTTTCCGCCACGAACGGATGGGCGGCGATGGTGCTGGGCAGCCAGAGCGCCATCAGCCGGTCAATATCCGCCGGGCCACAGGGGCGGATCACCGTGGCTTTGGGTAGCACATGCACCCCGTGAGATGATCGTTCACCAGCCCGCTGGCCTGCATGAAGGCGTAACAGATGGTGGAGCCGATAAACTTGAAGCCGCGCTTTTTCAACGCCTTGGACATGGCGTCTGACTGCTCGGTTTTGGCCGGAACCTGGTTCAGCGCCTGCCAGCGGTTGAGCTGGGGCCGGCCGCCGACGAAGTCCCATATGAAGGTGACGAAATTCTCGCCGGCCGCCTCCATCGCCAGATAGGCTTTGGCGTTGGTGATGATGGCTTCTATCTTGCCGCGGTGACGGATGATGCCGCTGTCTTGCAGCAGCCTTTCCACGTCTTGTTCGGTCATGGCGGCGACCCGCTGCGGATCGAAATCATGGAAGGCGCGGCGGTAGTTCTCGCGCTTTTTCAGCACGGTGATCCAGGAAAGACCGGCCTGTTGTCCCTCCAGACACAGCATTTCAAACAGCTCGCGCGCGTCGGTGGTGGGCGTGCCCCATTCCTTGTCGTGATACTCGAGATACAACGGATCGGCCGTCACCCAACCGCAACGTTCGTCTGCCATCCTGAATGTCCTTATGCTGTATTTATGAACAGTAATCATCGCTCGAAGCGGTGAACTTGGCAAGCCTCTGATTGTTTTGTCCGCAGCCCCGCTTGACGTGACGAAAAAGCCGACAATAGTTACTACATGGCCGGTGGAAAACCGGCCAACGATAAAAACGACATTGCCTTCATTTGCAGGCTCTCAGGAGTCGATTCATGCCTCTAAAAATAACATGCATGCCCCGCCCGGCGGCGCTTGCAGTGGCGTTACTTTGCAGTGTGACCCTTCCGGTTCAGGCGTATGACCAACTCTACGTCTTTGGCGACAGCCTGAGTGATACCGGCAACAACGGCCGGTTCACCTATGACGGCAGTCAGCACCTGCTGTACGACGAAGCGTTGGCGCAACGCATCGGCGCGGCGCTGGTGGCCTCGGACAACGGCGGTGAAAACTACGCCGCCGGCGGCGCCGTGGCGGTGCCGGGCCTGAACCCGGTCGACAACACTCAGGATCAGGTGCAGCGCTACCTGAATCGGGTTAACGGCCAGGCCGATGGCGACGGTTTGTATATTCACTGGATCGGCGGTAACGATTTGGCGGCGGCGGCGCTGAACGCCGCTACCGCGCCCGGCGTGGCCTATAACAGCGCCGCGGCCGCCGCCGCGCAGGTGCATTCGCTGCTGAACGCCGGCGCCGGCACGGTGATCGTGCCGACGGTGCCGAACATCGGCTCCACGCCGCAGCTGATGGAGCTGATTATTCAGCAGGCGCTGCCGCCGGTACAGGGGGCGGCGATTCAGGCGGCCTATGCCACGCTCAATTCGGTGGCAACCCCGGACAACGCTTCGCGCACGCAGGCGATCCACGCGGCGTTGGCCGCCGCGGCGAAGCAGGGCAGCGCGATCCCTCAGGTGCAGCAGGCGATCGCCGCCCAGCTTGTGGCGGCGTATGACAGCCTGAGCGCGCAGGCCGCTCAGCTGACCGATTTCTATAATCAAAGCGAAGACCGTTTGCTGGCGCAGGGGGGCGGCAATATCGTGCGGGTGGACGTGAACAAGCTGTTCGCCGAAGCGATCGCCAATCCGGCGCAGTTCGGCTTCGCCAACACGGCCGGCATGGCTTGTCCGGCGGGCGTTTCCTCGGCGGTTTGCCGTTCCGACATGCCTGGCTTCGACGCCGGCCAGTCCTATCTGTTCTCCGACCATTTCCACCCCAGCCCGCAGGCGCACCTGCTGATTGCGGATTATATCCAGGCGGTGTTGGATGGTCCGGCGCAGGTGGTGGCGCTGAATCAGGCGACGGCGGCGATGGCGCGTGACAGCCGCGCCACGCTCGACAGCCGTTTCCAGCAGCTGCGCAACGGCGACAATCCGCAGGGCTCGCTGGGCGTGTTCGGCGGCTACGCAGGCCAGCACTATGACTATGCCGATAACCGGGCGGCGGGGGATGGCAACGCCACCACCCACAACCTGACCGTCGGCGTGGACTATCAGCTGACCGACAGCTGGTTGATCGGTGCGTTGATCGCCGGTTCCAACGACGATCAGCATCCTTCCAGCCGCTATGACTACAAGGCGCGTGGGGTGCTGCTGTCGGCCTTCAGTTCGCTGGCCATATTCGAGCAGGGATGGGTCAATGCCGATCTGCACTATGCGACGATGGATTATGACGACATCCGTCGCAGCATGCGGTTGGGGCCGCTGACGCGTACCGAAACCGGTTCGACCTCCGGCAAGCAGTGGGGCGCGCGCGTGACCGCCGGCTATGACTTCCCTATCGCTGCTTACCTCACCACCGGGCCGGTGGCGCAGTTCGCCTGGGATTACAGCCATGTGTCCGGCTACAGCGAAGACGGTGATGACAGCACCGCCATGCGCTTCAACGATCAAACCTATCATTCGCAGATCGGCGCGTTGGGCTGGCGGTTGGATACGCAATTCGGCGTGTTTAACCCCTATGCGGAAGTGAGTTATCAGCATCAGTTCGGCGATGACGTCTACCGCGCCGGCGGCGGCCTGAAATCGACGCAAACCTCATTTACTCGCGACAGTGCGGGTCAGGACAAAAACTGGGTGGATGTCACGCTGGGGGCCAACATGCCGTTGACGGACAGAGTGTCGGCCTTCGCCACCGTCTCGCAAACCGGCGGCCTGAGCAGCGGCGAGCAGTTTATGTATAACGTCGGCGTCAGCGCGCGCTTCTGAGAACTCTCGGGAGAGGATAGAGCCTGTGACGGCGAGATGGCGAGGCGATGTGGGCGGATGAGACTGTACTTTAGTACAACTATCATTTATCGCTGAAAGTTCTTATCGTTATTGCATAACGATAAAATACAGCGCTACAAAAAAAAACTGATCCTATAAAGGATCAGGTAGCCACTTGGCCAACACCAGGGAAAATTTTGGTTATTATTGTATATCCAAATCTTCACTGTCAATGGCTTTTTCCCTTCATCATCGGATGCGGGGCGTTTTCGCCTGCCTGTCTGGCCCCCTCTCATCTTCAACGCGACAGAACGCTTTTGTCAGATGCATGTCATGATGCCGAGTTGTTATGATTTTGTTTTCTTTGTGTTTCTTTGCCGGATAATGCCCTCTGCCGCCCCTTCTTCAGCGACGCGCTTATTTCTCGATTAAATTAATTTCCCCTCCGAAATTATTTTAATTGACTCTTTAAAACGCCTGTTGATTATTAACGCTTCCTATTATGCCTGTCGGTTTAATTTACTTGGCGGCGCAACCGGGTTATACTCTTCTCAGTTTTATAGTGATGTTATTTCTTGAAGAGGATTGGTGAGTGTCTAACTTTTTTTTCAATAATGAAACCATTAATGCCTCTATAAAAGAAGAGTTGGAACGCGGGCTGAGCAAATACAATAATATAAAATATGCTTATGCTATAATGAATAAAAGAAATCCGACTAGCTTTTCAATCATTTCCAATAGAACGGAGTGGTTCGAGTTTTATATCAAAAACAACTATCAGTTTATTGATCCTGTTTTGATTACCGCGTCACATAGAATTACCCCGTTTACCTGGGATAAAGATTTGGAAATTGGCGCAGGATTAAAATTGCCAAAGATTTTTGATATGGCCAAGAACTACAATATTATTAATGGGTATACTTTCGTCTTGCACGATCATCATCATAATCTGGTGGTGTTATCCATTATGTTGGATAAGCATTGTGATGCGGATGTTGAACAGCAGATTGACAATAATAAGGCCGAAATTCAAATGCTGCTGATTACCATGCACGGCAAAATGACGGCGCTCTACCAGGAAATGAGCACGCCTGCTGACTTTGAAAAAATGAACCAGCGAGAGTTTTTCTCCAAGCGTGAAAATGAGATCATCTACTGGGCGAGCTTAGGTAAATCCTATCAAGAAATTGCCCTTATCCTGGGAATAAAACTCACCACCGTAAAATATCACATCGGCAACGCCGTCAAAAAGCTTGGCGTCACCAATGCCAAACATGCCATCAGGTTAGGTGTGGAGCTGCAGCTCATCCGGCCGCTTCTCGCTGACTCGGAAGGATAATGGCCAGGAATCCAACGGGTTATCCCACTTTGTGGCGTGTTGGTTGATGCGCGCCAGCAATCTGTTCCGGTTGGCATCGTCTATCGGCAGATAGATCAGATAAATATTTTTATTCTTTTCGGAGCATCCGGTTTTTACCACCGAGATATGCCAGCCGGAGCGTTGGAAAATAATGCGCATCGGGTGACTGATAATGGCGTATATGCCTTCGTAGCCGCAGCTTCTTGCATAGTTTATCATCGACAGGAAAAGCATGGTGCTAATTGGCGCTTGATGGAGTTGAAGTGCTTGAATGCGCGCCTTGTCTATAAATAATCTGCTGGCTTCAACGTAATTCCCTTCGGGGAGTTTTATACCGTTAAAGTAATTGTCGAATACGCCATCGCTGATCATGTTTGGGTATTTCGTTTCGATAAATCGCAAGCTGCAAATGACGTGATCTTGGTAGGTACCGAAAATATAGGTGGCGTGACGGTTGTCGTATTCGTCAAACTCCATGTTATTTTCGCAATTAACGAGCCAGTCTAAACGGTCTTTAAACGTTTTTTTTCTTAAAGAGAATAGTTCTTTCGATCTGTTATCTGGCAGCAAATTATAGTCTACGTCAAAGAGCTCTATCATTTTCAATCTTTTTCCTAAGCGACTTAAATGGCTTTTTAGCTGCGGCTGTTATTTGTCCTTGTTATACTACCAGAGTCACTATGGCAAGTAAATTTCAGTCGATGCCGCGTTGGTGAGAATAAAGTAAATATATAACACTGAGTTATGTTTTTTTTCATTCCATTCACTTATTTGAATATTGTTCAACACGCCTGTTGTTTGTCGAAGAAGCCTCAAGCTGCCGGTAGTGGAAGCATGCGGGGGATGAATCGGCGTTTCTCTAAAGCCAGCCGATACCCGAGCCTGCGAAAGCGGTGCGGTGACCTCGCCCTCTGCGGCGCCGATGCTGCCGACGGTTTTCTTGGCCGACGGGTGAAAATCCAGCGCTTCTCGCCCCGATTCGCACTTGTTGCCGGATTCTGGCTGTATATCTTACGGTCAAAGGGTATACTGGCGCATTCCATATAAATCCACTTGTATCGCGTGCGAATTCAACATGCAAAAGTTTGATACCAAGACCTTCCAGGGCCTGATCCTGACACTGCAGGATTATTGGGCGCGCCAGGGCTGCACCATCGTTCAACCATTGGACATGGAAGTCGGCGCGGGAACCTCACACCCGATGACGTGCCTGCGCGCACTGGGGCCGGAGCCGATGGCCGCCGCTTATGTGCAGCCATCCCGTCGCCCGACCGACGGCCGCTACGGCGAAAACCCGAACCGTCTGCAGCACTACTATCAGTTCCAGGTGGTGATTAAGCCATCGCCGGACAACATTCAGGAACTCTACCTGGGCTCGCTGAAAGAGCTGGGTCTGGATCCGACCATCCACGACATCCGCTTCGTGGAAGACAACTGGGAGAACCCGACGCTCGGCGCCTGGGGCCTGGGTTGGGAAGTGTGGCTGAACGGCATGGAAGTGACGCAGTTCACCTACTTCCAGCAGGTCGGCGGCCTGGAGTGCAAGCCGGTGACCGGCGAGATCACCTATGGCCTGGAGCGTCTGGCGATGTACATCCAGGGCGTGGACAGCGTGTACGATCTGGTGTGGAGCAACGGCCCGCTGGGCGTCACCACCTACGGCGACGTGTTCCATCAGAACGAAGTGGAGCAGTCCACCTACAACTTCGAATACGCCGATGTCGACTTCCTGTTCTCCTGCTTCGAGCAGTACGAGAAAGAAGCCCAATCGCTGCTGGCGCTGGAAAAACCGCTGCCGCTGCCGGCCTACGAACGCATCCTGAAGGCGGGCCATACCTTCAACCTGCTGGACGCGCGCAAGGCGATTTCGGTGACCGAGCGTCAACGCTACATTCTGCGCATCCGCACGCTGACCAAAGCCGTTGCCGAAGCCTACTACGCTTCCCGCGAAGCGCTGGGCTTCCCGATGTGCAACAAGAAGAACGAGAACTAAGAGGCAGCCATGACTCAACAGACTTTCCTGGTGGAAATCGGCACGGAAGAGCTGCCGCCGAAGGCTCTTCGTTCCCTGGCGGAATCTTTCGCCGCCAACTTCACCGCCGAGCTGGACAACGCCGGCCTGGAACACGGTGACGTGAGCTGGTTCGCCGCACCGCGCCGTCTGGCGCTGAAAGTGGCCAACCTGAGCGCGGCGCAGGCCGATCGCGAAATTGAAAAACGCGGCCCGGCGATCGCTCAGGCGTTCGACGCCGAAGGCAAACCGAGCAAAGCGGCCGAAGGCTGGGCGCGCGGCTGCGGCATCACCGTCGATCAGGCAGAGCGCCTGGTGACCGATAAGGGCGAGTGGTTGATGTACCGCGCCCATGTCAAAGGCCAGTCGGCGCAACAACTGCTGGCCGGCATGGTCAGCACCGCGCTCGGCAAGCTGCCGATCCCGAAACTGATGCGCTGGGGCGATTCCGACGTGCAGTTCGTGCGTCCGGTGCACACCGTCACGATGCTGCTGGGCGCCGATCTGATCCCGGGCACCGTGCTGGGCATCGAATCCGCGCGCACCGTGCGCGGCCACCGCTTCATGGGCGAAGCCGAGTTCACCCTCGACAATGCCGACCAATACCCGCAGATCCTGCTGGAGCGCGGCAAAGTGGTCGCTGACTACGAAGCGCGCAAAGCCCTTATCAAACGCGACGCCGAACTGGCGGCGCAGAAGATCGGCGGCAAGGCCGATCTGAGCGACAGCCTGCTGGAAGAAGTGGCCTCGCTGGTGGAATGGCCGGTGGTGCTGACCGCCAAATTCGAAGAGAAATTCCTGGCGGTGCCGGCGGAAGCGCTGGTGTACACCATGAAGGGCGACCAGAAGTATTTCCCGGTGTACGACACTGCGGGCAAACTGCTGCCGAACTTTATCTTCGTAGCCAACATCGAGTCGAAAGACCCGCAGCAGATCATCTCCGGCAACGAGAAGGTGGTGCGTCCGCGCCTGGCCGACGCCGAGTTCTTCTTCAACACCGACCGCAAAAAACGTCTGGAAGACAACCTGCCGCGCCTGGAAACCGTGCTGTTCCAACAGCAGCTGGGCACCCTGCGCGACAAAACCGATCGCATCCAGGCGCTGGCGGGCTGGGTTGCCGGCCAGATTGGCGCCGACGTCAACCACGCCACCCGTGCTGGCCTGTTGTCGAAGTGCGACCTGATGACCAACATGGTGTTCGAATTCACCGACACCCAGGGCGTGATGGGCATGCACTATGCGCGCCACGACGGTGAGGCGGAAGATGTCGCCGTTGCCCTGAACGAGCAGTATCAGCCGCGCTACGCCGGTGATGCGCTGCCGCAGTCGCTGGTGGCCTGCTCGCTGGCGATCGCCGACAAGATGGACACCCTGGCCGGCATCTTCGGCATCGGGCAGCATCCGAAGGGCGATAAAGACCCGTTCGCGCTGCGCCGCGCCGCGCTGGGCGTGTTGCGCATCATCGTCGAGAAAAACCTGCCATTGGATCTGCAGACTCTGACCGAAGAGGCCGTGCGCCTGTACGGCAGCAAGTTGACCAATGCCAAGGTGGTCGACGACGTGGTGGAATTCATGCTGGGTCGTTTCCGTGCCTGGTATCAGGAAGAAGGCCACGCGGTCGATACCATTCAGGCGGTGCTGGCGCGCCGTCCGACCAAACCGGCCGACTTCGACGCGCGCGTCAAGGCGGTATCCCATTTCCGTACGCTGGACGAAGCGGCGGCATTGGCTGCGGCCAACAAACGCGTCTCCAACATTCTGGCCAAGTCTACCGAAACGCTGAACGACAGCGTGCGCGCCTCGGTGCTGAAGGATGCGGCGGAGATCCAGCTGGCGACTCACCTGGTGGTGCTGCGCGACAAGCTGCAGCCGTATTTCGCGGCGGGCAACTACCAGGAAGCGCTGGTGGAACTGGCCGCGCTGCGTGAGCCGGTGGATGCGTTCTTCGACAACGTGATGGTGATGGCGGACGATGCGGAAGTGCGCGTTAACCGCCTGACGCTGCTGAGCAAACTGCGCGAGCTGTTCCTGCAGGTGGCGGATATCTCCGTGCTGCAGTAAGCGATTCTCTGCTGTGAAAAGGCGCCTGCGGGCGCCTTTTTTATTTCCGTTTCCTGGGTGCGAAGGCAAGGTCGCCTGGCGACTTGGGGGGCGACTTGGGGGGCGACTTGGGGGGCGACTTGGGGAAATTGAAGCGTCCGGTCGCCGACGGCAATGAACCTCAGTGCGTTTTGCGCACGATGTTCAACCGCCTCCGGCCGAGACAATGTTCACCGCAAGTGGAATCGCGTATCGGAACGCCGCCAGTTGATCTATTCTTATAGGCGCACGGAGTGCGGAAAAAGGGGCGGAGTCCAATGAAAAAGCAGGTTTATAACAGGAGTTATGTCACATGGCGGTAGGGATCCAGAGCAGAGGTTTCGCGCGTTGGTTGGCACCGGTATTGGCATTGTTGGTGGTCATGCAATTGACCGCCTGCGGCGATAAAGAGCCGGAACAGCGCAAAGCATTTATCGATTACTTACAGAATACCGTGATGCGCAGCGGGGCGAACATCCCCACGCTGAGCGAAGATCAGAAGCAGAAGTTCGGCAACTATGCCGGCGATTACGCGATTTTGGTCGGTTTTTCGCAGCAGTTGTCCAAATCGGTCGGCGCCAGCCTGACCCCGGCGCTGGATCAGATTAACCAGATCCGCACCGCGCAGGACTACCTGAACAAACGCGACGCGCTGCAGCAATCGGTCGGGGCGTTGAACCTGTTGGGCCAGCAGATCCAGTCGGCCAAATCGCAGGCGGATACTGCCCACGCGGCGCTGAAGCAGCCTGACGATCTGAAGGCGGTGTACAACCAGGCCTATGACAAGATAGTCACCGCCCCGGCCAACGCCTTGATGCCGGCGATCCCGACTACCGCCAGCTTTGTGCAGGATCTGGTGCAGGTCGGCGACTTCTTGCAGAGCCAGGGCAATCAGGTCAGCTTCAACAACAACGGCGTGCAGTTCCGCACTGCGCAGCAGGTGGCGCAATACAACACCATGATGTCGAATCTGGTGGCTAAGCAGCAGAACCTGATGAATGCGCAGAAAACCATTCAAAGCGTGACGCAATAATAACGCGTCCAGGCGCGAAACAGGCCGGCATTGCCGGCCTGTTTTATTTCCCCTCAGCGTTTCCAATCGCTTGCTGGCTTATTGCGCAGGCTTCTGTACTACACTTCAATTAATCCATTCATTAGGCAATGTAGTTTTCTTTCATTCATCACTTCGCTAGTTCCCGGCGGGATGAGTGCTCACAGGGAAGATCAAACAGAGCGTTGCGATCGGCGCTGCAGCTAAAAATAAATTGTGACTAATGTCACAATTCAAAAACAAAACGCCAATTTAAAAATGTGATCATAGTCACTTTATTGGGGGTTTTGTGGCGACTTTTTTCTCACTGTGCTTTTTTTACACGCCATAAATGTGATCTTTATCACTATAAAGGGTGGTTTGTTGGGGTGTTGTGTGTGATTTGTATCACAAAAAATCCGTGAAGTTCGCGTGACAAAAACAGCGTGATAGAGTCCGTTTCGCATACAGCGGCAACACGGCTGGATCGTCACAACAATAATCACGCGCTCTATTGTCAGCGCGTAACAATAGGGGTGTGTTTTATGTTTTCACCAGACATCAAGGTTAAAGTGCAAAACTTTGGCCGCTTCCTGAGCAACATGGTGATGCCCAACATCGGCGCCTTTATCGCCTGGGGGATTATCACCGCGCTATTCATTCCAACCGGCTGGCTGCCGAATGAGACCTTGGCTAAGCTGGTTGGCCCGATGATCACCTACCTGCTGCCGCTGCTGATCGGCTACACCGGCGGGCGGCTGGTGGGCGGCGATCGCGGCGGCGTGGTCGGCGCCATCACCACCATGGGCGTCATCGTCGGCGCCGACATGCCGATGTTCCTCGGCGCGATGATCGCCGGCCCGCTGGGCGGTTGGGCCATCAAGCATTTCGATCGCTGGGTGGACGGCAAGATCAAAAGCGGCTTTGAAATGCTGGTGAACAACTTCTCCGCCGGCATCATCGGCATGCTGCTGGCGATCCTGGCCTTCCTGGGCATCGGGCCGCTGGTGGAGGTGCTCTCCAAACTGTTGGCCGCGGGCGTGCACGTGATGGTGACGAACAACCTGCTGCCACTGGCCTCCATCTTCGTTGAACCGGCGAAAATCCTGTTCCTGAACAACGCCATCAACCACGGCATCTTCTCGCCGCTGGGTATTCAGCAGGCCACGGAAGCCGGCAAATCGGTGTTCTTCCTGATAGAAGCCAACCCAGGTCCGGGCATGGGCGTGCTGATGGCCTACATGTTCTTTGGCCGCGGCAGCGCCAAGCAATCCGCCGGCGGTGCGGCGATCATTCACTTCCTGGGCGGCATCCACGAAATCTACTTCCCCTACGTGCTGATGAACCCACGCTTGCTGCTGGCGGTGATCCTGGGCGGCATGACCGGCGTCTTTACCCTGACGATGCTGAACGGAGGCCTGGTTTCTCCGGCTTCCCCGGGTTCGATTTTGGCGGTGCTGGCGATGACGCCGAAAGGCGCTTACTTCGCCAACATTGCGGCGGTATGCGCAGCCTTCGCCGTCTCCTTCGTGGTATCCGCTTTCCTGCTGAAAACCTCCAAGGTGAAAGAGGATGACGATCTGGAAGCCGCGACCCGTCGCATGCAAGAGATGAAATCGCAGTCCAAAGGCGGCGCGGCGGCGGCGGCATCGGTCGACGGCGATCTGAGCACCGTGCGCAAAATCATCGTCGCCTGCGATGCGGGCATGGGTTCCAGCGCCATGGGCGCCGGGGTGCTGCGCAAGAAAGTGGCCGACGCCGGACTGAAGAACATCTCGGTGACCAACAGCGCCATCAACAGCCTGCCGGACGACGTGGATCTGGTGATCACCCACCGCGATCTGACCGAGCGCGCGATGCGCCACGCGCCGCAGGCCCAGCACATCTCGCTGACCAACTTCCTCGACAGCAAGCTGTACAGCGATCTGGTCGAGCGTTTGGTGGCGGTCAACAAAACCACCGACAACCAGCAGAAGGTGCTGGGCGCGCTGGACGACAGCTTTGAAGCCGGGGAACCGAACCTGTTCAAGCTGAGCGAGAGCAACGTGTTCCTCAACCTGCAGGCCAGCGACAAAGAGCAGGCGATCCGCTTCGCCGGCGAGCAGCTGGTGAAGGGCGGCTACGTCGAGGCGGAATACGTGCCGGCGATGCTGGAGCGCGAAAAGCTCACCTCCACTTACCTGGGCGAATCGATCGCCGTGCCGCACGGCACCATCGAGGCCAAAGACCGGGTGCTGCGCACCGGCGTGGTGTTCTGTCAGTACCCACAGGGCGTGCGCTTCGGCGATGAAGAGGATGAAGTGGCCCGTCTGGTGATCGGCATCGCCGCGCGCAACAACGAGCATATTCAGGTGATCACCAGCCTGACCAACGCGCTGGATGACGAGAGCGTGATCGAGCGGCTGGCGAATACCACCAGCGTTCAGGAAGTGCTGGACCTGCTCGGCGGCAAAAAAGCCGGATAACGGAATCATTTTAAAGGGTGCAGCTTGCTGCACCCTTCGACATTAAGAAGGTAGAGTTATGAAAGCATTACATTTTGGCGCAGGGAATATCGGCCGTGGTTTTATCGGCAAGCTGCTGGCGGACGCGGGGGTTGAGGTGACCTTCGCCGACGTCAATCAAACGGTGCTGGATCTGCTGAACAGCCGAAAAAGCTACTCGGTGCACGTGGTGGGCGAGCAAGAGCGCGTGGAGCGCGTCAACAACGTCAGCGCCGTCAACAGCGGCAGCGAGGCCGCGGCGGCGCTGATCGCCGAGGCGGATCTGGTGACCACCGCCGTTGGCCCGCAAATTCTCGCCAAAATCGCCGGCACGATCGCCAAAGGGCTGGTGCTGCGCCATCAGCAGGGCAATGTGCAGCCGCTGAACATCATCGCCTGCGAGAACATGGTGCGCGGCACCAGCCAGCTGAAGCAGCACGTGTTCGCCGCGCTGCCGCAGGACGAGCAGGCATGGGTTGAACAGCACGTCGGCTTCGTCGATTCGGCGGTCGACCGCATTGTGCCGCCGGCGGACAGCAGCGATCCGCTGGAAGTGACGGTGGAAACCTTCAGCGAATGGATCGTCGATCAGACGCAGTTTAAAGGCCAGCCACCGGCGATCGCCGGCATGGAACTGACCGACAACCTGATGGCGTTCGTCGAGCGCAAGCTGTTCACCCTCAACACCGGCCACGCCATCACCGCCTACCTCGGTCAACGGGCCGGGCTGCAAACCATTCGCGACGCCATTCTCGACCCGGCGATCCGCCGCGTGGTGAAAGGGGCGATGGAAGAGAGCGGCGCGGTGCTGATCAAGCGTTACGGCTTCGACGCCGACAAGCATGCCGCCTACATCAACAAAATCCTCGGCCGCTTTGAAAATCCGTATCTGCACGACGACGTCGAGCGCGTAGGGCGCCAGCCGCTGCGTAAACTGAGCGCCGGCGATCGCCTGATCAAACCGCTGCTGGGCACGCTGGAATACGGCCTGCCGCATGCCAACCTGATCCAGGGCATCGCCGCCGCCATGAGCTACCGCAGCGAACAGGATCCGCAGGCGCAGGAACTGGCGGAACTGCTGAACACGCTCGGGCCGAAAGCCGCGCTGGCGCAAATTTCCGGCCTGCCGGCGGAAAGCGAGGTTGTAGAAGAGGCCGTTGCTGTGTATAACGCCATGCACAAGTAGAATCGTGATGATGAACACCCGAGCGCAGCTTGCTGCGCTCCTGGAACCCGAGTTCGGCATCGACGGCCCTCCCCACGCCTTTCGAAAAGCGACGATGGAAGAAGCACAGGCATTTGAAAACCAGGTTCTGGAAAAGCTGAACGCGGGCAAAACGGTGCGCAGCTTCCTGATCGCGGCGGTAGAGCTGCTGGCGGAAGCGCTCAACGTGCTGGTGGTGCAGGTATTCCGCAAGGACGACTATGCGGTGAAATATGCCGTCGAACCGCTATTGTCCGGCAGCGGCCCGCTGGGGGAGCTGTCGGTACGCCTGAAGCTGATGTACGGGCTGGGGGTGATCTCCCGCCACGAATATGAAGACGCCGAACTGCTGATGGCGATGCGCGAAGAGCTGAACCACGACGGTTCGGAATACCGCTTCGTCGACGACGAAATCCTCGGGCCGTTCGGCGAGCTGCACTGCGTGGCCGCGCTGCCTCCGGTGCCGACCTTCCTGCAGCCGGGCGAGGCGGATGAAGCGCTGATCGCCATGCAGCGCCAGCGCTATCAGCAGATGGTGCGCTCCACCATGGTGCTGTCCATTACCGACCTGATCGCCGGCATCGGCGCCAAACAACCTTCCCGACTCTCTCCTCTCGGCCGCGGCTAAGCGAAGGCCGCGCGCCATTCGTCGAACAGCAACCACAGCGCGGTGGCGGCCATCAGCCCGGACATCACGCCGTTGAAGGCGCGCAGTTTCCAGGTGACCCGCAGCGCGTTGCGCAACCGGTCGCCCAACACCGCCCACAGCAGCACGCACGGCAAGTTCAGCAGCGCGAAACCGGCGATGATAGACAGCGTATGGACGAAAGTGGCGCCTTCGCGCGGGGTGAACAGGATCGCCACGTTGATCACCATCAGCCAGGCCTTGGGGTTGACCGCCTGAAACAGCGCGCCGCTGAGCAGGCTCATCGGCTGCGCCTGTTCTTTGGCGTCCGGCGAGGCCGCCTGAAACAGCTTCCATGACAGCCACAGCAGATAGGCGCAGCCGATCACCGCCAGCGGCAGGCGGATGACGCCGGCCCAGCTCAGCGCCAGCGCCAGCAGCGGGATAATGATCGCCAGCTGTACCGCACAACCGACGCAGATGCCGAACAGCATCGGCAGGGTGCGGCGCAGGCCGAAGTTAACGCCCGACGAGGCCAGCAGCAGGTTGTTGGGGCCGGGAGTGATCGACATGACGGTGACGTAGCTGACAAAGGCGGAGTCCAGCATGGCAGGTTCCTTGAACGTGAAAATGACGGTAATAACGAGAGGATCAGCATAATCGCTGCGATGGGATGGTGACAGAATCACAAATCGGATATTGTCATGGTTACAGTTGTATGAAATGTAAACTGTACCCATTGCCTGGAGAGAAACTGTGACCTTGCTCGATGAAACCCCGGATACCCGTTACCTGCAGCTGGCGGATACGCTGGCCGAAGCCATTCGCCGCGGCACGCTGCAGCCCGGCGACCGCTTGCCTTCGGTGCGGCGCTGTGCGCAAACCCATCGCGTCAGCATCAATACCGTCGTGTCGGCTTACCGCACGCTGGAGGATCGCGGGCTGATCGAAGCGCGGCCGCAGTCGGGGTTTTATGTCCGCAGCACGCTGCCGGCGCTGAAGATGGCCTCGGCGCCCAGCGGCCGCATCGAGCCGCCGGCGGACGACGTGCTGGCGTTGATCGATACGGTGTTCGCCGCCCAGCAGAACCCAGCCTTCACCAACATTGCGCTGGCCTGCCCGCAGACCAGTGATTTCTATCCCGGCGGCAAACTGGGGCGCATGCTGTCTTCCCAACTGCGCCGCCAGCCGGATCTGATCGGACAATATCCGTTGCCGCCCGGCAGCCTGCGGCTGCGTCAGCAGATCGCCCGCCGCTCAATGACGCTCGGCATGCTGTTGGAGCCGGGCGACGTGGTGTTGACCCACGGCTGCATGGAGGCGCTGCAGCTGGCGCTGCGCGTCACCACCAAACCGGGCGACTGCGTCGGGCTGGAGTCGCCGACCTACTTTTATCTGCTGCCGCTGCTGGCCAGCCTGGGGCTGAAAGCGTTGGAAATCCCTACCGATCCCCAGCTGGGGCTGTCGCTGGACGCGCTGGAGCTGCTGCTGAACGAGAAGCGGCTGAATGCGGTGATCGCCATGCCGACGGTGCAAAACCCGCTGGGTTGCACCATGCCGCTGGCCGCGAAAAAGCGGCTGGCGCGGCTGATGAACGATCATCAGGTGCCGTTGATTGAAGATGGGCTGTATGCCGAGATCCAGTTTGGCGGCGCGCTGTCGCCGGCGGTGAAGGCGTTCGATCGCGACGGCTGGGTGCTGTTTTGCTCCAGCTTCACCAAAACGCTGGCGCCGGATTTTCGCGTCGGCTGGATCTGCGGCGGCCGTTTTCACGAGGCGTTGCGCAAGCTGAAGGCGGTGTCGTCGATGTCCGAGTCGCAGCTGCTGTCGGAAACGCTGGCGACCTTCCTGGAGAGCGGCGGCTACGATCACCATTTGCGCAACCTGCGCAAGCGCTATGCGGCGCAGGTCGACGAGGCGAGGGCGCTGATCGCCCGGCATTTCCCGCGCGGCACGCTGGCCACGCAGCCGGCGGGCGGCTTCGTGTTCTGGGTCGAATTCCCTCCCGGCGTGGACAGCGTGGCGCTGTTCCATCAGCTGCTGGAGGAGCAGATCTGTTTGACGCCGGGCACCCTGTATTCCCCGAGCGGGCGCTACCGCAACGCGCTGCGGCTCTCCTGCTGCTACCCGTTCAACGCGCGCTACACCCAGGCGCTGGCTCGGCTCGGCGCCAGGGCCTGCGAGATGAGCGGCCTGCCGCCCGGCATTGCGCAGGACGGGTAACGGCGCGCGCCTTTTGCTACAATGCCGGTATCATTGATTAGCGTGCCATTTTGGGCACAACGGGCCAGAGACCATGAAAGAGAAAGAAAAGGCAGAGATCAAGCGCCTGAGCGACCTGCTGGACGCCTTGAACCACAAAGACGCCACCGTGATCCAACAGGGCAACCCTGAGTTGATCGCGCAGCACACCAAAGAGAAAGAGAAACTGGCGACGGAGATCGAGCGCCTGAAAAACGTGCGCGGCGAGAAGCTGAGCGCCGAAGCGCAGAAGCTGAGCCAGCTGCCGTTCAGCCGCGAGATCACCAAGAAAGAGCAGGCCGATATGGGCGCGCTGAAGAAAAGCGCGCGCGGGCTGATCGTAGTGCACCCGATGACCGCGTTGGGCCGCGAGATGGGCCTGAAAGCGGTCACCGGCTACGCCAAGAAAGCGTTCTGAATCCCCGGGCGTCAGACCTTGGTGGTGAAATACGCCTTGGTCTGATAGGGCACGGTGACCGTGTCCTTGCCCCGCAGTTCCTCTTCTTCCGCCACCAGTTGGCGCAACCGATCGATAACCTGCTCCTGTTGCGGCTGCGGCAGCGCGGCGATAAAGCTGGTTGAACGCACGCGGTTGTAGATCACGTCCTCCACCGCGCCGCGGTGGCCGAGCATAAACACCTGCTCCTGCAGCGGTTCAAAGCCTTTGAACGGGAAGAGTTTGCGCCATTCGCCGGTATAGAAACGCGGCGCATCGCCTTCGTGGCTATCGACGATCTGATTCAGTTTACGCACCCAACCGACGCGCGCATCGCGCATGTTCCACACCAGGCCGAGTTTGCCGTCGGGCTTGAGAATGCGCTGGATTTCCGCCAGCGCCTGCGGCGTGGCGAACCAGTGGAAGGACTGGGCGCACACCACGGCATCCACCGACTCGTCCGGTAGCGGGATCGCGTCGGCGGTGCCCGCCAGCGTTTTCACCTGCGGCAGCGCCGCCGACAGTTTTTCCAGCATTTGCGGCACCGGTTCGACGGCGATCACCTGCGCGCCGGTTTCCAGCAGGCGCGGGGTGAACTTGCCGGTGCCGGCGCCGAGATCGATGACCGTCATGCCGGCGTGCAGGCCGATGACGTCACGCAGCCAGGCGGCGATTTCCGGCGGGTAATCCGGCCGGCCTTTCACATAGCGATCGGCATTGGCCTGATAGCCCTCGGCGGCGGCGTGATGAATCGAATGGGTCGGGGTGGTCATATACCTGGCTCCTGGCTGAAAAAACGTGCGGCTACAGTATAGGCGGAAGAAAAGGGTTAACGCGGCATTCGGCGCACGTTTTTCATTTTTCCGCCCGCGCTTTCAATGGCCGAGCAGGCGGCGGTTGAAATCCTCAAGGCGCCCTTCGGCGAGCCGAGTGAGCATGGTCTTGCTCCAGCTGGCGGAGAGGCCGGCCACCGCCAACAGGCGGCGATACTGTTCCGCATCGAACGGCATGTGCCAGGCGATGGCGATGGCTTCGGCCACCGACACATCGCTGTTGCGCGCCGCCAGCGCCAGCGGACGATCGCCGCTGACCGCGCCCGGCGACACCACCCGATACAGCCAGCCGCAGCGGCCGCTTTGCTGCATCAGCACCGAAATGTCCTCGATGGCGAAGTGATAATTGAGCTTGAAGCACGGCGAGCGCGGCTGGGTGACCTGGATCAGCGCCTCGCCCCAGCGGAAGATGTCGCCCATAAACACATTGTGTTCGGTCAGCCCTTCGGTGGAGATATTCTCGCCGAAGGCCGGGGCGCAAAATTGCTCGGCCTGCGCCGGAAACTGCTCGCGCCAGTGGGCATAATGCTCGCGCGGGTAGTGGCACAGCGCGCGGTCCGGCCCGCCGTGGTAGCTTTTTTCGGCCTGTTCGTCGCCTTCCAGGCCGAGCGGCGTGAGCCGGATGGCGCCATCCACCTGGCGTTTGGCGATGGCGCTGGGGCGCCCGCCTTCATAGGGTTGGATGCTGCCGATGTAAACGTCTGGGTGATGCATGTGCGCCTCCGTGTCTCGCGTCGAGGGCTCAGCATAGCCTGAGTTGTTCCCGTACACTACCCGGCGTTTACCTGTACGGAAGGATGTGTTTTTCCTGTCTATATTTAGGCTTTTATCTATCGTCGAGAAAAAACCATGCGTTTCATTGTATTGAGGCATGCGGAGTCAGAATGGAACCGCTCGGGGATTATTCAGGGGCGAAGTGACAGTCCGCTGACAGAAGAGGGGCGACGTCAAATCGCTGGGCTTGGCGCTCGCTTGCAAATGTTATCGGTCACTTTGTTGATCAGTTCACCGGCTGGTCGGGCTTTTACGACAGCGGAGACGTTGGCTGAGAGATGTGGCTGCACTGTGCAAATGGATGGGCGTTTGCAGGAGCAAGATTTTGGCCGACTGGAAGGATTATCTTATGCGCAGGCCATGCGCGATTATCCAGAAGCGACGCAGTGCCTCTTTGCCGGTAAGGCAGAGGCGTCGGCTCCGGGAGGGGAGAATGCTTATGAGGTTGCCTGGCGCCTGATGGCTTGTCTGTCCGATCTGGCTGTCGATGGACAAAATCAAACGCTTGGTGTTGTTACGCACGGCCATGCTCTGCAGGCACTGATTTGGTGGCTTAAAGGGGCCGACCCGCAGGAGGACCTCCGCAGATACGGTCATCGCAATTGCGGCTACGCAATGCTTGATGCGACCGCCTCTGGTTTTAACTTGTTGAATTGGGGAGTCGCGACCCACCTGTTGCCACAAAGATAGGGCGAGGAACGGATATTCCTCGCCTGAGGGCGTCAGAAGGTGGTCCAGTTCTCTTCCGCTGCGGCGTTGGCGGCCGCGGGTTTTACGGCCGGCGCTTTCGGCGCGGCGGCTTTCACGGCGGCGGGTTCGGTCTGCTCCGCCAAACGGAACACCGAAACGCTCTGCAACAGCATGTCGGCCTGCTCTTCCAGCGAATCGGCGGCGGCGGCGGACTCTTCCACCAGCGCGGCGTTCTGCTGAGTGGTATGGTCCATTTCGACGATCGCCTGGCCAATCTGGGCGATGCCGCGCGTCTGTTCATCGGAGGCGGCGGCGATCTCGGCCATGATGTCGCGCACGTGGGTAACCGAGCGGACGATCTGCTCCATGGTATTGCCGGTGCTTTCCACCAGTTCGGTGCCGGTTTTCACCCGGCTGACCGATTCGGCGATCAGCCCTTCGATCTCCTTCGCCGCCTGGGCGCTGCGGCTCGCCAGGCTGCGCACTTCGCTGGCGACCACCGAGAAGCCGCGTCCCTGTTCGCCGGCGCGCGCCGCTTCCACCGCGGCGTTGAGCGCCAGGATGTTGGTCTGGAAGGCAATGCCGTTGATCAGGGTGGTAATTTCTGCGATACGCTGCGAACTGCTGGAAATATCGCGCATGGTGCTGACCACGTTCTCCACCAGCTTGCCGCCCTGTTGCGCGGTCTGCGAGGCGTCGGTGGCCAGCTGATTGGCATGATGGGCGTTGTCGGCGTTCTGTTTCACCGTGGCGGTCAGCTGTTCCATGCTGGCGGCGGTTTCCTCGACCGCCGCCGCCTGCTGCTCGGTGCGGGAAGAGAGATCGGTGTTGCCGGCGGCGATTTCCGCGGAGGCGGTGGAGACCTGGCTGACCCCCATCTGGATCTTCTCAATCATGGTGCGCAGATTTTGGCTCATCGCCGCCACCGCGTTCAGCAACTGCCCCAACTCATCGCGGCGGGTGCTGGTCTGCGCCTGGCGCAGATCGCCGCTGGCGATGCGTTCCGCCATCGCCAGCGTACTTTGCAGCGGACGGGTGATCTGCAGCGTGATGCGCCAGGCGATAAGCACTCCGGCGATAATCGCGATCAGGGTGGTGATGCCCATCTGCAGCTGCGCCAGGTTGATGTTGCTGCGCGTCTGCACCAATTCGTCCTGCATAAAGGCGTTCACCAGCGTGCCGATCTCATGCGCGCGTTCACCGAGCTGTCGGCTGATCTGCTGCTCGTGCTCATAGGCCGGCAGGTAGGCCGCGATACGGTTTTTGTAATCGTCCAGGGCGGCCAGCAGCGGTTGCAGCTGCGGGCGCTGCGCGTCGCTGACCCGGCGGCTCAAGGCGTTGGCCGCGTCGCGCGCGTCGTCGATGGCCGCCATCAGCGGCGCTTCGGTTTCCTTGTTCAGGCTCAGCAGCAGACCGCGCGCGCCGTAGCGCACCTGGGTCAGCTTCTGGTTCAGCTGGATGAAGGCCAACTGCAGATCGCCGTTGGTGAGCTGCCGCTCCACTTGGCTCAGGCTGGCCTGCACTTCCGACATGTTCCAGCTCTGGCGCACCGCGTCTTTCGCCGAGACCGCCTGCTCAAAGATTTTTTGCTGTTGCTGATATTCCCCAATCAGCGTCACCAGACGCTGCAGATCCTTGCGGCTTTGGGCGTCCCAGTCCAACGTCTGGCCCTGGTCTATCAGTTTGACGGCGTTATCGATATTGGCGCGGTTGTTCTGCAGATACTCCGGCTGGTAGGTCTGGCCGTACATGGCGCGGTTGTATTTGGCCTGGTTGATCTCCTCGTTCAGCCGGTTGCTGAAGTCGATGCGATCGGCGCGGGATTCGATGATGTGCAGGTATTGCGCCCCGGTGCCGGCGATGACGACCGCCAACAGCAGCAACAGCGCGAAACCGAAGCCGAGCTTTTTACCTACGGTGAGATGGGTGAACTTTCCTGCCAATGCTTGCAATGCCGCCATAGCGTTTTTCCTTCTCCGGGCGAACGTCAATTGAACAAACCATCGGCAAGAAGTGGTCAAACTTTAGCGGATTTCAGGCAAAAAAATACCCGCCTGCGGCGGGCATCTTCATCAACGGGGGCGAATTACTTCTTCGCGGCGAAGCGTGCGGCCGCTTCGTCCCAGTTGACCACGTTCCAGAACGCCTTGATGTAGTCAGGGCGTTTGTTCTGATATTTCAGGTAGTAAGCGTGTTCCCACACGTCCAGACCGATGATTGGGAAACCGGAAGCGCCGGCGACGGCTTCGCCCATCAGCGGGCTGTCCTGGTTAGCGGTAGACACCACGGCCAGTTTGCCGTCTTTCAGCACCAGCCAGGCCCAACCGGAACCGAAGCGGGTGGCTGCGGCTTTCTCGAACTCTTCCTGGAATTTCTCAACGCTGCCGAAATCGCGCTCGATGGCCGCTTTCAGATCGCCGCCCAGCGTGGTGCCGGTTTTCAGGTTTTTCCAGAAGAAGCTGTGGTTGGCGTGGCCGCCGGCGTTGTTGCGCATGAAAGTGCGTTTGTCGGCAGGCACTTTATCCAGATCCTGGATCAGCTCTTCAACGCTGTATTTGGCCAGCTCAGGGTAAGCTTCCAGCACGGTGTTGGCGTTGTTGACGTAGGTCTGGTGGTGTTTGGTGTGATGGATTTCCATCGTCTGCTTGTCGAAATGCGGTTCCAGTGCGTCGTAAGCGTACGGCAGGGATGGCAGTGAATAACTCATAATCATCATCTCCAGTGGTGTATGGGCGGCGCAAAGGGCGAGCACCGCGTAAGCAGTCGGATCATTATAGTTAATTAAATGATATTGAAAATGATTATCAATGCCCTGCTGACTGTGTGGTTAATGAACAAATCGCTGCGTTAACATACTGATAGAAAGGAGGCCTTGAGCGCCTCTTCATGCCTTGGCGCCGATGCGTTGGTTACTCTCTATACTGTAGAGAGCGCCGAGCCTGCTGCGACGCCGAAATGTATCGAAATGTGCCAATGCGTTCACTGAATGAGCACGAGTGTGTAACAACCACAAGCACGCTGTGGTAATATCGCCGCGTCGCGTATCAGCATAACAACAGTGACATTAGCGCTCCGCCGTTTTGGCGAGGAGCGCCATTTGAACAATGTGACAATCGAGAGTAAAGGAGACCCCCATGCAGGTCAGCAGAAGGCAGTTCTTTAAGATCTGCGCTGGCGGTATGGCAGGAACGACGGTAGCCGCGCTGGGCTTTGCCCCCGAAGTGGCGTTGGCGGAAACCCGGCAGTACAAACTGCTGCGCGCCCGCGAGACCCGTAATACCTGTACGTATTGTTCCGTCGGCTGTGGGCTGTTGATGTACAGCCTTGGTGATGGCGCCAAAAACGCCAAAGAAAGCATTTTCCATATCGAAGGGGATCCGGATCACCCGGTAAACCGTGGCGCGCTTTGCCCGAAAGGCGCCGGCCTGGTTGACTTTATCCACAGCGAAAGCCGCCTCAAGTACCCGGAATACCGGGCGCCGGGGTCGGACAAATGGCAGCGCATCAGCTGGGACGACGCCTTTACCCGCATCGCCAAGCTGGTGAAAGAAGACCGTGACGCCAACTTCATCAAAACCAACGACCAGGGCGTTACCGTCAACCGTTGGCTGACCACCGGCATGCTGTGCGCCTCGGCCGCCAGCAACGAAACCGGTTTTCTGTCGCAAAAATTTAGTCGCGCTCTCGGCATGCTTGCCGTAGACAACCAGGCGCGTGTCTGACACGGACCAACGGTAGCAAGTCTTGCTCCAACATTTGGTCGCGGTGCGATGACCAACCACTGGGTTGATATCAAGAACGCGAATTTGATTATCGTCATGGGCGGTAATGCGGCGGAAGCGCATCCGGTGGGGTTCCGCTGGGCGATGGAAGCCAAAATACATAACAATGCCAAGCTGATCGTGATCGATCCGCGCTTTACCCGAACCGCATCGGTGGCGGACTTCTACACGCCGATCCGCTCCGGGACCGACATCGCTTTCCTGTCGGGCGTGTTGCTGTATCTGATGACCAACAACAAGTTTAACCGCGAGTACGTCGAGGCCTACACCAACGCCAGCCTGCTGGTGCGGGAAGACTTTGCCTTCGAAGACGGCTTGTTCAGCGGCTACGACGCGGAAAACCGCAAGTACGACAAAACCACCTGGAACTACCAGTTCGACGAGAACGGCTTCGCCAAGCGCGACGTCACGTTGCAGGATCCGCGCTGCGTGTGGAACCTGCTGAAGCAGCACGTGAGCCGCTACACGCCTGACGTGGTGACCAACATCTGCGGAACGCCGAAGGACGATTTCCTCAAGGTGTGCGAATACATCGCCGAAACCTGCGTCGCGGATAAGACCGCTTCGTTCCTGTACGCCCTGGGCTGGACTCAGCACTCGGTCGGCGCGCAGAACATTCGCACCATGGCGATGATCCAGCTGCTGCTCGGCAACATGGGCATGGCGGGCGGCGGCGTCAACGCGCTGCGCGGCCACTCCAACATCCAGGGGCTGACCGATCTCGGCCTGCTGTCGCAGAGCCTGCCGGGCTACCTGACGCTGCCGTCGGAGAAACAGACCGATCTCGAGACCTACCTGAAGGCCAACACGCCGAAGGCGCTGCTGCCGGGCCAGGTGAACTACTGGGGCAACTACCCGAAATTCTTCGTCAGCATGATGAAGACCTTCTACGGCGACAAGGCGCAGAAGGACAACAGCTGGGGCTTTGACTGGCTGCCTAAGTGGGACAAAGGCTACGACGTGCTGCAGTACTTCGAGATGATGTCGCAGGGCAAGGTCAACGGCTACTTCTGCCAAGGCTTTAACCCGGTGGCGTCGTTCCCGAACAAAAACAAGGTGGTGGCTTCGCTGTCCAAGCTGAAGTTCCTGGTGACCATCGATCCGTTGAACACCGAGACCTCCAACTTCTGGCAGAACCACGGCGAGTTCAACGAGGTGGATTCCTCGCAGATCCAGACCGAAGTGTTCCGCCTGCCGTCCACCTGCTTCGCCGAAGAGAACGGCTCGATCGTCAACTCCGGCCGCTGGCTGCAGTGGCACTGGAAAGGCGCGGACGCCCCGGGTGAAGCGCTGAACGATGGCGAGATCCTGGCGGGCATCTTCAGCCGCCTGCGCGAGATGTATGCGCGCGACGGCGGCGCGGTGCCGGAACAGGTGCTGAACATGCGCTGGGACTACCTGACGCCGGACAACCCGGCGCCGGAAGAGGTGGCGCAGGAGAACAACGGCAAGGCGCTGGCGGATCTGCTGGATGCCGACGGCAAAGTGCTGGTGAAAAAAGGCGAGCTGCTCAGCTCGTTCGCGCAGCTGCGCGACGACGGTACCACCGCCAGCGGTTGCTGGATCTTCGCCGGCAGCTGGACGCCGGCCGGCAACCAGATGGCGCGGCGCGACAACGCCGATCCGTCCGGCCTCGGCAACACGCTGGGCTGGGCCTGGGCATGGCCGCTCAACCGTCGCATTCTGTACAACCGCGCCTCGGCGGATCCGCAGGGTAAACCGTGGGATCCGAAACGCCAGCTGCTGGAGTGGGACGGCGCCAAGTGGGTCGGGGCCGATATCCCGGACTACAGCACCGCCGCGCCGGGCAGCGACGTCGGGCCGTTCATCATGCAGCCGGAAGGCATGGGCCGCCTGTTCGCCACCGACAAGATGGCGGAAGGGCCGTTCCCTGAACACTACGAGCCGTTCGAAACGCCGCTCGGCACCAACCCGCTGCACCCGAACGTGGTGTCCAACCCGGCGGCGCGCGTGTTCAAGGACGATCTGGCGGCGATGGGCAAATCCGACAAGTTCCCGTACGTCGGCACCACCTATCGTCTGACCGAGCACTTCCACTACTGGACCAAGCACGCGCGGCTGAACGCCATCGCGCAGCCGGAGCAGTTTGTGGAGATCGGCGAAAAGCTGGCGGAGAAGAAGGGCATCAAGCAGGGCGATACCGTGAAGGTCAGTTCCAACCGCGGCTACATCAAGGCCAAGGCGGTGGTGACCAAGCGTATTCGCACGCTGCAGGTGCACGGCCAGGAAGTCGACACCATCGGCATCCCGATTCACTGGGGTTACGAAGGGGTGGCGAAGAAAGGCTTTATCGCCAACACGCTGACGCCGTTCGTCGGCGACGCCAATACGCAAACGCCGGAGTTCAAGGCGTTCCTGGTCAACGTGGAAAAGGTGTAACGGAGACGAATTATGGCCATGCAATCTCAAGACATCATTCGTAAATCCGCCACCAATGGCTTCACGCCGGCGCCGCGCGCCCGTGACCACCAGGAAGAAGTGGCCAAACTGATCGATGTCACCACCTGTATCGGCTGCAAGGCCTGTCAGGTGGCCTGTTCCGAATGGAACGACATCCGCGACGAAGTGGGGCACAACGTCGGGGTGTACGATAACCCCGCCGATCTGACCGCCAAGTCGTGGACGGTGATGCGCTTCTCCGAGGTGGAGGAAAACGGCAAGCTGGAATGGCTGATCCGCAAGGATGGCTGTATGCACTGCGCCGATCCGGGCTGCCTGAAGGCCTGCCCGTCGGAAGGCGCGATCATTCAGTACGCCAACGGCATCGTCGACTTCCAGTCCGAGCACTGCATCGGCTGCGGCTACTGCATCGCCGGCTGCCCGTTCGACGTGCCGCGCATGAACAAGGACGACAACCGGGTGTACAAGTGCACCCTGTGCGTCGACCGCGTGGACGTCGGCCAGGAACCGGCCTGCGTGAAAACCTGCCCGACCGGCGCCATTCACTTCGGCACCAAGGAAGCGATGAAGCAGGTGGCGGCGGATCGCGTTAGCGAGCTGAACACCCGCGGCTACCAGAACGCCGGTCTGTACGATCCGGCAGGGGTGGGCGGCACGCACGTGATGTACGTGTTGCACCACGCCGACAAACCGCAGCTGTACCACGGTTTGCCGGACAACCCGAGCATCAGCCCGGCGGTGACCTTCTGGAAGGGCGTGTGGAAACCCCTGGCGGCCATCGGCTTTGCCGCCACCTTCGCGGCCAGCGTGTTCCACTATGTCGGCGTCGGGCCTAACCGCGTCGAGGATGAGGACGAGCACGACGAGTCGCATGACGAGGAGACGCGCAAATGAGAAAGGAAAAGCCCATTCAGCGTTACAGCGCGCCGGAGCGCATCAACCACTGGATAGTGGCGTTCTGCTTCGTGTTCGCCGCCATCAGCGGGCTGGGGTTCTTCTTCCCCTCCTTCAACTGGCTGATGAACATCTTCGGGACGCCGCAGCTGGCGCGCATTCTGCACCCGTTTGTCGGGGTCATCATGTTCGCCGCGTTCCTGCTGATGTTCCTGCGCTACTGGAAGCATAACCTGATCAACCGGGAAGATATCGTCTGGGCCAAGAACATCCACAAAATCGCCATGAACGAGGAAGTGGGTGACACCGGGCGCTATAATTTCGGCCAGAAGTGCGTGTTCTGGGCGGCGATTATCAGCCTGGTGCTGCTGCTGGCCAGCGGCGTGGTGATCTGGCGGCCGTATTTTGCGCCGTCGTTCTCCATCCCGCTGATCCGCATCGCGCTGCTGGTGCATTCGCTGGCCGCGGTCGGCCTTATCATCGTGATTATGGTGCACATTTACGCCGCATTGTGGGTAAAAGGCACCATTACCGCGATGGTGGAAGGCTGGGTGCCGGCGGCCTGGGCCAAGAAACATCATCCGCGCTGGTACCGTGAGGTCCGCGAGAAACGACAGGAAGATAAACCCTGATGAGTATCCGCATCGTTCCTAAAGAGCAGTTAGGGGCACAGCGTGAGAAGTCCACAACGGCGGAGAACATCCCGCCGTTACTTTTCGCCAACCTGAAAAGCCTGTACAGCCGCCGCGCCGATCGTCTGCGTCAGCTGGCGGTCGACAACCCGCTGGGTGACTACCTGAACTTTGCCGCCGAGCTGGCGCAGGCGCAGCAGCATGCGCTGCACGATAACCCGCTGCAGCTCGATCTGAGTGAAGCGTTGGTGCAGGGTGCCGCCAGCGGCAAACCGCCGCTCGATCTGAGCGTGTTCCCGCGCAGCGAGCACTGGCGCAAGCTGCTGACGTCGCTGATCGCCGAGCTGCGTCCGCAGGCGCCGGAACACATTCTGGTGGTGCTGGACAACCTGGAGAAGACCTCGGCGCACGAGCTGGAGCTGATGGCCGACGCCTTGCTCAACCGCGAGTTCGGCAAGGTGGGCAGCGAGAAGGCGCCGTTCCTCTGGGCCGCACTGTCGCTCTATTGGGCGCAGATGGCCAGCCTGATCCCCGGCAAGGCGCGCGCCGAATACGGCGAGCAGCGCCAGTTCTGCCCGGTGTGCGGCAGCATCCCGGTTTCCAGCATGGTGCATATCGGCACCGTCAACGGCCTGCGCTACCTGCACTGCAACCTGTGCGAAAGCGAATGGCACGTGGTGCGGGTGAAGTGCAGCAACTGCGAGCAGACCCGCGATCTCAACTACTGGTCGCTGGACAGCGAGCAGGCGGCGGTGAAGGCGGAAAGCTGCGGCGACTGCGGCACTTACCTGAAGATCCTCTATCAGGAAAAAGACCCGCAGGTCGAAGCGGTGGCCGACGATCTGGCTTCGCTGGTGCTGGACGCCCGCATGGAAGAGGAAGGCTTCGGCCGCAGCAGCATCAATCCGTTCCTGTTCCCGGCGGAGTAACCGCCCGGCCCCGTTCGCGCGGGGCCGGACAAGCAATTTCAGAACGGGCTTCTGGCATTCGCCCGGGCGAGTTGCTACGTTTAGGCCATGACGCGCCAAGCGAAAGGAACCACGATGTTAAACACCCTGGCAAAACTGACCGCGGTCGCCGTGTTGGCGATCGGACTGGCGGCCTGCGACAACAAGGACGACACCAAACCGGCGGTGCCGCCACCGGACACCAAGCCGACCGTGACGCAGCCCGCGCCACCGCCGCCGCCTGCGCCGGTAGAGGCCCCACCCGCGCCGCCGGGGCTGAACGTGTCGCTGCAGAAGGGCAAGATCACCTTCGAGTTGCCGCCGGGCTTTAGCGATCAAACGCTGAACAGCGGCATCGTCAATGACAGCACCTCCACCATCCAGCGCTTCCTCGACGGCAAGTCGCGCCAGAGCGCGGTTTCGTCCGAAGTGATCCCGCCGGACGGCATGAAGATCAATACCAGCGACAAAATGCTGAAAGAGCTGACGCAGAGCGCCATCACGGTGCTGGCCGAGCGCTATCAGAATATCCAGACCACCAAAGAAGAGAACTTCACCGTCGGCAAACAGAAGTTTCGCCGGGTGGATACCGAGCAGACCGTCAACGGCCAAAAGGTGGTGTCCACCCTGGTGTTGACGGTGTTCAACAAACGGGTGGTAACGCTGCAAATGCTGTCGCCGGCCAAAACGCCGGAAGTGCATCAGGCGCTGGTGCAGCGGATTATCGATACTCTGGCGGTGAAGTAAGGGCATTGCGCCGCGGCCAGGACGAAGCGGAGGAGACCGGATGAAGCTTATCGGCAGTTACACCAGCCCCTTTGTGCGCAAGATTTCCGTGATGCTGCTGGAGAAGGGGATCGCGTTTGAATTCGTCAACGATCCGCCGTATGAGCCCGGCAGCCGGGTGAAGGAGCAGAACCCGCTCGGCAAAGTGCCGGTGCTGATCGCCGATGACGGCGAGGTGTTTTACGACTCGCCGATCGTGGCCGAATACCTCGAACTGCTGACGGTGGATCCGGCGTTTTTGCCGGCCGATCGCGCCGTGGCGCTGCGCGTCCGCCAGGTGGCGGCGCTGGCGGACGGCGTGACTGAGGCGGCGGCGACGCTGTACCGCGAAAGCCGGCGTGCGCCGGAAAAGCAGGACGAAAACTGGATGCTGCGCCAACGTGACAAGCTGACGCGCGGCCTGGATGCGCTGGAGGCGCTGGCGCAGGAAAAAACGTGGCTCAATGCCGAGCGGCTGACGCTGGCGGATATTGCCACCGGCTGCGCGCTGGGCTACCTGAATTTCCGCCGCATCCTGCCCAACTGGTGCGTCCAACGTCCGGCGCTGGTCAAGCTGGCCGAACGCCTGTTCGCCCGCGAAAGTTTCGCCCGCACGGCGCCGCCCTGAACGTTCTTTTCTCCCCGCCGCGGCGGGGTTTTGCTATGCCGATACGTCTAAACTGAAAACCGAGCGACCATGAGCACTGAATCCCACCTTCTTTACAGCCAACTGCCCGCCATCGACCGCCTGCTGCGTGAACCCGCGATTGAACCGCTGGTGGCGCAGCATGGCCAGACGCTGATCGGCGAACTGCTGCGCCGGCTGCAGGCCGAGGCGCGCGACGCGATAAAACAGCAGCAACGTTTACCGGCCTGGTGCGGCGACTGGCCGCAGGCGCTGCGGGCGGAGCTGGCCCGGCAGCAGCGCCCGGCGTTATTGCCGGTGTTCAACCTCAGCGGCACTGTGCTGCACACCAACCTCGGGCGCGCCCTGCTGGCGCAGCCGGTGCAGGATGCGGTGAGCGCGGTGATGGGGGAGGCGGTGACGCTGGAGTACGATCTGGACGGCGCCGGGCGCGGCCATCGCGATCGGGCGGTGGCGAGTCTGCTGTGCCGGCTGACCGGCGCGGAAGACGCTTGCATCGTCAATAACAACGCGGCGGCGGTGCTGCTGATGCTGGCGGCGATCGCCCCCGGCAAAGAGGTGGTGGTATCGCGCGGCGAGCTGGTGGAGATCGGCGGCGCGTTCCGCATTCCCGACGTGATGCGCCAGGCCGGCTGTCAATTGGTTGAGGTCGGCACCACCAACCGCACCCATCTGAAGGATTACCGCCAGGCCATCAACGAGCAGACCGGCCTGTTGATGAAAGTGCACACCAGCAACTACAGCATTCAGGGCTTTACCGCGGCGGTCGATGAGGCCGAACTGGCGCTGCTCGGGGCCGAACAGGGCGTGCCGACCGCCACCGATCTGGGCAGCGGCTCGCTGATCGATATGGCGCAGTACGGCCTGCCCGCCGAACCGATGCCGCAGCGGTTGCTGGCCGCCGGCGTCGATCTGGTGACGTTCTCCGGCGATAAGCTGCTGGGCGGCCCGCAGGCCGGCATCATCGTCGGCAAAAAGGCGCTGATCGCGCGCCTGCAGCAGCACCCGCTCAAGCGCGCGCTGCGCGTCGGCAAGCTGACGCTGGCGGCCCTGGAGGCCACGCTGCGGCTTTATCTGCAGCCGGAAAAGCTGGCTGAGCAACTGCCGACGCTGCGGCTGCTGACCCGCCCGCAGCAGGAGATGCAACAGACGGCCGAGCGGCTGCTGACGGCGCTGACGCCACGGTTCACCGCCGATTTCGAGCTGCGCGCCGAACCGTGCTGGTCGCAGATTGGCAGCGGTTCGCTGCCGGTGGATCGTCTGCCCAGCTATGCGCTGACCTTCACGCCGCGCGACGGCCGTGGCGCTACGCTGGAAGCGCTGGCTGAACGCTGGCGCCGCCTGCCGCAGCCGGTGATCGGCCGCCTTGGCGACGGCCGGTTGTGGCTGGATCTGCGCTGTCTGGAACAGGAAGGGGCGCTGATCGACGCGTTGAGCGCATCATGATCATCGCCACCGCCGGCCATGTCGATCATGGCAAAACCACTCTGCTGCAGGCGATCTCCGGGATCAACGCGGATCGCCTGCCGGAAGAAAAGCGCCGCGGCATGACCATCGATCTGGGCTACGCCTACTGGCCGCAGCCGGACGGCCGGGTGCTGGGCTTTATCGACGTGCCCGGCCACGAAAAATTCCTCGCCAATATGCTGGCGGGCGTCGGCGGCATTGACCATGCGCTGCTGGTGGTGGCCTGCGACGATGGTGTGATGGCGCAGACCCGCGAGCATCTGGCGATCCTGCGCCTGAGCGGGCGGGCGGCGCTGACGGTGGCGCTGACCAAGGCCGACCGGGTGGAGGCGGCGCGTATCGATGAGGTGCGCGTTCAGGTGCGCGACGAGCTGGCGCGCCAGGGCTGGCCCGATGCGCCGCTGTTTGTCACCGCGGCGGCGGCGGGCGAGGGTATCGAGGCGCTGCGCGCGCATTTGCTGGCGCTGTCGCCCGGCGAGCATGCGCTGACGCGCCGTTTTCGTCTGGCGGTAGACCGTGCGTTCAGCGTCAAAGGGGCGGGGCTGGTGGTGACCGGCACCGCGCTCGGCGGCCGGGTGAAGGTGGGGGATACGCTGTGGCTGACCGGCGCCGACGCGCCGGTGCGGGTGCGCGGCCTGCATGCCCAGAATCAGACCGTGGAACAGGCGCAGGCCGGGCAACGCATCGCGCTTAACATCAGCGGCGATGTCGATAAAGACCGGATCGCGCGCGGCGATTGGCTGCTGGCGCAGCGCCCGCCGGAGGCGGCGGAACGCATTCTGGTGGCGCTTGAGACGGATCGGCCGATCCGCCATTGGCAGCCGCTGCATCTGCACCATGCCGCCAGCCACATCACCGGGCGCATTTCGCTATTGAACGACGGGCTGGCGGAACTGATCCTCGATCGTCCGCTGTGGCTGGCACAGAACGATCGGCTGGTGCTGCGCGATATCGGCGCGCGGCAAACGCTGGGCGCGGCCCGGGTACTCAGGCTGAATGCGCCCAAGCGCGGCAAGCGCCAGCCGGACTACCTGGCCTGGCTGCAGGCCCTGGCGCAGGCGCAGGACGATGCGCAGGCGCTGGCGCTTGAGCTGCCGCACGGCGCGCTGTCGCTGGCGGCGTTTGCCTGGGCGCGTCAGTTGACCGACGACGGCCTGGCGGCACTGCTGGCGAACCGCGATCTGCTGATCGTCGGTGACCGGGCGCTGGCGCAGGATCAGGTGCAACAGGCGGAAAGCCGCCTGCTGCAGGTGCTGGCGGAGTATCACCAACAGCACGCCGATCAGCTGGGCTTAGGGCGCGCCCGCCTGCGGCGCATGGCCCTGCCTCAGCAGCCGGAAACGCTGGTGTTTATGATGATCGATCGGCTGCTGAAGGCCGGCGCGCTGCGCAATACGCGCGGCTGGCTGCATCTGCCGGAACACGGCCTGGCGTTCAGCGCCGACGAGGCGCCGCTGTGGGCGCGCATCGAGCCGCTGTTCGGCGACGAGCCGTGGTGGGTGCGCGATCTGGCGAGCGAGCTGGGCGAAGAGGAAAGCCGGGTGCGCGCGCTGCTGCGCAAGGCGGCTCAGCTGGGCCATGTGACGGCGGTGGTGGTGGATCGCTACTACCTCAGCCGACGCATCGATCAGTTCGCGGCGCTGATCCGCGAGCTGGATGCGGAGCGCGGGGGCGCCAACGCCGCCGATTTCCGCGATCGGCTCGGCGTCGGCCGCAAGCTGGCGATCCAGGTGCTGGAGTTCTTCGATCGCAGCGGCTTTACCCGCCGCAAGGGCAACGAGCATCTGCTGCGCGACGGCGGGTTGTTCGGTAGCGAGTCCCCTACCCGATAAACCTGACGGCGGCCCGGCTGACGTCGGGCGTTTGGGCGGCGAGAAACGCTTGTAAACGCTCGATCAGCGGCCGTTTCGCCGATTCCTCCGGCCAAACCAGATAGTAACCGTCGCCGGTGCGCACGGCGGCGTCACAGGGCACCGCCAATAACCCCTCCTCAATCGTCCGCAGGCTCAGCGCCAGATCGCCGATCGAGACGCCGTGCCCGGCGATGGCCGCCGCGTTGCCCTGTTCCAGCGAATCAAATACCTGGCCGCGCATAAGATCGATCGGGGTCGCGATGCCGCTTTTTTGCAGCCAGCGCCGCCAGTCGCGCCGATCGGGCGAAGGATGGAGCAGCGGGCAGGCGGCAAGATCGCGCTGCGCGTCGGCGAGCAGCGCAGGGGCGCAAATCGGGATCAGCCATTCGTCGAACAGTTTTACGGCGGCGGTGTTGGCGCCGAAATAGCCGTTGCCGAGCAGAATGGCGCAGTCGTAGGGTTCGCTGAAAAAGTCCACGTTGTCGATGTCCATCCACACGCTGGCTGCCTGCACTTCGAACGCCTGCGCCGTTTGCCGGAACCGGCTCAGGCAGTCCAGCAGCCAGCGCAGGGTCAGGGTAGAGGGCGCCTTCAGCCGCAGCAGATCGCGGTGGCTTCTGAACAGCTCGCAGGCTTGCTCGATGCGCGCAAACCCCTGCTGCAGCTCGGCGGCGAAGATTTTTCCCTGCGGGGTGACCTCGATGCGCGGGCCATTGCGCTGGAACAAGCGACAGCCAAAGTGCTGCTCCAGCGTTTTGATATGCTTGCTGACGGCGCTGGGGGTGAGATGCAGCGCGTCGGCGGCCAGCGTGAACGAGCCGGTGCGGGCGGCGCTTTCGAAGGCGCGCAGGGCGTAAAGCGGCGGAAGGGAACTGGCCATCGCGGCGTCTCTCAGGATGAGTCTGATTCACAGTAAACGACAGGATTACTCCTTTTTCAAGGCGGGGGCGGCGGCATCATAATGATCCGATGCCAACCGTCTGAATGTGAGTGAAATAAAGATGAACCTGTCGTTGCTGGCGGCGTATTTCGCCGCTATTTTCCTGCTTATCGCCACGCCGGGGCCGGTGGTGGTAATGGTCGCCAACACCGCGACGCGCTTTGGCGCCCGGCGGGCGCTGTGGACCGCGCTGGGCAGCAACGGGGCCTCACTGCTGCTGATCGGCATCGCTGCGCTGATCGTCACCGGGCTGTTCGCCGTCGAAAGGCGCATGCTGCAGGGGATCAGCCTGTTGGGCTGCTTGTTTATCGCCCGCATGGCGATCGCCTCGCTGTATGAGGATTTCTCCTCGCCGGCCCCCGATGCGCGGCCCGTTGCGCCGCCGCAAAAACGCTCGGCGATCGTGAACGGTTTTCTGGTGGGCATCGCCAACCCTAAGGACATCATTTTCTTCGTCGCCTTTTTTCCGCAGTTCATCGCCGTCACCCCCTCGGTCGGCGGCAGCCTGACGTTGCTGACCGCGCTGTGGGTGCTGATGGACTTCGCCATCTTGCTGGCCTATATCACCCTGCTGTCGGGAACGGCATTGCAGCGCGCGCGACGGGCGATCTCCGTCCTGTCGGCGTTGCTGTTGTTGGCGGTAGCGGTGGTGGGGGCGGGGTATGCGCTGGGGGGGCTGCTCGGCTGAAGCCGCATAAAAAACGCCGGTCGGGAAACCAGACCGGCGTTTTATCGTCGCGCTTATGCCGCGCCGTTCGGCTGCGGGGTGGGATCGCCGTTGCGGCGTTTGGCGAGGAACAGCGCCACCAACGTCAGCCAGCACAGGCCGCTGATGAGGTTGAACAGGTTGAACAGCCCGCTGCCGCCCCAGACGTAGGCGACCTTGGCCAGCTCGATGCCGACGGTGAACACCATCATGCTCAGCATGCCCATGGTGGCGGACACGGTGCCTTTGCTGACGTTGCTGGAGAACAGCGTCAGGCGGTACAGCCCGGCGTTGGCGAGGCCGATGCCGAAGGCGTACAGGCTCAGGCCGGCGGTCATCCACAGGTAGGCGTGGCTGGAGAATTGAGTCGCCAGCGCGGCGATCAGCAGCCCCAGAAGCATCGGGCCAGCGCCCAGCTTGATCAGGCGCTCCACGCTGTTTTTGCCGGTCAGGCGCGCCAGCGTCAGGTTGCCGAGGATCAGCGCGCCGAACACCGGGATCTGCAGCAGGCCGTAATCCAGCGTCGACAACGACTCCCCGCTGATCAGGATCACCGGCGACTGGGCGATCCAGGCCAGCAGCGGCAGGCTGGCGAAACCGATCGCCAGGGCGCCGCACAGGAAGCGGCGGTTGCCCAGCACCTGGCGGTAGTCGCGCCACAGGTTGGCGGCGGAGAACGCCTCGCCCTGCAGCGTGGCGGTCTCCGGCATGGCTTTCCACAGGCCGTAGAAGGCGATGGCCGCCAGCGCCGCAAACAGCACGAACATGCTTTGCCACGGTGCGACGTGGATCAGCGCCGCACCGGCCAGCGGCCCCAGCAGCGGGGCGATCAGCGCCACGTTAGCCATCAGGGCGGTGATTTTGATGCACACCGCCTCTTCGAACGACTCCTGAATCGTGGCGTAGCCGACCGCGCCGATAAAGCACAGGCCGATGCCCTGCAGGAAACGCATGGCGATGAACTGCTCGATGGTGGTGACCAGCAGGATCGCCAGGCAGGAGACGATAAAGAACGCTACCCCGGCCAGCATCACCGGGCGACGGCCGCGGCGATCCGACAGCGGCCCAAGCAGCCACTGCAGGAAGATGCCGCCGGCCAGATAGGCGGTCATCGAGGTGGGCACCCACTCTTCGCCGGCGTTGAAATCCGCCACGACGGCCAGCATGCCGGGCTGAATCATATCGTTGCCGATATAGGTGGCGAACTCGAACAGCACCAGACAAAGAGGGAATAAAAGCGCCTGCCGGCCCAAACGTGCCGCAGGTGGTAATGTCGTTTTCATATTATTGTACTGATAGTAAAAGAGAAAAAGGAACTGCCAGGGCGGGAAGCGCAAACTGAGCGAGTTATGGCGGCTATTTTGCCGCCAATTGTTCACCTTCGCAATCATAAGGTGTTGTTTAAGTGCATTCTGATATTTCGCTTTTGGGTTGTCGCCGAACGCCGTGCCCGATAACCTCTTCTTAACATATCAATATGACACAAGATCGGGCGAGCGTTTGAGCGAGAAAATCGGCTGGATAGACAACCTGCGGGCGATGGCGTGCATGATGGTGGTGATGATCCACGCCACCACCTATTACGTCACCAACGGCGCGGCGATAGGGTTGCACAACTGGGACATCGCCAACGTGCTGAACTCACTGTCACGCGTGTCGGTGCCGCTGTTCTTTATGATTTCCGGCTACCTGTTCTTCGGCGAAAAGAGCGCCGGCCGGCGGCATTTCACCCGCATCCTCTGCTGCATTCTGTTCTACAGCGCCATTGCGCTGATCTATATCGCGGCTTTCACCAAGATCGGTTTCTGGCCGTCGCTGCGCGGCATCCTGCAAAAGCCGGTGTTCTATCATCTGTGGTTTTTCTACGCCATCGCGGTGATTTACCTGCTGTCGCCGCTGATTAGCGTCAAACCGGTATCGCGCCGCTACCTGGCCGCCGCGCTGGTGATGTTGGCGGCGATCGCCAACCCGAATACCGATAAGCTGACCTTCGGCAACGCGCATCTGCTGCCGGTTAACCTGTATATCTACGGCGATACCTTCTACTACCTGCTGTATGCGTTGGCCGGACGGGCGATTGGCATGATGGAGGCGCGCGGGCGCGCCGTGGGCTGGTTGGCGGCGTTGGGATTTGCGCTGTGCGTGGCGCTGATCGCGCGCGGCACCAAACATCAGCTGTTCATCAACGGCAACTTCGCCGATACCTACTACATCTACAGCGGCCCGCTGGTGTTTATGGCGGCGGTGGCGCTGCTGGTGTGGGTGAAACACTGTCTGCCGCAGCCGATCGGCTGGTTGAGCACGTTCTCCCGCCATTCGCTGGCGATTTACGGTTTTCACGCCCTTATCGTCAACGTGATGCGCAGCCGGCACCTGGACTTCACCGGCCACCCGCTGCTGGATATCTTCTGGGTGTTCGGCGTGGCGCTGGGGGGCAGCCTGCTGCTGTCTGTCGGCCTGCAGCGGCTGGATACCCGCCGGCTGGTGTCATAGCGGCGAGGGTTGGCGCTGCTGGGCGCGGCGCAGCTGCCGCCCGGAGGAAAAACCGGCCGCCAGCGCGGCCTTCTCCAAGCCATATCCTTGCTGCAGGCGCTGTTGCGCCACCGCCAACCGCAGCTGCTCATGATATTCCCGCACGCTGATGCCGACGTGGCTGCGAAACAGCCGCGCCAGGTGGCGGCTGCTGACGTGCGCCTTCTCCGCTATCTGCGGCACCGACCAGTCGGCCTCCGGCTCGGCGGCCATCACGTCCTGCGCGCGGTGCACCGCCGGGTGCAGGTGGTTGCGGTAGCGCAGCCAGGGCGACAGTTGCGGATCGTCCCCGGCGCGGCGGAAATAGACCACCATATCGCGGGCGACGTCGCGCGCCCGGCCGGAGCCGCAGTGGCGGTGGACCAGGTGCAGCGCCAAATCGATGCCGGTGGTGATGCCCGCGCTGGTGTAGACGCCGCGGTCTTCGACGAAGATGCGGTTCTCTTTCACCTGCGCCGCCGGCGCCTGCAGGCGGATACGTTCGATGACGTCGTGGTGGGTGGTGCACTGATAGCCGTCGAGCAGCCCGGCCTGCGCCGCCAGCAGCGCGCCGGAACAGATGCACACCAGGGTGATGCGCTGCCGTTGCAGATCGGGCCGCAGCGTCGCCAGCCAGCGGCGCGCCTGCTCGGCCTCCTCTCCGGCGAAATAGCGCTGCGAATCGCCGACGCCCGGCAGCACCAGGATGGCGCCGTCTTCCAGGCGCTCGGGCAACGGCTGCAGGCCGTTCAGCGTCATGCCGATGGAGCAGACGATCTGCGGCGCCGGGCTGAGGTAACGCAGGCTGAACTGCCCGGCGAGGCGCAGGGTTTCCGCCGGGCCGCTGACGTCCAGCGACAGCACGTTGGGCAACAGCAGAAAATAGACGGCCTGCGACATGATTACTCCTGTGCGAGTTGCGCCAGCGCCTCATCCACGCTGGCGATGCGGGCGAAACGATCGACCAGTACGGTTTCAGTATGCCGCTTCAACTGCGCGGGGGTAAAGACTTCGCCGCCGGGATGGCGCATCGGGAAGGTTAACGTCGCCTCAGTGACGAAAGTCACCCGATAACCGAGATCGGACGCCACCCGGGTGGTGGTTTCGCAGCACTGCTCGGTGCGGATGCCGGAGACGATCAGGTGGTTGATGTCCCGCTCGCGCAGCCAGGCGTTGAGGCCGGATTCGGTCAGCGCATTGTGCACATGCTTGTGTACGGTGATATCCGCCTGGTGGGTGAGGAACGGCAGGCGCTGCACATGGCCTGAAGCCAGTGAGAACGGCCCTTGCGGCGAAACGTGCAGCACGTCGACCAGGGCCGCGCCGCGCTGTCGGCAGCCCGCAATCAGGCGGGTCAGCGCCTGTTGAAACGCCGGCAGATCGTCCTCCTGCCAGAATGGACGGTGCTGGAATGATTGCTGGACATCGATGATCAATAACGCGCTCTGTGACATTTTCGGCCCTCCGCCAGTGTGTGTAGCGACCATCTTGCGCCGCGCCTTACTCTGGCAGAAGGCCAAAAACGGCCATCATGATGACAACAACGGACCGACCTTAGGCTTTGCTCACCTGGCCGGCGACCAGACGCCCCTGATGGAAGGTGGCGCTGCGCGCCGGCAGACGGGCGACCGCCTCGGCGGAACAGCTGGCGTTGACCAGCACGAACTCGGCGGCATCGCCGGCTTTCGGCCAGGCGCGTTGCCCCTTATCGTCCAGCGGCAGCACGCCGCCGGTGGAGATGGCCATGGCGCGCGACAGGTGATACTCGTCGGAACCGCGGTACAGCTGGGCGTACAGATTGGCCTTCTCCAGGATATCGCCGGTGCCGAACGGCGACCAGTGGTCGATCACGCTGTCGGTGCCGGTCATCACGAACACCCCTTTCTCACTGAGCTGCGGCAGCGGCATCATCAGGCCGCCGATCGGCACCGTGGAGGCGATGGTGATCTGCTGCGCCGCCAGCCGGGTGGCGGTTTCCGCCAGTTCGCCCGGCGTCAACGTGGTCAGGGCGAAAGCGTGGCTGATGGTGACCTTGCCGCGCAGCGCCGGGTTTTTCTCCACGGTGGCGATCATGTAGTTGATGGCGGCGACCCCGGCCGGGCTGGTTTCATGCAGGTGGATATCCACGCCTTTGCCGGTATCGAGGGCGATCTGGAACATGGCGTCGAGCGATTTCTCCATCGCGCCGTCGACGTTGGTCGGATCCAGCCCGCCGACGTACTGCACGCCCATCTGCATCGCTTCGCGCATCAGCGCATCGACCCTGGAGTGCAGCAGGCCGTGCTGCGGGAAGGCGACGATTTCACAGCTGAAGTCCGCCCGGTGGTTTTCCAGCGCGCGCTGCAGGTACTCCAGGCTTTTCAGGCCGCTGACCGGATCGATATTGCAGTGGCTGCGCGCCACGGTGCTGCCTTTGGACTGCAGCAAGGCGATCAGGTTTTCCGCCCGTTGCTGCGAGGTGGGCAGCAGTGTCGGGATCAGTGTCTGCTCCAGCGCGATCATGTCCATGATGGTTTTGCCCTGGCGCGGGCGCGGCGCCTGCCACGGGCCGCTGTAGAAGGTTTTGTCCAGGTGGATGTGCATATCGCGGAATGCCGGCAGCAGCAGCCGGCCCTGCGCCTTATAGCGGGGCACGCCGGCCGGCAACGCGGCGTTGGCGGCGTGAATGGCGGCGATCTTGTCGTCTTTGATCTCCAGGGTGTACAGCGCGGTGCGGGTGCCGATCACCGTTTCGCCGTCGTATTCAAAGCCGTCTTCCAGCCGCACCTCGCTCAGGCAGTAGTGGCGATCGGTCAGGGCCATCGGCGTTGGCGCACACGGCTCGCCGCCAGGCGAAGCGGCCTGCGCCATGCCGCCGGTCAGGCCGATCACTGCGCAAGCGGTGGTGAGTTTGCCGGTTTGGCTGAGGAAGGCTCTGCGGCCCGGTTGTTGAGGGTTTTCCACGTTCGGTTCCTTAATCCAGAGGTGAGGTGGGTGAAAACATCCCCCAATTTAGGAGAGGAACCGGCCGGTTGGCAGCGACATTTGCCACTGGTGACTATTCGATTTGGTAATGACCGGCGTGCGCCGGGGCAAGGATTTTCCTGGCTTGCTCTTTCGTAGCTTTAATTGCTACATTTGTAGCCATTAAAGCTACATTGAGGTCAGCGTTATGCACGATCCGATGCTCGAGTTGCTGTTCAGCGAATACCGTAGAAAAGTGCTAAGCCTGCTGTTTATTGAAGCCGGGCGTGCGTTTCATGTGCGAGAAATTGCGCGGCGCACCGCAACTCAGGCCGGCACTTTACATAAAGAGTTGAGCAGGTTGGCGGAGAGCGGCATCTTGCTCAGGCAGCGGCAGGGCAACCAAATTTGCTATCAGGCCAACGCCGATTGCCTGATTTTCCCTGAGCTGGCGGCGATTTTCCGCAAGGTTTGCGGGCCGGCGGAGTTCTTAAGGCAGACATTGGCAGCGTTTGGCGAAGCTATTGAACGCGCTTTTATTTTTGGTTCTGTCGCCAGTGGCAAAGCGACGGCGGCCAGTGATATCGATGTTCTGATCGTCGGCAAACTGTCTTTTGCGGAGGTGATTCAGGCGGTTTACCCGCTGCAGGCAACGCTGGGTCGGGAAATTAACCCCAAACTGTATTCGCCTGAAGAGTGGCGAGCGGCTTTGGCCGAGAACTCCGCGTTTATTCAGGACATTATGGATAAACCCCAACTCTGGATTGTGGGAGACAAGGATGACGCTGGACAATCTGGTCGGGCTGGGACTGGAGGTGATAACGCCTGACGCGGGGGCGATTAAAAAATTGCTGGCCGCCGCCGCTCGCAACCGACGCGATGCGGGTATCACTCAGCTTAGCAATGAGAGCCGTTTCGACACGGCATATAAGGCGGTCATGCAAATGGCGAATGCCGCTTTACAAGCCAAAGGATACCGCACGCTGACCAGCAAACCCGGCCATCACCAGATCATGATCCAATCGTTGCCGCTCACCGTAGGGCTGCCGCGAGAGGAAATGATCTGCCTGGATGCATTGCGAAAACAGCGCAACGTGGCGGATTATTCCGGCGACTTGGTGACGGACGCGGCGGTACAGGCTTGCCTTGAGCAGACAGAAGCGCTGTGGGTACGGATTATCGACTGGCTGCAGCGCGAACATCCGCAGATAGTGGCGTAAGCTGCCTTACTTCAGCCCGCAAAACGCCGCCAGCCGCTGGGCCAGCGCCAGCGTGGCGGCGGGGGCGCCGTCGCGGTAGTAAAGCGCCAGTTCGAAGCTGTCTATCGGCGGCAATCCTTCGGCCGCGCCCAGCACCCGGTGCGTCGGCAAACGGCAGCCGGCCGGCAGCAGGGTGACGCCCAGCCCGGCGGCGGAGGCGGCGGTCAGCGCCGCCAGGCTGGCGCTGCTGTAGCCGATGCGCCAGCGTTTGCCGAGGGTGTCCAGCGCCTGGCACAGCTCGTCGCGGTACAGGCCGTTCAGTGGAAATACCGCCAGCGGCACCGGCGATTGGTCGATGGCCGGGAAGGCCAGGCTGTCCAGCCACAGCAGCGGTTCCGGCCGCGCGGCGCGCGGCGGTTGCCGGCGGCGCTGCTTCACCAGGATCAGATCCAGCTCTTCACGCGCGTAGGCGTTGTGCAGATCGGCGCTCAGGCCGCTGGCGACGTCCAGCCGCAGGTGCGGGTGCTCGCGACTGAATTCGGCCAGCAGCCCGGTGGTGGGCACGGCGAAATCCTCCGGCATGCCGATCCGCAGCACGCCGTCGCGCCAGATGCCGGTCAGCGCATCGTGGGCTTCTTCATTCAGCGCGATAATGCGGCGCGCGTAGCTCAACAGCTTGACGCCTTCTTCGGTCAGCAGCACCTGATGCGAGGAACGCTCAAACAGCGGCTTGCCCAGCATCTCTTCCAGCCGGCGCACCTGCTGGCTGACGGTGGACTGCGACAAAAACACCCGCTCTGCGGCGCGGGTGAAGCTGTTGCTGTCGCACACGGCGACGAAGCTGAGCAGCAGCTGCGGATTGAACATCGGGTAGCGATTCATTTTCCCACTGTTGGCTATTTTATTATTTAATTTCCCAATACTAGCGGCGTTGCCTACAGTAACGCAACGCTGCGGCGATCGCGCTGTGACGCCGCACTCTTCATTTCGCAGTACCAGGAATATGCCGTGTTAAATCATTCTGTTAATTCACCTTCTCCACGCCGCTGGCTCAACCCTCTGCTGCTGGCGCTGGTGTTGATCGGCCTGAACATGCGGCCGCTGTTGACCTCGATCGGCCCGTTGCTGCCGACGTTGCGCCAGGCCACCGGGCTGAGTTTTGGCGGCGCGGCGCTGTTGACCACGCTGCCGGTGCTGATGATGGGCCTGATGGCGCTGGCGGGCGGCGCCATCAACCGACTGTTCAGCGAACGCAGCGCCGTGGCGTTGAGCCTGCTGGCGATTGGGCTGGGCGCGCTTTGGCGCGAACTGGCCCCCGGCAGCGTGCAACTGCTGATGAGCGCGGTGCTGGGTGGGCTCGGCATCGGGGTGATCCAGGCGGTGATGCCCGGCATCATCAAGCATCACTTCCTCAAAAGCATGGCGCTGGTGGCCGGGCTGTGGTCGGCGGCGCTGATGGGCGGTGGCGGGTTGGGGGCGGCGATCACGCCGTGGCTGATGAGCGTAGGGCACGACTGGCACAGCGCACTGGCCTGGTGGGCGTTGCCGGCCCTGGTGGCGCTGCTGGCCTGGTGGCCGGTCAGCCGTGGGCTGTCTCGCCTAGGCGCGGCGGGAGAACACCGTGAGCCAGGCCTGCTGCGCAACCGGCGCGCCTGGCTGCTCGGCGCCTATTTCGGCCTGATCAACGGCGGCTATACCAGCCTGATCGCCTGGTTGCCGCCGTATTACATGCAGCTTGGCTGGCAGCCGCAGGCCAGCGGTTCGCTGCTGGCGCTGATGACCTTCGGCCAGGTCGTGGGCGCGCTGCTGTTGCCGGCGCTGGCGCGCAATCATGACCGGCGGCCGCTGCTGTTGCTGGCGCTGATGATGCAACTGATCGGCTTTATCGGCCTGATTTATCTGCCGCAGACGCTGCCGTGGCTGTGGGTGTTGCTTTCCGGGCTGGGGCTGGGCGGCGCGTTCCCGCTGTGCCTGGTGCTGGCGCTCGATCACCTGCACCAGCCGGCGGCGGCAGGGCGGCTGGTGGCCTTCATGCAGGGCGTTGGCTTCCTGCTGGCGGGCGTCACGCCTTACCTCTCCGGCCTGCTGCGCGACTATAGCGGTGGCTTCGTGCTGGACTGGCAGATCCACGCGCTGCTGGTGGTGGTGTTGATCGCCATCACCTGGCGCTTCCATCCGCACAGCTACCGGCGGGCGTTCGCCGAATAATATTTCTGTCATTGCCGCTCCCTATAGTGACGTTGCTTTTACTTCTGGGCGATAACAACGAAAAGGGACAATGACATGCACAACACCAAAACCCGGCTGGCGCTGCTGGTCGGCTGCATGGCGCTGAGCGCCAACCTGTGGGCCGACGCGCAGCCGGTGCCGGCGACGTTGGCGGGGCATGCGCTGCTGCCGGTGAAATCCGCCGTTTCCACACCGAAGGACGCGCCGAGCGATCTGCAGCAGAGCGGCAAATACACCAGCGGGAAACGCGTCACCGAGTTGGGCAGCGTGGCGGGTAAATCCGCCGATCGCCTGACCGGCATCGGCTTGCCGATCAACGGCCAGCCGCTGCAGGGCCACTCCGGCATCAAACACATGCCCGACGGCACCTACTGGGTGCTGACCGACAATGGTTTCGGCAGCAAGGCCAACTCCCCGGACGCCATGCTGTACCTCAACCACTACAAGATCGATTTCAAAGACGGCACGGTCGCGCCGCTGAAGACGGTGTTCCTGCACGATCCGGATAAAAAGGTGCCGTTCCACATCATCAACGAGAGCACCGAGCAGCGCTATCTGACCGGCAGCGATTTCGATCCGGAAAGCTTCCAGTTTGCCGACGATGCCTTATGGATCGGTGAAGAGTTCGGGCCTTACCTGATCAAGGCCGACCTGAACGGCAAGGTGCTGGCGGTGTTCGACACCAAAGTGGACGGCAAGGTGGTGAAATCGCCGGACAACCCGACGCTAACCCTGCCGGGCGCGCCGGACGGCAAACAGAACTTCCAGGTGGCGCGTTCCAAAGGCTTTGAAGGCATGGCCGCCTCACCGGACGGCAGTAAGCTGTACCCGCTGCTGGAAGGGGCGCTGTGGGATGGCGAACAGTTCGAGAACGTCGGCGGCAAACGCTACCTGCGGGTGCTGGAGTTCGACGTCAAACAGCAGGCCTGGACCGGCCGCAGCTGGCAGTACGTACTGGAAGACAACCAGAATGCCATCGGCGACTTCAACATGATCGACGCCACCCACGGGCTGGTGATCGAGCGCGACAACGGCGAAGGCACGCCGGATAAAGCCTGCGCCGCCGGCGCGCCAACCGACAACTGCTTCAGCCAGGTGGCCAAGTTCAAGCGAGTGTATAAAATCGCTTTCTCGGACGCCAACGTCGGCAAACCGGTCGAAAAACTGGGCTATATCGACCTGATGAACATTCAGGATCCGAACAAGCTGGCGCGCAAGCCACTGAACGACGGCGTGCTGACCTTCCCGTTCTTCACCATCGAAAACGTGGACGTAGTGGACGCCAACCACATCATCGTCGGCAACGACAACAACTTCCCGTTCTCCTCCAGCCGCCAGCCCAATATGGCGGATGACAACGAGTTCATCCTGTTGGACGTGAAGGATTTCCTGAAGTAGCGCTCCCCGGCCGCCGAATCGCCGGCGGCCGCCATTTCCCGCTTAGCGCAGCGAACAAACTGCGCTATAATCAGCGCCTTGCTTCTTCTCTTCTCCAAGGAAGATCCTCGTCCCCGGTGGGGCGGCCGGACTTCAAATCCGGTTGGGGCCGCCAGCGGTCCTGGGCAGGTTCGACTCCTGTGATCTTCCGCCAATCCCTGACCATTTTCCTATGCTGAACGATACGGCTATCTTTAATGCAATGAGCAAGCTCGGCCGTGCGCGTCATTCGGAGGTCAACATGCGAAGTCTGGAAGATCAACTGGCCGCTTATGCCGCCTATCACCGCGATGCGCGCAATATCGCCACGCATTTTATCGGCATCCCCCTGATCGTCGTCAGCCTGCTGGCGCTGCTCTCCCGGCCGGCATGGGGCGCGGGGTGGCTGCCGTTTTCGCCGGCCTGCGCGGTGGTGATCGTCTCGGCTCTCTATTACCTGCGGCTGAGTCTGCGCCTTGGCGTCATGATGCTGGCGTTGCTGCTGCTGTGCCTCGTGTTCGGCGCCTGGATAGCGTCGCTGTCGACGGCGGCGTGGCTGAGCGTCGGCATCGGCGGCTTCGTCATCGGCTGGCTGTTTCAGTTTGTCGGGCATTTCTGGGAGGGGCGAAAACCGGCGTTTATGGACGACGTGACGGGCCTGATCATCGGCCCACTGTTCGTGCTGGCGGAAGCCTGCTTCCTGGTCGGCGGGCTGCGCGAACTGCAGCAGAACATCGAAATGCGCGCGGGCAAGGTGCGCAGCGGGAAGAGATGAAATAAGGAATGAATACGTTTTCTCTGCGAGGCCCCTTTTGAAAAAAGAGGCCTGAAGACGACGGATTATGCGTATTGGATCAATTTCCAGGTGACCCCTTTGCCGCCATAGGGCGGCATGATATTGCCTTTAGCGATTGGCGCTGTGGTTGAGGGTTTGCCGACCACTTCCCAGACGCCGCTTTCCGGGCATTTTTGCCCTGTCGTGGCTGTAGTGCCAATAGGTGATTTAGACATAAGATCTTTCCTTAATCAACGCAGCGCCACAATAGCGCTGTTCGGAAAGATATTTACACGTTCGCATATATATTCAACCCTGTTCGGGAAATACGGGTTATGTGTTTAAATTTTGATTTAATATTGTGTTTTAAGTTTTCATTTTTCTTGGTTTCATTGTTTTTATTTCAATTTATATTGTTTTTATATGTTTTGTTTTTTTGTATTCTAATAAAAAATTGCAATGAAAATGTTTAATTTATTATTTTATATCTAAGGTTTTCGATTTATTTTTTATTTATCGTGCGGACACTGAAAATCTGGGTTATGTCGCTTATTCAGAAGAGCGTTGTTTACCAAGCCAGCGAAGCCCCCCGCACTTGCAGGCTCGGGGGGCTGAACATATTTACCCGATCGTCGGGTAATCAGTGTAGCCTTCCCGGCTGCCGCCGAAGAATTTCTCTTTGATTGGCGCATTCAGCGCCAGCCCGTGTTGCAGGCGGTGAGGCAGATCCGGGTTGGCGATGAACGGGCGGCCGAAGCCGATCAGATCCGCCCAGCCTTTGGCCAGCGCTTCTTCAGCGCGTTCACGCGTGTATTTGCCCGAGTAAATCAGCGTGCCGCGGAAAATCAGGCGCAGCGACTCTTTGAACGCCGCCGGCATCACCGGAGCGTCATCCCAGTCCGCTTCGGCGATGTGAATGTAAGCGGCGCCGATATCGTTCAGCACGCTGGCCGCCGCCAGATAGGTGGCTTCCGGGGTATCGTCCTGCGAGCCCATCAGGGTGGTCAGCGGCGCCAGACGCACGCCCAGTTTCTCTTTACCGATGGCGTCCGCCACCGCCTGCGCCACTTCCCGTAGGAAACGCAGGCGATTTTGCAGTGAACCGCCGTATTCGTCGTCGCGCTGATTTTCCCGCGAGTCGATAAACTGATTGATCAGATAGCCATTCGCGCCGTGCAGCTCTACGCCGTCGAAACCGGCGGCAATGGCGTTGCGGGCCGCCCGGGCGTAGTCGTTGACGATCGCCGGAATTTCTTCCCGCGTTAAGGCGCGCGGTGCGGAGTGCTGCACCATTTCACCCACGCCATGCTCTGGCCCGCGGCCTTCGACATCCACGAACACCTTGACCCCGTCGGCCTGGATGGCGGAGGAGGAGACCGGCGCGGCGTGGCCAGGCTGTAAAATGGTATGCGACACGCGGCCGACGTGCCAAAGCTGCGCGAAGATCTTGCCGCCGGCCTGATGTACGGCGTCGGTGACTTTTTTCCAACCGGCGATGTGTTCCGGGGTGTAAATGCCGGGCGTCCAGGCATAACCCTGGCCCTGCTGGCTGATCTGCGTGCCTTCGCTGACGATCAGCCCGGCGCTGGCGCGCTGGGCATAATATTCAGCCATCATGTCGGTGGCGACGTCGCCGGCGCCGGCCCGTGAACGGGTCATGGGCGGCATGACGATGCGATTGTTCAGCGATAAACCGTTTAAAGAATACGAGTCAAAAAGCATGGCGCTTCCCTCATGTGAATTAGGCCGTAGGGCGATGATGTTTTGCTGAGGCCATTATATTTCGTCGTTTAATTCTAAAAACGCGCACAATAACAAAACACTTTTGCTCTGTGTTCAATAGTCGCGGCAGCCGCCGGTGAGCCGGTATGGCGGGTGGGCCAGATGGCGAGAATGAACCCGATGTGCGCACGGGCGATGGCGGCTATTGCCTGTCGGCGCGTGGCTGAGATAGAGTCGGCTGCTGTTTTCCCCACGATTTTTAACAAAATCGCAAAAGTCTTTTAGCCTTCCGCCTGCTTATCTTTGGTGTGATCAATGTCATACTTTTGGCATCTTAACTTTCCCGCGCTTCGGCAGCGGTTAACCGGAGTTGTTGAATGAAAATTAACTTTCCCTTATTAGCCCTGGCGGTGGGGGCGTTCGGCATCGGCACGACCGAGTTTTCCCCGATGGGGTTGCTGCCGACGATCGCCAAAGGGGTGGACGTCTCCATCCCGATGGCCGGCATGTTGATCAGCGCCTACGCCGTTGGCGTGATGGTCGGCGCACCGCTGATGACGTTGCTGCTTTCTCACCGGGCGCGCAGAAGCGCGCTGATCTTCCTGATGGCGATCTTTACCCTGGGTAACGTGCTGTCGGCGGTTGCGCCTGACTACACCACCCTGATGCTGTCGCGCATCATCACCAGCCTGAACCACGGCGCGTTCTTTGGCCTCGGTTCAGTGGTGGCCGCCAGCGTGGTGCCGAAGGAGAAACAGGCCAGCGCCGTGGCGACCATGTTTATGGGCCTGACCATCGCCAATATCGGCGGGGTGCCGGCCGCGACCTGGCTGGGTGAAACCATCGGCTGGCGCATGTCGTTCCTGGCGACGGCCGGGCTGGGCGTGATCGCCATGCTGGGGCTGTGGTTCTCGTTGCCGAAAGGCAGCGCCGGCGCACGCCCTGATGTGAAACGCGAGCTGTCGGTGTTGGTGCGCCCGCAGGTGCTATCCGCCTTGCTGACGACCGTGCTGGGCGCGGGCGCGATGTTCACGCTCTATACCTATATCTCGCCGGTGTTGCAGCACATCACCGATGCGACGCCGCTGTTCGTGACGGTCATGCTGGTGTTGATCGGCGTCGGTTTCTCCATCGGCAACTACCTGGGCGGCAAATTCGCCGACCGCTCCGAGAGCGCGACGCTGAAGGGTTTCTTGCTGCTGCTGGTGGTCATTATGCTGGTGATCCCGTTCCTGGCGCGCAGTGAAATCGGCGCCGCGGTCAGCATGGTGATTTGGGGCGCGGCGACCTTTGCCGTGGTGCCGCCGCTGCAGATGCGCGTGATGCGTGTCGCCAGCGAAGCGCCGGGCCTGTCGTCCTCGGTCAACATCGGCGCCTTTAACCTGGGCAATGCGCTGGGCGCCGCCGCCGGTGGCGCGGTAGTCTCCGCCGGGCTGGGATACAGCTTCGTGCCGGTGATGGGGGCTATTATTGCCGGATTGGCGCTGTTGCTGGTGCTGTTCACCCACCGTCAGGCCGAAAAAGTGGCCTATGCCAACGGTTAAAACGATAACGTGCGGCGGGGTTCCCCGCCGCGCTCACTCAAAGCCGAGCAGGCTGAACGCATCGTCCTGCGGGGCGTAGCCGAGCAGGCGACGGGTCTCTTCCAGCGACAAACGCGTATAGCGGTTATTGGAAACCCCGTGCACCACCGCATATTGCACTCCTTCGACACGAATGCAGCGATCCAGCAGATCGGCGGCGTCGCGATGGCTGAGAAAAGCGCTCATGTCGCGGGCGCTAAGCTGTTCGCCCCGGCTTAGAGTGGTGAAGTTGGCGATGCGTACCGACAGGGCGGAAAGCCCCTCCTGATGGGCGAAATAGGCGGCGATGCCTTCGCCGAACGCTTTGCTGGCGCCGTACAGATTTTTCGGCTTCGGCGCGTCATCCGGGCGGATTTGATAATCGAGCGGGTAGCCTTCCACCGCCTGCGCGCTGCTGGCGAACACTACCCGGCGGCAGCCGGCGTCTTTCGCCGCGCGGAAGATATTGAAGGTGCCGAGAATGTTGTTGTCCATCAGCGAACCGCAAAAATCGGCGTCGGGAGCCGGATCGGCGGCCAGGTGCAACACGGTGTCGATATTGGCGCAGGCCTCACGGCAGGCGTCGAGATCGGCGATGTTGAAGCTGATGACCTCATCGCCGGGCCGGCGATCGCGCAACAGAGCGAGATCTCGTTCCGCCAGCCGCAATGCATAGCGATCGCCCACTGCCTGGCGAAACGCGGTGGCGACTCGGCCGCCGGCGCCGGTAATCAAAATCCGTCCTACATCAGTACGCAACACCATGGTGACTGTCATCCCTACTCTCGATTAAGCGTTGACCAGTAATAATCCCCCGTGTGATTTTTGTCTAGTTGTTTTAATTAGTTATTCTGATGTTTATTCGCCGTATTCAATTGCGCACGGTGATTTTTGCGCGGGTGAATATCGTGGAATGCTAACAATATTCGATGAGGTTTGGCGATATATTTGCCTTAATGGCTGCGAATATTGCCAGAAAAGCCGATTGGCCGCTGGAAAATGCGTGTTTCGCTTTAGCTTGATAGTGAATTATTGGGTTAGTTAATCTTATGTTTTTTTGACGTGAAGCCGGGCGATACTCTCTCATCCCTCTCTATCGCTCGCGCGATATATCATCGGCGCAGTGATCCCGGTAGAGGGCGGCATGCATTATTTCGCGCATTGAGGCCGTTTTGCTTTTGCGATCACAGTTCGGCAATTTGCCGTCGCAAAGCCTTGCTCCGCTAAAATCTGCGGTGTTAACGTCATAACTCAACCGATTTAGGGTTGTTACTGCTGCGGCAGGCAAAACCTAAACCTCGCGTTTCTGTTCCCCGATGGGGCAGAGGCCGCGAGGTTTAGGTTTTTTTTTGCGCCGAATTTCGCTCCTGCGCCAGGCCAGCGCAAAGGCGGGATCGGCAGAACGCGAAGTCTAAGGATAACCGTATGAAATATGACACATTAGCCAGTGAGATTTTGGCCGGCGTCGGTGGCCGCGACAATGTGAAAAGCCTGGTGCATTGCGCCACCCGCCTGCGTTTCAAGCTGCGTGACGACCGCCGCGCCAACGCGGCAGCGCTGAAGAAAAACCCGGGCGTCATCATGGTGGTGGAGAGCGGTGGCCAGTTTCAGGTGGTGGTGGGTAACCACGTGGCCGAGGTGTTCGATGCGGTCAACCGGGTCGGCGGGTTGGCCGAAGGCGCGTCGAGCGGCAGCGATGCGGACGGTAAAAAAGACAATCTGCTCAGCCGCTTTATCGACGTGGTTTCCGGCATCTTCACCCCATTGCTCGGGGTGATGGCTGCCTCGGGAGTATTGAAGGGGTTGCTGGCGCTGAGCCTGGCCTGCGGCTGGCTGCTGGAAAGCAGCGGCGCCTTTAAAATGTTGTTCGCCGCCAGCGACGCATTGTTCTATTTCTTCCCGATCATGCTCGGCTACACCGCCGGGAAAAAATTCGGCGGCAACCCGTTCGTCACCATGGCGATCGGCGGCGCGTTGACGCATCCGCTGATGATGGCGGCGTTCGAGGCGGCGCAACAGCCGGGCGCGGTGCGCGAATATTTCTTCGGCATTCCGCTGACTTTTATCAACTACAGCTCGTCGGTGATCCCCATCATCTTTGCGGCCTGGGTGTCCTGCCGTCTGGAGCCGTTGTTTAACCGGGTGATCCACAGCGCGCTGCGCAATTTCATCACGCCGCTGCTGTGTCTGGCGATCACCGTGCCCCTGACCTTCCTGCTGATCGGCCCGGCGGCGACCTGGCTCAGCCATCTGCTGGCCAACGGCTATCAGGCCATTTACGCCTTCAACCCGATCATCGCCGGCGCTTTCATGGGGGCGATGTGGCAGGTGTGCGTGATCTTCGGCCTGCATTGGGGGCTGGTGCCGTTGATGATCAACAACCTGAGCGTGCTGGGGCGCGACACCATGGTGCCGCTGCTGCTGCCGGCGGTGATGGGGCAGGTCGGCGCTACGCTGGGCGTGATGCTGCGCACCCGCGACGCCAAGCTGCGGGCGCTGTCCGGTTCGGCCATCGGCGCCGGGATTTTCGGCATCACCGAACCGGCGGTGTACGGCGTCACCCTGCCGAACAAGCGTCCGTTCATCTTCGGCTGCATCGGCGGCGCGTTGGGCGGGGCGGTGATCGGTTACTTCCATACCTCGGTCTACTCGTTCGGCCTGGTGAACGTGTTCACCTTCGCGCAAATCATTCCCAACGGCGGCATCGACGCCACGGTGTGGGGCGCGATCGGCGGCACTCTGCTGTCGTTTGTGTTCGCCGCGCTGGCCAGCTACCTGTTCGGCGTCGCGCCGGCGGAAGAGACGGCGCAGCCTGAAGCCGCCGCGCCGCTTAACCGCAAACAGGCCATTCTCAGCCCGATCGCCGGCGACATCGTGCCGCTGGAACAGGTGAACGACGCGACCTTCGCCAGCGGCCTGCTGGGGAAAGGGGTGGCGATCGCGCCGCAGCAGGGGCGAGTGGTGGCGCCGGTGAGCGGCAGCGTGGCGTCGCTGTTCAAAACCAAACACGCCATCGGCATCGAATCGGACGACGGCGCGGAGATTCTCATCCACGTCGGCATCGATACCGTGAGGCTCGACGGGGCGCATTTCACCGCCCACGTGCGGGAAGGCGAGCGGATCGCGCCGGGCGATCTGCTGATCGAGTTCGACCAGGCGGCGATCCATGCCGCCGGCTATGACACCACCACGCCGATCATCATCAGCAACAGCGATGACTACGTGGACGTGTTGACCAGCGGCCTGTCTCCGGTGCAGGAACAGGCGCCGCTGCTGACTTTATTACGTTAATTGAGGAGCAAGCGATGAACGGCAAGTTTCCGCAACATTTTCTGTGGGGCGGCGCGGTAGCGGCGAACCAGGTAGAAGGCGCGTATCAGGCCGACGGCAAGGGGCTGTCGACCTCCGATCTGCAGCCGCAGGGCATCTTCGGCGCCATCACGCCGCGCACGGCGGGCGACAGCGGCATCAAGGACGTGGCGATCGATTTCTATCATCGTTACCCGGAGGATATCGCGCTGTTCGCCGAGATGGGTTTCAAGTGCCTGCGCACCTCGATCGCCTGGACGCGCATTTTCCCGCAGGGCGATGAAGAGACCCCGAACGAAGCCGGGCTGGCGTTTTACGATCGGCTGTTCGATGAGATGGCGAAATACGGCATTCAGCCGCTGATCACGCTGTCGCACTATGAGATGCCTTACGGTCTGGTGAAGCGCTACGGCGGCTGGGGCGATCGCCGCACCATCGATTTCTTCGAGCGCTATGTGCGCACCGTGTTCGAACGCTATAAGCACAAGGTTAAACACTGGCTGACCTTCAATGAGATCAACATGTCGCTGCACGCGCCCTTCACCGGGGTTGGCCTGCCGCAAGAGAGCGACAAGAGCGCCGTCTATCAGGCGATCCACCATCAGCTGGTGGCCAGCGCCAGAGCGGTGAAGGCCTGTCACGAGATCGTGCCGGAGGGGCAAATCGGCAACATGCTGCTGGGCGGCATTCTGTATCCGCTGAGCTGCAAGCCGGAAGATCTGCTGGAAACCCAGCGGCAAAACCGCGACTGGCTGTTCTTCGGCGACGTGCAGGCGCGCGGCTATTACCCGGCCTACATGCAGCGCTTCTTCCGTGAAAACGGCATTCAGGTGGCGATCACCGAGGAAGATCGGCAAACGCTGCGCGAAACCATCGACTTCATCTCGTTCAGCTACTACATGAGCGGCTGCGTTACCGCCGACCCGGAGCAGTATGAAACGGCACGCGGCAACATTCTTGATATGGTGCCGAACCCGCACCTGGCCAGTTCGGAGTGGGGGTGGCAAATCGATCCGATCGGGCTGCGCTACCTGCTCAACGTGCTGTACGACCGCTATCAGAAGCCGTTGTTCATCGTCGAGAACGGGCTGGGCGCCAAAGACTGCGTCGAGGCCGACGGCAGCATCAACGACGACTACCGCATCAACTATCTCAATGACCATCTGGTACAGGTGGCCGAGGCGATCGACGACGGCGTCGAGGTGATGGGCTACACCAGCTGGGGGCCGATCGATCTGGTCAGCGCCTCGAAGGCCGAAATGTCGAAGCGCTACGGCTTCATTCACGTCGACAGAGACGATGCCGGCAACGGTAGTCTCGAGCGCCGCCGCAAGAAGAGTTTCTACTGGTATCGCGATGTGATCCACAGCAACGGCACCAGCCTGAAAGACCGGCGCTAACCCTTCAGCCCGGCGGCAAGCGCCGGGCGTTAACTAACCTTATTCGCTGCTGTTCATGATGGGAAATTCTCTCCCAGGGAATGCTGTTGCCCGCAGTCAGCCGTTATGCGGAGAAATATAATAATGATGAAAAGCTTATTACCTCGTTCCATGACCCTGGCGGCGCTGGTGCTGCTCTGTAGCCAGGCGCAGGCGGAAACGCTGCAAACCGGCAAGGACGTTGAAGCCCCCACCGCCAAATGGGAAGGGGTGGCGCTCGGCTTTGAACCGCCGCAGCCTGGGCTGTTGGGGGATATGCTGGGGATCAGACCGATCCTGGAGGATCACGGTTTCCACTATAATCTCGGCTACCTCAGCCAGCTGTCGTATAACGCCGGCGGCGGTTACAACCACGATAAACAGGCGTCGTACATCGACCAATTTTCGCTGACCTTCAGCCAGGATCTGCAGGCGCTGACCGGCATTCCGGACGCGGCGATCGAAGGCAATATCGTCAACCGCAACCATGACAACAACCTGACCCGCGATCGGCTGCAGGATCCGCGCGTCGGCCTGACCGATCTGTCGCAGGAGAGCTTTGGCGGGCAGTCGATCACCCGGCTGGGCTGGTTGACCTTCAGCCGTTCCTTCCTCGACAGCCGGCTGCAATGGCGTATCGGCATGATGAACAAGGTGCAGGATTTCGATCAGATCATCCCCTGCGATTTTCAGACGCTGACGCTGTGCGGCGGCAAGTCCGCCAACTCGTTGACCTGGTACAACTGGAACGTGCATTACTGGGGCACCACGCTGCAATACAAGCTGACCGACGGCCTGACGCTCAAGGGCGGCGTGATGGAGCAGAACCCGAGCGCCCCCAGCCGCAGCCACGCCTGGAGTTGGTCCACCAAGGGCAGCAAAGGCTTCCTGTTGCCGATGGAGCTGGAGCTGAAAACCCACGCCGTCAACCAGCTGCCGGGGGTGTATAACCTGGGCGTGCTGTTCACCAACGCGCGCCAGCGCGATCTTTATGAAGGGGTGTCCGGCGGGCCGGGCGCCAGCGATCCGCAGGGCTATCGCAGCCACGATCGCACCTGGTTCCTGTATACCGGTTTCAACCAGCAGGTGACGCGCCATGCGGATGACGTCAACCGTGGCCTGAGCGTGTTCTACAGCCTGGGGCTGGGGGATCAGCGCAGCAACTACCTGCACTGGTCCACTTCGACCGGCATCCGCTATCGCGGGCTGTTCGATGCGCGGCCGGACGACTGGCTGGGGCTGGGCGTTTCGGTGGTGAAACTGAGCGACCGCTATAAAGACAATCAGCGTTACCTCAACGAGATGAGCGGCATCAGCGATTATCACGATCCGAACTACCGGCCGGTGCCGGGCCACTCGGTGACGGCGGAGCTGTACTACCGCGTTAACGTCACGCCGTGGCTGCAGCTGCAGCCGGGCCTGCAATACTGGCATCATCCGGCGGGCGTCAGTGAGACGCAGGACGCCTGGGTGACGGCGTTGAAAACGGTGGTGACCTTCTGATCAGGCCGCGTCGTTCTCGCGGTAGCGCCGGCGGGCGTGCTCAAACCAGCTGGCCGGCACGTTGTGCGGCGGCTGCTGTAATCTGAGCAGCCCCTGTTCGACGATATGGCTGGCCTGGCGCCACAGCGTCGGGTCGCCTTCGGTCAGCACTTCCAGCAGGCGCTGTTTCTCGATCAGATAGGTTTGGGCGAAGTGGCTGTCGTAGTCCAGCAGCGAGCGGGTGTTGTCGATCAGATCCGCCAGTTTGATGGTTTTGGCCTGCGGCGATGCGCCGGCGCTGTGGCGCCGATCGCGGTTTTTACGCTCGAAGCGGTTGCCGTCCTCGGCGTGGCTGACGTTGGTTAACATCCGCACCAGCTCCGCTACCTGCGGCCCAAAGTGGCTTTCGATATCGCCGAGGGTGGTAGGCGTGTCTTCTACCGTGTCATGCAGCCAGGCGGCCGCCAGCATCTCTTCGGTGTGCGGCACGCTGCGTACCAGCTCCATGACCGCCTGCGGGTGGACGATGTACGGATCGTTGGTGTATTTGCGGCGCTGATCGATGGCCGCATGCGCCTTGGTGGCGTAGCGGCGCGCGCGTTCTGCAAGCGTATTCGTCATTTCCTTTCCCTCCAGGCATCCTCTGCATGAAAAAAATGTAGCATACCTCACAAGAAATAGCTTGCGATTACATCGTGCGCTATCTATATTCACTCACATGAAAAGCACCGATACCGAACAACCCAACGCGAAGAACTTGCTGCTGCTCGATCAGCAGCTCTGTTTCGCGCTGTACTCCGCCAACCTGGCGCTGCACAAAGTCTACCGCAAGCTGTTGAATCAGCTCGAGCTCACCTACCCGCAGTATCTGGTGATGATGGTGCTGTGGGAACGCGATCGGGTGACGGTATCGGATATCGGCGAGCGGCTGTTCCTCGATTCCGCCACGCTGACGCCGCTGCTGAAACGGCTGGAAACCGCCGGTTTGCTGGTGCGCTATCGCGCCACTACCGACGAGCGCCAAGTGATCATCGCGCTCACCGACGCCGGCCGCGCGCTGCGTGAACGGGCGCAGTCGGTGCCCGAGGCGGTGATGTGCGCCACCGACTGCAGCCTGGACGAGATCGTCTCGCTCAAACAGCAGCTGGAAAAGCTGCGCGGCAGCCTGATCGACCAGATTTGACCCACCGACGCCGGACGCAAGAACGGCAGGGGTGGTCTACACTGGTTAATAAGCGTCAAAAATAAGTAGTGCACGATTTAATCGTAAAAGATATATATGTGACCGGCTACCCCTCGCGGGAGCTGTTGTCATCTCGCCAACCAGCAAGAAGGAATGAACGATGTCTATTGAGAAAGTGGTTTACCGCGCTCACGCCACCGCAACCGGCGGCCGCGACGGCCGTGCGACCTCCTCCGACGGCGTGTTGGACGTGAAACTGGGCGTACCGAAAGAGATGGGCGGCGCCGGCGGCGAAGTCACCAACCCCGAGCAGCTGTTCGCCGCCGGTTACTCGGCCTGTTTCCTCGGCGCGTTGAAGTTTGTCGCGGCGAAAGAAAAGGTCAAAATCCCGGCCGAAGCGAAGATCGACGGCACCGTCGGCATCGGTGAAATCCCGAACGGCTTCGGCATCGAAGTGCAGCTGGATATTTCGCTGCCGGGCATCGAGCGCAGCGTGGCGGAAGATCTGGTGAAAAAGGCGCACGTGGTGTGCCCGTATTCCAACGCCACCCGCGGCAATATCGACGTCACGCTGAACGTTAAGTAAGTTTTTTGCCGACACCATGGAAAAAATGGAGGGTTTATCCCTCCATTTTCTTTGATATCCCGTCTGAAAAGTGCTCAAAAAAGCGGTAAATTTTGCCCGTTTTGTGAGAATTCTCTTGATTATTACTCGCAAAATAACGCTTATTGCCGGTTGGCTGAACCAGAAGCCGCAATCAGTGTCTGACTGAGTCAGAACCGCTACACCGTCCCCGGAGCCACCGCGTTACATGAACAAAGTTAAATCGCTATCACAGCAGAATTTATCGTTATTGTTAGCGATCTATATCGGCATCTTTCTAAACCTGTCCGTTTTTTATCGCCGTTTTGATTCGCTGGCGCACGGCATTCAGGGAATTAAGCTTATTTCGGCGGTGACGGAAGTCATCGCTATCGTCCTGTTCACGTTCTTCATCATGCGGCTGGTGTCGCTCGGCGGCCGGCTGTTTTATCGCATCGTCGCCTCGCTGCTAGTGCTGATTTCGGTTGCCGCCAGCTACTACATGACGTTTTTCAACGTGGTGATCGGCTACGGCATCGTGGTGTCGGTGATGACCACCGATATCGATCTGTCGAAAGAGGTGGTCGGCCTGCATTTCGTGCTGTGGATGGTGGCGCTCAGCGCCTTGCCGCTGCTGCTGATCTGGAAAAACAGCCTGCGCTTCACCCTGATCGAACAGCTGAAAACCCCCGGTCACCGCATCAAACCGCTGCTGGTGTTGTTGGCGGTGGTGGCGTTGGTCTGGCTGCCGCTGCGCATGCTGGACGACGAGCAAAGCGTGCAGGAGAAGCTCGCCAACGTCGATCTGCCGAGCTACGGCGGCGTGGTGGCGCACTCGTACCTGCCGTCTAACTGGCTGTCAGCGCTGGGGCTGTTCGCCTATACCCGCTATGACGAAAGTCAGGATCAGAGCACGCTGTTCGATCCGGGCAAACACTTTACCTATGTGCCGCCGGCGGACATCGACGATACCTACGTGGTGTTCATCATCGGCGAGACCACGCGCTGGGATCACATGGGCATGCTGGGCTACGAGCGCGACACTACCCCGCGCCTGTCGAAAGAGAAGAATCTGGTGGCGTTCCGCGGCGAGTCGTGCGACACCGCCACCAAGCTGTCGCTGCGCTGCATGTTCGTGCGCGAAGGCGGTACCGAGGACAACCCGCAGCGCACGCTGAAAGAGCAAAACGTGTTCGCGGTGATGAAGGAACTGGGCTTCTCTTCCGAGCTGTTCGCCATGCAGAGTGAGGTGTGGTTCTACAACAACACCGAGGTGAACAACTATTCGTTCCGCGAGATGATCGCGTCCGAGAAGCGCAACGACGGCAAGGCGGTCGACGATATGCTGCTGGTGGACGAAATGAAGGAGTCGCTGGCGCGTTATCCGAAGGGCAAACACCTGGTGATCCTGCATACCAAAGGCTCGCACTACCTGTACTCGCAGCGTTATCCGCGCAGCTATGCGCGCTATCAGCCGGAGTGCATGGGGGTGGATGACTCCTGCACCAAGGCGCAGCTGATCAACGCCTTCGACAATACGGTGCTGTATACCGACAGCTTTATCAGTAATGTGATCGACCAGGTGCGGGACAAGAAGGCCATCGTGTTCTATGCCGCCGATCACGGCGAGTCGATCGGCGAGAATACGCACCTGCACGGCACGCCGCGCGAAATGGCGCCGCCGGAACAATTCCGCGTGCCGATGATGGTGTGGGCGTCGGACAAGTTCCTCGAGAACCCGCAGCACCTCAGCGCCTTTGAGCAACTGCAGGCGCAGCAACGCATCGGCAGAACGCATCGCCACGTCGAGCTGTTCGACACCATCCTCGGTTGCCTCGGCTACACCTCGCCGAACGGCGGCATCGTGGATAAAAACAACTGGTGCCATCTCCCGCAGAATAAAACGGCACCTGCCAGCCTGTAATCCCTCCCGCCGGGTGCCTTGCGCACCCGGTAATTTCCGCCAATACATTCTCTTCATCAATTATTCCGGTGTGTGCATACGGTATACTTGCGCACTTCCCCTTCTAACCGGAGATTTCCATGACCCTGCGCGTGGCGTTTATCGACGATCATGACATTGTGCGTTCGGGCTTTGTGCAGCTGCTGTCGCTGGAGGCCGATATTCAGGTAGTGGGCGAGTTCAGCAGCGCGGCGCAGGCGCGCGCCGGCCTGCCGGGGCTGGAGGCGGAAATCTGCATTTGCGACATTTCGATGCCCGACGGCAGCGGGTTGGATCTGCTGGCGGACATTCCCTCCGGCATCCGCGTGGTGATGCTGTCGATGCACGATAATCCGGCGCTGGTGGAAATGGCGCTGGAACGCGGCGCCAGCGGCTTTCTCTCCAAGCGCTGCAAGCCGGAAGATCTGATCACCGCCGTGCGCACCGTCGCCGGCGGCGGCGTCTATCTGATGCCGGAAATCGCCCAGCAGCTGGCGCGGGTGAAGGTGGATCCGTTGACCCGCCGCGAGCGCGAGATCGCGCTATTGCTGGCGCAGGGCCAGGAGGTGCGCGAGATCGCCGCCGCGCTGGGGCTGTCGCCGAAGACGGTGCATGTGCATCGCGCCAACCTGTTCGCCAAGCTGGGCATCACCAATAACGTCGAGCTGGCCAGACGGATGCTGAACCTGTGACGCAGCGTCTGATCACCCAGCTGGCGCTGTTCTTCATTTATGCCGCCAGCGCATTTTGCCTGTGGGGCATCGGCACCGCGCTGATCGACCCGCCCTGGCAGGCGCTGTTGCTGTTCCCGTTCGGCCTGCGCATGGGCATTTTGCTGCAGAGCCCGTACCGTTTCTGGCCGGGGATCCTGCTGGCCGACCTGCTGCTGATGGCGCTGCTGGCGGACCAGTACGGCTACGGCCCGGCGCTGTGGGCGTCGGTGGCGGTGCTGGTGCTGACGGTGCTGCTCAGCCTGCTGGCCTCGCCGTGGCTGTTGCGCCATCAGCAGAGCGACAGCGAATGGCGCTGGCCGCTGTTGCAGGGCGCGGTGGTGGCCGCCGCCGCTTTGCTGCAGGCGCTTGTGTGGCAGCTGGTGAGCGGCGAAGGCGCCCGCGCGCTGCTGCTCGGCCTGACCGGCGGTTTCACCATCGCGCCGACCTGCCTGCTGTTGTGGCACTATCTGGCGCGCCAAATCTGGGTGCCGCTGGAGCCGGGGCTGATCCACAAGCCGGTGGAGCTGCGCCTGGGCCACCTGGCCAGTTATCTGCTGCTGTTTGCATTCAGCATCTGGCTGCAGCAGCAGGTTAACGCCGCCGAGCTGCGCCGCTTTGCGCCTTTCTGCCTGGCGATCCCGATCGTGTTCATGTCTTACCGTTATGGCTGGCAGGGCGCGCTGTTGGCGACGCTGCTCAACGGCGTGGCGTTGATGGTCAACGAGCCGCCGCAGCCCGAGTCGCACCGCGACTTGCTGTTGTCGCTGCTGGCCCAGAGCCTGACCGGGCTGCTGCTGGGCGCCGGTATTCAGCGCCAGCGCGAACTGAATCAGCAGCTGCGGCTGCGGCTGGCGGAGAACCGGCAGCTGGCCCGGGCGCTGGTGACGGCGGAGGAACAAACCCGGCGCGAGGTGGCGCGCGAGCTGCACGATGAAGTGGGGCAGACCATCACCGTGATCCGCACACAGGCCAGCATCGTTAAACGCCTGGCGCCGGAGCCGGCGGTGATCGGCTGCGCCGACACCATCGATGCGTTAGCGCTGCGGGTATACGATGGGGTGCACGATGTGCTGACCCAGCTGTGGCCGGCGGCGCTGAACAACCTGCCGCTGTCGGCGGCGGTGGCGGCGATGCTGCGGGAGTCGCTGCCGCAGGACGCCTCGCTGGTGAGCAGCATGCAGTGGCAGGTGCCGGACGAACTGCTGGATGAAACGCTGAAAATCACGCTGTACCGGGTGTGCCAGGAAGGGGTGACCAATGTGTGCCGCCACGCCGGCGCCAGCCGCCTGGAATTGGACGCGCGTCTGCAGCCGCGCAAAGGCGCCGCGCCGCAGATTGCCCTGACCATCCGCGATAACGGCGTGGGCTTCGATGCGGACCACCATCAGCCGGGGTACGGCCTGCGCGGCATGCAGGAGCGCATCAGCGCTCTCGGCGGCAGCCTGCGGCTCACCTCTGAGCGGGGCGCCTGTTTGAGTGTGATCTTGCCCACAGTTTCACCGGCGCAAGCGCAAAACTAGGAAAAACTCCTAACCGCGTCGGGAATCCGGCGTAAGCCTCCCGCGCGCGCGGGGAGCATCATAGCGGCACTTTATTCAATCCTCTGAGGTTCCACATGTGGTCTTTCCTTAAAAGCCGCCCGGATGCGCCGCAGGTCACCGATCAACGGCAGATCGACGCCAGCTACAAATACTGGCGCATCCAGCTGATGTGCACCATGTACATCGGCTACGCCGCGTTTTACTTCACGCGCAAAAGCTTCAACTTCATCATGCCGGCGATGCTGAGCGATCTGGGCCTGACGATGTCCGACGTCGGCATCCTCGGCACGCTGTTCTACATCACCTACGGCTGCTCGAAATTCATTTCCGGCATGATCAGCGATCGTTCCAACCCGCGTTACTTTATGGGGCTGGGCCTGATCATGACCGGGGTGCTGAATATCTTCTTCGGCCTCAGTTCTTCGCTGCTGATGCTCGGCACGCTGTGGATCCTCAATGCCTTCTTCCAGGGCTGGGGCTGGCCGCCGTGCTCCAAAATCCTCACCAGCTGGTATTCGCGCTCCGAGCGCGGCAGCTGGTGGGCGATTTGGAACACTTCGCACAACGTCGGCGGCGCGCTGATCCCGCTGCTGGTGGGCTTTATCTCGCTGCACTTCAGCTGGCGTTACGGCATGATCATCCCCGGCATCATCGGCGTGGTGCTCGGCCTGCTGATGTGCTGGCGCCTGCGCGACAAGCCCTCCACCCTGGGGCTGCCGAGCGTCGGCAAATGGCGTAACGACGCCATGGAGCTGGTGCAGGAATCGGAAGGCCAGGGGCTGAGCAACCGCGAGATCATCAAGCGCTACGTGCTGACCAACAAGTACATCTGGCTGCTGGCGGTCTCTTACGTGCTGGTGTACATCGTGCGCACCGCGATCAACGACTGGGGCAACCTCTACCTGACGCAGGAAAAGGGCTATTCGCTGATGACCGCCAACTCGGCCATTTCGCTGTTTGAAGTGGGCGGCTTTATCGGTTCGCTGGTGGCCGGTTGGGGTTCCGACAAGCTGTTCCGCGGCAACCGTGGCCCGATGAACCTGATCTTCGCCATCGGCATCTTCCTGTCGGTGGCGGCGCTGTGGCTGATGCCGGGCGTCACCTACCTGCTGCAGGCCTGCTGCTTCTTCGCCATCGGCTTCTTCATCTTCGGCCCGCAGATGCTGATCGGCATGGCGGCGGCGGAGTGCTCGCATAAAGATGCGGCGGGCGCGGCGACCGGTTTCGTCGGCCTGTTCGCCTACCTGGGCGCGGCGCTGTCCGGCTACCCGATCGCGCGGGTGATGGAAATCTGGCACTGGAACGGTTTCTTCGTGGTGATTTCCATCGCCGCCTGCCTGTCGGCGCTGTTCCTGCTGCCGTTCCTGCGTGCGCAGACGCCGGTGCTGAAAACCGCCAAAGCCTGAGTAAAATGCGCTGCGCAACCCCCGGCGCAGCGCACTATGGCGCTTTTATCACCACTTGAAATGCAGGGGAAAAAAAGTGATTGACGCCTATAACCGCCAGCAGTAAGATGCGCCCCGCATCGGCGAGTAGCGCAGCTTGGTAGCGCAACTGGTTTGGGACCAGTGGGTCGGAGGTTCGAATCCTCTCTCGCCGACCACCATTCGAAAAACCTGCTTTTTTAAAGCAGGTTTTTTTTCGTCTGCGCTTTATGAGGATGAGCACCTCCGCAGGAGGTTCGAGCCTCGCGAAGCGAGACAACGTTGCTTTAGCAACGGCCCGCAGGGCGCGCATCAACGATGCGCGTAATCCTCTCTCGCCGACCACCATTCGAAAAACCTGCTTTTAAAGCAGGTTTTTTTTCGCCTGCGGTTTATGAGGATGAGCACCTCCTGCGATACGACCGGCTTCGCTTTATGGCACGTGTCAATCCGCCATCCTCGTGAAATATATTTATCCTTTACGCTTAATTAATTCAAACTCCTTATTCCAGTTAGGTTCTTTTTCTCATATTTAAATAAATTCACGCTTGCTGAATAAAACCCAGTTGATAGCGCTCTTGTTTTCACGCCTTTTTTATTTATAGTCTGAATGTACGCGGCGGGAATGATTTTTTTCCGTTACGTGGAAAAACGCTGTTTTTATTTGTTGACTTTAATCTTCGTGGATTATTGCGGAATTTTTTCGCTTCGGCAATGCGTAGCGACGATTAACTCTTTTATGTTTATCCTCTCGGAATAAAGGAATCAGTTATGCGCAAATTTAATAAACCGCTGTTGGCGCTGTTGATCGGCAGCACGCTGTGTTCCGCGGCGCAGGCCGCCGCGCCGGGCAAGCCGACCATCGCCTGGGGCAACACCAAGTTCGCCATCGTTGAAGTTGACCAGGCGGCTACCGCTTATAATAATTTGGTGAAGGTAAAAAATGCCGCCGATGTTTCCGTCTCCTGGAATTTATGGAATGGCGACGCGGGCACGACGGCCAAGATTTTATTAAATGGCAAAGAGGCGTGGAGCGGCCCTTCAACCGGTTCTTCCGGTACGGCGAATTTTAAAGTCAATAAAGGCGGCCGTTATCAAATGCAGGTGGCATTGTGCAATGCCGACGGCTGCACCGCCAGCGACGCCACTGAAATTGTGGTGGCCGACACCGACGGCAGCCATTTGGCGCCGTTGAAAGAGCCGCTGCTGGAAAAGAACAAACCGTATAAACAGAATTCCGGCAAAGTCGTCGGTTCTTATTTCGTCGAGTGGGGCGTTTACGGGCGCAATTTCACCGTCGATAAGATCCCGGCGCAAAACCTGACCCACCTGCTGTACGGCTTTATCCCGATCTGCGGCGGCAACGGCATCAACGACAGCCTGAAAGAGATTGAAGGCAGCTTCCAGGCGCTGCAGCGCTCCTGCCAGGGCCGCGAGGATTTCAAAGTCTCCATCCACGATCCGTTCGCCGCGCTGCAAAAAGCGCAGAAGGGCGTCACCGCCTGGGATGACCCCTACAAGGGCAACTTTGGCCAGCTGATGGCGCTGAAGCAGGCGCGTCCCGATCTGAAAATCCTGCCGTCGATCGGCGGCTGGACGCTGTCCGACCCGTTCTTCTTCATGGGCGACAAGGTGAAGCGCGATCGCTTCGTCGGCTCGGTGAAAGAGTTCCTGCAGACCTGGAAGTTCTTCGACGGCGTGGATATCGACTGGGAATTCCCGGGCGGCAAAGGCGCCAACCCGAATCTGGGCAGCCCTCAGGACGGGGAAACTTATGTGCTGCTGATGAAAGAACTGCGGGCGATGCTGGATCAGCTGTCGGCGGAAACCGGCCGCAAGTATGAGCTGACCTCCGCCATCAGCGCCGGCAAGGACAAGATCGACAAGGTGGCATACAACGTCGCGCAGAACTCGATGGATCACATCTTCCTGATGAGCTACGACTTCTACGGCGCCTTCGATCTGAAAAACCTGGGGCATCAGACCGCGCTGAATGCACCGGCCTGGAAACCGGACACCGCCTACACCACGGTGAACGGCGTCAATGCGCTGCTGGCGCAGGGCGTCAAGCCGGGCAAGATCGTCGTCGGCACCGCCATGTATGGCCGCGGTTGGACCGGGGTGAACGGCTACCAGAACAACATTCCGTTCACCGGCACCGCCACCGGGCCGGTCAAAGGCACCTGGGAGAACGGCATCGTGGACTACCGCCAGATCGCCAGCCAGTTCATGAGCGGCGAGTGGCAGTACACCTACGACGCCACGGCGGAAGCGCCTTACGTGTTCAAACCTTCCACCGGCGATCTGATCACCTTTGACGATGCCCGCTCGGTGCAGGCCAAAGGCAAGTACGTGTTGGATAAGCAGCTGGGCGGCCTGTTCTCCTGGGAGATCGACGCGGACAACGGCGATATTCTCAACAGCATGAACGCCAGCCTGGGCAACAGCGCCGGCGTTCAATAATCGGTTGCAGTGCGTTGCCGGGGGATATCCTTTCGCCCCCGGCTTTTTCACCGCCGAAAGTTTTTTTACGCCGCACAGATTGTGGGCCTGCCCGGCGAAAAATGCGCTCATCGGACTCACCCTTTTGGGTAATCCTTCAGCATTTCCTTCTGTCTTTAACGGCGATCACAAAAATAACCGTTCAGATATTCATCGTTCAGCAACAAAGTTTTGGGGTTTTTTAGCGGAGTTTAAAACCAGTAAATTTATCAGGGTCAGACCAATGCGCTAAAAATGACCGCTTAGCATAAATTTTCATGCTGGAACTGTTAACAAAAGGTTTTTTTTATGTTTGTTTGCTGTTTCTCACAGTCTGCGTAAATCCCCACTGGTTATATTGACGACACCCCAAACAGTTGGCAACTTGATAGCCTCAGGGGTAAGAGCGAGAGTTGTTTGAGTGAATTCCACGCGCTCAGACGTCCCCGTCGCGATGCGTTCCATCCGGCATCCTCTCATCGTACGCCTTCTGCCTTCGGGCGCTGACCGCACAGGCCACGCAATAAAAAATACAGGTCTGGCGGCAATTACACACATCACATCACACAATGGAGCACTAACGATGACACGTTCCTTGGGTAAATCGGGGGTTCTGAAATTCGGCATTGGGCTGATCGCGCTGACCGTGGCGGCCAGCGTACAGGCCAAGACGTTGGTTTACTGTTCTGAAGGTTCCCCGGAAGGGTTCAACCCGCAGCTGTTCACCTCCGGCACCACCTACGACGCCAGTTCGGTACCGATCTACAACCGCCTGGTCGAATTCAAAGTCGGCACCACCGAACTGCAGCCGGGCCTGGCTGAGAAGTGGGACGTCAGCGAAGACGGCAAAACCTATACCTTCCACCTGCGCAAAGGCGTGAAGTGGCAGAGCAGCAAAGATTTCAAACCGACGCGCGACTTCAACGCCGACGACGTGGTGTTCTCCTTCGAACGCCAGTTGGATGCCAATAACGCCTACCACAAAGTGTCCGGCGGCAGTTACGAATACTTTGAAGGCATGGACATGCCGAAGCTGATCGCCAAGATCGAAAAAGTAGACGACAACACCGTGCGTTTCGTGCTGAACCGCCCGGAGGCGCCGTTCCTGGCTGACCTGGGCATGGACTTCGCGTCCATCCTGTCAGCCGAATACGCTGACGTCATGATGAAAGCCGGTACGCCGGAAAAAGTCGACCTGAACCCGATCGGCACCGGCCCGTTCCAGCTGCTGCAATACCAGAAAGACTCCAAAATCCTGTACAAGGCGTTCGACGGTTTCTGGGGCACCAAGCCGAAGATCGATCGCCTGGTGTTCTCCATCACGCCTGACGCTTCCGTGCGTTACGCCAAGCTGCAGAAAAACGAATGCCAGGTGATGCCGTTCCCGAACCCGGCCGATATCGCCCGCATGAAGCAGGACAAATCCATCAACCTGATGGAGCAGCCGGGGCTGAACGTGGGTTACCTGTCGTTCAACACCGAGAAAAAACCGCTGGATAACGTGAAGGTGCGTCAGGCGTTGACCATGGCGGTCAACAAGCAGGCGATCATCGACGCGGTTTATCAGGGCGCGGGCCAGGCGGCCAAGAACCTGATCCCGCCGACCATGTGGGGCTATAACGACGCGGTGCAGGATTACGCTTACGATCCGGCCAAGGCGAAAGAACTGCTGAAAGAAGCGGGCATGGCCGATGGTTTCAGCATCGACCTGTGGGCGATGCCGGTACAGCGTCCTTACAACCCGAACGCGCGCCGCATGGCGGAAATGATCCAGGCCGACTGGGCCAAGATCGGCGTGAAAGCCAAAATCGTGACCTATGAGTGGGGTGAATACCTCAAGCGCGCCAAAGCGGGCGAGCACCAGACGGTGATGATGGGCTGGACCGGCGACAACGGGGATCCGGACAACTTCTTCGCCACGCTGTTCAGCTGCGCGGCGGCGAAAGACGGCTCCAACTACTCCCGCTGGTGCTACAAGCCGTTTGAAGATCTGATTCAACCGGCGCGCGCCGAGTCCAACCACGACAAACGCATCGAACTGTACAAGCAGGCGCAGGTGGTGATGCACGATCAGGCTCCGGCGCTGATCGTCGCGCACTCCACCGTGTATGAGCCTGTGCGTAAGGAAGTGAAGGGCTACGTCGTGGATCCGCTCGGCAAGCATCACTTCGAGAATGTCTCTGTAGACTGATTCCGACCTAAACCGGAGATGCACGAATGGATTTGCAGGGGCGCAACAGGTTTGCGCCTCTGCTGACCAGTCTCCGGCGTATGGCCGTTGGATCGTTCAAAGGCATGTGAGCGTTAATAAGCCTGGCGGACGATGAGCTGCCGGGCATTGATACAGAGAGTTCGGGATATGTTGCAGTTCATACTCCGACGTTTGGGGTTAGTTATCCCAACGTTTATCGGCATTACATTGCTGACTTTTGCATTCGTCCATATGATCCCCGGCGACCCGGTGACCATCATGGCCGGGGAACGCGGTATCTCCGCCGAGCGCCACGCGCAGCTGATGGCGGAAATGGGGCTGGACAAGCCGCTCTATCAACAATACTTCTCCTATGTGTCCAACGTGCTGCACGGCGATCTGGGCACCTCACTCAAAAGCCGCATCTCCGTCTGGAGCGAGTTCGTTCCGCGCTTTCAGGCCACGCTGGAGCTGGGCCTGTGCGCGATGATCTTCGCGGTGCTGGTGGGCATCCCGGTCGGGGTGCTGGCGGCGGTCAAACGCGGCTCGGTCTTCGACCATACCGCGGTGGGCATCTCGCTGACCGGCTATTCGATGCCGATTTTCTGGTGGGGCATGATGCTGATCATGCTGGTGTCGGTGCAGCTTAACCTGACGCCGGTGTCGGGGCGCATCAGCGACACGGTATTCCTCGACGACAGCCACCCGCTGACCGGCTTCATGCTGATAGACACCCTGATCTGGGGCGAACCGGGCGACTTTATCGATGCGGTGATGCACATGATCCTGCCGGCCATCGTGCTGGGCACCATCCCGCTGGCGGTGATCGTGCGCATGACCCGCTCCTCGATGCTGGAGGTGTTGGGCGAAGACTATATCCGCACCGCGCGCGCCAAGGGCGTGAGCCGCATGCGGGTGATCGTCGTTCACGCGCTGCGCAACGCGCTGCTGCCGGTGGTGACGGTGATCGGGCTGCAGGTCGGCACCATGCTGGCCGGCGCCATTCTGACCGAAACCATCTTCTCCTGGCCGGGTCTGGGCCGCTGGCTGATCGATGCGCTGCAGCGCCGTGATTACCCGGTAGTGCAGGGCGGGGTGTTGCTGGTCGCCTGTATGATCATTCTGGTTAACCTGCTGGTAGACGTGCTCTACGGCGTGGTCAACCCGCGTATTCGCCACAAGAAATAAGGGGCGCTCTCATGTCTCAAATCACTGAGTCTGCAGTTAAAGGTGCGCCGAAGCCGATGACCCCGTTTCAGGAGTTCTGGCACTATTTCAAGCGCAATAAAGGGGCCGTGGTCGGCCTGGTGTATATCGTTTTGATGCTGGTGATCGCGCTCGGCGCCGGGGTGCTGGCGCCGCATGCGCCGGCGGACCAGTTCCGCGACGCGCTGCTCAAGCCGCCGGTGTGGCAGGAGGGCGGCAGTTGGCAATACATCCTGGGCACCGACGACGTGGGCCGCGATGTGCTGTCGCGCCTGATGTACGGCGCGCGCCTGTCGCTGCTGGTCGGTTGTCTGGTGGTGGTGCTGTCGCTGGTCATGGGCGTGGTGTTCGGCCTGCTGGCCGGCTACTTCGGCGGCGCGGTGGACGCGGTGATCATGCGCGTCGTCGACATCATGCTGGCCCTGCCGAGCCTGCTGCTGGCGCTGGTGCTGGTGGCGGTATTCGGACCGTCGATCGTCAACGCCTCGCTGGCGCTCACCTTCGTCGCCTTGCCGCACTATGTGCGTCTGACGCGCGCGGCGGTGCTGGCGGAGGTGAACCGCGATTACGTCACCGCTTCGCGGGTGGCGGGCGCCGGCGCGCTGCGTCAGATGTTCGTCAATATTCTGCCTAACTGCCTGGCGCCCTTGATCGTTCAGGCTTCTCTCGGTTTCTCGAACGCCATTCTCGACATGGCCGCTCTCGGCTTTCTGGGCATGGGCGCGCAACCGCCGACGCCGGAGTGGGGCACCATGCTCTCCGACGTGTTGCAGTTCGCGCAAAGCGCCTGGTGGGTAGTGACCTTCCCCGGCCTGGCGATCCTGCTGACGGTGCTGGCATTCAACCTGATGGGGGACGGTTTGCGTGACGCTCTCGACCCCAAACTCAAGCAGTAACAGAGGACGAGAGAGATGGCGTTATTGAATGTAGACAAGCTTTCGGTGCACTTCGGTGACGAAGGCACCCCGTTCCGCGCGGTAGACCGCATCAGTTACAGCGTGGATCAAGGTCAGGTGGTCGGCATCGTCGGTGAATCCGGCTCCGGCAAATCCGTCAGTTCGCTGGCGATCATGGGCCTGATCGATTTTCCCGGCAAAGTGATGGCCGACAAGCTGGAGTTCAACGGCCAGGACTTGCGCAAGATCTCCGAAAAAGAGCGCCGCCAGCTGGTGGGCTCCGAAGTGGCGATGATCTTCCAGGATCCGATGACCAGCCTGAACCCGTGCTACACCGTCGGTTATCAGATTATGGAGGCGCTGAAGGTGCATCAGGGCGGCAACCGCCGCACCCGCCGCCAGCGCGCTATCGACCTGCTGACGCAGGTGGGGATTCCCGATCCGGCCTCGCGGCTGGACGTGTACCCGCATCAGCTTTCCGGCGGCATGAGTCAGCGCGTGATGATCGCCATGGCTATCGCCTGTCGGCCGAAGCTGCTGATCGCCGATGAGCCGACGACCGCGCTCGACGTGACCATCCAGGCGCAGATCATCGAACTGCTGCTGGATCTGCAGCAGCGCGAGAACATGGCGCTGTTGCTGATCACCCACGATTTGGCGCTGGTGGCGGAAGCGGCACATCACATCATCGTGATGTACGCCGGCCAGGTGGTGGAATCCGGCAAAGCGGCGGAGATTTTCCGCGCGCCGCGCCACCCGTACACCCAGGCGCTGCTGCGCGCGCTGCCGGAGTTCGCCGCCGACAAGGCGCGGCTGGCTTCGCTGCCGGGCGTGGTGCCGGGCAAATACGATCGCCCGACCGGCTGCCTGCTCAATCCGCGTTGTCCGTACGCCAACGAGCGCTGCCGTAACGAGGAGCCGGAACTGCGCAGCATTCCCGGCCGTCAGGTTAAATGTCACACACCGCTGGATGATGCGGGGAGGCCGACCGTATGAGCCAGAATCAACCTTTACTGCAGGCGATCGACCTGAAAAAGCATTACCCGGTGAAAAAGGGCCTGTTCGCGCCGGAGCGGCTGGTCAAGGCGCTGGACGGCGTGTCGTTCACTCTGGAGCGCGGTAAAACGCTGGCGGTAGTCGGTGAGTCGGGCTGCGGCAAATCCACGCTCGGCCGCCTGCTGACGATGATCGAAGTGCCGACCGGCGGCGAGCTGTACTACCAGGGACAGGATCTGCTGAAGCCGGACGTTTCCGCCGAGAAATTGCGGCGCCAGAAGATCCAAATCGTGTTCCAGAATCCTTACGGATCGCTCAACCCGCGCAAGAAGGTCGGGCAGATCCTCGAGGAGCCGCTGTTGATCAACACCTCGCTCAGCGCCGCCGAACGGCGGGAAAAAGCGCTGGAGATGATGGCGAAGGTCGGCCTGAAGACCGAGCATTACGATCGCTATCCGCACATGTTCTCCGGCGGCCAGCGTCAGCGTATCGCCATCGCCCGCGGGCTGATGCTGAATCCGGACGTGGTGATCGCCGATGAGCCGGTGTCGGCGTTGGACGTGTCGGTGCGCGCGCAGGTGCTGAACCTGATGATGGATCTGCAGCAGGAGCTGGGGCTGTCCTACGTGTTCATCTCGCACGATCTGTCGGTGGTGGAACACATCGCCGATGAAGTGATGGTGATGTACCTGGGCCGCTGCGTGGAAAAGGGCAGCAAAGAGGCGATCTTCAACAACCCGCGCCATCCGTACACCCAGGCGCTGCTCTCGGCGACGCCGCGGTTGAACCCGGATATGCGCCGCGAGCGCATCAAGCTGACCGGCGAACTGCCCAGCCCGATGAACCCGCCGCCGGGCTGCGCATTCAATGCCCGCTGCCGCCGCGCCTTCGGCACCTGCGTACAGCTGCAGCCGCAGCTGAAGCAGTACGGTGAGCAGATGGTGGCCTGTTTTGCGGTCGATCAGGACGAACATCCGGGGGCGTAAAGCGTCGGATTTCACCGCATAAACCCACGCCGGCTTAACGCCGGCGTTTTTTATTATTTAATCAATCAGTTAATCGAATCGCTTTTCGGGGCGTTATTGAATGCTTAACGAAAATCTGACGAATGCTTATTTTTATAGGAATTTTCGCAATGAATTAATAAGCGAATAAAAAATTTAACGGGAGGTGAGTAATAATATTTTTGCCAGACGGTTAACTTCGCCTTTTGTCGGACTTGCTCAATAAAAAAAGCACGCCGTCGGCGTGCTTTGGGTCGATAAGGCCGCGCTTATTGCGGATAAGGCACCCAATCGCCGCCGTTCAGGCGAATGTAAGGTTTCCCCTGATATTGCATCACGATGGCGTTGTCGTTTTCGGAGATGACCGGCGTCTGCGGCAGCCCTTGCGTCAGCGCCTGCCAGTCGACGCTGGACTCGCTGAAGACTTTGCCGTCCACCAGACGTGATACCAGCCCCGACAGCGCCAGATAGCTGCTCGGCGTTTTGATCTGCAGCGGGCTGCCCTGATGCGGCGCCTTCATGCCGATCAGTTTGATGCCGACCGGCGTATGGGTGATGTTCGGGCTGGGGATATCGCGCAGGCCGGACATTTGCATCTTGTCACCCACCAACGCCGCGCCGTGCTCCGGCACGATCACCACCACCACTTTGCGGCCGGATTTTTCCAGCTGATCGAGGAAGGTGTTCAGCTGATCGAACAGTTTCTGCGCGCGCGGCTGATAGTCGGCGCTCTTGTTAGAGCCGACGAAGCGGTTGCCGTCGTGCAGCGGAATGACGTTGAAGAAGGTGGCGGTGCGGGCGTCTCCGGCTTTTTGCTGCTGATCCAACCAGCGGGTCAGCAATTCCAGATCGTTATAAATCGGCTCACCGTCGAACGACGTCAGCTCGTTGCCGACGCCGGCCTGCGACATCAGCGGCGCCTGCATATCCCCCTGTTCACGCAGCTCTTTCAGGAAGTTGCCGAACACCCCGGAGTGATCGAGCATCAGCTGTTCCTTGAAGCCGAGCTTCGCCAGGTTGTCGAACAGGTAACACTGCTGGTTCACCGGCTGGTACAGATCGTGATGCGAAAGCTGGCCGCAGCTGGCGCGCAGCAACCGTATGGCCGCCGGGCCGCTGTAGGCGGTGGCCGAGTTGAAGCTGTCGAACATGATATCCATCTTCGACCACAGCGGATGATTCTGCAGGTTGACCGCCTCCATATCGGCCCAGGCCAGCGAGCAGATGTTGATCACCAACAGATCGAACGGTTGGGCGTCGGCGGGCAAAGTGGCCGGGAACGCGGTGGCGCGGCCTTTTTCCCGCTCGTAGAACTGGTTCAGATAGGCCGTCAGGTTGGCGCTGGTCGGCGGCAGGCTGTCTGCCGGCGCATTATCTCCTGCCGTCGGCGCGGCCGTGGCCGGCGTGCCGGCGCCGCCGGCGGCAGCCGTGGAACTGGCGGGCAGCAGTGAGACCGCCGGCCCGGCGATGTTGACGATATTGAGCCACACCAGCGCGGCCACGGTGAACACCGTAACGCGCACCCACTGGGCGACGAACAGGTAAGCGATAAGCAACACGAAGGCGGCGCCGACCATCTGCCAGTTGATAAAGCGGCTGACCAGCTCCAGCAGGTACTGGGCGCTGAAGCCGGCCAGCTGAGAGCCCTGGCTGAGAATGCTGTTGATGCCCGGCAGCCAGGTATCGTGGTAGAACAACGCGATGCCGATCGGGATGGCGAGGTAATGGCGCCAGCGGTGCAGCCGCGGCGAGGGGATCGGCATCAGCAGATAGGCCATGAACACCAGGTTCGGCAGCGCGTGGAAATTCAGGTAGCCGAACCACAGCAGGGCGAATTTCGCCAGAAAGTAGAGGTTCCAGCCACCCAGCCCGCGCCAGTAGCGCCACAGAGCGTTATCGGATTGCGTATTTGAGTTTGGATTCATGGCTGCTTCTTATGACGTTTAATCTGGGAGGATGAGCCTGTGCGCACCCATAAACCGGCGGATTTCAAATAGCGCGGCGATAACAACAGGTTTTGCCAGTATTGACGCAAATGCGGAAAACGCCGGTGAAAGGCGTAGCCCAGCGGAATGAAGACCAGCGCGCACAGCAAGATCAGTTGCAGGATGTCGTTAAGGTTCAGCATGCTTTTCCTCCTGCGGGCCAAGCGGCAGCGTGAAAGCGATCGGCTGGCGGCGTTCTGCGGGCTCTGCGGCCGTCACCACGGGGGGCGGCGGCGCGACGCCCGCGGCGCCGGTGGCGGTAAGCTGCCAGCGCCCCTGAGCCATGCGTTTGATTTCCGAAATGATATCGACATCCTGGTGCCACACCACCCGGTTGCTGAAGGCTTCATCCACCGGCAGGCGGAAGATGAACTTCAGCGCGGTGTTCAGATCGTTGATGCGGCAGGTGGAGAGGAACAGCACCAGGCGCCCCTGCACCACGGTCATCACGTCGCCGAAACGCCGCAGGTGGCACAGGGTCATCGCCTGTTCGGCGCGCAGGCCGGTGGCCGGGCGCAACGCCACCATCACGCCTTTGCCGTCCTCGGGCAGCAAGGTGTTGGCCATCAGCGAAAGCACCGCCTGGCTAAACGGTTCCGGCCGCATGTAGCCTTTCAGCTGCAGCGGACGCAGCCCGGCCAGCAGTGCATCGATGTCGGCGGGCACGTGACGTGAGAAACGCTGCCCCTGGATGCCTTCAAGCATGGTCAGAAAACGCGACAGCGGCGCGACGTGCGGCACGATCAGGTTGGCGCCGCAGGCCAGCAGCAGCCGTTCGTCGCTGTAACGCAGGCTGGCGCTCATTTCGCGCACCGCGATTTTCATCCCGTTGCCGCGGCTGCGGCGCAGGGTGTGGATCTGGTGCGCCAGGTGATCGATTTGGTCGCTTTGGTACAGGGCGAAAATCAAGGTCGCCGAGAGTCTCAGCATGCCGTGCTGCGCCAGCTCGTCGTTGCTCTCCAGCAGTTGCCAGTTGGCGGACAGCGGCGGCGCGCCTTCCAGAATGCTGCGTTCGGCCAGATACAGGCCTTCGTCGCTGCGCAAGGCGGTGGGGGAGGGTTGGCTATTTTCATCCTCGCCCTGCCAGCCGCCCTCCGCGGCGTACAGCGTCAGCAGCTGATTGGCGTTGATGCCGTTCTCGGTGCTCCACCAGTTCACCAGGTATTGCGCGCTGTCCTGCTGCCATTGCAGGCTGGACAGGCCGTTCAGAATGCGGTGCTGCGCGCTGAGCTGGCCCTTGAGCTTATTGATACCGCCGCCGTGGCTGAGGATCAGCAACGTGCATTCCTGACGCCGCAGCCAGGCGGCGAGCGCGCGCGTCCACTCGCGCAGCTCTTCGGTGGTGAAGGTTTGCCACAGGCTGGCATGGGCCAGCAGGATCAGTAAGCGGTTTTGCGGCCGCAGGGCGCGCATCAAATCGTCGCTCAACTGCGCCAGCGCGGCTTTTTTCTCCGGTAGTTGATACAGCGGCAGCTTCTGCAATGCGGGCGCAGCCAGCTCGGCCAATAGGCGATCGGGTTTGTCTCCGCTGCAGATCAGGGCGAGCTTGCGGGTGGCCGGCTGGGCGGCGATGGCCTGGCGACACAACAGCGCGGCGTCGCTTTGCCTGTCGATATTGATCCAATAAAGCCCGGGGGCCTGCATCACCGACAGCTCTTCCCAAATCTGCCGAATGCCTAGAGAAAAAGAGTGCGCCATAGGATGTGTTCTACTTTCGTTGAAAGCCGACTAAAGGCGTTTATATTTAAAGATAGCCATTTTTACGCTGGCAATAACAAATCTCCGATGCTCTTCAATAATATTTGTTGAGAATCATCTTATTGCCTGTCTCTTTTTGTATCGTTGCTATAGTTAATTAACATAGCCTATTTTCGCCAAGGCGGAAGAATGAATAACGCACCCAGCCATTTTCGTGCAGCGGCGCCGGAGGAGAGCCAGGATGACCTGCAGGCGCTCAGCCAGGCTTTTTCATTGCCGAAATTAAGCTATGTCGATATTTCACGGCAGGAGCGGTTAACGCAAATGATGACGCGTTGGCCGCTGCTGGCCGAATTGGCGCAGACCACGGGGAGCCACTGATCTATGCCGGTGATCGCGCTGCAAGGGTTGCGGGGTGGAATGGGGACGACGTCGGTCACGGCGGCGCTCGCTTGGGCGTTGCAGCAGTTGGGCGAATCGGTGCTGGCGATCGATTTCACGCCGGATAATCTGCTGCGTCTGCATTTCAACACGCCGTTCGAGCTGACGCGCGGCTGGGCCCGCGCAGAACAGGACGGCGGCGGCTGGCGGGAAGGCGCGCTGCGCTATTGCGAAAACCTCGACTTTTTACCGTTTGGCCGCCTGAATGCGGCGGAACGGCTGGAAGTGCAACGTCAATGTCAGCAGCGGCCCGAGCGCTGGCGCGACAATGTGCGCCAACTGATCGCCGGCGAGCCGCAGCGCTGGATCCTGCTGGATGTTCCGGTCGGGGACGGCGCGCTGGCGCAACAGGCGCTGCAGCTTGCCGACAGCGTGTTCGTGCTGTTGAATCCCGACGCCAACTGTCAGGTTCGGCTCCATCAGCAGACGCTGCCGAACGATTGTCGTTTCCTGGTCAATCACTACTCCTCCGCCAGCCAGCTGCAGCAGGATCTGCATCAGCTGTGGCTGCAAACCCTGGGCGGCCTGCTGCCGGTGGTGATCCATCGCGATGAAGCGTTGGCGGAAGCGATGGCGGTCAAGCAGCCGTTGGGCGAGTACCGCCCCGAGAGCCTGGCGGCGGATGAAGTGCTGACGCTGGCCAACTGGTGTCTGATCAATCTTAAACCGGGCGTTGCGCCATGAGTCGGGTGCTGAGCCTGCTGCTGGTGCCGCCGGTGCGCCAGGCGGTGCAGGCGCGCTACCGCGCCTATCGCCGCAGCGGGGCGTCGGCGCTGACCGCCTTTTTCACTACGCTGTTGGTGGCGCTGGGGTGGATGCTGCTGCGTTTGGAGTCACCGGCCTGGCGGCGCGTGCGCGCCGGCCGCGCTTACTGGTTCCCGCATCTGTCCGCCGAACGCCCTCGCCCGGCGGATGCGCTGCGCTATTTGCTGCAGGGGGCGTGGCTGCTGCTGTTCCGCAGCGGCCGCGCGCCGGTGCAGCGCGATTATTTCGCCGGTTGGCGGCGGCTGCAGCAGCGCTATGCCGACTGGCTGCAGGGCTTGCCGCAGCGGCTGAAAAACGCCGGCGTGGAACAGCGCTCGGTAGAGCGACTCGGCCGCATGAACCGCGGATTGCGGCGCGCGCTGCTCATTCTGGTCGGCGTGCTGGCGGCGATCCTCGCCATGCTGTGCATCTCGCAACCGTTCGATCTGTCGGCGCAGTTCGTGTTCGTTCTGCTGCTGTGGGGGATCGCGATGGTGGTGCGCCGGGTGCCGGGGCGCTTGCCTGCGTTGATGCTGATCGTGCTGTCGTTGACCGTCTCCTGCCGTTACCTGTGGTGGCGCTATACCGCCACGCTGAACTGGGACGATCCGCTCAGCCTGGTATGCGGCCTGCTGTTGCTGGTGGCGGAAACCTACGCCTGGGTGGTGTTGGTGCTGGGCTATTTCCAGACTATCTGGCCGCTTAACCGCCAGCCGGTGCCGTTGCCCGAAGACAGCGCCACCTGGCCGACCATCGATCTGATGGTGCCGACCTACAACGAAGACCTCGGGGTGGTGAAGCCCACCATCTATGCGGCGCTGGGCATCGACTGGCCGAAAGAGAAAGTGAACATCTATATCCTTGATGACGGCAATCGCCCCGAGTTCCGGGCGTTCGCCGCCGAGGTGGGAGTGAAGTACATCGCCAGGCCGACTCACGAACACGCCAAGGCCGGCAACATCAACAACGCGCTGAAGCAGGCCACCGGCGAGTTCGTGGCGATTTTCGACTGCGACCATGTCCCGACGCGCTCCTTCCTGCAGCTGACCATGGGGTGGTTCTTCAAAGACAAAAAGCTGGCGATGCTGCAGACCCCGCACCACTTCTTCTCGCCGGATCCCTTCGAGCGCAACCTTGGCCGCTTCCGTCAGACGCCCAACGAGGGCACTTTGTTCTACGGGCTGGTGCAGGACGGCAACGACATGTGGGACGCCACCTTCTTCTGCGGCTCTTGCGCCATCCTGCGCCGCAGCGCGCTGGACGAAATCGGCGGCATCGCGGTGGAAACCGTCACCGAAGACGCCCATACCTCGCTGCGTTTGCATCGGCGCGGGCATACCTCGGCCTATATCCGCATTCCGCAGGCCGCCGGGCTGGCGACCGAAAGCCTGTCGGCGCACATCGGCCAGCGCATTCGCTGGGCGCGCGGCATGGTGCAGATCTTCCGGCTCGACAACCCGTTGCTGGGCAAGGGGCTGAAACTGGCGCAGCGCCTGTGCTACGCCAACGCCATGCTGCACTTCCTGTCGGGCATCCCGCGGCTGATCTTCCTCACCGCGCCGCTGGCGTTTTTGCTGTTGCATGCCTACATCATCTTTGCGCCGGCGCTGGCGATCGCGCTTTACGTGCTGCCGCACATGATCCACGCCAGCCTGACCAACTCGCGCATCCAGGGGAAATACCGCCATTCGTTCTGGAGCGAAATCTATGAAACGGTGTTGGCCTGGTATATCGCGCGGCCGACGACGGTGGCGCTGTTCAATCCGCACAAGGGCAAATTCAACGTGACCGCCAAGGGTGGGCTGGTGGAGGAGGAGCACGTCGACTGGGTGATCACCCGGCCTTACATGTTCCTGGTGGTTCTTAACCTCGCCGGGCTGGCGTTCGGCGCCTGGCGGCTGGCCTATGGCCCGACGGACGAGGTGATGACGGTGATCATCAGCCTGGTGTGGGTGCTGTACAACATGACCATTCTCGGCGGCGCGGTGGCGGTGGCGGTGGAGGCCAAACAGGTGCGTCAGGCGCACCGCGTGGAGATCGCCATGCCGGCGGCGATCGCGCGTGCCGACGGCCACCTCTACCCCTGCACGCTGCGCGATTACTCCGATGGCGGCGTGGGCATCGAGATGCGCGTGGCGGACACGTTGAAAGAGGGCGACAAGGCCTCGCTGCTGCTCAAACGCGGCCAGCAGGAGTACAGCTTCCCCTGCGTGGTGACGCGCGCCTTCGGCAACAAGGTGGGGGTGCGTCTGGTCAGTCTTTCCACCCGCGAACACATCGATTTTATTCAGTGCACCTTCGCCCGCGCCGATACCTGGGCGCTGTGGCAGGACGGGTTCCCTGAAGACCGGCCGATCGAAAGCCTGCGCGACGTGCTGGCGCTGGGCTTCCGTGGCTATGTGCGCATGGCGGACTACGCGCCGCCGCTGGTGCGCGGTCTGCTGGTCGGGGTCACGTCGCTGACCGCCTGGGTAGTGTCGTTTATTCCGCGCGGCGTCGGCAGGGATCCGACCTTGGGTCAACAAGAAACCGTGGGTTAGCTGCGAGTTCAACCGCCCGCTCACTCGCCCGGTGAACAGGCTCCAACATTGATGATGATACGATGACGAGAAAAATAACCTGGTTAACTGCTCTGGCCTTAGGCATCAGCACCCTGTCGCAGGCCGAAACCGCCACCGCGCCGACCGTGGCGGCTCAACCGCCGATCGCCGCGGCGGCCGATACGGCGACCGCGCCGCAGGATCCGAATGCGCCGGTGCGCGACGTGTCGCTGCCGTTCGCGCAGATAGCGCCGCCGCCGGGCACCTTTGTTCTACGCGGCACCCGGCCGGACGGGCAGATCGAATTCGGCGTGCGCAGCGATGAGGTCGTCTCGCAGGCGATGCTCGACCTGGAATTTACGCCGTCGCCGGCGCTGATCCCGGTCGAGTCGCACGTCAAGGTCTACCTCAACGACGAGCTGATGGGCGTGACCACGATCGCCAAGGAGCAGTTGGGCAAGCCCAATCGCATCCAGATGGCGATCGATCCGCGCTATATCACCGATTTTAACCGCGTCCGGCTGGTGTTCGTCGGCCATTATCAGAACATCTGCGAAAACCCGGCCAGCACCTCGCTGTGGCTCGACGTCAGCAAATCCAGCGCGCTGAAGCTGCGCTTCCAGACGCTGCCGGTGAAAAACGAGCTGTCGCACTTCCCTGAGCCGTTCTTCGACAGCCGCGATAATCGGCCGCTGACGCTGCCGATGGTGTTCGCCGGCCAGCCGGATCTGGCCCAGCAGCGCGCGGCGGGCATTCTGGCCTCGTGGTTCGGCAGCAAGGCGCAGTGGCGCGGGCAATCCTTCCCGACGCTGTATAACGCGCTGCCGACGCAGCACGCGGTGGTGTTCGCCACCAATAAGCAGCGCCCGGATTTCCTGCGCGATTACCCGGCGGTCAACGGCCCGACGGTGGAGATGATCAGCCACCCCGATAATCCCTACGTCAAACTGCTGCTGATTCAGGGGCGTGACGACAACGATTTGATCACCGCGGTGAAAGGCATTGCGCAGGGCGACATTCTGTTCCGCGGCCAGAACGTGACGGTGGACAAGGTGGAACAGCTGGCGCCGCGTCAGCCTTACGACGCGCCGAACTGGGTGCGCACCGATCGGCCGATGACCTTCGCCGAACTGCAGCAATACGCCGAACAGCTGCAAACCAGCGGCATCGAGCCCGGCCCGATTTCGCTGACCATGAACCTGCCGCCGGATCTGTTCCTGATCCGCAGCACCGGCATCGACATGCACCTCAAGTACCGTTATACCGCGCCGCGCATTCAGGACGGTTCGCGGCTGAGCGTCAGCCTGAACAACCAGTTCGTGCAGGCCTACTCGCTGGTGCCGGAACACGAACAGGGGGCGCAGTTGCTGCGCCTGCCGTTGACGCAGGGGCTGCTCGACTCCGACAAGAACGTCAGCATTCCGGCGCTGCGGCTCGGGGCCACCAACCAGCTGCGCTTTGACTTTGACTACACCACGCTGCTGGCCAGCGGCGCGGAAGGGCGCTGCGAAACCTACTCCTTCACGCCAAACCACGCTGTGATCGACGGCGCGTCCACCATCGATTTCTCCGGCTACCGCCACTTTATGGCGATGCCGGACCTGCGCGCCTTCGCCAACGCCGGCTTCCCGTTCAGCCGCCTGGCGGATCTGTCACAAACGCTGGTGTTGGTGAACCAGAAACCGCAGCCGGCGCAGGTCAGCGCGCTGCTGAACGCGCTCGGCGTGATCGGCGCGCAAACCGGCTACCCGGCGCTGGCCTTCACGCTGAGCGACGACTGGTCGCAGGCCAAGGATCGTGACGACGACATCCTGATGGTCGGCACCATTCCGCAGGCGCTGCGCGACGACAAGAAAATCAGTCTGCTGGTGGACGCGACCCAAAGCTGGGTGAAACAGCCGACGCGCCAACCGCCGCTGCCCAGCTCGGAAGTGCTGGCGGAGGACGCCAAGCCGGACAGCAAGACCACCGTCAGTTCCGAGGGGGCGATGTCGGCGATCATTGGCGTGCAGTCGCCGTTCAACGACCAGCGCAGCATCGTGGCGCTGTTGGCGGACAGCCCGCGCGGCTATGAGCTGCTGAACAATGCCCTGCTGGACAGCGGCAAGCGCGCCGCAGTGTTCGGCTCGGTGGCGGTGATCCGCGAATCGGGGGTCAACAGCCTGCGCGTCGGCGATGTTTACTATGTCGGTCACCTGCCTTGGTGGGAGCGGCTTTGGTATGCCCTCTCCACCCATCCGGTTCTGCTGGCGGTGCTCGCGGTGGTGCTGGTAGTGATCCTGGGGTTGATGCTGTGGCGCGGCCTGAAGGCCTTCAGCCGGCGGCGTCTGGCGCCTGAAGATCGGGATTGACGGCGGTGAACGCGATGCTGCAACGCCTGTCGCTCGGCATGCTGCTGCTGTGCGCTTTCAGCGCGGCGGCGGCCTGCGAATGGCCGGGCTGGCAACAGTACAAGCAGTTCTACATCAGCCCGCAGGGGCGGGTGATCGATCCGAGCAGCCCGAACAAAATCACCACGTCGGAGGGGCAGAGTTACGGCCTGTTCTTCGCCCTGGTGGCCAATGACCGGCCGACCTTCGACCAGCTGTTGACCTGGACGGAGAACAACCTGGCGGCGGGCGATCTCAGCGCCCGTTTACCCGCCTGGCTGTGGGGCGAGGGCGACGACAAGCAGTGGAAGGTGCTGGACGCCAACTCGGCGTCGGACGCCGATCTGTGGATCGCTTATAACCTGCTCGAAGCCGGCCGCCTGTGGAAAAGCCGGCGTTATCAAACCCTGGGGACGCTGCTGTTGCAGCGCATCGGCCGCGAGGAAGTGGCCGACATCCCCGGCCTGGGGCTGATGCTGCTGCCGGGCAAAGTCGGGTTCGTGGCGGAAGATCGCTGGCGGCTGAACCCCAGCTACCTGCCGCCGCAGCTGTTGACGCGTTTTGCGGCGCTGAACGGCCCGTGGCGCGCGATGCGCGAGATCAATCAGCGGCTGTGGTTGGAGACCGCGCCGCACGGCTTCTCGCCGGACTGGGTGGTATGGCGGGTCGGCGCCGGCTGGCAGCCGGACACCGTCAAGCCGAACGTCGGCAGCTATGACGCCATTCGGGTCTATCTGTGGGCCGGCATGCTGGCGGACGACGATGAACACAAGGCGGCGCTGCTCAAACGCTTCCAGCCGATGGCGCAGCTCACCGCCAGCCAGGGCGTGCCGCCGGAGAAAACCGATACCGCCAGCGGCAAAACCACCGGCGACGGCCCGGTCGGCTTTTCCGCCGCGATGTTGCCGATGTTGGCGGCGCAGACCGACGCGCTGGCGGCCCAGCGGCAACGGATCGGCGAACACCCGCCGGGTGACGACGCCTATTTCAGCGCCTCGCTGACCCTGTTCGGCCAGGGGTGGGATCAACAACGTTATCGCTTTAATCGTCAGGGTGAATTGCAACCCTCGTGGGACGGCCAATGCACAACTTCAAAATAAACTGGCTGAATTTGATTCCGCTGAGCCTGGCGATGCTGCCGCAGGCGCGCGCTGCGGAGGCCGTGGCGCCGGAGCAGTGGCTGCTGGAGCAGGTGCGCATTGGCGAGGCCGGCAACAAGGACGATCTGGTGCGCCAATCGCTGTACCGGCTCGAACTGATGGATCCGAACAATCCGGACGTGATCGCCGCGCGCATGCGTTTGGCGCTGCGGCAGGGCAACATGGCGCTGGCGCAGCAGCAGTTGGACAAGCTGAAAACGCTCGCGCCGCAGTCCAGCGCTTATCGCCAGGCGCAAATGAACATGCTGCTGACCCAGCCGGAAACCCGGCAAAAGCTGCAGCAGGCGCGCCTGATGGCGACCGCCGGCCGGTTGCCGGAGGCCAAGGCGCAGTACGATGCGCTGTTCCACGGCGAGCCGCCGACGCTCGATCTGGCGGTGGAATACTGGCGGCTGGTGGCGCGTTTGCCGGGGCAGGAGGCGAAGGCGTTAAAGCAGCTGCAGGCGCTGGATCAGCAATATTCCGGCAACGCGGCGCTGCGCATGTCGCTGGCGCGCATGCTGTTCAGCCAGAACCAGGACGCGCAGGCCTATGAACTGCTGCAGAAGATCGCCGCCGATCCGGCCGGGCGCGGCGATGCCGCCGATCTGTGGCTGGACAAGGTCAAAGCGATGCCGGTCAGCGCGCAGAGCGTAGCGGCGCTCAACCGTTTCCTCGGCGTGTTCGACACCGGCGATCAGGCGACCAGCGCCCGTGAAGAGCTGGCCAGACAGCAGAAGCTGCTGGCCGATCCGGCTTATCAGGCGCGGGTGCGCGGCCTGGCGCAGGTGGATAAAGGCGGCAGCCGGGCGGCCATTCCTGAGTTGCAAAAGGCGTTGGCGGCGACACCGAACGACGCCGAGGTGCTGGGGGCGCTCGGCCAGGCCTATTCACGCGCCGGTGACCGCCCGCAGGCGCTGAAGCTGTTTCGCCAGGCGCTGGCGGCCGACAAGAATGGCTACGGCAGCGGCAAATGGCAGAGCCTGATCAAGAGCACCGGCTACTGGCTGGCGATCGACGAGGGCGACAAAGCGCTCAAGGCCGGCAATCTCGCGCTGGCACGGCAGAAATATCAGCAGGCGCGCCAGCTCGACGACAGCAACGGCGACGCGTTTATCGGCCTGGGCGATGTGGCGGTGGCGAGCAAGGATGACGCCGCGGCGGAAGGGTTTTATCAGCAGGCGCTGCGGCGCGATCCCGGCAACGGCAGCGCGCTGCGCGGCCTGGTGAATATCTATCAGCGCCAGTCGCCGGAAAAAGCGCTGGCCTACCTTGACGGCCTGCCGCGCAGCCAGCAGGCCAAGCTGCGCAGCACTCTCGATGGGCTGCGGCTCGACAGGCTGAAACAGCAGGCGGAGACGCTGGCGCAGCAGCAACAGTGGCAGCAGGCGGCGGAAATCTATCGGCGCGCCCAGCCGATGGCGCCCGACGATGTCTGGCTGACCTATCGCTATGCCCAGGCGCTGCGTCAGGCCGGGCAGCCGCAACAGGCGGACGCCTTATTCCGGCAGCTGGCGCAGCGCCAGCACGCCAATCCGCAGCTGACCTACGCCTATGCGCTCTATCTTTCCGGCAGCGATCGCGACCGTCAGGCGCTGGCGCAGCTCAATACGCTGCCGGCGGCGCAGTGGAACGACAATATGCGCGAACTGGCGCAGCGGCTGAAAATGCAGGCGACGATCGCACATGCCGAAGGGCTGCGGGCGGCCGGTGACGAACCGGCGGCGGAAGCCTATCTGCGCCGGCAGCCGGCGGACACGCGCATCGATTTGCTGCTCGCCGACTGGGCGCTGGCGCGCGGGGAGTATGCGGCGGCGCTGGACGACTATCAGCGGGTGAAACGGCGTGAACCGAACAACCCGGATGCGCAGCTGGGCGAGATCGAAGCCTATGTGGCGCAGGGGGATCTGGACGCGGCGCGTCAGCGGCTGAAAACCGAACCGCAGCCGCAAGACGCTTCGCTCAACAGCCAACGGCGGGTCGCCAACGCCTGGGGCGCGGTCGGCGATCCGCAGCAGGCCGACGCGCTCTTCAGCCGGCTGAAAACGGCGGCGGCTTCGGAGCCCGCCGGGCAGACCAAGGCGCTTGTTTATCGTGACGCCGCCCGGCTGGAACGGGCTCAGCAACAGCCTGAGCGGGCGCAGCAGGATTACCGCCAGGCGATGGTGGCCGGCGGCATCACGCCGACGCTGCCGCAGGATAATGACGGCTACACCTATTTGACGCGCAATAATCCGAGCGACGACTGGCTGAAACGCGGCATCCGCTCCGACGCCGCGGATCTGTATCGACAGCAAGACGTGAACGTCACGCTCGATCACGATTACTGGCGCTCGAGCGGCACCGGCGGCATTTCCGACTTCAACGCGCACGACACCATGCTGCAGGTGGACATGCCGCTGTATGACGGGCGCGCCTTTTTGCGTACCGACACCGTGCAGCTGGATGCCGGCCGCTTCTCGACCGACGGCAGCGGCAAGTACTACGAAACCTTCGGCACCTGCAACACGCAAGGGTGCCGCGGCGATGAACACCAGAAAACCACCGGCACCAGCGTGGCGGCCGGTTGGAAAAACGATCGCTGGGCCGCCGATATCGGCACGACGCCGATGGGCTTCGAGGTGGTCGACTGGAGCGGCGGCCTGGCCTACAGCGGCGACTGGAACCACATCGGCTGGACGCTGGCGGCCTCGCGGCGGCCGATCTCCAGCTCGCTGCTGGCGTTTGGCGGCGCCAAGGATCCGAATACCGGCACTACCTGGGGCGGCGTGCGCGCCACCGGCGTCAGCCTGAGCGCCAGCTACGATCGCGGCGAGGCGAACGGCGTGTGGGCCGATCTCAGCGCGCACCAGATCACCGGCAAGAACGTGGCGGACAACCAGCGGCAGCGGTTGATGGCCGGCTATTACTACAAGGTGATCAACGAAGACAATCGCCGCCTGAGCGTTGGGCTCAATACCATGCTGTGGCACTACCAGAAAGACTTGAGCGGCTATTCGCTGGGACAGGGCGGCTATTACAGCCCGCAGCAATATCTGTCGCTGTCGCTGCCGGTCAACTATCGTCAGCGCACCGAGAACTGGTCGTGGGAGCTGGGCGGTTCGGTTTCGCTGTCGCATTCGAAAACCGACAGCCAGCGCCGTTATCCGCTGCAAGGCCTGATCCCGGATTCACTGCCCGATAAGTTCGCCGTCGAGGACGGCAGCGCCTCGAGCGGCGTCGGTTATACCCTGCGGGCGATCGTCGAACGCCGTCTCAGTTCGCACTGGACGCTCGGCGCGGGCATCGATATTCAGCAGGCGAAGAACTATACGCCGAGCCACGCGTTGATTTATCTGCGTTATTCCCTGGCCGGCTGGCAGGGGGACCTCGATTTGCCGCCGCAGCCGCTGACGCCTTATGCCGACTTCAAGTAACCGGGAGGAGAGAGATTCGGAGTGTCGGACACCGGGGAGTTTTGTTACCCTGTGTCCGGGTCGTGTTTGTTCGCTCTAGGAAAAGACTGAAACCCGCGATTTTCTTGGTTATGCCTGCGGCATAGCCAGATAAAAACAGCCGATGATCGAGTATACTCAGCCCGGTTCGAGGGGGCGGGTGAGAGTCAGCCCCCTTTTTGTTTCAGCCCGATTTTACGGAGAGCAGGTTTGCGGGTCAGGCGTTCGTTAACGATTAAGCAGATGGCGACAGTGTCCGGCGTGGCGCTGGTCACGATCTGTATCTTTATCGTGATTCAGTTGTTCCATTTTGTGCAGCAGCGCAGGGATGACTACGCCCAGCAACTGGAGAATATCGCTCACTCCGTACGCCAGCCGCTGGCGGAAGCGGTGCTGCGCATGGACGTGCCGGAAGCCAAAAAGGTGCTGAACACGCTGTTGCCGGTCGGCATTCTCAGCCGGGCGGATATCGTCTTGCCGAACGAGTTTCAGGCGCTGCACGCCAATTTCCCGCCAGAGCGGCCGGTGCCGACGCTGATCGCCCGGCTGTTTGAGCTGCCTATCCAAATATCCGTGCCGCTCTATTCGCTGGAACGGGTGCCGGCCAACCAGCAGCCGCTGGCCTACCTGGTGCTGCAGGCCGATTCGTTCCGCATGTATCAGTTTATCCTCAGCATATTGTCGACCATGCTGTCGACCTACCTGCTGCTGGCGCTGATCCTGTCGGTGTCCATCACCTGGTGCATGAACCGGCTGATGGTGCATCCGCTGCGCGCGATGGCCAAAGAGCTGGAAAACATCTCGCAGGACGAAGCGCCTTATCACCAGCTGATGCTGCCGGCGCTGCACCAGGACGACGAGCTCGGCCTGCTGGTGCGCAACTACAACCGCAATCAACAGACGCTGGCCAAGGCGCATGCCGACATGAGCCGCCTGAGCACCCGCCACCCGGTGACCGAACTGCCGAACCCGGCCTTGCTGAACGCGTTGCTGGAACAGCATATCGCCTCCAGCCTGCGCCCCGAGCGTTTTAACCTGCTGGTGATCGGCATCGAGACGCTGCATGAAGCGTCGGGCGTGATGAGCCCGGCGATGCGCGAGGCATTGCTGTTGGCGCTGGCGAAGAAGCTGCGCGGCTGCATCGACGAAAACGGCGTGCTGGCACAGCTGAGCAATACCGAATTCGCCATCCTGGCCAAGGGCATCGAGCGGCCGTTCCACGCCATGCAGCTGGCGCGACGCATCATGGCGGAGATCAACGCGCCGTTGACGCTGGAAGGCCTGGCGCTGCGGCCCAACGCCAGCATCGGCATCGCCCACTACCTCAATCAGGGGGAGAGCGCGGAACAGCTGCTGCGCAGCGCCACCTCGGCGATGATGTCCGCGCATCGCGAAGGGAAAAATCAGATCCTGTTCTTCGAACCCAGCCTGACGGAGCGCACGCAGAAGCGATTGACGCAGGAGAGCGAGATCCTGCACGGCATTGAGCAGCGGCATTTCACGCTGTTCCTGCAGCCACAGATCGACATGCAGTCCAACGAGGTGATTGGCGCAGAAGCGTTGCTGCGCTGGCAGCAGTACGACGGCAGCTATACCCTGCCGGCCGACGTCATTCCGCTCGCGGAAGAGCTGGGCGTGATTGTGCCGCTCGGCAACTGGGTGCTGGAAGAGTCCTGCCGTATCCTGGCGGACTGGCAGCAGCGCGGCATTGCGCTGCCGCTGGCGGTCAACGTTTCCGGCATTCAGATGCAGGACGAGGCGTTTGTTCCGCATCTGAAAAATCTGCTGGCGCAGTATCGAATCGATCCGCGCAAGCTGCTGCTGGAGATCACCGAGACGGTACGCATCGACGATCTCGACCGCGCGCTGGCGCTGCTGCGCGAGCTGCACGATCTGGGGTTGTCGATCGCGCTGGACGACTTCGGCATGGGCTACTCCAGCCTGGAGTACCTGAACCGATTGAAATCCCTGCCGATCGATTTGATTAAAATCGACCGCAGTTTCATTCAGGGGCTGCCGGCCGACGATGCGATGGTGCGCATCGTCAGTTCAATCTCTGAAGTGCTGGCGTTGCCGGTGATGGCCGAAGGCGTGGAAAACGCCGAGCAGCGCGACTGGCTGCTGAAGCATGGCATTCGCAGTGGGCAAGGGTTCCTGTTCGCTCGGCCGCTGCCGCGTGAAGCGTTCGAAACCGAGTTTTGCCGCGCGGCGCCGTGAGCGCCGCGTTACCTTTCCGGTACTTTTCCCCGTCCGAAAATCGCTATTCCAATCATACCTCTTTTGCGTTAGTGCAAACAAAGGCTTACGCAATTTTCAGCTTTGCACCCGGACTGACGCGTTTCAGCTCTTAAATTCACATCAACCCTGAGGGGTGGGTGCAACAAATTATTTCCATGTTGTTAAGTGGGTGTTATTTTCCGCGCAAGCAATGAACAGGCTGGATTTTTAGACTGCCGCCTGGTGCGTGTCTTCCCCCCATAGGATGTTCATATGAAAACAACAATTTTTAAGAGCCTCTATTTTCAGGTGCTGACGGCGATCACGCTGGGTATCCTGCTTGGCCACTTCTACCCTGACCTCGGCGCCCAGATGAAACCCTTGGGCGATGGCTTCGTCAAACTGATCAAGATGATTATCGCCCCGGTGATTTTCTGCACCGTGGTGACCGGCATCGCCGGCATGGAAAGCATGAAGGCGGTGGGGCGCACCGGCGCCATCGCGCTGCTGTATTTTGAAATCGTCAGCACCCTCGCGCTGATTATCGGCCTGGTGATCGTCAACCTGGTGCAACCGGGCGCCGGCATGAACGTCGATCCCGGTACGCTGGACGCCAAAGCGGTGGCGATCTACGCCGAGCAGGCGCAGCAGCAGGGTATCATTCCGTTCCTGCTGGACATCATCCCCGGCAGCGTGATCGGCGCGTTCGCCAGCGGCAACATTCTTCAGGTGCTGCTGTTCGCGGTGCTGTTCGGCTTCGCCCTGCATCGTCTGGGCGACAAAGGGCAGCTGATCTACAACGTGATCGACAGCTTCTCGCGGGTGATTTTCGGCATCATCAACATGATCATGCGCCTGGCGCCGCTGGGGGCCTTCGGCGCCATGGCGTTTACCATCGGTAAATACGGCGTCGGCACGCTGGTGCAACTCGGCCAGCTGATCGTGTGTTTCTATATCACCTGCATTCTGTTCGTGGTGGTGGTGTTGGGCAGCATCGCCCGCGCCAACGGTTTCAGCATCTTCAAATTCGTCAACTACATCAAAGAAGAGCTGCTGATCGTGCTGGGGACATCGTCGTCTGAATCCGCGCTGCCGCGCATGCTGGATAAAATGGAGAAGTTGGGCTGCAAGAAATCGGTGGTGGGTCTGGTGATCCCGACCGGATACTCCTTCAACCTGGACGGCACCTCTATCTATCTGACCATGGCCGCGGTGTTTATCGCGCAGGCGACCAACACCCACATGGATATCATGCATCAGATTACCCTGCTGGTGGTGTTGCTGCTCTCCTCCAAAGGGGCGGCGGGCGTGACCGGCAGCGGCTTTATCGTGTTGGCCGCCACCATCTCCGCCGTAGGCCACCTGCCGCTGGCCGGCCTGGCGCTGATCCTCGGCATCGACCGCTTTATGTCGGAAGCCCGCGCGCTGACCAACCTGGTGGGCAATGGCGTGGCGACCGTGGTCGTGGCCAAATGGTGTAATCAGCTGGATGAGAAGCAGCTGAAAGACACCCTGAACAACAAAAACACCGGCGCGGACAAAACGCTGCCTTCCGCCTGATTTCGGCGGTAAATCACCGGCCGCATCCGCGGCCGGTGAGCTTCTTCCCCTGCCTCGTAACGATTTTTTGCATTAAAAACCCCGCAATCTATTATTTTTCACTCTAATGAGTGACATCCGCAAAGGCGCGCGGTCTAACACGATGGTACACTTTCTGCTTTCCGCCCCACCGTGAAACTCAGGGCGTATTTTTATGATTCCATTGAATGGAATACACGCATTTGCATAAGAAATTGGATAGTCATTAAGTAGGGGTTCACATGCAGGGCACCAGAATTCATCTTATAGTTGGTGGGCTGCTACTGGCGGCAGCCAGTGGCAGCGTGCAGGCTGAAGCACTACAACCCGATCCTGCCTGGCAGCAGGGGGCGCTGGCCAACGGGTTTTCATGGCAGATTCTCGATACGCCGCAGCGGCCGAGCGACCGCGTGGAACTGCGGCTGATCGTCAATACCGGCTCTTTGGTGGAGTCTTCGCAGCAGACCGGCTTTGCCCACCTGCTGCCGCGGCTGGCGTTGACGCGCAGCGAAAGCTTCACGGCGCCGCAGCTGCGGGCGCTGTGGCAGCAGAGCGTAGATAACGAGCGGCCGCTGCCGCCGGCTATCATCTCGTACGATTTCACCATGTATAACCTCAGCTTGCCGAACAACCGGCCCGATCTGCTGAAAGAAGCGCTGGCCTGGCTGGCGGACACGACCGGCAAACTGGCGATCGACGAGCACACGGTGCACGCGGTGATGAATTCCAGCATCAATCCGGTCGGCACTTTCCCACCCAATACCAAAGACGCCTGGTGGCGTTACCGCCTGAAAGGCTCGACGCTGCTGGCGCACGATCCGGCGCAGCCGGCGAAACGGCCTGTCAACCTTGAGCAGTTGAAGAAATTCTATCAGCAGTGGTACACACCGGACGCCATGACGCTGTTCGTGGTCGGCAAGGTTGACAGCCGCAGCCTGGGCGAGCAGATCAACAAGGCTTTCTCGCCGCTGCAGGGCAAACGTGAAACCCCGGCTCCGATGCCGACCCTGACGCCGCTGCCGCAGCAGCCGGTGAGCCTGATCAGCGAGCAGGTGAAGCAGGATACGCTGTCGATCATGTGGGATTCGCCGTGGCATCCGATTCGCGATTCGCAAAGCCTGCTGCGCTACTGGCGTGGCGATCTCGCCCGCGAGGCGTTGTTCTGGCACCTCCAGCAGACGCTGGAAAAAAGCGACCAGAAAAACCTGCATTTGGGCTTTGACTGCCGCGTGCAGTACCAGCGCGGGCAGTGCGCCATCCACCTGGATACGCCGAACAACAATCTGAACGGCAGCCTGGGCTTCATTGCCCGCGAACTGGCCAACGTGCGTGACAACGGCCTGTCGAAAGAGGAATTCGATGCGCTGCTGGCGCAGAAAAACGATCAGCTGAGCAAGCTGTTCGCGACCTACGCCCGTACCGACACCGACGTGCTGATGAGCCAGCGTCTGCGGTCGCAGCAGAGCGGGGTGGTGGATATCGCGCCGGAGCTGTACCAGAAGTTGCGCCAGGAGTTCCTGTCCAGCCTGACGCTGGAGACGCTGAATCAGGCGCTGAAGCTGCAGTTGTCTCAGGACGCGACGCTGGTGCTGATGCAGCCGAAGGGCGAGCCGGAAATGAGCATGAAGCAGCTGCAGGATACCTATAACGGCATCATGATGCCGCCGCCGGCGGTGGTGACGGAAGAAGCCAAACCGGCGGACACCGCAGTCGCTTCGCCGGCGACGGACGCCGCTGGCGCGCAGTAATTCGTGGCAGGGGGCTCAGGCCCCCTCAGTTGCGGTACAGCACCTTGATGATATGGTAACCGAACTGGGTTTTGACCGGGCCGTAAGGTTTGAGCAGCGGGATGCTGAACACCGCTTTATCGAACGCAGGCACCATTGCGCCTTTGTTGAATTCGCCCAGCGAGCCGCCGTTGCGTTTTGACGGGCAGCTCGAGTATTTGCGCGCCAGCGTGTCGAAGCTGACGCCGCGCTTAAGCTTGGCCAGCAGCTCGTTGGCCAGCTTTTCATTGTCTACCAGAATGTGCAGGGCGCACGCCGTTTTTGCCATGGTATTGCCTTTGTCGATGCGAAAATTGCGCTGATTATACCCGCTAAATCTCATCGGCGCTTTCTGCTACAATTCCCTTCCACGTTTTACAGTCGAGCAAGTCAGCGCCATGCGATTAAACCCCAGCCAACAACAAGCCGTCGAATTCGTTACCGGGCCCTGCCTGGTGTTGGCCGGTGCCGGTTCCGGCAAGACGCGCGTTATCACCAACAAGATAGCCCACCTGATCCACCACTGCGGCTATCAGGCGCGGCACATCGCCGCCGTGACTTTTACCAACAAAGCCGCGCGCGAGATGAAAGAGCGCGTGTCGCAAACCCTGGGACGCAAAGAGGCGCGCGGGCTGATGATTTCCACCTTCCACACTCTGGGGCTGGAAATCATCAAGCGGGAATATGTGGCGCTGGGCATGAAGTCCAACTTCTCGCTGTTCGACGACCAGGATCAGCTGGCATTGCTGAAAGAGCTGACCGAAAAGTGGTTGGAAAGCGATAAGACGCTGGTGGCGCAGCTGATTTCGACCATCTCCAACTGGAAAAACGACCTGATCGATCCCCAGCGGGCGGCAGAGTTGGCGCGCTCGGAGCGCGACAAGCTGTTCGCCCATTGCTACGGTCTTTACCACGCCCATATGCGGGCGTGCAACGTACTGGACTTCGACGATTTGATCCTGTTGCCGACGCTGCTGCTGCAACGCAACGAAGAGGTGCGTGAACGCTGGCAGCAGCGCATCCGCTATCTGCTGGTGGATGAGTATCAGGATACCAACACCAGCCAATACGAGCTGGTGAAGTTGTTGGTGGGCCATCGCGCGCGCTTTACCGTGGTGGGCGACGACGACCAGTCGATTTACTCCTGGCGCGGCGCGCGGCCGCAGAATCTGGTGCTGCTGAAGGAAGATTTCCCGGCGCTGCAGGTGATCAAGCTGGAGCAAAACTACCGTTCCAGCGAGCGCATTTTGAAGGCGGCCAATATCCTGATCGCCAATAACCCGCACGTGTTTGAAAAAAGGCTGTTTTCCGAGCTGGGGTATGGCGAAGAGCTGAAGGTGGTGACCGCCAACAACGAGGATCACGAAGCCGAACGCGTGGTGGGGGAACTGATCGCCCACCACTTCGTGAAAAAGACCAACTACGGCGACTATGCGATTCTCTACCGTGGCAACCACCAGTCGCGGGTGTTTGAAAAGATGCTGATGCAGAACCGCATTCCGTACAAGATTTCCGGCGGCACGTCGTTCTTCTCTCGCCCCGAGATCAAGGATCTGCTGGCCTACCTGCGCGTGCTGACCAACCCGGACGACGACAGCGCCTTCCTGCGCATCGTCAATACCCCCAAGCGCGAGATCGGCCCGGCGACGCTGCAGAAGCTCGGCGAATGGGCCAACCAGCGCAACAAGAGTTTGTTCCATGCCAGCTTCGATCTGGGGCTGAGCCAGCATTTGACCGGGCGCGGGCTGGAATCGCTCCAACGCTTCACCCACTGGCTGGGCGGCATCGCCCAACAGGCGGAGCGTGAGCCGGTGGCGGCGGTGCGCGATCTGATCCGCGGCGTGGATTATGAGAGCTGGCTGTTTGAAACCTCGACCAGCCCGAAAGCCGCCGAAATGCGGATGAAAAACGTCAATACGCTGTTCGGTTGGATGACGGAGATGCTGGAAGGCAACGATTTGGACGAGCCGATGACGCTGACCCAGGTCGTGACGCGCTTCACCCTGCGCGACATGATGGAGCGCGGTGAAAGCGAAGAGGAGCTGGATCAGGTGCAGCTGATGACGCTGCACGCTTCCAAAGGGTTGGAGTTCCCCTACGTGTTCCTGGTGGGTATGGAAGAGGGGCTGCTGCCGCACCAGAGCAGCATCGACGAAGACAATGTCGATGAAGAGCGGCGTCTGGCCTATGTGGGGATCACTCGCGCGCAAAAAGAGCTGATCTTCACCCTGTGCCGCGAACGCCGTCAGTACGGTGAGTTGGTGCGGCCGGAGCCGAGCCGATTCCTGCTGGAGCTGCCGCAGGACGATTTGGCGTGGGAAACCGAGCGCAAAGTGGTGAGCCCCCAGGAGCGGATGCAGAAGGGGCAGAGCCATCTGGCCAATATCCGCGCCCAGCTGGCCAAGGCCAAAGGTGGGAATTAAAAAGAAAGGGCGCTCATCGCGCCCTTGCTATTTCAACGTTGTTCTTCCAACCGCAGCGTCCAGTGGACGTAGCTCTGCCAGTGGCTTTCCTGCTCCAGCGCCTCGGCGCGCAGCGGATGCTGCTCCAGCCAACCCGGCGGCAAGATCACCGTCAGTTCATCGTCCTGATTGGCGCGTAAACGCACCGCCGGCAGCGTGTCGTCGCGGCGGCGGCTGGCGAAGATGATCGCCAGGCGCAAAATGCGGCACAGACGCTGCGCGGTGCGCGGCGGCAGGGCGTTTTGCTGGTTCAACAGCGACAGGTCGAGGGTGTTGCTCTGGTTTTGCAGCAGGGTGGCCAGCAGTTTTTTCTGCGCGGGGGTAAAGCCGGGTAAGTCCAGGTGGCGGATCAGGTAGGCGGCGTGTTGCGGCGCCTGCTTGAAATCGACGCTGAGGCCGAGTTCGTGGATCAGGCTGGCGCTGTGCAACAGCTCGCGACATCGCGCATCCAACTGCCACTCGTTGGCGACCTGCTGCGAGAAGTTGGCGGCGAGCTGGCTGACGCGCTCGGCCTGCTCGGTGTCGATCAGGTAGCGACGCTGCAGGTTGCGGATGGTGCGGATGCGAATATCCTGCTCCACCGGCAGATGCAGCATGCCGTAAACCAGGCCTTCACGCAGCGCCCCGCCGGCCAGCATCATGCTTTCGATGCCCAGCTCCTGGAAGATGGCCAGCAGAATGGACAGGCCGCTCGGGAAGACCAGCGCGCGTTCCAGCGTCAACCCTTCGATCTCCAACTCTTCCAGCTTGCCGCACTGAATGGCCCGCTGTTTCAACTGGCGCAGCTTGGGCAGGGTGATGCGTTCATCCATGCCTTGCGCCACCATGATTTCCTGCAGCGCTTGTACGGTGCCGGAAGCGCCGACGCAGATTTGCCAACCGTGCTGGCGCAGCTGCGGCGCGATCGGCCGCACCATTTCGCGCGCGGCCTGTTCGGCGCGCTCGAAGTTTTCTTGCCCGAGGTTGCGATCGCTGAAGTAGCGCTCCAGCCAGGTGACGCAGCCCATCGACAGGCTGTACAGCTGCGATGCCTGTGCGCCGGTGCCGGTGACCAGTTCGGTGCTGCCGCCGCCGATATCGACGACCAGCCGCCGATCCGGCCCGCCGGTGGTGTGCGCGACGCCATGATAAATCAGCCGCGCTTCTTCTTCGCCGCTGATGACCTGCACCGGGCAGCCGAGGATTTGCTCGGCGGCCTGCAGGAACTCATCGGCGTTGGACGCCAGGCGCAAGGTGGCGGTGGCGACGACGCGGATCTGCTCGCGCGGGATGTCTTGCAGGCGTTCGGAGAACAGCCGCAGGCACTGCCAGCCGCGTTGCATGGCCTCATGCGACAGGTGATTGTGCTGATCCAGCCCGGCCGCCAGGCGCACCTTGCGCTTTATCCGCGCCAGAGTCTGAATGCTGCCGGCGACCTCGCGCACCACCAACATATGGAAGCTGTTGGAGCCGAGATCGATGGCAGCATAAAGCGTGCTGGAGCTGAGCATGGCGATCAGCTCGAGCGTTTACGGTTGCTGCGCGGCGCGCCGCCGCGACGTGGCGCGGAGTTGCGACGTGGGCCGTTGCCGCCGCGCGGACGCGACAGGCGCTTCGGTGCCGGCAGATCGGTCAGCAGCGCATCGCTGTTGTACTTGCTCACCGGAATGCTGTGATCGATATAGGTCTCGATCGCCGGCAGGTTGAGCGCGTACTCTTCACAAGCCAGGCTGATGGAGTGGCCGCTGGCGCCTGCTCGGCCGGTACGGCCGATGCGGTGCACGTAGTCTTCGCAGTCGTCAGGCAGATCGTAGTTGAAGACGTGCGTGACGGCGGGAATGTGCAGACCGCGCGCGGCGACGTCGGTGGCGACCAGGATATCCAGATTGCCCTTGGTGAAGTCGTCGAGGATGCGCAGGCGTTTTTTCTGCGCCACGTCGCCGGTCAGCAGGCCGACGCGGTGACCGTCGGCGGCCAGGTGGCCCCAGATGTCTTCGCAGCGGTGCTTGGTGTTGGCGAAGATGATGGCGCGATCCGGCCACTCTTCTTCGATCAGCGTCTGCAGCAGACGCATTTTTTCTTCGTTGGACGGGTAGAACAGCTCTTCTTTAATGCGGTGGCCGGTTTTCTGTTCCGGTTCCACTTCAACATATTCGGCGTTGTTCATCTGCTCGAAGGCCAGTTCGCGTACGCGATAGGACAGCGTGGCGGAGAACAGCATGTTCAGGCGTTGATCGGCCGCAGGCATGCGGCGGAACAGCCAGCGGATGTCTTTGATAAAGCCGAGATCGTACATGCGATCGGCCTCATCCAGCACGACGACCTGCATCGCGCCGAGATCGACATAGTTCTGCTTGGTGTAATCGATTAAACGGCCGGTGGTGCCAATCAGAATGTCCACGCCGCTTTCCAGCACTTTCAGCTGTTTGTCGTAGCCGTCGCCGCCGTAGGCCAGGCCCAGCTTCAGGCCGGTGCTCTGGGAGAGGGCTTCCGCATCGGAGTGGATTTGCACCGCCAGTTCACGCGTAGGCGCCATGATCAAGGCGCGCGGCTGATTGGTCTGGCGATCCTGTTTCGCCGGGTGGGTCAGCAAATAGTGAAAAGTAGACGCCAAAAACGCCAGCGTCTTTCCGGTACCGGTTTGCGCCTGACCTGCAACGTCACGCCCGGAGAGCGTGAGCGGCAATGCTAACGCCTGGATGGGCGTGCAATTGTGAAACCCTTTTTTCTCAAGGGCTTCAAGGACTAACGGGTGCAGGGCGAAGTCGGAAAACTTCTGTTCGGTCAAGTGTGTTTTGCTCATAGTGTGGTAGAATATCAGCTAACTATTGCTTTACGAAAGCACATCCGTTGAAATAAACGCGGTGCAATAAAATCACCTTGAGTTGGTTAATGCTACACCAACAAGGTAGACATAATCCTGTGGAGTAGAACATGAGCGATAAAATTATTCACCTGACTGACAGCAGCTTCGAAGCTGACGTGCTGAAAGCGGAAGGGCCGATCCTGGTCGATTTCTGGGCTGAATGGTGTGGGCCGTGCAAGATGATTGCTCCGATTCTGGATGAGATTGCCGAAGAGTTCGAAGGCAAACTGACCATCACTAAGCTGAATATCGATCAGAACCCGGCTACCGCGCCTAAGTACGGTATCCGTGGCATCCCTACGCTGTTGCTGTTCAAGAACGGTGAAGTGGCCGCGACCAAGGTTGGCGCGTTGTCCAAAGGTCAGCTCAAAGATTTCCTGAACGCGAATCTGTAATCGGGCGGGAAGCCCAGTATCAGGCGCCTGGCGGTGATGTTCAATTCACCGCTAGACGCCTGCCAAGAAGCGTGTTAAGTTTAACCACACTGCATATAGAACTTGCCCGAAGTTTTAAATCTAAAGAGTTTGAATCTAAAGCTATACTCTGTGTCGAACCACCGGCGTTGAAAGTAAACTGAACTCAACCCGTGTTTTGGCAATCAAACGGTTTTGCAAAAATCATTTTTAAGGTACCTTCGATCTTCAACCGTCAATGCGTGCGCCCGATGTAAGCCATTTCTTACCGCGACGGCTCTGCGCCCGGTGATCGAACGTCCAGTAAACAGGCACGCATCTCGCTGCCATACCATTCACGATACAAGTTCGAGACATACCCCGAGTTTAAGAACCCACCACTATGAATCTTACCGAATTAAAGAATACGCCGGTTTCTGAGCTGATTACTCTCGGCGAAAATATGGGGCTGGAAAACCTTGCCCGCATGCGCAAGCAGGACATCATCTTCTCCATTCTGAAGCAACATGCGAAAAGCGGAGAAGATATCTTCGGCGACGGCGTGCTCGAGATATTGCAGGATGGATTCGGTTTCCTCCGCTCTGGAGACAGTTCCTACCTCGCCGGTCCCGACGACATCTACGTATCCCCTAGCCAAATCCGCCGCTTCAACCTCCGCACAGGTGACACCATTTCCGGTAAGATTCGTCCGCCAAAAGAAGGCGAGCGCTATTTTGCCCTGCTGAAAGTCAACGAAGTCAACTACGACAAGCCGGAAAACGCCCGCAGCAAGATCCTGTTCGAGAACTTGACGCCGCTGCACGCCAATTCCCGTCTGCGGATGGAGCGCGGCAACGGCTCGACCGAAGACTTGACGGCGCGCGTACTGGATCTGGCGGCGCCAATTGGCCGCGGCCAGCGTGGCCTGATCGTGGCACCGCCGAAAGCCGGTAAAACCATGCTGCTGCAGAACATCGCGCAGAGCATCGCCTACAACCACCCAGACTGCGTGCTGATGGTGCTGCTGATCGACGAACGTCCGGAAGAAGTGACCGAGATGCAGCGCCTGGTGAAAGGCGAAGTGATCGCATCGACCTTCGACGAGCCGGCTTCGCGTCACGTGCAAGTGGCCGAAATGGTGATCGAGAAGGCCAAGCGCCTGGTTGAGCACAAGAAAGACGTGATCATTCTGCTCGACTCCATCACCCGTCTGGCGCGCGCCTACAACACCGTGGTGCCGGCCTCGGGCAAGGTGCTGACCGGTGGTGTGGACGCCAACGCCCTGCATCGTCCGAAGCGCTTCTTCGGTGCGGCGCGTAACGTGGAAGAGGGCGGCAGCCTGACCATCATCGCGACCGCGCTGGTTGATACCGGTTCGAAGATGGACGAAGTGATCTACGAAGAATTTAAAGGTACCGGCAACATGGAATTGCATCTGGCGCGTAAAATCGCCGAGAAACGCGTATTCCCGGCTATCGATTACAACCGCTCCGGTACCCGTAAAGAAGAGCTGCTCACTACCTCTGAAGAGCTGCAAAAAATGTGGATCCTGCGCAAAATCATTCATCCGATGGGTGAAATCGACGCGATGGAGTTCCTCATTAATAAGTTGGCGATGACTAAAACCAACGATGAATTCTTCGATATGATGAAACGCTCATAATTCGTTAAAAAATTCGCTGAACGCCACGCCTAGTCGTGGCGTTTTTCGCTTTTGGCGGATACGATAAGTAGCAGTAATGGAAAAGTAAGTTGTTTCCTCGACTTATTGAGAATTCATCTTGTTTGTCGGTCGGTTTCGCGCCGGTCGGCTTTGCTGCTGTCATTTTGTCAGTCGATGCGAAGAAAATAGGCATGAATCACCGTTGTCATAGGAAATGACCGAAAGGTAGCGGGGGCCGATGGCACAAGCCTTAGCCCGTGGTAAGCTGCCTTATCTTCTACAGAGATCTGTTAACTGTGAACTTACTCACTATGAGTACTGAAATTCTATTTGTTTTCCTGTTTTCTTTGGCTTTTCTCTTTGTTGCCCGCAAGGCGGCAAAACGTATTGGTCTGGTAGATAAACCCAATTATCGCAAACGCCATCAGGGGCTGATTCCTCTGGTCGGCGGTATTTCCGTTTATGCCGGGTTGTGCTTCGCGTTTTGGATCTCTGAACAACCCATCGCACACGCCAAGCTTTATCTCACCTGCGCCGGTATTCTGGTGTTTGTGGGGGCGCTCGACGATCGTTTCGATATCAGCGTTAAAATTCGCGCCCTGGTGCAGGCGCTGGTCGGCATCGCCATGATGGTGTTCGCCGGTCTGTATCTGCGCAGCTTCGGCCATGTGCTGGGTGATTGGGAGATGCTGCTGGGGCCGTTCGGCTATCTGGTGACGCTGTTCGCGGTATGGGCGGCGATCAACGCTTTCAATATGGTCGACGGCATCGATGGTCTGCTGGGCGGTTTGTCGTGCGTCTCCTTCGGGGCGCTGGGCCTGCTGCTGTACCTGAGCGGCCATCATGAGCTGGCGTTCTGGTGCTTTGCGATGATCGCCACTATCGTTCCCTATATTTTGCTCAATCTCGGCATCCTCGGCCGCCGTTATAAGGTGTTTATGGGGGATGCCGGCAGCACCCTGATCGGCTTTACCGCCATTTGGCTGCTGCTGCAAAGTTCGCAGGGAAAGGCGCACTCGATCAACCCGGTGACCGCGCTGTGGATCATCGCTATTCCGCTGATGGACATGATAGCAATCATGTATCGTCGTTTACGCAAGGGGATGAGCCCCTTCTCTCCCGATCGTCAACATATTCACCACCTGATCATGCGCGCCGGCTTTACGCCGCGGCAGGCTTTCGTGCTGATCACCCTGGCGGCCGCGTTGCTGGCGGCGGTGGGCGTGATCGGCGAACGCCTGACTTTTATCCCTGAGTGGGTTATGTTGGCATTATTCTTGCTTGCCTTCTTCCTGTACGGTTACTGCATCAAGCGCGCCTGGCGGGTTGCGCGATACATTAAGCGTATCAAGCGCCGGCTGCGGCGTTCGGGCGATAACAAGCAAGTACCTTAACCAGAGACCAGAGGCTTTTTGGCTGTGATGAATCCAGAAACAACGTCTGACAAGCATACCCCGGCGGTGGATAACGAACTCGATATCCGCGGCCTGTGCTGCACCCTGTGGCGCGGCAAACCGTGGATTATCGGCATTGCGGTGCTGTTCGCGGCGGTCGCGCTGATCGTTTCTTACCTGGTTAAGCAAGAGTGGAGCGCCACCGCGATCACCGACAGGCCGACGGTGAATGCGCTGGGCGGTTATTACTCCCAGCAGCAGTTCCTGCGCAATCTGGATGTGCGCACGCTGCCGGCGGCGGCGGCCGGCGATCAGCCGAGCATCGCGGATGAAGCGTACAATGAATTCATCATGCAGCTGGCGGCTTACGACACGCGTCGCGATTTCTGGCTGCAGAGCGATTACTACAAACAGCGTCAGGAAGGGGATGCCCGTGCCGATGCGGCATTGCTCGACGAACTGATCAATAACATCCTGTTCACGCCGCGCGACGACAAAAAAGTCCCGAACGACGGCGTGAAGCTGACGGCGGAAACCGCCGCGGACGCCAACCGCCTGCTGCGCCAATACGTGGCCTTCGCCAGCCACCGCGCAGCCCTGCACCTGAACGAAGAGATCCAGGGCGCGTGGGCCGCTCGCACCACCTCGATGAAGGCACAGGTCAAGCGTCAGGAAGCGGTCGCGGAGTCGGTTTACAAGCGCGAGCTGAACACCACGCAACAGGCGTTGAAAATTGCCGAGAGCCAGGGGATCAGCCGTACGCAAACCGACACTCCGGCCGAACAGTTGCCGGATTCGGATCTGTTCTTGCTGGGCCGGCCAATGCTGCAGGCGCGTCTGGAAGGCCTGCAGGCCTCCGGCCCGACCTACGATCTGGATTACGATCAGAACCGCGCAATGCTGGCGACGCTGAACGTTGGCCCGACGTTGGATGAGAAGTTCCAGACCTATCGCTATTTGCGCACGCCGGAAGAGCCGGTAAAACGCGACAGCCCACGCCGGGTCTTCTGGCTGATTTTGTGGGGCGCGATGGGCGCGTTGGTTGGCGCCGGTGTGGCCTTGGCGCGTCGGCCGCGTAGTTAAAAAAATAATATAATAATCTGATGCAGGGCGCGTGAGCGCCCCATTCGCAGGCGGGGCCTGCGATTAACCGACCAAAAGAGATTCGCTGTGAAAGTGTTGACTGTTTTCGGCACCAGACCTGAAGCCATTAAAATGGCGCCGCTGGTACATGCACTGGCCCAGGATGAGGCCTTTGAAGCAAGAGTCTGCGTAACGGCACAGCATCGTGAGATGTTGGATCAGGTATTGCGGTTGTTCGAGATCACGCCGGATTACGACCTGAACATCATGAAACCCGGCCAGGGGCTAACGGAAATCACCTGTCGCATCCTGGAAGGGCTGAAAGGGGTGCTGGAAGACTTCAAACCGGACGTGGTGCTGGTGCACGGCGATACCACCACCACGCTGGCGACCAGTCTGGCGGCGTTCTATCAACGCATCCCCGTTGGGCATGTCGAAGCCGGGCTGCGTACCGGCAATCTGTATTCTCCCTGGCCGGAAGAGGCCAACCGCAAACTGACCGGCCATCTGGCGATGTACCACTTCGCGCCGACCGAGAACTCGCGCCAAAATCTGCTGCGCGAGCTGCTGCCGGACAACCACATTTTCGTGACCGGCAATACGGTGATCGACGCGTTGTTCTGGGTGCGCGATCGCGTGATGAGCGATGCTGCGCTGCGCGCCAGCCTGGCGCAGCGTTACCCGTTCCTCGATGCCGACAAAAAACTGATTCTGGTCACCGGCCATCGCCGGGAAAGCTTTGGCGGCGGTTTTGAGCGGATTTGCAGCGCGCTGGCGGAGATCGCCCGCAGCCATCCGGAAGTGCAGGTGGTGTACCCGGTGCATCTCAATCCGAATGTCAGCGAGCCGGTGAATCGCATTTTGAAAGGCATCGACAACGTCATGCTGATCGAGCCGCAGGATTATTTGCCGTTTGTCTATCTGATGACCCACGCTTACATGATCCTCACCGACTCCGGCGGCATTCAGGAAGAGGCTCCCTCGTTAGGCAAGCCGGTGCTGGTGATGCGCGACACCACCGAGCGCCCGGAGGCGGTAGATGCGGGCACGGTGCGCCTGGTCGGCACCGATGTGGCCAAAATTGTTGAAGCGGTGACCCGGCTGTTGACGGACGAAAGCGAATATCACGCGATGAGCCGGGCGCACAACCCATACGGCGACGGGCATGCCTGTCAGCGTATCCTCGAAGCTTTAAAGAATCATCAGGTGACACTATGAGTTTTGACACTATTTCGGTTATCGGCCTGGGTTATATCGGCTTGCCAACGGCGGCGGCGTTTGCTTCCCGCAAGAAAAAAGTGGTGGGCGTAGATGTTAACCAACATGCGGTAGATACCATTAATCGCGGTGCTATCCACATCGTCGAACCGGATCTGGATAAAGTGGTCAAGGATGCCGTCGACGGCGGTTTCCTGCAGGCGGTGACCAAACCGCTGGCGGCCGATGCGTTCCTGATCGCGGTGCCTACACCGTTCAAGGGCGACCATGAGCCGGATCTGGCCTATGTCGAGGCGGCGGCGAAATCGCTGGCGCCGGTGCTGAAAAAAGGCGATCTGGTGATCCTTGAGTCCACCTCGCCGGTGGGCGCCACTGAACAGATGGCGGAATGGTTGGCGCAGGCGCGCAGCGATCTCAGCTTCCCGCAACAAGCGGGCGAAGCGGCGGACGTGAATATCGCCTATTGCCCGGAGCGCGTGTTGCCGGGGCAGGTGATGGTGGAGCTGATTCAAAACGATCGCGTGATCGGCGGCATGACGCCGAAGTGCTCGGCGCGCGCCAGCGAGCTGTACAAGATTTTCCTCGAGGGGGAATGCGTGGTCACCAACTCACGCACTGCCGAGATGTGCAAGCTGACGGAAAACAGCTTCCGCGATGTGAACATCGCCTTTGCTAACGAACTGTCGCTGATTTGCGCCGAACAGGGGATCAACGTCTGGGAACTGATTCGCCTGGCGAACCGTCACCCGCGGGTGAACATTCTACAGCCTGGCCCAGGCGTCGGCGGCCACTGCATCGCCGTCGATCCGTGGTTTATCGTGGCGCAGAACCCGCAGCAGGCGCGCTTGATCCATACCGCACGTCTGGTGAACGACGGCAAACCGTTGTGGGTGGTCGACCGGGTGAAAGCGGCGGTGGCCGATTGCCTGGCCGCCACCGACAAGCGGGCGTCAGAGGTGAAAATCGCCTGCTTCGGTCTGGCCTTCAAGCCGAATATCGACGATCTGCGCGAAAGCCCGGCGGTGGAAGTGGCCCACCTGATCGCCGAATGGCACGTCGGTGAAACGCTGGCGGTGGAACCGAACGTCGAACAGTTGCCGACTTCGCTGGCGGGCCATGTGACGTTGACGCCAATCGCGGAGGCGTTGCAACAGGCCGATGTGATCGTGATGTTGGTCGATCACCAGCAGTTCAAGACCATCCGGCCGGAAGAGATTAAGCAAAGCTGGGTGGTGGATACCAAGGGAGTTTGGCGTTGAAGCGTATCTTAGTCACCGGCGGCGCCGGATTTATCGGCTCTGCGGTCGTGCGGCATATCATCGAGGCCACCGGCGACAGCGTGGTGGTAGTGGATAAGCTGACCTATGCCGGTAACCTGGAGTCGCTGGCGGTAGTGGCCGACAGCGATCGTTATGCCTTCGAGCAGATCGACATCTGCGATCGCGCCGGGTTGGATCGGGTGTTTGCCCGTTATCAACCGGACGTGGTGATGCACCTGGCGGCGGAAAGCCACGTCGATCGCTCTATCGACGGCCCGGCGGCGTTTATCGAGACCAATGTGGTCGGCACTTACACCCTGCTGGAAGCGGCGCGCCATTACTGGCAGCCGTTGTCGGCGGAGAAGAAGCAGGCTTTCCGCTTTCATCATATCTCCACCGACGAAGTGTACGGCGATCTGCACGGCACTGACGATTTGTTCACCGAAACCACGCCCTATGCGCCGAGCAGCCCGTATTCCGCCTCCAAGGCGTCGAGCGATCATCTGGTGCGCGCCTGGCTGCGCACCTATGGTTTGCCGACCCTAGTGACCAACTGTTCGAACAACTACGGCCCTTATCACTTCCCGGAGAAGCTGATCCCGCTGGTTATCCTGAATGCCGTCGCCGGTAAACCGCTGCCGGTATACGGCAACGGCGCGCAGGTGCGCGACTGGCTGTATGTCGAGGATCACGCGCGCGCGCTCTATCAGGTGGTGACCGAAGGTGTGGTGGGCGAAACTTACAATATCGGCGGCCATAACGAGCGCAAGAATATCGAAGTGGTGCAGACCATCTGTGACCTGCTGGAAGAACTGGCGCCAAACAAACCACAGGGCGTGGCGCACTACCGCGATCTGATCACTTACGTTAAGGATCGCCCGGGCCACGACATGCGTTACGCCATCGACGCCGGCAAGATCGACCGTGAGTTGGGATGGCAACCGCAGGAAACGTTCGAAAGCGGCATTCGCAAAACCGTGGTTTGGTACCTGAATAACGAAGTCTGGTGGCGCCGGGTGCAAGACGGTTCTTATGCCGGCGAGCGTTTGGGGCTGTCCGATTGAATGTCACGCCGTGCGGCCTGTGCGCGGTGCGGCGGATTTGGGAGCAAGTATGAAAGGTATTGTGCTGGCAGGGGGTTCCGGGACGCGTCTGCATCCAATTACCCGCGGCGTATCGAAGCAGCTGTTGCCGATTTACGATAAACCGATGATCTATTACCCGCTGTCGGTGCTGATGCTGGCGGGGATCAAAGACATTCTGATTATCTCCACGCCGGAAGATCTGCCTTCTTTCAAGCGTTTGTTGGGCAGCGGCGAAGCGTTTGGCATCAATCTCAGCTATGCCGAGCAGCCTAGCCCCGATGGCCTGGCTCAGGCATTTCTGATTGGCGAAGAATTCTTGGCCGGCGAGCCGAGCTGCCTGGTGTTGGGCGATAATATTTACTTTGGCCAGGGATTCAGTCCCAAGCTGAGAAGCGTTGCGGCGCGCACCGCCGGCGCCACGGTGTTTGGCTATCAGGTGATGGATCCCGAGCGTTTTGGCGTAGTGGAATTCGATGACCGCTATCGGGCATTATCGATCGAAGAAAAGCCGGTTAAACCGAAGTCTAACTGGGCGGTGACCGGGTTGTATTTCTATGATGCTCAGGTTGTGGAGTTCGCCAAGCAGATCAAACCGTCACCTCGGGGTGAGCTGGAGATCACCAGCATCAACCAGATGTATCTGGAGCGCGGAGAACTGACCGTCGAGCTGCTGGGGCGCGGTTTTGCCTGGCTGGATACCGGCACTCACGACAGCCTGCTGGAAGCCAGCAGTTTCGTGCAGACGGTCGAGAAACGTCAGGGCTTTAAAATCGCCTGTCTTGAAGAGATCGCCTGGCGCAATGGCTGGCTGGATGATGAGGGCGTGAAACGCGCGGCTCAGACGCTGGCCAAGACAGGTTACGGCAAATACTTACTGGATTTATTGCATGCGCGTCCACGCCAGTATTGAACCGCTGAATTGGGAGAGCGACTTCTTCCAATTGAAAAGCGCCAAGTTACATTTCGACGACTCTGCGGCCCCCGTCAGCCACGCTGATTTGGATGCTTATGCGTTGGTGCAGGCTAAAATCCCTGCTTACCGATTGGAGTGGGCCGATGCGCTGTCGGCGCTGGGCTTCCGGCTGGTCGAAGGCGAAGTGGACCTGGCAGTGAACATTGCAACTGGACGCGAGACGGTCGATACCGCTGCGGCCGGGGTGCGGATGGCCGTACCCGAGGACATCCCGTCGTTGCGGGCTGCCGCCGGTGACGTGTTCGCCGCCAGCCGATTTCGCGCACCGTGGTACGATCGCGCCGATAGCGGGCGATTCTATGCGGCCTGGATCGAAAAAGCGGTGCTGGGCACCTTTGATCATCAATGCTTGCTGGTATTGGACAACCAGGGGCAACCCGAAGGATTTGTCAGCCTGCGTGACATTGGCGACCAGGAAATGCGTATCGGCTTGCTGGCGGCCTATCCCGGCGCATCAGGCCGGGGCATTGGCTCCAGACTGATGGCGGCGGCGCTGGCCGAATGCCGGCGGCAGGGGATGCAGCGCCTGCGGGTCGCGACCCAGGTAGGCAATATCGCCGCATTAAGACTCTATCAACGACAGGGTGCCGTGATTGAAAGCACCGCGTATTGGTTATACAGAGGTAGACATGATTCCATTTAACGCTCCACCGGTTGTTGGCACTGAACTGGAATATATGCAGGCTGCGATGAGCAGCGGCAAGTTGTGCGGCGACGGCGGTTTTACCCGTCGCTGCCAACAGTGGATGGAACAGCATTTCGGCAGCGCGAAAGTGCTGTTGACGCCTTCCTGCACCGCGTCGTTGGAAATGGCCGCCATCCTGCTGGATATTCAGCCGGGCGACGAAGTGATCATGCCGAGCTTTACCTTCGTTTCAACCGCCAACGCCTTTGTGCTGCGTGGCGCCAAAGTGGTATTCGTCGATCTGCGTCCGGACACCATGAACATCGACGAAACCAAAATCGAAGCGGCGATTACCGATAAAACCCGCGCGATCGTGCCGGTACACTACGCCGGCGTCGCCTGCGAGATGGATACCATCATGGCGCTGGCGAAGAAATATAACCTGTTCGTGGTGGAAGACGCCGCGCAGGGCGTGATGTCGACCTACAAAGGCAAGGCATTGGGCACCATCGGCCATATCGGCTGCTTCAGCTTCCATGAAACCAAAAACTATACCGCCGGCGGCGAAGGCGGCGCGACGCTGGTGAACGATCCGGCCCTGATCGATCGGGCGGAAGTCATCCGCGAGAAAGGCACCAACCGCAGCCAGTTCTTCCGTGGCCAGGTCGACAAATATACCTGGCGCGACATCGGTTCCAGCTACTTGATGTCTGACCTGCAGGCCGCCTATCTGTGGGGTCAGCTGGAAGTGGCGGAGCGCATCAATCAGCGCCGCCTGTCGCTGTGGCAGAAGTACTACGACAGTTTCCTGCCGTTAGCGCAGGCCGGCCGTATCGAGCTGCCGACTGTGCCGGCGGACTGCGAGCACAATGCGCACATGTTCTATATCAAGCTGCGCGATATCGAAGAGCGCACCGCATTTATCGACTATTTGAAAGAAGCCGAGATCATGACGGTGTTTCACTATATCCCGCTGCATGCGTGCCCGGCCGGCGAACAGTTTGGCCGCTTTGCCGGTGAAGATCGCTATACCAGCCAGGAAAGTGCGCGTCTGGTGCGTTTGCCGCTGTTCTACAATCTGTCCGATGCCAATCAACGTACGGTTATCAATAGCATACTGAGCTTTTTCGCCTGATATGTCGTTGGCAAAAGCGTCGATATGGACCGCCGGCTCCACGCTGATCAAAATTGGCGTGGGGCTATTGGTGGTGAAACTGCTGGCGGTGGCGTTTGGCCCCAGCGGCGTGGGGCAGGCGGGTAACTTCCGCCAGTTGATCACCGTGCTGGGCGTGCTGTCCGGCGCGGGCATTTTTAACGGCATCACCAAATACGTGGCGGAGTACCACCAGGACTCGCAGCGTCTGCGTCTGGCGGTCGGCACCGCGTCGAGCATTGTGCTGGGCTTTTCGACCTTGCTGGCGCTGGTGTTTTTGTTCGCCGCCGAGCCGATCAGCATCGGGCTGTTCGGGCATGCCGATTACGTCGGCGTGGTGCGCGCCGTCGCCTTCATTCAGATGGGCATCGCCTACGCCAACCTGTTCATGGCGGTGCTGAAAGGCTATCGCGACGCGATGGGCAACGCGCTGGCGGTGATCGGCGGCAGCCTGATCGGCGTGGTGGCTTATTATCTGTGCTTCAAGCTGGGCGGCTATGAAGGCGCGCTGGCAGGGCTGGCGTTGGTGCCGGCGTTGGTGGTGTTGCCGGCCGGGCTGATGCTGTGGCGGCGCAAAACGTTGCCGCTGCGCTACCTGGCTCCGCGCTGGGACAAAGGGGTGGCCGGCAATCTCGGCAAATTCACCCTCATGGCGTTGATCACTTCGGTGACGCTGCCGGTGGCCTACGTGATGATGCGTAACCTGTTGGCCGCGCATTACGGTTGGGATGAAGTGGGGATCTGGCAAGGCGTCAGCAGCATTTCCGATGCCTATCTGCAGTTTATCACCGCCTCGTTTACCGTCTATCTGCTGCCGACGCTGTCGCGGTTGACGGACAAGGGCGCTATCTCGCGGGAGATCGTGCGCTCGCTGAAATTCGTGCTGCCGGCGGTAGCGGCGGCGAGCTTTACGGTGTGGTTGCTGCGTGATTTCGCCATCTGGCTGCTGTTCTCGGACAAGTTCGTCGCCATGCGCGATCTGTTTGCCTGGCAGCTGGTGGGCGACGTGCTGAAAGTCGGGGCTTATGTGTTCGGCTATCTGGTGATCGCCAAAGCGTCGCTGCGCTTTTATATCCTGACGGAAGTCAGCCAGTTTCTGCTGCTGACGCTGTTCTCGCACTGGCTGATCCCGCTGCGCGGCGCGCTGGGGGCGGCTCAGGCCTATATGGCAACCTACATCGTGTATTTCGCGCTCTGTAGCTGCGTGTTTCTTATTTATCGTAGACGAGTATGACCACACTGATTCACGTTCTGGGATCCGATATCCCGCATCATAACCAGACGGTGCTGCGCTTCTTCAACGACGTGCTGGCGCCGCGTTTGCCGGCTGAGCAGACGCGGCATTTTATGGTGGCGGCCAAGGATGTGGCGGCACTGGGGGATTTCCCCGCCCTGAACATTGAGCCTTACGCCGACAAGAAGAGCCTGGCGGCGGCGGTGATCGCCCGCGCCCAGGCCGATCGCGATGCGCGCTTCTTCCTGCACGGTCAGTTTAACCCGGGGCTGTGGCTGGCGCTGCTGAGCGGCAAGATCAAGGCGCATCAGGTCAGTTGGCATATTTGGGGCGCCGATCTGTATGAAGACGCCACCAGCTGGAAATTTCGGCTGTTTTACCTGCTGCGCCGCATTGCTCAGGGGCGAGTGGGGAACGTGTTCGCCACCCGCGGCGACGTGATCCACTATCAGCAGCGCCATGCGCGGGTGCCGGCCTCGCTGTTGTACTTCCCGACGCGGATGGATCCGGCGCTGACCGACGTTCACGTCGAGAAAAATCTGGCCGGGCCGATGACGATTCTGGTGGGCAACTCCGGCGATCGCAGCAACCGGCATATCGAAGCGCTGCAGGCGATACATCAGCAGTTCGGCGCCGACGTGCGCGTGATCCTGCCGATGGGCTATCCGGCCAATAACGACGCCTACATCGAGCAGGTGCGCGCCGCCGGGTTGCCGCTGTTCGGCGAGAAAAACCTGCAGCTGCTCACGCAGCAGGTGGCGTTTGAGGACTACCTCAACATCCTGCGCGCCTGCGATCTGGGTTATTTCATTTTCAATCGCCAGCAGGGAATAGGCACCCTGTGTCTGCTGATTCAGTTTGGCGTGCCTTTCGTGCTCAGCCGGCAGAACCCGTTCTGGCAGGATTTGGCGGAACAGCACCTGCCGGTGCTGTTCTACGGCGACTCGCTCGACGAGGCGGTGGTGCGCGAAGCGCAGCGTCAGCTGGCGGCGGTGGACAAGCAGACGATCGCCTTCTTTAATCCGAACTATGTCGATGGCTGGCAGCAAGCCCTGGCGCTGGCGGCGGGAGAGCACTCATGACGTTGGCGCAATTCGGCGGTCTGTTCGTCGTCTACCTGGTCAGCCTGACGTTTATTCTGACGCTGACCTACCAGGAGTTTCGGCGCGTGCGCTTTAACTTCAACGTCTTCTTCTCGCTGCTGTATTTGCTGACGTTTTATTTCGGCTTCCCGCTGACCTGCCTGCTGGTGTTTCAGTTTGACGTCGAGGTGGTGCCGGTGGAGTTTCTGCTGTACGCCTTGCTGTCGGCGACGGCGTTTTACGCCATCTATTACGTCACCTACAAGACCCGGCTGCGCAAGCGCCGCTCTCAGCCGCGCGCGGCGCTGTTCACCATGAACCGGGTGGAAACCCATATGACCTGGGTGCTGCTGGCGCTGGTGGCGATCGGGACTGTGGGTATCTTCTTCATGCAGAACGGCTTCCTGCTGTTCAAGCTCAATTCCTACAGCCAGATCTTCTCCAGCGACGTGTCCGGCGTGGCGCTCAAACGGTTCTTCTACTTCTTCATTCCGGCGATGCTGGTGGTCTATTTCCTGCGGCAGGATCTGCGCGCCTGGTTCTTGTTCCTGGTGGCGACGGTGGCGTTCGGCATTTTGACCTACGTGATCGTCGGCGGCACCCGCGCCAATATCATCATCGCCTTCGCGCTGTTCCTGTTTATCGGCATCGTGCGCGGCTGGATCACGCTGTGGATGTTGGCGGCGGCCGGCATATTCGGCGTGGTCGGCATGTTCTGGCTGGCGTTGAAGCGCTACAGCCTGGACGTCAGCGGCGCGGAAGCGTTTTATACCTTCCTCTATCTGACCCGAGACACCTTCTCGCCGTGGGAAAATCTGGCGCTGCTGCTGCAAAATTACGACAAGATCGATTTCCAGGGCCTGGCACCGATCCTGCGTGATTTCTACGTCTTTATCCCAACGTGGCTATGGCCGGGCCGGCCGGACGTGGTGCTGAACTCGGCCAACTATTTCACCTGGGAAGTGCTGAACAACCACTCCGGGCTGGCGATATCCCCGACGCTGATCGGTTCGCTGGTGGTGATGGGCGGCGCGCTGTTCATCCCGCTCGGCGCGATTCTGGTGGGCATGATCATCAAGTGGTTCGACTGGCTGTATGAGTTGGGCAAAACCGAACCGAACCGCTATAAGGCGGCTATCCTGCAAGGATTCTGCTTCGGCGCGGTGTTCAACATGATCGTGTTGGCGCGCGAAGGGGTGGACTCATTCGTTTCGCGCGTGGTGTTCTTCTGCATTATTTTCGGCGCCTGTCTGGTGCTGGCGAAGTTGCTGTATTGGCTGTTCGATACCGCCGGGCTCATCAAGGCCAGAGTGACGCGCGCCCGCGCGCTGGCCTCTCCCCCACGGGCGGACGGTCTTTTGTAAGGGTAATGACGACGATGGAAACAAAGATTTCGGTGCCGCAGTATGAGCTGCGCGGTTTCAGCCTGTGGGGCTTTCGCGATATGGCGCACTGCATGGACTTTCTGTTCGACGGCGGCCGGGTCAAACAGGGCACGTTGGTGGCCATGAATGCGGAAAAGATCCTGAAGGCGGAAGAGGACCCGGCGCTGCATGCGTTGCTGGATGAAGCGGAGTACAAGTACGCCGACGGCATCAGCATGGTGCGCTCGATTCGCCGCAAATACCCGGCGGCGGACGTTTCGCGCGTCGCGGGCGCCGATCTTTGGGAAGCCTTGATGCAGCGCGCCGGCCGTGAAGGCACGCCGGTCTTCCTGGTCGGCGGCAAGCCGGAGGTGCTGGCGGAAACCGAACGGAAGCTGCGCAGCCAGTGGAACGTTAACCTGGTGGGCAGCCAGGACGGCTATTTCAAACCGGAGCAGCGAGAGGCGCTATTCGAGCGTATTCGCGCCAGCGGCGCCGCCATCGTGACGGTGGCGATGGGATCGCCGAAGCAGGAGATCCTGATGCGCGACTGCCGCAAGGTGCATCCGCAGGCGCTGTATATGGGCGTGGGCGGCACCTACGACGTGTTTACCGGCCATGTGAAGCGTGCGCCCAAGGTGTGGCAGAACCTCGGTCTGGAGTGGCTTTACCGCCTGCTCAGCCAGCCCAGCCGCATCGGCCGGCAGCTGAAGCTGTTGAAGTTTGTCGGCTACTACTACAGCGGCAAAATGTAATCGCTTATCCGGGGGGGAATGTGTCGGTTCGCCCCGGTCTGCTGTACCAATAATCTGCTTTTGCCTATTTCTCCCGCATATCTATAACCCCCAGCCCTAAACGTCGCCGCATTTATTCCATAAAGTTTTAAATTGCGGTTTGCTTATAGCGACGAAATGCGAAACGATACCGCCCGGAAATTATCCCTGGCCGCTGAAGCCTGATGCGACAGCGCTGAACGATGTTCTTCTCACGGTAACTTCGCTCCGACTACCCGTTGATGCCAACCCGAACGGCAGGGGATGATTTATTCTTTTAATAATGACAATAACGACCGGCAGCGGCCGGCAGGCAAACACAACCCGAGAAAAATTATTGAGGATTTATGGCACACAAAGAGAAACCGCAAGGGCTACACCGAGGCCTTGAGGCCCGGCACATCGAGCTTATCGCTCTCGGGGGCACCATTGGTGTCGGCCTGTTTATGGGATCGGCCAGTACGCTGAAATGGGCCGGGCCGTCGGTACTGCTGGCTTACATCATCGCCGGGCTGTTCGTATTCTTCATTATGCGTTCGATGGGGGAGATGCTGTTCCTCGAGCCGGTCGCCGGGTCGTTCGCCGTTTACGCGCATAAATACATGAATCCCTATTTCGGCTACCTGACTGCCTGGGGGTACTGGTTTATGTGGATCGCCGTCGGCATTTCGGAGATCACCGCCATCGGGGTGTATGTGCAGTTCTGGTTCCCGGAAATACCGCAGTGGGTCCCCGCGCTGATCGCCGTGGCGATGGTGGCGCTGGCCAACCTGGCGGCGGTGCGCCTGTACGGTGAGCTGGAGTTCTGGTTCGCCATGATCAAGGTCACCACCATCATCGTGATGATTTTGGTGGGGCTGGGGGTGATCTTCTTCGGTTTCGGCAACGGCGGTGAACCTATCGGTTTCGCCAATCTGACGGCGCACGGCGGCTTCTTTGCCGGCGGCTGGAAGGGCTTCCTGTTTGCGCTGTGCATCGTGGTGGCGTCCTATCAGGGGGTTGAGCTGGTGGGCATCACCGCCGGTGAAGCCAAAAACCCGCAGGTGACGCTGAAACGCGCGATCAACAATATCCTGTGGCGCATCCTGATCTTCTATGTCGGCGCGATCTTCGTCATCGTGACCATCTTCCCGTGGAACGGCATCGGCACTACCGGCAGCCCGTTCGTGCTGACCTTCGCCAAGATCGGCATCGTCGCCGCTGCCGGCATCATTAACTTTGTGGTACTGACCGCCGCGCTTTCCGGTTGCAACAGCGGCATGTACAGCGGCGGCCGCATGCTGTACGCCCTGGCCAAGAATCGCCAACTGCCGGCGGCGCTGACCAAGCTTTCCGCCAGCGGCGTGCCGGTCAACTGCATCGCCGTCACCATCGGCTGCCTGTTGGTGGGCTCCGCGCTGAACTACATCATCCCCAATCCGGAGCAGGTGTTCGTCTATGTCTACAGCGCCAGCGTGTTGCCGGGCATGGTGCCGTGGTTCGTGGTGCTGATAAGCCAACTCTATTTCCGCCGCGCGCACAAGGAAGCGATCAAAAACCACAGCTTTAAGTCGATCATGTTCCCGTATGTGAACTATCTGACCATCGCTTTTCTGGTTTGCGTGCTGGTCGGCATGGGAATCAACCCGGATACGCGAATTTCCCTGCTGGTCGGGGCGATTTTCTTAGCGGGCGTCAGCCTGTGCTACTTCGCTTTCGGCATGCATAAGAAACATCATCCGGCTGAAAATCGGGTAGAAACGCGGCAATAAACGGTGAAAAGGGGCTACGGAGTGCGCTTTCCTGCGCAGGAGTGAGCAAAGCGTAATCAAACGCAACATTTCTGCGAAAAAGCACTAGACAGGATTGGCGTAAATCCGTAGTATCCCCTCCCGCAACGGCGCTACGCGCCCGTAGCTCAGCTGGATAGAGCGCTGCCCTCCGGAGGCAGAGGTCTCAGGTTCGAATCCTGTCGGGCGCGCCATTAAGTTTGTGCGCAGGAGCTGCGGTGGTAATATTACCGCGTGAGTAAGAAGAAGTAGTAATGGTGGCTATAGCTCAGTTGGTAGAGCCCTGGATTGTGATTCCAGTTGTCGTGGGTTCGAGTCCCATTAGCCACCCCACTTCCTAAGCGAAGTGAAGATTTAGCAGTATTTTGTGACAGTGCGAAGGTGGCGGAATTGGTAGACGCGCTAGCTTCAGGTGTTAGTGTTCTTACGGACGTGAGGGTTCAAGTCCCTCTCTTCGCACCACGCAAAATATCTGATAAATATAAGATTTATATGGACAACGGTCTGATAAATCGGGTAGTATGAGCAACACAAATCGGCGAGTAGCGCAGCTTGGTAGCGCAACTGGTTTGGGACCAGTGGGTCGGAGGTTCGAATCCTCTCTCGCCGACCACCATTCGAAAAACCTGCTTTTAAAGCAGGTTTTTTTTCGCCTGCGGTTTATGAGGATGAGCACCTCCGCAGGAGGTTCGAGCCTCGCGAAGCGAGACAACGTTGCTTTAGCAACGGCCCGCAGGGCACGTATCCAGGATGCGCGTAATCTTTCTCTCGCCGACCAGTTTCAAAGAAACCGACGTAAGTCGGTTTTTTTACGTCCGCCGTTTATGAGGGTAAGTCCTTCCCGCCGCGACGAAACGCATAGCGACCAACCCGTGCAGCATTGCACGGGTTTTTGCGTATCTGAACATTGGCATTTTGTCTCAACCGGCACGTGTGTAGGTTTTCAGCGACAATGTGGTTCGACGTTGTCGCCAGTTTGAGACACATAATGCATTGATTTTAAACATTAAAAGTGGCTTTGGCTTAAGTCGTCGTTTTGCGGCGACAGCGTCAGATCGGCCGTGGGTAAAGAACAACAGGGGACGGCATGCTGAGAGAAAGTTAGGCATAAATAAAAATTCAATATTTTCAATCAATTGAATGCTATTTTTATAGCGACTTTCCTGGATCTGAAAGTTGGCACGCCAAGTGCAATACCTACAGCGTAGATGCTCATTCCATTTCTTATGTTCGCCTTAGGCTTCATAAACCCTGGGAATGACGCAGAGCCGATTTAGGGTGCCTATCGCCCACGAGAACGATGACTAACCCGTCATCACGCTCAGGGCAAAACGTTGAGTGAGGCACCGCCCCTGTTGTCCTAGACCTGATTGCTTCTTTATACACTTGCCATGCGGCAAGTGTTTTTTTTTTGCGCTTCAGCAAGCTAACGGGCAAAAAAAAGCGCGGCACCGAGGCCACGCTTTCTCTGCCGGGCGGGCGGTTATTCGCCGCCGTTCTGTTTCAGCGTCAACATCAGTCCTTCACGCCGCATCTGCGCCGCTTCATCCGAACGATGCAGTTTCTCCAGCGTATCGGCCAGCCAGGCGTAATCGTAGGCGTCCGGACGCTGTTTCAGCGCTTCGCGGAAGGCGTCGGCCGCCTGCTGCCACTCGCCGTGCTTCATCAGCAACTGCCCCAGCGTGCTGTTCAACAGCGGCGTCGCGCCGTGCTGCTTCATCTGCTGACGCAGCGCTTTCTCAAGCTGCTCGGGGTTGCCGGACTTCAGCCGTGGCAGCAACAGCACCAGGCGCTCGTCATATTGGCGTTTCAGGCCGTCGAGCACAATCTCCTGCGCCAGTTCGTGGTCGTTGCATTCGATCAGGTGCTCCACCATCGCGATTTGCAGCGGCACTTCGTGACGCGTCTTGCGGCTCTGATCTTTCCACCAGCGCTTCAGGCCTTCGCTGCCTTCGTCCGCCATCGCCTGATTCATCAGCCCGATGTAAGCCTGTTGCTGCAACGCCTGCAGCTGCTCTTCGCTGTGCAGTTCGATTTTGCGCATCGACGGCAGCACTTCCAGCAGCGACGCATAGGCGCCGGTGCGCAGATAGGCTTGTTCCGCCAGGCGCAACACTTCCGGATGGCGCGGCGCCTGGTTCAGCAAGCGATCGACGCCGTGGCGCGCGGCGTGGTTCTCGCCCTGCGCCAGCTGGATGCGAACCCGGGTGATATCCACCGGCAGCTGATCGGTATCGGCGGCTTCGGCGGCCCGCTCCAGATACTGATTGGTACGGAAGTCATCACCGCGTTGCTGCGCAGCCTCGGCGGCCAGCAGATAGTTCACCACCGGTTGCTCAGCGTGGTCGGCGTTGCGCGTCATCAGCTTTTCAACCTGCTTGTAGTCGCCCTCCGCCAGTTTGATCAGCGCGGCTTTGGTTTGCTGACGCGCGCGGGTGCGCTTGCGGCCGATAAACCAACCGCGCGTGCGGGCGCCGGTACGGAAGATGCGGCGCAGGATCCACTCTATCGCCAGCAGCACCACGAACAGCAGCACCAACATGATCACCAGGCCGGTGACGCTGGTTTCAATATTGTAGTTATCGGTCTGGATCAGCACATAGCCCTGATGCCCGGCCAACATCGGCCCGAGCACCACGCTGGCGATCACCACCAGGAACAGAAATAGCACGCGTAACATGGCTTAACCCTCCTGATGAGCGGCAGGGGACTGGGTCATCAGGTTGCGCACCCGGGTCTGCATCACTTTTTCGAGCAGCGGCTGGCTTTTCAGCTGATCCGGCACGTCCATCGAGATCGACTGTTGGCTCAGGCTGTCCAGCTCTTCAAGGAAGGCCTTGGTCGCCGGATCGGTGGTGTCGAAATAGGCGCGCACCCAGGTGGAGACGGTTTCCAGCGACTGCTTGTAGGTCTCGTTCTGGTGACGCGGAATGGCCTGTGCGGCCACCAGCAGGCGCGAACGGATGTTTTCGCGCAGGTAGATGTCCTGATTCGGGGCCAGCAGCGGTTCGGCGCTGGTATCGCGACGGCGGATGGTGATGAAGTCGGCCATGAAATTGCGCCAGCTCTTGGCCAGGTTCTGCCGCCATTCGCCGATCGAGCCGGAGAGCTCGCTGCTGTTTTGATCCATCGGCGCTTCGTCGGTGTCGTTATCGGCCAGGCGTAGGTTATCCACCTGATTGGACAGCTGATTGACCTTGAGGATGATGCCGTCGTAATCGACCTGGGTCAGCGTAGAAAGCGTGCTGATGTCTTCGGTAATGGCGCGGCGCACGTCGAGCAGGCTCGGATCGTTCATGTCCGCCAGGCTGGCGTCGGCGCTTTTCAGCAGCGCGGCGGCGCTGGTCACGTCCTGATCGCTCCATAGCTTGCGGCCGGCCATTTTCACCAGGAAATCGGCCTGCGCCAGCAGCCAGGTTTTGGCGTCGCTGCCGGAGATGGTCGCCACTTTTTCCTGCAGCTCGCTCAGTTGGCGCGCCAGGTTCGCCTGCTCGCGATCGGCGGCGTCCAGGGTTTTACCCTGTTGTTGCAACAGGCCTTCCAGCGCATTTCTTTCCTGCTGCTGGCTCTGCTTCACGCCGTCAAGCTGCTGCTGCAGCGCCTGATTGGCGGCGATCAGCTGTTGTGCCTGCTTGTGCGTATGGTAATAACCGCCCGCGCCGAGGGCGATGACCAGCACGATAGCGATCGCGCCGAGCACCGGGCCGGTGTTCTTGCCTTTGCGGCTGGCAGCGGCTGGCTGCTGGGAGCTCTCAACCGCGGTGGTGGGTTCTTCAACCGGGGCGGCTGGGGTATTTTGTTCCGTCATAGTGGCACATCCCATAGTCAGATTATTGTAGCGCGCGGATCAGCGCGTCATTATCGGCGTTGTCAGCTACCCGAATCGTACGCCAGCCCAATTCCCGGGCGAGGGTAGCCAGGCGTTCGCTCACTACTACCAGGCGGCAACGCAGCAGCCATGAAGAACGATAGTAATCAGGAACTAAAGTATAGAGCTGTTGTAACATTTCACCGCTGGTCACCACCAGCGTATCCACACCGGCGCGCTGCCAGTGGGCGCTTTGCTCGCTGCCGTCGTAGTGCACCGGGCTGCGTTGATAACATTCATAATAGCTGACGTCGGCGCCGCGCTCGCTCAGCGTCGACCCCAACAGTTCGCGGCCGCCGTTGCCGCGTAAAATCAGCGCGCGTTTGCCCGCCAATTTTTGCAGCGCCGGCAGCAGCAGCAGCGTTTCGCTGATCTCGCGTTCGCGCGGGTATTCCACCGGCAAACTGCTGATGCGGTGCAGCGCCAGCCCGGTGGTGCGGCCGATGGCGTAATAAGCCAGGTGAGCGGGCCAGCTCAGCCCGGCGCGGCCGATAACCGAATCGGCATAACTCACCGAATGTTGCGACAGCACGAACACCAGATCGCCGGCGCTAAGCTGCTGCAACGCCTGCGGCAGCTTCGGCAGATCGCCGCCCGGCGCGAAGTCGATCAGCGGTGCATGATAGGCAACCCGGCCGAGTGCGCGCAGCCGGCTCACTAACAGCTCCCCCGAAGGCGATGGGCGGGTTACCAGGATCGTCATGCCGGCGGATTTCCCTGATAAACCTCGCGCAGGATCTCGCGCGCGCCGCGCGCCAGCAACTCTTCCGCCAGCTCAACGCCCATCCGTTCGGCCTCGGCGGCCGGGCCGCGGCGTTCGCCGCGCACCATCTGGCTGCCGTCCGGCGCGCCGACCAGGGCGCGCAGCCACAGGCTGTCGCCATCCAGTTCGGCATAGCTGCCGATCGGCACCTGGCAGCCGCCTTCCAGGCGGGTGTTCATCGCCCGCTCGGCGCGCACGCGGGTTTCGGTGGCCGCATGGTTCAGCGGCGCCAGCAGCGCGCGGGTGACGCTGTCGTCGAGACGGCATTCAATGCCGACCGCACCCTGGCCGACCGCCGGCAGGCACTCTTCGGCGCTCAGCGGGCTGCGGATGCGTTGCTCCAGCCCCAGGCGCTTCAGGCCGGCCACCGCCAGAATAATTGCGTCGTAGTCGCCGTTGTCCAGCTTGGCCAGGCGAGTGCCGACGTTGCCGCGCAGGTCGCGCACGACAAGATCCGGGCGGCGTTCGCGCAGCTGGCACTGGCGGCGCAGGCTGGAGGTGCCGACCACGCTGCCCTGCGGCAGCTGATCGAGCGAGGCGAAACGATTGGAAACAAAAGCGTCGCGCGGATCTTCGCGTTCGCAAATGGTGGTTAAACCGAGCCCGGCAGGGAAATCGACCGGCACGTCTTTCATCGAATGCACGGCGATGTCAGCGCGGCCTTCCAGCAGCGCGAGCTCGAGTTCTTTAACAAACAGGCCTTTACCGCCGACTTTCGCCAACGGCGTATCCAGAATAACGTCGCCGCGGGTGACCATCGGCACCAACTCGACCTGCAGGCCGGGATGGCAGGCCATCAGACGTTGCTGCACATAATGTGCTTGCCAAAGTGCAAGCGGGCTTTGTCGGGTGGCAATTCGAATAATTTTGTCTAACATGCTTGTTACCGTTTTTATATTTCGCCATCCATCCTACCACTGAGAGTCAATACTGTCAGTGCAAGAAGCCGGAGGCGGAAAAAGGACAACGGAATCAAAGGGACGTGTGATGTGCTTTGGGGCAGTTAACACTGCGGGTAAATCGTTTAGGGAAGCGCTACAATAATTGTGAAGCGTTACCTCCTTTACGGTCAATCAGCAAGGTGTTAAATTGATCACGTTTCCAGCAATAAGTCGCCAAATATTCTTCTTACACTAACGGCGCTTATGGAATACGGGTTTTTTTCTAAACACCGGGATAATCAGGCGAGACGTCTTGTACCTCTACATCGAGACATTGAAGCAGAGACTGGATGCGATCAATCAGCTACGCGTCGATCGCGCCCTGGCGGCTATGAAGCCCGCGTTTCAACGGGTATACAGTCTGCTGCCCACCTTACTGCACCACCACCACCCGCTGATGCCGGGTTACCTGAACGGTAACGTTCCCCACGGCATTTGCCTCTACACGCCTGATGAAACTCAACAAGATTACCTGAACGATTTAGAAGACAAATGGGGTAGCCCGTTTGACAAACCGGCCAGCGGCGAGCTGCCGATCACCGGCGTCTATTCGATGGGCAGCACCTCGTCTATCGGCCAAAGCTGCAGCTCGGATCTCGACATCTGGGTCTGCCACCAGTCCTGGCTGGACAACGAAGAACGCACCCGCCTGCAGCAAAAATGCAGCCTGCTTGAGAAGTGGGCCGCGTCGATGGGGGTGGAAGTCAGCTTCTTCCTGATCGACGAAAACCGTTTCCGCCATAATGAAAGCGGCAGCCTGGGCGGCGAAGACTGCGGCTCGACGCAGCACATCCTGTTACTGGACGAGTTCTACCGCACCGCGGTGCGCCTGGCCGGCAAACGCATCCTGTGGAACATGGTGCCGGGCGAAGAAGAAGCGCACTACGATGAATACGTGCTGTCGCTGTACGCGCAGGGCGCGCTGACGCCGAACGAGTGGCTGGATCTCGGCGGCCTGAGTTCGCTGTCGGCGGAAGAGTACTTCGGCGCCAGCCTTTGGCAGCTGTACAAGAGCATCGATTCGCCCTACAAGGCGGTGCTGAAAACACTGCTGTTGGAGGCCTATTCCTGGGAATACCCCAATACCCAACTGCTGGCGACGGACATCAAACATCGCCTGCACCAGGGCGAGATCGTCAGCTTCGGGCTCGACGCCTACTGCATGATGCTCGAGCGCGTCACCCGCTACCTCACCGACATCAACGACACCACCCGCCTCGATTTGGCCCGTCGCTGTTTCTACCTGAAAGTGTGTGAAAAGCTGTCGCTGGCTAAGGCCTGCGTCGGCTGGCGGCGCGAGATCCTCAGCCAATTGGTCAGCGAGTGGGGCTGGAGCGAAGAGCGTCTGGCGATGCTGGACAACCGCGCCAACTGGAAGATCGAGCGAGTGCGCGAAGCGCACAACGAACTGCTCGACGCGATGATGCAGAGCTACCGCAACCTGATCCGTTTCGCCCGCCGCAACAACCTCAGCGTCAGCGCCAGCCCGCAGGATATCGGCGTGCTGACTCGCAAACTGTATGCGGCGTTCGAAGCGCTGCCCGGCAAGGTGACGTTGGTGAACCCGCAGATCTCGCCGGACCTGTCGGAAAACGATTTAACCTTTATTCATGTGCCGGTTGGCCGCGCCAACCGCACCGGCTGGTACCTGTACAATCAGGCGCCGGCCATGGATTCGATCGTCAGCCATCAGCCGCTGGAATATAACCGCTACCTGAACAAGCTGGTGGCCTGGGCCTATTTCAACGGCCTGCTGACGCCGCAGACCCGCCTGCACATCAAGAGCGGCAATCTGTGCGACACCGCCAAGCTGCAGGAGCTGGTGGCCGACGTTTCCCATCACTTCCCGCTGCGCCTGCCGGCACCGACGCCGAAAGCGTTGTACAGCCCGTGCGAGATTCGCCATCTGGCGATCATCGTCAATCTGGAAAACGATCCGACCGCCGCCTTCCGCAATCAGGTGGTGCACTTCGATTTCCGCAAGCTGGACGTGTTCAGCTTCGGCCAGCAGCAGCAGTGTTTGGTGGGCAGCATCGATCTGCTGTATCGCAACTCCTGGAACGAAGTGCGTACCCTGCATTTCAGCGGCGAGCAGTCGGTGCTGGAAGCATTGAAAACCATTCTCGGCAAAATGCACCAGGACGCCGCGCCGCCGGAGTCGGTGGAAGTGTTCTGCTACAGTCAGCACCTGCGCGGCCTTATTCGTACCCGCATTCAGCAGCTGGTGTCGGAGTGCATCGAGCTGCGCCTGTCCAGCACCCGGCTGGAACCCGGCCGCTTCAAGGCGGTGCGCGTCGCCGGGCAAACCTGGGGGCTGTTCTTCGAGCGCCTGAGCGTGTCGGTGCAGAAGCTGGAGAACGCGGTGGAGTTTTACGGCGCCATCTCCAACAACAAGCTGCACGGCCTGTCTATCAAGGTGGAAACCGATCAGGTGCATCTGCCGCCGGTAGTGGACGGCTTCGCCAGCGAGGGGATCATCCAGTTCTTCTTCGAAGACACCTCAGACGACAAGGGCTTCAACATCTATATTCTGGATGAGTCGAATCGTGTGGAGGTGTATCACCACTGCGAGGGCAGCAAAGAGGAGCTGGTGCGCGACGTCAGCCGCTTCTATTCCTCGTCGCACGACCGCTTTACCTACGGCTCCAGCTTCATCAACTTCAACCTGCCGCAGTTCTATCAAATCGTGCAGCTCGACGGGCGCACGCAGGTGATCCCGTTCCGCAGCAACGTGCTGTCCAGCCTGTGCGTGACGGTGGCCGACGGCGCCGCTCAGCCGCTGAAGCAGCAGTTCCAGCTGCATTGACGCCGCAAGGGCTCGGTTGCCGAGCCCTGCTTAGCCTCAGGAAAAACGCAGTTCCTCGCCGGCCTGCGCGCTGGCCGCTTCGCTGAGCAGTTGGTAAAACGGCTGCCCGCTGCGATCGCATACCCAGACGCCGTCGCGGTAGTTGAAGTGGTAACCGCCGGCCTTGGTGGCGAGCCACACCTGGTGCAGCGGCTCCTGGCGGTTGATGACGATTTTGGTGCCGTTTTCGAAGCTCAGCGTCATCACGCCGCCATTGGTTTCGTAATCGATATCCGCATCGCCGTCAAAATCGTCCAGTGTCTCTTCAATATTCAGCATCAGCTGGTCGGCCAACTGGTGAAACTCACTGTCGTTCATATTCAATTCCTATTGCTTTTCATGATCCACCTGCGATTATAGAGACCTTGGACGCATGAATTACAGGCATTAATGCAAATGAAAAAACAACTACGCTATGCGCTGATGGCCGTTCTGGTTACCGGCCTCGCCGGCTGTGGTCTGAAAGGCCCGCTTTACTTCCCACCTGCCGACTCCGCCGGCCAAAAACCGGCCAAACCGCCGGTGCAAACGGGCGATCAGGTGCAAAAGAACCAGCAGGAGCAGTCTGGCTCTCAGCAAAAACCGTCGATGGTTGCCCAGTAACACCCGGTTTGCGGTGGCGAGCGCCGCCGCAAAATCAAGACGGATAGCGCGTCCAGATAGCGGAGTATGATATGCAGTTCTCCAAAATGCACGGTCTGGGCAACGACTTTATGGTGGTCGATGCCGTTACACAGAATGTCTATTTTTCACCTGAGCTGATCCGCCGGCTGGCCGATCGGCACCTGGGCGTCGGCTTTGACCAGATGCTGGTGGTAGAACCGCCTTACGATCCCGAGCTGGATTTTCACTACCGAATTTTTAACGCCGACGGCAGCGAAGTGGCGCAGTGCGGCAACGGCGCGCGCTGTTTCGCGCGCTTTGTGCGGCTGAAAGGGTTGACCAACAAGCGCGATATCCGCGTCAGCACCCAAACCGGGCGCATGGTGCTCAGCGTCACCGACGACGATCTGGTGTGCGTCAACATGGGTGAGCCGAATTTCGATCCGCAGGCGGTGCCGTTCCGCGCCGCCAAGGCGGAAAAGACCTACATCATGCGCGCGGCGGAACATACCGTGCTGTGCGGCGTGGTGTCGATGGGCAACCCGCATTGTGTTTTGCAGGTGGATGATGTAAAAACCGCCAAGGTGGAGCTGCTTGGGCCGGTGCTGGAAGGGCACGAGCGCTTCCCGGAACGGGCCAACATCGGCTTTATGCAAGTGGTCAGCCGCGATCACATCAAGCTGCGCGTTTACGAGCGCGGCGCCGGTGAAACGCAGGCCTGCGGCAGCGGCGCCTGTGCGGCGGTGGCGGTCGGGATCCAACAGGAATTGCTGTCAGAAGAGGTGCATGTAGAACTGCCGGGCGGCAGCCTGCATATTCGCTGGAAAGGGCCGGGCAATCCGCTGTTTATGACCGGTCCGGCAACCCATGTCTATGACGGATTTATTCATCTATGAAAAGCGTAGAAGAACAGAGCGTCGCCGGCCTGGCGCTGGATGACGACGCCGTGATGCAGTACCTGCTGCAGAACCCGGATTTCTTTATTCGCAACGCGCGCCAGGTTGAGCAGATGCGCGTGCCTCACCCGGTGCGCGGCACCGTTTCGCTGGTGGAATGGCATCTGGCTCGCCAGCGCAATCACATCGAACGGCTGGAAGAAGAGATCACGCTGTTGATGGAGCAGGCCAGCGCCAACGAAGGGCTGTTCGCCAGGCTGCTGCACCTGCAGGCCGATCTGGCCACCGCCGACAGCCTGCAGGATATGCTAAACCGGCTGCAGCGCTGGGCGCGCGGCTTCGGTTTGGCCGGCGCCACGGTGCGGCTGTTCGCCGAGCGCTGGAATATCGGCGCGCCTTCCGATTTCACCCATCTGGCGCTGACGCGTTCGGCGTTCGAGCCGTTCCGCATTCAGCGGCTGGGCAGCGAACAACACTATCTCGGCAGCCTGAACGGCCCCGAGCTGCTGCTGCTGTTGCCGCAGGCCAAACAGATTGGCCAAATTGGCTCGGTGGCGCTGTCGATGTTGGGCGACGACGGCGAGCTGGGCATGGTGATCTTCAGCAGCCGCGATACGCAACATTATCAGCAAGGCATGGGTACGGTGATGCTCAATCAGCTGGCGCGCATGCTGCCGGCGCTGCTGGAACGCTGGATCGAACGCGCATGACGCCGATTGCGCCCAGCCTGCAGCAGCCGGTGGACGCTTTTCTGCGTTATCTCAAGGTAGAACGGCAACTCAGCCCGCTGACGCAGCTCAGCTATTCACACCAGCTGACGGCGCTGATGCGCCTGGCGCAGGAGATCGGCGTCACCGACTGGACGACGCTGGACGCCGCCCGGGTGCGCATGCTGGCGGCGCGCAGCAAACGCGCCGGTCTGCAGTCCGCCAGCCTGGCGCTGCGGCTCTCTTCGTTGCGTAGCTTCCTCGATTGGCTGGTCAGCCAGGGCGTGCTGCACGCCAACCCCGCCAAGGGCATCCGCACGCCGCGCAGCGGCCGCCATCTGCCGAAAAACATCGACGTCGATGAAATGAACCAGCTGCTGGAGATCGATCTCAACGATCCGCTGGCGGTGCGCGATCGCGCCATGCTGGAGGTGATGTACGGCGCCGGCCTGCGCCTCTCCGAGCTGGTGGGGCTGGATTGCCGCCATGTCGATATGGCGGCGGGCGAGGTGTGGGTGATGGGGAAAGGCAGCAAAGAACGCAAACTGCCGATTGGGCGCACCGCCGTCACCTGGCTGGAACACTGGCTGGCGATGCGCGATCTGTTTGGGCCGCAGGACGACGCCATGTTCCTGTCCAATCAGGGGCGACGCATCTCGACGCGCAACGTGCAAAAACGCTTCGCCGAATGGGGCGTGAAGCAGGGCGTCAATAGCCATATCCATCCGCACAAGCTACGCCACTCCTTCGCCACCCATATGCTGGAGTCCAGCGGCGATCTGCGCGCGGTGCAGGAGCTGCTCGGCCACGCCAACCTGACCACCACGCAAATTTATACCCACCTCGACTTTCAACATCTGGCGAACGTGTACGATGCCGCGCATCCGCGCGCCAAACGGGGGAAATCCTGATGCATTTTTATCGCCCGCTGCGCCCGCTGGCGGCGCTGACTTTCGATCTGGACGACACGCTGTATGACAACCGTCCGGTGATCCGGCAAACCGAGCAGCAGTCGGTGGCCTTCCTGCAGAGCTACCATCCCGGTCTGAACGGCTTCCAGTCGGCGGATTTCCACCGCCTGCGCCAGGAACTGCGCGAGCAGGATCCGGAGATCTACCACGACGTCACCCAGTGGCGCTGGCGCGCCATTCATCTGGCGTTGAGCCGGCAGGGGCTGCGCGACGCCGAAGCGGCGATCGGGGCCGATGCGGCGATGCAGAATTTCGCGCTGTGGCGCAGCCGTATCGAAGTGCCGGAAGCGACCCATGCCACGCTGAAGGCGCTGGCGGCGCGCTACCCGCTGGTGGCGATCACCAACGGCAACGCCGATCCGGCGCAGTGCGGCCTGGACGGCTACTTTCAGTTTGTGCTGCGTTCCGGGCCGGACGGGCGCGCCAAGCCGTATCAGGACATGTATCACCTGGCCGTCGAGCGGCTGGGCGTGGCGCCCGAGCAGATCCTGCACGTGGGCGACGATCTGACCACCGACGTGGCCGGCGCGCTGCGCGCGGGGCTGCAGGCCTGTTGGATCAACGATCGGCAACGCAGCCTGATGCAGGCCGCCGACAGCCGCCTGCTGCCGCATATTGAGATTTCGCAGTTGGCATCGCTGACAGCATTGTTATAATCCCTGCCAGAACTCTGTATAAATTTCCAGTGAAAAACCCGTCGCCGGCGGGTTTTTCCTTAACCATTAGTGGTGCCTATGGACGTCTCCGATCTGCTCGACAGCCTGAATGAAAAACAACGTGAAGCCGTGGCGGCGCCGCGCAGCAACCTGTTGGTTCTGGCCGGAGCGGGCAGCGGCAAGACGCGGGTGCTGGTGCATCGCATCGCCTGGCTGCTGTCGGTGGAGAACTGCTCACCGTATTCGATCATGGCGGTGACCTTCACCAACAAGGCGGCGGCGGAAATGCGCCACCGTATCGAACATCTGATCGGCACCAGCCAGGGCGGCATGTGGATCGGCACTTTCCACGGTCTGGCGCACCGCCTGCTGCGCGCTCATCATCTGGAAGCCAACCTGCCGCAGGATTTCCAGATCCTCGACAGCGACGACCAGTTGCGGTTGCTCAAGCGCATCATCAAGGCGCTGAACGTCGACGAGAAACAGTGGCCGCCGCGTCAGGCGATGTGGTACATCAACGGCAAGAAAGACGAAGGCCTGCGCCCGCAGCACGTCGAGACCTACAACAACCCGGTAGAGGCCACCTGGCTGCGCATCTATCAGGCCTATCAGGAAGCCTGCGATCGCGCGGGGCTGGTGGATTTCGCCGAGCTGCTGCTGCGCGCGCACGAGCTGTGGCTGAACAAGCCGCATATCCTCAACCACTACCGCGAGCGTTTCACCAACGTGCTGGTGGACGAATTCCAGGATACCAACAGCATCCAGTACGCCTGGATCCGCCTGCTGGCGGGCGGCAACAGCAACGTGATGATCGTCGGCGACGATGACCAGTCGATCTACGGCTGGCGCGGCGCGCAGGTGGAAAACATCCAGCGCTTCCTGAAGGATTTCCCCGGCGCGGAAACCATCCGCCTGGAGCAGAACTACCGTTCCACCAGCAACATCCTGAAAGCGGCCAACACCCTGATCGCCAACAACGACGGGCGCATGGGGAAAAACCTGTGGACCGAAGGCGGCGAAGGCGAGCCGATTTCCCTCTACTGCGCCTTCAACGAACTCGACGAAGCGCGCTTTGTGGTCAACCGCATCAAGACCTGGCAAGACAACGGCGGCGCGCTGAACGATTGCGCCATTTTGTACCGCAGCAACGCCCAGTCGCGCGTGCTGGAAGAGGCGCTGCTGCAGACGGCGATGCCGTACCGCATCTACGGCGGCCAGCGGTTCTTCGAACGTCAGGAAATCAAGGATGCGCTGGCTTACCTGCGCCTGATCTCCAACCGCAACGACGACGCGGCCTTCGAGCGCGTGGTCAACACCCCGACGCGCGGCATCGGCGATCGCACCCTCGACGTGGTACGCCAGGCGGCGCGCGATCGCCAGCTGACGCTGTGGCAGGCGACGCGCGAACTGATGCAGGACAAGGTTCTGGCCGGCCGCGCCGCGTCGGCGCTGCAGCGCTTCATCGAGCTGGTGGAGTCGCTGGCCCATGAAACCGCCGATATGCCGCTGCACGTGCAGACCGATCGGGTGATCCGCGACTCCGGGCTGTTCATTATGTATGAGCAGGAAAAGGGCGAGAAGGGACAGGCGCGCATCGAAAACCTTGAGGAACTGGTGACGGCGACGCGCCAGTTCAGCTATCAGGAAGAAGATCAGGATCTGATGCCGCTGCAGGCATTCCTGTCGCACGCGGCGCTGGAAGCGGGCGAAGGCCAGGCCGACGCCTATCAGGACGCGGTGCAGCTGATGACCCTGCACTCAGCCAAGGGGTTGGAGTTCCCGCTGGTGTTTATCGTCGGCATGGAAGAAGGCATGTTCCCGAGCCAGATGTCGCTGGACGAAGGCGGCCGTCTGGAGGAGGAGCGCCGTCTGGCCTATGTGGGCGTGACGCGCGCCATGCAGAAGCTGACTCTGACCTATGCTGAAACGCGCCGTCTGTACGGCAAAGAGGTTTATCACCGGCCGTCGCGCTTTATCGGCGAATTGCCGGAGGAGTGCGTGGAAGAAGTGCGCCTGCGCGCCAGCGTTTCGCGCCCGGTCAATCACCGCCGCATGGGCACGCCGATCAGCGAGAACGACACCGGTTACAAGCTGGGCCAGCGCGTGCGTCATCCCAAGTTTGGCGAAGGCACCATCGTCAATCTGGAGGGCAGCGGCGAGCACAGCCGGCTGCAGATCGCCTTCCCGGGTGAGGGCATCAAATGGCTGGTGGCGGCCTACGCGCGTTTGGAAACGGTATAAAGAGAGAGGCGTTGCAGGGGCCAGCCCCTGCAACCTTTCACGATCAGTGAGGGTACCGGTCGCCGACCTGTGCGGTGGCATACCAGCGCATCACCGCTTCGGTGCCTTCACCGCCTTCCTGCGGCGCCCACTGCATGCAGTCTTCTTCGGTCAGCGCCTGATACGGGCCCTGCTTCACTTCGAACACTACGCCGCCGGCATCGACCGACAGCACCGCATGCCAGGTAAAGGCCGGCATCTCCAGCACTTTGGTTTCTTCGCCAAGCAGGGTGCGCTGTGTTACGACGCCGTCATCGTTGAACTGCAGCACCACAAAGCGGCCGCGCAGCGGCGTCAGCAGCTCCCAGGTTTGCGGGTGGCGGTGCGGGCGGATATAGGTGCCGGGTTCCATGGCGATAGCCAGGCGTTGCACCGGGTCGCTCAGCTCTTCGTGTAAGGTGCGGTGCGCGCGCAGGCGGGCCACGCTGGCGGCCTGTTCGCTCATCGCGGTCAGTTCATGGGCGGTAATCTGTTTCATCATTTAAATCCGCATGCTTGTCGTACCATTAGGGTGATGTCATCTTAGCAACATTCTTGGTGGCGGTAAGCGATCGCCGCGACTTTTTCAGTACGGTTTAAGCCCCATTTCTGCTATTGATCATCGTGATGATTTGTTGCGCAATTATCCCGCCTAACGTGTTGACAGGCTTTTTCTTCTCGGCGTAACATGCGCGCACTATTATCATTGAGGACAGACGCCTTGGACACACCCAGTAGATACTGGCTCACTGACCTGCGCCGCAGGTATAACTTCTAAGGCTCTCCGTTTTTGCTGATAGCCTTCGTGGTTGTCGGCGACCCCGCAAAGTGTCGCTATGAGTCAGATCTCTTCATGGTCTGAAACAAATCGGTGATACGTATCTCCCTCTGTTTCTGTGCTTCAACGCGTTGTCCGCACCCGTTACCTTCACGGAGTTTTGGCACATGCTGAGCGCTTTTAAATTAGATAACCGCCGCTTGTCCCGTCTGGAACTGGACGACTCAGATGATCTCACGTCATCGCTGTGGGTTGATCTGGTCGAGCCGGAAGAGGGCGAGCGTGAGCGCGTGCAGAATGAGCTGGGACAAAGCCTGGCGACGCGTCCCGAACTGGACGACATCGAAGCCTCCGCCCGTTTCTTCGAAGACGAAGACGGTCTGCATATCCACTCCTTCTTCTACTTTGAAGATGCGGAAGATCACGCCGGCAACTCCACGGTGGCGTTCACCATCCGCGACGGGCGTCTGTATACCCTGCGCGAGCGCGAACTGCCGGCGTTCCGCCTGTACCGCATGCGCGCCCGCAACCAGACGATGCTCGAAGGCAACGCTTACGAACTGCTGCTGGATCTGTTCGAGACCAAGATTGAACAGCTGGCGGACGAGATAGAGAATATCTACAGCGATCTGGAACAGCTCAGCCGGGTGATCATGGAAGGGCATCAGGGCGACGAATACGACGCCGCGCTCTCGACGCTGGCGGAGCTGGAAGATATCGGCTGGAAGGTGCGTTTGTGCCTGATGGATACCCAGCGCGCGCTCAACTTCCTGGTGCGCAAGGCGCGTTTGCCGACCGGCCAGCTGGAGCAGGCGCGTGAAGTGCTGCGCGACATCGAATCCCTGCTGCCGCACAACGAATCGCTGTTCCAGAAGGTGAACTTCCTGATGCAGGCGGCGATGGGCTTCATCAACATCGAACAGAACCGCATCATCAAGATCTTCTCGGTGGTGTCGGTGGTGTTCCTGCCGCCTACGCTGGTGGCTTCCAGCTACGGCATGAACTTTGAATTCATGCCGGAACTGAAATGGTCGTTCGGCTACCCGGGGGCGATCACGCTGATGATTCTGGCGGGCCTGGCCCCTTACCTGTACTTCAAGCGCAAGAACTGGCTGTAACCCGGCGGCGCCGGGCTCAGCGCAGCTTGCGCTGGGTATAGAGCGCGTCGAGGGTGAACAGGAGCAGCGCCGCCCAGATAAAGCCGAAGGTCACCAGCTTGTCCTGGCCGACGGTCTCGCCGTAGAAGGTGACCGCCAGCAGGAACATCAGCGTCGGGCCGAGATACTGGAAGAAACCGAGCGTCGACAGGCGCAGCCGGGTAGCTGCCGCGGTGAAGCACAGCAGCGGCACGGTGGTGACGATGCCGGCGGCGACCAGCAGCAGGTTCAGCGACCACGGGTTGGCGCTCAGGTGGCTGGTGGGGCTGTCGGCGAACAGGAACAGATAGGCCGCCGCTACCGGCAGCAGCCACAGCGTTTCAATCAGCATGCCGGTCTGCGCGTCGATGGCGATTTTCTTGCGCAGCAGGCCGTAGAAGGCAAAGCTGAACGCCAGCCCCAGACCGATGACCGGCAACGACCCGAACTGCCAGAGCTGCACCAGCACCCCGGTGAACGCCAGCGCCACCGCCACCCACTGCATGCGGCGGAAACGTTCGCCGAGAAACAGCATCCCCAACAGCACGTTAACCAGCGGGTTGATGAAGTAGCCCAGGCTGGCTTCCAGCATATGGTGATTGTTCACCGCCCAGATGAACAGCAGCCAGTTGCCGCCGATCAACAGCGCGGTGACCGCCAGCAACAGCAGCCGTTTGCGATTTTGGCAGGCGGCGCGCACTTTAGGCCAGTTGCGGCCCAGCGTGATCAGCGCCAGCATGAAGAAAAACGACCAGATGATCCGGTGGGTGAGGATCTCATCCGCGGACACTTGCTGGATCAGTTTGAAATAAGCCGGGGCGATGCCCCACATAAAATAGGCGGCCAGGGCAAAGAAAATGCCCTGACGCGTTTGCTTTGCGTCCATGACGTCACTCTGGTGGGGAACTTAAGATGCGGTGAGTGTACTGAAGACGCTCACCGCACACAATCATCAGCCGACCAGGTAGGTGGCGGTGGCGGTCGCGATATGCAGGCCGTCGTGGTTATGCAGTTCTACGCGCGCGACGGCGACTTTGTTGCCGCTGCGCAGCACGCTGGCGGAGGCGACGAAGTGCTCGCCGCGGCCGGGGCGCAGGTAGTCGACGCGCAGGTCGATGGTGCCCATGCGCGACAGCTTGGCGGCGATCTCCTCTTCGACCAGCGGCTCCAGGCGCGTCAGCACGCCGCCGGCGCAGGCCAGCCCGGCGGCGACGTCAAGCACGGCGGCGATCACGCCGCCGTGCAGAATTTCCTGCGCGGCGTTGCCCACCAGCTTGCGCTGGTTGGTGAAGCTCAGCTCGACGTAGTCATCGTCGAAGCGGCGCAGCTCCAGGCCAAGCTCGCGGTTGAACGGCATGTGGTAGACAAAAATTTCGCCGATCTTGCGGCGGGCGGCTTCCAGGGTCAGTGGTGTTGTCGACATAGCGGGTTTCCGTTTTTCTTTTGCGTTTTAAGGGAGCTAACTGGTCAGTCCAGGTTAATGGAATGTTGATTTTATGCTTAACCTTTGTTGCTTGCCAGCCCGTTTAGGCAAAAGAGTCACGTGCGCGTTGGTGTCATGCTGAACGATATTGTGTAATCATACCCGGTGGGTGTGTACCGATGAAAAAATGGGGAAGTGTGTGTCAACCGCAGCAGTGATTAACAGAGAGTTGCTGGCCGAGCAGGTATTGCGCGATACCTTCGGCTACCAGCAATTCCGTCCGGGGCAGCAAACGATTATCAATGCCGCGATCGGCGGGCAGGATTGCCTGGTGGTGATGCCGACCGGCGGCGGCAAGTCGTTGTGTTACCAAATCCCTGCGCTGGTGATGGACGGCCTGACGCTGGTCGTTTCTCCGCTGATCTCGCTGATGAAGGATCAGGTCGACCAACTGTTGGCCTACGGCGTTTCCGCCGCCTGCTACAACTCGACGCAAACCCGCGAGGAGCAGCTGGACGTCATGGCCGGCTGCCGCAACGGCACCATCAAGATGCTGTACATCGCGCCGGAGCGGCTGATGATGGAAAGCTTCCTCAACCTGCTCGATCACTGCCCGCCGGCGATGCTGGCGGTGGATGAGGCGCACTGCATCTCCCAATGGGGCCACGACTTCCGGCCGGAATACCGCGCGCTGGGTCAGCTGAAACAGCGCTTCCCGTCGATGCCGGTGATCGCGTTGACCGCCACTGCCGACGAAGCCACGCGCGGCGATATCGTGCGTCTGCTGTCGCTGCAGGATCCGCTGGTGCAGGTCAGCAGCTTCGACCGACCGAACATCCGCTACACGCTGGTGGAAAAATTCAAACCGCTCGACCAGCTGTGGCGCTTCGTGCAGGATCAGCGCGGCAAGAGCGGCATTATCTATTGCAACAGCCGCGCCAAGGTGGAAGACACCGCCGCGCGCCTGCAAAGCCGCGGGCTGAGCGTCGGCGCTTACCACGCGGGGCTGGACAACGATCGCCGCGCCCAGGTGCAGGAGGCGTTCCAGCGTGACGATCTGCAGGTGGTGGTGGCCACCGTCGCCTTCGGCATGGGCATCAACAAACCCAACGTGCGTTTTGTGGTGCATTTCGACATCCCGCGCAATATCGAATCCTATTATCAGGAGACCGGCCGCGCCGGGCGCGACGGCCTGCCGGCCGAAGCCATCCTGCTGTACGATCCGGCCGACATGGCTTGGCTGCGCCGCTGTCTGGAGGAGAAACCCGCCGGGCAACAGCTGGACATCGAGCGTCACAAGCTGAACGCCATGGGCGCTTTCGCCGAGGCTCAAACCTGCCGTCGCCTGGTGCTGCTCAACTACTTCGGCGAAGGCAAGCACGAAAACTGCGGCAACTGCGATATCTGCCTCGATCCGCCCAAGCGCTACGACGGGCTGGAGGACGCGCGCAAGGCGCTGTCTTGCGTGTACCGCGTCGGCCAGCGCTTCGGCCTCGGGTACATCGTGGAAGTGCTGCGCGGCTCCAACAATCAGCGCATTCGCGAATACGGTCACGACAAGCTGCCGGTGTACGGCATCGGCCGCGATCAAACCACGGAGCACTGGACCAGCGTGCTGCGTCAGCTGATCCACCTGGGCTTTATCACCCAGAACATCGCCATGCACTCGGCGCTGCAATTGACCGAGGCGGCGCGTCCGGTGTTGCGCGGCGAGGTGGCGCTGCAGCTGGCGGTGCCGCGCATTCAGAGCCTGAAGTCGCGCAGTAGCGCCAACCAGAAATCCTACGGCGGCAATTACGATCGCAAGCTGTTCGCCAAGCTGCGCAAACTGCGCAAGTCGATCGCCGACGAAGAAAACATTCCACCCTACGTGGTGTTCAACGACGCCACGCTGCTGGAAATGGCCGAACAGATGCCGATCAAGGCCGGCGATCTGCTGAGCGTCAACGGCGTGGGGCAGCGCAAACTGGAGCGTTTCGGCGCGCCCTTTATGGCGATGATCCGCGATCATCTCGACAATGACGAAGACTGAGGGCGATAAATCATGCTGATGCTGTTTCTCACCGTGGCGCTGGTGCATCTGATTGCGCTGATGAGCCCGGGGCCGGACTTCTTTTTCGTGTCGCAGACCGCCGCCAGCCGCTCGCGCCGCGAGGCGATGATGGGCGTGGTCGGCATTTCGCTCGGCATCGTGGTATGGGCCGGCGTGGCGTTGATGGGGCTGCATCTGATCCTGCAGAAGATGGCCTGGCTGCATCAGATAATCATGGTCGGCGGCGGCATTTACCTGTGCTGGATGGGGTGGCAACTGCTGCGTTCCGCGCGGGCGCAGCAAGCTCCGCCGGCGGCGGAGGCCCAGGTGGCGTTGCCGAAGGCCGGGCGCAGCTTTATTCGCGGCTTCTTGACCAACCTGTCCAACCCGAAAGCGGTGATCTATTTCGGCAGCGTGTTCTCGCTGTTCGTCGGCGACAGCGTCGGCGCCGGGGCGCGCTGGGGGCTGTTCTTGCTGATCGTCGCCGAGACCTTCGTCTGGTTCAGCCTGGTGGCGGTGGTGTTCGCGCTGCCGGCGATGCGCCGCGGTTATCAGCGGTTGGCCAAGTGGATAGACGGGATGGCGGGCGTGCTGTTTACCGGCTTCGGGTTACACCTGATCTTTACCCGCTAACCGGCAGTGAAATGCCCAAGGCCGAGCAGCGATGCCCGGCCTTTTTTGTCAGGCTTTGCGGGCGGTCGCCAGCAGCCCCGCCACCAAAATGAACAGCGAACCGAACACCCGGTTGAGCAGCTGCATTTGACGCGGGGTCTTCAGCCAGCCGGCGATGCGCGTCGCCAGGGTGGCGTAACCGATCATCACCAGAATATCCACCACCACGGTGGTGACGCCGAGCACCAGATACTGTTCGGCCTGCGGCTGATGGGGCAAGATGAACTGCGGGAACAGCGCGGCGAGGAACACGATGCTTTTCGGGTTGGTCAGGTTGACCAGCACCGCGCGGCGGAACAGGCGGCGGCGCGGCATGCTGCCCGCCAGCGCATGCAGATCCAGCGCGCCGGCGGCGCGCCATTGCTGGATGCCGAGCCACACCAGGTAGGCGGCGCCCAGCCATTTCAGCAGCTCGAACGCCAGCAGCGATTGCGATATCAGCGCGCCGAGGCCGATGCCCACCAGCACGATGTGCGCGCTCAGCCCGACCTGCAGCCCGGCGATCGACGCGGCGGCGCCGCGATAGCCGTGGCTGATGCCGGTGCTCATGGTGTTGATGGCGCCGGATCCGGGGGAGAGGCTAAGGATAAGCGTGGTCAGCAGGTAGGTTAACCACCAGTCCAAGGTCATGGTTCTCGGCTCCCTGAAAGTGTCGTTTTGTGCCACAATGCGCCGAGGCGGCGCCGTTTTTTGTCAGAATTGAATCACAATACGCTAGTATGATTTCTTGTGCCAGCGGTCACATTTTCCGCCGGCTCCACAGGGAAAACGCTCTCGATGACCTCGTTCACTCTCAGCTCCGATGACTGGTTAACGCGTGAAACGCAGTTCGCTGCCTTCGCCACCGGGCCGCTGCTGGATTTCTGGCGGCAGCGCGAAGAAGGCGAGTTCAGCGGCGTGGACGGCGTGCCGATCCGCTTTGTGCGCTTCCGTTCCGCGCGGCATCAGCGGGTGGTGGTGGTCAGCCCCGGCCGCATCGAAAGCTACGTGAAATACCCTGAGGTGGCCTACGACCTGTTCCACTGCGGTTACGACGTGGTGATCGTCGATCATCGCGGCCAGGGGCGCTCCGGGCGTTTACTGGCGGATACGCACCGCGGTCATGTGGTAAACTTTGCCGACTACGTGGACGATTTCGAGCAGCTGTGGCTGCGCGAGGTCGAGTCGCGCGGTTACCGGCAGCGTTTCGCGCTGGCGCATTCGATGGGCGGCGCGATCCTGGCGCAGTTCCTGCAGCGCCGGCCGCAGGCGTTCGACGCGGCGGCGTTTTGCGCGCCGATGTTCGGCATCCAGCTGCCGATGCCGGGCTGGCTGGCCGACCGCATTCTCGACTGGGTGGAGACACGCCCGGCGATCCGTGATTATTACGCGGTGGGCACCGGCCAGTGGCGTCCGCTGCCCTATGTGGTCAACGTGTTGACCCACAGCCGCGAGCGCTACCGGCGCAGCCTGCGTTATTACGCCGACTATCCCGAGCTGCAGGTGGGCGGGCCGACTTACCATTGGGTGCGTGAGAGCATCCGCGCCGGCCGGCAGATCATCGCGCAGGCCGGGAACATCACAACGCCGCTGTTGCTTTTGCAGGCCGGTGAAGAACGGGTGGTCGACAACCGTTCGCACCAGGCTTTTTGTCAGGCTCTGTCAGACGCGGGGCGCCCTTGCGAAGGGGGGCTTCCGTGGGTTATCAACGGCGCACGCCATGAGATCCTGTTCGAGCGGGACGCGATGCGCGCCGAAGCACTGAACGCAATCCTGCGCTTCTTTGCTCAACACTTAGGCGGCGCGCTGCCGCCGACAACTCCATCAGAGGTTAGAACATAACGCTATGTATCACGTCGTCGCTTCCGATTTAGATGGCACGCTGCTGTCTCCCGACCATACCCTGTCGCCGTACGCCAAAGAAACGCTGAAGTTGCTGACCCAGCGCGGCGTGCATTTCGTGTTCGCCACCGGCCGCCACCACATCGACGTGGCGCAGATCCGCGACAGCCTGGAAATCAGCGCCTTTATGATCACCTCCAACGGCGCGCGGGTGCACAACACGGCCGGCGAGCTGATCTTCAGCCATAACCTGGACGGGGATATCGCCCGCGATCTGTACGGCATGCTGCACGACGATCCGCAGATCACCACCAACGTCTACCGCAACGACGATTGGTTTACCAACCGCGAAAGCCCGGAGCAGGAAGAGTTCTTCCAGGAGTCGGTGTTCAAATATCAGCTGTTCGAGCCGGGCCTGCTGGAAACCGACGGCGTCTGCAAGGTTTACTTCACCTGTGAAGACCACGAGCGGTTGCTGCAGGTGGAAGACGCCATCAACGCCCGCTGGGGCGATCGGGTCAACGTCAGCTTCTCGTTCCCGACCTGCCTGGAAGTGATGGCGGGCGGCGTGTCGAAAGGGCATGCGCTGGAAGAAGTGGCCAAGATCATCGGTTATACGCTGCAAGAGTGCATCGCCTTCGGCGACGGCATGAACGATCTGGAGATGCTGTCGATGGCCGGCAAGGGCTGCATCATGCGCGATGCGCATCAGCGCCTGAAGGATATGCTGCCGGAGCTGGAGGTGATCGGTTCCAATGCCGATAACGCGGTGCCGCACTACCTGCGCAAGATGTTCCTCTGAAATAACAAGGGCGCCTTGCGGCGCCCTTAAAGTAAATGATAAACCGGATGACGTTGCCGAGCTTACAGCAGGCAATAGCTAAAAAATAAGGAAAATCAATTTATTGATTTTCGACTGATATCCACAAAGGAGGAAAAACCACGCTTTTTCCTCCTTTGTCAGCAATCCAAGGGCGCCTTGCGGCGCCCTTGTTATTACTTGTGCTGGCCCTGCTTCTGCAGGAACTGCACGCCCTTGTCCGGGAAGTCGGTGAACACGCCGTCGACGCCGGCCTGGTTGTAAATCACGTCATACAGTTGGTTCACGTCGGTCACGTACTTCGGCAGCGCATCGGCGCGAATGGTGAACGGATGCACCGCCAGCTTGCTGGCGTGCGCTTCTTTCACCATGTCGGTCAGAACGATGTGGCCCGGCTTGGATTGATCCGCCACCACCAGCATGTGGTAGTCCGGCCCGATGCCGTCGGCATACTGAGCGATTTTCTTCATCGCGCCCGGTTTGAACATCCAGTCATAGTCGTATTCCACCCACTTGCCGTCGGCTTTCTGCTCGTAGGTTTCCTGCCAGTCGTTGTAGGCGATCAGCTGCACCAGCTTCAGATCCATGCCCAGCTTCGGCTCCAGCTCGTTCTTGATGCGTTTGAGCTCGTTGGCGTCGAAGCACTGCAGGTAGACGTTGTCGTTCTTGCCGGTGTAACCGTACTGCTTGAGCACCGCCAGCACTTTGCTGGAGATGTCTTTGCCTTCCTGCTTGTGGAACCAAGGCGCTTTGATTTCAGGATAGATGCCGATGTTTTTGCCGGTCGAATGGTTCAGACCCTGTACGAATTCGATCTCTTCCTGGAAGGTGTGGACGCGGAAGTCGGATTTGCCCATCGGGAAGCGGCCAGGGTAGCCCTGTACCTTCTTGCCGTTTTCGATGTCAAAGCCTTCGGTGAACTTCAGCGATTTGATCTCCGCCAGCGTAAAGTCGATGGCGTAATAACGGCCGTCTTTGCGTGCGCGGTTCGGGAAACGTTCGGCGACGTCGGTGACGCGATCGAGGTAATGGTCGTGCAGCACCACCAGCTCGTTGTCCTTGGTCATCACCAGATCTTGCTCGAGGTAATCGGCGCCTTGCGCGTAGGCCATCGCCTTCGCCGGCAGGGTGTGTTCCGGCAGGTAGCCGCTGGCACCGCGGTGGGCGATCACCACTTTGTCCGCCGCCTGCGCGGCGCTGACCATTGAGGTGGCGAGAATGATCCCTGTCAGCAGGGCTTTGACTTGAGTCCGCATTCCGTTTTCTCCGTGTTGTTGGGGGCAGGGTAGTAAAAAGGCCGCAGGGCGGCCTTTAAATCATGCAAAAGTCGTGTGACGGTTAGCCGCGCTTGCCGGCAGCGATTTCCGCGTGGTGTTTCTTCTCGTTCAGCATGGTCAGCAGCAGCAGGATAACCGCCAGCACGCCGCCGCCGATCATCACCATGAAGCCGCCGTCCCAACCGAAGAAGTCTACGGTGTAACCGACGATGGCGCTGGCCGCAACCGAGCCGCCCAGGTAGCCGAACAGGCCGGTGAAGCCCGCGGCGGTGCCGGCGGCTTTCTTCGGCGCCAGCTCCAGCGCGTGCAGGCCGATCAGCATCACTGGACCGTAGATCAGGAAGCCGATGACCAGCATACAGATCATGTCCACGGTCGGGTTACCGGCCGGGTTCATCCAGAACACCACGGTGGCGATGGTCACCAGCGTCATGAAGAACACGCCGGTGGCGCCGCGGTTGCCTTTGAACACTTTGTCCGACATCCAGCCGCACAGCAGGGTGCCCGGGATACCGGCGTATTCATACAGGAAGTAGGCCCAGGAAGACTTGTCCAGCGCGAAGTGCTTCACTTCTTTCAGGTAGGTCGGCGACCAGTCCAGAATGCCGTAACGCAGCAGGTAGACGAACACGTTGGCGACCGCGATGTACCACAGCAGCTTGTTCGGCAGGATGTACTGCATGAAGATCTGCTTGGCGGTCAGCTCTTCTTCGTCTTTTTCGCTGTAGTCGTCCGGGTAGTCGTTTTTGTACTCTTCAATCGGCGGCAGGCCGCAGGATTGCGGGGTGTCGCGCATCAGGCCGAAGGCGATCAGGGCTACCAGGATGGCGCCGAAGGCCGGCATGTACAGCGCCGCGTGCCAGTCGTTGAACCAGGCCATGCCCAGCAGGAACAGCAGCGGCGGCAGGCCGCCGCCCACGTTGTGGGCGCAGTTCCAGATGGAGACGATGCCGCCGCGTTCTTTCTGCGACCACCAGTGCACCATGGTGCGGCCGCACGGCGGCCAGCCCATGCCCTGGAACCAGCCGCACAGGAACAGCAGGACGAACATGATGGCGATGCTGGAGGTTGCCCACGGCACGAAGCCCATGAACAACATCACCGCCGCCGCCAGGATCAGGCCGGCAGGCAGGAACACTCGCGGGTTGGAACGGTCGGAGACCGAACCCATGATGAATTTGGAGAAGCCGTAGGCGATGGAGATGCCCGACAGCGCGAAGCCGAGGTCACCGCGGCTGAAGCCTTGTTCGATCAGGTAAGGCATGGCCAGGGTGAAGTTCTTACGCACCAGATAGTAGGCGGCGTAACCGAAGAAGATCCCCAGGAAAATTTGCCAGCGCAGCTTACGGTAGAGCGGGTCTACCTTATCGCTCGGCACACGGGCGATGTGTGCGGCCGGCTTAAAAATACTCAACATGAGCGCCTCCGATGGCTTTATCTGTTATCACATCAATATGACCTTTTACGTTCATTTGATGATTGAGCGGATATCGAATGTGGTGTTTTTGTGTTCCATAACGAGCGCCATTGTCATCAAATACGCCTGGTGTCGCTGTGACGAATGGCGCAATTGTTACACTTTCATGAAACCACGGCGGATTTTGAGCGATTCGTTAACGTTATGAAATAGAAAAACGTCCAAAAATCGTGATTATGATCACATTGATGGTTTTTTGTGGACATTTTTATTTCGTTTCATGTTCGTTATTGTTCCTTATCAAACAAAGACCCCAATAACCGTGGCTCAATAGGCTCATAACTACCGATCCTGAGGGAGCGACATGAGCAGCTATTTTGACGGCGGCGAAACGGATGTGATCATCATCGGCGGCGGCGCCACCGGCGCAGGCATTGCCCGCGACTGTGCGCGGCGCGGCTTGCGATGCATTTTGCTGGAGCGCCACGACATCGCCACCGGCGCCACCGGCCGCAACCACGGTTTGCTGCACAGCGGCGCGCGCTATGCGGTGACCGACGGCGAGTCGGCGCGCGAATGCATAGAAGAGAACCGCATCCTGAAACGCATCGCGCATCACTGTATCGAGCGCACCGACGGGCTGTTCATCACCTTGCCGCAAGACTCGCTGGACTATCAGCAGCAGTTTATCGCCGCCTGTCGCCAGGCCGACATCGACGCCGAAGCGATCGACCCGCAGCTGGCGCTGCGGCTGGAGCCGGCGGCTAACCCGGCGCTGATCGGCGCGGTGCGGGTGCCGGACGGCACCGTCGATCCCTTCCGGCTGACCGCCGCCAATATGCTGGACGCGCGCGAGCACGGCGCGCAGATCCTGACCTACCATCAGGTGGTGGGGTTGCTGCGCAGCGGCGATCGGGTGACGGGCGTGCGCGTTTACGACCATCAGAATCAGCGGCGCTATGAGCTGCACGCGCCGGTGGTGGTCAACGCCGCCGGTATCTGGGGCCAGCAGATCGCCGAATACGCCGATTTGCGCATCCGTATGTTCCCGGCCAAGGGAGCGCTGCTGATCCTCGGCCATCGCATCAACAACATGGTGATCAACCGCTGCCGCAAACCGGCGGACGCCGACATCCTGGTGCCAGGCGACACCATCTCGCTGATCGGCACCACCTCGACCCATATCGACTACGACCAAATTGACAACATGCTGGTGACCCCGCAGGAGGTGGACATTCTGATCCGCGAAGGGGCGCTGTTGGCGCCCACCCTGGCGCAGACCCGCATTTTGCGCGCCTATGCCGGGGTGCGGCCGCTGGTGGCCAGCGACGACGATCCCAGCGGGCGCAACGTCAGCCGCGGCATCGTGCTGCTCGATCACGCCGCCCGCGACGGGCTGGAAGGGTTTATCACCATTACCGGCGGCAAGCTGATGACCTACCGCCTGATGGCGGAGTGGGCCACCGACAAGGTATGCGAAAAGCTCGGCGTAAATAGTCCGTGCACCACCGCGCAGGACGCGCTGCCCGGATCCCGTCAGTCGGCGGAGGAAACGGTGCGCAGCGTGGTTTCTCTGCCCGCCAGCATTCGCGGCTCGGCAATTTACCGCCACGGCGATCGCGCCAGCCAGGTGCCGGCGGCCGATAGGCTCGACACCAGCCTGGTGTGCGAATGCGAGGCGGTGACCGCCGGGGAAGTGCGCTATGCGGTCAACTCGCTGACCGTCAATAACCTGGTGGATCTGCGCCGCCGCACCCGTGTCGGCATGGGCACCTGCCAGGGCGAACTCTGCGCCTGCCGCGCCGCCGGGCTGTTGACGCGCTTTAACGTCAGCACGCCGCAGCAATCCATCGCGCAGCTGTCGCAGTTCCTCAACGAACGCTGGAAAGGCGTACGGCCGATCGCCTGGGGCGATGCGCTGCGCGAGAGCGAATTCACCAGCTGGGTTTACCAGGGATTATGCGGGCTTGAAGCCCAGGCCGACCAGGAGCAGGAGGCGGATGATGCGATTTGACGTCGTGGTGATTGGCGGTGGTCTGGCGGGCCTGAGCTGCGCCATTGCCGTGGCCGAACAGGGCAAGCGCTGCGCGGTGGTCAGTTCTGGCCAGAGCGCGCTCTACTTCTCCTCCGGCTCGCTCGATCTGCTGGCGAGATTGCCGGACGGCACGCCGGTCGAGATGCCGCTGGCGGCGTTGCCGCAGCTGGCGCAACAGGCGCCGCAGCATCCGTACGCCCTGATCGGGCCCGGCCGGGTGGCGGCGCTGTCCGCCGCCGCGCAGCGGCTGCTGGAACGCTGCGGGCTGAATCTGCAGGGCGAGGGGGTGAACAACCATCTGCGCATTACGCCGCTCGGCACGCGCCGCGCCACCTGGCTCAGCCCGCAAGCGATCCCGACGCTGCCGCTGACCGGCCAACTGCCGTGGCGGCGCATTGCGGTGATCGGCATCGAAGGGTTCCTCGACTTCCAACCGCAGATGGCCGCCGACGCCCTGAGCCGCGAGCTCGGCGTGCAGACGGACGTGGCCTATCTGCACATGCCGGCGCTGGACAGATTGCGCAATAATCCCAGCGAGTTTCGTGCGGTGAACATCGCCCGGGTACTGGATTTGATGGAAAGCCTGCCGCCGATGGCCGAAGAACTGCGGCGGCTGGCGGGCGAGGCCGAGGCGCTCTTCCTGCCGGCCTGTCTGGGCCTGGAGGACGACGCGTCGCTGGCGGTGTTGCAGGATGCGGTCGGCAAGCCGATCCGACTGCTGCCGACGTTGCCGCCTTCGGTGCCCGGCATGCGCTTGCATCAGGCGCTGCGGCGGCGTTTCCAGCAGTTGGGCGGCGTTTTCATGCCGGGCGACAGCGTGCTGCGCGCCGAGAGCGAGGCCGGCCGCGTCACCGGTTTGTACACCCGCAACCACGGCGATATTCCGCTGCGGGCGCAGCAGGTGGTGCTGGCCAGCGGCAGCTTCTTCAGCAATGGGCTGGCGGCCGATTTCGACGGGGTGCGCGAACCGATCTTCGGGCTGGACGTACACAGTCGGGCGGATCGCGCCGACTGGAGCCGACGTGAGCTGTTCGCGCCGCAGCCTTACCTGCAGTTCGGCGTGCGTACCGACGGCAGGTTGCGGGCGATGAAGCAGGGAGTGCCGTTCGACAACCTGTACGCCATCGGCGCGGTCGCCGGCGGCTACGATCCGCTGCAGCAGGGTTGCGGCGCCGGCGTGTCATTGATCGGCGCGCTGCACGTCGCGCAGCAGATCGCCGCGGAGGAGAACGTATGAGCCTGCATCGGGACCACAGCTTTGAAAGCTGCATCAAATGCACCGTCTGCACCACTTACTGCCCGGTCGCCAAAGTGAACCCGCTCTACCCGGGGCCGAAACAGGCGGGGCCGGACGGCGAGCGGCTGCGGCTGAAAGACCCGGCGCTGTACGACGAAGCGCTGAAATACTGCACCAACTGCAAGCGTTGTGAAGTGGCCTGCCCGTCCGACGTCAAAATCGGCGACATCATTCAGCGCGCCCGCGCCGACTTCGCCCAGAGCAAGCCGACGCTGCGCGATGCCATCCTCAGCCATACCGATATCATGGGATCGCTGTCGACGCCGTTTGCGCCGATCGTCAACGCCGCCACCGGGTTGAAACCGGTGCGCAAGCTGCTGGACAAGGCGCTGAAGATCGACCACCGGCGCGAACTGCCGAAATATTCCTTCGGCACCTTCCGCCGCTGGTACCGGCAACAGGCGCAGGCTCAGCAGCGTTACGCCGAGCAGGTGGCATTCTTCCACGGTTGCTTCGTCAACTATAACCACCCGCAGCTGGGCAAGGATTTGGTCCGGGTGTTCAACGCGCTGGATATCGGCGTGCAGCTGCTGAAACGCGAGAAATGCTGCGGCGTGCCGCTGATCGCCAACGGATTTATCGAGCAGGCTAAAAAGCAGGCCAGGGTCAATGCCGAATCGCTGCAGGAAACGGTGCTGGAGCGCGGCATTCCGGTGGTGGCGACCTCATCGAGCTGCACCTTCACCCTGCGTGACGAATACCCTCATCTGCTGGACGTAGACACCACTGCGGTGCGCGATCGGGTGGAGCTGGCGACGCGCTATCTCTATCGCCTGATCAATCAGGGGCGCAGCCTGCCGCTCAAGCGCACGCCGCTGCGGGTGGCTTATCACACGCCTTGCCATATGGAGAAGATGGGCTGGACCGCCTATACCCTGGAGCTGCTGCGGCAGATACCGGGGCTGGAGCTGGTGGTGCTGGATTCGCAGTGCTGCGGCATCGCCGGCACTTACGGGTTCAAATCGGAGAACTACGCCACGTCGCAAGGCATTGGCGCGCCGCTGTTCCGGCAGATAGAAGAGAGCGGAGTGGATCTGGTGGTGACCGACTGCGAGACCTGCAAGTGGCAGATCGAAATGTCCACCAGCAAACGCTGCGAACACCCGATCACCCTGCTGGCGCAGGCGTTGGCATAAAGACTCAGGGGCCGGCGAACCGGCCCCTGCGGGATTACTGCTTCAGTTTCAGGGTGGAGATGATGCCTTCGGCTTCGGTCTGCGCCTGCTGCTGGTTGTCCGCCGGCAGCGTCACCTGAATGGTCAGCATGTTGTTGTTCAGCGAACCGATCAGGACGGAAGAATAGGCTTTCTCGCCGCCGCTGGTGATGATGCTGTCCAGCTGACGCAGCGGCACACCGTTGACGTCGAGCGCTTTGTTGGTGATCACCTGCAGGTTGGCGTCACGCGCGCGCTGGGTGTTCTCCAGGCGCTTGGCCAGGGTCTCCAGGCTGTCGGCGGTCTTGTCGCCCAAGATGACGATCACTGCGCGCTGACCGGTGCTGTCTGCGTAAACATGCATGTTGTTGGCCTGGTTGCCCAGCTTGCCGCTCTGATCCGCCATGCCGACCGGCAGGGTGAACGCCAGTTTACCGTCCAGCAGGCTGACTTGCTGCCCGGCCGGCGCGCTGGCCGCCGCGCCGTCTGGCGCTGCCTTGGTGTCTTTGGTGTTGCCGTCGCAGGCCGCGAGGCCAAGCGCCAGCAGGCTGATACCCATCAATTTCGCTACTTTACGCATCGGGCTTCCTTCTTCCTTTCCGGTAGGGATTCACTGTCGTATCGCAACCTATTCCAGGTTGAAATGCAAGGCAGATGTTGTCACAAGTTTTTTTCCAGTAATAGCCTATAATCAGCCACTTCGCCTTTCTTTTCCAGATGAACAATCTGATAGTGATGGGCGAGCAGCATCGTCAGCATGGCGCGGAACCGGTTACGGGTTTTGACCGTCAGTTGGCGATAGCCTTGCGCCCGCGCCCAGCGCTCTTGTTCGGCCAACAAGGCCTGCGCCACGCCGTGGCGACGGAATGCCGGCAGCACGCCGCCCAGCCAGCTGTAAAACACCGTTTCCTGCCGTTGATAACCGAGTTTGAAACCGGCCGGCTGTCCGTCTATCTCGGCGATCAACAGGCTGGTGGGGGCGGCGCCGATACGTTGCTGCAGGTCGGCCAGGCTGTGCAGGCCGCCGAATTCGGGGATGCGTTGGTAAAGGCGGTGGATTTCTTCGAGCGTGGCGGTGCGGATGATTGGGGTCATGAGCGGCCTCCAAAGGATAAGGCCGCCCAGAATAACACGACTCAGCCCGGCTGCAGGCTGCCGCTGCGCGCCGCGATGCGTTTGAGCAGCATGTTCAGCAACACGCCGTACATCGGCAGGAAGAACAGCAGGCAGATCATCACCTTGAAGCTGTAATCCACCAGCGCGATCTCCACCCAGTTGTTGGCCATGAAGGGATCGCTGCTCTTATAGAAGGCGATGAAGAAGAACGCCAGCGTGTCGCTGATGTTGCCGAGGAACATCGCCGCCGCCGGCGCCACCCACCAGGTGCTGCGTTGACGCAGGCGGTTGAAGACGTGTACGTCGAGGATCTGGCCGAGCACATAGGCCATAAAGCTGGCCACCGCGATGCGCGCCACGAACAGGTTAAAACTGCTCAGCGCGGCGAAACCCTGCCATTCTCCCTGATAAGTGACGGTGGAGATCACGTAGGAGATGAACAGCGCCGGCACCATCACCGCCAGGATGATGCGCCGCGCCAGCGGCGCGCCGAAGATGCGCACGGTCAGATCGGTCGCCAGAAAGATAAACGGGAAGGTAAAGGCGCCCCAGGTGGTATGGAAGCCGAAAACGCTGATCGGCAGCTGCACCAGGTAGTTGCTGGAGGTAATGATGGCGATATGAAACAGCGAAAGCCAGACCAACGCCGTGAAGCGCTGCTGTGCGGTAAACGAATACATACTTGTAGCCTTTTTAGCAGTGGGGTGAGGGAACCCAGTGTGTCTTGTCAAAACAGCAAAAAACGCTGCGCGGCGGCATGATACGCGTTTGCGCAACCAATGCAATGGTTAAATTTAACGCAAACGTTAACGCATCTTGCGCAGAAAAACTACCGGCGTAAACTAGGCGCTAATGAGATGCGGCGAGCGTTCGCCGATCGTTTTTGAACGAGAAAAATTGCATGACTGACTTATTTGCCCAGGCAGACCAGACGCTCGACGCGCTGGGGCTGCGTTGCCCGGAACCGGTGATGATGGTGCGCAAAACCGTGCGCCATATGGACAACGGCGAAACGCTGCTGATTATCGCCGACGATCCGGCCACTACCCGCGATATCCCGGGGTTTTGCCGCTTTATGGAGCACACGCTGGTGGCGCAGGAGACCGAGCAGGCGCCATACCGTTATCTGTTACGGAAAGGTGTATAGTTTTTAATCGTCTCGTAAGATAAGCTCCCTGCGATTGGGGAGCGTTAGAAAGGGACAAACGATGATGAGTATTTTACTACTGCCTACGGTTGCCAAGATGGAAAATGAGGAACACACACAGGGCTATGAGCGCTGGTTTCTTGAAAGAGTTCAGGAAGCCATGGATGAGCCGTGGCCCGGTATTCCTCATGATGACGTGATGGCTGAAATGGATGCTGTTATCGCTGCTGCAGAAGCCAGGATCAACGCGAAGCAGGCATAATGCTCAACATCGAATGGACTCGAGCCGCACGTCAGGATCTGGCGGAGATTGTGGGATTCATCGCCAACGATAACCCTCTGGCAGCCAGAAAAATGAAGGTTCTCATCATGGAGGCCGTCACTCCCGCCGCCAGGCATCCTCGAATTTTCCGGCGTGGCAGAGTGGACGGCACGCATGAAATCCCCTTGCATCCCCATTATCTCCTGATTTACCAGGTGCTGGAAACTCACATCCGGGTGTTGCGGGTATTACATACGCGCCGACAATATCCTTAGTATCTTCGCTGCAATCGATAATGGCGGGTTCCCATTGAGGAACCCGGCCTGGCGTCACGTTATTGGCGCTTTCTCAACAGCCGCAGCGCGTTGGCGGTGACCAGCGCGGTGGCGCCGGAGTCCGCCAGCACTGCCAGCCACAGCCCGGTTAACCCCAGCAGGCTGGTGATCAGAAAGACCCCTTTCAATCCCAGCGCGATGGTGATGTTTTGCCGGATATTGGCGTGGGTGGCGCGCGAGATGCGGATCATTTCCGCGACGCCCACCAGCCGGTTGTGGGTCAGGGCGGCGTCGGCGGTCTCCAGCGCCACATCGGTGCCGCTGCCCATGGCGATGCCGATGTTGGAGGCTTTCATCGCCGGGGCGTCGTTGATGCCGTCGCCGATCATCGCCGTCGGGCGCAGTTCGTTCAGCTCGGTAACCGCAGCGACCTTATCTTCCGGCAACAGACCGGCGCGATAGTCGAGGCCCAGCTCGCCGGCGATCGCCGCGGCGGCGCGCGGGTTGTCCCCGGTCAGCATCACGCCGCGAATACCCAGCGCGTTCAGTTCGGCTATCGCCTGTTTGGCGTCGCTGCGTAGCGTATCACGCAGCGCCAGCAAGCCGATGGGCGCGCCGTCTGCCAGCACCACCACCGCCGTTTTACCGGCGTTTTCCAGCTTGTCTACCTGGCTCTGCCATTGGGTGTCGAGCAGGCCCGGCGCCAGCTTGCCCGGCGCGCTGATCAGCACGGTCTTGCCGTCCACGATCCCTTCCACACCGACGCCGGCCAGCGCGCGGCGCGCCTGCGCCAGCGGCAGCTCGGCACCGCTGGCGGCGGCGCGGTTAATGATCGCTTGCGCCAGCGGGTGATGTGAACCGGCCTCTACCGCGGCGGCAAGCTGCAACAGCCGTTGTTCGGTGAGCGCGCCGATGGGCAGCACGTCGGTGACCGTCGGCTTGCCTTCGGTCAGGGTGCCGGTTTTATCGAAGGCGATGGTTTGAATCTGGCCCAGTTGCTCCAGCGCCGCACCGCCTTTAATCAGCGCGCCGCGCCGCGTGGCGGCCGCCAGCCCGGATGTGATGGCCGCCGGCGTCGAGATCACCAGCGCGCATGGACAGCCGATCAGCAGCAGCGTCAGGCCGCGATAGATCCAGGTCTCCCACGGCTGCGAGAACAGCAGCGGCGGCACCAGGATCACCGCGACGGCCAGCAGCATGATGGCCGGGGTGTAGTAGCGGCTGAAGCGATCGAGGAAGCGTTCGATCGGCGCGCGGCGCTCTTCGGCCTCTTCAATCAATTGCAGAATGCGGTCGATGGCGTTTTTGCCGGGCTCTGAGATCACCTTCATCTGTGCCGCCTGATCGACGGACAGGCTGCCGGCGGCCACTTTTTCCCCCCGTTGACGCTCGACCGGCACCGATTCGCCGGTCAGGGCGCTTTCGTCGAAGCTGGCGAACGGATTGAGCAGTTCGGCGTCGGCCGGCAGACGCCCGCCGGGCGCGATTTCAATCACGTCGCCGGGGCGCAGGCTGGCGACCGGCACGCGTTTGCGTTCCGTGCCTTGCAGCAGCAGCGCATCTTCCGGCACCAGCTCCATCAGCGCCTTCACCCCGCGCCGCGCACGGTTGGCGGCGTAGGATTCCAGCAGCTCGCCAACCATAAACAGCAGCAGCACCATCGCCGCCTCGGCGGTGGCGCCAATGAACAGCGCGCCGATGGCCGCCACGCTCATCAGCGTTTCGATGGCGAACGGCGTGCCGGAGCGAATCAGACGCAGCGCCTTGGCGGCGACCGGCGCCAACCCGACCAGCGTGGTGGCGATAAAGGCGATGCGACCCAGCTCCGGGTTAATCCGATCCAGCACCCAGCTGACCACCATCAGGGTGGTTAACAACAGCAGCGGCGCAAATTCGCCGAAGCGCGAGGCTTTTGGCGCGGCATCTTTGGCTGTCTGAGCGCCGAGCAGGGTAAAACCGGCCTGGGCGACCGCGTCCTGGATCCGCAGGCTGATATCGGACTGTGCGTCGACCACCAGTTTTTCGGTGGCGAACAATACGCGTGCGCTGTCAACGCCGGGGAGCGCGGTGACGGCATTTTCGATTTTCTTGGCGCAGCTGGGGCAGTCCATACCGGTGACTTTCCAGCTGAAACGTTGGCTGCCGGAAGGGGGAGCGGCGGCCAGCCTGTCGCTTTCCTCGTCCGGATCGTCGGGGGCGGCGGCGCAGCAGCCGCTCTCGCCATGATCGTGATGGTGATGGGCGTGTTCGGTCTGCGCAGCGGCGTTTTTCGGCTCGCTGCTGCAGCCATGCTGGGTTTTGCTGTGGCTGTGGTTGCAGCCGCATCCGCCTTCGGCGTGGTGATGTTCCTGATGATTATGGTTTTGCTGATTGTGCATAACGTCCCCCTTCGGGCAGTTAACCGGGTTTGCTCAGCTGACTCTACACCCTGGAGTGCACTCCAGAGTCAAGCGCCGGATGAGAATTATTGCTAACGGCGTTCAGGCGTTATGGGGGGATTCATTCAATAATGAATAATGCGAATTTTAATCTATTGCTTTTTCTTATTACCTATTTCGAGAAAAAGTCTCGCCGCCGTTAGTTTAAATAAGAAAATAATATTCCTATAGAAACTAAAAAGTCGCCCGGTCTAATAATAAAGAGTTATTTATCTATAACGCGTTAGCAAAATTTATCTTTTGGCGCCTAATTAGCCAGCATGATTCGCTTGTGTCTGCAAGCCGCATTGCTATTGAAGTTTGGTGCCAACTTCTCCTCTCTAAGTTTCATTTGTTTTGTAAATAAGCGCAAAAAGTAGCATAACAAACTTTCGTTGCGATAATAAATGGTTGATTATTTTATGTGCAGTTTTGCGGTCCTGCCTATAATTGGAATCGATTACCATTTTTAATGGTGATCTTATTTGCTGATATATATGCATTAATTCTACCAAACACACTGCCGGTAACGGCGCATAAGCCCCTTCCAGCAAGCTTAAGGTTCATTAACCGTGGCTTACGGGGAGGTTATGTCTATCTGTCTGATTGATATCAATCAGGTAATGAGTGGAATCGAACCAATGCAATCTACTAAAAAGGCAATTGAAATTACTGAATCCAACTTCGCGGCCGCCACAACCGGCTACGATGCTGTAGACGACCTGTTGCATTATCATGAGCGGGGCAACGGGATTCAGATTAATGGCAAGGATTCATTTTCTAACGAGCAAGCTGGGCTGTTTATTACCCGTGAGAACCAAACCTGGAACGGTTACAAGGTATTTGGCCAGCCGGTCAAATTAACCTTCTCCTTCCCGGACTATAAGTTCTCTTCCACCAACGTCGCCGGCGACACCGGGCTGAGCAAGTTCAGCGCGGAACAGCAGCAGCAGGCTAAGCTGTCGCTGCAGTCCTGGGCCGACGTCGCCAATATCACCTTTACCGAAGTGGCGGCCGGACAAAAGGCCAACATCACCTTCGGTAACTACAGCCAGGATCGTCCCGGCCACTATGATTACGGCACCCAGGCCTACGCCTTCCTGCCGAACACCATTTGGCAGGGGCAGGATCTGGGAGGCCAGACCTGGTACAACGTCAACCAGTCCAACGTGAAGCATCCGGCGACCGAAGACTACGGCCGCCAGACGTTCACCCATGAGATTGGCCATGCGCTGGGTCTGAGCCACCCGGGCGATTACAACGCCGGTGAAGGCAACCCGACCTATCGCGACGTCACTTATGCGGAAGACACCCGCCAGTTCAGCCTGATGAGCTACTGGAGCGAAACCAACACCGGTGGCGATAACGGCGGTCATTACGCCGCAGCTCCGCTGCTGGATGACATTGCCGCCATTCAACATCTGTATGGCGCCAACCTGTCGACCCGCACCGGCGACACCGTGTACGGTTTTAACTCCAACACCGGTCGTGACTTCCTCAGCACCACCAGCAATTCGCAGAAAGTGATCTTTGCGGCCTGGGATGCGGGTGGCAACGATACCTTCGATTTCTCCGGTTATACCGCTAACCAGCGCATCAACCTGAACGAGAAGTCGTTCTCCGACGTGGGCGGCCTGAAAGGCAACGTCTCGATCGCCGCCGGTGTGACCATCGAGAACGCCATTGGCGGTTCCGGCAACGACGTGATCGTCGGCAACGCGGCCAATAACGTGCTGAAAGGCGGCGCGGGTAACGACGTGCTGTTCGGCGGCGGCGGGGCGGATGAGCTGTGGGGCGGTGCCGGTAAAGACATCTTCGTGTTCTCTGCCGCCAGCGATTCCGCGCCGGGCGCTTCAGACTGGATCCGCGACTTCCAGAAAGGGATCGACAAGATTGATCTTTCGTTCTTCAACAAAGAAGCGCAGAGCAGCGATTTCATTCACTTCGTCGATCACTTCAGCGGCGCGGCCGGTGAAGCGCTGCTGAGCTACAACGCTTCCAACAACGTGACCGATTTGTCGGTGAACATCGGTGGTCATCAGGCGCCGGACTTCCTGGTGAAAATCGTCGGTCAGGTAGACGTCGCCACTGACTTTATCGTGTAACGCAGCAACGGAGCGCCCGGCGCAGTCTCGGCCGGGCGTGATGTGGGAGCCGGTATGAAAGGTACTTTAACGCGCGCCGCCCTGGCGGCGGGAGGCATGATGGTGACGAGTGCGGTGATGGCCGGCAGTCTGGCGCTGCCGACCGCGCAGTCGCTGGCGGGGCAATGGCAGGTAGCCGACAGCGAACGGCAATGCCAAATCGAGTTTCTGGCCAATGAGCAAAGCGAGACCAACGGCTACCAGCTGGTGGATCGGCAGCGTTGTCTGCAAAGCGTATTTGCGGCCGAGGTGGTGGGCTGGCGCCCGGCGCCGGACGGCATCGCCCTGCTGCAGGCGGATGGCAGCACGCTGGCGTTCTTCTCGCGCGACGGCGATCTGTACCGCAATCAGCTGGGTGCGGGTGATGCCCTGACGTTGAAAGCGCTGGCTTGATGAAGAAACGGGTTCGGCGCGCCGAACCCGCGGCAGGTCTCTACAGGTAGAGCGAACGCACGATCAGGAAGTGGCCGGAGAAGTAACAGAAAGCCACGATGGCGTCCGCCGCGCGGAAGGTGAAGCGGTAGCGGTTGAGCAGCCAAACCACGTTGGCCAGCAGCAGCAGCGAGGTGCCGGTCAGCAGTGAGAAGCCGAAATCGGTGCTGCGCAGGAAATATTGCTCGCCCGCCAGCCAGACCATCAGCAGCGTCATCGCCACATAGGTGACGATCGGCCAACGCATCTCTTCCAACCGGGTCCAAAGGGCGGCCAGCAGCAATGCGCCGATCGCCAGCAGCGCCAGCGGCAGCGGCCAGAACAGACTGAACGTCATCTGGCTAGCGAAACTCAGGGTGTACAGCAAGTGGGACAGGAAAAAGGCGCCGATGGCGTACAGCACCCGCTCGCGCGGCAACAGAAGCAGCGCATCGCCGATCAGCGTTGCCAGCAGGCCGAGTACGATCAGATAGCCCGCGGCGCTGAGCACCGGCGCCTGCCAGGCCAACAGCAACAGCAGCAGCAGCGTGACGGGTTTGAACACCCAACGCTGCCAGCGCGGCCCACGGTAAGAGGCGTCGACGAACAGCCAACCGGAAAAGAATACGGCAAGGAACGGCCAACTCATTTATGTCTTCCTTATGTAGGAGGGAGCCGCAACCACCGGCTCCAAACTGTCACCCATGTCACTTCTTCATTTCAGTGTAGGTAGCCTGCCGACGATCGACAATGCTTTCTTGAGAATGCTATGTTTACGCCGATTTGACCGTGAAGGAAATGGGAAACCGATGAGTAAGCCACCGTTATTTTTTGTCGCCGTCATTGCGTTGATCGCCGTGCTGGCCACGCAACGTTACTTCAAACAGCGCCAGCAGGAGGCGGAAAACGATCGCGCGCCGATGCGCAGTCTGCAGGTGACGGTGAGTGACAAGCGGAGCTTCCCGGTCGCCAAGACCCGTGCGCCGCAGCGCGAGCCGTTGGTCAACGAGCCGATGTATTACGAGGTGGTGTTCAGCCCTAACCAGGGTGGTGAAAACATTACGCTGCGGCTGAAGCAATGGCAGTACAACCCGATAGAAAAAGGCGCGCAGGGCACGTTAAACATGCAGGGCACGCGCTTCGTCTCGTTCACCGTTCAGCCGTAGCGGTCACTTTTTCTTGATGGGCGGCTGTTTCTTTTGCCAGGCCAGCAGCTCGAACACGCCAAAGATAAAGATCTTGGCCTCTTGCCAGTAGCTGATCGGCTGATCCTTCGGCTGGGTGGATTTCAACAGCACCAACTGCAGGCCGTGCATCACCACCATAAAGAACAGCGCCACGTCGATGAAATACTTCAGCGGCTTGGGAAACGGATGGAACAGGTTAGAGAGCAGGAAGCCCCATACGCACAGCATCAGCAGGCGGCCCAGATTAATCAGCATGGTCGGTTTTCTCTTGCGAACGAAGATAAAGGCGATAAGCCACCTGGCCGGCGACCTTCTCCCGGTGCAACTGCCAGCTGGCAGGCACGTCCGCCGCGGCGCTTTCCGCCTCGGCTTCTACATAGATCCAGGCCTCGTCGGCCAGCCAGCCCCGCTGCTCCAGCAGCAGGGCGGTCTCCGCCAGCAGGCCTTTGCGAAACGGCGGATCGAGGAACACCACGTCGAACGGTTGACCGTCGCCCGCCAGCCAGCTCAGCGCGTTGGTGTTGATAACCACCCCTTTGCCCTGCAGCAGCGCCAGATTTTTTTCCAGCTGCTGCGCCACCGGCCGCTCGAATTCCAACAGCGTGGCGCTGCCGGCATAGCGCGACAGCGCTTCCAGCCCTAATGCGCCGCTGCCGGCGAAGCAGTCCAGGCAGCGCGCGCCCTGAATCACCGGCGCCAGCCAGTTGAACAGGGTTTCGCGTACCCGATCGGTGGTGGGGCGCAGCCCCGGGCTGTTCGGCACCGGAAGCTTACGGCCGCGCCATTGGCCGCCGATGATGCGGATCTGTCCGGCTGCGGCCTGGGGCGGTTTTTTGGCCGCCGCCCGTGGCGAGAGTCTTGTCATAAGCGTTGTTTGATTTCTTTTGCGGCGCGGGGCCGCAGAGGTTAACGAAAAGTTGTCTCTATTCTACCGGTGACGGGCGTCGGGGGGAACGGTAAAACTTTGTTGTCTGATTTCACACCGGAAAGCATGCCGGATGCGTGTTGCTGCGCGAGGGAAAGTGATAGACTCGGCGGATTATTGTCAGCATATATCCTTCAGGTATGTAGGGTAAGCGAGCCTTCGGTACGGAGTAGAGTCATAACATGGCAAAAGATAAGAAACGTGGGTTTTTCTCCTGGCTGGGCTTTGGCCAGAAGGAAAAGGAAGAAGAGCAACAGCAACCTGAGCAGCCGGTAGAGCAGGCGGAAGCTCAGGCCGCGGAGACGCCGGCTGTACCGGCCGCCGCCAAGCTGGACGACAAGCTCCCCGCCCAGGAATCTGAACCTGCCGCCTCCGTCGACACCCCGGGAGAGTGGGATAACGGTCAGGCCGGCGAACAAATCGCGGAAAATTTGCCGGCGGCGGCTGAACAGCCGGCGGCGCAAGCGCTGGCCGAAGAGATCGTCAGCGTCACCGAACAGGTGGCGGCGCAACAGCAACCGGTCGTTGAACCTGAGCCGGTCGTTGAGCCTGAGCCGGTCGTTGAGCCTGAGCCGGTCGTTGAGCCTGAGCCGGTGGTTGAACCCGAGCCGGTCGTCGAGCCTGAGCCGGTCGTTGAACCTGAGCCGGTGGTTGAACCCGAGCCGGTGGTTGAACCCGAGCCGGTGGTTGAACCCGAGCCGGTGGTTGAACCCGAGCCGGTCGTCGAACCTGAGCCGGTCGTCCAACCTGAGCCGGTCGTCCAACCTGAGCCGGTGCCGGTCGTTGAACCTGAATCCGTGCCGGAAGTGGAAGAAGAACCGCTTGAGCCGGTGGTGCCGGCCGCGGCGCAAGAACAGGAAAGGCCGACCAAAGAAGGCTTCTTCGCCCGCCTGAAACGCAGCCTGCTGAAGACCAAACAAAACCTCGGCTCCGGCTTTATGGGGCTGTTCCGCGGTAAAAAGATCGACGACGATCTGTTCGACGAGCTGGAAGAACAGCTGCTGATCGCTGACGTCGGCGTGGATACCACGCGCAAAATCATCACCTCCCTGACCCAGCACGCCAGCCGCAAGCAGCTGAAAGACGCCGAAGCGCTGTACGGCAAGCTGAAGGAGGAAATGTCCGAAATTCTGGCCAAGGTCGATCAGCCGCTGGATGTCAGCGGGAAAACCCCGTATGTCATCTTGATGGTCGGGGTGAACGGCGTGGGTAAAACCACCACCATCGGCAAGCTGGCGCGTCAATTCCAGGCGGAAGGCAAGTCGGTGATGCTGGCGGCGGGGGATACCTTCCGCGCCGCCGCGGTGGAGCAGCTGCAGGTGTGGGGTGAACGCAACCGCATTCCGGTGGTAGCGCAGCATACCGGCGCGGATTCCGCTTCGGTGATCTTCGATGCGGTGCAGGCCGCCAAGGCGCGCGGCATCGATGTGTTGATCGCCGATACCGCCGGCCGTCTGCAGAACAAATCGCACCTGATGGAAGAGCTGAAGAAGATCGTCCGCGTCATGAAAAAACTGGACGACCAGGCCCCCCATGAGGTTATGCTGACGCTCGATGCCAGCACCGGCCAGAATGCGGTCAGTCAGGCGAAATTATTTAATGAGGCCGTGGGCTTAACCGGCATCACGCTGACTAAACTGGACGGTACCGCCAAGGGCGGGGTGATCTTCGCCATCGCCGATCAGTTCGGTATCCCGATCCGCTATATCGGCGTCGGGGAAGGCATCGAAGATTTGCGGCCGTTTAAGGCTGACGATTTTATTGAGGCACTTTTTGCCCGAGAGGATTAATACGGATGATTCGCTTTGAACAGGTCAGTAAAGCTTATCTGGGCGGACGGCAAGCGCTGCAGGGGGTTGATTTCCATCTGCGCCCGGCGGAGATGGCGTTTCTGACCGGCCATTCCGGCGCGGGGAAAAGTACCCTGCTGAAACTGATTTGCGGTATCGAACGGCCCAGCGCCGGCCACATCTGGTTTGGCGGTCACGACATCAGTCGCTTGAAAAACCGCGAGGTGCCGTTCCTGCGTCGGCAGATCGGCATGATCTTCCAGGATCACCACCTGCTGCTGGATCGCACGGTGTATGACAACGTGGCGATGCCGCTGATCATCGCCGGCGCCAGCACCGAAGATATCCGCCGCCGCGTTTCCGCCGCGCTGGACAAGGTCGGTTTGCTGGATAAAGCGAAAAACTTCCCGATTCAGCTGTCCGGCGGTGAGCAGCAGCGCGTGGGCATCGCCCGTGCGGTGGTGAACAAGCCGGCGGTGCTGCTGGCGGATGAACCGACCGGTAACCTGGATGATGCGCTGTCGGAAGGCATTCTGCGCCTGTTTGAAGAATTCAACCGCGTCGGCGTGACCGTACTGATGGCGACGCACGACACCGGGCTTATCACCCGCCGCAATTACCGCATCCTGACGCTGAGCCAGGGCCGCATGCAAGGGGGCGCTCACCATGGCCAATAACGCAAAAACCGCCAAGAGCAAGGCGCTGCGCGGCGGCTGGCGCGAACAGTGGCGTTACGCCTGGATGAACGCCATCAAAGACATGCTGCGTCAGCCGTTGGCGACGCTGCTGACGGTGATGGTGATCGCCATTTCCCTGACGCTGCCGAGTGTGTGCTACATCGTGTGGAAAAACGTCAGCACCGCGGCCAGCCAGTGGTATCCAACGCCGCAGCTGACCGTTTATCTGGATAAATCGCTCGATGACGACGCCGCGCTGAAAGTGCTCGACGCCATCAAGGCGGAAGCCGGCGTGGAGAAGGTCAATTACCTGTCGCGTGAAGAAGCGCGCGGCGAGTTCCGCAACTGGTCGGGCTTTGGCGGCGCGCTGGACATGCTGGAAGAGAACCCGCTGCCGGCGGTGGCGATCGTCACGCCGAAGATGAGCTTCCAGAGTTCGGATACCCTCAACACCCTGCGCGATCGCGTAGCGGCGGTGCAGGGCGTGGAAGAAGTGCGTATGGATGACAGCTGGTTTGCCCGCCTGGCGGCGCTGACCGGGCTGGCGGGTCAGATCGCGGCGATCATCGGCGTGCTGATGATCGTGGCGGTGTTCCTGGTGATCGGCAACAGCGTGCGTCTGAGCATCTTCAGCCGCCGCGACACCATTAACGTGATGAAGCTGATCGGTGCCACCGACGGCTTTATTCTGCGGCCGTTCCTCAACGGCGGGGCGATGCTGGGTTTTGCCGGCGCGCTGCTGTCGCTGGTGTTGTCCGGCGCGCTGGTGTGGCAGCTGGAGTCGGTGGTCGCCGGGGTGGCCAAGGTATTCGGCACCACCTTCACCTTGCACGGGCTGGGCTGGGATGAGGCGCTGCTGCTGCTGATCATCTCCGCGATGATCGGCTGGATCGCCGCCTGGCTGGCGACGGTGCAACATTTACGCCGATTTACACCACAGTAAGATTTTTTTGGTATACTCTTCTCCTGCTGCTTTTGATCGCGTTGCGGGAGAAGAGTGACCTCAAGCGAAGTCAGCACCATCCCTCTCTTCTTAGCGCACAAATTCCCTATCGGCCTGCACCCTCGTCACGTATTGTCAGCAACAATGCTTGCAAAAAAGGGTGAACTTTTAGGGCGGAGTACGGTCAAAAATTGCAGCAAATGTTAAGGTGCCCGGCGTGTGGAACCGCTTTTGCTTCAGCAACTGCCGTAGAATCAATCATTTCCCCGCTGTAATAATCACCTGCATGATTTTGTATTCTCATAGAGAGGGTTTGAATGACCAAAGAAATGCAAACTTTAGCCTTAGTACCCCAAGGTAGCTTGGAAGCCTATATCCGGGCAGCCAACGCCTATCCGATGCTGACGGCAGAGGAAGAGCGGGAGCTGGCTGAACGGCTGCATTATCAGGGCGATCTGGATGCCGCTAAGCAGCTCATCCTGTCTCACCTGCGCTTTGTCGCTCATATTGCCCGCAACTATTCAGGCTACGGTCTGCCGCAGGCGGATCTGATTCAGGAAGGCAACATCGGCCTGATGAAAGCCGTTCGCCGCTTCAACCCGGAAGTCGGCGTGCGTCTGGTTTCCTTTGCGGTGCATTGGATTAAGGCGGAAATCCACGAGTACGTATTGCGCAACTGGCGCATCGTGAAAGTGGCGACCACCAAAGCGCAGCGCAAGCTGTTCTTTAACCTGCGCAAAACCAAACAGCGTTTGGGCTGGTTCAACCAGGACGAAGTGGAACTGGTGGCCCGTGAGCTGGGCGTCACCAGCAAAGACGTGCGCGAGATGGAATCGCGCATGGCGGCGCAGGACATGACGTTCGATCCGACTCCGGACGACGAGGCCCGCGATGGCCAGTCGATGGCGCCGGTGCTGTACCTGCAGGATAAGAGCTCGGACTTCGCCGAAGGCATCGAGGAAGATAACTGGGAAAGCAACGCCGCAGACAAACTGGCCTATGCGCTGGAAGGTCTGGACGAGCGCAGCCAGCATATCATCCGCGCCCGTTGGCTGGATGACGACAACAAGTCGACGCTGCAGGAGCTGGCCGATCAGTACGGCGTTTCCGCCGAACGCGTGCGCCAGCTGGAAAAGAACGCCATGAAGAAACTGAAAATGGCGATCGAAGCCTGAGTCGATGCGAGATTCGATAAAAAAAGCCCGGCAAGCCGGGCTTTTTAGTGCCTGAAATTCGGCGTTATGGCGCCACGGCGGCGAAGTCCGGCGCCGGGCAGTCGTAGCCGAATTTCGCCGCCCACGGATAACGGGTGCCGGTGTTGATATAGCGCTGATAAAGCGCCCGGCCGGTTTTGGCATCGCGTTTGATAACCCAGCTGGCGGCGTTACACAGCACGGCGGCATAGGCCTGGCTCTTCGGCGGCAGCAGATCGGCCGCCTGTTGCGCCAGTCCCACCGCCTGCCAGCGATAGTGCAGGAAACGGTTGTCTTCCTCCGGTAGCGCCGCCTTGGCGCGCGCCGCTTCTGCGCTGTCGATCCAGCTTTTATGCCTCAGTTCGCGGGTATCGAACGCATCCCCCAGATAGGAATAGCCGGCGCCATAGATGGCGTAATCCGGCGTCATCTCATAGCCGGTAAACTCCAGCCCCTGGGCGCGCAGCAGGTTGGCGGCGCGATAGTAAGCCTGTGCGCGCGCCAGCGGCGCAGCGGATTTGTCCTTGGCGGCCTTCAGCTCGTCGGTGAACTGCTGCGCCGCTTGCCGGTAGTTGGGGATATCGAAGTAGGCCAGCGCCTCCGGCGATCGCCCGGCGCGCATCAGCCGCCGCGCCAGCAGTTCGCGCAGCTGCACCTCCGGCGTGATCTGCTGGCCGCCGTAATCGTCCGGATTAACCGGCTTGAGCGGCGTCGTCGGCGCCGGGGCGTGCTTATCGACAAAGCCTTTCAACTCATCGACGGTCAGCACCCGTTCCGCCACGTCGGCCACGTCGGCCCAGTAGAGCGCTTTGCCGCGATACAGCAGGTCCATCGCCTGCAGATAGTCGCCTCGGTTCAGCGCCAGGATGGCCTGTTCGCCGGCCACCCGGCACTCGGGCACGATGGTTTCCGCGACGAAGTCGGCGTTGCGCTGTTCACCCCAGCTTTCGTCGGCGGGGAATGCGCTTGCCGCCTTGGCGTAGGCGGCGGTGGCGGCTTTCACGTCACCGTCGCGCAGCGCCATTTTGGCGCGCAGCCACCACGCCAGGCCGCTGTCGCCGGCGTTTTTCAGCAGGCTGGCCGCCATCGGGTACTGCCCCGAACGGTAAGCCAGCGCCGCCAGCCGATCGCTGCCGGCGAAGCCGCTTTTCACTGAGCCGTCCAGCAGCGTCAGGATCTGGTTGATGATTTGCGCGGAGCGGCCGTTGCCGTCGGTATCCGCCATTTGCAGGTTGCCGCTGCGGGCGAACAGTTCAATGGTCACCAGCTGCTGGATCAACGGATCGCCGATAATCTGTTTCAGCGTGTCCAAATGGTCGGGGTTGACCAGGAAGCTGGAGACGTACTGCAGCGACTGCCCGCCGCTCGGATCGCCCTGCGCCGCCTGTTGCGCGTACAGATGGGCGGCGGGGGCGACGTCACCCAGCCACAGGTGGATGCGCGCCTGCTGCCCAAGGCTGCTCAACGCCAACTGATCGGGATCGGCGGCGCCGCTTTTCACCCGGTCGATCACCTGCTGGAATGCCGTCAGCGCCTGTTCAAGCGCGGCTTTTGGCGGGTGCTCGGCGGCGGGGGCCGCTTCACCGGATTCGTTCACCGGCGTCCCGTGGTCAGCCATCAGTACGCGGCCAAGCGAATACTGCGCCCGCAGTCCCCAGTCGCCCTGCTCGGCGGCCGGTAGCTTCAGCACCTGCTGAAAATAGTCTGCGGCGCGCGGATCGTGGCTGGCGAAAGCCACGGCGCCCAGTTGATAGAGACGCGCGGCGTTGGACAACCCCTGCGTATTGACGGCGTCAGCCTCTTCCACCGTTTTGGCGGCGCGCATTTTGCCTATCGCTATCGTTTCCGGCGATTGCGGCATCGGTTTCGGCGGCATCGGCGGCGGCGGGGCTTGCCAGTGCGGCAACTGTTTATCCATCGGCACCAGCCGGCCGGCTTCGAAGGCGAAATTGCCCTCCGGCATATACAGCAGGGTGCCGTTGCGATCGATCAGCAGCCGGTTAGGAAAATCCGGGCCGCAGGCATAGCCGCCCAGCGGCAGTGCGGCGCCGATCAGCATGGCCAGCGGAAGAAGGCGGCGGGTGTTCCGTGCCGCGCGCGAATCAAGGTGTGACAAGGGTGCCTCCTGGCGTCAGTTGTTGGCAGCGCAGCCAGCCCAACGGCCGGGATTGCCCGGCGCGCAGCTGGTCGCTGCTGATGCGAATAAAGCGTTGCCGTTGCGGTGCGGATTCCAGCCGGTAGTTGCCGACCGCGTCCGCCGCCAGGCAGTCGTCGGCGCGGATGACCACCTCTTGCGGCAGCGGGGCGTCCACCGGCCCGTTGTTATGAATTATCAGATCATACAGCCCGTTTTGCTGCGGCTGAGGCCTAAATTTTACCTGCCAGTCTACATTCAGCGGCCGCCGTTCGATCACCGCTCGCAGCGTGGCGAGCGACCAGGCGCGCCGATCGTCCGCCAGCGGCAGTCGGAACCAAATCACGCCGCGCAGCCGGGGCGGCGTTTGCTGCGCCAGCGTTTGCAGAAAATCGGCGAGCTGCTGCGGCGCGACCGTCAGTTCGCGGCCGTTGCCGGCTACGCGCAGCGAGGATTCGCTCTCCACCTGCGCGCCCTGCGCATCAAACCCCAGCAGCGCCATGCCATAGGCCGGCAGCGCGACGCGAAACGGCTTCGGTGTGACGGCGGCGTACTGCCGCACCCAGCGCAGCGCCAGCGGGCCGTCAAACAGCCCCTGCTGCGGTGAGAGCACCGCATGCACTTGCAGAACGGAACTGTCGGCCTGTTGCAGTACGCCGGGCAAGTTGGGCGAGCCGATCCAGGCCGGCAGGGCGGTGATGCCGAGTTGCAAAGCGGCGGGCAGCCGTTGGCGCAGCCGCTGCAGAAAATGCTGATAATCCGGCAGGCGAGCCGTGGCGGCGTCATGATCGATCTCGACGCCGGTGACGGGCAGCCCGGCCGCCTGCCAGCGCTGGGTGATCGCCAGCAGACGCTGGATAATGGCTTCTTGGTCCAGCTGCGCCAGCTGGCCGTCGAGGCGTGCTACCAGCCAGAGCGGGCGGCCGTCCTGCTTCAGCAGGCTGAGATCGGCCGGGATTTCCCGCCAGCCCTCGCGTGGATGCACCTGCAGCGCCAACACCCGCAGCCCGGCGAACAGATCGCGGCTGTGCGCCAGCGCATCGGCGTGTTGCGGCGTCCAAACCCGCTGCCAAACGTAAACCTGCTGATCCCAGCCTGAGGCCTGGCGCAGCGCCTGCTGATGCCCGGCGAACCAGGCCGCCAACCCCAGCGCAATCAAGACCAGCGCCGCCAGCCGGCGTTTCATTTTTGCCAGAGATCGCCCTGCGGCGCGAAGCCGCAGGCGCGCATGAAGTTATCGACTTCCCCACGTTCGCGCGGCGCCAGACCGGCGGTCGACAGCTGCCAATGGGCGACCTGCGGCAGCTGGCGCTGCGCATCCTGCACCAGGTAAAGACCGACGCCACGGCGGCGCGTCACTTCGCGCACCAGCAGGTCCTGCAGTTCGGCGCGGTCGTCCTGCAGCGCGATTTTCACCGCCCCCAGCAGCCGCTCGTTGAAGCGGGCGGCGAACAGCGCCTTGCCGTCGCTCAGCCAGCTCTGCCACTGTTCCGGCTGCTGGTGCGGCCAAATTTTACCAAGGTCGATAAGGTCTTGCGGGGACAGCGCGGTCAGGCGCTCGATGGTCAGTTTCATGCAGAATTTCCGCGCAGCTAAATGATGCCGACAGTGTAATAGATCTTGTGCAGAGCGTTGTGTAAGTTTTTCTGTACGATTACTGTGCAATATGTTTTTTGCACGGGGCATTTTCCGAGTAAATAGTTAGTAAACGGATTGTTAACCAGCACAACGCACTACGCCTCAAGGTAAAGAGCGCAGATTTAATTCGAATTTTATCCTGTTTACACCGCTTGTTTCTGCCGGATGAAGTTGATTTGCAGAAGAAAATTCCTGTTTAATGGCATGAAAAATAAAGTCTTATTAGAAAATAATGCCGATAAAACGCCTAAATCATTATTACTTATAACAAAAGCGGTCAATAACGATCGGGCGCAGGCAAACACAACAGGTACGTTCACAACGACAGATGGGGATTTGCGGATGAAATTAACAACAGGTAAGGCACTGCTGGCGGGTTGTATTGCGATGGCCATGAGCCAGGCGGCCATGGCGAAAGACATCAAGGTGGCGATCGTCGGAGCGATGTCCGGCCCGGTCGCGCAGTATGGCGACATGGAGTTTACCGGCGCGCGCCAGGCGATTGCCGACATCAACGCCAAGGGCGGTATCAAGGGCGACAAGCTGGTCGGCGTGGAATACGACGACGCCTGCGACCCGAAACAGGCGGTTGCGGTCGCCAACAAGGTGATCAACGACGGCATTCGCTACGTGATCGGCCACCTGTGCTCCTCGTCTACCCAGCCGGCGTCCGATATCTATGAAGACGAAGGCGTGATCATGATTACCCCGGCGGCCACCAACGCCGATCTGACCACCCGCGGCTACAAGATGATCCTGCGCACCACCGGCCTGGACTCGGATCAGGGCCCGACCGCCGCCAAATACATCCTCAGCGACATCAAGCCGAAGCGCATCGCCGTGGTGCACGACAAGCAACAATACGGCGAAGGCCTGGCGCGCTCGGTGCGCGACAGCCTGAAAAAACAGGGCACCGAAGTGGCGATGTTCGAAGGCATCACCGCCGGCGACAAAGACTTCTCCACCCTGGTGGCGCGCCTGAAGAAAGAGAATATCGACTTCGTGTACTTCGGCGGTTACTACCCGGAAATGGGCCAGATCCTGCGTCAGGCCAAACAGGCCGGGTTGACTACCCGCTTCATGGGGCCGGAAGGCGTGGGCAACTCCTCACTGTCCAACATCGCCGGCGCCGCTTCGGAAGGCATGCTGGTGACGCTGCCGAAACGCTACGATCAGGTGCCTGCCAACCAGCCGATCGTCGATGCGTTGAAAGCCAAGAAGCTGGATCCGACCGGCCCGTTCGTCTGGACCACCTATGCCGCGCTGCAGTCGCTGACCACCGGCATGGAGCGCAGCGGCAGCCAGGAGCCGGCGGACATCGTCAAGGATCTGAAAACCGGCAAGCCGGTGGAGACCGTGATGGGGCCGCTGACCTGGGATGACAAGGGCGATCTGAAAGGCTTCGAGTTCGGCGTGTTCGAATGGCATGCCAACGGCACGTCCACACCGATCAAATAAGCCATAATGATTAGGGTGGGGCGCAGTTTGCTGCGCCCAGCGGGTCGGCTTGCCGGCCCCGTCTCCCTTTACCCGCCGGTTCTCCGCCGGCGGGTTTCGCAGCCAAGGGTTCAGAGTATGTCAGAGCAGCTCCTCTATTTTCTGCAGCAGATGTTCAACGGCTTAACGTTGGGCAGCACCTATGCATTGATCGCCATCGGTTACACCATGGTTTACGGCATCATCGGCATGATCAACTTCGCCCACGGCGAGGTGTACATGATCGGCAGCTATGTCTCCTTTATCGTTATCGCCGCCCTGATGATGCTCGGCATCGACGTCGGCTGGCTGCTGATCGGCGCCGCGTTCCTGGTCTCGATCGTCATCGCCAGCGCCTACGGCTGGAGCATCGAGCGGGTGGCCTACAAGCCGGTGCGCAACTCCAAGCGCCTGATTGCGCTGATCTCGGCCATCGGCATGTCGATATTCCTGCAAAACTACGTCAGCCTGACGCAGGGCTCACGCGATCTGGCGCTGCCCAGCCTGGTCACCGGCCAGTGGGTGCTGGGGGAAAGCAACGGCTTCGCCGCCACCATCAGCACCATGCAGCTGACCATCTGGCTCGTGACCTTCCTGGCGATGCTGGCGCTGACGCTGTTTATCCGCTATTCGCGCATGGGCCGTGCCTGCCGCGCCTGTGCGGAAGATCTGAAGATGGCCAGCCTGCTGGGCATCAACACGGACCGGGTGATCTCGCTGACCTTCGTCATCGGTGCGGTGATGGCGGCGGTGGCCGGGGTGTTGCTCGGCCAGTTCTACGGCGTCATTAACCCTTACATCGGCTTTATGGCCGGTATGAAAGCCTTCACCGCCGCGGTTCTGGGCGGCATCGGCAGCATTCCGGGCGCGATGATCGGCGGCCTGGTGCTGGGCGTGGCGGAAGCGCTGACCTCCGCCTACCTGAGCACCGAATACAAAGACGTGGTGTCGTTCGCGCTGCTGATCGTGGTGCTGCTGATCATGCCGACCGGCATCCTCGGGCGTCCGGAGGTTGAGAAAGTATGAAACTCAATCTGCTCAATGCGCTGATCGCCACGGCGGTGCTGTTCGTGATGGCGTCGTTCCTGATGGGCATGCAGCTGAGCCTGGACGGCACCAAACTGGTGGTGCACGGCGCGGCGGAAGTGCGCTGGATGTGGATCGGCATCGGCTGCGTCATCGTCTTTTTCTTCCAGCTGTTGCGCCCGCTGCTGCAGCAGGGCCTGAAAAAGGTCTCCGGCCCGGCGTTCGTGCTGCCTAGCTTCGACGGCACCACGCCGCGGCAAAAGCTGCTGGCGGCTCTGCTGCTCGTCGCGGCGGTCGCCTGGCCGTTCCTGGTGTCGCGCGGCACGGTGGATATCGCCACCCTGACGCTGATCTACGTGATGCTGGGCCTCGGCCTCAACGTGGTGGTGGGCCTGTCCGGTCTGCTGGTGCTCGGCTACGGCGGTTTCTACGCCATCGGCGCCTACACCTATGCGCTGCTGAATCACTATTACGGCCTCGGCTTTTGGGAGAGCCTGCCGCTGGCGGGTATCGTCACCGCCGCCTTCGGCTTCCTGCTCGGTTTCCCGGTGCTGCGGCTGCGCGGCGACTATCTGGCGATCGTGACGCTCGGCTTCGGTGAGATCGTGCGCATTCTGCTGCTGAACAATACCGAGATCACCGGCGGGCCGAACGGCATCAGCCAGATCCCGAAACCGACCTTCTTCGGCCTGGAGTTTAACCGCAGTGTGCGCGACGGCGGCTGGGATACCTTCCATAACGTCTTCGGCCTGAAATACGATCCGAGCGATCGCATCGTATTTTTGTACCTGGTGGCGTTGCTGCTGGTGGTGCTGACGCTGTTCGTCATCAACCGCCTGCTGCGCATGCCGCTCGGGCGCGCCTGGGAAGCGCTGCGCGAAGACGAGATCGCCTGCCGCTCGCTGGGCCTCAGCCCGACGCGCATCAAGCTGACCGCCTTTACCATCAGCGCCGCGTTCGCCGGGTTTGCCGGCACGCTGTTCGCCGCGCGCCAGGGGTTCGTCAGCCCGGAATCCTTCACCTTCGTCGAGTCGGCCTTCGTGTTGGCGATCGTCGTACTGGGGGGCATGGGCTCGCAGTTCGCGGTCATTCTGGCGGCGATCCTGCTGGTGGTGTCGCGCGAGCTGATGCGCGATCTGAATGAATACAGCATGCTGCTGCTGGGGGCGCTGATGGTGCTGATGATGATTTGGCGGCCGCAGGGGCTGTTGCCGATGAAGCGGCCGCAGCTGAAGCTGCAGGCGGCGGACCTTCACGCGGGCAAGGGGGAACAGGCATGAGCGTTCAACCTTTACTGCAGGTGGAAGGCCTGTCGATGCGTTTTGGCGGGCTGCTGGCGGTCAACAATGTCGCGTTGACGCTCAATGAAGGCGAAATTGTCTCGCTGATCGGCCCCAACGGCGCCGGTAAAACCACGGTGTTTAACTGCCTGACCGGTTTCTACCGCCCGAGCGGCGGCACCATCAAATTGCGCGATCGCCATCTGGAAGGGCTGGCGGGGCAGGCTATCGCCCGTATGGGCGTAGTGCGCACCTTCCAGCATGTGCGGCTGTTCCGTGAAATGACGGTGATTGAGAACCTGTTGGTAGCGCAGCATCAGCACCTGAAAAGTGGCGTGTTCGCCGGGCTGCTGAAAACCCCGGCCTTCCGCCGCGCCGAAGCCGAGGCGCTGGCGCGCGCAGCGGAGTGGCTGGAGCGCGTCGGCCTGCTGGAGATGGCCAACCGTTCGGCGGGCAACCTGGCCTACGGGCAGCAGCGTCGGCTGGAGATCGCCCGCTGCATGGTGACCCGGCCGGAGCTGCTGATGCTGGACGAACCGGCCGCCGGTCTGAACCCGAAAGAGACCGACGAGCTGGATCATCTGATCGTCGAGCTGCGCGATCGGCATAAGGTCTCGGTGTTGCTGATCGAGCACGACATGAAGCTGGTGATGGGCATCTCCGATCGCATTTACGTGGTGAATCAGGGCACGCCGCTAGCGCAGGGCACACCGGCGGAGATCCGCAACAACCCGGACGTGATCCGGGCTTATTTGGGCGAATAATAATATGTTGTCATTCAATCAGGTATCCGCCCATTACGGCAAAATTCAGGCGCTGCATCAGGTCAGTCTCACGATTAGTCAGGGCGAAATCGTGACGTTAATCGGCGCCAACGGCGCCGGTAAAACCACGCTGCTCGGCACCCTGTGCGGCGAACCGCGCGCCAGCGAAGGCAGCATCGTCTTCCAGGGGCAGGACATCACCCAGTGGCAAACCTCGCGCATCATGCGCGAAGCGGTGGCGATCGTGCCGGAAGGGCGGCGCGTCTTCTCGCGCATGACGGTGGAAGAAAATCTGGCGATGGGCGGCTTCTTCGCCGATCGTCACCAATATCAGCAGCGCATCGAACGGGTGTTCACGCTGTTCCCGCGCCTGCTGGAGCGCCGAAGCCAGCGTGCCGGCACCATGTCCGGCGGCGAACAGCAGATGTTGGCCATCGGCCGCGCGTTGATGAGCCAGCCGAAGCTGCTGCTGCTCGACGAACCTTCGCTTGGGCTGGCGCCCATCATCATCCAGCAGATTTTCGACATCATTCAGCAGCTGCGGGAAGAGGGCATGACCATCTTCCTGGTTGAGCAAAACGCCAATCAGGCGCTGAAATTGGCGGACCGCGGTTATGTGCTGGAAAACGGCCGCGTGGTGTTGGAAGATACGGGGGCTGCATTGTTAGCCAACGAAGCAGTGAGGTCGGCGTATCTGGGCGGTTAATCCGCCCCCCTACGAATTAAAATAATCAGGTACGAGAAGAATAAATGAAGACAGAAGGGTTACTCGCGCAGCGCATCGTTAACGTAAAAAGTTCGGCCATCCGTGAATTGCTTAAGCACAGCAAGATGGAACACGTCATTTCGCTGGCGGGCGGCATCCCCTCTGATGCGCTGTTCGATTTCGAAGGATTGAGCATCGCCACCCAGCAGGCGATCACCGAACAGCCGAAAAGCGCATTCCAGTATGGCCTGACCGAGGGCAGCCCGCTGCTGCGTGAGCGCATTTGCGCGCTGTGCGCCGAGCGCGGCGTCACCGCGCGCGCAGAAGAGGTGATGGTCACCGCCGGCTCTCAGCAGGCCCTGGATTTGGTGATGCGCGCCATCGTCAACCCGGGCGACGTGTTCGTGGTGGAGCGCCCGACCTACCTGGCGGCGCTGCAAACGCTGGAACTGGCGGAGGCCAACATCATGTCGGTCTCGTCCGACAGCGACGGCATGGTGGTGGAAGAGCTGGCCGAGCTGCTGAAAACCCAGCGCATCAAGGGCGTGTACGTGGTGCCGAACTTCGGCAACCCCAGCGGCATCACCCTCAGCGCCGCGCGCCGCGAACTGCTGGTGAAGCTGGCCGCCGAACATAACTTCCTGATCATCGAAGACGATCCGTACGGCGAGCTGCGTTTCACCGAAGAGCGCCACCCGACGCTGCATCAGGTGTCGCAGCAGGTGCTGGGCAACACCGACCACATCATCTATACCTCGACCTTTTCCAAGATCCTGGCGCCGGGCCTGCGTTTGGGCTGGGCGATCCTGCCGCCGTTCCTGCTGCATAAAGTGGCGATCATCAAACAGGCGGCGGATCTGCACGCCAGCGCCCTGTCGCAGAGCATCGTCGAATGCTACCTTGGCCTGGATCGCCTGCCGGCGCAGATCGACAAGATCCGCGCCGCCTACAAACACAAGGGCGAGATCCTGGCCGGTTTGGTGGAGCAGGAACTGGGCGACTACATCACCTTCGATAAACCGAAGGGCGGCATGTTCCTGTGGGCGCGTTTCCGCCAGCCGTTCAACGCCACCGCATGGCTGAACACCACGCTGCAGCAGGGCGTGGTGTTCGTGCCGGGGGAATACTTCTTCTCCGACAACCCGGATCGTTCGACCTTCCGCCTGTCGTTCGCCACCGCCACCGAGCAGCAGATGCAAGAAGCGGTCGCGCGCCTGCGCCGTTCGCTGTAATCCTCGCGGCGGCGGAGCCCATGCCCGCCGCCGACATCAAACCGCCATCTTCACTTCACCTTGCCGTCATGTGGCTGTCATCTAACGGTTATTTTTCTGTCATCCGCGCATGGCATGTTAGCTTCCGAACAAAAAACTGATTCTTTTCGCTCACGCGCTTTTACACCAGCTTTTTCAGGAGTTAGGCATGCTCACCTACGCTATTCGCAAAACCACGCTGTGCGTCGCATTGACCCTGGCGGTCAGCGCACAGGCGCTGGCGGCGACAGAAATCCCGTTCTGGCATTCGATGGAAGGCGAACTGGGTAAAGAAGTGGACTCTCTGGCGGATCGCTTCAACCAGTCGCACAGCGACGTCAAGATTGTGCCGGTTTATAAAGGCAACTATGAACAGAGCCTGGCGGCGGGCATCGCCGCTTACCGCTCCGGCAAGGCGCCGGCGATCCTGCAGGTTTACGAGGTGGGCACCGCCACCATGATGGCCAGCAAAGCCATCAAACCGGTCTACGAAGTGTTTAAAGAGGCCGGCATCAACTTCGACGAATCGGTGTTCGTGCCGACGGTGGCCGGCTATTACACCGACAACAAGAGCGGCCATCTGCTGTCGCAGCCGTTCAACAGCTCCACGCCGGTGCTGTACTACAACAAAGACGCCTTCAAAAAGGCCGGCCTGAACCCGGATCAACCGCCGAAAACCTGGCAGGAACTGGCGGCGGATACCGCCAAACTGCGCGAAGCCGGCATGAAGTGCGGTTACGCCAGCGGCTGGCAGGGCTGGATCCAACTGGAGAACTTCAGCGCCTGGCATGGCGTGCCGTTCGCCAGTGAAAACAACGGCTTTGGCGGCACCAGCGCCAAGCTGGAGTTCAACCAACCGCTGCAGGTCAAACATATTGCGCTGCTCGAAGCGATGAACAAGAAGGGCGACTTCACCTATTTCGGCCGCAAAGACGAATCCACCGAGAAGTTCTATAACGGCGACTGCGCCATCACCACCGCCTCATCCGGTTCGCTGGCGGACATCAAGCACTACGCCAAATTCAACTACGGCGTCGGCATGATGCCGTACGACGCCGACGCGAAAAATGCGCCGCAAAACGCCATCATCGGCGGGGCCAGCCTGTGGGTGATGAACGGCAAAGACGCCGCCACCTACAAGGGCGTGGCCGAATTCCTGCAGTACCTGGCGCAGCCGGAAATCGCGGCCGAATGGCACCAGAAGACCGGCTATCTGCCGATTACCACCGCGGCTTACGATCTGACCAAGCAGCAGGGCTTCTACGACAAGAACCCGGGTGCCGACGTCGCCACTCGCCAGATGCTGAACAAGCCGCCGTTGCCGTTCACCAAGGGCCTGCGCCTGGGCAACATGCCGCAGATCCGCAGCGTGGTGGATGAGGAGCTGGAAGGCGTGTGGACCGGCAAGAAAACGCCACAGCAGGCGTTGGACGCCGCCGTACAGCGCGGTGACGTGCTGCTGCGCCGCTTCGAAGCATCGACCAAGTAACCCTGCGTCGCGAGCCCGACAGACCGGGCTCGCATCTTCACGCCGTTCCTTCCGTACCCGATTAATGGTTTAACTGCTATGTCATCTTCCCGTCCCGGTTTCGGCTGCAGCTGGTTGCCCTATGCGCTGGTGCTGCCGCAGCTGCTGATTACCGCCGTCTTCTTTTTATGGCCCGCCGGCGAGGCGCTGTGGTATTCGGTGCAGAGCCTCGATCCGTTCGGCCTGTCTAGCCAGTTTGTCGGGCTGGATAACTTTAAACAGCTGTTCCAGGATCCTTACTACCTCGACTCGTTCTACACCACGCTGATCTTCAGCTTCCTGGTGGCGGGCATCGGGCTGGCGGTTTCGCTGTTCTTCGCTGCGCTGGTGGACTACGTGCTGCGCGGCAGCCGCCTCTATCGCACGCTGATGATCCTGCCCTACGCGGTGGCGCCGGCGGTGGCGGCGGTGCTGTGGATCTTTCTGTTCAACCCCGGTCTGGGGTTGATCACCCATTTCCTCAATGGTCTGGGCTATAACTGGAACCATGCGCAAAACAGCGGCCAGGCGATGTTCCTGGTGGTGCTGGCCTCGGTATGGCAGCAGATAAGCTATAACTTCCTGTTTTTCCTCGCGGCGCTGCAGTCTATTCCGCGTTCGCTGGTGGAAGCGGCAGCCATCGACGGCGCCGGCCCGGTGCGGCGCTTCTTCCATCTGGTGCTGCCGCTGATCGCGCCGGTGAGCTTCTTCCTGCTGGTGGTCAATCTGGTGTACGCCTTCTTCGATACCTTCCCGGTGATCGACGCCGCCACCGGCGGCGGGCCGGTGCAGTCCACCACCACGTTGATCTACAAGATCTACCGCGAAGGCTTCGCCGGGCTGGATCTCTCCAGCTCCGCCGCACAGTCGGTGATCCTGATGCTGCTGGTGATCGGCCTGACGGTGATCCAGTTCCGCTTCGTTGAACGTAAGGTGCGCTATCAATGATTGAGAATCGACGCGGGCTGGACATCTTCAGCCATGTGATGCTGATTATCGGCGTGCTGGTGGTGCTGTTCCCGCTGTACGTGGCCTTTGTCGCCGCCACGCTGGACGACAAGCAGGTGTTTCAGGTGCCGATGACGCTGGTGCCCGGCGGGCACCTGTGGGAGAACATCCGCAATATCTGGCAGGGCGGCGTGGGCAACCTCAAGGTGCCGTTCTCGCTGCTGCTGCTCAACAGCGTGATCATGGCGCTGGCGATCACCTGCGGCAAGATCGCGGTGTCGGTGCTGTCGGCTTACGCCATCGTGTATTTCCGTTTCCCGCTGCGCAGCCTGTTTTTTTGGCTGATTTTCCTCACCCTGATGCTGCCGGTGGAAGTGCGTATTTTCCCAACGGTGGAGGTGATCTCCAACCTCAACCTGCTGGACAGCTATACCGGCCTGACGCTGCCGCTGATGGCCTCGGCCACCGCCACCTTCCTGCTGCGCCAGTTCTTCATGACGTTGCCGGATGAGCTGCTGGAGGCGGCGCGCATCGACGGCGCCGGGCCGATGCGTTTCTTCTGGGACATCGTGCTGCCGCTGTCGAAAACCAATCTGGCGGCGCTGTTCGTCATCACCTTTATTTACGGCTGGAACCAATATCTGTGGCCGATCCTGATCACCAGCGACGCTTCGATGGGCACCGCGGTGGCGGGCATCAAGAGCATGATCTCCACTTCCGGCGCGCCGACCCAGTGGAACCAGGTGATGGCGGCGATGATTCTGACTTTATTGCCACCGCTGGCGGTGGTGCTTCTGATGCAGCGCTGGTTTGTGCGCGGTCTGGTTGATAGCGAGAAATAACGACGATGGCAGGATTAAAACTACAGGCGGTCACCAAGTCTTACGACGGTAAAACGCCGGTGATCAAACAGATCGACCTCGACGTGGCGGACGGTGAATTCATCGTGATGGTCGGCCCGTCCGGCTGCGGCAAATCCACGCTGCTGCGGATGGTGGCCGGGCTGGAGCGCACCACCAGCGGCGATATCTATATCGATACCCGGCGCGTGACCGATCTGGAGCCCAAGGATCGCGGCATCGCGATGGTGTTCCAGAACTACGCGCTCTATCCGCACATGAGCGTGTACGACAACATGGCTTACGGCCTCAAGATCCGCGGTTTCGGCAAGGAGCATATCCGCCAGCGGGTGGAGGAAGCGGCGCGCATCCTGGAGCTGGAGCCGCTGCTCAAGCGCAAACCGCGCGAACTTTCCGGCGGCCAGCGCCAGCGCGTGGCGATGGGGCGCGCCATCGTGCGCGAACCGGCGGTGTTCCTGTTCGATGAACCGCTGTCCAACCTGGACGCCAAGCTGCGGGTGCAGATGCGCCTGGAGCTGCAACAGCTGCACCGACGCCTGAAAACCACCAGCCTGTACGTGACTCACGACCAGGTGGAGGCGATGACGCTGGCGCAGCGGGTGATCGTAATGAACAAGGGCGTGGCGGAGCAGATCGGCACCCCGAGCGAGGTGTATCAGCGGCCGGCTTCGCTGTTCGTCGCCGGCTTTATCGGCTCGCCGGCGATGAACCTGTTGCCCGGCACCCTGAGCGCCGACGGCGGCCAGCTGCTGCTGGCGGACGGCATGACGCTGCCGTTGCCGGCGGCCAAGCCGCAGTGGGCGGGGCGGCAGTTGACGCTGGGCATTCGGCCGGAGCATATTCAGCTGGTGGCGCAAGGCCAGGGCGTGCCGCTGCAGCTGCAGACGCTGGAACTGCTGGGGGCCGACAATCTGGCGCACGGCCAGTGGGGCGGTCACGGGGTGATCGCGCGGCTGTCGCATGAAACCTTGCCGACGGCGGGCAGTACGCTATATTTGCAGCTGCCTGCTCAGGCGCTGCACTTCTTTGACACCCACAGCGGATTACGGATGGATTGATGACGAGACCCTGGCCTTACCCTCATATTGTCGCCCACCGCGGCGGCGGCTCTCTGGCGCCGGAAAACACCCTGGCGGCGATCAACGTCGGCGCGCGCCACGGCCACAAGATGATCGAGTTCGACGCCAAGCTGGCGCAGGACGGGCAAATTTTCCTGCTGCACGACGACACGCTGGATCGCACCAGCAACGGTTGGGGCGTGGCGGGCGAGCTGCCGTGGGACAAACTGGTGCAGCTGGACGCCGGCAACTGGTACAGCTCGGCCTTCAAGGGCGAGCGGCTGCCGCTGCTGTCGGAAGTGGCGGAACGCTGCCGGGAACACGGCCTGATGGCCAATATCGAGATCAAACCGACCACCGGCAGCGACGATGAAACCGGGCGGGTGGTGGCGCTGGCGGCGCGGTTGCTGTGGCAAGGGCAGACCGACCCGCTGCTCTCCTCCTTCTCGGTGGAAGCGTTGGCGGCGGCGCAGCGCACCGTGCCGGATTTGCCGCGTGGTCTGCTGCTGGAGGCCTGGGACGACAACTGGCGCGAGCTGACGGAGCGTCTGGACTGCGTCTCGCTGCATATCGACCACAAAGCGCTGACCGCCGAGCGGGTGAAAGCGTTGAAAGACGCCGGTCTACGCATTCTGGTGTATACCGTCAACCAACCGGATCGCGCGCGTCTGCTGCTCGACTGGGGCGTTGACTGCATTTGCACCGACCGGATAGATTTGATTGGCCCGGATTTTTAATCCGGCGCCGATGAATCCCGCGACGACAAGCCTTGCCGCCGCGCCACCGGAAGGAATGCGATGCCAGGCTTCATGATGTCACTGTGGCACCAGATCGTGCTGTCTTTACCGCTGTTCGTCCTGATCGCGTTGGGTTATGGGCTGATTCGCTGGGGGAAATGGCCTTCCAGCATCACCGATGGCCTGACGCGCTTCGTGTTTTCCCTCGCTTTGCCCGCCATGCTGTTTCGCATGATGTGCGATTTCTCGCAGCGCCCGGCGGTCGACGCTCGGCTGCTGATCGCGTTCTTCGGCAGTTGCCTGCTGGTGTTCGTGCTCGGCCGCCTGGTCGCCCGGCACCTCTTCCGGCTGGATGGGGTCGCTGGTTCGGTGTTTGCGCTGGGCGGTATTTTCTCCAATAACGTGATGCTCGGTTTACCGATCGCCAGCGTGATGCTGGGGCAGGCGGCGATCCCGTCGGTAGCGCTGGTGCTGGTGTTCAACGGCCTGATCCTGTGGACGCTGGTGACGGTGTCGATCGAATGGGCGCGCAACGGCTCGCCGACGCTGAGCGGCTTTGCCAAAACCGCCCGCAGCGTGCTGACCAACCCGTTGATCGTCGGCATCCTGTCCGGCACCCTGTTCAGCCTGACCGGCCTGCCGCTGCCGGCCTTCGTCGATCGGCCGGTCAGCATGCTTGGCCAGGTGGCGGCACCGCTGTCGCTGGTGGTGCTCGGCATGGGCCTGGCGGAGTATCGCATCAGCGAAGGCTGGCAGCTGAGCAGCGCCATCTGCGTGCTGAAGTTGCTGGTGCAGCCGTTGGTGATTTGGCTGCTGGCCTGGATGATGGATCTGCCGCCGATGGAGACCCGCGTGGTGGTGCTGTTGGGCTCAATGGCGGTGGGGGTGAACGTCTACCTGATGTCGCGCCAGTTCAATACGCTCACCGGCCCGGCCGCCACCAGCCTGGTGATGTCCACCGTGCTGGCGGCGATCACCACGCCGCTGATCCTCACCGTTATGGGCGTGCGGGCGTAGCCGGCATCGGCGCCTGCGGCACCGCCGGCGCGGTGCGATTGAACGGATCGCGCGGCTGGTTGCCGTTAGGCAGCAGTTGCCCGCCGTTCGGCGCGGTTTGCAACAGCTGTTGCCGTTGATTGTCGAACTGTCGCTGCTGCTGCAGGCGGCGTTGATCCATCTGCCGGTTGTTCAACAAGCGCTGTTGTTGCGCCTGCTGGCTGTTTTGGTTGAGTAACTGCTGCTGTGAGCGCAGGTCGGTTACGCCGTTGGCCGCCGCCGCCAACCCAGGCAGCAACAGTAGAGCGAACAGAATGTGAGAAGTTTTCATGATGGTTACCTCGCCTTTTTATTAAGCCTAACTCAGCGGTGAAATTTTGCTGGTAGTTTGTATTTTGTTCAGATGTAAACCGCCTTTCATCCCCTTATGCGTCCATCTTCCGTTACAATCGCGGTTTATGAATTGTTAGGATGAACCCATCGTGCTGCTCTTGGTTATCACCACCATTCTGTGGGCGTTCTCTTTCAGCCTGATCGGCGAATATTTGGCGGGCCATGTCGACAGCTGGTTCTCGGTGCTGATGCGCATCGGGCTGGCGGCGCTGGTGTTCCTGCCGTTCCTGCGCTGGCGCAACATCAAACTCAAGGTGATCCTGCTGTATATGCTGGTGGGCGCCTTCCAGCTGGGCATCATGTACCTCATCAGCTTCCGCGCTTATCTCTATCTGACGGTGCCGGAGTTCCTGTTGTTCACCGTGCTGACGCCATTGTACATCACGCTGATCTACGACTTGCTGAGCGGCCGTCGCCTGCGCTGGGGCTACGCCTTCAGCGCGCTGCTGGCGGTGCTGGGCGCGGCGATCATTCGCTATCACCAACTGAGCGAACACTTCTGGTGGGGGTTGTTGCTGGTGCAGGCGGCGAACATCAGCTTCGCCATCGGCATGGTCGGCTATAAGCGCCTGATGGAAGTGCACCCCTTGCCGCAGCACACCGCCTTTTCCTGGTTCTACCTGGGGGCGGCGGCGGTGGCGGTGGTGGCCTGGTTCCTGTGGGGCAATCCGCAGCAGCTACCAACCACCAATCTACAGTGGGGCGTGCTGATCTGGCTGGGCGTGGTGGCGTCGGGGTTGGGTTACTTCATGTGGAACTACGGCGCGACGCAGGTCGATGCCGGCACGCTCGGCATCATGAACAACATGCATGTGCCGGCCGGCTTGTTGGTCAACCTGGCCATTTGGCAGCAGCAGCCGCACTGGCCGAGCTTTATCCTCGGTGGGGCGGTGATCGTCGCTTCACTGTGGGTGCACCGCCGCTGGGTGGCGCCGAAACAGCTCGGCTAAACGGGGGCCGGCAGTTTATACGCCGGCCGCCAACGCTTTGGCGCCGGTCGCGCCAGGGCGTGCGGCGTCGCGCACGAACGGCAGATGATCGCAGGCGTGCTGGCGGGCCGAGCGGATAAAGGCTTCGGTCACCGCCTGGCGCTGTTCACCGTCGCGCACGGCGGCGTACAGGCGGCTCCACAGGCCGTCACCCAGGGTTTTGGTCACCACCAGCCCCTGCCGTTCGAAACTTTCCACCACCCAATGCGGCAGCGCCGCAATCCCCATCCGCGCCGAGACCATCTGGATCAGCAGCAGCGTGTTATCGACGTTCTTCAACGCCGGGTTGACGCCCGCCGGCTGCAGGAAATGCCGCCAGATATCCAGCCGCTGGCGCTGCACCGGGTAAATCAACAGCGTTTCATCGCTCAAGTCTTCCGGCTCGATGTGCAGCTTGCCGGCGAGCGGATGATCCGGCGCCAGCACCAGACGCACCTCAAAATCGAACATCGGCGAATAGTGCAGGCCGCTGCGCGGCAGGATATCCGACGTCATCACCAGATCCAGCTCGCCTTGTTGCAGGGCCGGCTGCGGATCGAAAGTGACGCCGGAGGTGAAGTCCATCACCACCTGCGGGAAACGCTGGCGGAAGTTGTCCAGCGCCGGCGTCAACCACTGAATGCAGCTGTGGCATTCGATGGCGATGCGCAGCGTGGTTTGATGCGGTTCGTGGCAGGCCTGAAGCGCCTGCTGGATCTGCGGCAGCACCTGTTCCGCCAGCTGCAGCAGGATCTCGCCCTGGGCGGTGAAGCGCAGGGGCTGGCTCTTGCGCACGAACAGCTTGAAGCCCAGACGTTGCTCAAGATCGCTGAACTGGTGCGACAGGGCAGACTGCGTCTGATGAAGTTGGGCCGCCGCCCCCGCCAACGAACCGCTGTTGCGCAGAGCCTGCAGCGTCCGTAAATGTTTCAGTTCGATCATGAGAGTCCTTCACATTGACAGTGAATAAATTGCGCTTGTGGTTAATACAGTACCTGCTGATTATGGATGTGTAAACATCTGGACGGCTAAATGGGGAATATGACGATGGCAATCTTGAATCACACACTGGGTTTTCCTCGCGTTGGGCTACGACGTGAGCTGAAAAAAGCTCAGGAAAGCTACTGGGCCGGCAACTCAACGCAGGAAGAGCTGTTGGCGGTTGGCCGCGAGCTGCGCGCTCGTCATTGGCAGCAGCAACGGCAGGCCGGGGTGGATTTGGTGCCGGTCGGCGATTTCGCCTGGTACGATCATGTGTTGACCACCAGCCTGCTGCTGGGCAACGTGCCGGCGCGCCATCTGAATGCGGATGGCTCTATTGATCTGGACACGCTGTTCCGCATCGGCCGTGGCCGCGCACCGACCGGCGAGCCGGCGGCCGCGGCGGAAATGACCAAATGGTTTAACACCAACTATCACTACATGGTGCCCGAATTCCAGCAAGGCCAGCAGTTCAAGCTGGGCTGGACCCAACTGCTGGACGAAGTGGACGAAGCGCTGGCGCTGGGGCATCACATCAAGCCGGTGTTGCTTGGCCCAGTGACTTATCTGTGGTTGGGTAAAGTGAAGGGCGAGCCGTTCGACCGCCTGTCGCTGCTGAAAGAGATCCTGCCGGTTTACCAGCAGGTGCTGGCGGAGCTGGCGAAGCGCGGCGTCGAGTGGGTGCAAATCGACGAACCTGCGCTGGTGCTGGAGCTGCCGCAAGCCTGGCTGGACGCCTTCAAACCGGCGTATGACGCGTTGCAGGGGCAGGTTAAGTTGCTGTTGACCACGTATTTCGACAGCGTCGGCCACAACCTCGACACCATTCGCACGCTGCCGGTGCAGGGGCTGCACGTCGATCTGGTCGCCGGCCATGACGATATCGCCGCGCTGAGCGCCGTATTGCCGCAAGACTGGCTGCTGTCGCTGGGCGTGATCAACGGCCGCAACGTTTGGCGCGCCGATCTGAGCCGCTGGTTCGAACGTCTGCAGCCGCTGGTGGGACAGCGCCCGCTGTGGATCGGCACCTCCTGTTCACTGCTGCACAGCCCGATCGATCTGAGCGTGGAAAGCCGTCTGGACGAAGAAGTGAAAAGCTGGTTCGCCTTCGCCCTGCAAAAATGCGCCGAGCTGGCGCTGTTGAGCTCGGCGCTGAACGCGCCTGACGCGACGAAACAGGCCGAGCTGGACGCCTACAGCGCGCCGATCCGCGCCCGTCGCCAGTCGAACCGCGTGCATAACCCACAGGTTGAGCGCCGTCTGGCCGCGATCACCGCGCAGGACTGCGAACGCCGCAGCGCGTACGCCGAGCGCGCCAGGGCGCAGCGCGAGCGTTTCAAGCTGCCGGCCTGGCCGACGACGACCATCGGTTCGTTCCCACAGACCACCGAAATCCGCGGCCTGCGTCTGGACTTCAAACAGGGCCGTTTGGACGGCAGCAACTACCGCACCAGCATCGGTGAGCACATCAAACAGGCGATCGTCGAGCAGGAGCGTCTCGGGCTGGACGTACTGGTGCACGGTGAAGCCGAGCGCAACGACATGGTGGAATATTTCGGTGAGAACCTCGACGGCTTCGTGTTTACCCAGAATGGTTGGGTGCAGAGCTACGGTTCCCGCTGCGTGAAGCCGCCGGTGATCATCGGTGACGTCAGCCGCCCGGAAGCCATTACCGTCGAATGGGCCAAATTCGCCCAGTCGTTGACCGACAAGCCGGTGAAAGGCATGTTGACCGGGCCGGTGACCATCCTGTGCTGGTCGTTCCCGCGTGAAGACGTGACCCGCGAAGTGATCGCCAAGCAGATTGCGCTGGCGCTGCGCGACGAGGTGGAGGATTTGGAAAAAGCCGGCATCGGCATCATTCAGATCGACGAACCTGCGCTGCGCGAGGGGCTGCCGCTGCGACAATCCGACTGGGCCGCCTACCTGAACTGGGCGGTGGACGCCTTCAAATTGAACGCCGCCGTGGCGCAGGATGACACCCAGATCCACACCCACATGTGTTACTGCGAGTTCAACGACATCATGGACTCCATCGCCGCGCTGGACGCCGACGTGATCACCATCGAGACCTCGCGTTCCGATATGGATCTGCTGGAAGCCTTCAAAGAGTTCGAATACCCGAACGAAATCGGGCCGGGCGTCTACGATATCCACTCGCCGAACGTGCCGAGCGTGGAATGGATCGAAGCGCTGCTGCGTAAAGCAGCGCAGAACATCCCGGCGGAACGCCTGTGGGTCAACCCCGATTGCGGCCTGAAAACTCGCGGTTGGCCGGAAACCCGGCAGTCGCTGGCCAACATGGTATTGGCGGCGCAGCGCCTGCGCGAGCACGCGTGATGCCGTGCGGCGGGTAAACCGCCGCAGATAGATTTACTGGTGTGATGATTGGGCGCTTCGGCGCCCTTTTTTATGTGAGGAGGATTACTTGACGCCGTGCTGGGCGAACCACGCCAGCATGCGCTGCCAGCCGTCTTCCGCCGCTTCGGCGTTGTAGCTGGGGCGATAGTCGGCGTTGAATGCGTGCCCGACGCCAGGATACACCACGATTTCGGCATCGGCGTTGGCGGCGCGGATCGCCTGACGCATGTTTTCCACCGTATCCAGCGGAATGCCGCTGTCCTGCCCGCCATACAGCCCCAGCACCGGCGTTGACAAGTGTGTGGCGACATCGACCGGATGCTTCGGCGAATTCAGCGTTTTTTCACCCACCAGTTTGCCGTACCAGGCGACGGCCGCTTTTAACTGCGGGTTGTGCGCCGCGTACAGCCAGGTAATGCGGCCGCCCCAGCAAAAACCGGTGATCGCCAGCTTGCCGGCGTCGCCGCCGTGGCGGATAGCCCAGTGCGCGGCGTGATCCAGATCCGACAGCACCTGACGATCCGGCACCTTGGTCACCAGCTGCTGGAACAGCTCGCCGATATCGGTGTAGTCGTTGGCGTCGCCCTGGCGGAAATAGAGCTCGGGGGCAATCGCCAGATAGCCCTGTTTGGCCAGACGACGGCACAGATCCTGAATATGTTCATGGACGCCGAAGATTTCCTGCACCACCAGCACGATGGGGAAGGGGCCGTTGTGGTCGGCGGGTTTGGCGACGTAGGCCGGCAGCGCGTCTCCCTGGGAAGGAATAGTCGTTTGCCCGGCGTGAATGCCCTGTTCATCGGTGATAATCGCGGAGGCGGCTACCGGCGCGGCGGCCGGGGCGAATCCTCCCTGAGCCTGTTCTAATGTCATCACATGTTCGGTTTTCATTGCGGTCTCCGTGCAATAGAAAAAAGCGCTGAGATTAACTATAGGAAAGATTACCCATTATTGGCGCTGCGTGGCGCACTTTCGGACAAGTCGATAAAAAACGGCTAATTATCTGGCTTTACGGCATTTTTAAGCGCTTTTTATCATGTTATTACGCGTTTTGGCCCGCGTAAGTGCCATAAGGTGCGTTAGAGGGCTTTTTTGTCCCTAAGCAACCGATAAGATGGGGGTATTTCGAATTGATGAGCTAAATAGTTTCAGCCGGCAATCAACGGGCAGGGAGCGGCAAGGTTTGTCGGCTAGACTGAGGTTTAGCGGTGCGTTCTGGATGCCTTATAGTGCTTTTTTTTGTGATAAAAATCACAAAAAATATGTAGCATGTAATTTGTTTCTCTTTTCATAGTGACTATCGTCACGAAATTAAGCGGCGATTTTCAGTAGAGTGCTTTTTTGTTCCTCCCAATAAACATGATCCATGAGGAGTCTCGTATGTCTCAGTCTGATGTTTTTCATCTCGGCCTCACCAAGAACGATTTACAAGGGGCCCAGCTTGCCATCGTGCCGGGCGATCCGCAGCGCGTAGAGAAAATTGCCAAGCTGATGGAAAATCCGGTGCATCTGGCCTCCCATCGTGAATTCACCACCTGGCGCGCAGAGCTGGACGGCAAGGCGGTGATCGTCTGCTCCACCGGCATCGGCGGCCCGTCTACCTCTATCGCGGTGGAAGAGTTGGCGCAGCTGGGCATCCGCACCTTCCTGCGCATCGGCACCACCGGCGCCATTCAGGCGAACATCAACGTCGGCGACGTGCTGGTGACTACGGCAGCGGTACGCCTCGACGGCGCCAGCCTGCACTTTGCGCCGATGGAGTTCCCGGCGGTCGCGGACTTCGCCTGCACCACCGCGCTGGTGGAAGCGGCCAAAGCCAGCGGCGCCACCACCCACATTGGCGTGACGGCTTCTTCCGATACCTTCTATCCGGGCCAGGAACGTTACGATACCTACTCTGGCCGCGTGGTCAGCCGTTTCAAAGGCTCGATGGAAGAATGGCAGGCGATGGGCGTGATGAACTATGAAATGGAATCCGCCACGCTGCTGACCATGTGCGCCAGCCAGGGCCTGCGCGCTGGCATGGTGGCCGGGGTGATCGTTAACCGCACCCAGCAAGAGATTCCGAACGCCGAGACCATGAAAAACACCGAAAGCAAAGCGGTGCAGATCGTGGTGGACGCCGCCCGCCGTCTGCTGTAATCGCCTTATCTCAACGGGCCGCCGACGCGGTCCGTTGAGATTGATGACAAACCTCATGCCATTGCCCGGTTTGCAGAAAGCAGCGGATAACAAACAGGGAAAATCAATTTATTGATTTTCGGCGGATAACTACAAAGGAGGAAAAACCGCGTTTTTTCCTCCTTTGTCAACGGACTGAACGGGCCGCCGACGCGGTCCGTTTTTCCATTCGCGGCTAATCTGTTACGGTGATACTCCTCAGCGCTGCGCCGATGGCTGCCGCGCGTTGTCAGAACAAAAACAACGAGGACGTTTATGACCGCCCAGATCCTGCTTCATCCTTCGCTTGCGCCGCTCGACGGCGGCATTAACTTCCGTGACTTCGGCGGCAACGGCGTGGCCGACGGGCGCCGCATCAAACGCGGCCTGCTGTTCCGCTCCGGTTCTCTCGAGCGGCTGACAGAAAACGACTGCACTTTCCTCGCTGGGGTGCCGGTGCGTTCGGTGCTGGACTACCGCGATGCCGACGAAGTGCAGGCCAAACCGGATATTCTGTGGAATGGCGCCGACTATCACCACGTGCCGGCCAACCCGCTGAGCAGCGAAGTCAACGCCAACCTGGAAAAGCTCACCAACGAAACGCTGGCCGCTTTCGACGCCCGGGCGTTCATGCTGGAGCTGTATCGCCGCCTGCCGTTCGGCAATGCGGCCTATCAGCGGTTGGCGCAGCTGTTGAGCAACCCCGGCGGCGGCGCGATCGTGCAACACTGCGCGGTCGGCAAGGATCGCACCGGAGTCGGTTCGGCGCTGGTGCTGTTCGCGCTGGGGGCCGACGAAGCGACGGTGCTGGAAGACTATCTGCTGACCGAAACCACGCTGGCCGCTTTCCGCGAGCAGATGCTGGATCAGCTGTCTATCAAGTTGAATGCGGCGGCGCTCGAGCAATTCGCCTACGTGCTCAGCGCGCGCGAGGAGTTCCTGATGACGGCGCTGGGCTGCATCCGCCAACAATACGGCTCCACCGACCGCTGGCTGGAAGCGGAATACGGCCTGGGCGCGGCCCAGCGCGAAGCGCTGCGGGCATACTACCTCGAGTAAATTGCCGCGTGTTTAGCCGGGGTTTAACTCGCCCCGGCTTATCCTAGGCGGCGAACCATCGCGTATCAGGAGCCCCGCATTGAGCCTCAATGACGTTATCAACTGGGTCAGCGACGTCGTGCGTCAGCACGAAGGCTGGGCCATTCCCATCATCTTCTTCCTGGCGTTCGGCGAGTCGCTGGCGTTTTTGTCGCTGCTGCTGCCGGCCACGGTGATCCTGCTGGCGCTGGGCGCGCTGATCGGCGAAAGCGGCATCGCCTTTTGGCCGATTTGGGCCGCCGCCGCCGCCGGGGCGTTTTTCGGCGACTGGCTCTCGTACTGGATCGGCTACCACTATCAGGATCGGGTAGCCCATATGTGGCCGCTGTCGCGCAATCCGCAGCTGCTGGCGCGCGGCCACGCCTTCTTTGAGCGCTGGGGCGTGCTGGGCATTTTCATTGGCCGCTTCTTCGGCCCGCTGCGCGCCGTGGTGCCGCTGGTGGGGGGCATTTGCGGCATGCCGCAGCGCTACTTCCAGTTGGCCAACGTCACGTCGGCGATGATCTGGGCGTTCGGCATTCTGGCGCCGGGGGCGTTCGGCATCAAGTGGCTCAGCCAGTGGCTGGGCTGATTTCTCGCTAAATTGCGCAGCGCCGCGCAATATTGTGCGCGGCGGGCAAAATCAGGCTGGACATCCATACAGCCTCCCCTTAACGTGACGGGCAATGGGCGTGCGAAACGCCGGAACGGCAAGGTGCAACAGGAGGCAGGGTGGATACCAGTCTGATTTATGGGATTGGCGGCGTCGCGATCGGCATGCTGTTAGGGTGGCTGATCGCCAGTCTGCGAGTGCAGCAGACGAACGCGCAACATGAAACCGAACTGCGGTTGCTGGAGCAAGCGTTGCAGCAGGCGCAGCAGGAGACGGCCGTGCGGCAGGAGGCCCTGCTGCGCCACGAACAGCAGTCACGCCAGAACGAGCTGGAGCTGCGCAACCTGCACAGCCAGCTGGCGGCCGGGCATGAAAAACTGCAACAGCTCAACCATTGGCGCAACGAATGCGAGCTGCTCAACCAAGAGCTGCGCGCCCAGCGCGAGGTGAACAGCGCGCAGGAGGCCGAGCTGCGCGAAGTCACCATCCGTCTGGAAGAGACGCGCATGGCGGCGGAAGAGAAGCAGCGTCTGCTGATCAACAGCGAACAGCGCCTCACCACCCAGTTTGAAAACCTCGCCAACCGCATTTTTGAACACAGCGGCCGCAAGGTGGACGAGCAAAATAAGCAAAGTTTGGATCGGTTACTGCTGCCGCTGCGCGAACAACTGGACGGTTTCCGCCGGCAGGTGCAGGACAGCTTTGGCCAGGAGGCGCGTGAGCGCCACACGCTGACGCACGAGATACGCAATCTGCAGCAGTTGAATGCGCAGATGGCGCGGGAGGCCATCAACCTCACCAAGGCGCTGAAAGGCGACAACAAGACCCAGGGCAACTGGGGCGAAGTGGTGCTGAGCCGGGTGCTGGAAGCCTCCGGCCTGCGCGAAGGGCACGAGTATGAAACGCAGGTCAACGTGCGGGTAGATCATCAGAGCCGCATGCAGCCCGATGTGATCGTGCGCCTGCCGCAGGGCAAGGATGTCGTGATCGACGCCAAGATGTCGCTGATCGCCTACGAGCGCTATTTCAACGGTGAAGACGAGGCGGAGCGCGAAGCGGCGCTGAGCGAACATATCGCTTCGCTGCGCGGCCACATTCGCATGCTGGGCCGCAAGGACTACCAGCAGCTGCCGGGGCTGCGTTCGCTGGACTATGTGCTGATGTTCATTCCGGTCGAGCCGGCCTTCCTGCTGGCTATCGATCGCGAGCCGGAGCTGATCAGCGAAGCGCTCAAGCACAACATCATGCTGGTCAGCCCGACCACGTTGCTGGTGGCGCTGCGTACCATAACCAACCTGTGGCGCTATGAGCATCAGAGCCAGAATGCCCAGCGCATCGCCGAGCGCGCGGCGAAACTGTATGACAAGATGCGGCTGTTCGTGGACGATATGTCTGCGCTGGGACAGAGCCTGGACAAGGCGCAGGGCAGTTATCGTCAGGCGATGAACAAACTGAGCGAAGGCCGTGGTAATCTTATCGGCCAAATTGAAGGTTTCCGCGCGCTGGGGGTTGAGGTCAAGCGGCCGATAAACCCGCTGCTGGCGCAGCAAGCCGGCGCGCAACACGATGAAGCGGAAGAGGCGAACGACGACGAGGTCGCCGCGCTGCCGCAGACGAACGACGATGATGATACCACCGGGGAACCGGGCTTCGTTTCGCACGGCTGAGGCCGTGGCGAGGTGGGGTATTCCTCGGGCTTCTGGTACACTCATCCACACAAAATTGACTGAATAGCAGGCAGGACAATGGCAGATCAATCGCAGGAAACCACCGATTTCGGTTTTCGCACCGTCGCTAGAGACGAAAAACAGGCCATGGTGGCGGACGTTTTTCATTCGGTAGCGGCAAAGTATGACGTGATGAACGACCTGATGTCGTTCGGCATCCACCGTATCTGGAAGCGTTTCACCATTGACTGCAGCGGCGTGCGCCGCGGGCAGCGCGTGCTGGATCTGGCCGGTGGCACCGGCGACCTGGCCGCCAAGTTCTCCCGCATGGTTGGCGAGCAGGGGCAGGTGGTGCTGGCGGACATCAACGATTCGATGCTGAAGATGGGGCGCGAGAAGCTGCGCGATCGCGGCATCGTCGGCAACATCAATTACGTGCAGGCCAACGCCGAAGCGCTGCCGTTCCCGGACAATTACTTCGATTGCATCACCATCTCCTTTGGCCTGCGTAACGTCACCGACAAAGACAAAGCGCTGCGTTCGATGTTCCGCGTGCTGAAGCCGGGCGGCCGCCTGTTGGTGCTGGAGTTCTCCAAACCGCTGCTGGCGCCGCTGAGCAAAGCTTACGACGCATACTCTTTCCACGTGCTGCCGAAGATCGGCGAGCTGGTAGTGAAAGATCCGGACAGCTATCGCTATCTGGCGGAATCGATCCGTATGCACCCCGATCAGGAAACCCTGAAGGGCATGATGGGCAACGCCGGTTTTGAAAACGTCACCTATTTCAACCTGACCGGTGGGATTGTCGCCCTGCATCGCGGCTTCAAGTTCTGAGAGGGAGATGCCGATGCTGTTTACCCCTCTGCTGACCGGTGCGCTGGAAACCTCGCTGAATAACCTGCTGTTTCGCGATCGCAGCATGAAAGCCGCTCGCCAACGCCTGGCGGGCAAGGTGCTGCGCATCGAACTGGAAGAGTTGGCTTCACCGCTGGTGCTGGTGTTCAGCGAACTGCGCGTGGATGTGCTGGGGCAGTCTGAAGACAGCGCCGATTGCACGGTGCGCAGCCGCATTCCCTCCTTACTGAAGCTGCGCGATCGCCAGCAGTTGCCGGTGCTGATGCGCAGCGGCGAATTGACGGTGGAAGGGGATATTCAGGTGGTGCAACAGCTGGTTGGCCTGCTCGATCTGGCGGAGTGGGATCCGGCGGAATGGCTGGCGCCCTATATCGGCGATATCGCCGCTCAAGGCATTACGCAGGCGCTGGGCAAAGGCGCTTCGTTACTCAAGGCCGGATTGATGCGTCGGCAGCAAGACATGGCTGAGGCGCTGACGGAAGAGTGGCGTCTGGCGCCGGGGCCGCTGGAAGTGGTGTGGTTCAATGAAGAAGTGGATGCGCTCGCCCGCAGCGCGGAAGCGCTGATTGCCCGCATGGATAAGTTGGAGGGCAAGCGATGACCCCAGGCGAACTGCGTCGTTTGTATTTTATCGTCCGCGTTTTTCTCAGCTATGGGCTGGACGAGTTGATCCCGACAATGCGTTTGACGCTGCCGCTGCGCTTCGGCCGCCGGTTGCTGTTCTGGATGCCTAATCGGCACAAGGACAAACCGCTGGGCGAACGTCTGCGGCTGGCGCTGCAGGAATTGGGGCCGGTCTGGATCAAGTTCGGCCAGATGATGTCGACCCGCCGCGATCTGTTCCCGCCGCACATTGCCGATCAGCTGACGCTGCTGCAGGATCGGGTGGCGCCTTTCGACGGTGCGCTGGCGCGCAAGCATATCGAGCTGGCGATGGGCGGCCCGCTGGAAACCTGGTTCGACGACTTCGAGCAGCAGCCGCTGGCGTCCGCTTCGATCGCGCAGGTGCATACCGCGCGGCTGAAAACCACCGGCCAGGAAGTGGTGCTGAAGGTGATCCGGCCGGATATCGGGCCGATTATCAAAGCCGACGTGCGCTTGATGTACCGGCTGGCAGGCTGGGTGCCGAAGCTGTTGCCGGACGGCCGCCGCCTGCGTCCGCGCGAAGTGGTGCGCGAGTACGAAAAAACCCTGCTGGACGAATTGAACCTGCTGCGCGAAGCGGCCAACGCCATTCAGCTGCGTCGCAATTTCGACGGCAGCCCGATGCTGTACGTGCCGGAAGTTTACTCCGACTACTGCCGCGAAAGCGTGTTGGTGATGGAGCGTATCTACGGCATTCCGGTCTCGGACATAGCCACGCTGGAGCAGCAGGGCACCAACATGAAACTGTTGGCGGAACGCGGCGTTCAGGTGTTCTTTACCCAGGTATTCCGCGACAGCTTCTTCCATGCGGACATGCATCCCGGTAATATTTTCGTCAGCTACGAACATCCGGAAGATCCTTGCTACATCGGCATCGACTGCGGCATCGTCGGTTCGTTGAACAAGGATGACAAACGCTATCTGGCGGAAAACTTCATCGCCTTCTTCAACCGCGATTACCGCAAGGTGGCGGAACTGCACGTCGACTCCGGCTGGGTGCCGCGCGACACCAACGTGGAAGACTTCGAATTCGCCATCCGTACCGTGTGCGAACCGATTTTCGAGAAGCCGTTGGCGGAGATCTCCTTCGGCAACGTGCTGCTGAACCTGTTCAACACCGCGCGCCGCTTCAATATGGAAGTGCAGCCGCAGCTGGTGTTATTGCAGAAGACCTTGCTGTATGTTGAAGGGCTGGGGCGTCAGCTTTACCCGCAGTTGGATCTGTGGACCACCGCCAAGCCGTTCCTCGAGAGTTGGCTGCGCGATCAGGTCGGCATTCCCGCCGTGGTGCGCGCGCTGAAAGAGAAGGCGCCGTTCTGGGCGGAGAAACTGCCCGAGCTGCCCGAGCTGTTTTACGACAGCCTGCAGCAGCATAAACTGTTGCAACAAAGCGTTGATAAGCTGACCAACCAGATGCAGGCTCAGCGGGTTCGTCAGGGGCAGTCACGTTATTTGTTCGGCGTTGGCGCTACACTGTTGGTAAGCGGCACGCTGTTGCTGCTGGGGCAAATCGAGGTGTTCCCCGCCTGGATGATGGCCGCCGGCATCGTATGCTGGGTGATTGGCTGGAAGCGAACCACCTGATTTAATTCGTTACTCTGGTAAAGTCGGCTCTATAATGCGGGCTGGCTTTAAAAGACCCCTTAAAATTAGAGGTAATTAAAATGGGCGGTATTAGTATTACGCAATTGTTGATCATCGCAGTGATCGTGGTGCTGCTGTTCGGTACCAAAAAACTGCGCACGCTGGGTTCCGATCTCGGCGCCTCGATCAAGGGCTTCAAAAAAGCGATCGGCGACGATACGCCGTCGACCCCCAACACGGCTGAAAAAAGCAGCCTGGATGACGCTGATTTCTCGGCCAAGCCTATTACCGATAAGCAGCCGGAAGTGAAACCGGAAGAGTCGAAGAACAAAGAGCAGGTATAAACCGTGTTTGACATTGGGTTTAGTGAGCTGCTGCTGGTGCTGGTGATCGGCCTGGTTGTTCTGGGGCCGGAACGCTTGCCGGTTGCGGTCAGAACGGTATCGGGCTGGATCCGCGCGCTGCGCTCGCTGGCGGCCTCGGTGCAGCACGAACTGTCTCAGGAGCTGAAGCTGCAGGAGCTGCAGGACAGCCTGAAGAAAGCCGAACAGGCCGGCCTGCAGAACCTGACGCCGGAGTTGAAGGCGTCGATGGATGAGCTGAAAGACGCGGCGGAATCCTTGAAACGCACCTACCGGGGCGAGAAAGAAGAGCTGGCGAACACCATCCATAACCCGCAGGCCATCGATCCGGAAGCCTTGCACGACGGCGTGACGCCGGCGGAAGCGGCAACCAGCGCCAGCGCGCCCGCCGCCGTGCCAAAACCGGCAGTGGAACCTGAAGCCGTCGTGGCTGCGCCAGTGGCGGCGCAACCGGCTAAAGCGCCGGTGGAAACCGCGCCTGCTCCTGTCGAACCTGTTGCGGATAAAACCCCAGCGTCTTATCAACCTAGTGGCGATCGTTAATACATGGCTGTTGAAGATACCCAACCCCTTATCAGTCATCTGATAGAGCTGCGCAAGCGGCTGTTGAACTCGATTATTTGCGTACTGGCGGTGTTCGTGGTGCTGGTGTTTTTCGCCAACGACATCTACCAACTGGTTTCTGCGCCGCTGCTCAAGCAGTTGCCGGCCGGCGCGAGCATGATCGCCACCGACGTGGCGTCACCGTTTTTCACCCCGATCAAGCTGACCATGATCGTTTCGGTGTTCGTCTCCGCGCCGATGATCCTGTATCAGGTATGGGCGTTTATCGCGCCTGCGCTGTACAAGCATGAACGCCGCCTGATGATGCCGTTGCTGGTGTCCAGCAGCCTGTTGTTTTACCTCGGCATGGCCTTCGCCTACTTCATCGTGTTCCCGCTGGCCTTCGGCTTCTTCGCCAAGACCGCGCCGATGGGGGTGACCATTGCGACCGACATTAAAAACTACCTCGATTTCGTCATGGCGCTGTTTATGGCGTTTGGCGTCGCCTTCGAAGTGCCGGTCGCCATCATTCTGCTGTGCTGGAGCGGCGTCACTTCGCCAGAAGACCTGAAGAAGAAACGGCCGTATGTGTTGGTCGGCGCGTTTGTGGTCGGCATGTTGTTGACGCCGCCGGATGTGTTCTCGCAAACCCTGCTGGCGATACCGATGTATCTGCTGTTTGAAGTGGGGGTATTCTTCGCTCGCTTCTATACCGGCAAACGCCGTCCGCAGGCGGAAGACGACGACGAGGGTGACGAACCCCCAGCGCCCTGATCCACATTGATTGCGAAGCCGCCCATAGGGCGGCTTTTGCTTTGGAAAAAACCATGTTTGATATCGGCGTTAACCTCACCAGCAGCCAATTCGCCAAAGACCGCGAGACCGTGGTGGAGCGCGCCCGCGCGGCGGGCGTTACCGGGATGCTGATTACCGGCACCGATCTGCCTGAGAGCCGCGAGGCCGCCAAACTGGCGCAGCAGCATGCGGGCTATTGCTGGTCCACCGCCGGTGTGCATCCGCATAACGCCGGCAGCTGGGATGAACGCAGCGCCGAGCAGATTTATGCCCTGGCCGCCGGCCCAGAAGTGGTGGCGATCGGTGAATGCGGTCTGGATTTCAACCGCAACTTCTCAACGCCGGAGCAGCAGGAAGCGGCGTTCAGCGCGCAACTGGCGCTGGCGGCGGAGTTGGCGCTGCCGGTGTTTCTTCACTGTCGCGACGCACACGCACGTTTTGCCGAGCTACTGACGCCGTGGTTGGATAAACTGCCCGCGGCCGTGGTGCACTGCTTCACCGGCACCGCCGAAGAATTAGCAAGCTGCCTGTCGCTGGGCCTGTCGATCGGGATTACCGGTTGGGTATGCGACGAGCGGCGCGGTCTGGAATTGCGCGCCCTGCTGCCGCAGATCCCGGCCGAGCGTCTGCTGCTGGAAACTGACGCCCCTTATCTGTTGCCCCGGGATTTACAGCCTAAACCCGCATCTCGCCGCAACGAACCCTGTTTCCTGCCCCACATCGTGCATCAGGTCGCCGTCTGGCGGCAGGAAGAGCCGCAATGGCTGGGGCAAAAAACCGATGAGAACGCCCGCCGGCTATTCCGGCTGGTTTGAGCTAGGAGAAAACTATGAGCTATGCATTTCCGGGCACCTTTCCTGGTCGCCGTATGCGCCGCGTGCGCCGTCATGACTTCAGCCGCCGTCTGGTCGCCGAAAACCAACTGACGGTCAATGACCTGATTTATCCGGTGTTCGTCATGGAAGGCAGCAACCGCCAGGAAGAAGTGGCCTCGATGCCGGGCGTATCGCGCATGACGATCGATCTGCTGGTCAAGGAAGCGGAAACCATCGCCAAACTCGGCGTGCCGGTGATCTCCCTGTTCCCGGTGATTGAACCGGGCTTGAAATCGCTGCATGCGGAAGAAGCCTATAACCCGGAAGGGCTGGTGCAGCGTACGGTGCGCGCGCTGAAAGACGCGGTGCCTGAGTTGGGCATTCTGACCGACGTAGCGCTCGATCCCTACACCACCCACGGTCAGGACGGGGTGATCGATGAGCAGGGCTACGTGATTAACGACGTGACCAAAGACATTCTGGTGCGTCAGGCGCTGTCTCATGCCGAAGCGGGCGCGGAAATCGTGGCGCCGAGCGACATGATGGACGGCCGTATCGGGGCGATCCGCGATCGTCTGGAACTGCAGGGCCTGGTGAACACCCAGATCATGGCCTACTCCGCCAAGTACGCTTCCTGCTATTACGGTCCGTTCCGCGATGCGCTGGGTTCCAGCGGCAACCTGAAAGGCGGCAACAAAAAGACCTATCAGATGGATCCGGCCAACAGCGATGAAGCGCTGCAAGAGATTGCGCAGGATCTGCAGGAAGGCGCGGACATGGTGATGGTGAAACCGGGCATGCCTTATCTGGATGTGGTGCGCCGGGTGAAGGATACCTTCGGCGTGCCGACTTTCGCTTATCAGGTGTCCGGTGAGTACGCCATGCACATGGCGGCGATTCAGAACGGCTGGCTTCAGGAGCAGCCTGCGGTGATGGAGTCGTTGATGTGCTTTAAACGCGCCGGCGCCGACGGCGTGCTGACCTACTTCGCCAAGCGTGTCGCCCAATGGCTGCATGAAGAAGCGCTGCGCCGCTAAGCGCGATACCGTAAAAAAGGCGCCTGAGGGCGCCTTTTTGCATTACATTTTCTGGAATTGCCGATTGTCGATGCTTTGACTGACCTGTTTGTTGATCAGGTTGAGCAACAGCATCGAGCGGGCCTCGCCGTCCGGCTCGGTGTAGATCGCCTGCAGCCCTTCGAATACGCCATCGACGATCAGAACGGTATCGCCCGGCTGCGGGGTTTCCGGATCGACGTAGGTCTCGCTGGTGTGCGTGCGCAGTTCATCGATCACCTTGCTCGGGATGACGCTCGGCAGCGCGCCGAAACGCACGAAGTGGCTGACGCCGCGGGTGGCGCTGATGGTGGTGGTGTGAATGCGCTCCGGGTCGAATTCCACAAACAGATAATTGGGAAACAGGGGTTCGCTGACCGCGATGCGCTTACCACGCACGATTTTTTCCAGCGTGATGATCGGGCTGAGGCAGTTTACCTGCTGCCGCTCCAGATGTTCCTGCGCTCGCAACAGCTGACCGCGTTTGCAATAAAGTAGATACCAGGATTCCATAATTTCACATGCCTTTCTGCCAGCCGGTAAGCATATCAAAAGCTATTCCGGATACATAGTGATGCAAGTTTCAGCATGTAACATCGCCTATCTTTCTGAATCTACGGCTATTAGCGAGGGGTCACACACTTATCGATACGGCGCTGGTATAACAGAGGGCTAAAAATTTGTTACCGTCACAGTATGGCAAGGCGTTGCGCCGCCGGCTGTGACGCTATTCATCGTTTTTGACCGAGGGGAGAAAAATGGAGCTGTTTCTGTTGAGCAACGGCAAGCTGTCTGGCGAAGCCGAGCTGCTGGGGTACGCCAAAAGCCAACTGCTGGCGATGATTGCGCGCCGCGGCATCAAATCCGCCGTCTTTATCCCTTACGCGCTGATCCGTTACGACTACGATCGGCGCGCGCAGGAGCTGGCGCAAACATTGGGCATTGAAGTCACCAGCATTCACCACGCCGCTTCACCGGCGGCGGCGATCGCGCAGGCCGAATGCATTTTGGTCAGCGGCGGCAACACCTGGTTGCTGAACCAGATGTTGCACGAACAAAGCCTGATCGTGCCTATCCAGCGCGCGGTGCGCGAGCGTGAAGTGCCTTACGTCGGCTGGAGCGCAGGTTGCAACGTGGCGACGCCGAGCATTCGCACCACCAATGACATGCCGGTGCGCTGCAGCGTGGTGTTGCCGGCGCTGGGGTTGTTCCCGGTGCAGATTAACCCGCATTACATCGATGCGCACATCAGCGGCCACATGGGCGAAACCCGTGACGAACGTCTCGCGGAGTTCTGTGCGATCAACCCGAGCGAATCGGTAGTGGCGTTGCGTGAAGGCAGTCTGTTGCACGTTGAAGGCAATGCGCTGCGTTATTTCAGCGCCAACGGGCAGGGCTTTAAGGTGTTCCGCCACGGCGAAGAGACGCGCGAATATCAGGATACGCGCGCACTGGCTGCGCTGGTGCCGTTCAACTGCGGCTGAGAGCCCCCCGGCAACGGGCGGCGTTAACAAAATTGCAGCAACAACCTTGAAGAGGGCTTATAATGCCCTCCCCACTGGCCGCTATAATGATCAGCATGAAATACCGTGACTTACGCGATTTCCTCTCGTTGCTGGAGAAGAGAGGGGAACTAAAACGCATCAGCCAGCCGATCGATCCTTACCTGGAAATGACGGAAATTGCCGATCGCACCCTGCGGGCGGGCGGCCCGGCACTGCTGTTTGAAAACCCGAAAGGGTACGACATGCCGGTGCTGTGCAACCTGTTCGGCACCGCCAATCGCGTGGCGATGGGCATGGGGCAGGAAGACATCAGCGCGCTGCGCGAAGTCGGCAAACTGCTGGCGTTCCTCAAAGAACCTGAGCCGCCGAAAGGTTTCCGCGATCTGTTCGACAAAATACCGAAGTTCAAGCAGGTGCTGAACATGCCGACCAAGGTGCTGGGATCCGCGCCTTGTCAGGAGCAGGTATGGCAGGGCGATGATGTCGATCTGGGCCGCATTCCGGTGATGCACTGCTGGCCGGAAGACGCCGCGCCGCTGATCACCTGGGGGCTGACGGTGACCCGCGGCCCGCATAAGGAACGGCAAAACCTCGGTATCTATCGTCAGCAGGTGCTGGGCAAGAATAAAGTGATTATGCGCTGGCTGTCGCACCGCGGCGGCGCGCTGGATTACCAGGAGTGGTGCCAGGCGCACCCCGGCGAGCGTTTCCCGGTTGCGGTGGCGCTGGGCGCCGACCCCGCCACTATCCTCGGCGCGGTGACGCCGGTGCCGGATACCCTGTCTGAATATGCCTTTGCCGGGCTGCTGCGCGGCAATAAAACCGAAGTGGTCAAGTGCCTTTCCAACGATCTGGAAGTGCCCGCCAGTGCCGAAATCGTGCTGGAAGGCTATATCGAGCCGGGTGAAATGGCGCCGGAAGGCCCCTACGGTGACCACACCGGTTACTACAATGAAATCGACCAGTTCCCGGTATTCACCGTCACGCACATCACCCAGCGTCGCAACGCGATTTACCACTCGACCTACACCGGCCGGCCGCCGGATGAGCCGGCGATCCTGGGCGTGGCGCTGAATGAAGTGTTCGTGCCGATCCTGCAAAAACAGTTCCCGGAAATCGTTGATTTTTATCTGCCGCCGGAAGGGTGCTCGTATCGCCTGGCGGTGGTGACCATGAAAAAACAGTACGCCGGCCACGCGAAACGCGTGATGATGGGCGTCTGGTCGTTCCTGCGGCAGTTTATGTACACCAAATTTGTTATCGTCTGTGACGATGACGTCAATGCGCGCGATTGGAATGACGTGATTTGGGCGATCACCACACGAATGGATCCGGCAAGGGATACGGTTCTGGTGGAGAATACGCCGATCGACTATCTGGACTTCGCCTCGCCGGTTTCCGGACTGGGTTCGAAGATGGGGCTGGACGCCACCAACAAATGGCCGGGTGAAACCGATCGCGAATGGGGCCGTCCGATTCAGATGGATGAAAAGGTACGTGCGCGCGTCGACGAAATCTGGGATGAGCTCGCAATTTTCAGTGACAGGGAACCGACGTTATAGCGTCAGGCCCTGTTCTCAGCTTTGCATTGATGACCCGACAGAGGGAACGCATGACAATATTGAGCTGTAAAGTGACCTCGGTAGAGGCCATTACCGATACGGTTTATCGGGTACGTCTGGTGCCCGAGCAGCCGTTTTCTTTCAAGGCAGGGCAATATCTGATGGTGGTGATGGACGAGCGCGACAAACGTCCGTTCTCGCTGGCATCAACCCCGACGCAGCAAGATTACATCGAGCTGCATATCGGTGCTTCGGAGCTGAATCTGTACGCCATGGCGGTGATGGATCGCATTCTGAAAGAGCAGGCGATCACCGTCGATATGCCGCACGGCGACGCCTGGCTGCGGGAAGAGGGCAGCCGTCCGCTGGTGCTGATTGCCGGCGGCACCGGCTTCTCCTATGCGCGCTCAATCCTGTTGACCGCGTTGGAGCAGCAGCCCGATCGCGACATTTCCATCTACTGGGGCGGGCGTGAGCTGAAGCACCTGTACGATCTGAGCGAGCTGGAAGCGCTGTCGGTGCAACACCCGAACCTGAAGGTGATCCCGGTGGTCGAGCAGCCGGAGGCGGAATGGCGTGGCCGCAGCGGCACCGTGCTCAGCGCGGTGTTGCAGGATTTCGGCACGTTGGCGGAGCATGACATCTACATCGCCGGGCGTTTCGAGATGGCGAAAATCGCCCGCGAGCGTTTCTGCGCCGAGCGCGGCGCGCAGGAAGCGCATATGTTTGGCGACGCGTTTTCGTTTATCTGACAGAGGCGATGCGCAGTGAACGGGGTGGCCGAGGGTCGCCCCGTTTTTATTTGGGCGTCGGCAAATTTCAGGCATAAAAAACCCGCCCCTGACAGGCGGGAAGAACGGCAACTAAACTTGGCGGGATGCCGCGATTTGAAGTGGTGACGCGGTCATCCCAAGATAGACACAGCTAAACGCGTTCAAACACGGTGGCGATACCCTGGCCCAGGCCGATGCACATGGTTGCCAGGCCGAACTGCGCGTCGCGACGTTCCATGTTGTTCAACAAGGTGGTCGAGATGCGGGAGCCGGAACAGCCCAGCGGGTGGCCGAGCGCGATGGCGCCGCCGTTCAGGTTAATCTTGTCGTCGATGCTGTCCATCAGCCCCAGATCCTTGATGCACGGCAGCGACTGGGCGGCGAACGCTTCGTTCAGCTCGAACAGATCGATGTCCTGCACGCTCAGACCGGCGCGTTTCAGCGCCAGCTTGCTGGCCGGCACCGGGCCGTAGCCCATGATGGAAGGATCGCAGCCGACGACCGCCATCGAGCGGATGCGGGCGCGGGCTTTCAAACCGAGCGCTTTGGCGCGTGATTCGCTCATCAGCAGCATGGCGGAAGCGCCGTCCGACAGGGCAGAAGAACTGCCGGCGGTGACGGTGCCGTTCACCGGATCGAACGCCGGACGCAGGGCCGACAGGCTTTCGACGGTGGTTTCCGGGCGGATGACTTCATCAAAATCGTAACGGGTCAGCACGCCGTCGGCGTCGTGGCCGTTGGTCGGAATGATCTCGTTTTTGAAGTAACCCGCCAGCGTCGCCGCATGTGCGCGTTGGTGGGAGCGCGCGGCGAACTCATCCTGCATCTGGCGGCTGATGTTGTGCATCTTGGCCAGCATTTCAGCGGTCAGCCCCATCATCCCGGCGGCCTTGGCTACGCTGCGGCTCAGGCCCGGATGGAAATCCACGCCGTGGTTCATCGGCACATGGCCCATGTGTTCCACGCCGCCGATCAGGCTGATGTGCGCGTCGCCAACCATGATGGCGCGCGCCGCGTCGTGCAGCGCCTGCATCGAAGAGCCGCACAGGCGGTTGACGGTCACCGCCGGCACACGGTGCGGGATCTCGGCCAGCAGCGCGGCGTTGCGGGCGATGTTGAAGCCTTGTTCCAGCGTCTGCTGCACGCAGCCCCAGTAAATGTCATCGATCTCGTCGGCGTTCAGCGCCGGATTGCGGCTCAGCACTTCACGCATCAGATGAGCGGAGAGATCTTCGGCGCGCACCTGGCGGAAGGCGCCGCCCTTGGAGCGGCCCATCGGCGTGCGTACGGCATCAACAATAACTACGTTTTCCATCTTTATGACCTCATGCCGGTTGGCGGGTTGCGACGTCGGACAGCGGTGTCGCCACCGGGTAGTAGCTTTCATTGCGTTCGGCCTTGGCGCGCAGACCGGCCGGCACTTGATACAGGGCGCCGAGGTGTGCGTAACGCTGGGCCAGCTCAACGTAGTTGGCGGTGCCGAGCGTATCCAGGTAGCGGAACGCGCCGCCGTGGAACGGAGGGAAACCGATGCCGTAGACCAACGCCATATCGGCTTCGGCCGGGCTGGCGACGATCTTCTCTTCCAGGCAACGCACCACTTCGTTGATCATCGGGATCATCATGCGCGCAACGATCTCTTCGTCGCTGATGGTCTGGCGCGGTTGGCTCACTTCGGCCAGCAGCGCATCGGTCTGCTCGTCGTTGTCCTTGCGCGGCTTACCTTTGTTGTCCTGGCTGTAGCGGTAGAAGCCCAGCTGGTTTTTCTGACCGAAGCGCTGGTTGTCGAACATCACGTCAATGGCGTCGCGATAGTCTTTGCTCATGCGCTCCGGGAAGCCGGCCGCCATTACCGCTTGCGCGTGGTGTGCGGTGTCGATGCCCACCACGTCGAGCAGGTAGGCCGGGCCCATCGGCCAACCGAACTGTTTTTCCATCACTTTATCGATCTGACGGAAGTCGGCGCCGTCGCGCAGCAGCAGGCTGAAGCCGGCGAAGTATGGGAACAGCACGCGGTTGACGAAGAAGCCCGGGCAGTCGTTCACCACGATCGGCGTTTTGCCCATGCGGCTGGCGTAGGCCACCACTTTGGCAATGGTCTCATCGCTGGTTTGTTCGCCGCGGATGATTTCGACCAGCGGCATACGGTGTACCGGGTTAAAGAAGTGCATGCCGCAGAAGTTTTGCGGACGCTTCAACGATTTTGCCAGATGATTAATCGGAATGGTCGAGGTGTTCGACGCCAGAACGGTGTCTTCGCCGATCAGGTTTTCCACTTCCGACAGCACGGCGGCTTTGACCTTCGGGTTCTCCACGACCGCTTCGACGATCACCTGCGCGCGCTCGATGCCGGCGTAGTCCAGCGTCGGCTGAATGGTCGACAGCACCTGCGCCATTTTCAGGCCATCCAGCTTGCCGCGTTCCAGCTGCTTATTGAGCAGCTTGGCCGCTTCGTTCATGCCTAACGTCAGCGATTTGTCGCTGATGTCCTTCATGATCACCGGCACGCCTTTCAACGCCGATTGGTAAGCGATGCCGCCGCCCATGATGCCGGCGCCCAACACCGCCGCCTGTTTCGGCGCGTCCACATTCTTGGCCAGCTTTTTCGCCTGGCCTTTCACGAACTGATCGTTAAGGAAGATGCCGACCAGCGCACGCGCTTCGTTGGAGCGCGCCAACGGCACGAAGCTGGCGGTTTCCAGTTTCAGTGCTTCATCGCGGCCCAGCTTGGCGGCGGCTTCAATGGTTTTCACCGCGGTCATCGGTGCCGGGTAATGTTTGCCGGCGGTCTGCAGCACCATGCCTTTGGCGGTGGTGAAGCTCATTGCCGCCTCGATCGGGCTGAGCTTCAGCGGCTCCAGCTTCGGTTGACGCGCGGCGCGCCAGTTCAGCTTGCCGTCGATCGCCTGTTGCAGCATGTTGAGCGCGGCTTCGGCCAGTTTTTCCGGCGCCACTACCGCATCGACCAGGCCGACTTTCAAGGCGTCTTTGGCGCTGACGTCTTTGCCGGCGGCGATGATTTCCAGCGCGCTGTCGTTACCCAGCAGGCGCGGCAGGCGGACGGAGCCGCCGAAGCCCGGCATGATGCCCAATTTGGTTTCAGGCAGGCCGATGCGCGCGTCCGGTGAGGCGACGCGGAAATCGGTCGCCAAAATGCATTCGCAACCGCCGCCGAGCGCATAGCCGTTAATGGCCGAAATGGTCGGCACCGGCAAATCTTCCAGCCGGTTAAAGACGTTGTTGGCGAATACCAGCCACTCCTGCAGCTTTTCAGCCGGCGCGGCGAACAGAGAAAGGAATTCGGTGATATCGGCGCCGACGATAAATGCGGCTTTGGTGGAGCGCAGTAGCAGCCCCTTGAGCTCTGGCTGGTTTTCCAGCACGGTGAGCGCTTCGCCCAGGCTGGCGACGGTGCGGGTGTCCAGCTTGTTGACCGAGCCCGGTGCGTTGAACACCAGCTCGGCGATGCCGTTATCGAGCCAGTGCAGTTGTAATGTTTCGCCTTGGTAGAGCATGTCTATCTCCTGAATCAGCGTATGATCTGGTATGACCAGATGAAGAGGAGTGTGGTTTTTATGTTAACAATATGCAAATGAGAGATTGCATTTTTGCTGGTCTGATCACATGTCGCCAAGTTAGTTTTTTGATTTGAAACGAAGTTATATTTTATGTGCTATCGGCATTTGCCGGAGCTTGTCGGCCCTCATACACTTGCTCGCAGCGAATGAACATTCAGACGAGGTTACGCATGACTAAGGCGGCTTGTGTTAAACGCAGCGGCTTATGGAGCATTCCCGCCAGAACCATGACGCTGGCGTGTCTGTTGGTGTTTATGGCGCAAATGGCGACGACCGTGTACTTGCCTTCGCTGCCGACGGTGATGCGGGAGCTGGCGATGAGCCGGCGCGCTACCGAGCTGTCCATTTCAATCTTCGTCATCGGCGCCGCCTTGCCGGTGCTGTTCTGGGGCGCAGCCGCCGATCGCTTTGGCCGCCGCGCGCCCCTGACGCTGTCTTTATTTCTTTTCATTGGCTGCAGCGGGCTGTTGGCGCTGTGCAGCAACGGCGCCCAATTGCTGACGCTGCGTGCGCTGCAGGGCGTGGGTGCCGGCGGTGCGGCGATCATCGCGCGCATCATCGTGCGGGATAACTGGAGCGGGGACGAACTGGCGCGGCGTCTGTCGGTGCTCTCCATCGCCTTTATCACCGCGCTGGGCGGCGGTCAGTTTATCGGTGGCCTGCTGAGCCAATATGCGCACTGGCAGATGGGCTTCGTCCTGATGGGCGCCACCGGTTTGATCATTCTGGCGCTGATGGCGACGCTGCCGCTGGAGGCGGGACGGGCTGGGGGCGTGCGCCCGGCGATGGCGGCAACCTACTTTGCCATCCTGCGGCGGCCTGGGTTCTTTTGGCCGGCCTGCGTCGGCGGGCTGGGGTTTGCCACCACGGTGACACTGCAGGAAGTGAGTCCGTTCGTCATGCAGCAGGAGTTTGGTCTCAACGTCACGGCGTTCGGCGCCCTGGGGCTGGTGATCGGCGTCGCCTACTTCAGCGGGGCGCTGACGGTGAACCGTACGGTGGCGCGTCTCGGCGGGAAAAAACTGATGCAGGCCGGCAGCGGCATCGTGGCGCTGGCGACGGCGGCGATCCTGCTGCTGTGGTGGAGCGGCGTCCTGGCCGGCCTTCCCGGCATGGCGCTGTTCATCGCGCTGTATTGCCTGACCATTTTTGGCCAGGCGGTGCTGTTTCCCAACAGCATGGCGATGGCGGTCAGCGATGCCAAAGAGTACGGCGCTTATGCGATGGCGCTGTGTGGCTTTCTGCAGCAGTGTCTGGCGGGCGTCGCCGCGGCCGGCGCGGTGTTGTTGGAACACCATGGCCTGTGGGCGCTGGCGATAGCGCTGCTCGGTTTGGGCGGCTGGTTAATGGTTAAGCTGCGGATGTAACGGCATTTGCAGGGAATTGCGAGCTGCTCCGCATGCCCAACGCGATGAGGTTGGTGCGTCGGAGCGCTGTGTTAAGATGGCTTCTTTCGTGCTAAGGCATAAGGGTACTGTGATGGAAACGCTGGCTTCTTTGTATAACGACCACCTGGCAGAACTGCAAAAACGCGCGCGTGAAGTGCTGGAGCGCAACAATTTGGATGCGCTGCTGATTCACTCCGGGGAACTGCAAAAGGTATTTTTGGACGACCATAGCTACCCGTTCAAAGTGAACGCGCATTTCAAAGCCTGGGTGCCGGTGACGTCGGTGCCGAACTGCTGGTTGTGGATAGATGGCGTCAACAAGCCGAAGCTGTGGTTCTACTCCCCGGTTGACTACTGGCACAGCGTAGAGCCGCTGCCGAACAGTTTCTGGACCAAGTCCCTCGAATTGATGCCGCTGGCCAACGCCGATGCGATCGCGCAGCAGCTGCCGCCGCAGCGTGAGCGCGTCGGCTATATCGGTTATGCCCAACAGCGCGCCCGCGATCTCGGCATCCCTTCGGAAAACATCAACCCGAAAGCGGTGCTGAACTACCTGGATTTCCACCGTTCGATTAAAACCGGCTATGAGCTGGCCTGCATGCGCGAAGCGCAGAAGACGGCGGTAACCGGCCATCGTGCAGCGCATGAGGCCTTCCTCTCCGGCATGAGCGAGTTCGACATCAATCTGGCCTACCTGACGGCTACCGGCCACCGTGATACCGATGTGCCTTACGACAACATCGTGGCGTTGAACGAGCACGCTTCGGTGCTGCACTACACCAAGCTGGATCATCAGCCGCCGGCCGAGTCTCTGAGTTTTCTGATCGACGCCGGGGCGGAATATAACGGCTACGCCGCCGATCTGACGCGTACCTATGCGGCGCAAAGCGGCAGCGAGTTCGCTCATCTGGTGAAAGATCTCAATAGTGAACAGCTGGCGCTGATCGACACCATTAAAACCGGCGTGCGTTACACCGACTATCATGTGCAGATGCATCAGCGCATCGCCAAGCTGCTCAAGAATCACAAACTGGTGAATGGCCTCAGCGAAGAGGCGATGGTCGAAACGGGTATCACCACGCCGTTCCTGCCGCACGGGTTGGGCCATCCGTTGGGCCTGCAGGTGCACGACGCCGCCGGTTTTATGCAGGATGAGCAAGGCACCCATCTGGCGGCGCCGTCCAGGTACCCATTCCTGCGTTGTACCCGCGTGTTGCAGCCGGGCATGGTGTTGACCATCGAACCGGGTCTGTACTTCATCGAGTCTCTGTTGGCGCCGTGGCGCAGCGGCGAGTTCAAGCAGCACTTCGCCTGGGATCGCATCGATGCGCTGAAACCGTATGGCGGTATTCGCATCGAAGACAACATCGTGATCCATGAAAAGCGCATCGAGAACATGACGCGCGATCTGAACCTGGCTTGATGCGGCCGTACCCGATACCGGCGGAAGCAACCTGCTTTACCGAAGAGATAAAGAAGAGCCGTTTCATCACCCTGCTGGCGCCGACCGGCGGGGTGGAGGCGGCAAAGGCGTTTATTCAGCAGGTGCGGGATGAGCACCCGGCGGCGCGGCACCACTGTTGGGCTTTCGTCGCCGGTAGCCCCGATGATTCGCAGCAGCTGGGGTTCTCCGACGATGGAGAACCGTCGGGCACCGCCGGCAAACCTATCCTCGCTCAGCTGATGGGCAGCGGTATCGGTGAAGTGACCGCCGTAGTCGTTCGGTACTACGGCGGTGTCAAGCTGGGCACCGGCGGGCTGGTGAAAGCTTATGGCAACGGTGTTCAACAGGCATTGAAGCAGCTGGCGCTGGCGCAAAAGGTGCCCGAAGCCGAATATATCTTGCAGTGCGACTATGCGCAGTTGGCGCTGGTGGAGAACTTGTTGCAGCAAACCGCAGGTCGGATCCTGCAGGGTGAATACGGCGCCGCCGTCGTGCTGCATTTGGCGCTGCCGGCGACTGAGGTCGAGCTGTTTGGGAATAAATTGCGTGATCTCAGTCGCGGTAATTTGCAATTAACCCCCATTTCGCAATAATCCTCCCAATTGAATTGCTAAGGATCGTGCTGAAATGCATTTTCGCGCCATAACCCGTATCGTTGGTCTGCTGGTCATCCTGTTCTCCGGGACGATGTTTATTCCCGGCCTGGTGGCATTGATTTATCGCGATGGGGCGGGGCGAGCGTTCAGCCAAACGTTCTTCGTGGCGTTGACCATCGGGCTGATGCTGTGGTGGCCGAACCGTAAGCAGAAACACGAGCTGAAGCCGCGTGAAGGTTTCCTGATCGTCGTGTTGTTCTGGACCGTGCTGGGCAGCGTGGGGGCATTGCCGTTCCTGTTTTCGGAACGTCCTAATTTGTCGCTGACCGACGCCTTCTTTGAATCCTTCTCGGGATTGACGACTACCGGCGCAACGACGCTGGTGGGGCTGGACTCGTTGCCTAAGGCCATCCTGTTCTATCGCCAAATGCTGCAATGGATGGGCGGGATGGGGATCATCGTGTTGGCGGTGGCGATACTGCCGATACTCGGCGTCGGGGGCATGCAGCTGTATCGGGCGGAAATGCCCGGGCCGCTGAAAGATAACAAGATGCGTCCGCGTATTGCCGAAACCGCCAAAACCCTGTGGCTAATCTATGTGTTGCTGACCGTCGCCTGTGCGCTGGCGCTCTGGGGGGCCGGGATGTCGGTGTTCGACGCCATCGGCCACAGTTTCTCGACCATCGCCATTGGCGGGTTTTCTACCCACGATGCCAGTATCGGTTATTACGCCAGCCCGACCATCAACACCATCATTGCCGTGTTCCTGCTGATTTCCGGCTGTAACTACGGTCTGCACTTCGCTTTGCTAAGCGGCCGCAGTCTGAAGGTCTATGGGCGCGATCCTGAATTCCGCATGTTTATCTTCGTTCAACTGACGCTGGTGGTGGTGTGCACGTTGGTGCTCTGGGGACATGGCGTCTATAAGAGCGGTATGGAAACGCTCAATCAGGCGTTCTTCCAGGTGGTATCGATGGCGACCACGGCCGGTTTTACGACCGACAGCATCGCCAAGTGGCCGCTGTTCCTGCCGATGCTGTTGCTGTGTTCGGCATTCATCGGTGGTTGCGCCGGTTCGACCGGCGGCGGCCTGAAGGTGATCCGTATTCTGCTGTTGTACCTGCAGGGCTCGCGCGAATTGAAAAGGCTGGTGCACCCCAACGCGGTCTATACCATCAAATTGGGCAATCGCGCACTGCCGGAACGTATTCTGGAAGCAGTGTGGGGATTCTTCTCCGCCTATGCGCTGGTGTTTATCGTCAGCATGCTGGCGATCATTGCGACCGGCGTTGATGATTTCTCCGCGTTTGCCGCAGTGACGGCAACGCTGAATAACCTTGGTCCTGGTCTGGGCGTGGTGGCGGACAACTTCACCACGATGCCGGCGGCGGCCAAGTGGATCCTGGTGGTGACGATGCTGTTCGGGCGCCTGGAAGTGTTTACATTGCTGGTGCTGTTCACGCCAACCTTCTGGCGTGAGTGAGCCTGTTATAAGGAGTACGCCATGAAGGCATTGATACTTTATTCGAGCCGTGACGGGCAAACACGTGCTATCGCTTCTTATATAGCAAGCAAATTGCAGGATACGCTGCGCTGTGAGGTTATCGATCTGTTGCAGGCGGAACAGATCGACCTTAGCCAGTATCAGCAGGTGATGATCGGCGCTTCTATTCGCTACGGGCACTTTAACCCGGTGCTGGATAAATTCGTTAAACGTCATGCCGAGCAGTTGAATCGGATGCCGAGCGCATTCTTTGCCGTCAATCTGACCGCGCGCAAACCGGAAAAGCGTTCGCCGCAAACCAACGCCTATACCCGCAAGTTCCTGTTGGCGTCGCCGTGGCAGCCAAAACAGTGCGCGGTGTTTGCCGGGGCATTGCGTTATCCACGTTATCGCTGGTTCGATCGCATCATGATTCAATTTATTATGCGTATGACCGGTGGAGAAACGGATACCAGTAAGGAAGTTGAGTACACAGATTGGCAGCAAGTCGATCGTTTCGCCCAGGAATTTAGCCAGATTCAGTACGAAAAGTGACAAAAATGCGGGTTTGGCCAGCGTTTTGCCGAAAAAATCCGCGCTTGAAAAGTTTTTTGCATTTAGGGGTTGCGGCCTGCCGAGAACTCCCTATAATGCGCCTCCACTGACCGGGAACAACGACTGACAAGTCGCCGGGTCAGCGAGAGGAAAGCGAAATAAACGCTTGACTCTCCGGGTGAAAAGCGTAATATACGCCACCTCGAGTTAGCAAGCGAAAGCGCCTAACTCACTGCTCTTTAACAATTTATCAGACAATCTGTGTGGGCACTCCACAAGACGATATCCAGCATCTTCGGATGCAAAAAAATATCAAGTCTTGAAGAGTGACTAACTGAAGTAAAATTCA